>NZ_JBXANN010000009.1:0-202060 GCF_058801765.1 Rhizorhabdus sp. GW822-FHT03C02
GGTGGCATGACCCGTTCACCATGTCCCCGAACGCCGTCTACCTTGTACCCGGTCTAAACACCTCCGCCGGGGCGACGGTGGTTTGGTTCGCGCGATGCCAACCATGCAGGCGGATGTCGTCGCGCGGGGAGGACTGGCCGGACCGACCCGCCCTATTTCGCGACCGAAAGCTTGTAGATCATCGCATGATGATAGGGCTTGCCCGGATCGACCCGCGCCGAGACGAAGCCCGGCTGGTTCGGCGCATCGGGGAATTTCTGCGGTTCGAGCGCGATGCCGTCGCCCATCCGGTAGAGATGCCCGCTTTTGCCGACGAAGGTGCCGTCGAGGAAATTGCCGGTGTAGAATTGCACGCCGGGCTCGGTCGACAGCACCTCGAGCACCCGGCCGGACTTCGGATCCTCGAGCTTGGCGGCCAGCTGTGGGGTCGCGGTCACGCCCTTGTCGAGCGCGAAATTATGGTCGTAGCCCTGGCCGAAGCGGATCTGCTGGTCGCGGCCGTCGCGGATGCCGTCGGCGACGATCCGGGGCTCACGGAAATCGAACACCGTGCCCGCGACCGGGCGGCGCTCGCCGGTCGGGATCAGCGCGGCGTTGACCGGGGTATAGGCCTTGGCCGGAATCGTCAGCTTGTGGAAGGTTGCGCCCTCGGGCGATCCCTCGCCGTCGAGGTTGAAGATCGCATGGTTGGTCATGTTGATCACGGTCGGCTTGGTCGTCTTCGCGTCGAAGGCGATGCCGAGCGCGCCGCTCTCGTCGAGCGTGTAGGTCACCGTCACGTCGAGCGCGCCGGGATAGCCGAGATCGCCGTCGGGGCTGCTGTGCGCGAGCACCACGCTCGCCACCGGGCCGCTCTTGACCGAGACCACCGACCAGACCTGCTTGTCGAAGCCCTTGCCGCCGCCGTGCAGCGAATTGACCTTGTCGTTGAGCGGCAGCTGATAGTCTTTGCCGTCGAGGGTGAAGCGGCCGCCGGCGATGCGGTTGGCATAGCGGCCGACGGTCACCCCGAAATAATTGGGATGCTTCTCGTAGGAGGCGAGATCGTCATAGCCGAGGATGACGTCGGCGGGCTTGCCGTCGCGGCCGGGGCCGATCAGCGCCTGCAGCGTCGCGCCATAGGTCAGCACCCGCGCCGACACGCCATGGCCGTTGGTCAGGGTGATCGCCTCGATCGCGCTGCCGTCGCTGAGCTGGCCCGCCGGCGCGCGCTTCGCATCGGCGGCGCGGGCGGCGCCCGATCCCGCGATCAACGCCGCCATTGCCGTCGCGATCAAACTCGTCCGCATCACTTTCCGCATGCCTCTGCCCTTCGAAATTCTATGCCGTTGACGCACATTCGGCGGTTATATAGTCGGACAATTTAGCGGCGGGCAAGCCGTTCGATGTGCGCGCGGCGCATATCGCCGATCGATCGGGCGAGGAGAAGATAGAAATGGCGGGACCAGTGAACAGTTCGGCGGCGGTCCTCCGCGACGCCCCTCCGGCGGGGGTCAGCTACCGCCCGGCCTTGACCCTGCTCGCCAGCCTCTTCTTCATGTGGGGCTTCATCACCGTCATCAACAACACGCTGCTGCCGCATCTGCGCAGCGTGTTCGACCTCAGCTACACCCAGACCACCCTGATCGAATCGACCTGGTTCATCGCCTATTTCTTCGCCTCGATCCCGTCGGCGAAACTGATCGAGCGAATCGGCTATCAGCGGGCGATGGTCGCCGGCCTCGGCATCATGGCCGCCGGCGCGCTGCTGATGATCCTCGCCGCGCGCATCCCGTCTTATGGGGTGACGCTCACCGCTTTGTTCATCATCGCCAGTGGCATCACTTTGCTCCAGGTCGCGGCCAACCCCTATGTCGCGGTGGTCGGATCGCCCGAGACCGCCTCGTCGCGGCTCAACCTGGTCCAGGCGTTCAACTCGCTCGGCACCACGCTCGCGCCCTTGTTCGGCGGTTACCTGATCCTCGGCCGCTCGATGTCGGGGACGCGCGGGGCAGGGGCGGCGGCGCTCACCCCGGCCGAACGGCTCGCCGACGCCCAGTCGGTGCAGCTTCCCTATCTGATCGTCGCGATCGTGCTGGTGCTGCTCGCGATCGTCATCGCCCGCTTCCCGCTGCCCGCGCTCGGCACCGCCACCCAGCGCTCGGCCAAGGCCGAACGTCAGGGCCTGTCGATCTGGAAGCACCGCAATCTCGTCCTCGGCATCCCGGCGATCTTCATCTATCTGATCGCCGAGATCGGGGTGTCGAACCTGTTCATCAACTTCGTGTCGCAGCCCAATATCGGCGACACCACCCATGAACAGGCCTCACATTATCTGTTCCTGCTGTGGGGCGGGATGATGGTCGGCCGCTTCGTCGGCAGCTTCCTGATGCAGGCGGTCGCCCCCGAAAAGGTGCTCGGTTTCGCCAGCATCTGCGCCTGCGCGGTGATGCTGGTCGCGACCTTCGCCACCGGTCATGTCGCGATGTGGGCGCTGATCTCGGTCGGGCTGTTCCACTCGATCATGTTCCCGACGATCTTCACCCTCGCGATCCGCGGCCTGGGGCCACTGACCGAGGAAGGCTCGGGCCTGCTGGTGATGGCGATCGCCGGCGGCGCGCTGGTGATCGTCCAGGGCTGGATCGCCGACAGCTACGGCCTGCAATGGTCGTTCCTGCTGACCGCGAGCTGCGAGCTCTACATCCTGTTCTACGCGCTGTGGGGCTCGAAGCCGACCGCCGAACTCCCCGCGCCGGAAGTGGTGGGGTAGTTTCTAGATCCTCCCCACGCGTAGCGTGGGGAGGGGGACCATCCGCAGGATGGTGGAGGGGTTCTGCGTTCGTCAGGCATTCGCGCTCGCGGACGGAAGAACCCCTCCACCGCTGCGCGGTCCCCCTCCCCATCTGCGATGGGGAGGATCTAAGTTAGATCAAGGCTCCATCGCGCTCTTGGTATCCTCGAGCGCCAGATCCACCAATATCCGCATCGCCGCGCTCGCGGCCTCGCCGTCGCCGGCGGCGATCGCGTCATAGACCTTGGCATGGTCGGGGATCGGGTTGCGCGGCAGCGCGCGCGAGCGCTGCTTGTAGAGCGTCGTCCAGTTGACCGCCGCGCCGATGCTCGCGCTCAGCACCCGCATCGCGTCGTTGCGGGTCGCGCGCAGGATCGCGTCGTGGAAATCGCGGTCGGCGATGCGCCCGGCCTCGGTCGCCAGCGTGTGGCGGCGCATCGCCGCCAGCGCGTCCTTCATCGCCTTGATGTCGTCGCGGTCGCGCCGCTCGGCGGCGAATCGCGCCGCCGCGGGCTCGACCACCGCGCGCAGTTCGAACAGGTTGCGCACGAATTCGACGTCGGGCTCGCCGGCGAAGGCCCAGGCGAGCACGTCGGGATCGAGCAGGTTCCAGCGGTTGCGTGGCAGCACCCGGGTGCCGGCCTTGGGGCGGCTCTCGACCAGCCCCTTGGCGGTCAGCACCTGCACCGCCTCGCGATAGGCGCCGCGCGACACGTCGAGCGCCTCGGAAAAGGCGACCTCGCTCGACAGCGTGTCGCCGGGCGCGAACGCCCCGGACATGATCGCGGTACCCAGCTTGTGGACGATCGCCCCGTGCAGCCGGCGGCCGGTGCCACGCGGCGTCCGTTCCTTGCTGCCGCTCTCCGTCTCGCCAACGCCGTCCGGTCCCACACCCGGCTCGTTGCTGCTGTCCTTCATTCAGATTCTCCCCAACGCATCGCTACCAGCCGTTGCGCGACGGTGGAACGAGAGATTGCGTTATCTTCTCCGCTCTATTAAGTCGGAGTAATTGCAGAGTGCAACGGCTGATCCACCCGCATCGAAATGCGGTCGGACGTCGCGCTATGCTGTGTGTGGGGCTTTCCGTCCAGAGCCTTGGCCCGATGCCGGGGCAGGGGCGGATGGCGAATCGGATGACGTGGCCGCCGCCCGGACGGGCGCCGGCAAAGGGAGAGGGATCATGGCCGTGCGCCTGTTGCAACATCGTAATTCGGCCGGCGCTCGCGCGGTCATCGCCGCGATCGACGATCGCGCCTTCTTCGTCCCCGGCGTCGACACCGTGCTCGCGCTCGCCACCCGCGCGATCGCGGAAAACCGCGATCTTGCCGCCACCATCGCCGCGATCGGCGAGGGCGCCGCGGTCGATCTCGCCGCCGAATTCGCCGCCGGCACCATCATCTCGCCGATCGACCATGTCGATCCCGCCCACCTGGTGATGGCGGGCACCGGCCTGACCCATCTCGGCTCCGCCGAGGGCCGCGACAAGATGCACCGCGCCGCTGCCGCGTCGGAGGCCAAGACCGATTCGATGCGGATGTTCCTCGAAGGGGTCGAGGGCGGCAAGCCGGCCGCCGGCACCGTCGGGCAGCAGCCCGAATGGTTCTACAAGGGCGACGGTTCGCAGCTGGTCGCGCCGGGCGCCCCGCTGACGATGCCGGCCTTCGCCCAGGATGGCGGCGAGGAGCCCGAACTGGCGGGAATCTACCTGATCGGCCCCGACGGCACCCCGTTCCGCCTCGGCATCTGCCTCGCCAACGAGTTCAGCGACCATGTCACCGAACGCCACAATTATCTTTGGCTGGCGCATTCGAAGCTGCGCCAGGCGGCGCTCGGCCCCGAATTGCTGGTCGGAGCATTGCCCGACCATGTCGAGGGCGCCAGCCGCATCCTGCGCGACGGCGCGGTGATCTGGGAAAAGCCGTTCCTGTCGGGCGAGGCGAACATGTCGCACAGCATCGCCAATCTCGAACATCATAATTTCAAATATGGCGTGTTCCGTCGTCCCGGCGACATCCATGTCCATTTCTTCGGCACCGCGACCCTGTCGTTCACCGACGGCATCCAGACCCAGGTTGGCGACGTGTTCGAGATCGAGGCGGCGCCCTTCACCCTGCCGCTGCGCAACCCGCTGGCGCGCGCCGAGGAGGCCCAGGTCGTCGTTCGGGCGCTCTGATCATGGATCCGATCCGCATCGCGGTGGTCGGCATGGGCAAGATCGCCGTCGACCAGCATCTGCCGGCGATCGCCGGCGATGCCGGCTTCAGCCTGGCGGCGACGGTCAGCCCGATCGCCGGCCAGGGAGTCGAGGGCGTTCCCCATCTCGCCAGCCTCGACGCGCTGCTCGCCGAAGGCCCGGCGGTCGAGGCGGTGGCGCTGTGCACCCCGCCGCAGGTCCGTTACGACCTCGCCACGCAGGCGCTCAAGCTCGGCATCCATGTCTTCCTCGAAAAGCCGCCTGGCGCGACCCTGTCCGAGGTCGACGCGCTCGAGGCGCGCGCCGACCGGGTCGGCGCGACCCTTTTCGCCGCCTGGCATTCGCGCTTCGCCGCCGGGGTCGCCCCGGCGCGCGCCTGGCTCGCCGATCGCCGGATCGAAAAGGTGTCGATCGTCTGGCGCGAGGACGTGCGCGTCTGGCACCCGGGCCAGGCGTGGATCTGGGAACCGGGCGGCCTCGGCGTGTTCGATCCCGGGATCAACGCGCTGTCGATCGTCACCCATATCCTGCCGCGGCCCTTCTTCCTGCGGAAGGGCACGCTCGAACGGCCGGCCAACCGCGCCGCGCCGATCGCCGCCGATCTGCTGTTCTGCGACACCGCCGGCGCGCCGATCCATATGGATCTCGACTGGCGCCAGACCGGTCCGCAAAGCTGGGACATCATCGTCGAAACCGACGCCGGCACCTGCAAGCTGTCGCGCGGCGGCGCGGTGCTGACCCTGCCGAGCGGCACCGAACATAGCGAGGACCGCGAATATGCCGGGCTCTACGCCCGCTTCGGCACGCTGATCCGCACCGGCCGCAGCGATGTCGACACCAGCCCGCTCAGGCTGGTCGCCGACGCCTTCCTCCGCGCGAAGCGGGAAATCGTCGAGCCGTTCCACGACTAGAAGAGTCAAGACCGGGCCGGTCGCAGACCAGGTCCTTGGAAGATCAAGGGAGAAGAAGATGACCAAATTCTGGAAGCCGATCGCCTGCGCCTTGCTCGCGGCGACGGCCAATGCGGCCATCGCCCAGACCCCGGCGGCGCCCACCACCGCGACCGCGACGCTCCATGCCGAGACCCCGGGCCCGGTCTATGACCGCCGCATCTTCACCCAGTTCGCCGAGCATCTCGGCAACGGCATCTATGGCGGCCTGTGGGTCGGTCCGAAATCGAAGATCCCCAACACCCGCGGCTTCCGCAACGACGTCGTCGGCGCCTTGAAGACGCTGGGGGTGCCGGTCGTGCGCTGGCCGGGCGGGTGCTTCGCCGACGAATATCACTGGCGCGAGGGGATCGGCGCCCAGGCCAAGCGCCCGGTCAAGATCAACACCCATTGGGGCGGCGTCACCGAACCCAACAGCGTCGGCACCCATGAGTTCATGGACCTGACCGAACAGCTCGGCGCCGAGCCCTATATCGCCGGCAATGTCGGCAACGGCACCGCCCGCGAAATGGCCGAATGGGTCGAGTATATGACCTCGCCCGCCGGCAGCCTGGCCGACGAGCGCGCCGCCAACGGCCACAAGGCGCCGTGGAAGGTCCCCTATTTCGGGGTCGGCAACGAGCTGTGGGGCTGCGGCGGCAATATGCGCGCCGAATTCGCCGCCGACGAGACCCGCCGCTACGCGACCTTCATCAAGGCGCCGTCGGGCACGACGATCCTCAAGATCGCCTCGGGCGCCAATGTCGACGACTATAAATGGACCGAGACGATGATCCGCGAGACCGCGGGTCAGGTCGACGCGCTGTCGCTCCATTATTACACCATCCCGGGCGGCTGGCCGCCGCGCGCCTCGGCGACCGTCTTCGACGAGGCCGGCTGGGCCGAGACCCTGTCCGAGACGCTGCGGATGGACGATCTGATCACCAAGCACAGCGCGATCATGGACAAATATGATCCGGCCAAGAAGGTCTTCCTCGCGGTCGACGAATGGGGCACCTGGTTCGCGGGCGATCCCGGCACCAACCCCGGCTTCCTGCGCCAGCAGAACACGCTGCGCGACGCGTTGGTCGCCGCGATCAACCTCAACATCTTCGCCAAACATGCCGACCGGGTGAAGATGACCGCGATCGCCCAGATGGTGAACGTGCTCCAGGCGATGGTGCTGACCGACGGCGCCAGGATGCTGCTGACCCCGACCTATCATGTGTTCGCGATGTACAAGCCGTATATGGACGCGACCGTGCTGCCGATCGAGCTCAACTCGCCCTGGTACAACAAGGACAAGTGGACGATGCCCGCGGTCAGCGCCTCGGCGGTCCGCGACAAGGCCGGCCAGGTCCATGTCGGCCTCGCCAATCTCGATCCGAACCGGCCGATGACGGTGACGACCACCCTGACCGGGGTGACCGCCACCAGCGTCAGCGGCAAGGTCCTGACCGCGCCGGCGATGACCGCGCTCAACACCTTCGAGGCCCCGAATGCGGTCGCCCCGCAGGCGTTCGACGGCGCCCGCATCGACGGCGGCACCCTGACGGTGACGCTGCCGCCCAAGTCGGTCGTCATGCTCGATCTCAAATGAGCGGGGGCGTTTCGATAGGCGCTCCTCCAGCCCGTCGCCCCGCACTTGTTGCGGGGGCCATGGCTGGTGCGTCGTGCGGGAAGGCTGGAGGAGAACGAGCGGGGAAGCTGCGTTCGATCCTCGGCGGTGGCTCATATGTCGACAGCCATGGACCCCGCAACAAGTCCGGGGCGACGGAGGAAGGCGGTTCGATGACCAAGCTGCTGCGCTTTGCGGCCCTGACGCTTACCGGCGCGGCTCTCCTCACCGCCACCCCCGCCACCGCCCAGACCCCCGCCAGGGCCCCGACCCTCAACGATCGCCTCGCCGGCGACCTCACCCCCACCCATGATCCGGTGATCGCGCGCGAGGGCGGGACCTATCATGTGTTCAGCACCGGCGGCCGCTACATCGTTTCGCGGACCTCGCCCGATCTCGTCCACTGGACGCTCGGCAAGCCGCTGATCGACAGGATGCCCGACTGGGCGCTGCAGGCGGTGCCCGGCGCCAAGGACATGTGGGCGCCCGACATCAGCTTCGTGAACGGCCGCTGGCGGCTCTATTATTCGGTGTCGACCTTCGGGTCGAACCGCTCGGCGATCGGCCTGTTCACCAGCCCGACCCTCGATCCGGCCGCGCCCGGCTATGGCTGGCGCGACGAGGGGCTGGTGGTGATGTCGACCCATGACAGCGATTTCAACGCGATCGATCCCAACCTGATCGTCGATCGCGACGGCCGCCAATGGCTCGCGCTCGGCAGCTTCTGGACCGGGATCAAGCTGTTCGCGCTCGATCCGAAGACCGGCAAGCCCGCCGATCCCAGGGCGAAGCCGGTCTCGATCGCGCGGCGCCCGGCACCTGCCGGGGCCCCCGCGCCGATCGAGGCGCCGTTCGTCATCGATCATGGCGGCTATTACTGGCTGATCGCCTCCTACGACTATTGCTGCAAGGGCGCGCAGAGCACCTATTATACCGTGATCGGCCGGTCGAAGGCGATCACCGGGCCCTATCTCGGCAAGGATGGCAGCGCGATGATGCAGGGCGGCGGCACCGTCTTCCTCCGCGCCGACCTGCCCGAGCAGGACCGCTTTCGCGGACCCGGCCATGCCGGCGTCCTGCACGACAAGGACGGCACCGATTACGTCGTCTATCACGCCTACGACAAGACCAACCAGGGCACCCCAACCTTGCGCATCGCGCCGATCCGCTGGGATGCGGACGGCTGGCCGCACGCGGAGTATTGAACATGCTGAACAGTCTCACTCGCCGGGGTTTCGTCGGCGCCGCCGCCGCGCTCGCCGCGGTTCCCGCCTTCGCGCGCAAGGCCAAGGCCGCCTCGTCGCCGGCATCGATCGTCAATCCGCTGGTCAAGCAGCGCGCCGACGCCCAGGTCTTCCGCCACACCGACGGCAGCTATTATATGACCGGGTCGGTGCCCGAATATGACCGGCTGGTGCTGCGCCGCTCGCCGACGATCGCCGGTCTGGCGACCGCCGAAGAACGGGTGCTGTGGCGCCATCTCGCGACCGGGCCGATGTCGGGCTTCATCTGGGCGCCCGAACTCCATCTGATCGACGGCCGCTGGATCATGTATTTCGCCGCGGGCCCGAGCGGCGGCGGTGAGGATGTGTTCCGCATCCGCACTTATGCGGTGGTGTGCGACGGACCCGATCCGATGACCGGCAACTGGTCGGTGCTCGGCCAGCTCGAAACCGCCTGGGACAGCTTCACCCTCGATTCGACCAGCTTCGTCCATCGCGGCGTCCGTTATCTGTGCTGGGCGCAGCGCGAACCCGGGATCGACACCAATTCGAACCTCTATCTGGCGCCGCTGGCCACCCCGCTGACGCTGGCGGCCAAGCCCGCCCGGCTGACGGTGCCGACCCTCGATTGGGAGATCCAGGGCTACAAGGTCGCCGAGGCGCCCGCGCTGCTCGCCAGGAACGGCCGCCTGTTCCTGACCTATTCGGCCAGCGCCACCGACGCGCGCTACTGCATGGGGATGCTCACCGCGCGCGACGACGCCGACATCATGGACCCGGCCTCCTGGTCGAAATCGCCGGTGCCCGTGTTCAAATCCTCGCCGAAGAACAAGGTCTGGGGCCCGGGGCACAACAGTTTCACCACCGACGAACGCGGCCGCGACATGCTCGTCTACCATGGCCGCGACTATAAGGAGATCGTCGGCGACCCGCTGTTCGATCCCAACCGCCACACCCGCGTCCAGCCGATCGCCTGGCGCGCCGACGGCACCCCCGACTTCGGCGAGCCGGTCGCCAACGGCCCGCTGCGATGAGCGGACTCGACCGCCGGACCCTGCTCACCGTCGCCGGCGGCGCGGCGCTGCTGCCGGCGGTCGCCACGGAGGCGCGATCGGTTGCCCCGGTGGCGAAGCCGTCGCTCGCGCCGGCCCCGCCGATGGGCTGGAACAGCTGGAACAGCTTCGCGGTCACCCTCACCGAGGACCAGGCGCGCGAGACCGCACGGATCATGGCGCGCGACCTGCTGCCCGCCGGCTATTCGGTCTTCACCATCGACCATCAATGGTATGATCCGCGCGCCAAGGGCTACGACTATAATAGCGACATCAAGCCGGTGATGGACGGCTATGGCCGCTGCCAGCCCGATCCGGTGCGCTTCCCGTCGGCGGCCGGCGGCAAGGGCTTCGCACCGATCGCTGCCGAGGTCCATGCGCTCGGCCTCAGCTTCGGCATCCACCGCATGCGCGGCATTCCGCGCGCCGCGGTCGAGGCCAATCTGCCGATCTTCGGCACCGCCTATCGCGCCCGCGACATCGCCGACACGACCAGCATCTGTTCGTGGAATGTCGACATGTATGGCGTCGACATGCGCAAGCCCGGTGCGCAGCCCTATTATGACGGCGTCTTCGCCGAATATGCCCGCTGGGGCGTCGACTTCGTCAAGGTCGACGATATGAGCCGTCCTTATGACGCGCACCAGGCGGAGATCGAGGCGATCGCGCTGGCGATCCGCCGCAGTGGCCGGCCGATGATCCTCAGCCTGTCGCCGGGCGAGACCCCGGTCTCGCGCGCCGCCCATGTCCGCGGCCATGCCGAGATGTGGCGCATCTCCGACGATTTCTGGGACGACTGGGCGATGCTCGAGGCCCAGTTCACCCGGTTGGAGAACTGGAACTCCCATATGGGCGACGGACGCTGGCCCGATGCCGACATGCTGCCGCTCGGCCGGATCGCGATGGGTTCGCGCGATACCCGCTTCACTCCGGCCGAACAGCGCACGCTGATGACGCTCTGGTCGATCGCGCGCTCGCCGCTGATCATGGGCGGCGACCTGCGCCATCTCGACGCCGCCACCCGCGCTTTGCTCACCAACCCCGAAGTGATCGCGGTCAACCAGGCGAGCCGCGACAACCGTCCGCATTTCCTCGAGGACGGCCTGCGGATCTGGTCCGCCCGGCCCGAGTCGGGGCAGGGTGGCCGCTATCTCGCGCTGTTCAACATGAAGCCCGAGTCGCGGCAGGTTTCGCTGCCGCTGCGCGCGATCGGCATCGACGGTCCGGTCGCCGTCCGCGATCTCTGGGCGCGCCAGGACATCGGTTCGGCATCGGCCAAGATCGAAACGCAGCTTGCGCCGCATGGGTCGGCACTGTTCCGGCTGGCCTGATACGCTTTTTTAAGTCCGACTTGATGCCCTGAGAGCCTCGCCGCGTTCGATGCGAATGCGGCGAGGTGATACCGGTATCATTGTTCAAATTTTGTCGTATTTTTGCCGCTTGACGCCGTCGTCGGAAAGATTAGAGCGAATTTTCTGGTAGGACTAATGACCGCATGCCGACGGTCTGAAAAAGGGGAATCTGAAATGGCATTCAAACCGGTAATCCTGTGCTCGGCTTCGATCCTCTCGCTGGTGATCGCCGGGACCGCGCATGCCCAGGCTGCCCCGGCGCCCGCGCCGGCTGACGCCGCGCCGCAGGCCGATGCCGCGACCGACGGTTCCGCCGAAGACATCATCGTCACCGGTGTCCGCGCCTCGATCGTCGGCGCGATGAACGTCCGCAAGCAGCAGATCCAGATCGTCGACTCGGTCGTCGCCGAGGATGTCGGCAAGCTCCCGGACAACAATGTTATCGAAGCGCTGCAGCGCATCTCGGGCGTCCAGGTCACCAACCGCTCGGGCGGCGAGGCCGCCGGCATCTCGATCCGCGGTCTCCCCGACGCGGTCACCACCCTCAACGGCCGCAACATCTTCACCGCCGCCGGCCAGGGCTTCCAGCTCCAGGACATCTCGGCGAACCTCGTCAAGCAGATCGACGTGTTCAAGACCCGCTCGGCCGAGCAGCTCGAGACCGGCCTCGCCGGCCAGGTCGACGTCGCCACCCGCCGCCCGTTCGATTTCGACGGTTTTGCGATCTCGGGTCTCGTCCGCGGCATCTACAACGAGCAGGCCGACAGCTATAACCCCAACGCCGCGCTGCTGATCAGCGACCGCTGGGAAACCGGCATCGGCGACATCGGCATCCTGGTCAACGGCAGCTACAGCCGCACCAAATATCGCGACATGACGGTCACCGCCGGCGCCTTCGTGCCGTTCGCGACCGAAAATCCGACCGCGGGTTCGGGGCTTGCCCCGCTCGAGCGCATCTTCCCCGGCGACAAGAACGTCAACTGGACCCCGGGTCTCGACAGCGGCCTGTCGACCACCCCAGGTTCGACGCTGACCGTCAACGGCGTCAAGGTGCCTTATTATCTGTCGCGCGACGCCGCGTTCAGCTCGGATCTCTACGGCAAGCGCACCCGGCCCTCGTTCAACGTCGCGATGCAGTGGGCCCCGAACAGCAGCTCGGTCTACACCGCCGAGGTCTTCTATTCGGGTTTCCGCGGCGAGACCTTCAACAGCCTCCAGTTCAGCTTCGTCGACTATTGGGCGAACCCGCAGCCGGTCGAGCTCTATGACGGCACCAACATCGTCAAGTCGCGCACCGCGAACAGCGTCTACGGCTTCAACAGCGGCGACTTCACCAAGACCAAGACCGACAGCTTCGTCTATGCGCTGAACGGCAAATGGGATCTCGGCGATCGCGGCAAGATCGTCGGCGACATCGCCTATCAGAACAGCACGGTGAAGACCTCGTTCATCGCCATGCGCACCGATCGCGTCGCCAACCAGATCAATGTCGACTTCAACGCCGGCGGCGGCATCCCGTCCTATCATTTCGACAATGATGCGCTGCTCGCCGATCCGAGCGTCTGGAACGTCGCCCAGCTCTACGACAATGCCAACCGCGACCATGGCAGCGCGCTGACCGGCACCCTCGACGGCTATTATACCTGGGACGAAGGGTTGCTGCGCCGCCTGAAGGCCGGTATCCGCATCGACGACCGCAAGGCGTCGACCTCGGTCCGCTCGCAGGATGCCGGCAATCTCGGCGTGTCGCTGGCGTCGCTCGGCACCGACGCGCAGTTCACCAACAAGGGCTTCTTCGACGGCCGCGCCGACGTGCCGACCAGCTGGGTTCTGGCCAACGGCTATTGGCTCTATGACAATGCCGACAAGGTGCGCAGCCTCTACGGCCTGAAGACCTCGGACCAGCTCTCGCTCGGCAAGGTCTTCGCGATCGATGAGAACACCATGGCCGCCTATATCCAGGCCGATGGCGAGATCTCGATCTTCGGCCGCCCGCTCAAGCTGCAGGCCGGCGTCCGCTTCGTGACGGTCGATACCGATTACAACTTCTTCGATCGGTACAATGGCTTCGCCGAGACCCGGGTGTCGAGCGGCTCGTCGCGCTGGCTGCCGAGCTTCACCGCGCGCTACGAGGTCACCAACAAGCTGCGGGTGCGCTTCAACTATGGCGAGACCCTGCGCCGGCCGAACTTCAGCGACATCAACCCGAACTACTCGCTGACCGGCGATCTCACCAATGTCGGCTATGGCAGCGGCACCGCGGGTACCGCGACGCTCAAGCCGACCCATTCGAAGAATTTCGACCTTGCCGTCGAATGGTATTTCGACCGCGACAGCGCGATCTACGTGACCGGCTTCCGTCGTGAGGTCGACGGCCTGGTCGTGCCCCTGACCGTGCAGGAAACCATCCTCAACAACGGCATCGTCGCCGGTGCCACCAACACCTTCGCGATCACCCGTCCGATCAACGCCTCGAACGGTGTCCTCAAGGGCGTCGAACTCGGCCTCACCTATTTCCCGCATTATCTGCCGAGCATCCTCGATGGCCTGGGCTTCACCGGCAGCATGACCATCCTCGATTCCAAGCAGACGATTCCGCAGACCGATGCCGCCGGCAACATCACCGGCGAGACGACCTCGGCCTTCTTCGGCGTGTCGAAGCTCTCCTATAACGCCACCCTGGCCTATCAGCGGGGGCCGGTCGGTGCGCGCCTGTCCTATATCTGGCGCAAGGAATTCCTCGCCAACAACGAGGCGCGGCTGTTCGCCAACCCGATCGGCGTGTGGCGCACCCCGGAAAAGAGCCTCGACCTCCAGCTCACCTGGAACGTCAACGATCGCATCGGCGTGACCTTCGACGCGGTCAACCTGACCAAGGCCACCCAGCAGACCTATTACAAGTTCGGCGATGTCGGCGGCCCCGAGCGCTATAATCTCGGCACGACCCTGCTCGCGCGGACCTTCGCGATCGGCGCGCGCTACACCTTCAAGTAATCGTCAGCCCTCCATGACGATCGCAAAAGCCCTGCGTGCCTCTCTCCGGTGCGTGGGGCTTTTCGCTTCATTGCTGGCCGCCTCGGTGTCGCCGGTTTGGGGGGCACCGGTCGCGCCGCCGCTCGACCAGGCGCAGATTCTCGGCCAGCGCTTCGGCAACGACGCCGCCTGGTATCGCGACAATATCCCGCTGTTCGAAAGCTCGGATCCGCGGCTCGATGCGGTCTATTATTATCGCTGGTCGGTCTTCCGCGCCCACCAGCGCGATCTCGGCGCCAAGGGCTATATCAGCACTGAATTTCTCGACGACGTGCCCTGGCAGCGCGAGCCTTATGCCAGCCTCAACGACGCCACCGGCTTCCACCTCGCCGAGGGACGCTGGCTGCGCGACCGGCGCTACGCCGACGATTATATCAACTTTCTCCATCAGGACGGCGGCAACGATCGCCATTTCAGCGAGGCGATCGCCGACGCGGTCTGGTCGCGCTATCTGGTCGATCATGACGCCCCCGTGGCGACCCGGCATCTGCCGACGCTGCGCCACATCTACGGGCTGTGGGACGATCATTTCGATTTCGACAAGGGGCTCTACTGGATCGAGCCGCTGCTCGACGCCACCGAATATACCGTGTCGTCGATCGACGCGTCGGGCGGCAAGGACGGCTTCACCGGCGGCCATGCCTTCCGCCCGTCGATCAACGCCTATATGGTCGCCAATGCCCGCGCGATCGCCCGGCTGTCGGCGCTGGCGGGCGACCCGGCCGCCGCCGCCGACTATGCCGCGCGCGCCGATGCACTGCGCGACCATGTTCTGGCCGACCTGTGGAGCGACAAGCTCGGCCATTTCATCGACCGCTACCGCATCCACAACGAATTTGTCCGCTACTGGGAGCCGATCCGCGCACGCGAACTGGTCGGCTATCTGCCCTGGACCTTCGGCCTCGTGCAGGACGATCCGCGCTACACCGGCGCCTGGGCGCATCTGCTGTCGCCGGCCGGGCTGATGGGCGCGGCGGGGATGCGCACCGTCGAGCCCTCCTATCCATATTATATGCGCCAATATCGCTACGAAGCGGCGACGGGCTTGCGCGAATGCCAGTGGAACGGCCCGATCTGGCCGTTCCAGACCACGCAGGTGCTGACCGGGCTCGAACATCTGCTCCACGCGAGCACGCCGGGGAAGGGGGGCGATACTCCCATTGGCCGCGCCGATTACCTGCGGCTGCTGCGCCAATATGCCGCGCTTCACTATCAGGGCGACCGGCTCGATCTCGAGGAGGATTATGATCCCGAGACCGGCAAGCCGATCGTCGGCCTCGCCCGCAGCCATCATTATTTCCACAGCGGCTTCAACGACCTGATCCTGACCGGGCTCGCCGGGCTCCAGCCATCGGCGGGCGACGATCTCGTCGTCGATCCGCTGCTTCCCGGCGACCGCTCGGCCGCCGACCGCATCCGCTATTTCGCGGTCCAGGACGTGCCCTATCATGGCCGGCTGGTGTCGGTGATCTACGACGAGGACGGCAGCCGCTATCATCGCGGCGCCGGCCTGCGCGTCTATGTCGACGGCGATCTCGCCGCCGAGCGCGGCGATCTCGGCCGTCTCGACGTGCCGGTCGCGCGGCGCGCCAACCCTGCGATCGCCCGCCCGATCGACCAGGCGGTCGCCCTCGTCCGCTCGGGCGCGCCGCGGCCCAGCGCCTCGAGCGGCACCGACCCCGAAAATCTCCACGATGCGATCGACGGCCGGGTCTGGTTCTTCCCCGAACTCCCCAATGGCTGGCTCTCGGCATCGCCCGCGAACACCGAATGGTTCGCGCTCGACTTCGCCCGCCCGATCACCGCGCGCTCGGCCGAACTGTCCTTCGCCGCGAACGGCGCGGTCCAGCCACCCGAGCGCTTCACTCTGCAATATAGGACGAAGGGGCGGTGGGTGGACCTGCCGGCGCACGCGCAGGCCCCCGCCAACGGCGTCGTCACCCTGACCTGGCCCGAAATCGCCGCGACCCGCTTCCGCCTGCTGATCGACAAACGCCCCGCCACCCAGGTCCGCCTCGTCGAACTCAAACTCTTCTAATTCGGTGCCATTTAATTCGGTGACAGTGCACTTTTAGCGAAGCTTTTGCGCGGCGCTTGCCGTTCGACAAACGCCCCGTCCCCCCGCTATGGCGGACCGAACCCCAATCTTCCGAACCGCAGGAAATATCCATGTCGACCGTCGCCTTCGATATCCCCCACAGCCTCGGCAAGGCCGAAGCGAAGCGCCGGGTGATCGCCGGCCTGCCCGCCATGGCCCAGCATATCCCGCTCGGCGGTGCGATATCCTCGTCGACCTGGACCGACGACCGTCTCGAACTGGTCATTTCGCTGATGGGCCAGAAGGTCGCCGCCCAGCTCGACGTCGGCGACGCCGCGATCACCGGCACCGTCGCGGTCCCGGCGATGCTGTCGGGCTTCTTCTCCGGTCAGATCGGCGACTTCATCAAGGTCAGCGCCGACAAGATGCTGTCGAAGGCGTGATCGGCGCGATCGGGGAACGTAAAGCGGGCCATCCTTGTTTCGGCAATGGCGCGGCGTTACATAAGTGACGGTTATCGGGCGATGCCCGCTGGGACGATGAAGATGAATGTGGCGATACAAGTGCTGGCGACGGTCAACGCCCCTTACGGGACGAACCTCTCCGCGCACCAACTCGCCGCGTTGATCGTCGATCCGAAAAGCGCCGGCGATTGCATTGCGTCGGTCTTTTCCTTCTTCTCCGAGATATCGCTGTCCGTGCAGCGGCAATTCATGGCGGACATGGGTGTCGATGCGGTCAAGGCCAGCCGGCTTGCAGGCGAGTTTTCCGGCCTGGCGGGCTATCAACTGCCACTGGCTGCCTGAACGATGTCGCAGGGACGGCCGACCGAATGGCCGGTCCTGTTCGACATTGCCATCCGGATACTTCGCCATGCCGAAAACCAGATAGGCTTCAAACCTTCGTGGAGCTTCGGCGGGGGCACGGCGCTGATGTTGCAGATCGACCACCGCGAGAGCCACGACATCGATCTCTTCCTCGACGATCCGCAGCTACTGCCATTCCTCAATCCGGAGACCCAGAGGATCAAGCTCGATCGACGCCCCGACAGCTATAGCGTCGAGGGAACCAGCGTCCTGAAACTTGCCTATCAGGATATCGGCGAAATCGACTTCATCGTCTGCGCCGACATCACCGATCGGCCAAGCGGCACGCAGAATGTGTGCGGACATAGCATAGCGGTCGAGACCCCCGCCGAGATCATCGCGAAAAAGGTCTATTATCGCGGCTGGGGTTTTCAGCCTCGCGACATGTTCGATCTCGCAGCGGTCGCCGAGTACCATGGACAAGACTATGCGGTTGCCGCGCTTGCACAGGCAGGTCGAAATGCCTGCGAGAAAGCGCTCGGAGTCGTGGCCAAGGCTGCGCCCGCCTTCGTGCAATCGATCAACGCCCAATTGATGGTCCGCGCGGCGCACCGCCATTTGATCGGTCAGGCGCAGCATGTCAGCAGGATCCTGCTGGAAAAGGCCTTGGCGTGATTCCCTCGGCTGAGCAACGCACCGCTCTGGCCCGCCTGTTTGGGTGACGGTGGGGCGTCGGGGAAGCTGGCGCAATCCTGCCAGTGGGGCGCGCGAACCCAGAGGCTTTCGAACTGCACGAAAACGCTCACCGGAATTCGATGTTCATCAAGGTCAGCGCCGACAAGATGCTGTCGAAGGGGTGATCGGCACGCCATGAGAAAAGCTCCGGGCAGGCCCTAACAATCATCCTTTGTCGCCCATCGGCGCCCGTCCTAGCCTGTGCTCAGGAGGACCTGATGCTGCACCGAAGCCGGATGATGATGGCCTATGCGATGTTGTTGCAACTGGTCGGTTCCGCCATCGGCGGGCCGGCCGCGGCAGGGCCGCCCGCGACGGCCTGGCAGCCGCCTTCGGGGACCAAGCAGACCCCGATCTGGCCGCACGGCGCGCCGGATATGGACGGGGTCGCGCAACCGGCGGAGCGGGTCGAGACGAAAACCAATCTTGTCGCGGGTCGCCCCTGGAAAGCGGCCTTCGACGTGACCGCGCCGACCATGACGGTCTTTCCACCCAAGGGGCGCAACAGCGGCGCCGCGATGATCGTCTTTCCCGGCGGCGGATTTCAGATCCTCGCCATGGATCTCGAAGGGACCGAGATCTGCGACTGGATGACTGCCAGGGGCATCACCTGCGTCCTGCTGAAATATCGCGTCCCCGGCAGCGCGCACCATTATGACAAAAGCTGCGACTGCCACGTCACCCCCAAGGTCCCGCGCGCCCTCCAGGACGCCCAGCGCACGATCAGGCTCGTCCGGTCCCGCGCAGGCGAACTGGGCATCGATCCGAACAGAATCGGGGTGATCGGCGCCTCTGCGGGCGGCTATCTGGTCGCGCAGACCAGCAACATGTTCGATCCCGTCTACAAGCCGGTCGATGCGGTCGACACGCTCAGCAGCCGCCCCGATTTCGCGATCGCGCTCTATCCCGGCCATCTATGCCGCGAGGGTGCCACGCTCGACCCCGGCCTCCACGTCACCAGGAAGACGACGCCGACCTTCCTGCTGCAGGCCTGGGACGATCCCGTCGACGATATCTGCAACAGCACGGTCTATGCACGTGCGCTCGACGATGCCGGGGTTTCGACCGAGGTCCACCTGTTCGCCAAGGGCGGCCATGCCTTCGGCCTGCGACCCGGCGGGCATCCGATTACGTTGTGGCCGGCGCTGGTCGAAAACTGGCTGAAAGAAATCGCCGTCCTGAATCCGCAGTGACACCCTAAATCGGTGACAGTGCACTTTTAGGCGCCATTCGCCGATCCGCCGGCCCCGGCGCGGGCATAGCCTGCCGCTATGGCCATCCCAAAAACCGATATTGGTCAGCGCCCGGCCGCATCCCTAGCCTGCACATAGGGAGGATCGCACCATGGACAAGCCGACACGGCGCACCGTCATCAACGGCCTGGCGCTCGGCGCTGCGGGCCTCGCGACCGGGGCGATCGCCCGGCGGGCCGGCGCGGAGGCGCCGCCAGACCTGGCCTTCGTCCATCCCGAATTGCGTCCCTTTGCGGCAATGATGCTCAACCAGGCCGCGGCGTTCCCCGATCCGACCCGCGCCACCCTCCCGGCGGCGCGGGCGATGATGGCGAACATGCTGCCGCCGCCGCTGCCCGCGCCCGCCTATCGCCGCCAGATGATCAAAGGGCTGGCCGGCGCCCCCGACGTCGCCGTCTATGTCGTCAATGCCCAGCCGGGCGCGCACCGGCCGGCGATCGTCCATATCCATGGCGGCGGCTTCATCACCGGCACCGCCGCCAGCATGATCGCGCCGCTCCAGGCGACCGCGGCCGCGCTCGACTGCGTGATCGTCACGATCGACTATCGGCTGGCGCCCGAAACCGGCTTCGCGGGTTCGATCGACGACAATTATGCCGGGCTCAAATGGGTCCACGACCATGCCGAGGAACTCGGTGTCGATCGCAGCCGGATCGCGGTGATGGGCGAGAGCGCCGGCGGCGGCCATGCCGCGCTGCTCGCGATCGCCGCGCGCGACCGCGGCGAGGTGCCGCTGGTCCTGCAGGTGCTGATCTATCCGATGCTCGACGATCGCACCGGCACCGTCACCACCCCCGCGGCGCCGATCGGCACGATCCTGTGGACCCCGTCGAAGAACCGCTTCGGCTGGGAATGTTTCCTCGGCCAGGCCCCGGGCACCGCCGGGGTCCCGGCGCGCGCGGTCCCCGCCCGGCAGGCCAGCCTCAAGGGGCTGCCGCCCGCCTTCATCGGCGTCGGTTCGATCGATCTCTTCGTCGACGAGGATCTCGATTATGCCCGCCGCCTGATCGACAGCGGCATCGCCGCCGAGACCATCGTCGTGCCCGGCGCCTTCCACGGCTTTGACGGCATCGCCGCGACGACGGCGGTCGCCCGGCGTTTCAACGCCGCGAAGCTCGACGCCTTGCGCCTGGCCTTCGGTCAGCCGGCGCAGGGCGGCTGATACCGGAGCCCGTACGGCGCTCGGGCAAATCGATCGAGGACGCGCCGGCATCTTCGAGATCGCCTATCGGGTGAAAGCACCCGGCGGCCTCAAAATCACGGAAACCAAAACCCGTTCAGACCGGAGACCATTCGATCCGCAGCGGATCCGGTCCGGCTTCGGCGCGCCGCGCCCGCCCGTCGGCGATTACAGGAAATAGTCCTGCAGGACCGAACCGTTCGTGGCGAACAGCGTGACATGCTGTTCCCACGGCTGTGTATTGGCCTGGTCGATGTCGATGATCGTCCGGGTGCCGTTGTCGTTGTTGATGTCGTAGAAGTCGATGCGGCCCAGCGCGTCATAATAAGTAAGCTGTGACGTGAACGACTGGTTGCCGGCCTGGTCGACATCGACGACCGTGCGCAGGCCGTTATCGCCATTGATGTCGTAGAAATCGACCCGCCCCTGGGCGTCGAAATAGGTGAGCTGCGACGTGAACGACTGGTTGTTGGCCTGATCGATGTCGACGATCGTCCGCAAACCGTTGTCGTTGTTGATGTCGTAGAAATCGACGCGCCCCTGGGCGTCGAAATAGGTGAGCTGCGACGTGAATGACTGGTTGTTGGCCTGATCGATATCGACGATCGTCCGCAGGCCGTTATCGTTGTTGATGTCGTAGAAATCGATGCGGCCCTGGGCATCGTAATAGGTCGATTGCGACGTGAACGACTGATTGCCGGCCTGATCGATATCGATGACCGTGCGGGTGCCGTTGTCGTTGTTGATGTCGTAGAAATCGATCCGGCCCTGCGCGTCGTAATAAGTGAGCTGGGACGTGAAGGTCTGGGTGTTGGCCTGGTCGAAGTCGATCAGCACCCGGGTGCCATTGTCCTTGTTCTGGTCGACATAATCGAGCCGGCCCTGGGCATCGTAATAGCTGATCTCGGACGAGTTGGGCGTGTCGTTGGACAGGTCGATCGCCACCACCACCCGCGTGCCATTGTCGTTGAAGGTCGTCTGCTGCAGCAGCCGTCCATCATTGGTGTAGATGTTCTGGATCATGTTCCAGGGGTTGCTGCCGGTGTCGGTCAGCGTCTGCTCGGCGCGTTCGAACCCCTGTGCTGCCAGATTGAAACCCGTCGGCATGGTGCTGCCGATGACGAGCGTGTCGAACCCGCTCCCGCCGAAGATGTTGGTGGCAGTGTCGGCCGCATCATAGATGATCCGATCATTGCCCGCCCCGCCGTCGATGATGTCCGAACCGGTCCCGCCGTCGAGCACATCGTCACCGGCGCCACCGATCAACTGGTCGTTGTCGCTGCCGCCGTTCAGCGTGTCGTTGCCGCTGCCACCGGTCAATATGTCGTTGCCCGAACCGCCGCTGAGCATGTCGTTGCCCGCTCCGCCGAACAGCACGTCCGAACTGCCGGTGCCGACGAGCGACAAGGCGGTGGTCGAGCTGTTGAACAGGAAGTCCGAAGCGGTCAGCTGCCCCGGCAGGATGTTCTTGATCGTGATGCTCTCGGTGGAGCTGCCGAAGATGAAGGTGATGACGCTGTCGCTGCCCGACTGCGAGATGAACGGCTGCACCGTCGCGAGGTCGGCGATGCCCAGCAACGACAGGTCGATCTTGTCCTGTCCCTGGGTGAAGTCGAGGATCGTATCCTGACCGAACCGACGGTCGGTGTAGGCGAAGATGTCGTTGCCCGCGGCGCCCCTCAGCTGGTCATTGTCCTCGCCACCGATCAGGGTGTCGTTGCCGCCACCGCCGGTCAATATGTCGTTTCCGTAACCGCCGACGATCGTGTCGGCGCCGGGGCCGCCGAACAGCACGTCGGCGCTGCTGGTGCCGCTGACCGCCAGCGCGGTGGTCGAGCCGTTGAACAGGAAATCCGCCGCGGTCAGTTGGCCCGGGAGGATCCCCTTGATGGTGATGCTTTCGGTGTTGCCGCCGTAATAGAAGCTGATGACGCTGTCGTTGCCCGACTGGATGATGAACGGCTGCAGCGTCGCGAGGTCGGCGATGCCCAGCGCCGACAGGTCGATCTTGTCCTGCCCCTGGGTGAAGTCGAGGATCGTGTCCTGGCCGAAGCGGCGGGCGGTGTAGGTGAAGAGGTCGTTGCCCGCGGCGCCCCTGAGCTGGTCGTTGTCCTCGCTGCCGATCAGCGTGTCGTTGCCGGCGCCGCCGGTCAGTATGTCGTTTCCGTAACCGCCGACGATCGTGTCGGCGCCGGGGCCGCCGAACAGCACGTCGGCACTGCTGGTCCCGCCGACCGAAAGCGCGCCGGTCGAACCGTTGAACAGGAAATCGGCCGCGGTCAGTTGGCCCGGCAGGATCCCCTTGATGGTGATGCTTTCGGTGTTGCCGCCATAATAGAAGCTGATGATGCTGTCGCTGCCCGACTGGGTGATGAACGGCTGCAGCGTCGCGAGGTCGGCGATGCCCAGCGCCGACAGGTCGATCCTGTCCTGTCCCTGGGCGAAATCGAGGATGGTGTCCTGACCGAAGCGACGGTCGGTGTAGGTGAAGAGGTCGTTGCCCGCCGCGCCCCTGAGCTGGTCGTTGTCCTCGCTGCCGATCAGCGTGTCGTTGCCGCCGCCGCCGGTCAGGACGTCGTTCCCGTAACCGCCGACGATCGTGTCGGAGCCCAGCCCGCCGAACAGCACGTCGGCGCTGCTGGTGCCGCCGACCGACAGTGCGCCGGTCGAGCCGTTGAACAGGAAATCCGCCGCGGTCAGTTGGCCCGGCAGAATCCCCTTGATCGTTATGCTCTCGGTATTGCCGCCATAATAGAAGCTGATGACGGTGTCGCTGCCCGACTGGCCGATGAACGGCTGCAGCGTCGCGAGGTCGGCGATGCCGAGCGAGGACAGGTCGATCTTGTCCTGACCCTGGGTGAAGTCGAGGATCGTGTCCGCACCGAAGCGGCGGTCGGTGTAGGTGAAGAAGTCGTTGCCCGCCGCGCCCCTGAGCTGGTCGTTGTCCTCGCTGCCGATCAGGATGTCGTTGCCGCCGCCACCGGTCAGGACGTCATTGCCGTAACCGCCGACGATCGTGTCGGCGCCCAGCCCGCCGAACAGCAGGTCGGCGCTGCTGGTGCCGCCGACCGACAGCGCGCCGGTTGAGCTGTTGAACAGGAAATCCGCCGCGGTCAGTTGGCCCGGCAGGATCCCCTTGACCGTGATGCTCTCGGTGTTGCCGCCATAATAGAAGCTGATGACGCTGTCGCTGCCCGACTGGGTGATGAACGGCTGCAGCGTCGTGAAATCGGCGATGCCGAGCGACGACAGGTCGATCCTGTCCTGTCCCTGGGTGAAGTCGAGGATGGTGTCCTGGCCGAACCGGCGGGCGGTGTAGGTGAAGAGATCGTTGCCCGCGGCGCCCCTGAGCTGGTCGTTGTCCTCGCTGCCGATCAGCGTGTCGTTGCCGCCGCCGCCGGTCAGTATGTCGTTTCCGAAACCCCCGACGATCGTGTCGGCGCCCAGCCCGCCGAATAGCACATCCGCGCTGCTGGTGCCGCCGACCGACAGCGAACTGCTCGAGCTGTTGAACAGAAAGTCCGATGCCGTCAGCTGCCCCGGCAGGATATTCTTGATCGTGATGCTCTCGGTGCTGCCGCCGTAATAGAAGCTGATGACGGTGTCGCCGCCCGACTGCGCGATGAACGGTTGCAGTGTCGCGAGGTCGGCGATGCCCAACGACGACAGGTCGATCTTGTCCTGTCCTTGGGTAAAGTCGAGGATCATGTCCTGGTCGAACCGGCGGTCGGTATAGGCAAAAATATCGTTGCCGCCACCGCCCGTCAGTTGGTCGTTTCCGCCGAGGCCGATCAGCGTATCACTTGCGGCGTCGCTGGTGATGACATTGTTGCTCGAATTGCCGGTCAGCGTCGCCATGAAATCCCCCGAATCGCATACTGAAACGCAATATTAAGAATGATATGCAGGGGGGCTAGTGATTTCTCGATTTGTAACATGATATTTTATATTTGAAGGGCGGTCATGTTGGGCATGTTATTGTCATGTAAACATGGCATTATTGACGGTAGAGGTGGTGACGGGGCGGCCTGCCATCCCCATCCGGGACGCCGCCCGCACGTCGGCCGCGGTTTGACGGACGGCCTCGCACCCGCCGCCGTTACCGCGCCTGCCTGCGCTCCAGCTTCACATGGTCGACAAAGGCCCGCAGCTTGGCCGCGACATTCCGCCGGTTCGGAAAATACAGGTAGAAGCCCGGAAAGCGCGGGCAGAAATCCTCGAGCATGGCGACCAGCTCGCCCCGGTCGAGATGGTCCCGAAACGTCTCCTCCATCCCGAAGGTCAGGCCGCCGCCGGCGCATGCGGTGCGCAGCATCACCCGCATGTCGTTGGTCGCGATCTGCGGCTCGAGCGCGACGGCGAAGTCGCGGCCATCCTCCTCGAACTCCCAGCGATAGGGCGCCACATCGGGCGCGGGCCGCCAGCCGATACAGCGATGCCCGACGAGATCGCGGGGATGGCCCGGTGCCCCGAAGCGCTGCAGATAGGATGGCGCGCCGACGACCATCTGCCGCTGGTCGCCCGATACGGGAATGGCGATCATGTCCTGCTCGACGACTTCGCCCAGCCGCACCCCGGCATCATAGCCCGCGGCGACGATGTCGAACTCTTCGTCGGTGACGGTGACGTCCAGCGTCACCCCGGGATGGCGATCGATGAAGGTCGCGAACAACCGACCCGCCAGAAACCATTCGGCGATCGACGAAACCGCGATCCGCAACCGGCCGCTCGGGGCGGCATCGCGATCCGCCGCCTCGTTCAGCGCCGCGTCGACCTCCGCGACCGCCGGTGACGTCCGCGCGTAGAGCCGCTCGCCGGACTCGGTCAGGCTGACGCTGCGCGTGGTGCGCCGGACCAGCGCGACCCCGAGCCGGTCTTCCAGCTTGCGCAGCGCCTGGCTGACCGCCGAGTGGGTCACGCCCAGCCGCTCGGCGGCGCGGCGGAAGCTTCGGGCCTCCGCCACGGCGAGGAAGATCGCGAGGCCGTTCAGATCGATTGCCATTGGTCAGTTTTAATAACCAGCGCGGTCGACATCCAGTGGATTATCCGACCGATCTGCCAGGCTTATCGGGTCTCGGCACGGGCGCTCGCCGATCGTCGATCGCGACCGGACCGGCCGCATCCGCCCGCCGCACGGGCCATCCATGGAGAATGACATCATGACCCGGTTGAACGACTATCGCCTGCTCGGCCGTTCCGGCCTGCGCATCTCGCCGCTCGCGCTCGGCACGATGACCTTCGGCGCCGACTGGGGCTGGGGCGCCGACGGCGGCGAGGCGCGACGCATGTTCGACCTTTACGTCGATCGCGGCGGCAACTTCGTCGATACCGCCGTCAACTACACCAATGGCGCGTCGGAACGGATCCTCGGCGACTTTCTCGCCGACAAGCGCGATCGGATCGTGCTGGCGACCAAGTTCACCATGTCGCGCGACCCGACCGATCCCAATGCCGGCGGCAATCATCGCCTCAACATGCTGCGCTCGGTCGAACAGAGCCTGCGGCAGCTCCGCACCGATCGCATCGACCTTCTCTATCTGCACGGCTGGGACATGACGACCGGAGTGGACGAGGTCATGCGCGGGCTCGACGATCTCGTGCGCAGCGGCAAGGTCGGCTATCTCGGCATCTGCAACACCCCCGCCTGGCGCATCGCCCAGATGCAGACGCTCGCCGATCTTCGCGGCTGGTCGCCGCTGGTCGCGCTTCAGATCGAATGGAGCCTCGTCGAACGCACCGTCGAGCATGAACTCGTGCCGATGGCGCAGGCGCTCGGTCTCGGCGTGCTGCCCTGGTCGCCGCTCGGTGGCGGCGTGCTCACCGGCAAATATAGCCGGGCCGATGCCTCGGGCGATGCGCAGGCCGACGTCGCGCAGACCCGCAAGGGCGTGATCGCGTCGTCGGGCCATCTCGGCGAGGCGGCGATCGCGCTGGGCGAGATCGTGCGCGAGATCGCCGGGGAGGTCGGCGCCAGCCCCGCCCGGGTCGCGCTGGCCTGGCTGCTCGGCCGTCCGGGCGTCACCGCGCCGATCGTCGGCGCGCGCACCCTCGCCCAGCTGGAGGACAATCTCGGCGCGCTCGACCTCGCGCTGGCCGACGATCATGTCGCACGGCTTGATGCCGCGAGCGCGCCGGCGCCGATCTTCCCGGCGCGCTTCCTCGACCGGCCGATGCTCCGTCAACTGATCTTCGGCACGACCACCGTCGATCCGCGATAAGCGCGGCGCGCCGCCCCGATGGGCGGCGCGCTTTGCCGGCGATCACGGCCTGCGGGGAAATCTCATCCCTTCTTCGCTGCGACATAATCGTCGATCGCGGTCGCCAGCACCGTCAGCGGCACCGCGCCCGCCTGCAGCACCGCATCGTTGAAGTCGCGCACGTCGAAGCCGGTACCCAGCGCCGCCTTCGCCTTCTCGCGCAGCCGGACGATCTCGCTATGCCCGACCTTGTAGCCGCAGGCCTGGCCCGGCGACGCGCAATAGCGGTCGACCTCGCTGGTGCAGGCGGCGCGCGAGCGGCCGGTGCTGCTGGTCAGATAGTCGATCGCCTGGGTCCGGCTCCACTTCTTGGCGTGCAGCCCGGTGTCGGTGACCAGCCGCGACGCGCGGAAGCGCAGCGCCTGGTACATGCCGATCTGCCCGAACGGATCGTCCTTGTAGAAGCCGAGCTCGTCGACCAGCTGCTCCGAATAGAGCGCCCAGCCTTCGGTATAGGCGTTGAACCCCATCAGCGACCCGATCAGCGGCACGTCGTCGCGATGCTCGGCGACATAGGCGCCCTGCCAGGTATGGCCGGGAATCCCCTCATGCGCCGACAGCGACGGGATCGTGAAGCGCGGCCAGTTCGCGGTGTCCTTGAGGTTGATATAATAGATGGCCGGCCGCGACCCATCGAGCGAGGCGAAGTTCATATAGCCGAGCGCCGCGCCGGACTCGATGTCGGGCGGTACCCGCTTGACGGTGAGGTCGGCACGCATCTTCATGTTCGAGACCTGCGGCAGCAGCGCGCGCAGCTCGGTGATTTTGCTGTTCACATAGGCGATCGCCTCGGCGCGGCCGGTGTCGTCGTTCGCGAAGAGCTGCTTGGGATCCTTGGTCAGCGCGGCGAGCCGCTCGCCGACGCTGCCCTGGGTAAGTCCCTGCGATTTCAGCACCGCATCCATCCGCGCATCGAGCTCGGCGCCCTGATCGAGCCCCATCTGGTGGATCGCCTCGGGCGACAGGTCGGTGCTCGTCGCATATTGCAGCAGCCAGGCATAATAGTCGCCGCCCTGCGGCAGCTTCCACGCGCCGGCGTCGGCGGTCGCCTTGGCGCGGATCGCGGTCATCGCCGCGATCTGCCGATCGAGCGCCGGATAGACCGCACCGCTGACGATCTTGGTTGCCCGCGCGGCCCAGTCGCCGGCGATCGCCTTCTCGGTGGTACGCCGGCTCAGCGACAGCACCATCCGCGACGAGGCCGCCGGCACCGCGCGCAGCTCGCGCATCTGGCCGAGCGCGGTGTCGAGGATGAAGTCGGGTGCGATCACCCCGAGCCCGGCGTCATGCTTCGCCTGCGCGGTCTCCTGGTCGAGCGCGGTCGCGAAGGCCGCGAGCCGCGCCAGATAGGCCTCGGCATCGGCCTTGCTCTCGACCCGGTGCACCGAGTCGAGAAATTCGGGAACGCCCTGATAGGCGCCGTCCTGCTGGCTGATCACATAAGGGTTGCCGCCGCCGAAGCTGCCGACCCCGCCATAGGCGAAGCGCCCGCCGGCCGCGCCATTGGCCAGCTCATAGGCGACCGATCGATAGAGGATGCGGTCATGCCCGGTCAGCCCGGCCTCGCCGACGCTTGCCAGCATCTTCTGGTAGCGGGCGGTGTCGCCGAGCGTACGCGCCCGCGCCGCCGCCGACCGGTCGGACAACTGGCCGCGCGCGGCGGCGCGCTTGCCGCTGTCGAGCCCGAGATAGCTCAGCGTCTCGGGCGAGGTGTCGAGCGTGTCGTTGGCGATCGCGTCGAGCACCGCGGCGAGCCGCGGCTCGATCGCGGCGAAGGCGGGACGCGCGGCGGCGACCAGCCCGGCGGCGGCGGTCGACAGCATGAAATTACGGCGATCGAGGATCATCTGGGGAAGCTCCGATAGGGGGATGACGCGATCTAAGCAGGATTTGCGGCGCTGTGCCACCGGTGCGAGGTGAGCTGCGGTCGGGGCTGTATTCGCCTTGTTATCGTGCACAATCGGGAATCCGGGATTTTGCAGGATAACCGGCGTTTCATAGAGCAGATCGTTTCCTCAGCGGTCCCTCCAGATGGTATGTTTCGCCAAAAACATGTAAAGAAAATCGAAATATCTTTATATGTTTCGATGACCTGCTAAGAAATCGTCGATATCGTTTCATGAGGCGATCCCGGTGCTCAAGACCAACTATGATCTGCCCGATCTGCCTCCATCGCAGCTGGCTGAAACCGGTCCCGTGCTGAAAGCGCTGGCCCGTGCCCATAGATTTCTTGCGGAGCTCAAAGGGCGCGCGGCGACCATCCCCAATCAGGGGATATTGATCGACACATTGTCGCTTCAGGAAGCAAAGGCCAGCTCGGAAATCGAGAACATCGTCACGACCCAGGACGAATTGTTTCAGCTCAGCGCCTTTCCGGAAAACCCCGGTTCGCCTACCGCCAAGGAAGTGGCTCGTTATCGCGATGCGCTTCATCACGGCTTTGACGAGCAACGGCGGCTGGGCGGGTTGCTCACGAACAACATGATCATTGCCATGTTTCGTATCCTCAAGCGAACCGACAGCGGATTTCGCGAAATGCCCGGTACGGCATTGAAGAACGAAGCGACGGGTGCGCTGGTATATGTCCCGCCCCAGGACGGCAACGAGGTGCGTGATCTGATGAGCGCGCTGGAGCGTTTCATCAATATCGAGGATAGCGAAAGCGATCTCGACCCGCTCACCCGAATGGCGATCATCCACCATCAGTTCGAGAGCATCCATCCTTTCCCGGACGGCAATGGGCGATTGGGACGGATCGTCAACATCCTGTTCCTGACCAGGTGCGGTTTGCTGGATATTCCGATCCTCTATCTCAGCCGCTACATCACTCTGAACAAGCCGGATTATTATCGGCTGCTACAGGCTGTACGCGACACCGGCGAATGGGAACCCTGGCTGCTCTATATGCTCAAAGGGGTTGAAAAAACCGCGATCGAGACACTGCATCTTGTCGAGGCGATACGTGTGTTGATGGCGGATACCAAAATCCGATTGCGCAAGGATCATCCAAAGCTTTATTCGCAGGATCTTCTGAACAACCTGTTCCGGCATCCTTACACGCGGATCGAGTTTGTTCAGCAGGAACTCGGCGTGTCGCGCCCGACCGCGGCGAAATATCTCGATGAACTGGCCGATAGCGGACTGTTGATCAAGCACCGCGCGGGACGAAACAATTACTATATCAACCAGCCTCTGGTTGCGCTTTTTACCGAGCGTGAAAATGCGTTGGCATGACGAAGATGGGTGGCTGGATCATATAGGCTGCCAGCGATCCCGCACCCATTGCCCGCCGCATCCCGATTAGTTCCGGGCGCTGACGTCAACCATGCCGCCACAGCGCCAGGACGCTGCCGACCTGGTGCGGGCGATGCGGGATGACGATCGTTACCGATGCTTCATCTCGGCGGAGCGGTGATTGTCGACGGAGTCGCCAGGCGATGCTGCCTCAATCGGGATCGGGTGCATGGTCTTTCCAGCAGGGCGCCATCGTGCGCACCATGTCCGCGCCCCAATCCGCGACCTCACCGTCCATCGCCGACAGATCGAGGGCCGCGTACCCGCCGCCGGGTTGGATGACCCCGGAATTGCTGCGGATTCTATAGGAGGTCTGGTGTAACGGCGGCGGCCCCAATGTGAGCAGCAGCGCCCCTGACTTGCTTGGTCGTCCGATCCCGAATCCGATCGGTAGCGCCTGCAGCGCATCGAGTATGGCGAGCATCTGCGGGCAGTGCCGCGAATCCGCCCAGCTTGTGGTGGACAGGACGCGCGGTACGCCGCTGCCGGTTGCCCGCCGCATATACCAATGCTGGCGATTGCCGAGTCTCCTGTAGATGGTGACGACGGTCCATCCATGGCACCAGGGCTCGGTTACGGTGACGATCGTCGCGCCGACCAGCGGTCCCTCCGCCGGCGCCTTTTCGGCGGCATCGATGTCGGCCGTAGCGGCGGCACAGGGCAGTGCCGATGAAGGGCCGAGATAGGGATCGGGGTCCGGGGCGACATCGGTCGCCACCTGGGCGCCGGCGAGCAGCAACGGCAGGACGCTCAGCAACATGATCACCTCGCTTGGGTCAGGGCGCTCCACCGATAGCCGCATCCACCGTCCGCCGCATCAGATAGACGTCCATGATCCAGCCATGCTCCGCGCGCAGCGCCGCGCGGCGTTCGACGATCGCCGCACCGACCTCGGCGAGCGGGCCGGCGATCAGCGCTTCGTGGGCCATCCCCAGATAGGCGCCCCACCAGATTGCGATCCCCTCCGGCGCCAGCGTCTCGAACGCGCAACCGCCGTCGAGCATCACCACCAGGCTGTCGACGCCCGCCGGCCAGCCATGGTCGCGCAGTTGGCGGCCGGTGGTGATCGTCACCGGTTCGGCGAGCCGGTTGAGCGGGATCGCATGGGCTGCGGTCAGCGCCTGGAGGCTGGTGATGCCGGGGACGACCTCGATCGCGATCGCCATGCCGTTCGCCCGCAGCCGCTCGGCGATGCGCAGGCTGCTGTCGTAGAGCGAGGGGTCGCCCCAGACGAGCAGCGCCACCGTCCCGCCATCGGGCAGGAGCGCGGCGATCTGCGCGGTCCAGGCGGCGGCGATCGCGTCGTGCCAGTCATGGACCGCGTCGAGATAGGGCGCCTCGGCCGATCGCACCGGCAGGTCGAACTCGACCACCCGGGTCGGTCCGGTCAGGATCTGCGCGCAGATTGCGCGGCGCAGGTCGATCAGGTCGGATTTGGCGTCGCCCTTGCGCGGCAGCAGGATCAGGTCGGCGCCGTTCATCGCCTTCGCCGCCGCCAGCGTCAGATGGTCGATATGGCCGGTGCCGATGCCGATCAGCCTGAGCGCGATCATGCGCTCAGTCCACGCCGTTGGCGAAGCGCGAGTCCGCCGATTGCGGGCGGAAGCGGCGGTCGTAACCGGCGGCGTAGAGGCTGCTCTCGCCGAAATCCTCGGGGGCCAGCACTTGCCCGACCAGGATCAGCGCGGTCCGCTCCATGCTGCCCGCGACCGCGGCCTCGACCGTCGCCAGCGTCGCGCGCACCACCCGCTCGTCGGGCCAGCTCGCGCGCCACACCACCGCGACCGGGCAGTCGCCGCCATAAGCGGGGGTGAGGTCGGCGACCACCTGCGCCAGATTGTGGATCGACAGATGGATCGCCAGCGTCGCGCCGGTCGCGGCGAAGTTGGTCAGGCTCTCGTCGGCGGGCATCGCGCTGGCGCGGCCGGGGGTGCGGGTGAGGATCAGCGACTGCGCGACCCGCGGCAGCGTCAGCTCGGCCTCGAGCGCGGCGGCGGCGGCGGCGAAGGCGGGGACTCCGGGCGTCACCGTGAACGGGATGTCGAGCGCGCGCAGCCGGCGCAACTGCTCGCCCATCGCCGACCACACCGACAGGTCGCCCGAATGGAGCCGGGCGACATCGTGGCCGGCGGCGTGCGCGGCCTCGATCGTAGCGATGATGTCGTCGAGCGCCATCGACGCGGTGTTGACGATCTGCGCACCCGGCGGACAATGGTCGAGGATCGCCGCCGGCACCAGCGACCCGGCATAGAGGCATACCGGGCTCGCCGCGATCAGGTCGCGGCCACGCAGGGTCAGCAGGTCGGGCGCGCCCGGGCCGGCGCCGATGAAATGGACGGTCATGACGAAGCTCCTTGGGCGATGGCGCAGCTCGCCATGCGGTCGGGGGAAAGCCGGCGGGCGCCGAGCAGCCGCGCGCCGGGGCCGGCGGCGGCGAGCGCCGACGCCTCGGCGACGCTGCCGGTGCCGCGCGCGGCGAGGCTGGCGGGCGAGCGGGTGAGCGTCTCGGCGGCGACAAGCGCGACGGGGTCGATCGCGATGACGGGCAGGCCGAGGCCCAGGCTTTCGAGCAAAGCCGCCTTGTCGTGCGGCGCCGCCAGCGCATCGACCGGCCGATCCCCGGCCGCGAGCGCCAGCGCGGCGCGCAGCGCGGCGGTGTCGGCGCCGCTGCGATAGCCGAAGCCGGCGACGATCATAGGGTGACGCTCCACTGGACGATCGGATAGCTCGCCTTCCAGCCGCGCCGCGGCCCGATCGAAGCGGCCTCGGCGAGTTCGATCCGCAGCAGCGTCCCGCCCTTCGCCTGATGCCACTGCGCGAGCAGCGCCTCGGATTCGAGCGTCACCGCATTGGCGACCAGCCGCGTGGCCGTGGGCAGGCGCGACCAGAGGGTTTCGAGCAAAGCCTGCGACAGGCCGCCGCCGACGAACACCGCGTGCGGCGCGGCATGGCCGTCGAGGCCATCGGGCGCGCGGCCCTCGATCACCCGCAGCCGCTCGACCCCGAGCCGGGCGGCGTTGGCGCGGGCGCGGGCGGCGCGGACCGGATCGGCCTCGAACCCGATCGCCTGGTTGGCGGGGTGGGCGAGCAGCCATTCGATCGCGATCGATCCCGATCCGGTGCCGATGTCCCACAAAGTCTCGCCAGCGCGCGGCGCCAGCGCCGACAGGGTCAGCGCGCGGACTGGGCGCTTGCTGATCTGGCCGTCATGGTCGAACCAGTCGTCGGGCCGGCCGGCAACCGAGGGCAGGGTGACGCCGTCGCCGGCAAAGCCGATCCCGACCGCGACCGGATGGGTGATATCTTCGAAGTCGAGCGTCGCGGCGGTGGCATGGCGGATGCGTTCGCGCGGGCCACCGAGCGCTTCGAGGATATGCAGCTTCGACGCGCCGAAGCCTTGCTCGCACAGATAGGCCGCGAGCGCGCCGGCCGCCGCACCGTCGCGCACCAGCACCAGCGCCCGCCGCCCGGGCGCGATCAGCGGGCGCAGCCGGGCGAAGGGTGCGGCGTGAAGGCCGAGGCAGGCGATGTCGTCGATCGGCCAGCCGAGCCGGGCGGCGGCGAGCGCGAAGCTCGAAGGTGCGGGATGCGCGATCCATTCGATGGGATCGAGGTGGCGCGCGATCACCGATCCCGCGCCGAACCAGAAGGGATCGCCCGAGGCGAGCATTACCACCCGCCGCCCGCGCTCGGCGAGCAAGAGGGCGATGCCGGCCTCGAACGGCACTGGCCAGCTCCGGGTCTCGCAACTAAGAGCGGGCAGCAACGCCAGGTGGCGGGACGATCCGACGACCAGATCGGCCCGCGCCAGCGCGTCGCGGCTCGCGGCCGACAGCCCGTCGGGGCCGTCCTCGCCGATCCCGACGATCGTCAGCCAGGCCGCAAGGGGGGCGTCAGCCATGTCGAACATCCTGATCCTCGGCGGCACCCTCGAAGCGAGCGCGCTCGCCCGCGCGCTCGCCGATCGCGGCGCGACCGCGACGTTGAGCTATGCCGGCCGCGTCGACAAACCGCGGCCGCAGCCGTTGCCGGTGCGGGTCGGCGGCTTCGGCGGCACCGCGGGGCTGGAGGCCTGGCTGCGCGAGCATGCGGTCACCCATCTGGTCGACGCGACCCATCCCTTCGCCGCGACGATGAGCGCGCATGCGGTGGCGGCCGCGGGGGCGGCGGGGGTCGCGCATCTCGCCTTCACCCGCCCGGCCTGGGCGCCGGTCGCGGGCGATCGCTGGCGGCATGTCGCCGATCTCGACGGCGCGATCGCCGCGCTTGCCGGGCCACCGCGCCGGGTGATGCTCGCGCTCGGCCGGATGCACGCCGATGCCTTCGCCGCGCAGGGCCAGCATCATTATCTGCTGCGCTTCGTCGATGTCCCAGCGGTCGCGCCGATCCTGCCGCATCACGACATCGTCGTCGATCGCGGGCCGTTCGATGCCGAGGGCGACGCGCGGCTGATGCGCGAGCATCGGATCGATCTCGTCGTCTGCAAGAATGCCGGCGGCCGCGGCGCCGAGGCCAAGCTGATCGCCGCGCGCGCGCTCGGACTGGATCTGATCATGATCGACCGCCCGGCGCTGCTGCCGCGCGACGAGGCGCATGACCTCGCTACAGTGCTGCGCTGGCTCGGTCATGCGGATCTCGGTGTGTAGAGGATCGGCGCGCCGGTCCGCTCGATCAGCCGGGTCTGGCTCGACCCGACGATCACCATCGTCCGCATGTCGGCCATGTCGGGCCGCGCCTCGCTCAGCCTGACGATCCGCAGTTGCTCGTCGGGGGTGGTCACCGCCCGCGCGAACAGCACCAGCCGGTCGTCGGGACAGGCCTCGCGCAGGATATCGAGTGCGCGGGCGAAGCCTTCGGGGCGCGCCTTCGACCGCGGATTGTAGAAGGCCATCGCGAAATCGGCCTCGGCCGCCAGCCGCAGCCGGCGCTCGATCAGCGCCCAGGGCTTGAGATTGTCCGACAGGTTGATCGCGCAGAAATCATGCCCCAGCGGCGCACCCGCCCGCGCGCTCGCGGCGAGCATCGCGGTGATCCCGGGGAGGATGTCGATCCGGATGTCGCGCCAATCGGCCGGCCCCGCCTCGAGCGCTTCGAACAAAGCCGCCGCCATCGCGAACACCCCCGGGTCGCCCGACGACACCACCACCACCCGTCGGCCCTCGGCGGCCATCGCCAGCGCATGGGCGGCGCGTTCGAGTTCGACCCGGTTGTCGGTCGCGTGCAGGGTGAGGCCGGCGCGTGGGCGCACCCGCGCGACATAGGGGCCATAGCCGACGATGTCGGTCGCCTCGGCTAGCGCCGCGCTCACCTGCGGGGTGATCAGCGCCTCGTCGCCGGGGCCCATGCCGGCGACCGCGACCCAGCCGTTCACGGTCTTCTTCCCTGGCCATGGATCAGCAGGATCGAGAAATAGGGGGTGACCGCTTCGGCGTCGCACAGCCGGGTCACCTTCTGGTCGGCCATCGCTGCGTATTCGACCAGCCAGGCGGATTCGTCGCGGCCGGCGGCGGCGACCGCGCGGCGCAGCTTGGCGAGGTTGCGGCCGATCTTCATCACCACCAGCGCGTCGGTGTCGCGGATGCGGCGGGCAAGATCCTCCTCGGGCAGGGTCGCCATCAGCACCGTCAGCACGTCGTCGCCCCAGCTGATCGGCAGCCCGCTCGCGGTCCACGCCCCCGACATGCCGGTGATCCCGGGCACGACCCTGACCGGCGCGACTCCCGCCAGACGGGTGTAGAGGTGCATGAACGATCCATAGAAAAAGGGGTCGCCCTCGCACAGCACCACGACATCCTCGCCGGCCGCGGTCAGCGCGGCGAGGTGGCGGGTGCAGTCGGCATAGAAGGCCGACAGGCTCTCATTGTAGCGCGGATCGGACAGCGCAATCTCGGTGGTGACCGGATATTCCATCGGATATTCGACGACATCGGCGCGCAGCATCCCCTCGACGATCTTGCGCGCCTGGCCGGGCTTGCCGGCCTTGCGGAAGAAGGCGACATGGCGCGCGCCGCGCACCAGCCGGTCGGCGCGCACGCTCATCAGGTCCTGCGCACCCGGGCCCAGGCCGACGCCATGGACGGTGCCGATCGTCATTCGATCGGGCTCGCCAGCGCGTTGATCGCCGCGACGCTGATCGCGCTGCCGCCCATCCGGCCCTCGACGATGCAGCACGGTACCGGCTGCTCGGCCCACAAAGCCGCCTTGGATTCGAGCGCGCCGACGAAGCCGACCGGGCAGCCGATGATCGCCGCCGGCCGGGGGCAGGCGGGGTCCTCGAGCATGTTGAGCAGATGGAACAAAGCGGTCGGGGCGTTGCCGATCGCGACCAGCGCGCCGGCGAGATGCGGCCGCCACAGTTCGAGCGCGGCGGCCGATCGGGTGTTCGCCATCGTCCGCGCCAGTTCGGGCACAGCAGGATCGTGAAGGGTGCAGATCACCGCATTGGCGGCGGGCAGCCGGGCGCGGGTCACGCCCTCGCTCACCATCCGCGCGTCGCACAATATCGGCGCGCCCGCCTTCAGCGCGTCGCTCGCGGCGGCCGCGAAGTCGGGGGAGAAGCGGATGTGCGCGGCGAGCTCGACGAGACCGGCGGCGTGGATCATCCGCACCGCGACCCGCTCCTCGCCCCCGGCGAAGCGCGCGAGGTCGGCTTCGGCGCGGATCGTCGCGAAGGACTGGCGGTAGATCGCGGCGCCGTCCTTCTGATAGTCATGCGGCATCGGGCACTCCGAAATGCGCGGCGATGTCGCCGACGCTCAGGCTGGACAAAATGGCGGGATCGCCGGCGCGGGCGGCATAAGCGAGATCGTAGCGGCCGTCGCGTCCGGTGATCATGACATCGGCGGGCGCGGATCGCGCGCAGCCCTTGGCGCAGCCAGAGACATGCAGCCGCCCGGCGACATAAGGCGCGAGCCGGGTCGCGAGCGCCCGGGTCTCGACCGTCGCCTGCGGGCAGGCCGGCGCGCCGGGGCAGGCGTCGACCCGCATCGACGGATCGGTGCGGTCGACCAGGGGGGCATCGTCTTCGGCGATCAGGATCCGCCAGGGCGTCACCCGAATTGCGCCGGTCACGCCGGGCTTCGCCGCGTCGATCCGGCCGAACGGCAGGCTGATGCCGCGACCGGCCCAGATGCGTGGCGGCGCCGGGCACTGCGATCCGGTCAGCGACGGGGCGAGAGGGGCGGGGTGCCGCGCCATCCGCCCGGTGCCGCTTGCGGCGAACCAGTGGGCGAGCGCGATCAGCGCATCGACGGCGTCGGCGCGGGTGACCGCCAGGCCGGTCGCGCGGCCGTCGGCGCGCAGGATCAGGCCGCCGTCGCTTGCGCGCTCGATCCGGAAATCGGCGGGATCATGGGCCAGCACCGGCGCGGGGCCGGCGTCGATCGCGAAGCCGATCTTGGCGGGGAGGTCGGGCAGTTCGTCGAGCCGCGCGGCGAGCGCCTCGGCGATGCCCGCGCTGTCGTCGCCGGGCTGCCAGTCGGGGGCGACCATGATCGCCCGGCGCGCCTCGCGAACCGGGTCGGGATCGACCAGGCCGAGTTCGACCAGCCGTTCGACCAGCGCCGGCCAGCCGGCTTCGGCGACGCCGCGGATCTGGAGGTTGGCGCGGCTGGTGGCGTCGATCAGGCCGCTGCCGAACCGGATCGCGGCGTCGCACAGCCCGGCCAGCTGGGCGGCGTCGATCCGCGCGAGGCGCGGCCGCACCCGCACCAGCAGCCCGTCGCCCGCGCGCATCGGCCGCCAGGCGGTCGGGCACCAGCCGCGGACGGCAGGACGCGGGGAAGGGGGCACGGCAACTCCATCGACGCCCGGGCGAAGACGGCGGGGCGTGCCGGCGCGAAGGCCGGTCGGGCACGACGACGGGCGGGCGTGGAGACCCGTCGGCGCGCACCGATGCGGCCCCAGCCGCACAGGTTCGTCGCTCAGACGGAGAGGGACCGTGCCATGACCATCCCCTGGACCAAGGCAAGAGCGACCGGTGCGCCGGCAGGTCTCCTGGCTCGCGGGTCAAAGCATGATGCGCGGCCTTCCCAGCAACCTGCCAGTGGCTGCTCCCGTGTCAGGGGAGCGATGCGCATCGCACTCGCCGCTTACAGTTGCAGGGACAGCCGCGGATTTGGGGAAATCCCCGCACCGCATTCCCATTGAAGCCCCTTGCGGGGCACCGGCGCGATCTGCAGCGCGCATAAGCGGGCGGCCGGGCTTTGTCCATGTCGCGCCTGCGATATCGGGGCAGGTGCGAAATTCGGCATATTTTCGGGAAAATCAGGCCGCGAGGCGGTGAGCGGGTGCGGTGCGATATTGTGGCGCGATATCAGGATCTTGCACGGAGCTGATGCGGAAGCGGGCGACCTGGCGGTTCAATCCGTCGGCCTCGCTGGCGAGGCCGCGCGCGGATGCGGTGGCTTCCTCGACCATCGCCGCATTCTGCTGGGTGACCCCGTCCATCTCGCCGACCGCGGCGTTGACCTGCTGGAGGCCCGAGGCCTGCTGCTCGGCGGCCGAGGCGATCGCCTCGACGATCTGGTTGGCCTCGACGATCTGGGTGACGATCCGGCGCAGCGCGTCGCCGGTCTCGCCGACCAGGCTGACCCCGGCGCCGACCTGCTGGCCGCTCGCGGTCACCCGCGCCTTGACGTCCTTGGCGGCGTCGGCCGAGCGCTGGGCGAGCGCACGCACCTCCGAGGCGACCACAGCAAAGCCGCGGCCGGCATCCCCGGCGCGGGCCGCCTCGACCCCGGCGTTGAGCGCGAGCAGATTGGTCTGGAAGGCGATGCCGTCGATCACCGCGATGATCTCCGAGATCTCGTTCGAAGACCGTTCGATCCCGCCCATCGCTTCGACCGCGCGGGCGACGATCTCGCCCGAATGCTCGGCCTCGCTGCGCGCCTTGGCGACGGTGGCGCGGGCACGCAGCGCATCCTCGGCGGTGCGGCGCACGGTGCCGCTGATCTCGTCGAGCGCGGCGGCGGTCTCCTCGAGCGAAGCCGCCTGCTGCTCGGTGCGGCGCGACAGGTCGTCGGAGGCCTGGCTGATGTCGCCGGCGCCGTTGGTGATCTCGCGCGCGGCGGCGGTGACCTCGGTGATGGTGAGCTGGAGCGCGTCGAGCGCGCCGTTGAAATCGGTCTTGAGCCGCGCGAACGGCCCGGTCAGATCGGCGTCGATCCGCGACACCAGGTCGCCCTGCGCCAGCCGCGACAGCGCCTCGCCGACGCTCGACACCAGCATGTCGGCCTGCTCGCTGGTCGCGCGGCCCGCCGCGGCGAGCTGGTCGCGGAACTGGAGGGTCGCCGAGGCGAGCTGGCCGAGTTCGTCGCGGCGGCCGGTCGCCGGCACCTGGACGTCGAAGTCGCCCGTGGTCATCCGCCGGATCGCCGCGACCAGCGTCGTCAGCGGCGCGACGACATGGCGGCGGCACAACAGGCCGAGCAGCGCGACCATCAGCAGCGACAGCCCCATCGCGGTCATGATCGCGATCTCGGCGGTGTCGGAGGCGCGCACCGACGCCGCGCGCACCATCTCGACATGCGCCTCGATCGCGTCGGACACGCCGCTCATCTTGCCCTCGAGCGCCTCGAAGCGCTCGATGAAGCGCGGCAGCAGCGCACGCGCCTTCGCCGGATCGGTCTGCGCCGCGCTGCGGATCTGCCCGGCCATGTCGATATAGTCGTTGACCTCGGCGTCGATCGCGCCGGCGGCATCGCGCACCGTCGCCGAGGCCGGGGTGGTCTTGTCGATCGCGATATCGTCGCGCAGCGTCTTGGCATGTTCGTCGAGCGCCTTGCCGGCCTCGGCGAGGCCGGCACCGCCGTCGGCGGCGGCCTGGAGCAGCGCCAGGCCGTCGGCGCGGATCGCGTCGTGCATCATGTCGGCGGTCATATGGTTGCGCAGCAGCTGCGACGCCTCGCTGATCCGCACGAGGGATGCCGCCTGTTCGCGGCTGACCCAGATGCTCACCCCGCCGGCGCCGAGCATCAGCAGCAGGATCAGTCCGATTGCCGCCATCGTCATGCGATTCAGGGATGAAGTCATGGGTCGCTCTCCGTTCGATCCACGACAGTAATGGTAGCCCGTAAAATAAGGATGAATCGGGCGAATCGATGGAATTGGCGGATTTCCGCGAACCGCAAAATATTAGTCTTTTGGCGATAGTCTGGAGGAAATAATCGAGTGGTGTAGTGTCATGCGTAAACAAGCTTTTGCAACGATTGCATTTTCGGCGGCTGCAATGGCGACCGCCCCGGCCCGGGCCGAGGAGGCGGCGACGCCGCCCCCGGTCGACCTGCATATTGGCTATGTCGCCGATCTGGTGCGGGCGATGCCGAGCGACGCCCGCGACAAGAGCTATTATCTCGACAATCTCGACGTCACCGCCGATCTCGATTTCGCGCGGCTGCTCGGCTGGTCGGGCGGCACCGGCCATGTCCATCTGCTCAACAATCTCGGCGGCATGCCGAACGACGGCGCGGGCACCCTCCAGGGCGTCGACAATATCGAGGTCGCGAGCCAGCGGCTGCGGGTGTTCGAGGCGTGGGTCGAACAGGCGATCGGCAGCCGGTCGAGCCTGCGGGTCGGGCTCTACGACCTCAACAGCGAATTCTATTCGAACGAGGCCGCCGGGCTGCTGATCGCGCCGGCGTTCGGGGTCGGATCGGAGATCGCCGCGACCGGCACCAACGGCCCGTCGATCTTCCCGTCGAGCGCGCTCGCGATCCGCTTCGACACGAAGCTGTCGGGCAATGTCTATGCGCGCGCGGCGGTGCTCAACGCCAATGCCAGCACGATCGGCGACGCGCATGGGGTCGATTTCAGCTTCGACCATGGCGCGCTGGTGATCGGCGAGGCCGGGTTCGAGAAGCGCACCAAGGTCGCCGCCGGCGTGTGGAGCTATACCAAGCGCCAGGACGATCTGCGCGATCTGGCCCCCGACCTGACCCCGCGCCGCCGCGGCGCGCACGGCGCCTATGCGATCGTCCAGGCGCCGCTCAGGCGCGGGGCGGGGCCGAAGCTCGACGGTTTCGTCCGGGTCGGTGTCTCCGACGGCAAGACCACCGCGTTCCGTGGCGGCTGGCAGGCGGGCGTTCAGGTTGCGCGCTTCGTGCCCGGCCGCCCCGACGCGCAGCTCTCGTTCGGCGCCAACCAGGCCTATCTGTCGAACCGCTACCGTGCCAATCTGCGCGACGCGGGCATTGCGCCCAAACATGCCGAGAGCGCGATCGAACTGACCTATGCCGACCAGCTGCTGCCGGGCTTCACGGTGCAGCCCGATTTCCAGTTGATCTTCGATCCGGCCGGCGAGCGCGGGCGGCGAAGCGCCAAGGTGGTGAGCCTGCGGCTGCGCTACGAGCGGTAGGGGCGGGCTAACCGGATCGGTTGCTGCTGGGCTAAGTTCGATAACCAAATCCGTCATGCTGAACTTGTTTCAGCATCCACTCTTCCACATGGGAACGTTCCCCCGCCGCACGGTGGATCCTGAAACAAGTTCAGGATGACGAGGGTGGGGTATGCGCTGTGCGTTCATGCGCCGCGCATGTTTGGATGCGACGCATCTTCAAGGGCCACCGCGCCGCCGCAACGTCCTTAACGCACCCCGCCAAAATTCGCGCATTTCCGCCAGTTCCCGCCGGCCCATGGCCTCACCGTCATGGTTTAAAATCGCCGCAAACAACTCGTTAAGCATTTCGCCCTAAGTCGAAGAATGAAGATCAATTTTGGGCGAATCGGTTACGCAATGGACAATCTCCGGATCAGCGGCAAACTTTCGGCATGCTTCGCACTGCTGTTCGCGGCACTCCTCGCGGTCGGCGGGCTCGCGCTCTACAATCAGAGCAAGCTCAGCGCCTCGGCGCAGGAACTGGCGATCGACCGGCGGCTGAAGCTCGAGGCCGTTGCCGCGATCAACACCGCGATGTCCGATTACCGGATCGCCGAAGCGAACCATGTCCTGTCGACCGAGCCGGCGCATATGGAGAGGGCCGAAGAGGCGCTGAAGACGCAGACCGCGCTCATCGCCGACAAGCTCGCCTATCTCGATCCGCGCACCAGCAAGCCCGACACGCGTGCGGCGCTCAACACCTTCAAGGACGACTGGCGCGATTATCAGGAGCGCTCGGAGGCGATGAAGACGCTGTCGCGCGCCCAGCAGAACGAGGCCGCGCTTGCGCGTTTTCGTGCAAACGATCAGCAATTCGAAAAGGCGAGCGGGGATGCCGATGGCATGCTCAAGGCGCAGTCCGAGGTGATGAACGGCGTCGCCGCCGAGGCCCAGGGCATCTACGAATCGGGCCGCAACCTGACGATCATCGTCACGCTGCTGGTCGGTGGGCTCATCCTGGCGATGCTGGTGGTGCTGGTGCGCGGCATCGCCCGCCCGCTCGGCCTGATGACCAAGGGCCTGACCGACCTCGCCGGTGGCCGGGTCGATGTCGAGGTGCCGGTGTCCGACCGTCGCGACGAGATCGGCGACCTCGCCATCGCGATGAAGGGGCTGCGCGATCAACTCGCCGGGGCCGAGCGCGCCAAGCAGGAGCAGGCGATGCTGATCGTCGACAGCATCGGCAACGGGCTCGACGCGCTGGCGCAGGGCGACCTGACCGCGCGGGTCGACGCCAACCTGACCGGGCCGTTCGCCAAGCTCAAGACCGATTTCAACAAGGCGATGGACGCGGTGTCGCAGGCGATGACGTCGGTGTCGACCACCGCCACCGGCATCACCAACGGCGCCGGCGACATCCGCCAGGCCTCCGACGATCTGTCGCGCCGCACCGAACAGCAGGCGGCCAGCCTCGAAGAGACTGCCGCCGCGATGGACGAGATCACCTCGACCGTCCGCCAGACCGCCGAGGGCGCCAATCGCGCCAACAGCATCGTCGGCATCACCCGTACCGAAGCCGAGGAATCGGGCGAAGTCGTCCGCCGCGCGGTCGAGGCGATGGGCGGGATCGAGCGGACCTCGTCGGAAATCTCCGAGATCATCAGCGTGATCGACGGCATCGCCTTCCAGACCAACCTGCTCGCGCTCAACGCGGGCGTCGAAGCGGCACGCGCCGGCGACGCCGGCAAGGGCTTCGCGGTGGTCGCCTCCGAAGTGCGCGCGCTGGCGCAGCGCTCGGCCGACGCCGCCAAGGACGTCAAGGCGCGGGTGACCGCGAGTGGCCAGCAGGTCGACGCCGGGGTGGCGCTGGTCAGCGAGACCGGCAAGTCGTTGCAGCGGATCATCGGCCGCATCGCCGAGATCAGCACGCTCGTCTCCGACATCGCCTCGTCGGCCGAACAGCAGGCGACCGGCCTCCAGCAGGTCAACACCGCGGTGTCCGAGATGGATGGGGTGACCCAGCAGAACGCCGCGATGGTCGAGCAGGCGACGGCGGCCGCGCGCAGCCTCGCGGTCGAAGCCGATGCGCTCGCCAACGAGGTCGCCCGCTTCAAGCTGGTCGGCAATGGCCGCGCGGCGGCGCAGAGCCGCCCGTCGCCGGCGCCGTCCTATGCCGCGCCCGCGCGCGCGCCGACCGCGGTGCATGAAATGCAGGAGCGCGCTGCGCAGGCCGGCCGCGAGCTGGCCCGCAGCGCCCGCTCGTCGCGGGGTGGCGCCGCGGTGGCGGTGGCGCCTGCCGACGACGACTGGTCCGAATTCTGATCCCGCCGGCGGTGCGTGGGGCGCCGCCGACCCGAGCATTTGCGTGGAGTGTGGTTGATGAAAAATCTGAAGATCAGGGTGAAGCTGTCGATCGCGTTTGGGGTCGCGATCGCCGCTCTGCTCGGCCTGGGGGCCTTTTCGATCCAGAAGCTGGGCGTGCTCGCCGAGCGGGTCGAATATATGGGCACCGACCAGCGCGACAAATTGTCGGCGATCGATGCGATCAAGGCCGGGACTTCGGATTTCCGCGTGTTCCAGGCGGTCCACATCCTGTCGAGCACGCCGCAGGACATGCAGGCCGCCGCGACCGAGATGGACCGGCAGCTCGGCATCATCAATGACAATGTCGACATGCTCGACAAGGGGCTGAAGTCGAAGGGCTCGCGCGCTGCGCTGGAGACCTTCCAGGCCGACTGGGCAACGATGGTCGCACGCTCGGCCAAGACCAAGGCGCTGTCCGAACAGGGCCTCGACGCCCCAGCGCTCGCCAGCTTCAGCGCCGAAAAGGGCGTGTTCGACCGCGCCAATGGCGATGCCGTCGAACTCGCCAAGGCGCAGAGCAAGAACGCCAAGACCAAGATGACCGAGGCGCTCGACACCTATGCCTCGGCGCGGCTGCTCGTGATCCTGCTGACGCTGGCGGTCGCCGGCCTGCTGGTCGGGCTGCTGACGATGCTGGTGCGATCGATCGCCAGCCCGATCGCGACCGTCACCGGCGCGCTGAGCGCGCTGTCGACCGGCAGGATGGACGTCGTCGTGGCGGCCGACGATCGCCGCGACGAGATTGGCGACCTGGTCGGCGCGATGACCGGGCTGCGCGACCAGCTCAACGCCGCCGAACGGTCGAAGACCGAACAGACGGTGCTGATCGTCGACAGCATCGGCACCGGCCTCGCCGCGCTGTCGCAGGGCGATCTCACCGCCCGCGTCGACGCCAACCTGACCGGGCCGTTCGCCAAGCTGAAGACCGATTTCAACAATGCGATGAACGAGCTCGGATCGGCGATGTCGAACGTCGCCCAGGCGACCAGCGGGATCAATTCGGGCGCCGGCGACATCCGCCAGGCCTCGGACGACCTGTCGCACCGCACCGAGCAGCAGGCCGCGAGCCTGGAGGAGACCGCCGCGGCGATGGACGAGATCACCTCGACCGTCCGCCAGACGGCCGACGGCGCCAACCGCGCCAACTCGATCGTCGGGGTGACCCGCACCGAGGCCGAGGAATCGGGCGAGATCGTCCGCCGCGCGGTCGATGCGATGGGCGGGATCGAGCGGACCTCGGCCGAGATCAGCGAGATCATCGCGGTGATCGACGGCATCGCTTTCCAGACCAACCTGCTCGCGCTCAACGCGGGCGTCGAAGCGGCGCGCGCCGGCGATGCGGGCAAGGGCTTCGCGGTGGTCGCCTCCGAAGTGCGCGCGCTGGCCCAGCGTTCGGCCGACGCCGCCAAGGACGTCAAGGCGCGGATCATGGCGAGCGGCGAGCAGGTCCATGCCGGGGTCGCGCTGGTCAGCGAGACCGGCAAGTCGCTGCAGCGGATCATCGGCCGCATCGCCGAGATCAGCACGTTGGTGTCGGAAATCGCCGCTTCGGCCGAGCAGCAGGCGACCGGCCTGCAGCAGGTCAACACCGCGGTGTCCGAGATGGACAATGTCACCCAGCAGAATGCCGCGATGGTCGAGCAGGCCACCGCCGCGGCGCGCAGCCTGGCGGTCGAATCCGACGCGCTGGCGCAGGAAGTCGCGCGCTTCAAGCTCGGCGGTCCGGCACTGGCGGCGAACAGCCGCTCCGCCCCGGCCCGTTCGGCTCCGGTGCGTTCGGCACCGAGCCGCGCGGCCACCCCGGTTCACGAATTACAGGAGAGGGCGGCCCGGGCCGGCCGCGACCTCGCCCGGAGCGCTCGCGCGTCCCGTGGCGGCGCCGCGGTCGCGATGGCGCCCAGTGACGACGACTGGTCGGAATTCTGACCGATCGACCTTGCGACAAGGATAAAGACATGACGTCTCACTCGCTTCCCCCGGTGCTCGACACCGCCGCCGCGGAGCCGCTGCATGCAGCGCTCCTCGCCCGGATCGACCAGCGCACCCCGCTGCGCATCGACGGCGCCGCCGTCGAGCGTGCCGGTCTCGCCTGCCTGCAGGTGCTGGCCAGCGCCCGGGCGACCGCATCGGCGGCCGGCCTGAGCTTCGCGCTCGAGGCGCCGAGCGAGCCGCTGCGCCGCATGGTCGCGCTCGGCCGCTTCGACACCCTGCTCGAACCCGTCGCCTGAAGGAGGACGCATCATGGATCTCGATGAAATTCAGGCGATCTTCTTCCAGGAGTGCGACGAAGGCCTGGCGATGATGGAGTCGCATTTCGCGGCCTTGCGCGACGGCGGCGACGACGAGACGATCAACACGATCTTCCGGGCGGTCCACTCGATCAAGGGCGGCGCGGGCGCGTTCGGCCATGAGCTGCTGCAGACCTTCACCCATCATTACGAAACCGTGCTCGACAAGGTGCGCGACGGCGAACTCAAGCTGACGCCCGACCTGATCTCGACGATCATGAGCGCGTTCGACATGCTCGCCGACCATGTCGCGGCGGCGCGCGGCGAAGGCAGCTTCCCCGACGACGCGGCGGTGCTCGCCCGGCTCGAGGGCGCGCTGGGCGGTGGTGGTCATGCGGCCCCCGAACCCGTGGCGGTGGCGGCCCCCGTGGCGGCGCCCGCACCGGTCGCCGTAGCGGCCGAACCGGCCCCGGCGGCCGCGGTGATCGACACCGATGTCGACGATCTGCTCGGCATGTTCGACGATGCGCCCAAGGCGGCCTCGGCCGCCCCGGTCGCGGCCAAGGACGATTTCGACGATTTCAGCTTCGACGACCTGCCGTCATCGGAAGAGCCCGCCCCCGAGGCCGAGCCCGCGGCGTGGGTCGTGCGCTTCCGCCCCGGCAATGGCGGCCTCGACAATGGCGGCGAGCCGCTGCTGATCCTGCGCGAGCTGACGACGCTCGGCGGCCATGTCGTCGCGGTCGATGCCGGTGCGATCCCGGGTCTCCACGATCTGGTCGTCGGCCGGCCCTATGTCGGCTGGACGCTCAGCCTGCCGGCGACGGTCGGCGAGACCGATATCCGCGACGTGTTCGAATTCGGCGATGTCGCCGAACTCGACCTCCACCGCGCCACCAGCGCCGACGAACCCGCCGACATCCGGCCCGCGCCGGTGACGCTGCCGTCCGGCGCACCCGCGGTCGCGGCGCCCGTCGCCGCTGCTCCGGCCGCGCCGATCCCGGTTGCCGCCGCATCCGTGGCGGCCGCGCCGGTCGCCGCCGCGCCGGCGCCGGTCACCCCGATCAAGCCGGTCGCCGCCGCAGCCCCGGCCGAGCCGCCGCGCGCCCCGGCCGCGGCGCCCGCGCCCGCCGCCGCGCAGACGATCCGCGTCGACCTCGACAAGCTCGATCGCCTCGTCAACCTGGTCGGCGAGCTGGTGATCACCCAGGCGATGCTCGCGCAGCGCCTGTCGGAGAACGGCCTGAACGGCATGTCCGAGCTGACCGATCTCGATCATCTGACCCGCGAGCTGCAGGACAGCACGATGGCGATCCGCGCGCAGCCGATGAAGACGGTGTTCAGCCGGGTGCCGCGGATCATCCGCGAGCTCGAGGCCGGCACCGGCAAGAAGGTCCGGCTCGAGGTCGAGGGCGAGATGACCGAGGTCGACAAGACCGTGGTCGAACGTATCGGCGAGCCGCTGACCCATCTGATCCGCAACGCGGTCGACCATGGCATCGAATCCCCCGCCGACCGCATCGCCGCCGGCAAGCAGGAAGAGGGCGTGGTCAAACTGTCCGCCGCCCACCAGTCGGGCCGGATCGTGATCACCATCGCCGACGACGGCCGCGGCATCGACCGCACCCGGGTCCGCGCCAAGGCGGTTGAAAAGGGCATCATCGCCGCCGACGCGGTGCTGAGCGACGAGGAGATCGACAATCTGATCTTCGCGCCGGGCTTCTCGACCGCGGCGGTGGTCTCGAACATCTCGGGCCGCGGCGTCGGCATGGACGTGGTGCGCAAAAACGTCCAGGCGCTGGGCGGCCGCATCGGCATCGCCTCGACGCTGGGCAAGGGATCGAGCTTCAGCCTCAGCCTGCCGCTGACGCTGGCGGTGCTCGACGGCATGATCGTCACCGTCGGCGCGCAGACGTTCGTCATCCCGCTCAGCCATATCGTCGAGAGCCTGCGGCCCAAGGAAGCCCAGGTCCGCGGCATGGGGCCGGGGGCGACCGTGCTCGACGTGCGCGGCGCCTATGTGCCGGTCCACCAGGTCGGCGAGCATCTGGGCATCCCGGAATCGCAGGTCGACCCGGCCAATGCGGTGCTGATCGTCGTCGAATCCGACAAGGGCCAGGCGGCGCTGATGGTCGACGGCATCCAGGACCAGCGCCAGGTCGTCGTGAAGAGCCTCGAGACCAATTATCAGGCGATCCACGGCCTGGCCGGTGCGACCATCCTCGGCGATGGCCGGGTCGCGCTGATCCTCGACGTCGACGGGCTGATCAACCGCTGGCGGCGTGAAGGCCGTGCCGGCGGGCCGATCCTGGACGTCGCGGCATGACCGGCTCGGCCCTTCGCGCCACCGCGGCGCGCGCGCAGGAGTTCGCCTTCGAACCGCGCGACCATGAGGCGATCTCCAAGCTGGCCTATGCCGAGGCGGGAATCCTGCTGCCCGCGGGCAAGTCGCAGCTCGTCTATGGACGGCTGGCCAAGCGGGTCCGCGCCTGCGGTCTGGAAAGCTTCGCCCAATATGTCGAACTGCTCGACAGCGACATGGGCGAGCGGGGGCGGGCGATCGATGCGCTCACCACCAACCACACCAAATTCTTCCGCGAGGACCATCATTTCGACCATGTCCGCGACACGCTGTGGCCGGTGCTCCAGCGCAAGCTGAACGGCGGCGGGGCGGTGCGTTTCTGGTCGGCGGCCTGTTCAAGCGGGGAGGAGCCCTATACGTTGGCGATGACCCTGCTGGGCGCCGACAAGGCGGCAGGGGTCAAGATCGCGCGCAGCAACGTCAAGATCCTGGCGACCGACCTGTCGGACACGATCCTGGCGGCGGCGCGCACCGGCCGTTATCCGGGCGACCAGGCGGGCGACATTCCCGGGTCGCTGCGCAACGCCTGGCTGCGCAAGAGCGGCGACCAGATCGAGATCGATCCGGCCTGCCGCGACATGGTGTCGTTCAAGAAGCTCAACCTGCTCACCGAGTGGCCGATCAAGACGCAGTTCGACGCGATCTTCTGCCGCAACGTGATGATCTATTTCGACGAAGAGACCAAGGAACGGCTCGTGCGGCGGCTCGCCGAACGGCTCGTCCCCGGCGGTTTCCTCTACATTGGCCATTCCGAACGTGTCGCGCCTTCGCTGTCGCACATGCTGACCTGCGTCGGCCGGACCATTTTCCAGAAGGTGTCGTGATGACCATTCGTGCCCTTGTCGTCGATGATTCACCCACGATGCGCGCCCTGGTGTCGCATGCCCTGTCGCGCGATCCCGCGATCGAGGTCGTCGGCACCGCCGAGGATCCGTACCGCGCCCGCGAGATGATCAAGGCGCTCAACCCCGACGTGCTGACGCTCGATGTCGAAATGCCGGGGATGGACGGCCTGTCGTTCCTCGCCAAGATCATGCAGCTGCGGCCGATGCCGGTGGTGATGGTTTCGTCGCTCACCGAAAAGGGTGCGGCGGCGACGATGGACGCGTTCGAACTCGGCGCATTCGATTGCTATGCCAAGCCCAAGGGGCGCTTCCCCGAGACCAGCGAGCATGGCGAACCGACCCTGGCCGACATCGTCAAGGCCGCCGCGGGCAGCCGCCGGGCCGGGGCCCGTGGTGCGCGCACCGCGGCGCCGGCGGCTAGCGCCTATCGCGCCCGGCCCGACACGCTGATCGCGGTCGGGGCGTCGACCGGCGGGGTCGAGGCGCTGATCGAGCTGCTGTCGGGTTTCCCGGCCAATTGCCCGCCGACGGTGATCGTCCAGCATATGCCACCGGGCTTCACCGCGACCTTCGCGGCGCGGCTCGACCGGATGTCGGCGCCCAAGGTGCAGGAAGCGCGCAGCGGCGCGCCGCTGCAGCATGGCAATGTCTATCTGGCGCCGGGCGGCGAGAATCATCTCGAGCTGGTCGGCCATGGCGAACTGCGCTGCCGGCTGGTGCCGGGCGACAAGGTGTCGGGCCACCGCCCGTCGGTCGACCGGCTGTTCAGCTCGGTCGCCAAGGTCGCCGGCGGCCGCGCGGTCGGCGCGATCCTGACCGGCATGGGCCAGGACGGCGCGCATGGCCTCAAGGCGATGCGCGACGCCGGATCGTTCACCGTCGGCCAGGATCGCGAAAGCTCGGTGGTCTACGGCATGCCCGCGGTCGCCCATTCGGTCGGCGCGGTCGAAGTTCAACTGCCGCTCGGGCGCATCGCCGCCCGACTACTCAAGGAGTGCCAGGCATGATGCACAGCAATCCTTCCGCCGACGGCACCCGCCGCGTTTCCATCCTGCAGGGCGAGACCCGCGTCACCGACGATCCGTCGCTGGTGCTGACGACGATCCTCGGCAGCTGCATCGCGGCGTGTCTCTACGATCCGATCGTCAAGGTCGGCGGACTCAACCATTTCCTGCTCGCCGAGCCGGGCACCGACACCGATCCCAAGTCGATGCACCGTTACGGGCTCTATGCGATGGAAGTGCTGATCAACGCGATGCTCGAACTGGGGGCGAGCCGCCACCAGCTGAAGGCGCGCATCTATGGCGGCGCATCGATGCGCGACGGCTTCCGCGACATCGGCGGCGACAATGCCGCCTTCGCCCGGCGCTTCCTCAAGGACGAGCGGATCGCGCTGGTCGGCGAGGATGTCGGGGGGCGGGGCGCCCGCCGCGTCGACTTCCGCGCCGCGCTGGGCCTCGCCCGTGCGCGGGTGGTGACCGACACCCATGTTCCGACCGCGGCGCCCCGTATCGCGCCCCGGCCGATGCCCAAACCAGTGCCGGAATCGACCGGCGACGTGGAGTTCTTTTGATGACCCTTTTCACAACCAGTTCAGGAGGTTCCGTGAGCAAGACGATCATGACCGTGGACGATTCACCAAGCATGCGCATGCTGCTTCGTGGCGCCCTTACCGATCTCGGCTATGTCGTGAAGGAGGCCGAGGACGGCCGCCACGCGCTCGAGAAGATCGACGAATATAGCCCCGATCTGCTGATCACCGACATCAACATGCCGCGCCTCGACGGGTTCGGCCTGATCGAGGCGCTGCGCGGCCGGGGCGACCTGACCACCTTGCCGATCCTGGTGCTCACCACCGAAAGCTCGGACGCGAAGAAGCAGAAGGCGCGCAATGCCGGCGCGACCGGCTGGATCGTCAAGCCGTTCGACCCGGACAAGCTGGCCGCGGCGATCCGTCGCGTCATGCACTGATCCGACAGGAGCGCTCCATGTCACGACAGCTCATCACCTTCGAGCTCGGCGACCAGTTTCTGGGCGTCGACATCATGGCGATCCGCGAGATCCGCGCCTGGTCGCCGGCGACCCCGCTGCCGAACGTGCCCGCGCATGTGCGCGGGGTGGTCAACCTGCGTGGCGTGGTGCTCCCGGTGCTCGACCTGCGGCATCGGCTGGGCTGGGGCCTGACCGATCCGACGGTGCGCCATGTGATCATCGTCGTGCGGATCGGCGATCAGCTCCAGGGCCTGATCGTCGACGCCGTTAACGACATCGTCACGGTTTCCGCCGAAGATATGCAGCCGCTGCCCGATGTCGGCGAATCCCCCGCTGCGGGGTTCCTCGACGGACTGGCGACGATCGATTCCCGACTGATTCTCGTGCTTGCGCTGGACCGGCTGGTCGACGCCGGCACCCATGCTGAAGCCGCCTGACCCCCCACTATGTTTTCTTAGGAGCAAATACCCGTGAGCAGCACCAGGGTCCTAGTCGTCGATGATTCTCTGACGATGCGCGCGCTTATCTCGGGCGCTCTCGAACGCATCCCCGATGTCGATGTCGTCGGGGCCGCCAACGGCGCCGCCGAGGCGCGCGAGATGGTTCGCAACCTCAAGCCCGACGTCCTGACGCTCGACGTCGAGATGCCGGTGACCAACGGGATCGAATATCTCGCCGAGATCATGTCGAACGCGCCGTTGCCGGTGATCATGTTCTCGACCAAGACCGAGGCTGGGGCCGCCTCGTCGATCGAGGCGCTGCGGCTGGGTGCGATCGACTGTTTCCCGAAGCCGAAGGTGGCGGCGCAGGCGGAATTCGACGCGGTGCTCGACCGGCTGGGCAAGCGGATCAAGTCGGCCAAGGGGCTCAACCTGAAGAAGCTCCAGGCTTCGGTCGCGCTCGCCATGCCCGGCGAATGGAACGGCCGGCTGATCGCGATCGGCGCCGAGGCGTCGAACACCCAGCAACTGTTCAACTTCTTCGCGGCGCTGCCCAAGGACTGTCCGCCGATCCTGGTCGTCCAGCATCTGGGCCCGGGGCTGGTCGAGAGCCTGGTCGAGCGGCTGGACGGCAAGATCCAGCCGAAGATCGTGGTCGCCGCCGACGGCACCCCGATCGAGCAGGGCACGATCTATTTCGCGCCGCAGGGCGACAAGCATATGGTGATCGACACCTGGCCGCAGGGCCGGTGCCGGTTGATGGAGCGCGATCCGGTCGGCGGCGAGCGCCCGTCGATCTCGCTGCTCTACGCGTCGCTGGCGAAGACCGCGGCGGCCGATGCGATCGCGATCCTGCTGCCGGTCGAGCATGAGGACGGCCTGCCGGGCATGCGCCCGCTGCTCGCCGCCGGCGGCATCGGCGTGACCCAGGTCGAAGGCGGCTTCACCCTGACCCGCGGCGACAATCAGCAGCGCCTGCCGGGCGACAAGATCGTCGCGGCCATGCTGAAGCTGGCAAGCAAATGAGCGCGATGGGGCCGGTGGGGGCCGCCCTGGGCGAGGAGCAGGGTGCGGAGCCGCTGTCGTTCGAGCATGTGCTCGCCGACGAGCTGGTCGGGCTCACCGTGGCGCTGTCCGAGCTCGCTTATGAGCTGGGCAGCGACCCCGACACGCTGCGGCGGCATATGAGCAGCCTGCAGGCGGTCGACCGGATCACCCAGACCCAGCTCGCGGTCGCCGACATGCTGCGCTCGACCGCGCCGATCGCGGAACGGGTCAACGAGGTCACGCTCGAGGATATGGCGATCCGCCTGCGCGAAGCGCTGGGGATCGTCCAGTAGGAACCTTCCCGCGCGGTCCTGACGCCGCGCGGGGAGACTGGGGGGCGGGGCGGTTCGCGGCGGCGCGCTAAAAGTGCACTGTCACCGAATTATTGCCCATTTCGACGCGAACGGATGGTCAGCGCACGGCCGTGCTGGCGCGATCGATCTCGGCACGCGTCTTGTGCTCGCCGCTCATCAGCCGCTTGCGGAAAGCGGCTTCGCGTTGCGTGAGATCGGCGTGGCGCTGCTTCATCAGCGCCAGCGCATCCGCGGCGAATGGGGGATATCGTCCCTGTCTGGCACGGGCCGAAAGATCGGCGCTCAGTCGCAACGCTTCCTTGGACACGATATTGCTGATGCACAGGGCGGCGTCGCTGGCGGCGTCCGACGTGCGCACCGCATTGCCGCTCGCCGCATCGCTCGCCCGAACCATATCGGCTGCCCGGCGGTTGGATTCGCGCACCGCGGCCAGTGTCCGATCGAATGCCTGTTCGGTCTGCAGATTGACGAAGGTCCCGCCGCCGGCCGAGGCGACCGCCTGCAACGCCGCGGCGTCGCGGGATGGCAGACCGAAGCCGATGATGTTGACGATGGCCCGGGTCGTTCCGCCATTGATATGCCTTGCGACGCCGACCGGATCGCCGCCGCAGGTCTCCTCGCCGTCCGACACGACGTAGATGAGCTGTTCGCCCCGGACATCGGATGGCTTCAGCACCTCCTGTCCGCGCGACAAGGCGGCAGCGAGCGGCGTCCAGCCAACCGCGCGGAGCCGGCCGACCGCCGATCGCAGAGCCGCGCGATCGCGCGTGATCGGAACGAGCGTATCGACGCCGGTGCACGAGCGCGCCTTGCCGGCCTCGCTATTGTCACCCTGCTGCCCGAAGGCCAGCAGCGATGCTTCGACGCTGGGCGGCAGCCCGTCGACGAAGGCCAGCGCCGCCTCGCGGGCCAAAGCGAGCTTGGTGCGCCCACCGATCCTGGCGGCCATCGACCCCGATCCGTCGATCAGTATGACGACGCGCTCGGGAGCGCCGGAACGCACCGGTCCTCCGGGTTGCGATTCGGGCCTCGGCTGCTCCAGGCCGACCTCCCGGAAACAGGCGTCTGGATCGTCCGTGATGAACCGGGCGGCATAGTCGCGCGCTGCGGACGTCGCGGCTGCGCTGCCCGGCGCCTGATCCGGAGTGACGGCCTTTGCCCGACCAGCTTCGCTGTCGTCCCGTCCACATGCCGAAAGGGCGACAAGGCCCACCGCAAGTGCAAGCCAGGTCCGGCGTAGCGGCATGAACCTCGATCCTCTTCCCGTCGTCGGTGAAGCGATAACGCAAAACATGCCGCGACCGATCCGCGCAGAGCGGGTTGGGGTAATTCCATGGTCGATGCAGGCGGCACCCCGATCGGGCGGGGCACGATCTGTTCCGCGCCGCAGGGCGACAGGCCTATGGCGATCGACACCTGGCCGCAGGGCCGGTGTCGGTTGCCGTCGGACTCAGGCTTAAAAGTGCACTGTTACCGAATCAGGTAAGGAATTTCCTGGATCCGCATCGAGGAAGTGGGCCGCAGTGTGACCGTCAGGATCGACAGCGGCGCGATTACCGCGGGTCAATGCCCGAGCCGGACACTTCTGAAGCCTGGGCGACAGCCGCCCGAGCGCAGCGCGGCGCCGACCAAGCCGAACCCGACTATAAGCAATAGCCAGGAACTGGGCTCGGGCAGCGCGGCGCCATAGGCGGGTACGCTGTTCGAGGTCGTAAACCCATTCGCCGATGTGAACGTGACGCCCGTCGGCAAATCAAAGCGCAAGCTGCCTCCGAAACTGTGTACGCCCACGGCATCCCTCACCGACGCCGTCATGTAATAGGGGATCGTGTCGGTCGCGCTTTGCATCGTGTAGACGGCGTGGGCAACAAATTCGGTAATCGAGGCGACATCGACAGTTCCCTGCGTCACGCTGTACTGGACAGCTCCGCTATTCGAGAACGCGACCGACGCCAGGAAATCTCCGAACTTCGCTGCGCCTCCACCATAGCCCGATCCGATGTCCGGAATCACCCGTTTGATGGTGAAATAGACATCGAATTGGGTCGGACTCGACGCGTCCCACGTCGGATCGCTGAAGATGAGCGGCCCGTCTCCAACGGACAAATACGCCATGGTGTCGGTGTCGATGCCACCGGTGCCGGGATTGTCGCCGATCGCGCTATGTGAAGAGTAGAATTCCAGGCGCCGGTCGCTCGCATAACCAGTGACGGCCGCTGTCGCAAACTCGGTCTGATCCTGGGTTGTGACTGAACAGCTTGCACCGGAACAGTCGTGCGAGATGAAATAGCCCGGGTCGGTCAGTAGCGCCCTCGCCTGAACGAGAACCGACGCTGCATGCGCCGGCATCGCCGCCGTTATCGCAGCCAAAAACATCGGAAAGAATCGCATATGGCCCCCCGGCAAGTTAACCCTATTTCTTGAGGGCTGCGCTCGATGTAAAGGAAAATGCGAACCGCTCCCGTCTTGTAGGAGCACTTTCTAAGGCCGGCTCTGTGCCTTAGCCCGGGATCGCGGTTCAGGACAATGTGATCCTGTTGCACTTAGTTTTGGACTCGGCGTGACCTCGGCCATCAATTCGGTGACAGTGCACTTTTAGCGCCCGCCTTGCGTCCGCGCCTCGCCGGCTTCACCGTGCGGCCGGTCTGCGCCGCGATGCGATCGAGGAACGCGTCGTCGCCGAGCGGGCGGCCGATCGTCTCCGATCGGCGCAGCGCGAGCGAGAGCGCCTCGTCCTCGCCGGCGGCGACCAGCGCGGCGACGTCGGGCACGGTCTGGGCGATCAGCGCGATGTCGGTGACGCCGTCGCTGCGCGCCGGATCGAGATGGGCGTGGAGGCTCGACCAGCGCCAATCCACGGCATGCGCGACCAGCCGCGCGCGCACCGGATTGAGGACGATGTAGCGGATCGCGGCGGCGAGATGGGCCTCGTCCATCGCGACGCAGCCGAAGCGGCCCTGCCAGAAATGGCCGGTGCGGCCTTCGCGGAGGTGGATATGGCCCGCATAGCTGCGATGGACCTTCGACATCGCCGCGCGGATGCCGTCTTCATGCGCGGGCGTCAGGATCAGATGGACATGGTTGGGCATCAGCACCCAGCCGTCGATCGACACCCGGTGATCGGCGCAGTGGCGGGCGAGCAGGTCGAGATAAAGGCGGTAATCGCCGTCGGAGAAGAAGGTCCGCTGGCGGCCGTTGCCGCGCTGGGTGACGTGGTGCGGAACCCCGGGAATGACGATGCGTGCGAGCCGTGCCATGGCCCCTGCATCGCCGCGCGGCGGCGGCATGTCAATAAAGTGCACTGTCACCGAATTGGAGCGACAGCCGAGGTTCGGCTATTGCCTGGGCGGCGGTCGGGTGCGAGATCGTCGAACATGACACAGACCAGCAGCTATCCCGTCGGCAAGCCCGGCAAGGCCTGGGGCGAGGAGGAGCGCGCGCTGTGGCGGGCGCGGCAGATCCGACACCGCCGCTATGACGAGGATGTGGTGCCGCGGATCGCGGCGCTGGCCGATCGCTACGAGCAGGTCGCCTATGGCCGGATCGACTATGCCGGCGAAAGCTACACGCTGCTGGCCTTGCGCGACCCGGTCTTCGACCCGGCGCTGCCGACCGCTTTGGTGACCGGCGGGGTGCACGGCTACGAGACCAGCGGGGTGCTGGGGGCGCTGGGCTTCCTCGAAACGCGGGCGGCGGCCTATGCGGGCAGGGTCAACCTGCTGGTGGCGCCCTGTGTGAGCCCATGGGCCTATGAGCGGGTTAATCGCTGGAACCATGACGCGATCGACCCCAACCGCAATTTCCGCGCCGATGGTCCGGCGCGCGAAGCGGTCGCGCTGATCGAACTCGTCGCCGGGGTGCAGGAGGATTTCCTGCTGCACATCGATCTGCACGAGACCACCGACAGCGACGAGCAGGAGTTCGGCCCCGCCTTGGCGGCCCGCGACGGCAAGACCCATGAACCCGGCGACATTCCCGACGGCTTCTATCTGGTCGACGACCGCGCGAACCCGCAGCCGGCCTTCCAGCAGGCGATCATCGCCGCGGTCGAGCGGGTCACCCACATCGCGCCGCCGGACAGCCATGGCGAGATCATCGGATCGCCGGTCATCGCTCATGGCGTGATCGCCTATCCGCTGGCGCGCCTGGGGCTCGCCGCCTCGATCACCGGCGCGCGCTACACGACGACGACCGAGGTCTATCCCGACAGCGCACGCACCACCCCCGAAGACTGTATCCGGGCCCAGGTGATGGCGGTCTGCGCAGCGCTGGACCATGCGCTGGCGCATCGGTGAGGTTGGGCCATAGCAAGAGGCTATGGCGTTCCTCCTATTCATTATTCGACAGGCCCGGCCGGACCGCCGACAAGGTCGGCCGGGACGAGGGAGCGGATGATGGACAAGGTTTCGCGGCGAGGCTTTTGCGCCCGACTGGGGATGGCGGCGGCCTATGCGCTGACCCGGCCCGGCCTCGCGGCCGCGGCCGATCCCGTCGCGCAGGCGCCGTTCGCCCGGGTGATCGTCGACAATGATTTCGCCGGCGATCCCGACGGGCTGGTGGCGCTGGCCCACCAATTGCTGTCGCCGACGACGCGGACGGTGCTGGTGACCGCATCGGCGCTCGATGCCGGGCTCGCGAAGATGGTCGGGAAGATCGCGCCGGGGCGGACCGCGGCGGCGGGGGCCGATCTTGCCCGCGAGCTCGTGGCGATGGCAGGGCATGTCACGGCGCCATCTCAGGCTCCGGTCATCGTCGCCGGCGCCGAGGATTTCGATGCCGTGTCCGCGTCCGCCGCGGCCCGGGCGATCGTCGCCGAGGCCCGTCGCGCCGACCCGTTGCCGCTGTTCGTGACCTGCGGGGGGCCGCTGACGAATATTGCCGCGGCGCTGCGGCTCGATCCATCGATCGCCGGCAGGATGACCCTCGTCTGGATCGGCGGCACCGCTTATCCCGATGGCGGACAGGAATATAATCTGTCCACCGATCTCGCCGCGGCGGGTCATGTGATCGAGGAAAGCCGACTGCCGATCTGGCAGGTTCCCCGCGAAGCCTATGCGCGCATGCGCATTGCGCGAGCCGAGTTCGCCGACATCGCGGGCGCGTCGCCGCTGGCCGACTGGCTGTTGCGCAGGCTGGTCGATATCCCGCCCTTCGTCAGGCCGAGCGGGATGTGGACGTTCGGAGACAGCCCGATGGTCGGCCTGACGGCGATCTCCGAAGATTGCGGCCTTCACCAGAACCGGCCCGCCCGCCGAATATTGTCCGACGCCCGCTATGGCGCCGAGATCGGCGGCCGGTCGATCCGGGTCTACAGCGATATCGATGCGCGGCTGGTCACGGCGCATTTTCGCGCCATGTTCCGCCGCGCCGATCGGATCAGGGGCGCAGCACCCAGCCGCCGTCGACGTTGATCGTCTGGCCGGTGATCCAGGCGCCGGCTTCGGAGCAGAGCAGCAGCAGCGTGCCGACGAGTTCGTCGGGCTGGCCGCCGGCGCGGGTGCAGACGCTCATCGCGAGGAACTGCGCGAACGGCGATCCTTCGGGGGCGAGCGCGGCGCCGGCTTCGCTGCGGACATTGCCCGGCGCGATCGCGTTGGCGGTGATGTTCTCCTTGCCGAGCTGCTTGGCCATGGTGGTGGTCAGGCCGGTCAGCGCGAGCTTGCTCACGCCGTAGAGCGACACCGCCGGAAAGGCGCCGCCCGACACCTGGTTGACGATTCGGCCGCCGCCGCGCGACCGCATCGACGGCAGCACCGCCTGGGTGCAGTTGAGCGCGCCGGTGAGGTTGACCGCGAGCAGCTTGTTCCAGGTGTCGATCGCGACGTCGGCGACCTGCAGCGACCCCAGTTCGAGCATAAGCGCGGCATTGTTCACGAGGATGTCGATCCCGCCGAACGCGTCCTCGGCGGCCTTGGCCATCGCCGCGACCTGTTCGACATTCGTGATGTCGACGCCGACCGCGATCGCCTTGCCGCCCGCCGCGACGATCTCGTCCGCCACCGCTTGCGCGCCGTCGGCATTGAGATCGGCGACCACCACCGCGGCGCCCGCCGCGGCGAGGCCCTTGGCATAAGCGGCGCCGATGCTGTTGCCGCGTCCGCCCGCGCCGGTGACGATCGCCACCTTGCCGTCCACGCGAAACTGGTCCGTCGAAAATGTCATCATGCTGCTCCTGGAAGAGGGGAAATCAGGCCGAGGGCGTGGCGCCGGCGGCGACGAGCGCGAGGAACGGGGCGGCGGTGTCGCGCAGCACGGCATAGGCCGGATCGTCGCCCATCACCGCGCCGAGCAGCCGCACATCCTTGGTCAGCAGCGCGCCGCCATGGGCGAAGACCCCGGGGGACGGCAGCCGCGCGGCGATCTCGAAACCGAAGCTGCGCCCGCTGCTCGCCTTGACCAGTTCGGCGAGCGCCGCCCGGCTCATGCCGATGGCGTCGGCCGCGAGCAGCGCATTGTGCGCCAGCGCCATGTTCGCCGCCATCAGCGTGTTGTTGATCAGCTTGGCATTCTGCCCCGCGCCGACCGGGCCGAGATGGACGACCAGCCCGGCAAAGGCCGCGAGAAACGGCTTCACCGCCGCGACGCTGTCGGCATCGCCGCCGAGCATGACCGTCAGCGTGCCCGCCGCCGCGCCGCCGCCACCGCCGCTGACCGGCGCATCGACGAGGTGGAGCCCCGTCGCTTCGGCCCGGTCGGCCAGCGCGATGCAGGTCGCCGGATTGATCGTCGAGTGGATGACGACGATCCCGCCGGGCGCCATGCCGGCGAACAGATCGGCGCACACCGCCTCGACCCCGGCATCGTCGACCACGCAGACCGCGACGATCCCGCATTGCGCGCCGAGTTCGGCGACACTGTCGGCATAGGTCGCCGCGGTGTGCCGATAGGGATCGAGGCTTTCGGGGCGGCGCGCCCACAGCACCACGTCATGCCCCGCGGCGATGAGCCGTTCGGCCATCGGGCCGCCCTGGCTGCCGAGGCCGATAAAACCGATCTTCATGACAAACCCCTTCGTCAGCCGGCGGTGATGCCGCGATCGATGTTGATGCACGCGCCGTGGAAGCCCTGGGCGGCCGGCGAGGCGAGGAAGGCGATGACATCGGCCACCTCCGTCACCTCGACCAGGCCGCGCAAGCCGGAGAAGCGCGCGATCAGCGACCGGTCGAGATCGGGCGGGAAGCTGATCCCCGAGGCGATGTTGGTCATCATCCCGCCCGGCGCCACCGCGTTGATGCGGATCGGCTTGTGCGAATATTCCATCGCCAGCGCCTTGGTCATCTGGGTCAGCCCGGCCTTGCTCGCGCAATAGGCCGCGACATAGGCCTCGCCGACGAAGGCGGCCGACGAGGTGACGTTGACGATCGCGCCATCGGCCTCGAGCAGATGCGGGATCGCCGCCTGCGACAGGAAGAAGGGCGCGTTGAGGTTGACCGCGATCGTCAGCATATAGTCGGCGACCGACATGTCGGGGGTGTGGCTGAACTTGATGACCCCCGCGACGTTGCACAGGGCGTCGAGCCGTCCGAAACGCGCCACCGCCGCCTGCACCGCCGGGGCGCAATTCGCCTGTTGCGACAGGTCGGCCGCGTGGATGTGCGCCGTCCGCCCGAGATCGCGGATGCTCTGCGCGGTCTCGTCGAGTCCGCCCGCGTTGACGTCGACGATCGCGACATCGGCGCCGGCCTGCGCGAGCGCGATCGCGGTGGCGCGGCCGAGGCCCGATGCCGCGCCGGTCACCAGCGCCACTTTGCCGCTCATATCCGAAGCGCGCATCATTTGTCCCCTTTCACGCCGAATTCGCGCCCTTCGGCGACGTTCCTGCCCTGTTCGATGACCGCGCCCTGCGCGACCGAGGCCTTCGGCCAGCCGGCGTGGATCGCATATTGCAGCACGAATTCGAACATCTCGGCCTGGGTGGCGTTGCCGCTCTTCATCGCCGCGTAGACATGGCTGTGGATCGGGGTATAGGCGGCGCTGTCGCAGACCCCGACCACGGTGATGAAGCGCCGCGCGCGTTCGTCGAGACCGGGCCGCCGCCACATCTCGCCGAACACGAAGCCGTTGATGCCGGCCTCGAAATAGGCGGTCTGGGCGGAGGGACCGCCGAAGGTCATGACGTCGCGGAAATTGCGGATGCCGTCGGCCATACGCTGGTCATGCTCCCATGGTTCGGCGCGGATCGGCGGGAAATCGGCGGGGGCGAGCCCGAGTTCGCCGGCGGCCGCGGTGACCGCCGCATCCCACCGGCCGCCGGTGCTCCAGCCGCAATAGACCGCGGCGTGCAGCGCGCCCTCGCGCAGTTCGGCGAGCGTCAGATGGCCGCCCGCGAGCGCGCCGCGCGCATAGCGGGGCGCCATCGCCAGGTCGCCGGTGTTGCACGCGCTCGCCATCGCGATCAGGTAGCGCGACCGCAGGTCGAGCGCCGGCCGGGTCCACACTTCGGCGAACACGAAATCGCGGTAGCTCGCCTCGAACGGGGTGGCGGGATCGGCCGCGGGGGCGGCCAGCCGTTCGGATTGGGCGGCGACGCCGCGGGCGGTGCGTTCGGCGGGATCGAGCAGGGCCATCGCTCAGGCCCCCGTTGCAGCAGGCTGGAACCGGTTGAGGTTGATCAGCACATTCTTGATGCGCAGGAATTCCTTGATCCCGGCCTCGCCGCCGAGCCGCCCATAGCCGCTCTGCTTGACCCCGCCGAACGGCACGCAGGCGGTCATCGCCTCGCCCGAGGCGTTGACCTGGACCTGGCCGGCATCGACCTGTGCCGCCACGCTGTGCGCGCGGGCGAGATTCTGGGTGTGGATATAGCAGCCGAGGCCGTATTCGGTGCCGTTGGCCAGCGCGATCGCCTCTTCCTCGCTGTCGAACGGGGTGACCGCCAGCACCGGGCCGAACACCTCGTGCTGGGCGATCTCGCTGTCGTTGGGGACGTCGGAGACGATGGTCAGCGGCAGATAATAGCCGCCCGCGAAATCGCCGCCCATCCGCTCGCCGCCGGCGACGATGTTGCCGCCCTGGGCCCGGGCGGTGTCGACCATGCCGAGGATCCGGTCGAGCGCGCCCTGCGAGATGACCGGGCCGAGCACGGTCGCCTTGTCGAACGGGTCACCGCTCTTCACCGCGGCGGCCATCGCCTTGAGCGTCGCGAGATAGCGGTCGTAGATGCCGCGCTGGACGAGCAGCCGGGTGCCGTTGACGCAGCCCTGGCCGTTGGCGCTGATCCCGCCCGACATGCCGCGCTTGGCGGCGTCCATCAGGTCGGCATCGTCGAACACGATCACCGCCGACTTGCCGCCGAGTTCGAGCCCGCAGGGCTTGAGCGTCTCCGCGGCGGTGCGCAGCACCCGCTTGGCGGTGGCGCCGCTGCCGACGAACTGGATCTTGTCGATGCCGGGATGCGCCACCATCGCCTCGCCGACATCGGCGCCGCCGGCGACGATGTTGACCACACCCGCCGGGAAGCCCGCCTCGAGGATGATCTCGCCCAGCTTCATCACCGACCAGGGCGCCAGCTCGGGGGCCTTGACGACGACGCAGTTGCCGGCCGCCAGTGCGGGGGCGATCACCATCGTCGTGGCGAACAGCGGCCCGTTCCACGGGATGATCGCGCCGACCACGCCATAGGGTTCGTAGGTGACATAGTCATGGGCGGGGCCGCTCCAGGTCGGCACCACCAGCCCGTGCAGCTTGTCGGCCCAGCCGCCGCAATAGCGGAATTTCTGCGCGGCATCGAGCGCCACATAGGGGGCGACCATCGCGATCGAGCCATTCTCGATGGTCGAAAGCTGCGCCAGCTCGCCCATATGCTGTTCGCACAGCGCCGCGAGCTTGAACATCAGGTCGCGGCGCTTGTCGCCGGGCAGCGCCCGCCACGCCGGAAAGGCGGCGCGGGCGGCCTGGACCGCCTCGTCGACGTCGGCGGCGTTGCCGAGCACGATCTCGCGGGTGACGCGGCCGGTGCCGGGATAGATATGCGCATGGGCGGCGCCGCTGCCCTGTTCGGCCTTGCGGTCGCCGATGATCAGGCTGTGGCGCGGCAGAATGGCGATGTCCGGATGTGTGAAGCTCATGCGCTCTCTCTCCCACCGTCCATCGGGAATCGCGAACGGTCTTATCAAATGGCACCGGACAAATATATGCGTCTAAATCGGAGATCAAGCGCGGATTCGTGCGATCATGATGCGATGAACGTTATTTATAGGCATATGGAGCGGCGATGGCCGGCGCCTTGCCGACTGCGCGACGCCGCCATCGCCGGACCGGGACGCCATGATATGGCCGTCATGCCGACAGGGTGACTTAATTCGGTGACAGTGCACTTTTAGCAGCCGCGCGCCGAAACGGCGTGCACGGTTGATCGAGCGTTCCGCGCGCGGCTCGCTAAAAGTGCACTGTCACCGAATTAGGGCTGTCACCGAATTAGGACGTGGTCAGGCGTCGTGGGGGGCGGTGGGGCGGAACAGGCGAAGGCGGGGCTTGCGCGGCCGGCGGCGGGTGTAGGCGGTGGCGGCGGGGATGGCGAGTTCGATCGCGGTGCCCTGGGGGGATCGGCGGGAGAAGCTGATCCGCGCGTCGATCCGGCGGGCGCGCTCGCGCATGCCGACCAGGCCGAAATGGCCCTCGCGGCGGCCCGCCGCGAGGATGTCGGGGTCGATGCCGATGCCGTCGTCGTGGATGAGGATGCGCAGCGTCTTGCGGGCGAAGAGGATGACGATCTCGACATAGGTGGCGCGGGCGTGGCGGAAGGCGTTGAGCACCGCCTCGTTGGCGATCCGGACGATTTCGTCGGTGGTGACCGGATCGAGCGCGACCGGCGTGCCCTTTTCGGTCACGCGGAAATCGACCTGGCCGGCGGGCGCGATCGTTGCCGGCAGGTCGCGCAGGGTCTGGGCGAGATCGACCGCGGATTCGAAGGTCCGCAGGTCGCGGACCCGGTTGCGGCCTTCGATCAGCACCGCGTCGCCGCGGTCCATCGCCCTTTCGAGCAGGGCGCGCGCCGGCTGGTCGGCGGGGATGGTGTCGGCGACCGCCTGGAACCGCAGCATCAGCCCCTGGAACCCCTGGAGCAGCGTGTCGTGGAGTTCGCGGGCGATCCGTTCGCGTTCGGCCAGCCGCGCCTCGATCCGCGACCGCAGCCGCATCGAGATCTGCGCCAGCCGCACCGAATAGGCCAGCCACAGCAGGAAGGCGGCGGCCAGCACGCACAGCAGCTTGAACAGGCTCGACTGGACGAAGGTCGGGGCGATGTCGAACGCCAGCGCCGCGCCCCTTGTGTTCCAGACGCCGTCGCTGTTCGCGGCGATCACCCGGAAGACATAATGGCTGGGGCCGAGCCGGGTGTAGAAGGCCTGCCGGCGATTGCCGGCATCGACCCAGTCGGCATCGATGCCGTCGAGCCGGTAGCGGAAGCGCACCCGTTCGGGGATCGACAGGCTGAGCGCGGTATAGTCGATTTCGACATTGGAGGTGCCGGCGGCGAGCCGGAGATCGGGCCGCGACGCGAAGCGCCGCTCGTCGGCGGTCAGCGTGTCGATCACGACATTGGGGGCGAGCGGATTATGGTGGAGATTGTTCGGATCGATCCACACCAGGCCGTTGCCGGTCGTGAACCAGACCCGGCCATTGGCGTCGGCGGCGGTGCTGCTGCCATAGACCGCGCCATAAGGCGCGCCCGGCAGGCCATCGCGCGAGTCGAGCAGTTCGTAGCGCAGCGCGGAGGGGTTCGACGTCAGCAGCGCGGTTTCGAGCGAGCGGGTGTTCGCGCGCAGGATCCCGGCCTGGGTGAAGATCCAGCTGCTGCCGTCGGCGGTGTTGGCGATGCCGGTCACCCCCGACAGCGCCGGGATGGTCGAGGCGCGCAGCGCGTGGAAGCGGTCGCCGTCGAGCATGCCGATGCCGTTTTCGCCGCCGATGATCAGGCCGCGCCCTTGCGGCTTGATGAAGGTGACGTCGCCGATGTCGAGGCCGTTGCGCGAGAAATCGCGGGTGCGGCCGCCGGCGACGCGGAACAGGCCGCCGCCCGAATAGCGCAGCCACATGCTGCCGTCGGCATCGGGGATCAGCACCGCGGTGGCCCCGGCCGGCGAGCGGATGGCGACGCCGTGCCAGACGCCGTCGACCCTGCGGAACACGCCATGGACGAAGGTCGATATCCACAGCGTCCCGCCATCGTCATAGGCGGCCGAATAGACCGCCGGGCCCGCCACCCCCGGCGGCAATGCCACCGGCGCGCCGAGCGTGCGGCCCTGCAGCGGCTGGACGCCTTGCGGGGTGATCAGCCAGGTCGTGCGGCCGCGGTCGCCGGTGAACATGCCGCGCAGCCGGCCGACATTGGCGACATAGGTTTCGGGGGCCTGCCCCGGCAGGATGCGATAGAGCGTCTGGGTGCCGTCATTGGCGCGGCTCGCGGTGCCCGACCAGCCGGTATAGGCGTAGAGCGCGTTCGCGGCGGCATTGACGAAGCGCGCCCGGAACCCCGCGGGGACGCCGGTCTCGGTGACGATGTTGGCGGGCCGGAAGCGATCGAGGCCGAGGCTGGTGCCGATCCAGATATTGCCCTCGCGGTCCTCGAACAGCGTGTGGACGAGGTCCGAGGACAGGCCGTTGGTTGCGATCGAGGGGCCGTGGCTGTCGGCGCCCCTGTCCGCGATGGTGGTGCCGGCGACGGTGCGCACCCGCTGGAGGCCGCCGCCGCCGACGCTGGTGCACCACAAGGTGCCGTTGCGGTCGAGCAGGATCGGCCCTTCGATCGCCTTCGGGACGGTCAGGCCGGCAGGTCCGGTCGGGCCGGCCGGTCCGGCAGGAGGGCGGGGCCGTCCGATCGCCGACAGGTCGGGCATCGGATAGAGATGGTCGCTACGCGCGTCGGCGGTCCAGAGCCGCCCGTCGGGGGTGGTGGTGAACCCCTCGGGGCCGCCGGCATAGTCGGGCGCGCGCGCGAAGGCCGATGCGCCGGGCCTGAGATAGAAGAGGCCGGTCGGGTTCTTCGACCAGACCACCCCGTCGCGGGCGACCCCGAACGACCAGACCCCGCCATTGCCTTCGCTGAACGAGAAGCCGAAATCGCCCTTGAGCGCCCGCCAACTCTTGCCGTCGAAGCGCAGGATCGAATCCGGGGTCGATGCCCAGACCGTCCCGTCGGGCCCGATCGCGAAGGCGTGGACGCTGGTCGAGTTGCGCGAAGCGATCCGGTAGTTGGTCACCACCCCGCCGCGCAGATAGGAGATCACCCCGACCGGGCGTTCATAACCGATCCACAGCCCGCCCGATGCGGTGGCGGCGAGCGCGTGGATGCTGGTGCTCGGCAGGCGATCGGCGGCGATCCGCTGCACCCGCACCCCGTCGAACCGGTAGAGGCCGTTGACCGAGCCGAGCCACAGATAGCCGTCGGGGGTCTGGGCGATCGCCCAGATATTGGCGGGCATCTCGTCGGCGATCGTCCACGACGTGTGATGGAACTGAGCGATGCTGCGGGTCGGATCGAGCGCGCGGCCGGGGGCGGGCAGCAGCAGCCCCGCCAGGCAGGCGATCGCCAGCAATATATGCGCGAGGCGCGCGACGATTCCGCGCAAAGGCCTGTCCTGCCGCATATGGCGCGGCCCGATGAGGGAACCGTTTCTGCCCAGCAACAACCCCCTCCTTCCACCGCGGCGCAGCATAGGCCGCGAACCCTGCAAGGGGAAGCTGGCCAAGCGCCCGCTTTGATGTAGAGCTTGTCGGCGGGGCACAGGACAGGGTTCGAGACGGGGTGGCGGGCAGGTCGGCTTTGAAGCGCGGGGGGCGTGCGGACGGGGCGTGCGCGATCGGCCGGATCGCCCGGGCCGGCGCGGTCGCGGCGTCGCTGCTGGCGCATCCCGGGCTGTGTCAGGCGGTCGCCGCGCCCGCCGGATCCGCCGCCGATGACGAGACCGGTTCCGGCGAGATATTGGTCACCGCCAACAAGCGCGTCGAGCGCGCGCAGGACGTGCCGTCATCCTTGTGGGTGGCGACCGCGCGGCAGATCGACCGGGCGCAGATCCGCGATTTCGACGATCTCGCGCGGGTCGATCCCGCGCTGACGATCACCAAGACCACCCAGCCCGGCAACAACAGCATCAATATTCGCGGGATCGGCACCTATGCCTTTTCGATCGCCACCCGGCCGAGCGTGTCGGTGGTGGTCGACGACGTGCCGCAGGCGTTCCAGGCGCAGGCGTTCAGGGAACTCGCCGATGTCGCCTCGATCGAAATCTATCGCGGGCCGCAGAGCACCTTGTTCGGGACATCGGCGACCGCGGGCGTCGTCAGCATCAGGACCGCGCCGCCGACCGCGACGCCGACCGCGGGCGGGCGGGTCGGCCTGACCAGCGACGGCGAACGGCGCGCCAGCGGCTTCGTGTCGGGGCCGCTGGCGCCCGGTCTGCTGGTGCGGCTGGCGGCGAGCGCCAACCGCTATCGCGGCGGGCTCTATAATGTCCATGATGGGCGCTGGGTGAACGGGCAGTCGGGGGTCGACCTGCGCGCCAAGCTGCTGTGGAACGCGACCGACGATCTGACGATCACCGCCGCGCCCTATTTCGACAAGGCGCGGTCGACCTGCTGCGCCACGGCCTATTATGCGGTGAGCCCGGGGGTGAGCTTCGGCAGCTTCGGCGGCATCCGCGCACCGCAGGGCGCGATCCTCGACGGGATCGTGCCCGGCCGCGACAACCGGCGGATCTCGGCGGATGTCGACCCGAAGGGCGATGCGACCGAGGGCGGCGCCAGCCTGCGCGCCGAGTGGCGGATCGGCGACCACAGGCTGACCGCGATCGGCTTTCATGGCCGCTACCGGCTGCGCGACCTGCAGGACACCGACGGCACCGCGTTCGACTGGAGCGCGGCCGTCCCCGGCGCGCCGCGCGGCGGATCGGCCAATGGCGGATGGTTCGGGATCCGCTCGACCAGCCAGGAGCTGCGGCTGACATCGCCCGACAGCGGCCGCTTCCACTATGTCGCGGGGCTGTTCTACACCCATGTCCGCGCGCGGCGGTCGTTCGTGCGCGGATCGAACCTGTTGGGCCCGTTCGGGGCATCGGCGATCGTGCCGCCGACGACCTCGGCCTTTTCGAACTATTTCGCCGAGGCCCGCGACACCAACTATGCGGTCTATGGCCAGTCGAGCTGGGAGGTCGCCCCGCGGTTCAGCCTGTCGACCGGGTTGCGGCTCAATCGCGACGCGATCGGCTATGGCCTGGTCGACCGGTCGAGCGGGGTGCGTTACGGCATGCCGCGCTGTTCGACCGCGACCCCGAGCGGGCTGACGGTGTCGACCTGCGACACGCTCGATGCGCTGTCGGGCCGCGCGGCGCTGCAATATCGCCCCGATCCGCGGGTGATGGTCTTCGCCAGCTATGATCGCGGCTACAAGGGCGCCGCCTATGACCTGACCAGCACCTACACCACCCGCACCCCGGTGGCGCAGCCCGGGCCCTATCAGGGGCTGCCCGTCGCCGATGCGGTGGCGGCCCGCCAGCCGATCCGTCCGGAGACGGTCGATGCCTTTCAGATCGGGGTGAAGACGCGGCCGTTCGCGTGGCTGACCTGGAACCTCACCGTCTACCAGGAGGTGTTCCACGATTTCCAGGCGCAGAGCCGCGACGAGCTCACCCGGCAGAATATCCTCAACAGCATCCGCCGGGTGACGTCGCGGGGCGTCGAGCTGGAGCTCGCCGCCGAGATGGCGCCGCGTCTGTCGCTGAGCGCCTATGGCAGCTACAACGACGCGCGCATCCGGACCTTCCCCAATGCGACCTGCTATTCGAACCAGACGGTCGCGCTGGGCTGCATCGGCGGGCAGCAGGATTTGTCGGGCAAGCGGCTTCCCAACGCGCCGCGATGGAAGGCGAGCGTCAGCGGCCAGCATGACGAGCCGATCGGGCGCGATCTCGACCTCGTCTTCACCCTGAACTGGTCGTGGCAGTCGCGGATCGTCGAAAATCTGCTGCAGGATCCGGACTCGGTCCAGGGCGCCTACGGCATCCTCAACCTGGGGGTCGAGCTCAAGCGGGGGGCCACGCGCTTCCGGCTCAGCTGCGCCAATCTGCTCGACAAGAGCTTCGCGCTCAACCGCGGGCGCGACGGCAACTGGAACATCAACCCCTATGGCGCGCTTCCCGGGCCGATCAGCGACGCGATCAAATGGACCCCGGCCCGCGACAGCCGCCGCTATGTCCGCGCGGAGTTCAGCATCGGCTATTGAAGGGCCGCTAAAAGTGCACTGTCACCGAATTGCGCCGCTAATTCGGTGACAGTGCACTTTTAGCGGCCGAATTAAAGCGGGCGCCGGAGGCGCGGCAGTTGCCCGGCGCCCGCGGCCGGGGCATGGTCGGCGCATGGCTTTCGAGCATGGCATTTCCTCCGACGCCGAACCTGGGGTGGTCCGGCTGCCCGAGCGGCTGGACACGCTGGCGGCGTTGCGGCTGGCGGCGGAGCTGCGCGGGCTGATCGGTCATGCGCCGCGGCCGGTGCTCGATGCGTTCGCGGTCGACCATATCGGGCTGGCCGGGGTGCAGCTGCTGTGCGCGCTGCGCGAGGCGGCCGATCTGCGGTTCCCGACGGTGGCGGTGATGGCGGCGATCCGCGCCGCGGGGCTGGGCGCGGCGCTGCTCGACGATCCCGACCGGCCGCGCCCGGCGGGGCGGACCGCGACGCTCGCCTTCGCCGACGCCGCGCTCGATTATGGCGGCGAGCCGATCGAGGCGCTGGCCGCGCTCCACGCCGCCGGGATCGACATCCGCGCCGACATTCCCGCCGACCTCGGCATCGAGGCGCTCGCCGAGGCCGATCATCTGCGGCTCCATTTCCGCATCGTCGTGCCGCCGCCGGTCGAGACCGTGACGGTCGAGGCGATCCTCGAGCCGTTCGACCCTCACGCCCGGATCGAATGGGGCGGCAGCGCGATGCCCGTGCCGATCGAGACCGCCCCGCCGCCGGTCGCCGGACCGGTCGCCGGGCCGGCGCTGCCGCCGGGGAGCGTGCCGATCGCGCAGGCCAAGCTCGACGCGCTGGCGTCGCAGGTCGCCGACCTCGCGCTCAGCCAGTCGCTGCTGCTCGAACGGCTGGGGTCGCAGTCGCGGCTGTCGCTCGAGATCGCCGAGGTCGACCGGTCGATGCGCGCGCTGCAGGGCAGCCTGATGGCGATCGGCACCGCGCCGCTCGGCGCGCTGCTCCACGATCTGCGCGGGGCGGGCAATGTCGAGCTGACCGGCGGCGACACCGAGGTCGACCGCGCGGTGTTCGAGCGGATCGCGCCGGCGCTCGCCGATGTGCTCGATGCGATCGGTGAAGGGACGGGCGGCGGCGGCGAGCCGGTCGCGCTGGCGGCGGTGCAGGATGGCGGGCTGCTGGTGCTGCGTTTCGACATCCCGGCCGATCGCCAGGCGATGCTGGCGCCACTGCGCGACATCGCGCGCGCGGTCGGCGGCCGCTTCGAGCGGACGAAGGATGGCGGTGCGGCGGAATTGCGGCTGCCGCGATCGCTGATGCTGCTCGACGCGATCATCGTCGACGTCGGCGCGTCCAACTATGCGATCCCGGTCGACCATATGGTCGAGGGGCTGCGGCCGACCGCCGACGTGCTCCACCGGCTCGATCCCGAGCACCTGCTGCTGCGGTTTCGCGGAAATTATGTGCCGGTGGTGCCGCTGGGCGAGTGGTTCGGGCTCGACGAATGGCAGCGCGACCCGCTGCAGGCGGTGATCGTCATCACCCATGCCGGCGACGGCATCATCGCGCTGATGGCCGACACGATCAGCGACCAGCGCCAGGTTATGGTCAAGCCGCTCGGCGGGGTGGCGCCGCCGGCGGGGATCGCGAGCGCGGCGATCGTCGGCGGCAGCCGGATCGCGCTGACCCTCGACCTGCTCGCGTTCGAGGCGAAGCGCGACGGGTAGCCACCCTCACCGATCGATCGTCATTCGGCAGGCTGGAGCCGCTGGCGGCGGGCCTTGCGGCCGCCCTCGTCGAGGGTTTCTTCCTGTCCGGCCGCCTCGGACAGATAGGGGAGGAGCCGTTCGGCCTCACCCATGAAGAGGTTCATGCGGCCTCTGCCCGCCGGGTCGATCGCGCCCGGCATGGCGACCTTGCGTTCGAGCAGGATGGTGATCGACCGGCGTTCGCGATCGGGCTGGCGCCGGTAGAAATGGAGCAGGTCGATCAGCGGACCGCGCACCCGCCGGTGCGGCGCCAGCAGGACGCCGATCACGTCCGGCACGGCGTAGGTCGGGGGCAGGGTGTCGACCGCTTCATCGCTTCGTTCGTCGATCATCTCGACCTCCCCCGGCAGGGAACGCGCCTGATCCTGGTGACCTGAGCCCTTCGCGCCGGCGATCGTCACGCTATGCCTCCGTCCACCGTTCGAACGTGGCCGGAAGATTACCGATCGGTCATGTTGAACGAAGGTGATCCATTGTGGATCATTTTAGCCCGCTCGAGCGAAGCGATGGGGGACCGCGCCGCGGGTATCGCGGTCATGGTCCTTTTCCTGTGCGCGGTCGCACCGAACCGGGATAATGGGGAAGAGATCCACGCCCGTGAATCGCCTGCTGCGCCCTCCCGTTCCGGACCCGACCATGCCGCACGAAAAACTGACGATCGTAACCGCCGACGGCGATTGCCCGGCCTTTGTCTTCACGCCTGAATGCAGCGGGGGCGAAGGCGGCGGGGGCGGGCCGGCGATCATCTTCTACATGGATGCGGGCGGGATCAGGCCGGCGGTGCTCGCCATGGCGCAGCGGCTGGCCGATGCCGGCTATGTCGTGCTGCTGCCCGACCTCTTCTATCGCTATGGCGCTTATGGTCCGTTCGATCCCAAGGCGGTGTTCGCGGGCGATGTCCGGGCGATCCTGGGGCCGCTGATCGCGACCACCGGCAACGCCAAGGCGGCCGAGGACAGCGGGGCGTTCCTGGCCTGGCTCGACACGCGCGACGATGTCGTCGGGCACAAGGTCGGCGCGGTCGGGTTCTGCATGGGCGGGGCGATGGCGATCGTCGCGGCGGGGACCTATCCCGATCGCTTCGCCGCGGTGGCGAGCTTCCATGGCGGGCGGCTCGCGACCGATGCCGCCGACAGCCCGCATCTCCAGGCGCCGCGGCTGGCGGCCGAACTCTATATCGCGGTCGCCGACCGCGACGACAGCTACCCGCCCGAAATGGCGGCGCGGTTCGAAGGCGCGCTGGCGGCGGCCGGGGTGACCTATGGGGCCGAGACCTATGACGGGGCGGCGCATGGCTGGATGAAACCCGATTTCCCGGTCCATGATCCGGCCGCGGCGGAGCGCGGCTGGGCGGCGATGCTGGCGCTGTTCGATCGGACGCTGCGCCGCGGCGGCTAAAAGTGCACTGTCACCGAATTAGAGTGGCGCGAAATTGAAGGACGGGCGATGGCGAAGGTGAAGGCGAGCGTGCGGTTCGAGAAGGGCGACGCTTATTGGGTCGCCGAGCGCGGGAGCGTGGGCTTCATGGGGGCGACCGATTTCGGGCCGGTCGAGTTCCTGATCACCAGCGAGGCGCTGGCCTGGCTGATCGATCCCGATCTCGACGGGATCGATCATGAGACCGCGATCGAGGCATTTTTCGAACATGAAGGCGCGATCCACCGCATCGCCCGGCGCGAATTCGTGGCCCGGCTGGGTGGCGAGCCGCCGATCCTGCTGACGGTCGCCGATATCGAGGCGTAGCGGCGCGATCGGCCGCCGGACCGGAGAAGCGCTCAGCGGAACGCGACCCCGAGCAGCGCGAGGCCGAGCCGGCGACGGTCGGCATTGGCCGGGTCATGGTCGCACGGGCGCCAGGCGCCGCGGCAGACGAGCCAGATCTGGACCGGGCCCGCGCGCGTCGGCGGGCTGATGTCGAAGCTGAAGACGACCGGCCGTCCCGGCGGCACATAGCCCGTGGTGATCGGTTTGCCGTCGATCCAGATGGCGAGCTTCTGCGGCGCCACGGCGGGCGAGAAGGACCGCAGCTCGAGGGTGCAGCCGAGCGCCGCGGTGCGCCCGGCGGGCCAGGCGACGCTGAAGACCGCGAACGGCCCGCTCCACACCCCCCAGGGTTCGGCCGGGTACCAGCCATAAGCGAGCCCGGCCGCGCAGGCGGCGTCCGCGGCGGGCAGGCGGCCGGACAGGCCGCGATCGAGGCGCAGCGCCGGCAGCGGATCGGCGGCGCGGGCGGCCGCGCCGCGCGCCCAGTCGACCCCGAGCAACGGCGCGATCACCGGCCCGTCGGGCAGGCCATGGCGGTCGGGCAGGTCGAACCCGGCGATCCGGGCGATGCGGCGGGCGAGCGCGGGGACGAGCGCGGCGGCGGGCAGCATCGGCCGGGTGCGGGGCGGCCGCGGATCGAGCCGCACCGTCTCGACGCCGAAAAATCCGGCCTCGACGAGCAGCGACGACGAGATCGCCGCGAGCGTGGCGATCCGGCCCGATGCCAGCAGCCGGTAGCTGTTGGCGGCGGTGATCCGCAGCCCCGGGATCGCGCAGAGCGCCCCGATCCCGGCGATCTCGCCGATCCCGTGCGGATGCGGGGCGAGCAGCACCAGCGGATGGCGTGCGGCGAGCGCGGCGATCGCCGGGCCATGGTCGGCTAGGCTGACGAAGCGGCCGCCGTCGATCAGCACCCGGTCGTGCGCGGTCTGCGCGGCGACCAGCGCCGTTCCGGCGGGCAGGCCGGCGATCTCGGCGGCGAGCGATCCCATCCGCGCGCGCAGCGTTTCGAGCTGCGCCGAGATCGCGTCGCGCGCGATCGCGGCATCGGCGATCAGGGCGGCGAGTTCGGGGTCGGAACTGTCGAGCATCAGCAGCAGATCGTCGAGGAAGCGGATCGGCGCGAGTTCGATGTCGATCACCGCGCGCGCGGTCGCGCCGATCGCCGCGCGCAGATTGGCGGGCAGTTCGAAGGCGAAGACGACCCGGTCGCGCACCGCCGCCCCGATCCGCGCGTCGAGATCGGGGTCGAGCGGGGCGAGGAAGCGCGCGCGCCACCAGTCGTGGAGCGCGGCCGCGCCCGCCGGCCCGAAATTGCCGGGGTGCAGCCCGAGTGCGGCATGATCGAGTGCGCCGATGCGGATCGCCGGATTGCCGGCGAAGACCCGCGCGAGCAGCGCGCGGACCCAGCGGATATTGTCCTGCTGGTGCCATTGCCATTGCCCCGGCACGCGGCCTTCGGTCAGGCGGAACAGGTCCGCGGCGACGAGGATCGGGCAGTCGCCGGGCGGTGCGGGCGCGGTCATCGCGGACCGGTCCGATCCGCCCTCATGTCCGCCGCCATCGTCCCGCCTCGTCCGTTCCGATCACCGGTGCGATGGTTGCAGCCCGGCGCGCGACAGGCAAGCTGCCTATACGCGATCTCGAAGATGCTGACGCATCCTCGATCGATTTGCTCAAGCGCCGCACGGGCTGATACCGGATCCGGATGAGTCAAGCTCATCAGGATCCGGTATTAGCCGCTTGACATTTAATCTACCTATGTAGATTTATTGGCCATGCCCAGACTGCGCGCGCTTTCGCCCCATGCCCGAACCATCCTGACCGTGCTGCTCGAGGCGGGCGGCGAATGGTGCCATGGCTATGATCTCGCGCGGCGCGCGGATGTGAAGTCGGGGACGCTCTATCCGCTGCTGATCCGGCTGGAGGGGCTCGGCTTCCTCGAGGCCGAGTGGCAGCCGCCCGCCGAGGGCGGCCGGCCGCCGCGCCATGCCTATCGGCTGACCGCGCGCGGGGTGCAACTCGCCCGCGACAATCCCGTCGAAACGGTGGGGCGCGCGGCCGGCGCGGCGATCGGAGCGGCCTCATGAGCGGGGGATGGCGGCGGCGTCTCGCGGTGCGGTCGTGCCGGCTGCTGCGGCGGCTGCTGCCGGCGCATCTCGCCGCCTGGGGCCAGGCGATCGAGCATGAACTGGCCGGCATCGCCGACGATGGTGAGGCGCTGCGCTTCGCCCTGAGCAGCCTGGGCGGGCTCGGCCCGCGCGCGCTCGTCTTTCACCTGGTTCGGCCGCTCGCGCTGCTGCTCGATGGCGAACCCGCAACATCCGGAGACAGGACCGACATGGATCTTCACGTGCAACCGACCGTCCGTCCGCGCGCGGTGGGGCTGGCCTGCGCGATCGGCGCGAGCGGTCTCGGGATCGCCTATCTGGCGGCGGCCGGCGCGCCGCCGCGCTATCTGGCGATTCAGGCCGGGGCGCTGGCGATCGGCGTGGCGATGCTGGTGGTCGCGGTGCTGGCGGCACCAGTGTTCCGGGGGCGGCCGGGTGCCGGCACGCTGGCGATGGCGGCGGCGCTGCTTGCGACCGCGCTGGCGGGGGCGTCGATCGAAGGGGCGGCGCGCTGGGTGCGGCTGGGGGCGCTGTTCGTCCAGCCGAGCCTGATCCTGCTGCCGGCGATGATCGTCGGCTTCGCCCGCGCGCGCAGCCGCTGGTCGACCGTCGGCCTGCTGATCGCGGCGCTGGCGCTGGCGATCCAGCCCGACCGGGCGATGGCGGCGATGCTCGCGGCGGGACTGGCGGCGCTGGCGCTGATCCGGCCCGACCGGCGGGTGACGATCGCGCTGGCGGGGGCCGTGGCCGGCTTCGCGGTGACGCTGGTGCGCGCCGATACGCTGCCGGCGGTGCCCTTCGTCGACCGGATCCTTTACACCTCGTTCGCGATCCATCCGCTGGTCGGGCTGGCGGTGCTGGCCGGTGCGGTGCTGCTGGTGGTTCCGGCGGTGGCGGGGTGGCGCCATGACCGCGGGCATCGCCCGGTCCATGCGGTGTTCGGGATCGTCTGGCTCAGCGCGGTGGTCGCGGCGGCGCTCGGCAATTATCCGACCCCGTTGGTCGGCTATGGCGGCAGCGCGGTGATCGGCTATCTGCTGAGCCTCGCGCTGCTGCCGGCGCGGGCGCGCGGCGCGGCCGGTGCGGTGCGGCCAACGATCGATGCGCCGGCTCCGGAACGCCTGCACCAGAGCCGGAATAGGCATAATGTCCCCGCGTTAGACGTCGTCCTCATGCCGCAGCCATAGCTGGCAGAGCGGCAGCGAGGTCAGATTGTCGGCCTTGCTGCCGTCGGCGACGGTCTTGAGGTAGAGGTGGCCGACATTGAGCTCGTCGGTGGCGATGACATCGGCCTGCGATCCGTCGGCGCCGACCGTGAAGAAGCTGTGGGTGCCCGCGACGATCAGGTCGCACGCCGAACCGCGGTCGAGCAGCCAGGGCGAACCGTCGGGCAACTGGCCGCCGACCTGCGAGATATAGCGGCCCATCTGGTGGCTGACCCCCTGGTGGATGCCGGTGATCTGCCAGCGGCCCGGCGGCACCCCCTTGGGAATGTCGGTCCAGGTCACGCGCACCTCGCGCCAGGCCGAGCCGTGGAGATTATAGGCATAGGAGGCGCCGGGCACCTCGTCGGGGGCCGCGATCATCTCGAGGATCTTGATCGGCTGGAGGCCGCTCTGCTCGGGATTGGCGCTGGTCCGGTCGAAATCGGCCTGGGTGAAGCTGGCCGAATAGGTGCCCTGGAAATCGTCGCGGTCGATGCCGCTGGCGATCACCCCGCCGAGGCCGAGCGACTGGAACAGCGCGTAGAAGGTCACCGCCTTGGTGAGCTGGGTGAGATTGTCCTTATAGGGCTTCATCCGGGTGGCGAGCACCGCGGCGAGCGCGTCCTGCTCGCTGGCGCCGCCGTCGATCAGCGGCTTCATCTCGGCGGCGACCCCGAGCAGGTTGATGCTGTCGATGAACGCCTGGAGCTGTTTCTGGACGAAACCGATCAGCGCCTGGTGGCCGGCCTCCATATCCTCGTTCGGGGTCAGATTCTCCTCGAGCAGGATCGCGATCACGCCGATGCTGCCGGGCACCTCGATGACGCTGCCGGTCGCCGGGTTGGTGATAAGGATCGGTTCGAGCGAGGTGGTCCAGCGCCCGACCGCGTTCGGGATGCGGATGGTGCCGCCGGTGCCGACCCCGTCGCCGAGATTGCCCTGGCTGCCGGGGCTGAGGAAATAGACCGGGCCGCCACGCAGCGCGGTGCCGTCCTGGTGGATGCCCGATCCGTCGATCTTGTACATGATCGTCCAGAGATAGGGCTCGCTGGCGCCGTCGCTGTCGCCGCCATGATAGCAGAACAGCGTCGAGAGCGCGATCGTCACATTATGGGCCGTCATGATATACCTCGTTCCGGTTCGCCCCCGCCGTGCCTTTGAGCATTGGCGGAAATCCGCGGCTGTGCGCTCCGTCACGCGGCGATGCGATTTGTCGCGCCGACGGCGGCGGCCCGCTGACCCCGTGATGGCCCCTAGGTTGCACCGCGCGGGCGAGATGATAGCCTCACGGCCATAGCGGCGGATTCGGTCCGCGCTGCGCTCGAGGAGAGGCATGGTGGGCACCGTGTTTTCGCAAGCCGAACCGAAACCGCGTGCGGCGATCGCGGCCGCGCCCGTGCAAGCATCGCCGACATCGCCGATCGCCGGCCAGCTTCGCGGTTCGCCCGCGGTCCAGCGGCTCGCCAGGATGGCGGATACGCTCAACGCGGGCGCCGCGCCGATCGTCCAGCGCGCGCCGACGGGCCGCCCGGGCGGCTTGCCCGAGGGGCTCAGGGCCGGGATCGAGCACCTGTCGGGCATGGCGATGGACGATGTCCGGGTGCACCGCAATTCGCCCCGGCCGGCGCAGATGCAGGCGCATGCCTATGCGCAGGGCCGCGACATCCATCTCGCCCCCGGCCAGGAACGGCATCTGCCGCACGAGGCCTGGCATGTCGTGCAGCAGGCGCAGGGCCGGGTGCGGCCGACGACGCAGCTCAAGACCGGGATCGCGGTCAACGACGACACCGGCCTCGAGCGCGAGGCCGACCATATGGGGGCGCGCGCGCTGACGGGCATATCGTCGCTGGCGGAGGCGACGCCCGACGGTCATCCCCATCAGCGCGCGGCGATCGTCCAGCGCGTCGATTATCCCCCGGACAGCACCGGGACCATCAATAAGGATTCCTACGTTGGCGAAGAACAGGTCAACGGCGCCATGCTGCAATATGCGATCCTGTCGGCCGCTATCGCTGTGGATAACAGCCTGCCACAAAGCGCGGGCGGATTTCGGCTGGGCTCCTATGTGCTGGACTCGCACGGCGCACTGACCCCCAAGCCGGGCGCCGAGAAAGGCGGCGAGCATGAGGAAGAGCATGGCATGGCCTATTTCCCGAAGGACCGGCGTGGCGAGCTTCCGGAGGGGGATATAGAGAAGCTGATCAAGGTCACATTGGTGGATTCAGGTCAGTGGGACTATCTGCTGAAACCGGCGAACGCGAGCATCTTCACCGAACATCAGGTCATCATCGACGTCGATTGCCAGTTCAACCGGACCGGCGCCGTTGGATTTCACAAGGATAGCCGCGGCACCACAGCCTTCGTGAACCTCACCTTCCACAACGACGAAGAAATGACCGGTACCGAATATTATGAGGATATCGTCGGCGATCATGGCCAGGAAAAGCGGCTGCCGGCCGAAGTCAGGAGCGACATCGCGGCACGACGCAACGCCAAGAAGATTAGCCTCAAGAAGATAAAGGGCGGCAAGCTTCCGGCTTATGGCCGGATCAGCTTTTCAGATCCCAATCTATATCATTCCTCGCCGTTGATGGGGAATCGCTATAAATCGGGCGGTGATCCAACCCACTGGGCGGGGGCATCGGAAGATACGATGATCGCCTTCATCCGCCAGAATGACGCCACCCACTCGGTGGACGAGTGGAAGGGCTTCGGCGAGGACGCCATCCGCGAACATTACAGCTATTATATGAGCGCGCTCTATCATGGCCATGGTCTCGAAAGTAATTCCGAGGCGACCACCACGCCGCAACAGATGTCGGAAGATGCCGCCAAGCGCGTCCGGCGGATGAGCATCGATCTCAACGATGACGACCAGCGAAGGCAGGACGTCAAGGCCGAGTCCGGCAAGCCGCGCACCTTCATCCGGACTTGGGTTCGTTTCGTGGAGAAATAGCGTTCCGGCGAGATCGTTCAAGTCCGCGTGACAATCGGCACGGGTCCGTCCTAATGGCGCGATGACGGCGCGCGACGATATCAACCTGCCCTCGGACAGCGTGATGGCGGTGCGCGCCGAGCTGCGCACCGCGACGATCGACGTGCAGATCGCCGGGTTCGATCTCAACGGCCCGATCGACAATATCATGCGCGAGGCGCCGGGCTATAGGCTCAACCAGTGCCTGACCCCGCGGCCGCTCAACGCCCGCGGCTGTTTCGTCGATGCCTGGGGGCCGCACCGGTTCGAACCGCTCGGCGAGATCTTCCTGCTGCCGCCCGGCCACCGCCTCCACACCCGCAGCGAGAGCGGCCGCCAGGCGTCGATCGTCTGCGAGATCGCGCGCGAGGCGGTCGAGGCCTGGCTCGACGAGCCGCCCGAATGGACCGACCGCCGGCTCGAGGCGGCGCTCGACGTGCCGAGCCCGCATATCCGCACCCTGCTCGGCCGGCTCGCCGAGGAGGCCTATCGGCCGGGGCTCGCCAGCGCGGCGATCGTCGACCTGCTCGGCCGCCAGGTCGCGATCGAGGTGGCGCGGTTCAGCGTCGCGATCGGCGACGGGCCGGCGACCGGCGGGCTGGCGGCGTGGCGGCTGCGCTTCATCGACGAACGGCTGCGCAACCTCGCCGCGCCGCCGACGCTCGAGGAACTGGCGGAGCTGTGCAACCTGTCGGTGCGGCAACTGACCCGCGGCTTCCGCGCCAGCCGCGGCTGTTCGATCAAGGACCATATCGCGCGCAGCCGGATCGACGGCGCCAAGCGGATGCTTGCCGGGCCCGACAGCGTCAAGGCGATCGCCTTCGCGCTGGGCTTCGCGTCGCCGTCGAGCTTCGCCCACGCCTTCCGCCAGGCGACCGGGATCACCCCGCGCGAATTCCGCACCAGGACGCGGGGCGAGACCGCGTCGCATTGAAACGCGGGGGCGCTGCATAGGCGCTGACGCTTCTTCTGCCCCTCTCCCGCTCTTTGCGGGAGCGTGAGGCGGTCGGTTCTGCCCCCGGCAGAAACCTAAGTTATGCCGGAGGCATAACTTACCGCTCACGGGGTGAGGGTCTTCTTCTTCTGTCGACTGCGCCGCGAACGAGAAGAAACAGAAGAAGACCCTCATCCAAACCTTCTCCCGCAAGCGGGAGAAGGCTTCAGAAGAAACCAAATCAGCGCCTATTCGACGACGGGCATCGTCGAAAGCTGTTGCCATCCGGCCCCGTATCGGTATTTTTTCAGATACTGAAAAAATAAATCGGAGAGGGATATATGAGCAAGCCACTGGCGGTCGCCGGCCTGGGTCTGTCGGCGGTGCTGGCGCTGGCGCCTATCGATCCCGCCGCGGCGGCCGGCCGGCGCGAGCGGACCTACGCCAATCCGGTCGATCTTCCCTATCGCTATCAGCCCGACCGTTTCCACACCCCCGGCTTCGTCCCCTATCGCGAGGCCGCCGATCCGACGCTGGTGCGGTTCAAGGGCCGCTACTGGATGTTCGTGTCGCATTCGAAGGGCTATTGGCACTCGACCGACCTGCTCCACTGGACCTTCGTCGAGCCGACCGGTTTCGATGTCGAGAAATACGCCCCGACCGTGGTCGCGATCGGCGGGCGGCTCTATCTGGCGGCCAGCGAGAATGCGAAGAAGATTTGGGTCACCGACGATCCGATGACCGGGCAATGGACCGAGGCCGCGAGCATCAGGCCCGGCTACAACGACCCGTGCCTGTTCCTCGACGATGACGGCCGGCTCTATATGTATGAAGGGTTGAGCGGGGTCGGGGTGCTGCGGGTCGTCGAGCTCGACCCGAAGAGTTTCCAGCCGATCGCCGAGGCGCGCATCCCGGCGTCGCGCGACAAGGCGAGCCGCGGCTGGGAGGTGGTCGGCGACCATAATGAGAAACCGGCGAGCCTCTCGTTCATCGAGGGCGCCTGGATGACCAAATATAAGGGCCGCTATTATCTCCAATATTCGGCGCCCGGCACCGAGTATAAGAGCTATGCCGAAGGGGTGCTGGTCGCCGACAGCCCGATGGGGCCGTTCGCCTATCAGCCGAACAGCCCGGCCTCGTCGAAGCCGTCGGGGTTCATCGCCGGCGCAGGCCATGGCAGCAGTTTCCAGGGCGCCGACAAGAGGTGGTGGCATGTCGCGACGATGAGCATCTCGCGCCGCCATCCGTTCGAGCGGCGGCTCGGCCTGTTCCCGGCGCGCTTCACCCCGCAGGGCGAACTGGCGGTCGATACCTATCTCGGCGACTATCCGCATTATGTCGACGGCGACCGCGGGCTGACCGGCTGGATGCTGCTGTCGCGGCACAAGCCGGCCACCGCCTCCTCGTCGCTCGACGGCTTCGGCCCCGAGCAGGCGGTCGACGAGGAGGTGCGCAGCTGGTGGTCGGCGAAGACCGGCGATCCGGGCGAGTGGTTCCAGATCGATCTCGGCGCCGCCCAGCGGATCGACGCGCTGCAGGTCAATTTCGCCGACCAGGACAGCAAGGGAACGGGGATCAGCCGCGACGGCTATCGCTACCGGATCGAGGCGTCGATCGACGGCAAGGCCTGGCAGACGATCGTCGATGCCGCCGCGACCGGGCGCGACGCGCCGCACGACTATCGGGTGCTGGCGAAGCCGCGCCGGGCGCGGTTCGTGCGGATCGTCAACGTCCATGCCCCCGATGGCGGCCGCTTCTCGCTCTCCGATCTGCGGGTGTTCGGCCAGGGCAGCGCGCCGCCGGCGGCGACGGTCGCCGGAATCGGCGGCACCCGCGACGCCGCCGACCCGCGCAAGGCGAAGATCGCCTGGCAGCCGGCGAAGGGCGCCGAATATTACGTCGTCCGGGTCGGCATCCGCCCCGACCTGCTCAGCCAGAGCTGGCAGGTCTATGACGGGCAGACCAGCCTCGACATCGCCAGCCTGACCGCGGGGCAGCGTTATTTCGTCGCGGTCGACGCGGTCAACGACCATGGTATCAGCACGGGGCGGACGATCGCACCGATCGAATGAGGAGCGTGGGGATGGGCCGGCAGGGGAACAGCATGGGATGGATCCGCTTCGCGCTGCTCGGATCGATCGGGGCGGCGTCGATCGGCACCGCGTCGATCGGCGCCGCGCCGGCCGAGCAGGTCCGCGTCGCCGAGGGCAGGCTGGAGGGCGTGCGCGACGGCGATGTCGTCGCCTATAAGGGGGTGCCGTTCGCGGCACCGCCGGTCGGGCCGCTGCGCTGGCGGGCACCGCAGCCCGCGGCGAAATGGGCCGGGGTTCGCGATGCGCGCGACTATCGCAACGACTGCATGCAGTTGCCCTTCCCGAGCGACGCGGCGCCGCTCGGCACCCGGCCGGCCGAGGATTGCCTCTATGCCAATGTCTGGCGGCCCGCCGGCGCCAGAAAGCGGCTGCCGGTGCTGGTGTGGATCTATGGCGGCGGCTTCGTCAATGGCGGCGCCTCGCCGCCGACCTATGCGGGCGCCGCGCTCGCCCGGCAGGGGATCGTCTTCGCAAGCTTCAACTATCGGGTCGGGCGGTTCGGCACTTTCGCCCATCCGGCGCTGACCCGCGCCGACGCCGACCATGGCCTGCTCGGCAATTATGGCTATCTCGACCAGATCGCCGCGCTCACATGGATCCGCCGCAACATCGCGGCGTTCGGCGGCGACCCCGACCAGGTGACGATCGTCGGCGAGAGCGCGGGCGGCATGTCGGTCCACAATCTGCTGACCTCGCCGCTGGCGAAGGGGCTGTTCGCGCGCGCGGTGATCCAGTCGGGCGGCGACGGCGGCGGCATGGGCGGCGCCGCGAGCCTGGCCGAGGTCGAGGCGATCGGCACCACCTTCGCGACGTCGAAGGGCATCGCCGCCGACGATCCCGCCGCGCTCGCCAAATTGCGCGCGCTGCCGGCCGAGACGGTGACCGACGGGCTCAACCTGGCGACGATGCGGCGTCCGGGGCCGCGCACGGCGAGCGCGCCGTTCGCCGACGGGCGGATCGCGGTCGATGTGCTCCCGGCCTATGCCGCCGGCCGCTTCGCGCATGTGCCGGTGATGGTCGGCGCGACCAGCGGCGATATCGGCGGCCGGACCGGAATGATGGTACGCGGCGCGCGCGACATCGCCGGGCTGCTCGCCGACAAGGGGCTGCCGGTCTATCATTACCGCTTCTCCTATGTCGCCCGGTCGGCGGCGGGATCGGGCGGGCAGGGCGCCGGCCATGCGAGCGACATCCCGTTCTTCTTCGACACCGCCGACATCAAATATGGCGATCGCACCACCGCGCGCGACCGTGCCGCGGCGGGGTTCGCCAGTTCCTATCTGGTCAATTTCGTCAAGCATGGCGATCCGAACGGCCCGGGCCTGCCGACATGGCGGCGGTTCGACCGCAGCGGCGACGAGATGCTCGACTTCGCGGCCGACGGCAGTGCGGTGCCGGGGCGCGACCCTTGGGCGACGGAGGGGCGCTAAAGCATTCTCAAACTTGTCGCGGAGAATGCGGAAAGAAGATCTTTCCAAGGATCTTAAATCCAGACCGTTCGTGTCGAGCGCAGTCGAGACACCCCGCGGTAGTCGAGCGTGTTTCGCTTCGCGATCCACGCTCGACTGCGCTCGACACGAACGGAAAAGAGGGGGTGGGGATTTAGACCGTTGGTATCGGGCGCTCAGTCCTTGGTCAGCGCTTCGGCCTTGTGCGCGGCGCGCTTGCCTTCGTCGGTCTCGACCAGCCATTCGGGATGGTCCTTCGAGGCCGCGACCTTGTGGCCCTTGATCCGGGTCGGGGTGGTGAGCTTGCCGACGACCTTGCCATGGGCGGTGCCGCCATGGCTGTTCCAGCTGACCGCATCGCCCGTCTTGACCGCCTTCGCCATCGTTCCGCTCCATCGTCCGGTGACGGCATAGCGCATGGCGGCGCGGGGCGTTCCCGGGAGGGATCTGCGGCATCATGAAGAAAACACCGGACGGCGCGGGGCCGCCCGGTGCAGGAGGGGGAACGATGATCGAGAGGGTTATTTCTCGAAGCTGTACCGCAGCCGGAAGCCGTACATGCGCGGTTCGCCGACGATGTTGGAGATGAAGCCCGACGAATAGGCCTGGTCGTTGGCGCTGATATAATATTGTTTCTTGGTGACGTTGGTGACGAAGAAGGCGGCGTCGACCGGGCTGCCGGCGATCCCCTCCCAGGTCAGGTTGAGGTTGGCGAGGCCATAGCCCGGCAGGATGCCGCCGCCGGTGGTGGTCGCCGCGCAGGCCGCCGCGGTCTGGCCGGCGAAGCGCCCGGGGATGCACGAGTCCTGCGCGACCTGGGTGGCCGACAGATAGACATAGGTGCCGCCGAAGCTGACCTTGCCGACCGATTCGGGCAGCGGCAGCGTGTAGCTGGCGCTGATGTTCAGCTTGTGCGGGGTGGCGGCGGGGATGACGTCGCCGACCGCGGGCGGACGGATGTCGTTATAGGGCAGCGCCAGCCCCGAAACCAGCGCGGTGACGTCCTGGATCTTCTTGATGCGGGTCTTGAGATAGGCATAGGAGACGTCGAGCTGGAAGCCCTGGAACGGGTTGATGCCGAGTTCGACCTCGCCGCCATAGAGTTCGGACTTGCCGACATTGAGGATCGCGGTGGTCTGGGTGCACGAGGCCGGCGCCAGGCACTGGAAGCCGAGCTGGATCTGCTGGTTGCTGAAGTCGTTATAATAAGCGGCGAAGTTGATGTGCCCCGGCACCGCGCCGCGCCAGCTCGCCTTGGCGCCGACCTCGTAGGTGTCGACCTTCTCCTTGTCATAACCCTGCAGCTTGTCGGCGCCGAACGGATTGACCCCGCCCTGGCGATAGCCGCGCGACCATTTGAGGTAGAGCAGGACGTCGTCCTGCAGCTTGTAATCGAGGTCGAGCAGCCAGGTCGGCGCCGAGGTCTTCACGGTCAACGCCTGTTTGCACATGGTGAAGCGGTCGGCGATCGGCCGATAGGGGTTGGTCGCGGTCCCCTTGAAGCCGAAGGTCGGGGTCGCCGCGCAGGATGCGCTCAGCGTGTTGGCGGGGGCGGGCAGGTTGGGCGGGGCGACCGCGCTCGATATGCCGTTCAGCGAGATGTCGACGACCTGCCAGGCGCTCGCCATCCGGTCCCAGGTGTAGCGGATGCCGGCGGTGAACTTGAGCTTGTCGGTGAAGTCGTAGCTGGCCTGGCCATAAGCCGCGACGCCGCGATATTTGGTCAGCACCGTGCTGTAGGTCTGCCGGCCGAGCGAGGTCGCGCCGCCGTCGTTGAGCTTGCAGTTGAAGGTGGCGATCTGGATGCACGGGGTGAAGGTCGCCGACTGGGTGCCCGACTGGCCGAGCGGGCGGCTCGATTCGAAATAGAGACCGCCCTGGTAGATGAAGCGGCCGTCGCCGGGATGGCCCTGGAACTGGAGTTCCTCGACGAAGGTGCTTTCGGCGTTGGTGTCGCGCCCGTCGATCACATGGGTGCCGGTGAAGTTGCGGACCTGGAGCGGGCTGGTCTCGGTCCCCGCGGGCACGCCGACCGGGTTATAGATGCCGAACAGGTCGATATTGTTCTGGCCGCGGAATTCGGCATAGGAGGCGATGTTCTTGACCGTCAGGCTGTCATTGGCCTGCCAGCTGGTGGTGTTGATCCCCTGCCAGGTGTCGGTCTTCGACAGCGCGTCGGCCATGCTGTTCGACACCGTCCAGAAATCGCCATAGGCCTTTTCGCGGGCGATCTGCGCGCAGGCGAGCGCGCCGCCCGAGGCCGCGCCGGTCGCGGCGGGGGCGCCGGGGAAGCAGCGTGTGACCTTCGGGGTGGTGCCCGATCCCTTCGACTTGGCGTAGGTGCCGATCGTGTAGTTTTCGAGATTGGGGGCGAGGTCGACGACCAGGCTGCCGCGCAGCGCGATATAATCCTGGCTGCCCATGCCCGGCCCATAAGGACCGTCGCCGATCCGGCCGGCATTTTTCAGATAGCCGTCGCGCTTGCTGCGGTCGACGCCGAGGCGCACGCGCACCGTGTCGGCCAGCGGCACGTTGACCACGCCCTGGACGCGGCGCAGGTCGTAATTGCCGATGCTGCCCTCGGCATAGCCCTCGAACCGGCTGGTCGGCTTGCGCGGAACGATCAGCACCGCGCCGCCGGTCGAGTTGCGGCCCTGGAGCGTGCCCTGCGGGCCCTTGAGCACCTGGACGTTCTGCAGGTCGAACAGCTGGCCCGGGCCGGCGCCGTCGCCACCGGGCGACGCGCCCGACCCGCGCGGGGCGACGACGTCGGCGAAATAGGTGCCGACGGTCGCGGTGGTGCGCTGTTCCTGGGTGAAGCCGCGGATGGTGAAGGTGGTGTTGTCGGCGCCGTAGCGCGCGTTGAGCGTCAGGCCGGGGGTATAGGTCGCCAGATCCTTGACGTTCTGGACATTGTTGTTGGTCAGCTGCTGCTGGTTGAGCACGCTGATCGAGATCGGCACGTCCTGCAGCCGTTCCTCGACCCGACGGGCGGTGACGATGATCTCGGATATGTCGTCGGACTGCGCCCAGGCCGGCGCGGAGGCCATCGCGCTCAGCGCCGTCGAGGCGACAAGCACGGCTTTGGACACGGTTCTCCCGTGGGTCGATCTGGTCATTTTCCTCTCCCTAGTTCGGCTTATGCGGCCCGTTTTCCGGGCTCGTCATGGCCGCCAGCATCCCCCGCATCGCGGGCGTCGGCTTGACCATTTCGGACAAAATGACAATATTTCTGCAAAACTTCAGTAGAGGTCGCGATCGGTCATAGATCTCGATTCCATGATCGCGAAGATATTGGCGCTTATCCGCGATTTTCTGCAGTGATGTTACGAATAATAAGCCAGGTTAGCAGCATGGATTTGCCGTTATGCTGCGACGCGACATGATTTTGACGTCGCTATGCCGAACGGGGAGAATATCGCGAATTTGCGCGATAAACATCGACAGTGGATGAAGAAGACAACATCGGTGTCGATGATGTGCCGAAGCCGGAATTTCGGGCTTGTCCGTAAAATGTGATATCATATCGTCGCGGGACGGGGTCGATGATCCGGGCGATGTCGCCGCGTCGGGGGCGTGGAACCGTCGGGTGATTCGGCAGCGGCCGACTTGGTCTCGGCGGGATGGCTTTATCGTGCCGGCCGCCCCATCACATCATCGTGCCGAAACCGATCGAGGAGCGCAGGGATGGACGACGATGCCGTGCGGGCCATGCTGGAGCGCCACTGGCACGCCGCCGACAACGACGATTTCGCGGTCGAGCATGATATCTACCACCCGGACGCGGTGCTCGACTATCCGCAGTCGGGCGAACGGATCCGCGGCCGCGCCCATATCGAGGAGAGCCGCCGGGTCCAGCCGAACCGGAAGCGCTTCGCGGTCCGGCGGATCGGCGGTTCGGGGGCGCTGTGGGTCAGCGAACTGATCCTGCGCTATGACGGGGTGCCGTCCTATGTCGTCAGCCTCATGGAGTTTCGCGGGCGGCAGGTGATCCACGAGACCCAATATTTCGCCGACCCGTTCGCGCCCGGGCCGTCGCGGGCGCATCTGGTCGAGCCGATCGACGCGCAGCCCGTTACGCCGGGCGGCTGAGGAAGCGCGATCCGGTAAGGCAAAAGCGCCACGGCGTGTCGATAGCGCGGGAGAGGCCGATCCGCGGCCCGGCGCCGACCGTGACCGGATCGGTCGCCGGGTGCAGCGCGAACGGCGGGGCATCGAGCGGGTGCCCGTCGAGGGCGCGGTCGACCCCGAGCGCCTGGCACAGCCGCCCCGGACCCGCACAGAGAAGGCGCGGATCGGCGGTGCCGCGGCGCCCGGCCATGCGGTCGAGCCGGTCGGTCGGTTCGAGCGCGCGGATCAGCACCCCGCTGGCGGGCAGACATACGAAATTCAGGCACCAGTGCAGCCCGTAGCTGCGATAGACATAGGCATGGCCGGCCGGTCCGAACATCGCGGCGTTGCGCGCGGTCGGCCCGCGGAAGCAATGCGACGCCGGGTCGTTCGCGTCATAGGCCTCGGTCTCGACGATGAGGCCACCGACCCCGTCGACCAGCAAGGTGGTGCCGATCAGCGCGCGGGCGACGCTTTCGACGTCGCGCGCGAAAAAGCCGGGCGGGAGTTGCCGTCTATCGCCGGGCGCCGTCGGCATCCGGCATCAGTCCGCGTCGGGAAAGTCGGTGGTGACGCTGACCGCCGCCCACGCCGCGATCTCGTCGCGCTGGGCATCGATTTCCTTGCCGACATAGCCGACCGCGTCGCTGCCGAGCAGCAGCCGCACCGGCAGCGTTTCGCCGGCAAGCGTCTCGATCAGGACGCGGGCCGCGCGCACCGGATCGCCGGGCTGGGTGCCGTCGGTCCTGTCATTGCCCTTGCGGCGCGGGCCGGCGGTCGCGGCATAGTCGGCGATCGCCTGCGCGCTGCCGTGGAGCGAGCGGCCGGCGAAATCGGTGCGGAACGCGCCGGGTTCGACCATCAGCACCCGGATGCCGAGCGGTGCGACCTCGCGGCGCAGCGCGTCCGACAGGCCCTCGAGCGCGAACTTGGTCGCCGAGTAGAAGCCCGATCCGGGCGCCGCCAGCCGCGCCGCGATCGAGGTGATGTTGACGATGGTGCCGCTGCGGCGCGCGCGCATCGCCGGCAGCACCGCGCGGGTCATCGCGAAGGCGCCGAAGAAATTGGTCTCGAACATCGCGCGGATCGCCTCGTCCTCGCCTTCCTCGACCGCGGCGCGATAGCCATAGCCGGCATTGTTGACGAGGATGTCGACCCCGCCGGCCTGTTCGACCGCCGCGACCGCGGCGGCGATGTCCTCCGCCGAGGTCACGTCGAGTTTCAGCGCGGCGGCGTTGGCATGACCATCGACCAAGTCGGCGAGCTGGCCGGGATCGCGCGCGGTGGCGAAGACGCGGTGCCCCTGTGCGATCAGTTCGGCGGCGAACGCGCGGCCGAGGCCGGTCGAGCAGCCGGTGATCAGCCAGGTGGGTTTTTGCTCGGGCATGATTGCCTCCTATCAGAGCCGCGTCATCTTCAACACCGGTTCGGGCAGCCGCGCGCCCTCGACCGCGAAGTTCGCGGTGCCGGCATCGATCTCGGCGAGATCCTGCGCCGACAGGATCAGATCGGCCGCGCCGAGATTGTCGCGCAGCCGGTCGAGCCGGCTGGTGCCGGGGATCGGCACGATCCACGAGCGCTGCGCGAGCAGCCAGGCGAGCGCGACCCGGGCGGGGGTGGTGCCGCGGCGATCGGCGACGCGCCTGACCACCGCGACCAGCGCCATGTTCGCCTTGCGGGCCTCGCGCGAGAAGCGCGGGACATGGTTGCGGAAATCGTCGGGCGCGAACACCGTATGCTCGTCGATCTGGCCGGTGAGGAAGCCCGCGCCGAGCGGGCTGAACGGCACGAAGCCGATCCCGAGTTCCTCGACCAGCGGCAGCAACGCCTGCTCGGGCTCGCGCCAGAACAGCGAATATTCGCTCTGGAGGGCGGCGACCGGCTGGACCGCATGCGCGCGGCGGATCGTGTCGACCCCGGCTTCGGACAGGCCGAAATGGCCGACCTTGCCGGCGTCGATCAGATCCTTGACCGCGCCGGCGACCTCCTCGATCGGCACTGCCGGATCGACGCGATGCTGGTAGAACAGGTCGATGCGGTCGGTGCGCAGCCGCCTGAGCGCGGCATCGGCGACCGCGCGGATATGGTCGGGTCGGCTGTTCACCCCGCCGCGGCGTTCGCCGGTCGCTTCGTCGATGTCGAAGCCGAATTTGGTCGCGATCACCACCTGGTCGCGCACCGGCTGCAGCGCCTCGCCGACCAGATCCTCGTTGGTGAACGGGCCATAAGCCTCGGCGGTGTCGAAGAAGGTCACCCCCATCTCGACCGCCGCGCGCAGCATCGCGATCGCGTCGTGCCGGTCGCCGCCCGGGCCGTAAGCCCCGGCGAAGCTCATGCAGCCCAGGCCGAGCGCCGAAACCTGAAGGCCGGCGGTGCCGAGTGTCCGTGTTTGCATCATCGTCTCCGTCGAATGTCCGGACCGGAGATAGCGCGCATCGATCCTTTCGATTAGACGAGGCAAAGTGCATGCGCCTATGACGTCATGTCATGAAACCGGATCGGGAGCGATGGCGTGCGGCGTGAGGATCTGGGCAGCCTGGCGATGTTCCTCGCGGTCGCCGACGAACGCAGCTTCACCCGCGCGGCGGCGAAGCTCGGCGTGTCGCAATCGGCGCTCAGCCATGCGATGCGCCGGCTCGAGGCGCGGCTCGGCCTGCGGCTGCTGACCCGCACCACCCGCAACGTCGCGCCGACCGAGGCCGGGGTGCAACTGATCGAGACGCTGCGGCCCGCGCTCGACGAGATCGACGGCAAGCTCGCCGCGCTCACCGACATTCGCGAGCGGCCGGCGGGCAACGTGCGGATCGCGGCGTCGAAACATGCCGCACGGACGGTGCTGTGGCCGGCGATCGACCGGCTGGCCGCCGCCTATCCCGACATCCATGTCGAAATCTTCGTCGACGACGCCTTCACCGACATCGTCGCGGAGCGCTTCGACGCCGGAGTGCGGCTGGGCGAGCGGGTCGACAAGGACATGATCGCGGTGCCGATCGGGCCGAGGCTGCGCATGGCGGTCGTCGCCACCCCCGCTTATTGGGCGCGCCATGGCCTGCCCGAGACCCCGCACCAGCTCGATCGCCACAACTGCATCAACCTGCGGCTGGCGAGCGCGGGCGGGCTCTATGTCTGGGAGTTCGACAAGGACGGCCGCGAGGTCCGGGTGCGGGTCGAGGGGCAACTCGTCTTCAACGATGTCGACCTCATCGTCGACGCCGCGATCGCCGGCCATGGCATCGCCTTCGTGATGGAGGACCGGGTGGCGAAGCCGGTCGCCGACGGCACGCTCGTCCGCGCGCTCGACGACTGGTGCGAGCCGTTCGACGGCTATTATCTCTATTATCCGAGCCGCCTGCAGCCGTCGCGGGCGTTCGGCCTGCTGCTCGAGGCGCTGCGCTATCGGGGGTGATGCTTGCGGTCGAGCCGGGCGCCCATCGCGAGACGCCCGGGGTTCATGTTCGGGGCGGTGCCGCTAGGATAGGCCGCCATCATCCGGAGAATAGCCCATGACGTCTTATCCCGCCGCGGACATGCAGGTGCATCGCGTGCGGGCGGCCGGTCTCTCGCGCCGCCGGCTGCTCGAAGCCGGTGTCGCCGCGCTGGCGCTGGGCGCCGCCGGACCGGGGCGGGCGCTGGCGCGCATCGCAAGGCGCGATCCGTTCATCGAGGCGCTGATCGGCCGGATGTCGATCGAGGAGAAGGCGGGCCAGCTTTCGATCTATCCTGCGCCGGGGACCGCCGCCAACATCAACCCCGACACCGCGCCGACCCCGGGCCAGCTGGCGACGACCGCGACGATCGCCGCGGGAAAGGTGGGGGGCTATTATAATGGCGGCAGCCTGCAGGTCGCGCGGGCGCTGCAGAAGATCGCGGTCGAACAGTCGCGGCTGAAGATCCCGCTGATCTTCGCGGGCGACATCATCCACGGACTGAAGACGGTCTATCCGGTGCCGCTGGGCGAGGCGGCCAGCTTCGACCCCGATCTGTGCGAGCGCACCGCGCGCGCCACCGCGATCGAATCGACCGCGCTCGGCTATCACTGGACCTTCGCGCCGATGGTCGACATCGCCCGCGACCAGCGCTGGGGCCGGGTGGTCGAGGGCGCTGGCGAGGATCCGTGGCTCGGCAGCCGCATCGCCGAGGCGCGGGTGCGCGGCTTCCAGGGCCGCGACCTGCGGGCCGAGGATTCGCTGCTCGCCTGCCCGAAGCATTTCGCGGCCTATGGCGCGGTGCAGGGCGGCATGGAGTATAACAATGCCGACATTCCCGAGACGACCCTGCGCGAGGTGCATCTGCGGCCGTTCCGCGCGGCGTTCGACGCCGGCGCGCTGTCGACGATGGCGAGCTTCAACGATATCGGCGGCATCCCCGCCAGCGGCAACCGCCATCTGCTCACCGATATCCTGCGCGGCGAATGGGGTTTTCGCGGGCTGGTCGTGTCCGATTATGAATCGGCGAAGGAACTGGTCGCGCATGGCTATGCCGCCGACGAACCCGACGCGGTGCTCAAGGCGCTGAGCGCGGGTTGCGACATGGACCTGCCCGGCGGGCTCTATATCCGGCATATCCCCGACCTCGTCCGCGCCGGCCGGCTCTCGCCGAAGATCGTCGACGAGGCGGTGCGCCGGGTGCTCGGGGTCAAGAAGGCGCTGGGGCTGTTCGACAATCCCTATCGGTCGCTCGATGCCGGCCGCGCCGCCGATGTGCGCCGTCCGGAGGCAGTCGCGCTGGCGCGCGAGGCGGGGCGCAAGGCGATCGTCCTGCTCAGGAACGACGGCGGATTGCTGCCGCTGCCCAGGGCCGGCCGATCGATCGCGCTGATCGGCCCGTTCGTATCGGACCGCGCCGACCTTGCCGGGCCCTGGTCGGTGTTTCCCGACCGGGCGAAGATGGTGACCCTCGAAGAGGGGTTTCGCGCGGCGATGGGGCCGGACGCGAAACTCGTCGCGGTGCGTGGCTGCGATGTCGAGCGTGCGATTCCGGGCGGGATCGACGCCGCGGTAGCGGCCGCCCGCGCCGCCGATGTCGTCATGCTGCACATCGGCGAGGACACGGCGATGTCGGGCGAGGCGGCCTCGCGCACCGCGATCACGATTCCGGCGGCGCAGCGCGCGCTGGTCGATGCGGTCGCGGCGACGGGCAAGCCGCTGGTCGTGCTGCTCAAACATGGGCGGGCGCTCGAGCTGCCCGACAGCGTCCGGGGCGCCGCCGCGATCCTGTGCACCTGGTTCCTCGGGTCCGAAACCGGCCATGCGATCGCCGACATCGTCTTTGGCGACCATGCGCCGCAGGGCCGGCTGCCGGTCAGCTTTCCGCAGGTCTCGGGGCAGGAGCCCTTTTATTACAACCATCGCGCGACCGGGCGCCCGCAGGTGCGGCCCGGCGACCGCGCCTTCAAGGCGCGCTACCGCGAGGTCACCGACGAGGCGCTCTATCCGTTCGGCCATGGCCTGGGCTATTCGTCGGTCGACTATGGCGCGACCCGGCTCAGCGCGGCGCGGCTGGCGTGGGGCGGCACGATCGAGGTCAGCGCCAGCCTGACCAACGGCGGCGGCCGCGCGCAGCACGAGGTCGCCCAGCTCTATGTCCACGATCGGGTCGCCAGCATCGTCCAGCCGGTGCGCGCGCTGAAGGGCGTTCGCCATGTCGATCTGCAGCCCGGCGAGACCGCGACCGTCGCCTTCACCCTGTCGGGCGACGATCTGGCGTTCGTGCGGGCGGACCTGGCGATGGCGGCGGAGCCCGGCCTGTTCGACATCTGGATCGCGCCGTCGTCGATCGGCGGCACGCCGGCCAGCCTCGCGCTCGACTGATCCGGTTCGGGCGATCAGACGTAGAGCGCCGCCATCTTGCGCCAGGCGCCGGCGCGGTGGGCGCGGCCTTCCCAGAAATGGAGCTGGTGCGGCACGCCCTTGTCGGTGAGCAGCCAGCTGAGATGCCGATTATTGTCGAGAAAGGGGTCGGCCTTGCCGACCGCGAGCACGATGTCGAGCGCGCGCAGCCGGTCGAGCCGCCAGCCGTCGCTCAGCCCGGGCAGGAAATGGGTCGGGGTGTGGAAATAGATGTCGTCGTCATAATGGCCGTCGAACAGGTCGCCGAAATGCTCGACCTTCACCGTCAGGTCGTAGCGGCCCGACAGGGCGATCAGCTTGCGGAACAGATGCGGGTGGCGGAACACCAGGCTGGCCGCCTGGAAGGCGCCGAGGCTGCAGCCCATCGCCATCGTGCAGTCGTGCGGGTTGTGCGCGGCCATCAGCGGCAGCACCTCGTGGAGGACATAGTCCTCGAGCGCGACGTGGCGGCGGATGCGGTCGACGGGGGAACGGTGCGGCGCGTAGAAACTCTCGCGCGCCAGCCCCTCGATGCAGTAGAGCTGGAGGTGGCCGGCGTCGATCTTGTCGGCGAGGCTGGCGACGATGCCGAGCGCCTCATATTCCCAGAAATGGCCGTCGCGGGTGGGGAACATCAGCAGTTTCGCCCCGGCATGGCCGAAGATCAGCAGTTCCATGTCGCGAGCCAGTCGCGGACTGTACCAGCGCCGATGCTCGCGTCTCATGTCGCTCCGAAAAAGGCTTCGATCCGGGTACGGTGCAGCTTATGCTGCGCCTCGCTGCCCGGATAGTCGAAATGGCCGGCGTCGAGGATGACGGTTTCGTTACGGTTCGACGTCGGCAGCGCATAAGCGACCGAAAACTGGCAGGGCGGCGCCACCACCGGATCGAAGCGCGCGACCGCGACCAGCATCGGGATCGCGATCCGGGTCGCGGCGGTGGCGGCGTCGAAAAAAGCGAGGGTTTCGTCGACCTCGGGATGGGTCTTGCGAAAGGCCTGGACCGCGTGCGCGCTGCCGGTGGTCGGCAGGGTCAGCCAGAGCGGCATGTTGCCGAAGGTCGGCACCTCGAGATGGCCGCGGTCGATGCGCGGGTCGAACGGCAGCGCCAGCGCGCCGATGCCGCCGCCGAAGCTGATCCCGCTATAGCCGGTGCGACCGGCGAGCCCGGGATGGAGCCGGTCGAGCACCGACACCGCCAGCCACAGATCCTCGACGCAGCCGCCCAGAATATAGCGGTCGCGATCGTCGATATCGTGGAGGACGTGCCAGCCGGGATCGGTCGAGATCGGCGGGCGGCTGCTGCGCGACAGCCCGCGGAAACAGGGGAAGAGGATCGCGGTCTCGCGGACCGGCATGTCGAAATCGGGGGCATCGCGTCCGCCATAGCCATGGCCGACGACGAGCCCGCGGCGGACCGGGCCGTGGCGCGGCAGCAGCAGCCAGCCGTGGATCGGGAAATCGTCGGTCGAGCTATAGGCGATGTCGTGGACGATCCAGTCGGGATGGCGGGATTCGCTCGGCGAAAGCCACGGCCGCGGGTCGCGACCGATCGCGCGGTCGTAGCGCGCGCGCCAGAAGGCGTCGAAGCCAGGCGGGGCGGGCGGCGGCGTCAGCGCGCGCAGTTGGTCGAGATCGAGGCCGTAGCTCGGGTCGAACGGATAGGGATGCGCGGTCGGGATGGCCATGCGCCCTCTATCCCCCGCCCCGAAGGGGAGGGGAAGGGGGCGTCGCGACCGGCTCGCTTCAGCCCGCCTTGGCCGCCCCGTCGATCTGGGCATATTCGGCATCGCTCAGCACGATCCCGGCGCCCGCGACATTCTCCTCGAGATGCGCGACCCGGCTGGTGCCCGGGATCGGCAGGATCACCGGGCTGCGGCGCAGCATCCAGGCGAGCGCGATCTGGCCCGGGGTGGCGCCCTTGGCATGGGCGATGCTGTCGACCACCCCGCCGGGCTTGGCGAGGTCGCCGGCGGCGAGCGGGAACCAGGGAATGAAGCCGATGCCGTTGGCCTCGCAATAGTCGAGCACATCCTCGTCGGCGCGGTCGGTGAGGTTGTAGCGGTTCTGGACGGTCGCGACCGGGAAGACCTTGCGCGCCGCCTCGATGTCCTCGACCGAGACCTGGCTCAGCCCGGCATGGCGGATCAGCCCCTCGTCGAGGAACGAGCGGATCACGTCGAACTGCTCGTCGCGCGGCACCTTGGGGTCGATGCGGTGGAGCTGCCACAGGTCGATCCGGTCGACCTTGAGCCGGCGCAGGCTCATATGGACGCATTGGCGCAGATAATCGGGGTTGCCGACCATCGCCCAGGGGCCCTGGTGGTTGGGGAAGCGGACCAGCCCGCCCTTGGTCGCGACGGTGAGCCCGGCATAGGGGTGGAGCGCCTCGGCGATCAGATCCTCGCTGACGAACGGGCCATAGCTGTCGGCGGTGTCGATCAGGTCGATGCCGAGCTCGGGCAGGCGCCGCAGCACCCGCAGCGCCTCGTCGCGGTCGGTCGGCTGGCCCCAGATGCCGGGGCCGGTGATCCGCATCGCCCCAAAGCCCAGCCGGTTGACGGTCATGTCGCCGCCGATCGTGAACTGGCCGGAGGCGCGGGCGTCGATATCGGGCATGGGATCACCTTGGAAAAGGAGGCGGCGGGGAGGGCGGTGGCGCCGCCGAGTTATGCGCTGATGGGCGGGATTCAAGAGCCGGGGCAACGCCGCGCTGCATTTATCGAAAGCCACTAAAAGTGCACTGTCACCGAATTAATTGACCGCGATCGACGCGCGCGGCGCGTCAGGTCGCCATCCGACGGAAGGGCAGCCGCAGGGCATGGCCGCTACTATGCGGGCGACATTATAGTTATGCGCGAGATTTTGGTTGAAACCGCATTGTCATCAATGCGCATGATCGCCGAAACCTATGCTATTCAAGCCTGACGTCCTGCTATTCATCGGGTTTGAATGGAAGGGTTCGACTTTCCTTTCTCAATCGGAGACGCCGGGTGGAGGATCGCGCAGAAGACAAGGTGACCGCCCCGCTGATCGACGCCGCGATTCGTCATATCGACGCGTTGAACCTATCGCCGGAACAGGAGACGAAGCTGGCGGCGCTGCACTGGTCGCGCAGCATCGGTGACAGGGTTCGCGATGTCGAAGCCGAACTGCGCGCGATATTGACCGACCGGCAACTGCGCTTCCTCCTCGCCAGCGAACTGATCGAAAAGCGCAGTTCGGTCGACCATGTGATCGAGAAGCTCGTCGACGAACGGGTGGACGCGAGCATCGACGAGAAGGTGAAATCGCTGTCGGTCGTCGAAACGGAGCTGGCGGCCGCGGTGCTGGGCCGGCTGATCGGCTGGGCCAGGCTCTTCGGCTATTTCGTGGCGATCCCGCTTGGGTTGCTACTGCTCATCTTCGCGCTTTTCGGGCTGAAAAGCTTCGACGACGTGCGGCACGCCGCGGATAATGTGAACACGGTCATCAGGGAATCCAAGGCGGAGATCGAAACTTCGCGGGCGGAGTTGAAGCGCAATCAGGAACGGTTGCAGTCCAATCGCGCGCAGTTGGAGCAGATGAACCGGCAGTTTGGCCCTGAGCAGATCAAAGTCGCCCGCCACCAGCTTGAGCAGGCGCAACATGATCTGGAGGCCACGCAGGCCCGGCTGCGCCAATTGCTGGACGACGCAAAAGGCAATGCAACGGCATCACGCACCCAACTGGCGGAGTTGCAGCGCAGGCTCGATGAAAATCGCCGGCAGATTTCGGCTTTGGGGACGACCGTGGGTCGTCTGGCGGCTGCGGCAGGGATGGAGGTCACGGGCGCCTTGCCGACGCTGATCGTTCCACCCGACGGACAGCCCGGCCGTCGGGCCGGCGCGCTCGCCAATTGCGCGATCACCGAATATAACCAGAATGTCAGAGAAGCCGGTGGAAGCGCGCAAATTCTCGAATATGCCAAGGCGCTTGGTTTTCCGCCGGACACGAAAATTCCGTGGAGCGGAACATTCATCGGCTTCTGCCTGAGCAAGGTGGGAGCCACGAGCCAGATCAAACCTTCGGGTGCGAATTTCGCGATGATGGAGATGGCGAAGCGGAACGGCATCTGGACCGCGAACGGTCCGGCCGCTCGCCCGCAGCCGGGCGACATCTATTTTATCAGCCGGGTGGGAGACGTCGGCAAGAGCGGCTTTCGTCCGATGCAGTCGGGCATCATATGGCGCAGCTTCGGGGCCGACTTTGAGGGCATAGAGGGCAATCTGCAAAACCGCCTTCTGGTTTCGCCTCGCTCGTTGTCCAGCCCCGGGCTCGAGGGCTTTGCGCGTCTTCGGGACTGAAATGACCGCCATCCGGGAATGGGCCGGCAGGTGACAGGAGGATGTCCGCGCTGAAACGCGCTGCAATTTTCCCGATATGCGGCTTTCCTACAACAGCGGCTGCCCCGGGGCGACGATCTGCCCCGGGGGTGAGGAGTGTATTCCCGCCATGAAGATGTTTCCGCACCCGGCCCCCGAGACGCCCCCCGCGATCCCGCTCGTCGACAATCCGTTCGCGCCCGAGATATTGAGCACGGGGATCGCCGGCTTCTCGATCATCAACGGCGTCATCACCCTGACGCTCGAAAATGTCCGCTGCGACCATAGCCGCGCCCAGCCCGAGCTCGAGCGGGTCGTCGTCGCCCGGCTCGCCATGTCGGTGCCCGGCGCACAGGCGTTCCTGACCGGCCTCTACCAGTTTCTGGGCCAGCACGGCGTCAATCCGCTCCACAATGAAGGGGTGGCGACATGTCAGTGACCCGGCCAGTGAGCCATCCGGTGCCGACCTATTTGCCGCTCGGCCATTTCCTGCCGATCCGCTGGTGCGACCGCGCGGTGGCGATGGTGATGCGGCCGCAGCCGGCGCCCCGCTATCGGTCGCGGGTCCGCATCGCGACGGGGCCCGCTCCGACAAAAGTCGCAGGATTGACCCGATTTTAACCCATGTTAGCGCAGAACATTCCCCGAAGCAGGTCTTTGGGGAATGTCCGCATGATGGAAGTCTTGCTCGAAGAGCATCGCGCGATGTTCGCGGTCGCCGACGAGATTCTCGCCCGGGTGTCGGTACCGGCGATCGATTTCGCCGAACTCGGGCGGTTGCGCACCCGGCTGGCGCAGCGGATGCGGCAGCATCTGGCGAGCGAGGAGGCGCTGGTGTTCGCGCCGCTCAAGTCGATCGGCGGCGAGGCGATGCTGCCGGTGCTGGCCGCGCTCGGCGCCGAGATCCGCGACATCCGGCTCGATTATTCGCAGCATGTGCGGGTCTGGCACGGCCGGGCGATCGCCGCCGATCCGGTCGGCTACCGCTCGGCGCTCGGGCTGCTGATCCGCCGGGTCAAATGGCTCGCCCAGCGCGAGGAGGCCGAGATCTACGCGCCGGTCGCGCGGCTGCTCGCCGAGGCGCAGGCGATCCGGGTCGCGGCGTGAACGCGCGGCGGAGGGGCAATTCGGTGACAGTGCACTTTTAGCGATAGCCTCGCGCTAAAAGTGCACTGTCACCGAATTGGAGCGTAGACGCTCGCTACGCTCGCGACCCACCCCAACCCCTCCCTTGAAAGGGAGGGGCTTAAGATGAGGCTGAATCTCCCGTCTTAACGCTTCCGGCTCGACGCCAGCACCACGTCGACCACCTGTTCGCGCCGCCGGGCGACCGCGTCGGGGGAGGTCATGTCGCAGCGGAAGATCTCGGAGAAGGTGTAGCGGTTCGAGACATTGTAGAAGCACAAGGCGCTGATCGTCATGTGCAGGCTGATCGGTTCGAGATCGTCGCGGAAGATGCCTTCGGCCTGGCCCTTGGCGATGATGTCGCCGAGCACCCGGATCACGCTCTCGTTGCGGTGCTTGATGCCGGCCACGTGCGAGATGTACGCGCCATGGTGGATATTCTCGTTCATCACCAGCCGCACGAATTCGGGATGGTCGTGGTGATAGTCGAAGGTCAGCCGGACATTGGCGCCGAGCGCCTCCTCGGCGCCCATCGCCTCGATCGGCATCGCGGTCTCGGTGTCGCGGATGCGGCTATAGGCGTCCTCGAGCACCGCCTGATACAGCCCTTCCTTGCCGCCGAAATGATAATAGATCATCCGCTTCGAGGTATTGGTTTGCTCGGCGATCTCGTCGATGCGGGCGCCGGCGAGGCCCTTGTCGGCGAATTCGCGCCGCGCGACCTCGAGGATGTCGTTGCGGCTGTTCTCGGCATCGATCGATCGCGTGCCGCGTTTTTCCGGCGTTATGGCTGAAGCGCTCAACAAGGCCTCCCGTGGGTTGCCTGCTTCTTATGCGGCGCGGACAGGGCAGGCAACATCGGCGCCGATCAGAAAGCCATATCGTCCTTGTAGCGCGCCTGCGCGGCCAGCCGCACCGGCGCGTTGGCGGCGCCATAGCCGTCATAGTCGCGCCGCTGGACCACTTCGAAGAACACCCGCTTGGCGAAGGCGCGCGAATAGAGCTGGAAATATTCGCCGCTGGCATCGCTGTCGTAGAGGATGCCCGCGGCCTCCATCCGGTCGAGCAGGTCGGGATCGAGCCCGAAGCGCGCGCCGAGATCCTCATAATAGTTGCGCGGGATCGGCAGCTGGTCGAGCCCGAGCGCGCGCAGCCGCGCGGCGGTGGCGAAGATGTCGTCGGTGGCGAAGGCGATATGCTGGACTCCGGCGCCGACATAGCCCTGGAGGAAACGCGCGGACAGCGTGCGCTGGCTCGCCGATCCGTTGAGGGTGAAGCGCACCGCGCCGCCCGGGGTCTCGATCGCCTGGCTTTCGACCAGCCCCTTGGGGTCGGCGATCTCGAGCGGCTGGGTCTTGTGCGCCTCGAGCAGGCTGGCGAAGAACAGCTGCCACGACAGGAATTCGTCATAGGCCATCGAGAAGGCGATATGGTCGACCCGCGACAAGCCGGCGCCTTCACCGGGCTCGGCGTCGACCGCGACGAACTCGTTCGCCCACATCGCGTCCTCGCCGGCCTGCTCGACCAGATAGAGGAGGCTGCCGCCGACCGAACGGATCGAGGGGATATCCATGTCGCCCGGGCTGATCGCCTGGCGGAACCGCTCCATGCCGAGCGCCTCGGCGCGGACCAGCGCGGCCTGGGCGTCGGGGACGGTAAGGCCGATCGCGCAGACCGAGGCGCCATGGACGAGGTCGTGGCTGTGCGCGAAGCCCTCGGCCTCGCTGTTGACGATCAGGTTGATCGCGCCATGGGTCCAGCGGGTGACCGCCTTGTGGCGGTGGCGGCCGGCGAGGGTGAACCCCAGCGCGGCGATGATCGCCGCGAGCTGCGCGCCTTCCTCCTCGTTGGCGGCGAACTCGATGAAGCTGACGCCTGTGGGGCGCAGCGGCGGCGGCAGCGTCGCTTCGCCGCGGCGACGGTCGGCGGCGTCGCCGAGCCAGACCAGCGAGCGATGGCCGTCGACCGCGATCTGGGTCGGGCTGCCGGTGCGGAAACGGTCGTTGAAGATCTCGAGCGACACCGGGCCCGTGTAGCCGCTCGCCATCAAGGTCGCATGATAGTCGACGATCGGCAGGTCGCCCTGGCCGGGGAAGTTGCGGAAATGGCGGCTCCACTGGAGCAGGTCCATGTCGAGCCGCGGCGCGTCGGCGAGCTGGAGCAGGAAGATGCGGTCGGGGTCGATCCCGGAGATGCTCGGGGTGGGGATGTTGCGCGCGAGCGAGTGGAAACTGTCGAGGATCAGCCCGAACGCCGGGTGGGCGGCGGTGCGGACGATGTCCCAGGCGTCGCGATGGTCGTTGACGTGTCGACCCCAGGCGAGCGCCTCATAGCCGATCCGCAAATTGCGCCGCGCGGCGCGCTCGCCGAGTTCCTGGAAGTCGGCGACGATCCGCGCGCGGTCGCCCGACGCCGCCGGCGAGATCGACGAGCAGACCAGCACCAGATCGGTGCCGAGCTGTTCCATCGTGTCGAACTTGCGCTCGGCGCGATCGAAGGTGCGCTGGCGCAGCGTGTCGGGCATCCCCTCGAAATCGCGGAACGGCTGATAGACGGTGCAGACCAGCCCGGCGTCGCGCACCATGCGGCCGATCGTCTCGGGCGAATTGGGCGAGGTGATCAGATCGTTCTCGAAGATCTCGACCCCGTCGAAGCCGGCACGGGCGATCGCCTGCAGCTTCTCCTCCAGCGTGCCGCTGAGCGACACCGTGGCAATGGACGTCAGCATCTCGTCAAGTCCTTCACTCAATCGCGGGGGAGGCCGGGGCGCGGCGCGAGCGGCTGGCGCGCGACCGGATGGGCGTCGAGCCAGTTCATCGTCCTGCTGTCGAAGCGTTCGACCCTGATCGGGGTGTCGAGCCGGATCACCGCTTCGCCTCTGGGCGTCCAGCGCGGCCAGAAGGCGCCGGGGTCGCCATCGGCGGCGAAGCCGATCAGCGCGTCGGCCATCTGCGCCGACAGCGCGCGGTCGGCGTCGGTCCAGGCGCGGGTCGGGCGCAGGCTGTTATAGGCGTCGAGGGTGCCGAGCCAGTAGGGGACGTCGGCGGTGTGATAGACCCCGATCGTCGCCGGGTCCTGATCGGCGAAGATCACCCCCGGCGCATAGGGATGTTTGTGCGCGAACAGGCCGATCCAGGCGGGCTGGCCGAGCTTTGCTGCGTCCTGCGCACATTGCCGGGCGGACAGTGCGAAGCCGGTGGCGCGGGCGGCGTCCTGCGCGGCGGTGCGGGCCTGCTTGTCGGAGCCGGCCGGGAACAGCTTGAGGAAGGCGGGGGCGTCCTTGCCGAACAGCCGATCGGCGGTGGCGCGATAGTCGGCGAGGGTGCGGACGGCGGCGAACGGGCTCATGCCGATGTCGATATCGTCGCGCGTATAGACCCCGATCACCGGCACCCGGTTCGGGGTGCCGGCGGCGGTCATCGCGGCGGGCTGGCCGGGCTGAACGAAGCCGTCGACGATCGGGCCGCCGATCCGCACGCCTTCGACATGCGCGCCGACCTGGCTCTCGCTCTGGACCGCGAGGATACGATCGGCGGGGATGTCGCGCATCGCCGCGAGCGAGCCGGCGCCGAGCCGTTTCTGGACCGCGAGCCCGATCGCCTCGGCCTCGGCGAGGGTCGGCTTGGGAGCGCGGACGTTGCAGCCGCTCGACATCACCGCGCTGCGGAACAGCCCCTTGGCCTGGGGGGCGTAGATCAGCGAAGCGACCGACGCGGCGCCCGCCGATTGGCCGATGATCGTCACCCGATCGGGATCGCCGCCGAAGCGCGCGACATTGGCGCGGACCCAGCGCAAGGCGGCGATCTGGTCCATCAGCCCGTAATTGCCCGAATGCCCGCCGGCCTCGCGGCTGAGCTCGGGATGCGCCATGAAGCCGAAGGCGCCGACCCGATAGTTGAAGTTGATCGCGACCGCGCCGCGCGCGGCGAGCGCGGCCCCGTCATAATTGGCCATGCCCGACGAGCCGATGGTGAAGCCGCCGCCATAGAGGAACACCACCACCGGGCGCTTCTTTCCGACGGCCTGCTCGCCACTTTTTTCTGGCGTCCACAGGTTGAGGGTCAGGCAATCCTCGGAGGTCGCCTCCTCGCCGAAATAATGGTTGATGTTGTGCGGGCGCAGCACCTGGATGCAGGCGGCGCCCTTGCGATCGGCGTTCCACACCCCGTCCCAATGGATCGGCTGCGGCGCCGCCCAGCGCAGCGCGCGCACCGGTGGCGCAGCGAACGGGATGCCGAGATAGGCGCGGACGCCGGCGGGTAGCTGGGTGCCGGCGATCCTGCCGCTGTCGGTTACGATCGGATCGCCGGCGATCGGCATCATCGCCGCGGCCTGGGCGAGTTGCGCGGCGGCGAGGCCGGCGATCGCGAGCAGCGAAAGCGCGCCTGTTCGGGTCCTGGTCATGATCGCTGCCTTCACCGTGCCGCTCCATCGCCTCCGGCTTTTTGCCGGCTGTCTATCCCTGTCTCTTTAATGTACGAAATAGTGCGTTCACGTCAATGGCGGAGCATTCGCATGGGAGAGGACAGGGTGGAGATGACCGACCGCAGGGGCTTTCTCGGGCTGGGGGCGCTGCTGATCGCGGGCGGCGCACAAGCCGCGGTCTTGCCTGATCCCGGCGAATTGCCGGGTGTCGAGTTCGCGTTCGCCGCCAAGGTGCTGCTCGAACCGACCCGCGAGATCGGCGCGACCCCTTATGGCATCCGCCGCCGGGTGCCGATCGTCGGCGGCAGCTTCGAGGGACCGCGGATCAGGGGCGTCGTGTTGCCCGGCGGCGCCGACTGGCAGTTGCAGCGCGCCGACGACATCACCGTGATCGAGGCCGACTATATGATCCGCGCCGACGACGGCGCCGAGATCCACGTCTATAATCGCGGCCTGTCGAACAGCCGGGTGAAGGGCGCGCCGCGCCGCTATCTGCGCACCGTGCCGCAATTCGAGGCGCCGGCGGGACCGCATGACTGGCTCAACCAGTCGATCTTCCTCGGCACGATCACCCCGCTGAAGGAAACGCGGCCGGCGGTGCTGATCCGGGTGTTCCGGGTGGCGTGAGGGAGTGGTGCGACGCGCGACCGGCTATTCGAACCGGCGCATTCCGCCGGAATATTGGCCATCGATTTCGATATATGCATCGAATCCAAATGAAACGTGGGCTTTGACGCAGGTGACCAGCTTCCGATCGTTGCTCGAACTGGACATGAACACTCTTTCTGGTGTGTCGCGTATCCCACCTGCAATGCTGAACTCGCGCCGGCCGCAGGCATGTAAGGCAGCCATGAGCGAGGCGGCATCGGGGCCTTGCCAATCTTTGGACGTGCCTTGAATTTTGGGTGGCTCATAAGCTGTGCCGCCGGCAAGAGACAATACCAACTCGACCTTATGCGGCTTCGTTTTAGGCTCGCTGCCGCACGCAGAGAAAAGCAGGCAAATCGAGATGGTGGGGATCGTTGCGATATTTCTCACGGGGCGATGATCGCCGCCCAAAGATCCTTTGGCAACCGAGCGATATGTGAGCCTCATGCCTCGTTATAAATTCGGTGACAGTGCACTTTTAGCGACAGCTCTCGCTAAAAGTGCACTGTCACCGAATTAACTGCCGTTCGTCGTCGCGAACCCGCCGTTGGTCGCGCGGCATGGCGTTGGTGGAAGCGCGGCAAAGGCTGGTCGAAGGGCGAATGCGGGGCCGGCGGCGCGGGCGTAGAGGCTTTTTCAACGGCGGCGATCAGCGCCGCAGACAAGGTCTTTTCCAAGGAGTTCGCCATGATCCGCTCTTCGATCGTCGCCGCCTTCACGCTCATGTCCGCGGCGCTGTCCGCGCCGGTCTTCGCCCAGGACCTGCCGCGCGCCGAGATCCGCTATGATGACCTCGCGCTCGCGACCCCGCAGGGCGCCGGGCGGCTGGAGGCGCGCATCAAGCGCGCCGCGCGTCGGGTGTGCGGGGTGGACGGCGTCGCGGATCTGAGCGGCCGGGTGGCGGCGCTCAAATGCGCCGATGCGGCGGTGGCGAATGCCGCGCCGCAGGTCGTGCTGGCGGTGGCCAGCGCCCGCGATATGCAGCAGGCGGACAATGGCCGGGCGGCCGCGGCGGTGCATTGATAGTTGCAAGATCCTCCCTGCGCGTAGCGTGGGGAGGGGGACCAGCGAAGCTGGTGGAGGGGGTCTCCGACTGTGAGGCCATGGCGATCGTCGCCGTTTTGCATCACCCCTCCACCATCCTGCGGATGGTCCCCCTCCCCAAAGCTGCGCTTTAGGGAGGATCTGCAGGGCTCGATCTGAATGGCCAAGTCACACCTGCGCCGACCCGCCATCGACCGTCAGCTCGATACCCGTGACATAGCCGGCATCGTCGCTCGCGAGGAACAGTGCGACCTTGGCGATGTCGTCGCCGGTGCCCATCCGGTCCATCGGGATCTGGGTCTGCGACCGGGCCTTGACCTCGGCGATCATCTCCTCGCTCATGCCGATCTTGCGCATGATGTCGGTGTCGATGAAGCCCGGCGCGAGCGCGTTGACGCGGATGCCGCCGGGGCTCAGTTCGGCGGTCAGCGTGCGCGCCAGCGAGCGCAGCGCCGCCTTGGTCGCGGCATAGACCGCGAAGCCGGGAAAGCCCTTCGACGCCTGGATCGAGGTGTTGAGGATCACCGATCCGCCCGCCGGCATCAGCGGCACCAGCTTCTGCACGGTGAAGAAGCTGCCCTTGAGGTTGGTGTCGACGGTGATATCATAATCCTCCTCGCTCACCTCGCCGAACGGACCCGGCCGGGCGCCGCCGGCATTGGCGAACAGGATATCGACGCGGCCATGCTTTGCCGCGACGAACGCCCGCAGCGCGTCGATGTCGGCCATGTTCGAAATGTCGCCGCGCAAGGCGTCGACATCATGGCCGATCGCCGCGACCGCCGCGTCGAGCGCCGCCTGGTCGCGGCCGGTGATCACGACCTTCGCACCCTCGCGGACGAACAGTTTCGCCGTCGCGAGACCCATGCCCGTGCTGCCGCCGGTGATGACGGCGATCTTTCCATCCAGTTTGCTCATATGATCTTCGCTCCATGATCGGCTGCCGATGCAGCGCGTGGCGGCGAATTGGTCATGCTGAGGCGGGCGCCGTAGACCGTTGGCGCGACTAGCATCTATTCCTGTCAGGAATGGATCAGGTCAGCCGCAGGCTCGGTTCGGTCGCACACATCTCCGCGAGGAAGTCGATGAACAGCCGCAGCCGCTGCGGCATTTTCCGTCCGCCGGGAGAGACCGCCTGGATCGGCTGCGGATCGGGGGCGGAGTCGGCGAGGATCGCGACGACCGTGCCGGCCGCAAGGTCGGCCTCGAACAGGGCGGTCGAGTCATGGGCGATGCCGAGCCCGGCGAGCACCGCCGCGCGGACATTCTCGGCATCGTTGACGGTGATCCGGCCGGCCGGATCGAACGCGACGGCGCCGTCCTTGCCGTTGAACCGCCAGGCGAGCGGCGCGCCGTGGAGCCGGACTGCGATCAGCGCGTGATCGCGCAGCGCGGCCGGATCGGCGGGGATGCCGTGGCGCGCCAGATAGTCGGGGGTGGCGACGGTGCTCGTCGGCAGGCTGCCGATCCGGCGCACGGCCAGGCGCGAATCGTCGAGTGCGCCGATCCGCAGCGCGACGTCGATCCCCTCGCCGATCAGGTCGACCCGCCGCTCGGACACCGACAGTTCGACCGCGATGTCGGGATAGGCGGCGAGGAAGGCGGGCAGGCGCGGGACGATGTAGCGGGGGCCGAGCGCGGGCGGGATCGCCGCCCGGATCGTGCCGGTCGGGCTGAGGCTGCCGCGGCCGATCCGGCTCTCGCCGTCGTCGAGATCGGCGAGGATCCGCACCGCCAGATCGTAGAATTCGTGACCCGCTGCGGTGGGGTGGAGTCCGCGCGAGCTGCGGTTGAGCAGCGATGCACCCAGCCGCGCCTCGAGCGCCGCGATCTGCTTGCTGACCGCGGGCTGGCCGATACCGAGATCGCGCGCCGCCCGGGTGAAGCTGCCGCTGTCGACGACGCGGACGAACAGTTGCAGGGTCGAGAACCGGTCCATCGCGCATCATTCCTGTGGGGAATGAAGGATTATGCTGGCACCGCGCCACCGGCAAGCGCATCGCCGCCGCCATCGGCGATCCGCAGCCATCCGCCGATGAAGATCTCGACGCCGACGCGCAGCGCCTCGCGTCGCCGCGCCTGGTCCGATCCGCCGTCCGGGCCGACGAAATTGTCGCCGAGGAAGCCTTGGGCAACCGAGATCATCGTTCGCACCGCATAATATATGGTCTCGTGCGGGGTGCCCGGGAGCAGCCCGGAGAAGAGCGCGACCAGCCGGCGCATGCGCGGTTCGAGCAGGGTCTGGATGAGGCCGCGTTCGCCGTGGCGGGGATCGGCGATCTCGCGGTTCATGATCGTGAGGAAGGCGAGGTCGCGCGCGCTCGACTCGGTCGCGGCGGGGGGCAGGAAGAAGCTTTCGACCAGCGCGCGGATATTGGCCGCGAGCGGCGCCTGCGGATCGATCCGGTCGCCGGGGTCGCCGGCCCCGGCATCGCCATGCGCCAATGCCCGTTCCCACACAGTGCGGTAGATGTCCTGCTTCGACCCGAAATGATAATGGAGCAGGGCAAGCTGCCCCTCATAGCCGGCCTCGGCGACGATCGCGCGCATCGAGGTGCCGTCGAAACCCTTGGCCGCGAACAGCCGCTCGGCGGCGTCGAGCAGCCGGACCTTGGTGGGATGCATGTCGTCGTCGTCCATGGTCGAGCCCTTAGGCGATGCGATGGGGTCTTCCCAGTGTCGCGACTGTTTATTAGACGACTGATAAACGAGTCGAGTCCGTCAGGGGAAAAAGATCATGATGCATGTGCTGCCCGCCCTTTTGTCCGCCGCGGTAGCGGGAACGCTGCCGGCCGGCGCGCCGGCGACGGCAGGTGCCGCGCCGGTCGGCTGTACCGCGATGAAGGGGTTCGAGGCCGGCACGCTGGTCGTCACCCAGGCCGAGGCGGTGGCGGCCGGGCCCGCGCCGGTCGACATGGCCAACCCCAACGGCATGGCCAAGGCGCCGCCGCTGCTGCCCGCGCATTGCCGGATCGCCGCCGAGATCGATCGCCGGGTCGGCGCCGGCGGCAAGCCCTATGCGATCCGCATCGAGCTCAGGGTGCCCAACGACTGGAACGGCCGCTTCCTCTATCAGGGCGGGGGCGGGCTCAACGGCGTGGTGATGGCGGCGATCGGCCAGAATATCAGCCATGGCGCCTCGGCCCCGCCGGCGCTGGCGCGCGGCTTCGCGGTGGTGTCGACCGACAGCGGCCATGTCGGCACCAACCCCGCCGACACCGGCTTCGCCGCCGACCAGCAGGCGCGGCTCGATTATGGCTATGCCGCGATCGGCAAGGTGAGCGCGGCGTCGAAGCTGCTGCTCCGCCGCCTGACCGGCAAGGCGCCCGACCATAGCTATTTCGAGGGTTGCTCGAATGGCGGGCGCGAGGCGATGATGGCGGCGCAGCGCTTTCCCTATGAATTCGACGGGGTGATCGCGGGCAATCCGGCGTTCGAGATCAGCAAGGCGGCGGTGCTCGGCTATTATTCGGGCCGGGTCTATGACGCGGCGGCGAAGGCGGCGGGGGTTCACACCCCGGCGCTGTTCACCCCGGCCGATGGCGCGGTGCTGCGCAAGGCGGTGCTCGATGCCTGCGACGGTCTCGATGGCGCCAGGGACGGGCTGGTCTTCGCGCATGGCGCCTGCAAGGTCGACATCGCCGCGCTCGCCTGCAAGCCGGGACAGGCCGGCAACTGCCTGGCGCCGGCCAAGGCCGAGGCGGTGGTGCGCGCGTTTCGCGGGCCGGTGAGCAAGGCGGGCGAGCCGCTGGTCGGTTCGTGGATACTCGACGCCGGCAGCTTCACCCCCGACTGGCTGATCTGGCAGACCGGGCTGCAGACCCCGATGGGCGAGGTCACCATCCTGCGCCAGCTGGTGCGGATGTCGCTGCTCGATGTGTTCGCGCGGCCGCGCCCGGCCGGCGAGCCCGGGCTTGGCGCCGGCGAGATGGCGGGGCTGATCGCCTCGACCCGCGACAGCGCCGCGATCACCGACGCGACCTCGACCCAGTTGAGCAGCTTCGCCGCGCGCGGCGGCAAGATGATGCTGGTCACCGGTTGGTCCGACCCGATCTTCAGCCCGCCGCGGCTGGTCGACTGGTATCGTGGGCTGACCGCCGACATGAAGGCCGCCGACGCGGTCGATGCGGCGGGCTTCGCACGGCTGTTCCTGGTGCCGGGGATGGCGCATTGCGGCGGCGGCACCGGGCTCGACGATTTCGACGCGCTGACGCCGATGGTCGACTGGGTCGAAAAGAAGATCGCGCCCGACGCATTCATTGCCGTCCAGAGTCCCGGACCGGGGCCAGCCGGCGGGGCGGGCCAGGGCGGCGGCGCAGGCCAGGGCGGAGCGGCCAGGGTGTCGCGACCGATCTGCGCCTGGCCGAAGATCGCGACCTATACGGGCAAGGGCGATCCGGCCGATCGGGCGAGCTTTGCGTGCAGCGCCGAGCCGGCGTCGCGATAATGCCATCCTCCGGGCGCCGCACCATGGCGGCGCCCGGACATCATCGGGAGTTCCGCCATGAGCCGGCACATCCTTCCTGGCATCCGGCTTCACACCATCCGGGCCTTACCGGCGATCGGCCTGTTCGTCGCGACGATGACGTCGACGGCGACGCCTGCCCAGAATGGCGGGCCGCCGGCGATGCCGTCGCCCGAATTCATCGCGCAGATGCGCGCCGAACAAGCGCGGTTCAACGCGATGCCCGACACCCCGGGCACCGGCCGTTTCACGCCGATGAAGGAGGCGGTGGCGTCGTTGCCCGGCCATGTGATCTATCGCCCGGCCGACCTGTCGAAGGTCGGCGCACACGCGTTGGGCATCGTCGTGTGGGGCAATGGCGGCTGCTCGTCGGATGCGGCAGGCGGGCGGTTGCACCTGCTGCAGATCGCGTCGCATGGCTATATCGCGATCGCGCCGGGGGCGCTCAAGAGCGGGCCCGGGGCGCCGCCGCAACCGCCGATGCCGATGCCGAAGCCCGGCGCGCCGATGGGCCTGCCGCCGGCCGAGACGGCGGCCGAACAGGTCGCCGCCGGCATCGATTGGGCGATCGCCCAGAACGGCCAGCCCGGCAGCCCCTATTTCGGCAAGATCGACACCAAAGCGGTGGCGGCGTCGGGATGGAGCTGCGGCGGGATCCAGGCGCTCAAGGTCGCGACATCGGATCCGCGCGTCCGGGCGGTGGTCATCCACAATAGCGGGATCTTCAATGGCCCGAGCGCGATGAAGGACATGGATATCGGCAAGGCCGCGCTCGATCGGTTGCACACGCCGATCCTCTATATTCTCGGCGGACCGCGTGACATCGCTTATGCCAACGGCATGGACGATTATGCGCGGATCACCAGGGTGCCCGCGGTCGTCGCCAGCCTCGACAAGGGGCATGGCGGTACCTTCTCGGAACCTAATGGCGGCCTTGCGGCGCTTGCGGCGGTGGCGTGGCTCGACTGGCAGTTGAAGCGCGATGCCAAGGCCGCGCACTGGTTCACCGGCCGCGACTGCGTAATGTGCACCGACAAGGCCTGGACGATCGCGCGCAAGGGCATCGAATAACCTTATCCGACATGCGGAGATGAGCGACGGCGTTGATGCGACGCGACCATATCTAGCTGAGTAGCGCGGGCGGGAGCCCCGAGCGGCCGGTACGACATATCCTGGCGCGAAGAGGACGGCGAGTCCGCGTCCGGTCGCCGCACGTCGGCGATCATGCTGCGCGAGACGCCGAGCCTGGCGATCAGCCTATCCTCGCCACCCAACAACGCGCCCTCGTCATTCTCGAGGATGACAGCGTGCAACCGGGCGGCGGCCGTTTGGATAGGGCGCCAGCTTGGTGCTGGTCCACCAGATGAGGCTACTCTGGCTCGAAGGACGCCGAACCGGCCTGCCCCGAAGAGGCGCCGGTCCGATGCGAAATGTCAGGAAAATCAACTGATTAGCATAAGAGTGAACGTTATCGCTAGATAGCCTTGAACATTCTGCAAATGTGGCTCAATAAAGGGCACAGTTTAGAAAGAATGGAGAGGGGTGCGATGGCGCATGCGGCGTGGGATATGAGCGGCAAGGTCGTGCTGATCACCGGCGGAAACGCCGGAATCGGTCTGGGCTTCGCGAGGGGAATCGCCCAGGCGGGCGGCGATCTGGTGATCTGGGGGCGGCGCGTCGAGCAGAACGAGGCGGCGGCGGCAAGCTTGCGCGACCATGGCGTGAAGGTGCTCGCGCAGGCGGTCGACGTGTCCGACGAGGCGGCGGTGATCCGTGGCATGGCGGAGGCAGTCGCGGCGATGGGGCGGGTCGACGGCGTGATCGCCAATGCCGGGATCATGGCGCACGAGGGATCGTTCATCGACATGACCGGCGAGGCCTATCACCGGCTGCTGAGCATCAACCAGCATGGCGCCTTCTACGTCGCGCGCGAGGGTGCCCGGCACATGAAGGCGCGTTTCGATGCCGGCGATCCGGGCGGATCGATCCTGTTCTGCGCCAGCCTGTCGGCGGTGACCGGATCGATCGGGATGCAGCATTACAACGCCGCCAAGGGGGCGATGGCGTCGATGGCACGGGGGATCGCGGTCGACATGGGGCGCTATGGCATCCGCGCCAACACGGTCTGCCCCGGCTACACGATCAGCGAGACCGTGGTCGACCAGGGACCGGAGTCGGTGCTGGGCCGGCAGGTGCGCGAACGCACCCCGATCGGCCGCTTCGGCACCGCCGAGGATTTCGAGGGGATCGGCGTCTATTTCATGAGCGATGCCTCGCGCTATCACACCGGCGACCTGGTGAAGGTCGACGGCGGCTGGATGGCCAATGCCGGCAAGGCCAATCTCGCCACGGCGCGCCGCGGATGAGCGGGATCGGCGAGATGCACCGCGAGACGGTGCAGGCGAAGACGTTCAGGGTCGATGGCTTTCGCGAGCCGACGCTGCCGGCCGAACGCCGCGCGGCGCTCGAGGCGGGGGAGCGCGAACCGCTCGACATGTCGGTCGAGGCGGTCCTGGCGGCGGCGCGCGACCGGACCGGGCTCGACGATTTCGGGTCGATGGATTTCGTCGAGCGGCTGGGCCTGTTGCTCGGCGAGGTCGAGGCCGACGCCAATCTGTGGCGGGCGGCCAAGCGGACCTTCGTCGGATCCTGCGTGAAGGCGGCGTCCAACCGCCTGAAGAACCGCGACTTCCTCAAGCATGCCCCGGGTATCGCCGACGTCGTGATCGACCGGCCGATCATCATCGTCGGCCTGCCGCGATCGGGCACGACCCATCTCGAAAACCTGATCGCCGCCGATCACCGGCTGCGTTACCTGCCGGTCTATCTGGGATCCGAAGCGGTACCGACACCGGGCGAGCGGGCCGGCGCCGATGGCATCGATCCGCGCTGGCGCCGGTCGAACGACCATTGGCAGAAGATGAAGGCCAACCCGATCATGGCGGCGATGCACGAGCATTCGCCCGACCATGCCTGCGGCGAGAACGAGCTGCAGATGCCCGATTTCGCGACCTATCAATGGGAATGGATGGCTGAGGTGCCGCGCTGGCGCGACCATTATCTGTCGCACGACCAGACCCCGCATTATCGCTATGGCCGCACGATGCTGCAGGCGATCGCCTGGCAATTCCCCGACGATCGCCGCTGGATCATGAAGGGCAACCAGCATAGCGAGCAATTGCCCGCGCTGAACCGGGTCTATCCCGATGGGGTCTTCGTCCAGACCCATCGCGATCCGCTGGCGCTGCTCCAGTCGGTGCTGACGATGCGTGGCCTGTCGGTGCTCGCCAACCAGAAGCGGCCCGACATCGCCGGCCATGTCGCCTATTGGGTCGACCGGATCGAGCGGATGCTGCGCGCCTATATGCGCGACATGGACGTGATCCCCGCCGAGCGGCGGATCGACCTGATGTTCCAGGAGGTGATCGCCGACGATATCGGCACCGCCCAGCGCGTGCTCGAGGCGGCGGGTCTGCCGTCGACCGGCGAGAGCGTCGCCGAGATGCGCGCCTATATGGACGGCCATCCGCGCGGCAGGGACGGCCGGGTGATCTACGACCTCGCCGGCGACTTCAATCTCGATCTCGGCGCACTGCGCGAGCGGTTCGCCTTCTACACCGATCATTTTCCGGTCCGCCACGAGGTGAAACCATGAGCGATCTCAAACAGCCGCTGAACGCCCTGATCGTCGGGGCGGGCGACGGACGGCAGGATGCGGTGGCGATCGGCGACGGCATCTTCATGTCGCGCGACGTGTCCAACCTCTACCGGATCGTCACCCCCGCCGGCGACGTCCAGATCAACACCGGCATCATCTTCAACGCCGAGGAGAATCTGCGCCGGATGACCGCGGCCAGCGCCAATCCGGTCGCCAAGATCATCTTCACCCAGAGCCATGAGGACCATATCGGCGGCTGGACCCGCTTCGACGCGCCGGGCGTCGAGACGATCGCCCAGGCCAATTTCGGCCATGTCCGAGGCTATTTCCAGGACAAGGGGCTCGGCGCCGCGATGAGCCGGCGGTCGCGGCATCTGTGGAAGCGCGACGTCAGGCAGACCATCACCGAACGTCCGGAGCCGGTCATCACCACCAGCTTCCACGACCAATATCGGTTCGAACTCGGCGGCCGGCGCTTCGAACTCTATTCGGTTCCGGGCGGCGAAACGCTCGACTCGCTGCTCGTGTGGATGCCCGACGAGCGCATATTGTTCACCGGCAACATGACCGGGCCGTTGTTCGGCCATGTCCCCAATCTCTACACGCTGCGCGGCGACAAGATCCGCTATGTCCAGTGGTTCATCGACGGCGTCCAGCGGGCGATCGATCTGGCCCCCGAACTGCTCGTGACCGGACATGGCGACCCGATCAGCGGCGGCGAGGAGATCCGTCGCCGGCTGACCCGGATCCGCGACGCGGCGCAATATCTCAAGGACCGCACCTTCGAGGGGATGAACGCCGGGGTCGATCTGTGGACGCTGATGGGCAGCGTCAAACTGCCGCCCGAACTCGACATCCCGCAGGGCCATGGCAAGGTGCCGTGGATCGTGCGCGCGATCTGGGAGGAGCATCTCGGCTGGTTCCGCTATGAATCGACCACCGAACTCTACGATGTGCCGCCGCGCGCGGTGTCGCCCGACCTCGTCGAACTCGCCGGCGGCACCGCCCCGGTCGTCGCCCGGGCACGGCGCCATCTCGACCAGGGTCGCCCGCTCGAAGCGATGCATCTGGCCGAGGCGGCGCTGGCGGCCGATCCGGACTGCGCCGACGCGACCCGCGTCAAGCTGGCGGCGACCGAGATGCTGCTCGACCGGTCGGGTCGCGACAATTTCAGCGAGGTTCGCTGGCTCGAAAGCGAAATCGCGGCGATGCGCGCGGTGCTGGAGGGGACCGCACGATGATCCATCCGCGGCTGTCGGTCGATGCCATGTGCTCCTTCACCTGGTCGTTCGAACAGGATCTGGCGCTGTGGTCCGACATGGGGGTGCGCCACGCCGGATTGCTGACCCCCAAGCTTGGCGACGATCCCGATGCGCGAATGGCCGACCTGACCGCGGCGGGCATCGGCTGCAGCACGCTGATCACCGAATCCTTCGAATTGCGGGACCCGGACGGCTGGGAACGGACCCGCGCGGTCCATCGCCGCGCGATCGATCTGGTCGCGCGCCATGGCGGACATTCGGTCTATTTCACGCCCGGTCGCACGACCTGCCTTTCATGGCGGGAGGATCTCGACCGGCTGGCGGACGCGGTCGCACCCACGGTCGCTCATGCGCGCGAACGCGGCGTGCTCGTGGCGATCGAGCCGTCGATCCGGACCAGCGTTTCGTTCGTCAACACGCTGCGCGATGCGATCGATGTCGCCGAACGGACCGGAATCCATCTCGTCGCCGACTTCGGCAATATGTGGATGGAGCGCGATTTTCGCGAAACGCTGGCGCGGGCGATGCCGCATGTCGCGCTGATGCAGATCGGCGACGTCGTGATCGGTTCGACCGGGCGACCGGCGCCGGGTGGGCGGGCCCATATCGGCGAGGGCGAACTGCCGCTGCGGCGGATGATGCAGGACGTGCTCGATGCCGGCTATGCCGGGGTCTTCGATCTCGAGGTCGTCGGCGCGAATTTCGCCGGCGGGTGCGACGAGCCGAGCCTGCGCCGCGGTATCGCGGCGGCGTCGGCGCTGCTCGACGACATGCGGATATAACATAAGAGAGGGTGCGGGATGATACGGGATCGGCAGGTTTTCAAAGACAGGACGGCGATCATCTTCGGGGCGGGGCGCAATATCGGCCGCGCGATCGCGATCGAATTCGCACGGCGCGGGGCGCGGGTCGCGGCGGCCGACATCGACGCGGAGGGGGCGCGCGAAACCGCGCAGCTCATCGTCGCGGCGGGCGGCCGGGCGGCCGGGGTGCAGTGCGACGTCATGGACGCCGCGTCGGTCCAGGCGGCCTCGGACGAGGCCGAGGCGGCGCTCGGCGAGATCGACATCGTCATGAACAATGCCGGGCTGCTGCACAGCGGGAATCCGGAGGATTTCGGGTTGCCGGAATGGCAGCGGATGATGGACTGCAACTTCTTCGGCATCGTTCGCAGCCTCGACGTCTTCCTGCCGCGCTGGATCGCGCGCGGCCATGGCTATATCGTCAACACCGCGTCGTTCGCCGGGCTCTATCCCTATGCGACCAACCGGATTCCTTATGCCGCGTCGAAGGCGGCGATCATCTCGCTGTCGGAAAATCTCGCCATCTATCTGGCGCCCAAGGGGATCGCGGTCAGTTGCCTGTGTCCGGGGCCGGTGATGACGACCTCGGTCGACGGGATGAAGACATGGGGCGAAGACGTCGTGATGCGTGGGCCCGGCGCTCATCTCTGGCTCAAGTCGCAGGCCGAGGTCGCCGGTCTGCTGGCGGATGCGATGGAGGCGGGGCGGATCCTCATCCCCACCCATGAGGAGGGGTTGGACACGCTGCGCGAACTGGCGGCGTCGCCCGATGACTTCATCCGCGCGAAGATCGATGCCTATGCGCAGGGCGACACCGGCCGGCCGCAGGTCGACCGCGCCAAGTTCGGCCTTTGAGGTGGGGCCGGCACAGGCACAGGCACCCGCGACCCTGATGCTCGCACGGCAGGAATGGCGGCTCGGCTGGAAACTCGTCCTCGCGGCGATGATCGGCTTTTCGTTCAATTCGGTGATGAGCGCGGCGACCGGGCTGTTCATGCAGCCGCTCGGCGACGAATTCGGCTGGAGCCGCGCGCAGACCTCGATCGGGGTCACCGTCTCGGCGATCCTCACCGCCAGCCTGTCGCCGTTCTTCGGCGCGCTGATCGACAAATGGGGGTCGAGACGCATCGCGCTGCCCGGCCTGATCTTCTCGGCGCTGACGGTGGCCGGCTTCAGCCTGGCCAATGGTTCGATCTGCCAATGGGTGGGCCTGTGGCTGGTCTATGGCCTGGTCGCGCTGATGGTCAAATCGACCGTCTGGGCGGCGGCGGTTTCGAGCATGTTCAGCGCCGCGCGGGGATTCGCGCTCGGCCTCACCATGGCCGGGGCGGCGGTCGCCCAGATCATCACCCCGGTGGCGACGAATTTCCTCATCGAGAGCTATGGCTGGAGAACCGCCTTTGTCGGGATCGGCCTCGGCTGGGGCGGGGTAGCGTTCATTGCCTGCGCCTTCTTCCTGTTCGATGCGCGCGACCGCGTGCGCAGGCTGCCCGCCAGTGCTGCGAAACCGGTCGCCGTCGATCTGCCCGGTCTGACGATCGGCCAGGCCTGGCGCGACATATCCTTGTGGAAGATCGCGATCTCGACCTTGATCATCATGACGATGACGATGGCGATCCTCGTCCATCAATTTCCGCTGCTGACCGAGGTCGGCGTCTCGCGCCAGAATGCCGCCTGGCTTGCGGCGATGTCCGGCGCCGCCGGCATATTGGGAAAGCTGCTGACCGGCTGGCTCATGGACCGATGGCATGGCCGGTGGGTGGCGGGGCTCACGCTGAGTTTCTCGTCGCTCACCTTCATCCTGCTGCTCGAGCCGTTCAGGACGCCGCTGCTGATTGCCATCGCGATGTTCATCAACGGCTATGCCGCGGGCACGAAATTGCAGGTCTGCGGCTATCTGACGACCCGCTATGCCGGACTGCGCAATTTCGGTTCGATCTTCGGTTTCATGGCGAGCGCGATCGCGCTCGGATCGGGGCTGGGGCCGCTGTTCGGCGGACTCGTCTATGACGCCTATGGCAACTATACGCCGATGCTCTACGCGGGGATCGGCGCCTGCCTGATAAGCGGCCTGCTGATCTTCAGCCTCGGCGACTATCCCGAATGGCCGGACAGGACGGTTGCCGCACCTCCGGGAGGCGACGGCGATATCGGGGTCGGGTGAGCCGCGGGAGGGCCCCCGGCGCCGATGACCACCGCGAGCTGCCGGTCCGGCCGCTTGCTGCTGCCCGGTTCATGCATCGCCGGTCTTCCCCGGTTATGCCGCCATCACGTGCGACGCTTCGATGCCCGGCGTGGTTCGGCTGCGGATAAAGTGCGGCCGGTCGGTGATCCGACCGGCCGCCAAGGTGTCAGTCTCCCGGGAAGGGGAGGGGCTGAACTGGATATCATCGCGCGCGCACGACCACCCGCACCCGATCGAGATTCTCGATCCGTGCGAACGGGGTCTTGGGATCGCCCTGCCGTTGCGAGGTCGCGCGCAGCACCACGAAATAGGTCCCCGGCGTGTCGAAGCGGTGCGATGTCGCGACCCTCGCCGATGCGGCGCCGGCTGCCACCTTCGAGCTCGTCGCGAAGCTGCCGCTGCCGTCGAAATCCCATTCGGCGGCGACCAGGCTGCCGGTTTTCGGTGGTACCGCGATCGTTCCGGCGAACGTGACCGTCTGCCCGCCGGCGATCTCGATGCGCTTGCCGCCGCCGGCGATCGTCAGGCCGACCACCGGCTGGACGCCCTTGCGCGCGACGGCATCGGCGGGAACCGAGACCTGGCCGTCATCGACCGTGTAGACCGTGCTGGCCGGCGGGGCGGTGCCCTGTTCGACCCAGGCCGAGAGGTCGCGCAGCGCCTGCTGCAGCACCGGTATGTAGCTGACGATGCGGGTGGGATCCTCGACCCCGCCATGAAGCGCATGGTCGGTCATCCACACCCGGAAATGATCGTCGGTCGCGGCACCCAGATGCGCCTGCACCTGCCGGCGATACCAGTCGGCCTGCCAGGGAAAGGCCTCGCGGTCCCACAGCGATTCGACCAGGATCATCTTCCCCGCGAACGCCCCGGTCGGCACGCTACCGGCCGCGCCCTTGGTGAACATCGGACCGAGCAGCATCGGCCGCTGCGGATAGAGCGGCTTGCCGTCGGGCCCCACAAACTGGTTCCAGACCGGATAATCGGGCCCCGGCACCTGGTGGCGATGATAGGTCTGCGCCGCGAGGAAATTGCTGTTGTCGACCTGGACCTCGTCGCCCGGCTTGAGCGCCGCGAGGGTGGCGAGATCGACGACGCCGAGACTCGTCGCATCGCCGACGATCTCGCGCAGCGCGAGGCGCTTGCCTTTGGCGGCGCCCGACAGGATCAGCAGGTCGCCGCCGAGGAAGCCGACATCCGGCGGCGATCCCGCCAGCTGGATCGCGACCGGCCGTTTCGATCCGTCATGGATCTGCGATTCCCAGGCGAGATCGGCGGTGCCGCGCGCGGTGCCGGGAATCCGGACCGATCCCATGCCATGCGCCTCGGCCTCGTCGGCGGACAGCAGTGCGCGCACGGTCGTGCGATATTGCAGCCGCGCCTTCTTCAGCGATTCCGGCGGAGCGAACCCCAGATAGCCGGGCTTCGTCCAGAAATCGTCGAAATAGCGCGGGTCGGCGGCGAGCACCCCGCCATAGATCGCGGTGAAGGCGTGCACGCCCATCGTCTTCCAGCCGAACCAGCTCTGCGGCGGAAAGCCCATCCGGGTCGCTTCGCGCAGCGCGCCGGCCTCTTCCGCGTTCAGGCCGGCATAAGGGTTGCCGCTGCCGCCGGGCTCGAGCGCGTCGACGATAGCGGGGAATTTGTCGTGGAGCACCCGCATCGCGTGCATCCGGATCGTAAAGTTGCTGGGCGACGCCATCGGCGAGCCGAGCACGAAGGGGACCGCGCCGTCCCACACGCCGTGCGTGTTCTCGATGCCGCCGAGCGTGCGATAGGCGCCGCCGCTGCCGCCGAAGATATAGCCGAACGGGCGGCGCGGTCCGTAGGCCTGGGCGGCGATGACGCGCGAGTAAAGCGCGGCGGCGGCGTTGGCGCGATAGGCGCCGATCGTCGGGTCGGCGCGGAAGGCCGGGCCGGCATTGGCCGAGGCGCCGCCGCCATTGGTCTCGACGAAATAGGCGCCCGAGGCGATCGCGAAAGCGATCATGTTCTCGCCGCCCTGCGCCTGTTGCGACGAGGTCTCGCTGTCGGGGACCGGGGTCAGATATTGGAAGAAATGGCCGCGATAATCGGCTTTCGCGGGAAAATAATAAGAGAATTTGAGGTCGGTGCCCCTGAAGCCGCCATGGACATAGCGGTGCCGGACCGGCGCTTCGCGCCACTCGTCGATATCGACATAGGGCTGGGCGAACAGCGGGTCGGCGGCTTGCGACGCATCGGCCGGCGACTGCGGGGCGGCCGCGATCGGCGTCGGACCAGCGGCCAGCGCGACAGCAATTGCCCAGGCGGAACGGCGCGTCATCTCGGACTTTCTCATCAGATAGGGCGAGGGGGCATCGCCGGCAGCAACCGCCGATGCCCCCTCGAGGTCAGAACCGCTTGTTGAGGCCGAACTGGATGATCCGTCCGATCGTGAAGGCATGGCCGCCGGCGGCGTCATAGCCATTGGCGCTCGCGCTCTTGTAAAGCGGCGGTGCCTTGTCGAACAGATTCTGGACGTTGGCGGTGAGCTGCAGGTCCTTGCCCAGCAGCTTCTCGGGCACATCCCAGCGGAAGAACAGGTTGATCGCGTCGAACGCCTTCACCCGAACCTGGCCGAAGGCCGCCGCTTGGCCGGCGTCGCCGCGCAGATAGCCGGCGGTGTGGTTCCACGTCACCTGCGCCCGCAGATTGTCGATATTGGCGCCGAGCGTCGACGAGATCACCATATGCGGGATTTCGGTGTGGAGATCGTCGATGATCGGGGCCGCGGCGCTGATCTGGGTCTTCTGGGTCAGGCGGTAGTTGCCGGCGACGCTGATATCGAGCGAGCCGAACCCGGTCGGGCGCAGATAGTTCGCCGCGAAGTCGAGCCCGCTCAGCGAGGTTTCGCCGAGATTGCGCACCAGCGTGTCGAGCACCAGGCCAACCGGCTGGACGTTGCCGCCGCTGCTGATCATCGCCTGCGCCGTCGAGGTCGGATTGACCACGGTGAAGTTGATGTTCGACGGCTTGAGCGTGCTCAGGAACTGGGTGAGCTGCTGGCCCGAGGGACGGGTGATGAACAGGTTCGGGAAGCTCGCGAAAAATGGCGCGAGGCTGGGCCCGGTGACCGGCCGGCCGATCGTCCCCTTGAGCTTGATATGATAATAAGAGGCGTTCAGCGTCAGCCCTTCGGCGAAGGGCGGGGTCAGTTCGGCGCCGAACGACCAGTTGGTGGCCTTTTGCGGGGTGAGCCCGGCGGCGGTGCCGCTGCCGAGGAACACGCCGGTCTCGTTCGCTGCGAAGGTCACCCCCGGTGGCGCCATCAGGAAGGCGGCGGGCACCGGGCTGGCGGTCGAGGTCGCGGTGCCGAGCTGGTCGGTGGGGCTCGGCGCGTTGAACGACTTGCCCCAGTTGCCGCGCAGCGCGACCCAGGAAATCGGCCGATAGGTCACGCCGACCTTCGGATTGAAGGTGTCGCCGAAGTCGTTGTACTTGTCGTAGCGCGCCGACGCCGAGATCGTGAACTCGTGGAGCAGCGGCCGGGCATTGTCCTTGCTGACCACCGGCAGTTGAAGCTCGCCGAACAGCGAATCCACCTTCTGGGTATAATCGGCCGGCGGCTGGAGGACGAGCGCGGCGCTGCTGATCCGGCGCCGGAAATTATCCTGCATATGCTCGGCGCCCAGCGCGACATGGATGTCGCCGCCCGGCAGTGCGAACAGCGGCCCGTCGACGATTGCGCGATAGTCGTACAGCTCGTTGCGGCCCAGGCCGCGGTCGAAGCCGGTCAGCGCCGCGACCGTGGTCGGGCTGGTCGCGGCGACGTTGAACGGGTTGAGGGTGCCGTTGGCGATCGCGGTGGTCTGCGCGGCGGCGCTGACCTGGCTGTTCTTGTAATCGACGGTCGAGCGGCCGTAGCTCATCAACGCCCGCGCCTGCCAGCCGGCCCCGATATCGGCGGCCAGTTGCGGCGCGAGGCTGAACGTCTTCAGATTGGTCCGCAGAACGCCGGAGAGGTCGCCGAGCAGCGGTCCATAGTTGAACTGGACGGTCTCGGGCAGCGCGGTGGTCGCGCCGGGGACCGGGCGGTAATTGGGGTTGGTCGGCTGGAGCGTCACCGTGCCGGTCGCGCCGCCGCCGAGATTGCCCTGGCCGAGCGTACCGCCATAGCCCCGCGTCGCGCGGTTGGCGTAGAGCGCCGAGAAGTCGAAATGGATGTTCTCGCTCAGATCCTGGACGAGGCGCGCATAGGCATTGTGCAGCGTCGAGCTCGGGTAGATGCCGAAATTGTCCGACACGTCGCACGTGTTCGGGCCGCCGGCGGCCAGGGTCGCCCCCGAGACGACATAGCTCGCGCCGCCGACGGTGACATTGGGGTTGGCGCAATTGCGGCCGACCGGCACGCCGGTGGTGTAGTTGATGTTGCGGACGAAGTCGCGGTCCGAACCGAGGATCGCGTCATGATGGCTATAGCCATAAGCGACGTAGAAGCCGCCGCTGCCCCAGTCCTTGCCGACCATCGCGCTGCCGTCGACCGTGCGGTAATCGTCGCCGAAGCCGTAGCGCGCGCTTGCCTGGACGCCGTCGAAACGGCGGCGGGTGATGAAGTTGAGCACGCCGCCGAGCGCGTCCGAACCATAGACGGCCGAGCCGCCGTCGGTGAGCGCTTCGACGCGTTCGATCACCCCGGGGGCGATCATGTCGGGATCGACCGCGACCTGCTGGGTGCCGGCGCCGACGATGCGATGCCCGTCCATCAAGACGAGGGTCTGGGCGCCGCCGCTGGTGTTGGCGGCGGGCAGGTTGCGCAGGTTCGGCCGGCTGATCGGGTTGCTGGCGTTGGAGCCCGCGACCGGCGAGACGCCGACCGGCATCGCGTTGAAGAAGTTGGCGACCTGCGGCAGGCTGGCGAGGACCTGGTTACTCGTCGTGCCGCCGGTGGCGGTGACCTGGCCGGGGGTGATGTTGAGGACATTGTTGCCGGCCGGGGCGATGCCGCGGATCAGCGTGCCGGTGACGACGATTTCGGTATCGTCGATGCGCGGGCGGGATGCATTGGGTTTCGCGGCCTGGCCGGAGGCAGGCAGCGACTGGACGTCGTCCTGCGGCGAAGCCGGCGCCTGGCCGGCCGCTTCGCTCTGCGCCAACGCCACGCCCGGAAAGAGCGCGGCCACCGCCACGCCCATCGCCAGTTTACGGAACTTTATTCCGGATACTCTTTTCATCACTCTCTCCCTGTTGCGATTATTATCGGCATCGCAGTTATGATTATTTTGATTATCGTTGTAGAATTCGAATTTTATACGCGAATACCAAGGACGGTCTATCGAGATAGCGTCCTCAATCGGAATCTGTCGTTTAAATCACAGACAAGCTCAACGAACAGGAGGCTTGTGATCGAATGAAAGCGACGAACCTGCTTGGCGGAATGCGCATGCGTGCCGGTTCAGCCTGACGTCGTGATCGCTGTGCCTTCAGATGGTCGATTTCGACCTGCCCTCAACCTCCAGAATCCGTTTTTAGTTGTTAACAACAACTAACAGGAAGCTAGGCAAATGCAAACCTTCTTTCGAGCGTCTAAAAAATGAGAATTAGCAATTTATCTCAGATATTTGCTGCAATGACTGAGGCATGAAGGCGGTCGAGAAGGTCGAGCAGGAGGGCGTGTTCCTCGTCGGCAAGGCCGGCCAGCATGCGTGATTCAATGGCCTTTATACGGGCGACGATTCGCTTGAGAGCGGCCTGGCCCTCTTCGGTGGCATAGAGTTCGTACCGCCGGCGATCGGTCGTCGATGCGCGGCGATAGGCCCAGCCGATTTCCTCCAGGCCGTTGACGATGGCGTTGACGGCGGATTTGTCGAACAGCGTGTTCTCGACGATGTCGTTCTGGGAAAATCCCGGATTGGCGGCGATCAGCGAGAGCGCCCCGATCGTGCCCGTTCGCAATTCCCGGTTGTCCCACGCCTCCGCGGTGGCCTTGCGGACAAGATGGTCGAGTTGATTGAGGTGGACGCTGAACAGCTCGCCCACCGCGCCCATCTGGGCGAGCGTCACCAATTTTTTCTGCGGAATCGGACGTCTCCTCGCATCTGATCGGATGTCTGCCATTTCCGGTGGCATCCCGGCTAGAGCATTTTCAAGTCAGGTGGAATCACCTGACGGCTCGGAAAATGCGGAAAACAAAGACAATTTAGAGCATGTCCTGATCAATCTGATCAGGACATGCTCTAGAGCCGCGAGCCGTGAATCCGACCCGCCCCTGCGGAGTTCGCATCCCGGGGAGCACCGATCGTCCGTCGCGGGAATACTAAGCATACTTATTGATCTTGAGAATCGGACGAGAAAATGATAGCCATTCAGCAATCGAAGAAGCGGCCGGGCGACCGGCCGGTTCGAGCAGAGACATAAACTCGAGGACAGGTAAGCTGATGGCGAGCGTATTGACCAAGGTCGAAATCGAACCGATCGATGCCCCGATGGGCGCCTATGTGCGGATCGCAGCCGATGATGTGATGAACCCCGGCGTGACCGAGCAGGTCATGGCCGCGCTCAGCCGCTATGGCGTGCTCGTCTTCCCGCAGATCGGGCTGACCGACGACCAGTTCAGCACCTTCAGTTCGGCGCTGGGCGACCAGCATGCGCTCGACAAGGCCTATGACGGCACCGCGTCGAGCGACAAGGGCATCTACCGCGTCACCAAGGACAAGGACGACAAGACCCATCTCGACTATATCCGCGGCAACGACTGGTGGCACATGGACGGCACGTCCTACAATGTGCCGGGGAAGAGCACGCTGCTGAAGTGCGAGGTGCCGCCGAGCGCGGGCGGCGACACCGAATTCGCCGATCTGTTCGCCGCCTGGGAGGCGATGCCGCAGGCGATGAAGGACAAGCTCGAGACGCTGCGCGTCGTCCATTGCTTCCGCGCGGTCGGCCCGCGCTTCTACGACGATCCGCAGCCCGAGGATTTCGCCCGCTGGGACGCGGTGTTCCCGCCGACCGAGCATCCGCTTGTGTGGCACCAGAAGGACGGCCGCACCTCGCTGCTGATCGGCGTCACCGCGCTCGACGTCGTCGGCATGGAGCATGAGGAAGGCGCCGCCTTCCTCGAGGAACTGGTCGACTTCTGCACCACCGAGCAGTTCGTCTATCGCCACAAATGGCGCACCGGCGACATGGTGATGTTCAACAATCCCGGCCTGCTCCACCGCTCCACCCCGTATGACAAGGCGTCGGGCCGGGTGATGCATCGGACGACGATCAAGGGCACGGAGATGATCGAGGGCTGAGCGGCCTGCGGAAACTCCGAAGCACGGCGCGGTTCGCCGATATCGGTGTTCCGGGCCATGGTCCCGCGGTGATGCCGGCGTCACGCCGGCATCGCCGCCGTGATGCTGCTTTGTTGAAACAAACCGACATAACGATGCAAATCCGGTCGCGTAGGGGCGCGATATCGAGAGACATCACGGAATACGACGACAATGGCCCGAGACATCCACAATCTGTGCGTCGAGGCTGAGCGCTGTGAGCGGATCAGCCGGAACCTGACCGATGGCGCCGCCATATCGAGCTTGTTGAATTTCGCGGCCGAATGTCGGCGTGATGCCGAACGCCTGCTTCAGGCGGATCGCGTTCGGATCATCATCTAGAGCATGCCCTGATCGGATTGATCAGGACATGCTCTGGATTGCCTTTGTTTTCCGCATTTTCCGAGCCGTCAGGTGATTCCACCTGACTTGAAAATGCTCTGGAAAGCCGCTTCCTCCCTATTCCTTTCGGCAAATCTTGCCGGAGACATGTCCGCCAGCGTGCCAGAATCCTATTTCCCCCATCGACCTGTAATCCAAGATCGGGCGACCGGGACAGGACCCGATCGAATCGCGTCTGATCGGGCCGCACCGGATATCGACGATGCCATCCGGCAACATTGCCTTTCGAGGCAACGGGTTACGGCTGGCCCGCCGCCTCCGGCGGCGATACAGCGAGGTGGCAAGGCACCACGACGGCAGGATAGGGTATGACGTTCGACAGCGAATTCGCGCGCGTTCGCGAACTGGAAGGCCAGATGGCGCCGTTCCAGGTCATTTCGCACTATCATGAACTTGCCCGGCATTGGCCCAGGGAGCCGCGCGTCTTTCAGGGGCTGGCGCTGTTCCTGATGCTCCAGGGGGATGTCGACGGGGCGATCGGCGCGGTCGAGACCGCGCTCGCCTGTCGCAAGGATTTCCTAAGCTATTTCATCAAGGCACGCGTGCTCGATGAAAAGCGTGAATTCTCGAAAAGCATCGAATTCTACAAGAAATGCCTGCGGCTGGACCCGCAGAATGCGAAGGCGAAATTCTATCTGTCGCTCGCCTATCTGACCTTGGGCGATCTCATGCGAGGTACGCGCCTCTATCCGGCCCGGCTGTCGCCGGCGCAGGTCGATCGCTTCTCTGCGACAAGGCGCTGGACGCCCACGGCGCGGCCGGGGCGTGTCTATATCTGGGCCGAGCAGGGGATCGGCGACGAGGTGATGTTCCTGCAACTTCTCCATCTGGTTCAAGCGCTGGACTTCGCCTTTGTCGTCGAATGCGATCGGCGGCTTCTCTCGCTCTTGCGATCGACCTTTCCGCATCTGGAGTTCGTCGCGCGCGAGGGACCGCATGGGGTTCACGCGATCGACTATCATATCGCGATGGGGGATCTGCTCGGCCTGTTTCACCGGGGCCTGCTCGACGGCGCGCTGCCGCGGCCGAGCCTGCTTCCCGTGCCGCGGAGCGATGTTCGAATGGCCGCGGCACGGGTGAGGCGCGGCCGCGATCTGGTCGGGCTGAGTTGGTTCAGTGCGAGTTCCGAACATGGCGAGTTGCGGTCGATCCCGGTCGAAGCGCTGGCGCGCAACCTCGACCCCGCCAGGCACGCCATCGCGATCCTGCAATATTCCGCACGACCGGAGGATATCGCCAAGCTGCGCGAGCGCGGTTTCGATTGCATGAGCGATTTCGACTGCCTGGACGATATCGAGGCGGTGTTTGCCTTGATCGCGGAGTGCGACATCGTGCTGAGCATCGACAATTCGGTCGCGCATTTTGCCGGCGCCATCGGCACCACCACCCACGCCTTCATCCCGCAACTGCCGAATTGGCGTTGGGGTGCCGAGGGCGACAAAAGCTACTGGTATCCGAACATCACCCTTCATCGTCTGTCGTCGGGATGCGACTGGAGCGATGTGATCGATCGCGTGGAATTCGACACGCGGGCGGCGTGATGGGCGATCTCGAGGACGCCGACGCACGCGCAATCGATTTGCGTCAGGGCAATTTCCGCACCGCGATCCGGTCGGCCTGATACGATCCCAGCCACAATTCGTCGCCGACCACAGCCGCCGCCGAGACGCCGTTGAAGGCGGCTTCGGGCGTGCCATAGGCGAAGCTGCGGACGGTGCCGGTGGCGGAGTCGATTTCGGCGACGCCATAGCCGCGATGGCAGAGCATCTTGTCGGCCTCGCCGTTGACGATCCGGCGCAGGCCGCCGCAGGCGGGCTCGTCGAGGCGCATGCCGGCGGCGAGCAGGCGGCCGCCGGACCAGTGGATATTGTCGGGCATGAAATCGGGCATGTCGATCCGGCGCACCGGCCGGCGGCGGCCGCGCTCATAGACCAGCACCGCGTGCCAGCCGAACGCGACCACGTAGAAGTGCCGATCGTCGGGATCGATCTCGAGCCCGTTATTGCCGGGCAATTCGGTGCCCTCGATCATCGTGAACCGGCCGTCGCCGGGGCGCGATTGCCAGACCGCGCCGGTGATCTTCCCTTGTACGAAATCGGCGATGGTCGTGCCCGGCCGGGTCAGCACCGTGGCGATCACGGTCATGTCGGCGAAGGTCGCGACACTGTTGGCGACCTGGCCAGCCGGCATCGGCAGGCAGCCGCGCCAGCGCAGTTGCGGTGCGCCAACGCCAACGCCCTTTGGCAGTTCGACATCGAAGCGCTCGATCGACTCGCGCCCGCCATGGTTGACGACATGGAGCGCGAAGCGGCCAGGACCGGTCGCGCGCAGGCTCAGGCCGCGGGTGTCGAACAGCGCCGGTTCGGGCGGGTCGGAGCAGTGCGGAAAAGCGGCCGGATCGGGATCGACCTGGTCGGCGGCGCCGGTGAACCAGGGCGTCGCGGTGCGGGCGCGCGTGTCGACCAGCTTGAGCCCCGCCCCCGGCGCGAAGCCGCTGGCGATCAGCCAGGGCGTGTCGGGGATCGCCATCAGGTCCTCGGGCTTTTCGGCGCCGCAGACATAGGCGAGCGCCGTGCCCGGCGGGCAGGGGGCGGGGGGTAGCGGCCCCGCCGCCGCCGCGAGCAGCGCGGCGAGCGCGATCATAGTTCGATCCGCTGCACGTCGCCGAGGATGAAGATATAGGCGAGCGCGCCGAGCAGCGCGAGGCAGCCGACATAGGCCAGCGCGAAGAAGAAGGACCCGGTCGCCGCGACGATCGCGCCGATCACCAGCGGGGTCAGGATCCCGGCGAGATTGGCGGCGAGGTTGAAGATGCCGCCGGTCAGCCCGAGCATCCCCTCGGGGGCGATGTCGGAGACCAGGGTCCAGCCCAGCGCGGCCATGCCCTGCGCGAAGAAGGCGACCGACAGGATCGCGATCACCACCGCGTCGGACTCGACGAAATTGGCACTGATGATCGTCGAGGCGAGCAGCAGCCCGGTGATGATCGGCAGCTTGCGCGCGACATTGGCCGATCGCCCGCGCCGCAGCATCCCGTCGGACCACCAGCCGCCGAACAATACCCCGACCGAGGCGGCCGCGAACGGCAGGATCGCGAAGAGGCCGATCTTGAGAAAGTCCATATGGCGTTCGGTGGCCAGATAGGTCGGGAACCAGGTGAGGAAGAACACCAAGGTCGAATTGCCGGCGAACTGACCGATGCAGATCCCCCACATCTGGCGGAAGCGCAGCAACTTGCCCGCCTTGCTCCAGTCGATCGGCGCGCCCTTGGCGCTGGCGCCGACCATGCCGCCGCCCTCGGCGATCAGGTCGAGCTCGGCCTGGTTGACGCGGCCGTGCTGGGCGGGCTCGCGGTAGCGCAGCAGCCACAGGCCGGTGAAGGCGAGGCCGATCAGCCCGCAGACCAGGAACAGCGACCGCCAGCCATGGGCGGCAAGCATCCAGAACAGCAGCGGGCTGAGAAAGGCGAGGCCGATATATTCGCCGACGGTGTAGACCCCGGTCGCGAAGGCGCGTTCGGAGCGCGGGAACCAGGTCGCGACCACCCGGCTGTTGGCGGGAAAGCAGGGCGATTCGGCGATGCCGAGCGCGAGCCGCAGCCCGAGCAGCGAGGCGAGCCCGCCGGCGATGGTGTGGAGCAAAGTGAACAGCGACCAGAAGCCGACCGACAGCGCATAGGTCAGCCGCGTGCCGAAGCGGTCGAGGAACAGCCCGCCGGGAATCTGCGAGGCGGCATAGCTCCACGAGAAGGCCGAGAACACCACCCCCATCACCGCCGCGTCGATCGCGAGATCCTTGGTGAGGGCGGGGGCGGCGATGCCGAGGATCGTGCGGTCGAGATAATTGACCAGCGTGCCGGTGGCGATCAGCGCGAGCATGCCGAAGCGGGCGCGGGTGGGGGCTTGGGGGCGGGTGTGCTGCACTTAGATCCTCCCCATCGCAGATGGGGAGGGGGACCGCCGAAGGCGGTGGAGGGGTTCTCCGACCGCGAAGACATCAGGGGCGTGGAGGTTCTGCCCCACCCCTCCACCATCCTGCGGATGGTCCCCCTCCCCAAAGCTGCGCTTCAGGGAGGATCGGGAAGGGCGCCTCTGTGCGCGCATGATCAGGTTGGTCATCTCATATCCTCATTCCCGCGTTGGCGCTCTTCGACGGCGCCTGCGCGACAGGTCCTATCAGAAATTGGCGATCATCCGCTCGCGGTCGGCGGTGCGGCCGGTGAACAGGTCGAAGGCGCGGGCGGCCTGGAAGATCGCCATCTCGCCGCCATGGGCGGTGCGGCAGCCGATCGCGCGGGCCTCGCGCAGCAGGCGGGTCTCGAGCGGGAAATAGACGACGTCGGCGACCCACATCGCCGGCCGCAGCCGCGCGGTGTCGACCGGCACCCCGTCATGCCCCTCCATCCCGATCGGGGTCGCGTTGATGATGCCGTCGGCGTCGGCCAGCTCGGCCGCGGCGTCGGTACCGGCGCGCACCGTCGCCCCCGCGCGGTGGCCGGCGAAGCGCGCGGCGAGCGCCTGCGCGCGGTCTCCCTGCGGGTCGACGATCACCAGTTCGCGCGCGCCGCGTTCGAGCATCGCCATCGCGGTCGCCGCCCCCGCGCCGCCGGCGCCGATCTGGACGACCTTGCCCAAGGCCGCGCCGCCCAGCTGCCGGTCGAAGCTTTCGGCGAAGCCCGACCAGTCGGTGTTGTGGCCGATCCGCCGGCCGTCGCGGAACAGCAGGGTGTTGACCGCGCCGATCGCCCGCGCCTCGTCGTCGAGTTCGTGCAGCAGCGGGATCACCCGCTGCTTGAACGGGTGGGTGATGTTGACCCCGGCGAAGCCCGCCAGCTCGACCGCGTCGATCACCCGGGCGAGATCGTCGGCCGATCGGCCGGCGGCGGCGAGGTCGAACAGCCGGTAGACGAGTCGCAGCCCCTGCGAATCGGCTTCGTCCATATGCATCGCGGGGGACCGCGACGCGGCGATGTCCATGCCGATCAGCCCGGTCAGAAAGGCCGGTTTGTCGGCGCTGCGCCGAGCGATTTCCTGACGTTCCATCCCCATCCCACTCATGTCCGCTCTTTCGTATTTTTACGTCAATTGACATTGCACGGACTGTTTCGTACATGAAACTCCATGGCGCGGAAAGGGGCAGTTTAATGCTCCACCGCAGCCGGCCCCCAAAGAGGGACCGGCCGAACGGGAGAGAGATATGAAGGTGCATTTGCCTGCCCGCCTGATGTTGCTCGGCGTCGCCGCCACCCTGGCGAGCGGCGCGCAGGCGAGCCCCGGTTCGCAGATCGCCGATGCGGTGAAGATCGGTGCGGCGGTCCAGGCGGTCGGCGCCGACTCCTTCGCCGGGCTCAAGGTCGATTTCCCCGGCGGCGTCACCGGCTATCCCGATACCGTCTATGCGACGCTGCCCGGCTATCGCCCGCTCAAGCTCGACCTGTTCCTGCCGCCCAAGAGCTTTGCCGGGCCGCGCCCGCTGATCGTCTATGTCCATGGCGGCGGCTGGATGGGCGGGGGGCCACGCCGCAGCGCCGCCTATCAGGACTGGCCCGCGGTGCTCGCGACGATGGCGGCGCGCGGCTATGTCGTCGCCTCGGCCGCATATCGCTTCTCGGGCGAGGCGCCGTCGCCCGCCGCGATCCAGGACGTGAAGTCGGCGATCCGCTGGCTGCGCGCCAATGCCGGCCAATATGGCATCGACCCCAAGCGCGCCGCGATCTGGGGCCAGTCGGCCGGCGGACAGCTCGCCGCGCTGGCGGGGACGAGCTGCGGGGTCGCAGCACTCGAACCCGGCGGCCGGACCGAGCCGAGGAACGCCAATGTCGAGACCGTCGCTTCGACCGCCGCCGGCGCCGACGCCGCGTCGGACTGCGTCCAGGCGGTGGTGTCGTGGTTCGGCATCTATGATTTCGTCGCGCTGCGCGCGGCGCCGGGGCCGCAGGGCGCGGCGTCGGTCGCCGACCGCTTCATCGGCTGCGGCAAGGATGACTGCACCGCCCTGGCGCAGGCGGCGTCGCCGATCACCTATGTCGACAAATCGGATCCGCCGATGCTGCTGATGCATGGCGAGGCCGACCGCACCGTGCCGGTCGCGCAGACCCGGGCGTTCGACGCGGCGCTGCGCAAGGCCGGGGTGCCGGTGCGCACGATCATCATCCCGGGGGTCGATCATAGCTGGATCGGCACCACCCCCGAGGCGACCGCGCAGGCGAGCCGCCAGGCGCTGGGCGAGGCGATCGACTTCATCGATGCGCGGATCGGGGATGCCAGGACGGCAGAGGGCCGCACGAAATAAGGACTTGGGTAAATCGCGTGAAAAGCACGGGCCGCAGGGAAACGGCCCGACAACAAGAGGGGATGATCATGACAATGGGAAATGAAACGCGCTGGACGGCATCGACCGGTGCGATCGCGACGGCGCTGCTGTGCGCCTGCATATCGACCGGCGCCTTCGCCCAGGCGGCGGCGCCTGCCGCGCCGGCCGAACCGATCGCCGCCGAGGATGTCGCCGAGATCGTCGTCACCGGATCGCTGATCGCGCGGCCGAACAATGTCGCGGTCAGCCCGATCGTGTCGGTGTCGCCCGAGGCGCTCAAGCAGAGCGGCACCGTCGACCTCGAGGCCTCGCTCAACCAGCTGCCGGGCTTCACCCCCGCAGGCGGCGCCGGCACCGGTGGGCAGGGCACCGGCGGCCGCGCCACCGTCAACCTCCACGGCCTGGGATCGAACCGCAACCTCGTCCTGCTCGACGGCAAGCGCCTGCCGATCTCCGACGCCAACGGCAATGTCGACATCAACATCCTGCCCGAGGCGATCATCGGCGGGGTCGACGTGATCACCGGCGGCGCCTCGGCGATCTACGGGTCGGACGCGATCTCGGGCGTGGTCAATTTCAAGACGGTGGCGCCGTTCGACGGCATCCGCACCGACATCCAGATCGGCGATTCCGAACGCGGCGATTATCGCAAGTTCAACGCCTCGGTCGCTTATGGCGCGCGCTTCGCCGAGGATCGCGGCCATGTCGTGGTCGCCGCCAGCTACACCGACCGCCAGGGTCTGCTCGGCAGCAAGCGCAAATTCTTCGACTTGGTGACCCCGTCGTCGTTCATCGGCACCGGCACTTATGTGCCCGATGCGCTCAACCTGCCGACCCAGGCGTCGATCAACACGGTGTTCGCCCGCTATGGCGTGACCACCCCGGTCAGCCGCACGATCAACCTCGGCTTCAACAACAATGGTTCGCTGTTCACCCAGACCGGGGCGACCAATTATCAGGGGCCGACCACCGGCGCCTATCGTATCATCGGCGGCAATGTCCGGATGCCGGTCGGCCAGCAGATTCAGGCGCTCAACGCGCTCAAGCGCAAGGCGCTGTTCGGCAAGTTCGACTATGACGTGACCGAGGCGATCACCTTCTACGGCCAGGTCATGTATGTCGACTCGACGGTCACCACCGCCAGCGGCGGCAGCCTGACCCAGGTCGGCGCGCTCACCACCATTCCGGTCACCAACCCGTTCATCCCCGCCGATCTGCGCGCGATCCTGGCGTCGCGGCCCAACCCCAATGCGCCGTTCACCTGGAATGGCCGCTATGTTGGGATCGGCGACAAGAGCTTCGAGGAGAATTACACCGTCTCGCAATTCGCCGGCGGCCTGAAGGGCGATCTGGTCGGCAGCTGGAAATGGGATATCTACGCCTCCTGGGACAAGTCGCGTCACGAGCAGGAACTCAACAATGCGGTGCTCAAGAGCCGGGTGCAGGCGCTGCTCAACGCCGCCGACGGCGGCAATTCGCTGTGCGCGGGCGGGTTCAATCCGTTCGGCATCGCCAATGCCACCAGCATTTCGACAGCCTGCAAGACCTATCTGACCAAGACCGCGTTCAGCCGCGAGAATCTGACCCAGACCCAGGCGCAGGCGCAGCTGACGGGCTCGGTGTTCGAGCTGCCCGCGGGGCCGGTCCAGCTCGCCTTGCTCGCCAGCTATCGCCGCAACACCTATAATTATCTCGCCGACAGCGACCTCAAGCCCGGCAGCTTCCTGCCCGGATCGTCGAACATCGAGGCGGTCGCCGCCTCGGCCGACGCCAAGGGCCGGATCGCGGTCAAGGAGCTCGCCGCGCAGATCGACGTGCCCCTGCTCAAGGACCGCGCTTTCTTCCAGGAACTCGCGGTCGGCGGCGCCTTCCGCTATTCGGACTATACCACCTCGGGCAGCGTCGAGAGCTATGAGGCCGATCTGCGCTGGCGCCCGGTCGAACAGATATTGTTCCGCGGCAGCTATCAGCGCGCGGTTCGCGCCCCCAATATCGGCGAGCTGTTCTCGCCGCCGACCGGATCGCAGGTCCAGTTCGGCACCCCGCCGGGCGCGGTCGGCGATCCGTGCGACGTCCGCTCGGTCGCGCGCACCGGATCGGGCGGCGCCCAGGTCCGCGCGCTGTGCCTCGCGCAGGGCGTACCGGCGGCGGTGATCGACAGCTATACCTTCCCGACGACGGCGACGCTCGGCACGATCTCGGGCAATCTCGGGCTGACCCCCGAAAAGGCGACCACCTATAATCTGGGCTTCATCCTCAACCCGCGCTTCGCCTCGCCCTGGCTGCGCGATTTCTCGCTGTCGGTCGACTATTACAACATCAAGATCAAGAATGTGATCTCGGGCGTGCCGGGGCTCACCACCTTGTCGAAATGCTATAATCTCGACGGCACCAACCCGACCTATTCGAATGCCAACAGCTTCTGCCAGCTGCTCACCCGCGACGCGCAGGGGCAGCTCTCGAACATCGCGCTGCCGTTCCTCAACCTCGGCGCGCTCGAGACCGACGGCGTCGAGATCCAGTTCAACTGGGGCGTCCATCTGTCCGACGTCGGCATCGGCGACGGCAGCGGCCGGGTCTATGTCAATTCGGGGATCGGCTGGCTCAACCATTACAAGGTGCAGACCCTGCCGGGGTCGGCGGTGCAGGATTTCGCCCGCACCAGCACGCTCGGCCGGACCCTGCCGCGCTGGAAGGCGCTGACCACCTTCGGCTATGGTTCGGACGTGGTCGGCTTCGGCCTGCGCTGGCGTTATCAGGGGCCGATGGACGACATCACCGCGGTGACGACCCCGACCAACCCGTCGATCGGGGTGAAGACCTATAATCTGTTCGACCTGTTCGGGACGATGAAGATCACCAAGGACTTCGAACTGCGCGCCGGCGTCACCAACCTGTTCGACCGCGGCCTGCCGGTGGTGGCGAGCTCGCAGAACAACACCGATGTCGGCACCTACGACATGGTCGGGCGGTCCTTCTACATCGGCGTGAAGGCGCAGTTCTGAGGTACTGATCGGCGACCCGCGACGCGATCGTCGTCGTGGGTCTTCCTCTTGCATTTCCCCATGCCTGCGCCATGCCACCGACGGATCGCCGGTCGGCGGCGCGGCATGATATGCGATCTCGAAGATGCTGACGCATCCTCGATCGATTTGCTCAAGCGCCGCACGGGCTGATACCAAATCTCGGTGATTCAGGCTCACCGAGATTTGGTATCAGGAGCGGGGAATGGCGATAGGAGCATGGACGGCCTGGCCGGGGGCGGCGCTGGCGCTGGCTTCCGCGGCGCTGTTCGGGGCGAGCACCCCGCTCGCCAAGGCGCTGCTCGGCGGCGGATTCTCGCCCTGGCTGCTCGCGGCGATCCTCTATCTGGGATCGGGGCTGGGGCTTGCGGCGATCGCCGCCGGGCGCAGGCTCTTCGGCGGATCGCGGCGCGAGGCGCCGCTCGCCGGCGCCGACTGGGGCTGGATGGCGCTGATCGTGATGAGCGGCGGGGTCGCCGGGCCGGTGCTGCTGATGATCGGGCTCGCCACCACGCCGGCCTCGTCGGCGGCGCTGCTGCTCAACCTCGAAGGGCTCGCGACGATGGCGATCGCCTGGGCGGTGTTCCGCGAGAATGTCGACCGCCGGCTGCTGGTCGGCGCGTTCGCGATCCTGGCCGGTGCGCTGCTCCTGTCATGGCAGGGGTTCGGGCCGGGCGCGGGCGGCGCGATGGGGGCGGGGGTGCCGGCGATCGCCGGCGCCTGCCTCGCCTGGGGGATCGACAATAATCTGACCCGCAAGGTCAGCGGCGCGGACCCGCTGCAGATCGCGACGATCAAGGGGCTCGCCGCGGGCATCGTCAACCTCGCGCTCGCCGCGGCGCTCGGGGCGACCCTTCCGGGCCTGCCGGTCCTCGCCGGCGCGGCGCTGGTCGGCTTTCTCGGCTATGGCGCCAGCCTGGTGCTGTTCGTGCTGGCGCTGCGCCATCTCGGCACCGCCCGCACCGGCGCCTATTTCTCGATGGCGCCGTTCATCGGCGCGGTCATCGCGCTCGGCCTGTTCGGCGAGCCGGTGACGGCGCGGCTGGTCGTCGCCGGTGTGCTGATGGCGATCGGCCTGTGGCTCCACCTCGCCGAACGCCACGCCCATGAGCATGAACATACCCCGCTCGAGCATAGCCATGCCCATGTCCACGACGCGCACCACCAGCATGATCATGGCCCCGGCGAGACGACGTCCGACGATCGGCCCGGCGAACCGCATGTCCATGCCCATCGCCATGCCCGGCTGGTCCATAGCCATCCGCATTATCCCGATCTGCATCATCGCCACGAGCATTGACGGTCATTTCGTCGGTCTGATTCCGCGCCATTGTTGCTGATTGTCTCAGCACCTCCCCGACACCGCAACAATCCACTGCCACTGCTCCCGGGTCGAACCCGGCGGGAGCAAATGCAGATGTCACGAAACCGTCATCATAATCGCGCCAACCAGCAATGTGACCGTCATAATCGCCGCGCTTCCGCAACGGAGGCGAGACGATGAAGAGCAGGATGGCGATGGGCGCGGTGGCGGCGCTGGTCTTCGCGCCGGCGCCGGCTATGGCGGAGGCCGAACTCGGCGCGGCCGAGGCCGAGGAACTGCGCAGCGAGCTGCGCGCGCTCAAGGCGCAGATGGCGCGGATCGAGGCGCGGCTCGGCATGGCGCCGCCGCCGCCGGCCGCCGACAAGGCTGCCGCGATCGCCGCGACGGCGCCCGCCAAATCCGTCCCCGAAACCAGCATCAGCTGGAAGGGCAGCCCGGTCTTCAGCAACGGATCGGCGAGCTTCAAGGTCAAGGGCCGCATCCAATATGACGCCGGGGTGCTGCTGGCGCCGGCCAGCATCGACGACAAGGCGAAGGGCTATTCGAACGAGCTGCGCCGGCTGCGGCTGGGCGGCGAAGGCGTGCTCGGCGGCGGCTTCGGCTACAAGCTCGAAACCGAACTGTCGGACAATGGCGTCGACCTGGTCGACACCTTCATCACCTATGAAAAAGGCCGGGTGCAGCTCGCGCTCGGCAACCAGAACCAGTTCCAGTCGCTCGACGAGCTGATCGGCGACACCACCGGATCGGTGATGGAGCGCGCGGCGTTCACCGACGCCTTCGGCTTCGAACGGCGGCTCGGGCTGTCGCTGCAATATCGCAAAGGCGTGCTGCTCGCCCAGGCCGGGCTGTTCTCCGACAGCGCGGACTCGCTGCTCAATTCGGCCGACGGCCCCAATGGCGGCGACGAGAATGACAGCTATGGCGTCGATGGCCGCATCGTCCTCGCGCCGAAGCTCGGGGGCGCCCAGCTCCATGTCGGTGGCTCGGCCCATAGGCGCGATTTCAACCGGTTGGCCGAGACCCCGCAACGCTATCGCCAGCGCCCCTATCTCCACAGCGTCAACAGCCGTTACCTCGCCACCCCGGCGCTGTCGGCGATCGGCGAGACCCATTATGGCCTCGAACTCGCCGGCACCTATGGTCCGTTCCACTGGGCGGGGGAGACCCATTGGCTACGCGTCCGGCGGCCGGGCCTTGCCGATCCGACCTTCTTCGGCGGCTATGCCGAGGTGGGGTATTTCCTGACCGGGGAGACCCGCGCCTACAAGAACGGCATCTTCGCCAGCACCAAGCCCAAACGGCCGATGGGCGGCGGCGGCATGGGATCGGTGCAGGTCACTTTGCGCTACGACCATCTCGACCTCGACGACCGCGGCATCGTCGGCGGCAAACAGGACGCGGCGATCGCGGCGATCATCTGGACCCCGATCGAGTTTCTGCGCTTCAACCTCAATTACGGCCATCTCGCCTATCAGGATGCGGCGATCGCCGCGGGCGCGCGGCGCGACTATAGCGTCGATGTCGTTGGCTGGCGGGCGGAGCTGGATTTCTAGGAACCGCGGCGACGCTCTTCGAAGAAGGAGGATATTGACGATGGATGGTACCGACCGGCTGCTGGCGATGCCGGGCCGCTGCCTGTGCGGGGACGTGACCTTCACCGCCGAACCGGCGCGCGCGATGCATGTCTGCCACTGCGACTTTTGCCGCCGCAGTTCGGGCGGCGCGTGGATCGGCGTCGATTGCGGCGACACGATCGAGATAAGCGGCGACGTCCGCTTCTACGCCTCGTCCGACTGGGCCGAGCGCGGCTTTTGCGGTCGGTGCGGATCGACCCTGTTCTGGCGGCTGAAGGCGGGCGGCGTCACCATCGCCTCGATCCAGGCGTTCGACGATCCGTCGCGCTTCGCGCTCGAAAGCGAGCTGTTCGTCGATGCCAAGCCCGGCAGCTATGCGCTCGCGGGCGACCATCCCCGGCTGACCGCCGCCGAGACCATGGCGATGTTCGCCGACCAGGGCTGAGCGGCGGCAGGTCGAGATCGCGGCGCGCCGGAATCGCCCGGTGTTCGGTTCGATCATATATACTCAAATATGATGAGCCGACCGGCAGGGGCACGCTAAGACGGCGGTCGATCGAAGCTCTACGTTTCGACAAGCCACATTTCCCCAGGGGCGGACGCTCCGCCCGGAGCATCGTCATGACCGCCACGACCCAGACCCAGACCAGCGCCGCCGCGCCCGCGATCGGCCCCGCGCTCACCATCGCGATGGCGGTGGCGGCCGGGGTCGCGGTCGCGAACATCTATTATAACCAGCCGATGCTCGGCGTTATCGAGCGCGACCTGCCGGGGGCCATGACCGGGCTGGTGCCGACCGCGACCCAGCTCGGCTATGCCGCGGGCCTGTTCCTGCTGGTGCCGCTCGGCGACATCGTCGAGCGCAAGCGGCTGATCATCGGCCAGTTCGGGCTGCTCGGGCTCGCGCTGGTCGCGACCGCAATGGCGCCGAGCGCGCTGCTGCTGATCGCGACCTCGCTGCTGGTCGGGGTCGCCGCGACCGTCGCGCAGCAGGTGGTGCCGTTCGCAGCCCACCTCGCCCCACCCGAACGGCGCGGCGCGGTCGTCGGCATGGTGATGTCGGGGCTGCTGTGCGGGATATTGCTCAGCCGGACATTGGCGGGCTTCGTCGCCGCGCATGCCGGCTGGCGCGAGATGTTCTGGCTCGGCGTGCCGATGGCGCTCGCGCTCGGCGGCTGGATGGCGGCGGCGCTGCCGCGCAGCCATCCCGACAGCGACCTGTCGTACCGCGCGCTGATCGGATCGCTTGCCGGGCTGTGGCGCGAATTTCCGGCGCTCCGGCTCGCGGCGGTCACCCAGGCGCTGCTGTTCGCCGCCTTCACCGCCTTCTGGACGATCCTCGCCTTCCGGCTCGAACAGCCGCGCTTCGGCCTCGGCGCCGAGGTTGCCGGGCTGTTCGGGATCGTCGGTGCGGTCGGGATTCTCGCCGCGCCGATCGCCGGGCGGATCGCCGACCGGCGCGGCCCGCACCGGGTGATCGCGCTCGGCGCGCTGCTGACGCTCGCGTCATGGGCGATCTTCGGACTTTGGACCTCGATCGCCGGGCTGGTGGCGGGCGTCGTCCTGCTCGACTTCGCGGTGCAGGGCGCGCTCGTGTCGAACCAGCACATCGTCTACGCGCTGCGCCCCGAAGCGCGCGCCCGGCTCAACACGATCTTCATGGGGACGATGTTCCTCGGCGGCGCCGCCGGATCGGCCGCCGCGACCCAGGCCTGGCGGATCGGCGGCTGGGGCGCGGTGGCGGTGCTCGGCGTGGCGCTGGCGGCGGTCGCCGCGGGGTTGCAGCTCGTCAGTCTGGTGGGGAAGCGGTGAGGGGCGCATTGGCCCGGGACTTTTGATCCTCCCTGCGCGAAGCGCGGGGAGGGGGACCGCGTAGCGGTGGAGGGGTTTTCCGACCTTGAAATCAGCGTCTCTGGCAAGGTTCTGCACCACCCCTCCACCACCTTCGGTGGTCCCCCTCCCCATCTACGATGGGGAGGATATCACTTCGCCCGCGCCAGGCTCGGCGGCACGATCGTGTCGATCTGTCCGGTGGCGACGTCGTAGACGAGGCCCGAGATCGTCAGCGCGGCGGGCAGCCGCGGATCGGCCTTGAGCGCGGCGACGTCGTGGGCGACCGCCTCGTGCGGGTCGCTGATCGCGAGATCGTCGAGCCCTTCGAGGGTGACGTCGAGATGATGGGCGAGCAGATCGGGGGCATGGTGCGAACAGCCGATGATCCCGCAATCGGTGTGGTGGAGGACGATCAGGTTCCAGCCTTCGCCGATCGGCTTGCCGGCGGCACTCGAGACCGTGCGGAGCAGTTCGAGCGTGTCGAGCAGGTCGTTGCTGACCCGCCCGCCGACATTGCGGATCACCACCGCCTCGCCGGGCTGGAGCTGGAAGATGTCCATCGGATCGACCCGCGGGTCGACGCAGCCGATGATCAGCGTCTTCAGCGACGGCAGCATCTTGAGTTCGGGGGTGAAATCCTGCGCGGCGAAGGCGGCGTTGCGCTGGGTGAGGGTGTCGAGAAGGGTCATGTCGGTCTCCATCGGTTCGAAGGCGTGAGGGTTATTGCGCGGTGGCGTTGAGCGTGTCGGCGTGGAGCCGGGCGAATTCGCCGACCGTCATCGAACGGCGTCCGGTGATCCGCTCGATATTGTCGTCGGCGCCGGCCATATGGCCGTTCTGATAATCGGCCATCGCGCCGCGCAGATGCTCGACGATGTAGGACGGCACCCCCATCGCCGCGATCGAGGCGCAATAATCGTCGATCGGCAGGTCCTGAAAGACGATCGGGCGGCCGAGCGCTTCGCTGAGTTCGGCGGCCATCTGTTCATGGTCCATCTCGACCGGCCCCGACAGGGCGATCGTCTGGCCGATATAGGCTTCGGGGGCCTTGAGCAGGGCGGCGATCGCGCGGCCCTGATCGTCGGCGGCGATCGGCGAATGGCGGCCCTTGCCGACCGGCATCCGCAGCACGCCCTGCTGCAGATAAGGGAGCTGCCAGGGGTAGAGCAGCCATTCGAGGAAATAGGTCGGGCGCAGATGGATGACGTCGAGCCCCGACCAGTCGAACACCCGCTCGGCGATGAAGCTGTCGCGGCAGGAGTCGCTGGTCGAGTATCGATCGGCCGAGCGCTGCGACAGGTTGATCACCGTCTTGACCCCGGCCTCCTTGGCGGCCTGGGCGAAATTGACCGTCGCCGCGATCAGCCCGGGCTGGACCGGCCAGACGAAATAGGCGGCGTCGACGCCCTCCATCGCCGCGCGGATCATGTCGATGTCGAGCAGGTCGCCGACGACGATCTCGGCACCCTGCGCCGCGAGCGCGTCCGAACGGGCGTCGATGCCGCGGACCATCGCCCGGACGTCGAGGCCGAGCGCGATCGCTTCGCGGACCGTAGCGCGGCCGGTGTCGCCGGTGGCGCCGGTGATGAGAATCTTCTTTGCCATGATGCTGACTCCGTGATGAGCTGGTTGAAAAAGGGCGCAAAAAGCCGTTCGGCGAATCCCGCCGCGATGAATTTCGAAGTTCCGTTTGTCGGATCCGGGAGCCGGGCTTCCTTGCCGATGACCGGGGTATGAACCGCCGCCGCCGGGCGCGGTAGCCGTCGGTTCGGGCTATGACTTATGCCGATCCAGCATTAATCGCGTGCCGAGCAGGCCTTTCCGGGCTATATCCATGCCGATGAAGGATATCGCGTCCCTGCGCCTCTACAGCCGCGTCGCCCGGCTCGGCAGCTTCTCGGCGGCGGCGCGCGAATGCGGGCTGGCGCAGTCGCAGGCGTCGCGGATGATCGCCGATCTCGAGGCGGGGCTCGGCACCAGATTGCTGTCGCGGACCACCCGCGCGGTGGTGCCGACCGAGGCGGGGGCCGAATTCCTGATCCGGATCGATCCGATCCTCGCCGCCCTCGACGATGCCGAGAACAGCGTGCGCGACGGCGGCGAACTGCGCGGCATGCTGCGGATCGGCATGCCGGTGACGATGGGGACGCGGGTGGTGTTCCCGCGGCTGGCGGGTTTCGCCGATCGCCATCCGCGGCTCCATGTCCAGTTGCTGCTCGAGGATCGCTGGCAGGACATGGTGCGCGAGGCGGTCGATGTCGGGATAAGGGTCGGGGTGTTGCCCGATGCCGCGGGCACCTCGAAGCTGATCGGGACGATGCGGCGGGTGATCGTCGCCGCGCCCGCCTATCTCGACCGCGCGGGCACCCCATGCGTGCCGGCGGACCTCAAGACGCACCGCATCATCGGCGGCCCGGCCGCGGCGCAGTCGACCTCCTGGACGTTCGAACGCGCCGGCGAGACGGTCGCGGTCGCGCTCGAACCCCATGTCTCGACCAACGACACGTCGGGGGCGATCGCGGCGGCGGCGGGCGGGCTCGGCATCACCTCGACGACGTCCTGGGGCGCGGCGCGCGAACTGGCCGATGGCCGGCTGGTCGAACTGCTCCCCGACTGGCAGACCGCGGCGCTGCCGGTCCACGCCTATTTCCCGATGGGCCGCACCACCCGGATCGCGGCGCGGGCGTTCGTCGATTATCTGGCGGAGCGGCTGCGCGCGGATGGGATGGCGGGCGGGTAGGGGAGGCCTGTTGTTTCCTGCAAGCCAGTTGGCTGGAAATGGGTCCTTGATGGACAGCCGCGGGGGCTAGGATATGATCTCTCGATGAATGCGATCAGCTATGTCCACTTGAGGAGTGGTGACTCACCGCCTGTGCTGTCGCTTCCGCCATTCAAGGCCATTGTCGTGCTTGAAGATGTGGCAGCCAGTGAATGGCGCGGCGAGATCAATGAATGGCTTGTCCGCCATGGTTGCCTTTATTTTTGTGCGTGGGGAGAGGCTTGCGAAGCGTGGCATGACAGCATGGACGATGCCAATATCGGTGCGTTCGAGGGAGCGACAATCCCTGGCGACAAGTTCGTTATGACGACGTGGCACGCGAAGGATACGCTCTCGGAAGCGTTGTGGTTTGTCGGAAGCTGCGCGGAACATCCGACTGTAGAAATCGATCACATCCTCATTGTGCATGTCGCGTGTCATGAGCGTGGTGACATGATCTTGGAGCAGTATAAATTGGCGACTGCCGAAGAATAGCAGCCGCGTCGGCTCGACCTTTGCCGCCGGATATATGTCCATCCAGCGTCAGCCATCGTCATGCCGTGCTACCATGAAGGACCACCGATGATGAAAGTCGCATGATCATGGCCACGGCACTTCGCCTCATCGCGGCGACCTTCGGCGTAGCGGCGATCCCGCTCGCGATCTTCTGCTATTGGGGCCTGTTCACCGCGGAGGGCATGCACGCCTATGACGAGATGGACGGCTATATCCCGTTCTTCGCGGGCGTGCTCGCGGCGATGCTGGCGATCGTCGCCGGGTTCTGCTGGTGGCTGGGCGGGCGGCTACGGCGCTGAGCGGGCGTCCTTCTTCTGAAGCCTTCTCCCGCAGGCGGGAGAAGGCTTCAGAAGGCAGGCTTGGGATCAGAACGACGCCATCAACTCGACATAGCCATATTTGGTATTGCCCGTGCTCGGCGCGTTCGGCGCGTCCTTGAGGAAGTCGCCCTTGGCGAGATAGGCGGCGGCGGCGGTCAGGCGGAGACGGTCGCGGATCAGCCAGCGGCGGGCGCGGCCTTCGATCTGGACGCCGGCGAAGCGGCCCGAATTCCCGCTGCTGTCGCGCACGCCGGTGACCCCGAAACTGTCGGTGGCGTTTTCGAGCCAGGCCGGGCGCACCGCCAGATAACCGTCCCAGTCCTTGCTCGGCTCGACCTCGATTCGCGCCTCGACGCTGACCAGATTGGCGCGCGAGATCGCGCCGTAGAGCCCGGTCGGCCCGAATTCCCATGATCGCGACCCGAACAGCGTGTCGAAGCGGCTGATGCCGGCGCCGGGGCCCTCGCCGGTGACATAGTCGGCGCTGAACTTCAGATGCGGCTTCCACGCGCCGGGCAGGGTCGTGCCGATCGCGCCATGCGCCATCCAGGCCGAGACGTCGCGGTCGCGGACGTCGGTCACCGCGGTGGTCGCGCGCGCCTTGCCCTCCTGCATGATCGCCTCGATCTCATAATCGAGCTTGTGCGCGGCGGGCTTGGCGAACAGCCGCACGCCCGATGTCCATAACCGCCGGTTGCGGGTCGCGACCTTGCGCGAATCCTTTTCGGTCAGGCGGTAGCTATAGCCTTCGAGGGTGCCGCCGAGCACCTTGGCCTTGGTGAAGGTCGCGCCGTAGAATTGATAGCCGATACGCTCGCGGTCGAGCTCGAATTCGGCGTTGCGGATCGCCTCGGCATCGTCGGCGAGATGCTGCTGCGGCATCGTCCAGAAGGCGGTGGCCTTGTCCCCGCCCTTGTCGGCCCAGTCGAAGCGGACCCCGGTGAAGCCGTTGGTGGTGTTGCGGAAATTCTCGTCGGCCGACAGCCGCATCGATCCGAGGTTCATCACGAAGCGGCCCGCGGTGATCGCACTGCGGGTGCCGGTCTTGAGCGCGACATAGGCCTGGACCGGCTCGAACGCGTCGACCTCGTTGGGGCCGACGGGGGTGCGGTGATTTTCGAAATAGGCGCGGGAGTCGACCAGTTCGCCGCCGATCGAGAAGATGCCCTGGTCGTAGCGCGCGGCGATGCGGGTGCGCAGGAACAAGGCCGCCTCGCTGTCGGGCAGGTTGGCGCGGGGCTGCCCGTCGAGCGCCTCGACCCGCGCGCGCGCGCTGCCGGTGATGGTGAACTTGCCGTCTTCGGCATGCGCCAGCGCCGGGGTGGACAACAGGCCGAGGGTGATGATGGCTCTACGCAACGTCTTGGGCTCCCTGCGGTCGCCCGTGACGGCAACCCTTGTCGGCCCATAAAGCGCAATATGGTTAACAGGGCGATAAGGTGGAACCCGGATGCCACCATGATTATGGGGCGTCGGCATCGCCCGCACGGTCTTAACCCCGTTGGGGGGCCGCCAGGCCCGACAAAGCTTGCGGTGCCGCATCGCGACCTGCAAACCCGCGGGCGAAGAAACGTCAGGAGCAGGCATGTCGGACCCGATCGCAGACCCGGAAACCGTCGCCGCGCGGAGCCGCGCGCGCGAGGCGGACATCATCGGCAAGCCGCCGCGGATCGCGCCGCTCAAGCCCGAGGAGTATAGTGAAGAGGTGCTGCAGATCACCCGCGAACTCAAGATCGCCGCCGGCCTGCCGCCGGAGGGCGAGGTGCCCGAGTTCATCGCGATCGCGCTGCGCCACCCCAAGCTCTATCGTCCCAATATCGATTTCGCGCTGGTGCTGATGGCGGGCGGGGCGCTGTCGGCGCGCGACCGCGAGCTGGCGATCCTGCGTACCGGCTGGCTGTGCCAGGCGCCGTTCGAATGGGGCGAGCATGTCAATATGAGCAAGCGGCTCAAATGCCTCGACAGCGTCGAGATCGATCGGGTGACGATCGGGTCGTCGGCGCCCGAATGGACCGACGCGGACCGGGCGGTGCTGCGCGCGGTCGAGGAGATGTTCGACGACGCGATGATCACCGACGAAACCTGGGCGGCGCTCGCGGCGCGGATGGACGACAAGGCGCTGATCGAACTGCCGATGCTGGTCGGCCAATATATGGGGGTCGCTTTCCTCCAGAATTCGGTGCGCTCGCCGATGATGGCGGGCAATGACGGGCTGATGGCGCGCTGAGCCAGCCCCTTCGCGAGGTACGATTCTGACGGGACAAAGGGACGAGATGACGCAAGCGACCGACACGCCACCTCCAGCCTCCGAAGCGCCCTTCACCGGACTGCCGGTCGCGGGCCGGCTCGCGATCCTCGGCACCGGCATCCTGCCGGCGATCGCCGCGGGCACCGTGTCGGTGATGCTGCCGGCGATCAGCGATGCGTTCGGCGACGGCAGCAACGGGCTGGAGATCAAATCGGTCGCGACCGCGGTCGGGCTCGGCATGATGATCGGCGCCCCCTTGAGCGGTTTCCTCGTCGACCGGCTCGGCCGGCGACCGGTGCTGCTCGCCGCCGCGATCGTCTTCGGGCTGGTCGGCTGCGGCATCATGCTGATGTCCGAGCTGTGGCAGATCATCGCCGCGCGCTTCGTGATCGGGCTTGCCAGCGGCGCGCTCGGGGTCGGCACCGCCGCGGTGGTCGGCGACCATTATAGCGGCAACCAGCAGAGCCGCTGGCTCGGCTTCAACGCCGGCTTCGCGACCTTCTTCATCCTGTTCCTGAGCCCGCTGGTCGGCGCGCTGTTCGATCTCGGCTGGCGCTATGGCTTCACCGTCTATGCGCTGGCGGTGCCGGTCGCGCTGACCATCGCCTGGGGCATCCCCGCCGGCCGCGGCCGGTCGCTGCCGGTCGCCGAGCAGGGGCGGCTGATGCCGCGCTTCGACGAGGTGCCGTGGCGCGCGCTGCTGCTCGCGGTGTTCATGGGGACGCTGTCGATGGGGACCGCGCTCTACTGGCCGTTCCGGCTGCGCGAGGTCGGGGTCGAATCCGCGCGCGACATCGCGATTTACGGCCTGCCCAACGTGCTGATGTCGGGGGGCGCCGCGATCGGCTACGGGCTGATCCGCCGCTATCTGTCGGTCACCCAGATGTTCGTCGCCGGCGCGCTGCTGTCGGCGGTCGGGCTGACCGCGATCGCGTTCGCGGCGAGTCCGATGGCGATCCTGCTCGGCCTGACCGTCGAGGGACTCGCGGTCGGCATGATGACCCCCAATCTCACCACCTTCGCGCTGATGGTGTCGCCGGCCCAGTCGCGCGGCCGCGCGGTCGGGCTGGTCAAGGGCGCGCTCTATGGCAGCCCGTTCCTCACCCAGTTCATCCTCGAACCGATCGCGATGACCGGCGGCACCGCCGCGGCGCTGTGGACGATCGCGGCGATGGCGGTGATGATCGCGCTGGCGGTCGGCTTCGGCGCGCTGGGCATGCCGCTGAGGACCGCGCGGGCCTGAGATCCTCCCTGCGCGTAGCGTGGGGAGGTGGCGCCGAAGGCGACGGAGGGGTTGGGCAGAAGCTGGCCGATCTCATGCATTCACGGTTGGAGGACCCCTCCACCACTTCGTGGTCCCCCTCCCCAAAGCTGCGCTTTAGGGAGGATCTGGCGGCGATCGGCTTGATCCTCCGCACCCCCGCCTCGCTTGCGGCCCGCCGCGGCGCTCCGCATCCTTTGCCGCATCACCGCGATGGAGCAGGACGATGCGCGAGAAACTGGCGAGGGCAATCCGCGAGACGAAGCGCGATCTGGGCGAGCATGACATCGGCCGGATCGTCGATGCGGTGCTGGCGGCGCTCGAACGTCCCGACGCGCCGATGATCGCGAAGGGGGCCGAGGCGGCCTGGTATGGCGACGAGATCCACGCCCGGCCGCGGGTCGTCGCCGATCTGGTCTATCGCGACATGATCGCTGCGGCGGCCGAAGCGCCGGAGGCCGGCGACGGTCATCGGCCCTGCTAACCGGCGGAGTAGGTCTGCAATTTGAGTTCGGCGTCGGACGGCAGCGTCGTCGTCACGGGCATGCTATGAGGGCGATCGCGACGATCTGCTGCCACGGGAAGCCCGCGCAGACAAGTGATCACCCGCCGTTTCGACGATTGTCGACCAACTTGTTCGTAATCAGGTTTATCAGACCATGTCCGAGATCCGACGGGGCTTCGACATGGTCTCGCGTGGTGTAAAAGTGATGTGTGTCGAACCCGATCCCAAACGCGCAAAGTTCGATGTCGGACGCCCTGTTCAGCTCTTCGACGACGTGCTGCAGATGGTCCGAAAGATAGGTTGGGCCGTTTTCTTTCAGGGTTGAATCGTCCACGGGGGCTCCATCGGACAGAATGATCAAAATCTTTCGTGCTCGGTCGAGGCGGTCGAGCCGATTGGCCGCCCACAGGATCGCTTCTCCGTCGATATTCTCCTTGGGAAGGTCGGGTCGCAGCATGTGGCGAAACGCCCAATCGCCCGTGCTCGCCCGTTGGTCGTCGGCAGTTTTATAAACGATATGGAGCAGGTCGTTCAGTCGACCTGGGTTGCGGGGCCTGAAGCGCCAGTTCCATCTGTTACGTGAACGGCCGCCTCGCCAAGCGGACGTTGTAAACCCAAGCACCTCGCAGGAAATGTGCAGCGATCGGAGAAACTCCTGGGTGACATCTGCAGTCGCTGCGGCAAACAGCATCTTCTGTCCCCGCATCGATCCCGATTGGTCGAAGAGCAGAGATACCACCGTGTCGCGGCGAACCTCGTCAGTCAGATGCTCTCTGACAAGAGTAGAAGCTTGGGCACAGGCGATGTGGAGACGGGTTCTCCACGCCAGCAGTCCTGTCTGAAGCTCGCTCCATGCAGCATCGAGGGAATCCCGATCGCGACCAAGCGGGACGCCAAGAACCAAGTCCAAATCGCGAGCCGCGACAACATGGTCGAACTTGGTCGTGAACGCATGATAGCCGCTGGTCGGGGGTCGGGCTGACAACATGCGCGATTGTTGCGTGCCGCCGCGAAGCGGTCAACATCTCGGATGGCAATGCGCCCGCACGCGCAGATCGTCGGTCCGGCGCGCGCTCAATCCGGCAGGCTGAGCAGCATCGCCAGGTCGGGCGACGAAATCGTCGAGCGGCGGCCATTGGCGTGGATTATCGTGGTCCGCCCGAGCGCCGGGGTCATCACCACCCCGACCGCCTCGTCGATCCACACATGCAGCTTGGCCTTGGCCCGGCGCAGCACCGCGTCCTCGATCGCGACATTGCCCGAGACTTCGAGTTCTTCCTCCATCTCGATCACGCTGTCGGCGATCGCGCGGATATCGGCGGCGCTGGCGTCGGGGGTCTTGTCGTCGCTCATGTCGTCACTCCCGCGAAAAGGGGGCCGCGGCGCCTCGACGCCGCAGCCCCTGCATCGTTCCCGGATCTTCAGAACGGGAGATTGTACAAGCGCGCCGCATTGCTCTGCAGCACCTTCTTGCGGACCTCATAATCATAGCCGCCCAGCGTATCGACGATGTGCGCCTGGACCCCCGGATAGAGCGAGGTCGGGTGCGGGAAGTCGGTTTCGAACAGGACATTGTCGACGCCGATCGTCTCGAGCAGCATCGTCGGTCCGATCTTCTCGAACCAGAAGGTGCAGTAGAAATGGTCGCGGAAATAATCCCAGGGCCGCTTCTTGAGGATGCTGGTCTTGCCGGCGAGCATCTCGTTGAACTGATGCTCGAGCGCCTCGACCGCGAACGGGACCCAGCCCATGCCGCTTTCGATCAGGCCGATCTTGAGCTTGGGGTGGCGGTCGAGCCGGCCGCTGACCATCCAGTTGCCCAGCGTCGCGGCGTTGCCGATCGAGAACATCGTCGCGACCACCGACAGCGCCTGTTCGAAGGCGAAGCCCTGCCAGGTGAGGTCGTTGGGGTTGATCGCGGCGTTGAGGTGGAAATTGAGCGGCGCGCCGCGATCCTCGCACAGCTCGAGGAACGGGGTCCAGTAATCGTGGAGATAGGAGGGGACGCCCAGCCGCTCGGGGGTGTCGGGCAGCACGAAGCCTTTCAGGCCCATGTCGAGGCAGCGCACCGCCTCGGCCTCCATCTCGGCTTTGTCCCAGATCGGCAGATGCGCCATCGTGAACAGCCGCTGCCCCGATTCCTCCTGGCGTTCGGCGGCGGCGTCGTTGAACATCTTGATGATCGCGACCGCCAGGCCGTTGTCGCCCAACGCCATCAGCGATCCCGCCTGGGTCACGCCCGAATTATGGTAGCAGATCTGTGCCCAGACCCCCATGTCGTCCATCGCCTGGAGCCGCGGCTTGACCAGATAGGAGCCCTGATGGCCCTCGTCGATCGTCGGGAAGGCGAGGCGGCCGAGCAGCTTGTTGTTGTCGGCGCGGATGACGTTGCCGCCCAATGATCCGAAATTGCGGTCGCCGATGAACCAGCGGTCGACCCCATCGACGCGGCGCACCTCGGGCACCTTGCCCTTGTACTTGGCCGGCGCGCGCGAGGTGAACAGGTCGGGCGCCTCGGTGACATGCGTGTCGCAGTCGACGATCTTGATGCCGGCGAGCGACGGGTCGAGCCCGGTCGACTGCGACGCATAGTCGACCTCGCGCAGGATGCCGCCCGGGGTCCAGCCCTCGTCGGCCCAATAGGTCTTGGCGGCGTGTTCGATTTCCTCATGCTTGTCGACCATCTCGTCATCCTCCTCATGAGCCCGCACCCCCGTTGGGGACGAAGTGTCGGGCATGGCGTTTAAAACTTAATACCATTCAGTTCTTATCACGTGCCAAGCGTCGTGCAAAGGGATTTCCGCGACGGATTGCGATAGGGAAGGCGGATGGAGACCAGGCAGAAGCTCAACAAATCCGGGCAGGTGCTCGGCCGCAAAGGTGCGGACACCCGCGTGCGGGCGCTCGAGGCGCTCGAGAAACTGCTCGCCGATTCGCGCGGTGTCGAGCCGAGCGCGGCGGCGGTGGCGCGCGCGGCGGGGATCTCGGCGCCGGCCTTCTATCTCTATTTCGGCGATATCGGCGAGGCGGTGCTGGCGCTGGTCGGCCAGCTCGGCGACCGTTTCCGCCCGGTGGTCGATCTGCTCGACGAGGACTGGCCCGAAGATGCGCTGTTCGATCGCGCCAAAATCTTCGTCGAGGCCTATTTCGCTTATTGGTCGGCCAATGCCTCGCTGCTGCGCGCGCGCAACCGGCTCGCCGACCAGGGCGACCAGCGCTTCATCGAACTGCGCATGTATTCGGCCGACGAACTGTCACGGGTCTTGTCGGCCAAGATGCGCCCGGTCCCCGGCGGCTTCGCGAGCAGCCCGCGCTCGATGGCGACGGTGCTGATCACCGCGCTCGAACGCCTCGCCACCGTCTCGGTGCTCAACCTCTATCCCGGGCCGGACGACCGCGTGGAACTGGTGGCGTCGCTGGCGAACATGGTGGCGATGGCGATGCGGGGGCGGGGTTAGGTTCCAGCAATTACGCCTCTATTTCCGTTCGTATCGAGCGAAGTCGAGATACGTTGCGCAGGTGGCACGTATCTCGACTTCGCTCGATACGAACGGCGTGAGGAGGCAAGCGATTTACCTCACGGCACCGCCACCGCCAGTTTCAACTCCTGCAGCGTCACCGTCGGGGTCGGCCCGAGCAGGAAGCTGCCCTCGATCCGGCCATGGTCGCAGCTCCACACGAACTTGCCCGCCATCGCGGTGGTCGCGACGATCGGTTCGTTCGCGGCGCAGGCGCCGACCTCGGTCTTGAGCGCGGCGAGCGCGTCCTTCCAGTGGGCGACGTCGCGATCCATCAGGAAGTTCATCGCCAGCTTGTCCTTTTCGACCGCCACGTCGCCCGCCGCCCAGATCGCGCGCGCCGCGGCATAGCCGGCGGTGACCCCGGCGCTGGCCGGCAGCGTCCGGTCGGGGATCGCACCGGCATTCTTCAGCGCCAGCGCCGCCTTGAACGCCGGGATCGACGGCGCGCCATAGGTGCGGCTGGCAAAGGCGAAGATGCCGACCCCCTTGTCGGGCATCAGCAGCACCACCGATCCATAGCCCGGATAGCCGCCGGTGTGGGTCGCGACCCGGCCGAGGTCGCAATCGTCGAGCACCCGCCACGCCATCGCATAGGCGCCCGCGGTCCGGCACGGGGCGCCGCCGATCGCGGCGGCGCGCATCGATCCGCTGGCGAAGTTCGATCCCTCGACGATCTCGCGCACCGTCGCGCGCGGCACCGGGCCGCCATCGGCGCCGTCGCGCGCCGGCCAGGCCGACAGCAGGAAGCTCACCCAATGGGCATAGTCGCTGGCGGTGGTCTCGACCCCGCCCATCGCCCCGAAGGCGCCATCGGCCATGTCGGGCTCGCGCAGCCATTGGCCATCCTGCCAGCGATAGCCGATCGCGCGGCTGCCTGGGGGCGACTTGAAGATGTCGTAGCCGGTCGAACCCATGCCCAGCGGCACCATGAAATTATCGCGGATATAATCCTGGTAGCGCTGGCCCGAGACGTTGGAGATGATCCGGCCGAGCGTCGCATAGCCGAAGTTCGAATATTCCATCGCCATGCCGGCGGGGCGCGAGAAGGGGACCCCGGCCTTGAGCATCTTCGTGAACTCGGCCTCGGGCAGGACCTGCTGGCGGTCGCCCCAGGGATTGTCGTCGACGAAGCCCGCGACATGGTTGAGCAGGTCGCGCACCCGGATCTTGCGGGCGTCGCTGGTCGGGTATTTCCAGCCGCGCATCTCGGGGACATAGGTTTCGGCCGGCGCCTCGAGCGCAATCTTGCCTTCGTCGCGCAGCTTGAGGATCGCCAGCGCGGTGAACGCCTTGCTCATCGACGCGATCCGGAAGCGGCTGTCGGCGGTGACCGGCTTGTTCGCGTCGAGATCCTGGACGCCGAGCCCCTTCACATGGACCAGCTTGCCGTCGACGACGACGCCATAGACCATCCCCGGCACATGCGCGTCGAGCCGCCACTGCGCGAAGATCCGGTCGACCTCGGCCAGCGCCGCCGCGTCGGGCGCGGCCGCACGCGACACGGTGGGCAAAGCGAGCAGCAACAGGGCCAGGCACAATCGGATCATCGGTCGGTTTCCCCCTTTGGACCGGGGGATGATGGCCGATTGCTGCGCTGCGGGAAAGCGGCGTTTATGGCGGGCCTGATGCCACGCACTCCCGATATCCGGATCAAGTCCGGGATGGCGGTTGGTGGCAGGACGGGCCATCGCCGATCGCCCGGCGCCTATCGCCGCAAGGTCACGCCCAGGGTGATCGCATGGCGGGTCGCGCCGTCGAGATAGCGTCCCGCCAGCAGATCGACGTCGGCCCGGCCATCCGCTGTGGTCCAGCGCAGACCGGCCTGTCCTCCGACCTTTCCCCGGTCTCTGCCGAACGCCTCCGCCATCAGCGCAAGCCGGCGGCTGATCGTCGCCTCGACCTGTCCGCCCAGGAAAAGATCGTGGGCATGATCCGCCCGCGACCATTGCCATCCGGCGTTGAGGTTGAACCGCAGGACCTTGCCCGCCGGGATCGTCAGCGGCACCACCAGGGACGCGGTCTCGAACCGGCCGCGATCGGTGCCATATCCGACGCTCGCCGACAGGCCGATGCCGAGGCCGCGCGCTTCGGATCGCAGCGCGAGCTTCGGCGCCAGGCCGATCGTCGTCGCGGTGGCGCCGGCCGACCGGCTCCGCGCGACGAAGCCGCCGATTTCGAGATCGGACAAGGCCTTCGGGGTGCAGGCGGGCGCAATATTGACGAGACTGCCGCCGCTGATCGCGGACACCCAGTTTTCGAGATGGCAGCCTCCCGGCGTCTCGACCGCGGCGTCGTCGACGACATGCGCGCCGCCGGCCGCAAGCGCCGGGCTTGCGGACAGCAGCGCGCACGGCAGCCACAGGGCTCCCGCCCACCGCATCAGGCGGGCTCGCTCGGGCCGCGGCCGCCTCGGTCCGGCTGCGCCAGCAGCGCCTGCTGGTCACCGGCCATCGCCAGCAACAGGTCGACCTTGTCGTGAAGGCTGGCGATCTGCGCCTCCGACCGCAAATTGGTCTCATAGTCCATCCGGGCGTCGAGCCGGTCCTTCGCGGCCTGCCGGTTCTGGCTCATCATGATGATCGGGGCCTGCAGCGCCGCCAGCATCGACAGCATCAGGTTCAGGAAAATGAACGGGAAAGGGTCGAACGCGTGCCGCACGAGCACGACCGTGTTCAGGACCGCCCAGGCGCCGAGAAAGACGCCGAACCCAATGATGAAGGTCCATGAACCGCCGATCGCGGCGACGCGATCGGCCAGCCGCTCGCCGAACGTCGAACGCGCGTCGAACAGCTCGTTGGGATTGCGGACCTGGGGAACCCGCCGGAAGGGTCCGGCCAGGAAACGAATTGCTGCATTCATCACTCACCTCGCACGACCGCGCCGCCTGGGCGGTGCCGGGGAGCCGAATGTCAGTTCAGTTCGCCGACTCCCTCAGCGGGACGGTCTTTCGACTATGGTCGTTGTCAGACATGGGTCCCTCGAAGAGGAAGTTGCGGAGCGACTCCTTGGCGGAGCCGGCCCCCAGATGATCCTCCGAAAAAGCGGCGTCAACCCCGGCTGGAGCGGCCTTTGCGGCTTTTCCGAAAGACCTGCCGGGCCGTGCTTGCCGATGGCCGCGCCGGCTGCGAGAGACGGCCATGCGCATCGCGGCCTTCCAGCGTTTTCCGATCCTCGACGATCCCGCCGCGGCGACCGCGGCGATGCGCCGCGACCTTTCATGGGCGCGGGACGAGGGCGTCGATCTCGCGCTGTTTCCCGAATGCCATCTCCACGGCCACGCCTATGACCGGCCGACGATCGATCGGCGGGCGCTGGCGATCGACGGCCCCGAGGTCGCGGCGCTGGTCGCCGCGCTCGCGGTCGGGCAGGTGACCGCGATCGCCGGCCTGTTCGAGCGGCGCGGGGCGGCGCTCTACAACAGCGCGCTGGTAACCCGCGACGGCCGGGCGCTCGGCACCGCCTCCAAATCCCACCCCAACGAGGACGGCGTCACCGCCGCGATCGACGACGCGCCGCTGTTCGAGGCCGCGGGGCGGGCATTCGGGATCGCGATCTGCAACGATGCCAATTTCGCCGCGCCGGCCCAGGCGCTCGCCGATCGCGGCGCCGGGCTGCTCTGCTATCCGCTCGCCAATCTGCTGCGGCCCGCGGTGGCCGAGAAGTGGCGGAGCAAGAGCCTCGAGAATCTCCAGGCGCGGGCGCGGCAGACCGGGTGCTGGGTGATGGCGGCCGATGTCTGCGGCGAACGGGGCGGGCGGATCAGCTTCGGGTGCACCGCGATCGTGCGGCCCGACGGCGAGGTCGTCGCGCGGGTGGCGGAGTTGGCGGAAGGCGTGGCGGTGTTCGAGATCGGGTGAGTTTTGGGATCCTCTCCATCGCAGATGGGGAGGGGGACCATCCGCAGGATGGTGGAGGGGTTTTCCGACGGTGAAGCAAGCGCCTGCGGTGGATGTCCCACATCACCCCTCCGCCACCTTCGGTGGTCCCCCTCCCCATCTGCGATGGGGAGGATCTGAAATACGCTACCCCTCGCTGCCCATCAGCCGGTACCCCACCCCCAGCTCGTTGACGATGATCGCCGGCCGCGTCGCGTCGTCCTCGATCTTCTGGCGCAGGTTGCGGATCACCACGCGCAGATATTCGACATGGCGGTCATAGTCGTTAGGCCAGACGCTCTTGAGCAACGTGTCGTGGGTGATCACCCGGCCGGGGAAGCGGGCGAGTTCGGCGAGCACCGCATATTCCTTCGGGGTCAGATGGACGTCGTCCTCCCCCTTGTGAACGCGGCGCAGGACCAGGTCGAGGGTCAGGTCGTGCGCCCTGACCAGCGGCTGGGCCCCCTCGGCGCGCAGCCGGTTGCGCAGCGCCGCGCGCATCCGGGCGAGCAGTTCCTCGCTGTCGAACGGTTTGGTGACATAGTCGTCGGCGCCCAGATCGAGGGCGGCGACCTTCTCGTCGGTCGCGTCGCGCGCCGACACCACCAGCAGCGTCGCCTTCGACTGTTTGCGGATCAGCGGGATCAGTTCGATCCCGTCGCGGTCGGGCAGCCCCAGGTCGAGCAGGATCAGGTCGGGCGCCTCGGCGAGCGCGGCGATCGCCTGGCGGGCGTCGGCGGCCTCGACGATGTCGTAGCCGCTGCGTTCGAGGGTCGATCGCAGCAGCCGGCGGATCGGGGCCTCGTCGTCAACGACGAGGATCTTGGCGCGGATCATGACAGGGACTCCGGGTCGGGTTCGCGCACCAGCAGCGCGTCGGTGAAGACGATGTCGAAGCGCGCGCCGGCGGTGCCGTCGTCGCGGCTGGCGGCGGCGATGCCGAGCCCCATCGCGTCGGCGAAGCCCTTGACGATCGCGAGGCCGAGCCCCGTGCCGCCCTTGGCGCGGTCGGATCCCTCGAAGCGGGCGAAGGTCTCGAATATCGCCGCCTCGCGCCCCGGCGGCAGGCCGGGGCCCTGGTCGAGCACCGACAGGATCAGCTCGCCCGGCCGCCGCACCGCGACGATCGCGATCGGGGTGCCGGGGTCGGCATAGCGGCCGGCATTGTCGAGCAGGTTGATCAGCACATGGTGGAACAGTTGCGGATCGACCCGCACCAGCGGCAGCCCCGGGGCGACGTCGAGCGCGATGTCGTGCCCCGCCAGCACCGCGCGGGTGTCGTGGACCGCGCTGGCGATCGCGTCGGTCAGGTCGGTCGCCTCGATGTTGAGCCGCATCACCCCGGCCTCGACCCGCGCCATGTCGAGCAGATTGGCGACGAAGCGGTTGAGCCGCTGCGCCTCGCCCTCGATCGCGTCGATCAGCTGCGGGGTCGCGCCTTGGCGCAGTTCGGCGGCGGCGCCGAGGATCGCGGTGAGCGGGGTGCGCAGATCATGGCTGACCGAGGAGAGCAGGGCGGCGCGCAGCCGGTCGCGCTCCTTGAGCTCGGCGACGTCGCGCATCTCCTCGGCGAGCTGCATCCGCTCGAGCACCAAAGCCGCCTGGTCGGTCAGGCTCAGCATCAGCGCGACCTTGTCGGCGGGCACCGGGTCGCCGCCATCGTCGCGGGCCAGGCCGACCACCCCGAGCACCCCGCGCGCGGTGGTCATCGGGTAGAAGCGCCAGTCCGATCCGGTCAGCGTGTCCGATCCGCGCCCGGTCGGCACCGCCTTGTCGATCGCCCATTGCGCGGCGGCGCGCTCGATATGGTCGAGCCGGTCCTCGGGCGGCCAGGCGGCGCGCAGCTGCGGGCCGTCGCCCGACGGGGTCAGCACGCAGGCGCGCGCGTCGAACAGCCGGGCGAGTTCGGCGCAGATCGCCTGCATCAGCTCGTCGTCGCTGGCGATCGTCGTCAACTGGCGCGAGAAGCCGGCGAGCGCGGCGTTCAGCCGCGCGCTCGACGTCGCCAGATCGGCCTGCGCGCGCATCCGCCCGGCGAGCTGGCTGGTGACCAGCGCCACCGTCAGCAGCACCAGGATCGTCACGACATTGGCGGGGTTGCTGACGGTCAGCGTGCCGGTCGGCGGCAGGAAGGCGAAATTATAGGCGAGGCTCGATGCGATGCTCGCGAACAGCCCGGCGCGCAGGCCGAACCGGCTCGCCGCCATCATCACCGGCAGCAGATAGAGCAGCGCGATATTGTCGATGTCGAGCACCGCGCCGAGCGCGAGGCCGAAGCCGGTGACCCCGGCGACCATGAGCAGCGCCAGCAGATAGTCGGCGGGCTTTTCGGGGCTCCCGGCCGGCGCCTGGCGTCCGCGCTGGGGGGCAGGGGCGGGGCCGGCGTCGGCGGGCAGGACATGGACCGCGACGTCGGTCAGGTTGCGGACCAGCCGGTCGACCACCGATCCGTGGCGCAGCTCGAACCACCAGGGGCGCGACGATTTGCCGACGACGATCTGGGTCGCGCGCGCCTCCTTGGCATAGCTCAGCAGCCCGTCGACGACATTCTGCGCGGGGATGGTCGCGCTGGCGGCGCCGAGCCGGGCGGCGAGCGCCATCGCCTGGGCGAGCTGGCGACGATCGGCCTCGCCCAGCGTCGCGCTGCGCGGGGTCTCGATATGGAGCGCGGTCCACGGCGCGCGCAGCGCATCCGCCATCCGCTTGGCGGCGCGGATCAGCCCGGGGGCGTGCGCCTGCTCGCTGACCGCGACGATCACCCGCTCGCCCGCCGCGAAGCTGCCCGCCAGCGCATGGGCGCGGACATAGTCGAGCATCTGCGCGTCGACCGCCTGGGCGGCGCGGCGCAGCGCCAGCTCGCGCAGCGCCGACAGGTTCGACTTGGAGAAGAAATGGCCGAGCGCCCGGCTCGCCTCGTCGGGGATATAGACCTTCCCCTCCTTGAGCCGCTCGATCAGCTCGTCGGGGGGGATGTCGACGACCTCGATCTCGGCATTCTCCAGCATATGGTCGGGCACCGTCTCGCGCACCCGCACCTTGGTGAAGGAGGCGACGACGTCGTTGAGGCTCTCGATATGCTGGACGTTGATCGTCGAATAGACATGGATCCCCGCCGCCAGCAGCTCCTCGACATCCTGGTAGCGCTTGGGGTGGCGCGATCCGGGTGCATTGCTGTGCGCGAGCTCGTCGACCAGCACCAGCGCGGGGGCGCGGGCGAGGATGGCGTCGATGTCCATCTCGCCGAGCGTCCGCCCCTGCCAGGGGATTTCGATCCGCGGCACGATCTCATGGCCGCGGGTCATCGCTTCGGTCTCGGCGCGACCATGGGTCTCGACCACCCCGACCACGACGTCGATCCCTGCCTTGCGGCGCTGCAGGCCCTCGCCGAGCATCTCATAGGTCTTGCCGACCCCGGGGGCGGCGCCGAGGAAGATCTTCAGACGGCCGCGGCCCTCCTGCGCCGCCTGGCGCAGAAAGGCCTCGGGTCTGGGTCGGTCGTCGGAGCGCTCGTTCACCGGGCGGGTTTAGCGCCAAGCGCATCGAGCTGTCGATTGAGCGCGAAGACATTGACGTGCGCTTCGCCGAGGATCGGCCGTTCGACCGCGGCTTCGACGAGGGCATGCAGCTTCGCGGCGGGCAGGTCGCGGGCCTTGGCGACGCGCGCGACCTGTGCGAGCGCGGCCTCGGGCGACAGATCGGGGTCGAGCCCCGATCCGGAAGCGGTCACCAGATCGGCGGGAACCGGCCCGGCCACCCCGGCGTCGCGCGCTTTGGCGACATCGGCCTTGACCCGGTCGACCAGCGCCTGGCTGGTCGGGCCATAGTTGGAGCCCGACGAGGCGAGCCCGTCATAGCCCTTGCCCGCCGCCGACGGCCTCGTCTGGAAATAGCGGTCGGTGGTGAAGGCCTGGCCGATCACGGTCGACCCGACGATCCGGCCCTTCTCCTCGACCAGGCTGCCATTGGCCTGATGCGGGAAGATCGTCTGGCCGATGCCTAGCACGATCAGCGGGTAAGCGAGGCCGAGCAGCAGCGCGAACAGGATCGTCATGACGATCGCGGGGCGCAGCGCGGAGGTGAGGTCTTTGGTCATTGGGGTTGTCCTTTTCCCGTCGCTCCGGCGGAGGCCGGAGCCGCCCAAGAGTCGCGGGCGTGTTCAAAATGGGGTGTGATCTTCTGCGGCAGCCGCTGCGCTCGATCTTGGGCGGCCCCGCCCTCCGCCGGGGCGACGATTGCGGCTACGCCCATCACGCCAGCCCCACCCCGACGACCGCGAGGTCGATCAGCTTGATTCCGACGAACGGCGCGATCAGGCCGCCGAGGCCATAGATCGCCAGGTTGCGGGCCAGCAGCGGCCCGGCGCCGATCGGCTTGTACGCCACCCCCTTCAGCGCCAGCGGCACCAGCAGCGGGATGATCAGCGCGTTGAAGATGATCGCCGACAGGATCGCCGATTGCGGGGTCGCCAGCCCCATCACGTTGAGCACCGCGAGCCCCGGATAGAGCACGACGAACATCGCCGGGATGATCGCGAAATATTTGGCGACGTCGTTGGCGACCGAGAATGTGGTGAGCGCGCCGCGGGTCATCAGCAGCTGCTTGCCGAGCCCGACCACCTCGATCAGCTTGGTCGGATCGCTGTCGAGGTCGACCATGTTGCCGGCCTCGCGCGCCGCCTGGGTGCCGGTGTTCATCGCCACCCCGACATCGGCCTGGGCGAGCGCGGGGGCGTCGTTGGTGCCGTCGCCGCACATCGCCACCAGCCGGCCGCCTTCCTGCTCCTTGCGGATCAGCGCCAGCTTGTCCTCCGGCGTCGCCTGGGCGAGGAAATCGTCGACCCCGGCCTCCGCGGCGATCGAGGCGGCGGTCAGCGGGTTGTCGCCGGTGATCATCACCGTGCGGATCCCCATCCGGCGCAGCTCGCCGAACCGTTCGCGGATGCCGGCCTTGACGATGTCCTTGAGGAAGATCGCCCCGAGCAGCCGGCCGTCCTTCGCCACCGCCAGCGGGGTGCCGCCGGCGCGGGCGATCTCGTCGGTCGCGCGGCGCAGCTCGGCCGCGGCCGGGCCCTCGCCCGATCCCGGATTGGCGCGGAACACCGAATCGACCGCGCCCTTGATGATCGTCGATCCTTGCGCGGTGACGCCCGAGATCCGGGTCTGCGCGGTGAAGCCGATGATCTGGGCATCCTGCGGCAGGCTGCTGGTCTTCACCGCGAATTTCTCGCGGGCGAGGACGACGATCGATCGGCCTTCGGGGGTCTCGTCGGCGAGGCTCGCGAGCGACGCCGCCTCGGCGAGCTCGGCGATAGTGACCCCGCCGACCGGCTTGAACTCGGTCGCCTGGCGGTCGCCGACGGTGATCGTCCCGGTCTTGTCGAGCAGCAGCACGTCGATGTCGCCCGCCGCCTCGACCGCGCGGCCCGACTTGGCGAGCACGTTGAAGCGCACCAGCCGGTCCATGCCGGCGATGCCGATCGCCGACAGCAGGGCCGCGATCGTCGTCGGGATCAGGGTGATCAGCAGCGCGGCGAGGATCGCCACCGGGATGGAGCCGCCGGCGTAGCTGGCGAAGCCGGGGATGGTGCCGACCGCGATCAGGAAGATGATCGTGAGGCCGACCAGCAGGATCGTCAGCGCAATCTCGTTCGGGGTCTTCTGGCGCTCGGCGCCTTCGACCAGCGCGATCATCCGGTCGAGAAAGCCCTGGCCGGGCTCGGCGGTGACGCGGACGCGGATATGATCGGAGAGGACGCGGGTGCCCGCGGTCACCGCCGACCGGTCGCCGCCGGCCTCGCGGATCACCGGCGCGCTCTCGCCGGTGATCGCCGCTTCGTTGACGCTGGCGACGCCCTCGATCACCTCGCCGTCGGCCGGGATCAGCTCGCCGGTCTGGACGACGACGATGTCGCCGGCGCGCAAGCTGTTGGCGGCGACCTTCTCGCCGCTGTCGCGGGTCGCGATCAGATCGGCCTTGGTCGCGCGCAGCGACGCCGCCTGCGCCTTGCCGCGGCCCTCGGCGATGGCTTCGGCAAAGGTGCCGAACAGCACCGTCAGCCAGAGCCAGATCACCAGCTGGAGCTTGAAGCCGGTGGTCAGGCCGTCATGGCCGACGACCAGCAGCACGGTCAGCAGCAACGCCACCACCGCGGTGGTGAACATCACCGGGTTGCGGATCAGCTGCCGCGGATCGAGCTTGCGAAAGGCGTCGCCGACGGCTGGCAGCAGCAGGTCGGCGGTGAACAAGGAAGGGGTGCGGCTCATTTCGGCGCTCCGGTGGAAATTGGATGGCGGAAGGCGATGACGCCCTCCTCGTCATCCCGGCGGAGGCCGGGATCTCGTGCGGCAAGGGCGCGCGTTGGCCTCCTGAGATCCCGGCCTCCGCCGGGATGACGATATGGGGTGGTGGCGGGATGGTGGCCCATCAGAACGTCACCCCCTTCACCATCGCCAGATGATCGGCGATCGGCCCGAGCGCGAGGCCCGGCAGGAAGGTCAGCCCGCCGACGATCAGGACGATGCCGACCAGCAGCCCGACCCACAGCCCGCCGGTGGTCGGGAAGGAACCGGCGGTCTCGGGGGTATATTTCTTCGCCGCGAGGCTACCGGCGATCGCCAGCATCGGCACGATGATGAAGAAGCGGCCGATCCACATCGCGATGCCGAGCATCACGTTGTAATAGGGCGTGTTCGCGGTGAGCCCGGCAAAGGCCGATCCGTTGTTCCCGACCGCGCTGGTGAAGGCGTAGAGGATCTCGGTGAAGCCGTGCGGCCCCTTGTTGAGCGGCCCGGCCAGCCCGGCGGGCAGCACCGAACTGATCGCCGAAAAGCCCAGGATGATCAGCGGCAGCACCGCGATCGCCAGCACCGCCAGCTTGACCTCGCGGGCTTCGATCTTCTTGCCGACATATTCGGGGGTGCGCCCGACCATCAGCCCGGCGACGAACACCGCCAGGATCGCGAACAGCAGGAAGCCGTAGATCCCTGCGCCGACGCCGCCGACGACGACCTCGCCGAGCTGGATGTTGAACAGCGGGATCATGCCGCCCAGGGCGGTGAAGCTGTCGTGCATCGCGTTGACCGCGCCGCACGACGCCGCGGTGGTCACCACCGAGAACAGCGCGGAGGCGGCGATGCCGAAGCGGACCTCCTTGCCTTCCATATTGCCGCCGGCGACGCCGAGGCTGTGGAGCACCGGATTGCCGGCGGACTCCTGCCAATAGGTGACGGTGACGCCCGCCAGGAACAGCACGAGCATCGCCGAGAGGATCGCCCAGCCTTGCCGCGTGTTGCCGACCGCCTTGCCGAAGCACCAGGTCATCCCGAAGCCGATCGCGAAGATCGACAGCATCTGGAGCAGGTTGGTCCAGCTATTGGGATTTTCGAACGGATGCGCCGAATTGGCGTTGAAGAAGCCGCCGCCATTGGTGCCGAGCATCTTGATCGCCTCCTGCGAGGCGACCGGCCCGAGCGCCAGCGTCTGCCTGGCGCCTTCGAGCGTCGATATGTCGACCGATCCGGCCAGCGTCTGCGGCACCCCGCCGGCGATCAGCGCGATCGCATAGACCAGGCACAGCGGCAGCAGCAGATAGAGGGTGATCCGGGTCGCATCGGCCCAGAAATTGCCGATGCTGTTCGCCTGACGCCGCGCGAAACCGCGGAACAGCGCGAAGGCGAGGGCGATGCCGGTCGCCGCCGACAGGAAATTGTGGATCGTCAGCCCGAGCATCTGCGACAGGTTCGACATCGTCGATTCGCCGGCATAGCTCTGCCAGTTGGTGTTGGTGGTGAAGCTGACCGCGGTGTCGAACGCGAGATGGCCGCTATTGCCGGCGAACCCCAGCGGATTGAGCGGCAGCAGCGCCTGCAGCCGCAGCACCGCATAGGTGAAGAGCATCAGCACCGCGTTGAAGATCAGCATATGCGCGGCGTAGCGGCGCCAGCTCTGTTCGGCGTTGGGATCGATCCCGGCGAGCCTGTAGAAGCCCGCCTCGACCGGTCCGAGCACGGCGTGGAGCGGGGTGCGGCGCCCTTCGTAGAGCGCGAACAGCCACAGCCCGATCGGCTTGGTCAGCGCGATCAATATGGCGACGAAGGCTATGATGAGGGCCCAGCCCTGCATGGTCATGGCGTCGGTCCGATCAGAAACGCTCGGGCCGGACGAGCGCGGCCACGAGATAGAGGAGAAGCCCGCCCGCGGTGATCGCGGCGAGCCAGAGGTCGAGGGTCATATCCGGGCCCTCACGCGTGTTCGCACAGGCGCAGATAGCCCAGCGTCACGGCCAGCAGGCCGCACATCGCGGCGACGAAGATCAGGTCTTCCATGGCATGTCCTTGTCATGCGGCGGTCCTTTGGGGATCGTCGGGGGAAACCTGCCATTAGGGGCCGGGCGCATTGGGATGCGAGACGCGGGGCGCGGCATCCGCATATGTTTCGCATAGGGATTTTCGTCCCAGCGCCGTCGCCCCAGCGAAGGCTGGGGCCTATGTCTGGTGCGTCAGTCGGTGCCACTGCCCATGGAAAGAGACATGGATGCCAGCCTTCGCTGGCACGACGCAGGGAAGATCATCCCATCGACCCCGGCCGCATCCTTATCTATACTGGCAGTCCGGAAAGCCCGCCGTGGCGATATCTCGCGCACCATGTTGCGAGCGATTCGCGACATCCCTAGGCTTTTCGAACCGTACGGGTCGCATCAGACGCCCGGCATGAACGAAGAACGATGCAGGAGAGGACCGATATGATCGCACGCCGTGGGGGCCGCCGCGCCCTGTTGCTTTCGACGATGGCGTTGTTGCCCGCGCCGCTGCTGGCCCAGGCCGCCGCACCCCAGGCCACCGCCCCGCAGGCCGGATCCGCCGACCAGGCCGACGCCGCCGGCGAGATCATCGTCACCGCGCGCAAGCGCGACGAGCGGCTGCTCGACGTGCCGGTCGCGGTGTCGGCGCTGTCGCAGGCGCAGCTTCAGCGTTATTCGACGATCACCCTGACCGCGATCAGCACCCAGGTGCCGCAGCTCGTCATTTCGGAGTCGCAGAACCAGGTCGGCGGATCGATCAACCTGCGCGGGATCGGCGCCGGCATCTCCAACCCGTCGACCGAGACCGCGGTCACCCTCAATCTCGACGGCGTGCCGATCAGCTATGGCAATGCGATCCGGCTCGGCCAGATCGATCTCGGCCGGGTCGAGGTGCTCAAGGGGCCACAGGCCTTGTTCTACGGCAAGAACAGCCCCGGCGGCATCATCTCGCTGGTCTCGCAGGATCCGGGCAAGGATTTCGAGGCGAAGCTGCGCACCGGCTATGAAGCCTATGCCAAGCAGCGTTTCGCCGAGGCGAGCGTCTCGGGGCCGCTCACCGACGAGATCGGCGCGCGCATCGTCGGCTATTATTCGAAGGAGGATGGCTGGTTCCGCAACGTCGCGGTGCCGATCGCCAACGTCACCCCGGGGCCGGCCGCCGACAGCCTCAACGCCGAGGACGTGTTCGTGCGCGGCACCCTGACCTACGATCCCGCCGGCGGCGCCACCCGGCTGAAGGCCAAGATCAACTATGGCCGCCGCACCCGCGACGGGGTCGGTCCGACCGGTGGATCGCAGATCGTGTTCTGCCCGGGCGGCACCAGCCGGTTCGGCGCGACCGATTGCAAGCTCAACCGCAATTTCTACAGCGTGATCATCCCGTCGCGGGTCACCGCGCTCGACCCGACCCTCGAGGACGGGGTGCCCTATGTGAAGTCGACCCAGTTCCTGACCTCGCTGTCGGCCGACCAGGATATTGGCGACACGCTGACGCTGTCGTCAGTGACCGGCTATTACCGGCTCGCCGAAAAGTCGGTCGATCCCTTCACCTTCTCGAACGTTCCCTATTTCGCCGCGTCGAACGACCTCGTCGCCAAGGGAGTCAGCGAAGAACTGCGGCTCGCCACTGATTTCGACGGGCCGCTCAACTTCCTCGCCGGCGGCTTCTATCAGGATGCGCATTTCCGTATCCGCCAGGCGTTCGGGGTCGATTTCGGCGCGCCCTTCCTGGTCGGGTCGACCTATTATGACGTCCACACCCGCGCCACATCGGCGTTCGGCCAGGCGCGCTACAAGATCGTCGACGCGCTCGAGCTGGCGGCGGGCGGGCGCTATTCGTGGGAGCGCAAGTCGCTGACCGGCACCTCGTTCGGCAGCCCGATCGACGTGCTGTCGCCGAAGAAGAAATATCACGACTTCTCGCCCGAAGTGACGCTGACATACCGGCCGACCACCGACCTCACCGTCTATGGCGCCTATCGCGAGGGCTTTACCTCGGGCGGCTTCAACACCGTGCCGACCACCCTGCGGTCGACCGCGAACCAGACCCCACGGCGGGTCGACCTGTCCTATAACCAGATGACCGCCCAGGGCGGGGAGGTCGGCATCAAGGGCTATCTTGCCGGGCGCCAGCTGCTCTACGACGTGGTCGCCTACAACTATAAATATAGCGGGCTGCAGCTCTCGCGCTACGACAATGCCTCGTTCACCCAGCTGACCCAGAATGCCGGCGGTGCGCGGATCAAGGGCGTCGAGGCGAGCCTGAGCTTCCGGCCCGACGGTTTGCGCGGGCTCTCGCTCAACACGGCGATCGCCTATAACCACTCGCGCTACACCAACTTCATCGGCGGCTGCTATGCAGGCCAGTCGGTGGCGGCGGGGTGCAATCTCAATCCGACCAATCCGGCGCTGGCGGCGTCGACCTTCGGCACCGCCGCCAACCCCTATCAGAACCAGGACCAGACCGGGCAGCGGCTGTTCCGCGCGCCCAAACTCGCGCTGACCGCGGGCTTCGCCTATGACCATGAATTCCGCGACGCGCTCGGCGGATCGATCGCCTTCGACACCAATTACAGCAGCGCGTACATCACCCAGACCGAGGCCAATCCGCTCAACCGCCAGAGCGCCTATTGGCAGTTCAACGGCACGATCGCGCTCAACGGCGGTCGCGACAAGCCGTGGGAGGTCGCGCTGATCGGCCGCAACCTCACCAACAAGCTGATCGTCGTCGCCGGATCGGTGGTTGGATCGACCGCACGCGGCACCGGCACCAATACGGTGGTGACCGGCGATGTGCTCGGCACCGCCAGTCCGCCGCGCTCGGTGCTGCTGCAACTGACGCTCAAGGACAGCCTGCTGCGGGGAAGGTGAAGGGGGTGCGGGATGGCCGACGCCATCCCGCACCGAAGGCCTTCAGCGTTTGAGCGCCTGGTTGAACTTCTGCCGGGCGATGATGCGGGCATTGCGCGATCGGGCGGGGGGCTTGCCGGCCAGCGTGATCGCGTCGGTCGAAGGCGTGCCCCGGATTCGGGCGAGCGTATTGAGCAGGGTCTTCTGGTCGTCGTCGAACGCGCCATGGGCGCGGGCGTCGCTCACCCGGCCGGGGGCCAGATACCAGTGCCGGTCGCCCTCCTTCCAGAACGCCTTGTCGATTGCCCTGGCGTCGCGCTGCAGCCCGAGGATCGGCGTACCGCCGTCGCGGATCAGCGGGATGCGCGCCTTGTCCTCGAGCGCATGGCTGACGAGGTAGAGCAGCGATTTATGGTAGATGTCGGCGCAATTATCGTCGCGCTCGGTTGCGTCGTCCATCGTGTAGAGGTCGAACTGTTCGATCTTTCCGCCGTCGATCAGCGGGCGGTAGACGCTCTCGAACAAGGCCATGGTGCAGGCCGGCGCCCACAGGCTCAGGCTGCGTATGGGGACGTTCGCGTCGGCAAGCCGTTTTGCGATGCCGGCATGGAAGATCGATCCGGCGCTATGGCCGACCAGGTGGATCTCGTCGATCGTCCCGGCCTTGTGGAGCGCGATCAGATGGTCGGCGGCCAGCCGGGCCGAACCCTTGGCCTGGCTCGAGGCGCGCTCGGCATTCTCCTTCATCTCGCTCCACAACGCCTTGCCGCCGAGCGGCCGCGCGACGACCTCGAGCGTATCGTCGAGCCGATCCCACATGAAATCCTTGGTCCTGTCGATCAGCCCTTCCTCGCTGCGGCGGCCGACGGCGTCGCGCAGGATGTTGCGGATCGTGCTCCAGGCGTCGGACCGCCAGATGAACGACAGCGGATAGACCTGCCCCGCGATCAGCGGACCGACATTGCGCGCCACCGTCTGGACCGCGCCGGCCTCGCCGACCAGCCCGCCATGCGCATAGAGCAGGACGCGCTTTTTCGGCCATGACGCCATCGTCGCGGGCATCCTGGTGGTGATCAGCGTCTTCAGCGCCTCCGGGGTCAGCCCATAGGTGCCCTTGTCGTCGAGGATGCCGTCATTTTTCGATGTGATGATATGCGGACGCAGGTCGGCGAATATCTGGGCTTCGTAGCTGCGCGGCGCGCCGGCCCGCATCGACGCGGTACCGCCGCCGACCCCCAGGTCGACCGGCGCGCCGAGTGCCGCGACCCAGACGTCGGTACCGTTGGCGAGCCAGTCGGGATAGGAAATCCGCGCCAGTCCGCCCGATCCCCAATTCGGTCCCCAGCTATTCTGTATCCAGAAGCCATGATGGTCATAGCCGACGATCGCGAAAGCATGGCCGCCGATGATCCCGTTCTTGTAGACGATGTCGGTGTCGCCCTTGCGGACGTCCTGCCATCCCTGGTGGACGCTGGCGGTCGCATAGAGGATGCCGACCTCGTTGATCGCCGAATGCATGGCGACCAGATCCTTGTGATTGACGCGGAAATAGGCGCCGAGCGGTCGTGCGATCGCGTCGGCGGCCCATTCTTCCTCGCGCGTCGGGTCGGGGTTGAGCTGCTTCCACAGCGACAGTGCGCACAGGCCGTGCTTGAACCAGCCCTTCATCGCGCCGCGCGCGCTGGAGCCGTCATAATCCTCGCCGGGCCACTCGTCGTAACGCTTGGCCATCGTGTAGAGCATCCACGCGCTGACCTCGTTGGCGGTCGGATTTTCGCCGCGCGCGCGGATCAGATAATTGGCGACGGTCGCGAGGCCGAAACCGGTGCAGGCGCCCTCGCTTCCCTGATCGAGCACGGGAATCCCGTAACCGCGATATCGGGCGATATCCGATTGCGGCGGGACGCGGATCAGCGTCGGCACGAAGACGGCGTCGCGAAAGTCGATCGTGTCGGGCAGCGCATCGAGCGTGCGCGATGCGCGGGCAGGGGGCGCTTCGGAAGAGCTTTTGGCAGATGAGGACTTGGCCATGAAATGTCTCCGCTGATGAGGGGCAAGTCACGCGACGCTACCTGCCGAACGGAGCATGGCGTGGCGGTCGCCGCCTGTGACGGGCATCACGAAACGGTTCGGCCAAGTAACTATTTCTCGCCTGAGCGGGGCGGCGTGTGCCGTCCCGGCGACCGCCGATCGCGCTTCGCTACCGGTCACCCCCCTATCGAGGGCGTCAGATCGCGATCGCGCGTATCGGCATCCACCATGGGCATGGGGTGCGGAGGCCCTCCGCTGCCTTCTCCGTCACCCCGCACATGTCGCGGAGCGGCGGTTCGATGCGTAAATCGATACCGTAACCGATTAAACATTCTTTAACCACATCCCCAATAGATAGGCGCCCGTCGAGAAAATATTCCGGCGCTTCACACATTAATTCATCGATATATTCCAGACGTCCGTCGGGATGCATGATCTCCGAACGAACATAGCAATATGTTAGCGCTATCTTAATGGCGCGGATGGCCGGAATGATTGGGGGCCAATTTATGAAATCCATATTTCTCGCAGGCGCGGGGCTGTCCGCGCTTGTCTTCGCCACGCCGACGCTCGCCCAGAGCGCATCGCCCGACCAGGCCGAACTGATCGCGCTCATCCGCGCGCAGGCCGGCGAGATCGCCGCGCTGCGCGCCCGGATCGACACCATCGAAAGCGGCCGGCCCGCACCTGTGGCCCGCGAAGCGGTGCCGGCGCCCGCATGGCAGGCGCAGGCGGCACCGGTGGGACGTCTGCTGTCGACCGCGAACGACGATAGTGTCGCGGCATCCTTCGCACCGCAGCTCGCACCGGCCGAACTCACCGAACAGACGGTCGAGCAGGCCCGCGCCGCCGCCCGCAACCCGGCGGGGGTCAAGACCGAATGGCGCGGCGGATTGCCGATCTTCCGTTCGGACGACGGCAAATATCTGTTCAAGATGCGCGGCCGCATCATCAACCATGTCAGCACCACCTTCGGGTCCGACTATGACGCGCGCAACGTCACGACGACCGGCGCGCGGGCGCTGCGCATCGGCATCGAAGGCGCCGTCGGCCCGCATTTCTTCTATCAGTTCGAAAACGACTTCGCCGACAACACCTCCGATGTCGGGACGATGTTCGTCGGCTGGCGCAACGACATCAAGAATTCCGGGGTCTCCTACGATCTGCGCTTCGGCAACATGTTCAACGACCGCAGCTTCGAAGGATCGGGCGGATCCGATGCGCCGCCGTTCCTCGAGCGCAACGTCGTCGCGACGTCGATCATCCCGCAGCGCGGCTTCTACGGCATCGCGCTGATGTCGCGGCTGTTCTGGAACAGCGGCCATGCCTCGATCACGCTCAGCGGCGATGCGGTCGATGCCAGCCAGGCGGTGTCCGACAGCCGGACGGTGCTGGGCCGGGTCCACTGGAACCCGTTCAAGACCGAACGCTCGCTCGTCCATCTCGGCCTGTGGGGCTTCGACGAGAAGCTGGCCAAGGGCCCCGGCACGCTCACCCGCAACACCGTCATCGGCGGCCGCTTCAACAGCAGCCTGCGCGTATCGACCGGCACCCTGACCGGCGGCACCGGCACGACCGGCTATGGCGTCGAACTCGGCGGCTATACCGGGCCGTTCTGGGTGATGGGCGAGGCGGGCCGGCGCGAGGCCCGGCTGGACGCGGGACGCCCCGATTTCGAAAGCAAGGCGTGGAGCGTGTCGGGCGGCTGGTTCCTCACCGGCGACCTGCCTCCCTACAACCCGCGCCTCGGCACCTTCGCTCAGCCGAAGGTGCTGCGGCCGGTGTTCGATGGCGGCCCCGGCGCGATCGAGCTTCTCGCCCGCTATGAGAATGTCGATTATTCGGGCCTGCCGACCCTCGGCCAGGGCCGGGCGGCGACCGCGGGCGTCAACTGGTTCCTCGACAGCAACATCCGCCTGCAGTTCAACCTGATCCAGTGGCACACCGACAATCGCGCCGGTGCCTTCACCGGCAGCGACAGCGGCCAGACCGCGAGCGCGGGCGTCGGCGTCACTTTCTAAATCGAGGGAGCAGGCTAAATCGAGGGAGCAGGCCGTCCGGTGCGACCGGATGGCCTGCTCCTGCGATCGCCGATCAGGCTTTGACGAACGCCAGCAGATCGGGATTGAGCGTGTCGGCGTTCATCGTCAGCATGCCGTGGGGCAGCCCCTTGTAGACCTTCAATTGGCCCTTCTTGAGCAGCTTCGACGACAGCAGCGCCGAATCCGCGATCGGGACGATCTGGTCGTCGTCGCCGTGCAGCACCAGCACCGGCACGTCGATCGCCTTGAGATCCTCGGTGAAGTCGGTTTCCGAAAAGGCCTTGATGCAGTCATAATGGGCCTTGGCGCCGCCCATCATTCCCTGCCGCCACCAATTCTCGATCACCCCCTGGCTGATCTTCGCGCCCGGCCGGTTGAAGCCGTAAAAGGGGCCGCTGGCGACATCGAGGTAGAATTGCGCCCGGTTGGCGGCCAGCGCGGTGCGGAAGCCGTCGAACACCTCGATCGGCAGCCCGCCCGGGTTGCTCGCCGACTTGACCATCACCGGCGGCACCGCACTGACCAGCACCGCCTTGGCGACGCGGCCCTTGCCGTGGCGCGCGACATAGCGGGCGACCTCGCCGCCGCCGGTCGAATGGCCGATATGGACCGCGTTTCGCAGGTCGAGCGCGGCGGCCAGCGCGGCGACGTCGGCGGCATAGCTGTCCATCTCGTTGCCGGTGTCGGTCTGGGTCGACCGGCCATGGCCGCGCCGGTCGTGCGCGATCACGCGGTAGCCGTTCGCCAGGAAGAACAGCATCTGGTTGTCCCAGTCGTCGGCCGACAGCGGCCAGCCATGGTGGAAGACGATCGGCTGGGCGGTCTTGGGGCCCCAGTCCTTGTAGAAGATCTCGGTGCCGTCCTTGGTGTTGATCGTGCCCATGCGGGTTTCTCCTGTGCGGGTGGTCGGTGATATCGTCTGGCCGACGGCGGGACCGCCGGCGATCGCCAGGGCGGTCGCCGACAGGCCGATGAGGATGTCCCGCCGGGCGGGGTCGCCCGATCGGACCGGGTGGTCGCTCTCTGTCATGCTCATGGCAGCCCTTTCGAATCGGTGCGCGATCATCGGCCGGGGCGATCGATGCGGTCCGGCCCTGCTCGCCCCCTATCGATCGCCGATTTGCGGCCGCCCGGCTATCCAACGGGGGGCGGGAAGCGCCTGTCCATGGGTATGAAGCGGCTCATATCTTCGTATGATCGGGCATCGCCGCCGTCGGGACAAATCCGTGCTGGCGGGGGCCGCCGCCGATAGGCTAGGCAGATCGAACCATCCGATCCACCGCGGATGCGTCAGGGGAGCCCGCATTGTCAGAACCGGCGATCGGCCTTTGGGAGAATATCGTCCAGTCGACCAGCGGGGCGATCTGCGTGTTCGACGCCGAATTTCGCCTGATCGCCTTCAACCAGGCGCATAATGACGAATTCTTCCGGGTAAACGGCTATTATACCAAGATCGGCGATGTCTTCCCCGATCTGTTCGTGCCCGAACAGGGGCCGGTGATGCGCGCGCAGATGGCGCGGGCGCTCGCCGGCGAGGCGTTCACCGTGGTCGAGGATTTCGGCAATCCGGTGCTGGGGCACCCCTATTGGGAAATCAGCTACACCCCGCTGCGCGACGAGACCGGCCGGGTGTTCGCCGCCTTCCACCATGCCGTCGACATCAGCGACCGGCTCCATGTCGAGGCCGAACGCCGCACCCTCGCGCACCGCGTCGCCGAACAGACCAAGGAACTGACCGAGAGCCGCGCCCGGCTGCGCAGCATGTTCGAGACCAGCTTCGGCTTTCTCGTGCTGCTCACCAAGGCGGGGGTGCTGACCGACGCCAATGCGACCTCGCTCGAGGCGATCGGCCGGCCGATCGAGGCGGTGGTCGGCCGGCTGTTCTGGGAGACCCCCTGGTTCGCCGCGACCCCCGGCATGGTCGACAAGGTCCGCGAGACGGTGCTGCTGGTCGCGGGCGGCGAGGTGGTGCGCCACGAGATCATGGTCGACCTGCCGGTCGGCGGCTGGCGCTGGTTCGATTTCGCGATGCGGCCGATCCGCAACGCCGACGGGACGATCGGCGCGCTGGTCGCAGAGGCGATCGAGACCACCGAACGGCGCCGGGTCGAGGAGGCGCTGCGCCAGTCGCAGAAGCTCGAGGCGATGGGGCAGCTCACCGGCGGGGTCGCGCACGACTTCAACAATCTGCTCACCCCGATCATCGGCACGCTCGACCTGCTCCAGCGCCGCGCGATCGGCGGCGAGCGCGAGCGCCGGCTGATCGAGGGCGGCTTGCAGGCCGCGGACCGCGCGCGGACGCTGGTCCAGCGGCTGCTCGCCTTCGCCCGCCGCCAGCCGCTCAAATCGAGCCCGGTCGATCTGCCGCAGCTCGTTCATGGCATGGTCGAGCTGATCCGCCGGACGCTGGGCCCGACGATCCGGGTCGAAGTCGAGGCCGACGCGGCGGTGCCCGCGGCGCGTGCCGATCCCGGCCAGCTCGAAATGGCGATCCTCAACATGGCGGTCAACGCCCGCGACGCGATGCCCGACGGCGGCACCCTGACCCTGTCGGTGGCGGCCGAGGCGATCGGGCCGGACCATGTGTCGAACCTGCCGCCGGGCGACTATGTCCGCCTGTCGGTGCGCGACACCGGCACCGGCATGGACGAGGAGACCCGCGCCCGCGCGATCGAGCCCTTCTATTCGACCAAGGGGGTCGGCAAGGGCACCGGCCTCGGCCTGTCGATGGTCCATGGCCTCGCCGCACAGCTCGGCGGCGGTCTCGCGATCGACAGCGCGCCGGGCGCCGGCACCCGGATCGACCTGTGGCTGACCCCCAGCGGCAGTTCGGCGCGCGCCGAGGCCGGCCCCGACCGGGCGATGCCGCAGATCAGCAAGCTCGGCGTCGCGCTGCTCGTCGACGACGAGGAGATCGTCCGCGCGGTCACCGCCGACATGCTGATCGAACTCGGCTATGCGGTGGTCGAGGCGGCGTCCGCCGAAGCCGGGCTCGAACGGATCGTCCGCGGCGAGGCGATCGATATCCTGATCACCGACCATCTGATGCCGGGGATGAGCGGCGCCGAACTCGCCCGCATCGTCCGCCGCCGTCGCCCCGACCTGCCGATCCTGCTGGTCTCGGGCTATGCCGAAATGGCCGAGGTCGCCCCCGACCTGCCGCGCCTCGCGAAACCCTTCCGCCAGGCCGAACTCGCCGACAGCGTCAGCGCGCTGACCGCCGCGATGCGGGGGTAGGGGGGCGCTTAATTCCGGAGGCCTTATACCAACGGCCGAAACTTTTAACCCGTTCGTGTCGAGCGTAGTCGAGACACGTGCCGCCAGCGCGACGTGTCTCGACTACGCTCGACACGAGCGGAGAAGAAGAGGCGGGAATTTCGCTAACTTTACATAGCCGTCATGCTGAACTTGTTTCAGCATCCACTCCGATACTCGGGCACGTTCCCTTGTCGCACGGTGGATGCTGAAACAAGTTCAGCATGACGAATAAAAGAAGGGGCGCCTCCCGTCCCTGTCACCACTCCAGCCGCGTCATCATCGCCGCATAGAGCGCCACCCCATCCCACAGATTCTGCAGCCGCAGATTCTCGTTGGCGGCATGCTGGCTGTTGTCGTGGTTGGCGATCGGCAGCCCGATCACCGGCACATGGAAGATCTCGTCGAACAGGGTGATCGGCACGCTGCCGCCCATCATCGGCAGCACCGCGATGCCGTCGCCGGCGGCCTTGACCACCGCGCGCGCGACCGGGGTGGTCATGTCGGTACGCAGCGCCCGATAGCCGCCCTCCCACTCCGCCCGCACGATCCGCGGATGCGCCAGCCGGGTGGCGAGATCGGGGACGGCATCGACCAGCGTCCAGCCCTGCGCGGCGAGATAGGCCTCGACCTTGGCGCGGACCCGCTCGGGGGTCTGGCCGGGGACCAGCCGGAAATCGATCGACACCTTCGCCTCGACCGGGATCGCATTGGCGGCCGCCTCGCCAACCTGTCCCGCGGCGATCCCGCGGATGTTGATCGACGGCCGCATCGTCGCCGCGGTCAGCCCGTCCTTCGTCTCGGGCGCGCCGATCCCGAACTCCTGCGCCAGGCCCGCCTCGACCGGCGGCAGGGCGGCGATCGCCGCCTGTTCGGTCGGGTTCAGCGGGCGGACATCGTCGGCGAAGCCGGGGATGCGGATGCTGCCGTCGGGCGCGCGCAGCGAGGTCACCAGCTCGGCCGCCATCATCGCCGGATTGGGCACCCAATTGCCATAATGGCCGTCATGGAGCGCCCGCAGCGGGCCGTAGACGCTGAGCTCGAGCCCCATCGTCCCGCGCGCGCCGAAATAGAGGGTGGGCTTGCGCGACTGGTGGACCGGCCCGTCGCCGATCAGCCATAGGTCGCTCGCGAACAGCGCCTTGTTCGCGGCGAGGATCGCTTCGAGATGCGGCGATCCGCGCTCCTCCTCGCCCTCCCAGACGACCTTGATGTTGATCTTCGGCTTGTGCCCGGTCGCCTTGAGCGCGTCATAGGCGGCGAGGAAGGCGGCGATCGACGCCTTGTCGTCGCTGACCGCGCGCCCATAGAGCCGCCATTCGGGATCGAGCGCCGCCGCCGCCTGCCAGTCGACCGGCGGCGCCTTCGCCTGCAGCGTACCGCCGCGCATCATGGGGGCGAAGGGCGGGGTCGCCCATTGGCTCGGCGTCACCGGCTGGCCGTCATAATGGGCGTAGAAGATCACCGTCCGCTTCGCGCCCGGCGCGCGCAGCTCGCCGAGCACGATCGGCGGCGACCCGTCGGCGCTCAGCTTGCGGGTGGTGAAGCCGCGCGCCTCGAGCAAGCCGGCGAGCATGTCGGCCTGCGCGACCAGCGCCTGCGGATTGGCGGCGACGCTCTCGACCCGCGCCAGCGCGTCGAGCTGTCCGACGATCGCCTTCTCATGGCCGGCGCGATAGCGGGCGACGTCGGTCAGGGGATCGGCAGCATGAACGGGCATCGTCAACAGCGCCGCCAATGCGGTCCCCAGCATTGCCCATCGTCGATTCATCATGCGTGTACCCCGTTCGATTTCGGTCGGAAGTTCGGCCACCGGTATCAGCTTGTCGAGCGTGATTTTGAGATCGTGGCTGCATTCCCACGATCATCTGTCCGCGGCACGCCAGCGCCAATATTCGGGGCCGAGCGGGCAAATCTCCGGAGGCGATGATCGTCAATTCGCGGGGCGATCGACCAATTGCTACCAATGCGAGAGGCCCTATCCTGATGGTGTGCAGCAACCTTCAAACAAGATTCACACGCTGTGGCGTTTTGCGAATTTCGGCATGGCTATGTGGTTGTTTGCATATGGGCTGAGTTGGGTCGGCATCGTCCAGTCGAACGAAATCCTGAAAATCGGCGCAAACGCCTGTTTGGGGATCTGCTTTGTCGAGATCATATGGACGCGCGTTGTCCATCCGGTTTTGCTGGCACGTGCCGAGTGGTGAGGTTTTCCCGAACGCGGCGATAGCCTTTGCAAAATCGACCTGGACGTAATGAAACGTAGTACCCGGGTGCGCTGCGCGGCCGGTAATTGCGGTGCCAAATACTGGATCCGTAAAATGCTGGTGCAATCGACGGCCTTCCGAGGCGCGTCTAGGTATTTGAGCCAATTGGCACCATAATCCACCGAAACCTCGATCGGGAAAAACATCATGCTGAAGCTCCGCCTGGCTGTATCGATCCTGCTCGCTGTAGCGACCATGGCTCCGGCTCATCTGGCCGCGCAGGAAATCTCGCAGGTCGAAAGGGCCGACATCGAAGCCAGGGTCGCCGCGTTCGATACGATGATGAAAGAGGGCCGTGTCGGCGACAGTTTCGATTTCATCCCGCCGCATCTGGTCAGCGCCATCGCCAGGAAGGTGGGCGTACCCGAAGGCGACCTCAGGTCCTCCCTCGGGGCGCAAATGGCCAGGGCGGCCAAAGACGTGAAATTCCTGTCGTTCGGCATGGATGTGAAAGCCGGCGTGATCGGCACCACCCCCGACAAGAGCCGAAACTACATGCTGATCCCGACCCGGACCGTGGTCGAATTGCCGGGGATGGGAAAATATCTGAGCAAGAACACGACGCTCGCCATGAAGGAGGGCGGTCAATGGTATCTCGTCCGCATCGACAGCATCGAGCAGATCGCGATGTTGCGCGAAGCCTATCCCGAATTTGCAGGGGTCGAATTTCCGACCGGTTCAGCTGCGGTGGTCGATTGAGCGTGCGACGGTTTTTGGTCAATCTGCTTCAGTGAACGACGTTTTCTCAGATCATCCCACGGGCCGTACGATCGAAGCGCTGGAAGCGGTCTATCGCGCGTTCGAGATGCGGCCGCCTTCGGCGATCGAAGGATGTCCATGCTGCATCAAGACCCGCGGCGCAGATGTCCTGCTCACCACGCCATTGCGGCAAATCACCGGACAGGCACTCTGGCGCTATGTGTCCGGAGCATTCCTGACGGTCGGCGACAGGCAGGACTTTCGATATCTGCTGCCACGTATTCTGGATGTGTCGGTATCCGATCCTGGGAACGCCAACGATCCTGAAATCGTGCTGGGCAAGCTCTCGCTCGCGGAGTGGCGCTTATGGCCGGCAGCTGAACGACTGGTGATCGAAGCCTTCATCGACGCATGGTTCGAACAGGCGCTCTCGAGCGATCTGGCGGAGGCGGATGAAGGCTGGATCGGCGGGGATGCCGAGAGTATATTGTGTGGCGCAGCGCGGGCCGGGTTGCCGTTGGACCGCTGGCTTCCGCGTTTGGCCGAACCGGACGCCGCGCCGGTTCTGGCCGATATGCAAGAGCGGTTTTCAACTAAAGCTTCAGGCTTTTGGGAGGATGCGCCTGATGCCTTCCACGAGATGCGAGCGTTCTTGCATCAAGGGCGCGCCCAGATCCGCTGACCGCCTTGGTCAGCCGTTTCGTTGGTCGGATAGATCGTCGGAAACCGACCCGTTGCGGGCACGGCGCGATCCTCGTAGGCGATGGACGTGCAGGTTCCGCTCTCAGCTTGGCCAAAAGGACTGTGCCGCGAGGTCGCGACGATCGACCCGGTTGCGGTGGCGGAACATCTTCGAACGCGGCTGAACTTCCAGAAGGATCGAGATGACCTCGACGCGTTCTCCGCGGCGATTTTCATCGCGAACGGGGTGCCTTTAGCGCTTCAGCTATACGACAACATCCCTACGGGAAACTTCACGCTCATCGCAATGGAAGACACAGTCGACGATCGGGAAACCATCGAGGTCTTCTTGAATTGGAGCGGCCTGCCGGGCGATGCGGTGAAGTGGTGTCGATATCGCGCTACCTGATGTCCGCTTGCCACCCGTTGCGGACATTCGGGGTCGGTGGCAAAATTCGTTGCATGCGCAGGGACAAGCTCAGAAACGACGCGGAAGAGATGCCTGTCCTGGCGAACTGGCGCTATGCCGCATTGTTTTCGTTGCTTCTGACAACCTTGCTGTGGCTGTTCGCTGTTCTGTGGATTTGGCTACGCGACGGTCGATTGCACGACATCGATTTTTTGGTCGAGACATGGCTGTTCGTGAACGCCGTCATGATCCCCGCGATTAAGTGGGATCACGGCCGAAAATAGTGCCCCTTTCCCATCCGAATGATGGAGGATCAGCATGAGGGTGATGATCGCGGGATTGTTGGGGATTGCCCTGTCGTCGCTCGCGCCCGCCGAAGCCAGCGATCTCACCGGGCCTGCGAGGTTCTGCGGCTATTCTCCGATCATCGACTTGTTGCCGGGAGAAGAAGTGACGACATCGGACGGTGGAATCCATGGCGGCAGCTTTCGCTGGGAGGGCTCTTTCGGCACGCTTGACGTCTATGGGATCGGCTGGGCCAGTCGTCCGAAAGGCCGCGTCGTCAAAGCCTATTCGGCCAGCGGTCCCGCACGGTTCGCGCAAAAACAGGCCGATGGTCGCTACCGCATAGCGCTCTGGAACGGTGCACACGCTGCCGCATACTTCACGTCGCCAAAACCGTTTACCGTGTCTCAATTGAAAGCGATTGATCGGGTAGCGCTATTCGAAGAAGGGCAAACCCCGCTGAACTGCAATCTGCGCACGGTTTTTTCCTGGGAATGAACTGTCGGGCGGCACGATGTGGCGCAGGCGAGGCGGGCGTTGCGAGATCTTCATCGTCGTTCGTTCGGGAAATGCGGAGGTGTTCGGATATCGCGATCATGATCGCCGCCGCCTTTCCCATGTCGGCAGCAGCGAATGTGATTTTGAGATTGTCGCCGGCCGAGTTGATCGAACGATCGGATGTTGTTGGAACGGTTCGCGTAATCAGCGATGCTTTCAATTGGCATCCCGAAGGATTGGTGGGTTATCAACTCGCCTGCTGGAAAGCGACGCCGCTTCATCTCGATAAGGGGCGGGCGACGACGCCGATGACGATCTGCCTCACCGGTACGTCTGAAATGGACCCACCGATGTTGCGCAAGCAGGTCTTGTACACCGTGTTTCTCGAGCGTTCGACATTGGGGGTTTGGTATCCAGTATCGCACCAGGGCTGGGTTGCCGCCAGGCGCTGAACGACTCCAGCTCTGGAAAGGCGAGGCCGGAGAACAGGCTAAAACGCGCTCACGACCCCGACATCCATCGCCACCCGCCGATAGTCGTAGATCCCCACCGTCGAGCGGTTGCGCTCATAGGCGACGCGCACGACCGGCGCGAGGCCGAGCAGCGACAGCCGTCGCCAGGCGATGCCGCCGCCCACCCGCACATAATCGTCGGTGCGCGCCCGCGGGTAGAGCAGCAGCCGCGCGTCCGATCCGAGGTGCCGGTAGGCGGCCGACGCGTAGAGCGTCGCCCGGCCCAGATCCTGCCACAGCAGCAGCGCGGCACCGGCCGATGTCGTCGCATAGCCCCGATCGCGCGCGGTCTGGCGGCTCGCCGACAGGGTGACGCTGCCGCCGGTGCGCGGCCTGAACCCCTGTTCGACCGCGACCGACAGGTCGTAGTTCGAACCGTCCTGGAGGCGGTTGCGCGCATAGCCGGCACCGGTGGCCGAAAGGTCGGCGACGATCTGGCTGCGGCGGCCGGTCGGGTGCAGCCAGTTGACGGTCGCCGATCGGGTGCGGGCATAGAGACGGCCGCCATACCAGCGCCGGCCGAGCCCCGCCGCGGGGCGGATGCGATCGCCGCCGTGCCGGAATTCGGGCCCGACCAGCACCGATCCCGCCAGATCGTCATAGCCATCCCGTCCGTAGAACAGGCCGCTGCCATAGCCGCGCACGAGCAGCGCCGTACCGAGGCCGAGCGGCACCCGGCCATAGGCTTCGCCGCCGAGCTTCAGGCCGATGCCGGTCCGGGCGCGCGCGTCCCTGTCGAGGACCAGCGGCGCGATCACGGTATCGAGGGTCGCGGCGCGGGTGGCGCGGTTGATGTTGCTGTCGGGCACCAGCGCGATCTCGGCGGAGCCGCCGAACCGGCGCTGCGACCGCAACGCATCGGAGAAGCGGCCGACGACGATCGCGACGTCGGCCGGCAGTCCGGCGGCCTGGGCCTGCCGCAGCTGCCGGCGCGCAAGATCCTCCTCGCCCATCAGCGCCAGCACCCGCGCGAGTTCGAGACGCACCCGGTTCGCGTCCGGCTTCTCGTCGAGCAGCGCGCGGAACAGCGTGGCCGCCTCGCGATAACGCTGCGCGGCGGCCAGCATCATGCCGAGCCGGAAACGCGCCTCGGCGCGCATGTCGGGGTCGGGATCGGCGATGAGCGCGCGATAGATCGCCTCGGCGTCCTGCGCCCGGCCGCCGCTTCGCGCCTGTTCGCCGAGCCGCAGCAGGTCGGACGACGACAGCGCCTGCGGCGGCGGTTCGGCGGCGCCGACCGCGCCGGCGAACAGCGCCATGATCGGCGCGGCGAGGCGACAGGCGAACCGCATTGCAGCGCTTTGCCGGTCCCTGGCCTCAGTTCCTGCGGCCGAGCAGCGCGCCGACCGCCGCCACGCTGCCATTGGGTGCGGTCAGGACGAAGGAGCCGCCGACTTCGGCGGCCTGCGGGCCGTAGAAGATGCCGCCGAGGCTGCCGCTATAGCCATCGCCCGCCACCGTGGCGGCGAACGCGCTGTTGGCCGAATCGATCGTGCCGGTGCCGCTCAGATTGGCGAAGTTGCTGATGCGGTTGGGGCCGTAGATATAGGTCGGTGCCAGCGTGGCCCCGATCGTGCCGGCGGCGAAATTCGCGGTGATGCTGCCGGTGCCGCTCACCGCCGCGCCGCCGCCGTCGCCGCTGAGCTGCAGGGCGTAGCTCGCCGATCCGGTCTTCGGCATGTCCGCCGCCTGGGTGCGGATGCCATAGCTGAAATAGAGCGTATCGAAACGCTGGTCGCCCGAAGCCTCGGTCGCCCCCGTCGTCCATGCGCCATAGCTGGCATAGGTGAAGCCGGTCGCCGGACCCGTCACCAGCCGCGCGACCTCGGTCCGGCCATTGGCTGTGGTGATCCGCTCATAGGTTCCCGGTACGCTGGCCGAGACGTCGGCCGGCCCGAAACTCTGGGTGATCGTCGCGGTCGATCCGCTCGCCGGTGCGCCGCGCACCTGATAGACCCGGCTCGCTGCGTCATAGCTGATCTCGATGCTGGCGGCTTGTCCGGTGATGGTCGGGGTCGCGGCATTGTTCAGCCGGACCGATTCATAGCGTGCCGCGCCGGTTGCGAGCGGCGTCGAGGCGGTCGCATTGGCCAATGCGGTGTAGCTGGGCGGCGGCGGCGTCGACGCGCCGGTCTCGACGCCGCTTCCCCCGCCACCGCATCCGCCGAGCGCCGCCAGGATCGGCAGCATCGTCGCGAAACGCCATGTCATTCGAAACCCTCCTTCGTCCGTACCCCGTTGCCTGCCCTCCGCCGATGGCGGACACCCCGGGCGAGGTCGCGGTCGCCCGGGGCGCCCTTCGGGCCGGCATCGCCCCGATGTCGATCGGTGCGCCCCGCTCGATGGGAAGGGGAGGTTCGCTGTCGGCGCGGCGCTGCCGAAGCCGGCCGCCATGGCCGTCGTCGAAGCCCCGACTCGCTTGCCTCTTGTCCCGTATCGTCCTGCCGGGCACGGCTCGCGGGCGCGACAAGAGCTTCGCGAAAGGGCGAATGGGCGAAATGGCGGCCCGTTGCAGCGCCAATTACAGCGCGAAGGATCCCGTCTCGACCGCGCCGCCGCGCCTGTAGGTGGCGCTCACCACCCCCGACGGCGAGGTCGTCGAACCGACCAGCGTCAGCGCCGAGGGCATCGCCTCACCGTCGAACAGCCGCTTGCCCGGCCCCAGCAGCACCGGGAAGGTCAACAGGGTGAGTTCGTCGACCAGCCCGGCGGCGAGCAGGCTGCGGACCAGCACGCCGCTGCCCTGGATCAGCAGGTCGGGACCATCCTCCTGCTTCAGCCGGGCGACATCGGCGACCGGATCGCGCAGCGCGATCGATCCCTGCCAGGCGAGCGGCGCCGTCGATCGGGTCGCGACATATTTGGTCGTCGCGTTGAACTGCCGCGCCAGCGCCGCGTCGGGGCCATCCTCGGCGCGCGGCCAATGCGCGGCGAAGATGTCATAGGTGCGGCGGCCGAGCAGCAGCGCATAGGGCCGCGCGAACTGCTCGCCCACCGCCCGGTCGACGGCCGCGTCGAAATAGGGGACCACCCAGCCGCCGCGATCGAAACCGCCGCTGCGATCCTCGTCGGGCGCGCCCGGCGCCTGCATGACCCCGTCGACCGACAGGAAGGTCCCGACCCTCAGCTTGCGCATCGCATATCTCCTTTGCTGTCGTCACAGGACGGATGAGGAGGGCGCGATCCGACAGGCGGGCGGATCAGTCGCCGGCGGGAATCCGCGGCAGTACGATCGCGAAGCGCGTCCCCACGCCCTGTTCGCTGTCGCACTCGACCGTCCCGCCATGGCGGCGCACCACCGTGTCGACCAGCGCTAGGCCCAGGCCGATCCCTTCGCGCGGGCCGCTGCGGAAGCGGTCGAACAGACCGGCGCGCTGCTCGGCGGTCATGCCGACGCCGCGGTCGGCGATCTCGATCCGCACCCGGTCGCCGTCGATCGTCAGCCCGCAGCGGACCTCGCCGCCGGCGTCGCTATATTTGATCGCGTTGCTGATCAGGTTCATCACCGCGCGGGTCAGCAGCGCGCGGCTGCCGCGGACCAGTTCGGGCTCGTCGCATTCCTGGGTGACGATGCGGACATTGCGCTCCCTGGCCTGCGCCCAGAAGATGTCGGCGGCATCGATCAGCACGTCGCACAGGTCGACCTCCTCCATCTCGACCGGCTTGGCCTCGGCGCGGGCGAGCTGGACGAAATCCTCGGCGAGGTCGAGGGTACGGCGCGCCTGCGCCTCGATCCGCGCGGCGAGCGCGCGCGGCACGTCCTTGCTGGTCTGCAGCATCGTCAGGATCGCCGATTGCGGCGCGCGCATGTCGTGGCTGAGGAACTGCAGCGCTTCCTCGCGCTGGCGCTCGGCGCGGCGCAGCCGGGTGATGTCGACGATCCGCAGCAGCCAGCCGACATGACGGTCGCTGGCGTCGCGCTGCGCGACATAGCGCAGGTCGAACATGTCGCCATCGGCGGTCGTCACCTCGGCGCGGCCGGTCTCGCCGATCTCGCTTGCGCCATCGCCCTCTTCGCCGTCGAAGGGCGAGGGCAGGGCGGTGCCGTTGCGGCGTTTGAGCAGCGCCAGCAGCGGACGCAGATCGGCATCGAAGCCGGCCTCGACCGCCAGCCGGTCGGCGAGCCGCTTCGCCTGGGCATTGGCGAGCAGGATCCGCCCCATCGTGTCGGTGACGAACAGCGCGTCGGGCAGCTTGCCGATCGAATCCGACAGGAAACGCCGCAGATCGCGCAGCCGGTCGATCGACTGGTGGAGCAGCGACGCCTGCAGCGTCACCTCGCTCGGCGCGGCATAGGGCAGCACCGCCTGGGGGAAATCGTCGCGCTCGCGGCCGAGCGCGCTCAGCTCGTCGACCATATAGACGCTGATCGCCTGGAGCCGGCGCCAGCCCCACAAAGGATAGACGAAGGCGATGCCGAGCAGCGCCGGGGTCGGCGGCAGCCAGACATGGCCGAACCGCATCAGCAGCGCGGTCAGCAGCAGCACCACCACGACCAGCGCGATCGCCAGATAGCCGGTGGCGCGCGGGCTCAGCCACAGGAAGGACACCAGCAGCAGCCACAACCCGGTGAGCGCGACCCCGAGCTGCGCGGTCGCGGTCGCCGGCGCGATCCGGATCCCGCGCAGCAACCCGTCGAGCAGATGCGCCTGGATCTCGACCCCCGCCATCTGGCCGGTCGGGCCCGAGGTCGGGGTCGGATAGCTGTCGCCCAGGCCGGTCGCGGTGGCGCCGACGAAGATATAGCGGCCGCGCAGCAGCTCGGGCGGCACCCGCCCGTCATAGATGTCGACGAACGACATGGTGCGGATATGGCCCGCCGCGCCGCCATAGGGGACCAGGACCGGCCGCGCCTGCCACAGCCCGGGATCGTCGGCATAGATGTCGGTGCCGAAGCGCGTGCCCCCCATCAGCGCGGCGAGCTGCATCCAGCGCCGGCCGCCGCCGCCCTCCTCGAGGCTGATCTGGCGGATCACCCGGTCGCCGTCGAAGCCGATATTGACATGGCCGATGCCCGCCGCCGCCCGCGCCAGCTCGGGGGTCGGCAGCACCGCGTCGAACGGCGCGCCATCCGTGCCGGGGACGTCGATCGACAGCGGCAGATAGGTCGGGGTGCGCGCGATCGCCGCGGCCAGCGCCGTATCGTCGGCGTTATGCTCGGTGAACAGCACGTCGTAACCGATCGCGCGCGGGCGCGCGGCGGCCATGTGCGCGATCGCCTGGGCATGGACCCGGCGCGGCCAGGGCCAGCGGCCGATCGCCTGCAGGCTGCGCTCGTCGATCGCGACGATCAGGATGTCGTCGGGGGTCGGCCGGGCATTGGCGCGCAGCACCTGGTCGTAGAAGATATTGTCGATCCGCGCGGTGAAGCTTCCGGTCACGAATAGGGTGACCATCAGCGTCGCGACCAGCGCGACCGCGAGCCATTCGGCATAGAGCCGGCCCGGCGCGACCGGCACCAGGCCGCGGCCGTTCGCGCCCGTTTCGCCTCCCGTCGCCCTGCGCGCCAGCCGCTCCATCATCTGCCCTTAAGGCTCCTGTGGAGCCGGCCAAGAAGGCTGCTGGCTCGCACGGAGCCGGCCAATGAGACGGCGACCCTGGGGGTCAGGCGGCGCCGCCCTCGAGCGGCTCGAGCACTTCGAGCCGGTAGCCATAGCTGTACACCGGCACCAGCCGGAACCCGCGCTCGGGACGCAGCCCGATCTTGGCGCGGACCCGCGAGATATGCGCGTCGAGGGTGCGGGTCGGCAGGTCTGGATTGCGGCCCCACACCACCTCGAGCAGATAGCTGCGCGACAGCGGGCGGTGGAGGTTGCGGAACAGCGTCGCCGCCAGCTCGAACTCCTTGGCGGTCAGGGTGATCTCCTCATCCTCGACCGACACCATCTGGCGCGCGGGATGCAGGGTGAACGGACCATAGGTCTCGCTGCCGCCGCCGGGTTCGCGCGGCGCGGTGCGGCGGCGGATCGCGTTGATCCGGGCCAGCAGCACCGACGCGGTCGCCGGCTTGATCACATAATCGTCGGCGCCGGCATCGAGCCCGGTGACGATATCCTCGTCGCTGTTGCGGTTGGTGAGCATCAGCGAGGGGACGGGAAGCTCCATATTGGTCTTCATCCACGTCAGCACTTCGACCCCGCTCTTGTCGGGCATGTTCCAGTCGAGCACCAGCAGGTCGAACGTGTCCTGCCGCAGCCGCGTGGACAGCGCCCGCGCGGTGGAGAAGTCGTAGACATGGTGCCCCGCATCGCGGAGCGTCGTGGCGACGAAGTTCAGGGTTTCGGGGTCATCGTCGAGTACGGCTATACGCATAGGACTGACGGGATAGCTGGTGGGGGCGTTCAATTGAAGACCCGACGGCACGACGTCGCGCCGTCCTCCCTTTCGTGCTGGGTCGCGCCCATAGCCCGTTTTCCCCCCGATATCGTTGAACTTGCCCGCCACGCTTTAACCATAGCTGCCCCCAGTCCGAGTGTGACGAAGTGCAAATTAACAATTGTTTACACTAAGCCGAGCCGTCTCGCGCCCTCATATTTGTTGCGATCCCGCAACTTTCCGGGCCTCCACGGCGTTGAGGCGATGCGCCTGCGGCGCAAGCCAGTATCAGTGCGTAACGCGAAGACGCGGGCGAAGAAGACGGGGCGAAAAGGCGAGGAGGATAGCGGCCATGACGATTTCTCATAGCAACGCCGTCGAACGGATCGCGCGGGTGCTCGCCGGGCAGCGGCTGAGCGCCAACGCCCATGGCGACAGCCGCTCGGCCTCGGCCGCGATCGACGCCGCCTGGCCCGATTATCAGGGGGATGCGGTCGCGGTGCTGCGCACGTTGCGCGAACCCGACGCGGCGATGGCCGCCGCCGGCGATCCCGACATCTGGCAGGCGATGGTCCGCGCCGCGCTCGGCGACCACGCCGCCTCGGCCTTCGCCGCGGCCCCGGCCGACGATCCGCTGCCGGTGGGCAGCGACCCGTTCGTCGAGGGGCCGTGACGGGGAGGGCACGGAAAACGAGGCCGCAACCTTTTCTGCGTCATGCTGAACTTGTTTCAGCATCCACTCTTCCGCTCGGGAACGGCCCCTTGTGGCACGGTGGATGCTGAAACAAGTTCAGCATGACGGAATTGAGAGGCCCCCGGTGTCAAACCCGATCGATGGGCTTTCGGAACATCACCCCCGCGTCGGGTCGATCAGATATTTCTCCCCCGTCGCCTTGCGCTGATAGGCGCGAAGCACATCCGGATCGAGCGCCTCGGCGAGGCCGATCGTGCGGGTATAGCGCGAGGCGAAGGTCGTCGTCAGCTCGTCGAGCACGCGCTGGCGCAGCCGCAGGCCGACCTCCAGCCCGGCCTTCTGCAGGAACGGCATGACCAGCCAGCCCGAGGCGCTCCACTGGAACCCCAGCGCGTTGCGATCGAGGACGGTCGGCGCGGTGTCGAGCGCACCGTAGATGTAGAGCTGCTTGAAGCTGTCCGATCCGTAGCGGCTATAGGCCGCCATGCTGCGGCTCGCGGCGCGCTCCATCGCCGCGAGGATGTCGCCGCCGATCGTCCCGCCGCCGATCGCATCGAAGGCGATGGTCGCGCCGGTCTCGGCGATCGCGTCGGTCAGCCGCTCGTGGAAATCGGCCTCGCTGCTGTCGAGGACATGGGTCGCGCCGATCCCGCGCAGCAGCGCTGCCTGTTCGGGCGATCGGACGATGTTCACCAGCGCGACGCCATCGGCGAGGCAGAGCTTCTGGAGCATCTGGCCGAGGTTCGACGCGGCGGCGGTGTGGACGATCGCCTTGTGGCCTTCGCGGCGCATCGTCTCGACGAAGCCGAGCGCGGTCAGCGGATTGACGAACATCGACGCGCCGTCGGCGGCGCTCGCGCCCTCGGGCAGTTCGACGACCTCGCGGGCGCGGGCCTTGCGATAATCGGCGAACATCGCGCCGCCGATCATCCCGACCCGCTTGCCTTCGAGCGCCCTGGCGTCGGCGCCGGCGGCGATCACCGTGCCCGCGCCCTCATTGCCGACCGCGAGCGACTGGCCGATCCGCGCCCGCACCCCGGCGAGCCGCTGCGCAGGCACGGCGAAGCTGAGCGCCGGCCGCTCGGCGGTGCCGCCTGCCTGTAGCGAGCCGATATCGGCGGGGCCGAGCAGCAGGCCGAGGTCGCTCGGGTTGATCGGCGCTGCCTCGACCCGGACGATGATCTCGTCGGCGGCGGGCGGTTCGAGCGCGACCTGTTCGAGGGTGAGCCGCAGCGTTCCGTCCTCGCCGACCGTCGATCGCAATTCGCGTCCGCTCACCATCGTCCCGTCTCCGTCATGCCGTCGGCACGGAGATGGGACGTCGAACCCGGTGGGTCAATCATGTCGAGGGCTATGATCGCGCCGCGATCCTATTATGCCATCGTCGACCGGCCGGGACCCGTTATGGCGTCCGCACGTTGGGCGTTCGAGGAGACAGCATGGGCCACGCCAGCAATATCGTCACCTGCGCGGGGCCCGACAGCCCGCACGCCTTCGACCTGGTGCCGCTGCTCGCCCGCAACGGCAGCCTCGACGCGCGCTGTCCGGTCTGCAGCGGCCATGGCCAGTGGAACCGCGAGATCGATCTGGTCAGCTTCCGCTGCGTGCGCGAGATCTGCGACCGCTGCCTCGGCGCCGGCTGGGTCGAAACCGGCGACGACCCCTTGCGCGTCGTCGACATCGTCCTGACCGCGCAGGGTCATCCGATGTGGGTGACCAACCTCGTCCCCCGCCAGGACATTCCGGAACATGAGCGGAAACGCGATCCGATGATCATGCCCGATCCGCCGAAACCGGCAGCGGGGTAGGATAGGGGTATCGGCCTGCCATTCTCGGTCGTCCGCGGCGCCTGGCATCGCCGAAATGTCCCTTTGCCGCCCGGGCTTATCGTCGCATGAAGCCGGGACATGTTCGGCTGAGGAACCGACCCGATGATGTGGAAGCCCGAAACCCTGGACGGGATACTCGCCATGATCGAAACGGCACAGCCGTCGATGCGCGAGAGCGAGCGGCGTCTGTGGAAAAGGGCCGCGATCCCGCCCGAAAAATGGACGCTGACACCCTGGGGCGACGAGGGCGGCGGCTTCTCGGCCGGTGGGTGATGTGGTACAATGATATCGAGGACGGCTTCAACATTTCGCCCTATGCGACCTATGGCGAGATCGGAAAATATTGGTGCAACGAGGAGGAACTCGAGATCGCGGTGCGAAATCTGGTCTGCCTGATCACGTCCGACGCATGACGCCGATGGGATCGGCCGCCTTCGAGGCGCTCGCGGCCAGCCTTGTCGGCATGGCCGTGTCCCATATTTGGCGCGGTCACGGATCGGCGCTCTTCATCGAAATCGGATCGCTCGCCCCGCGGGCGAAGCGCGACGGGTCGCCCGGGCATCCCGAAGGCGAAGTCTCGGTCGGCGTCGGCGGGAGCTGGCGGATCGAGGACGCGCAGGCGATCCTGTGCGGGAGCTGGTCCGAGGAGGCGCTTTGGGAGGCCGGTTTCGATCGCCTGCGCGAGGGGCGCATCGCCCGGTGCCGGCTGTTCGGCCATCTTCCCGAACTCGAATTCCAGGTCGATCCCGATGCGCGCCTGCTGTCCTTTTCGACCACCGACGGGCAGCCGCAATGGCATGTCGTCGATCGACGCGGCGGGCGGGCACGCTGGTTCACGGTCCGGGCGGGACAGCTCCATCTCGGCGACGGCACCGATCCGATCTATTGACGGCGCGCCTTCGCTGCCGCCAGCGCCCTGGGCCAGCGCTTCGTCCGGGCGAAAGCGGCGAAATCATGCCCACCGTTGTTGCGCGCCGTCGGATCGGCGCCGGCTTCCAGCAGGGCGATCGCGACATCCTCGCTGAAGGTCGCGAGCAACGGCGTATTGCCGTCGGCGTCGCGCACCTTGAGCTTCGCGCCATGCGCGATGAAGGCGCGCGCCATGGCGGGATCGTTCACCTGGTGCAGGACGGTCTGTCCTCGACGATCGGCGATATCGGGATCGGCGCCCGCCTTGATCAGCAGGTCGATGATCGCGAGATCCTCGTCGGGGGCATCCTTTTCGCCATAATGCGGATGGGCACCGGTGATGATCAGCAGCAGCGCGGTGTTGCCGCCGCGATCCCGGGCGTTCACGTCGGGATGATATTTGAGGATTTCGGCGACCATGGCGGCTTGCTGCGAACCGACCGAGGCGCGCAGCGCGGCGGAGACGAGGGCGGTGCCGCCCCGCGCGAAGGTTCCGGCATCGATCAGCGCCCGCAGCGTCGCCATATGGCCCAGCCCGGCGGCAAGCTCGGTCGGCGACAGGCCGGCCGCGATGCCCTCATCGGGGCCGCCGTCGGCGGGTGGCCCGTCGAGCGGGACATGCCGGGCGATCAGTGCCAGCGCGAGTTGCTCGGGCGCCCGTTCGATCGCTCCGGCCAGCACCGCGCCGGCCTCCTTGCCACTGAAGTTGAAATGCTCGGCGTCCAGCGCGGCGATCGTCTCCGCATTGCCACGGACCCACAGATCGCTGCCGGCGGTGTGGTCGATCGCCGCTTCGAGCGCGGTGATCGCCGCCGGCATCCCGACCATCTGCCCGGCATAGTCGATGATCGACCGGGTCTGGCCGCCGATCGACAGGGTCACCCGATAAACGGGCAGATCGGTGACCGGGGCGGCATATTCGGGATCGAGCGACCAGAAATCGGCCGACCGGAAATCGTCCAGAAGACAGGCTATCGCATCGGGGCCGATCTTGCGCCGGTGATCGCCGGGGACGGTGACATGGGCGCCGCCATGAAAGCGGACATCGCCATTGCCGCGCAGCTCGACCTTATAGGCGGGGCAGGTGCCAAAGCATTGCCCGCGTTCGAGCGAGATCACCACCGTATCGCGCGGCCCGTCGGGGATCGGCTGATGCCGGCGCGGCGGGGCATGTTGCCGGAGGCGCCCCATCATCGTCGATGCGAAGGCACCGCCGGGCAGGTCGGCGGCGGGCGGCGGGAAGGGCGGGCAGTCCGCGGCGGCGGCCTGCGCGCTTGCGACGATGGCCAGCAGCGGCGCCGCCAGCCATGAACCGGCTTTGGTCATCGCGCCTTCACCGCTCCCGGGTCACCCCGCCGCCGAGGACACCGATGGCGGCGCCGGCGGGGTCAGCGTCGACGGCGTGCTCGCCGGGATCGGCGGGGCGCCCGGGGCATAGGTCGCGGGCAGGCCTTCGAGCCCCGAGGTCGCGATTGCGGTCAGGCGGACGAAGAATTTCGCGCCGTCGGGCAAGGTGAAGCTGGTCGCCGGGGTGTCGGTGACGGTCTCGTCGAAAATGTCGGTGAAGTTGACGTCGCTGGCGAGCTGGGTGCGATAGCTCTTGGCGCCGTCGACCGGCTTCATGCTGATCGCCGCCCCGGTCGCGGTCTTTTCGATCTTCTCGAGCTGCGGCGGCGTCAGCAGCGCGATCGGCTTGCCGATCCCTTCCGCGCTGCCGATGATGCCGAACGCCTTCGGGACCGACGTCTCGGGTTTCACCATGTCGGGGGCGACCGCGACGGTGCCGCCGACGACCTCGGTCATCGCCTTGTCGCCGGCCGGATCGAGCGCGACCCGGAAATCGGTGCCGCGCACCGCCGACACCGACAGCGGGGTGGTCACCCGGAAGGTGCTCGCCGGATCCTTCATCGGCGTGACGCTCGAGCGCGAACGGCCCGCCTCGAGCCGGAAATTGCGGTCGAGGCCGCCCGACAGCAGGATGCGGCGCAGCTTGTCGACGAGGATGCGGCTCTGCGACGGCAGCGAGATCGTGCTGGCGTCGGGCAGGCGCAGGGTGACGAAAGCATTGGCGCCGGTGCCGACCCGCTGGCCCTGGCCGACCTTCATGCCGACCGCGGCCGGCTTGTCGTCCACCGTCACCGCGCCGCGGAACGAGGCGATCTCGCCGGTGATCGGTTCGGCCTTGAGCAGGGCGATCGGGATCAGCAGGGTGCTGCCGGTCGGCAGCGAACGCGGATCGCGGACCTGGTTGAGCTTCTGCACCGTCAGATAGTCCGACGGAGCGTTCATATAGACCCGCGCCAGCGTGATCAGCGTGTCGCCGGGCCGGACGGTGTAGCGATAGGGCGGATCGACCGCCTGCGCCTGGGCGCTCGCGGTGCCGAGGACCATGGCGGGCAGCATCAGGGCAGGACCGGCCAGCCCCGGCAGGCGCGTCGCGGCGATGGCAAGCGGCGACAGATAGCGGACGGCGTGACTGAACATCGCTTTAGCATATGTCGGTCGCGCATGCGCGCAAGGGCCGAACGCCGCGCGAGCGATCATATCATGTCACAAGTTGTAACCGGCTTTTCTGAAAATGCGCGGAAGAGCGCATTTTAGAGGCGGCATGCGCCGATAGGCGCATTCCAGACAAGCTCTAACCGATCGCGTCCGCGAGCGCCGTAAAGGCCGCCGCGACCGCCTGGGGATTCTCGATCCACGGGAAATGCCCCGCCGCCGGGATGATCGCGTCGATCCGGTTCGGGGTGGCGAAGCGGGCGTCGTCCCAGCCGCCCTGCCAGACGATACGGTCGTCGGCGCCGGCCAGCCGCAGCACCGGCATCGCCGTCGGCCACCACGCTGCCCGATAGACATGGTCGAAATGGGCGTCGGACCAGTCGACCGCCGCGCTGTTGTACGGCATCGCCGCGAGCAGCGCGCGCCCGGCCTCCAGCCCGGCGGGGGTGAAGTTCCATTCGGCCGAGGCCACCGCGACCGCGGCGATGTTGGCGTCGCGCCGGTCGGCCTCGTAGACCGCCATCGCCGCCTCGACCTCGGGCAGCGGATGCGCTTGGCTCATCGCGACGAAACGCGGATGCCAGTCCGCATCGGGGGCGGTGTCGAGCAGCGCGATGCCGCGGACATCGGCTTCGAGCGCCGGGGTCGCCAGCAGATACATGCCGCCGGTCGAGTGGCCGACGAACACCGCATCGGGCACCGCCTGCGCGGCCTCGATCAGCACCTGCGGCCAGGCCGCGTACATATCCTCGTCCGCGCCCGGCGGCGCCCGGTTCGATCCGTCGCCGGGCAGGTCGACCAGCCAGATCGTGCCCGGCACCGCCAAGATATCGGCAAGGCCGGCGAGGCTTTCCGATCCGATACCGGGGCCGCCGGGCAGCAGCAGCCAGTTGAGCGGCCCCGGCCGGGTCGAATGCTCGCGCAGGCGGACCCCCGAGGGGGTGAAGAGCGTGATCATGGTGAGGCGGCTCGATCCGGACATGTTCGACAGGGTGGGACTGCTCTCATGAGTAAATCTCAAGCGGCGGGCAAGCCCGCGAAACTTGTCCGGCCGACATCTTGAAAAGCGTCGGGCCGCTCGCGAAATGCGCGGCGCGGGCATCTCGCCTGTCTTCCATCCCGTCCCCGTCCGGGGACCTGCCTGCCGGAGCGTTCCGATGACCGACACCACCGATTATGTTCCGCCCAAGGTCTGGACTTGGGACAAGGCCAATGGCGGCACCTTCGCCAATATCAACCGGCCGATCTCGGGCGCGACCCACGACAAGGAACTACCGGTCGGCGATCATCCGTTCCAGCTTTATTCGCTGGGCACCCCCAACGGGGTGAAGGTCACTATCCTGTTCGAGGAGCTGCTCGAGGCCGGCCACACGGGCGCCGAATATGACGCCTGGCTGATCCGGATCGGCGAAGGCGACCAGTTCGGCAGCGGTTTCGTCGGGGTGAACCCCAATTCGAAGATCCCGGCGCTGCTCGACCGCAGCGGTCCGGCGCCGATCCGGGTGTTCGAATCGGGCGCGATCCTCGTCCACCTCGCCGAGAAGTTCGGCGCCTTCCTGCCGACCGATCCGTCGGCGCGGGCCGAGACCCTGTCCTGGCTGTTCTGGCAGATGGGCAGCGCGCCGTTCCTCGGCGGCGGCTTCGGCCATTTCTATGCCTATGCCCCGACCAAGATCGAATATGCGATCGATCGCTATGCGATGGAGGTCAAGCGCCAGCTCGACGTGCTCGACCGGCGTCTCGCCGAGAATGAATATGTCGCGGGCGACGCCTATTCGATCGCCGACATCGCGATCTGGCCCTGGTATGGCCAGCTCGTGCAGGGCAAGACCTATGGCACCGCAGGCGAATTTCTCGACGTCCAGAGCTACGCCCATCTCCAGCGCTGGACCGAAGCGGTCGCCGCCCGGCCCGGCGTCCAGCGCGGCCGCATGGTCAACCGCACCAGCGGCGAGCCGTTCGAACAGCTCCACGAGCGCCACGCCGCGAGCGACTTCCTGACGAAGACCCAGGACAAGCTGCAGGACGCCTGAGGCTCCTGATCCTCCCCATCGCAGATGGGGAGGATCAGCGCTTCACATCATTTCGACGTGTCGCCGGTCGCGGCGTCGCCGACCTTGTCGGCGGCCGAGCCGACACTCTTGGCCGCTCCCGCGACTGCACTGTCCTTGGCGTTCTGCGACGACTGGCGCGAGAACAGGTAGAAGCCGCCGATCAGCACCGCGATCAGCAGCACCACCGCGATCAGGATCGTGCCGCTGCTCGATCCGCGTTCGATGATCGTCGTATTGCCGCGATCGGCGCCAGTGCTTGATGGGGCGGGTGGCGGGCTCTGCTCGGTATAGGCCATGACATCCTCTCCTTTATCTGATCGCGCTCCAACCGGTGGCGGGCGCAAGGGTTCCGGGGCGGAATCACGCGGCCACAAAGCCCGCGAGCTTATCGACGAGTCTCGCGTGAGTTTTGCCGTCGGATATATCGCATTCAAACCAGATTTCCCTTATGCATGGTGGAAATCATGGGAGGCGATATGGCAAATGCCGAACTCGAAGCATTTATTGACGAAACGATAAAGGTTTCCGCTCAGAAGGCTTACCATCCCACGGCGTTTATCGGAATGCGAAGCCGTTACGGTACTGTCGAAGCGATTTCTCGACTTGTTATAAGTGGGGATGTTCAGAGCGGTTTCACTAAGCTTAACAAGCTAGGTCTTCTTGATTACACCATAGAAGCCGCCGTGATGAAGTTTCCTGGAGAGTTCACGAAACGGGCGCAGGAGTGCGCGGCCTTCCGCCTTCGACTGGTTCAAGAAGGCCAGCCTGATGCCTAAAGGTCCGTGAGGAGGGAGGTGCCAAGCCGCGCTACGTCGGCCTCAACCATCTCTATCCTTGCCCCGTCCGCACGCCGCTGATATCGGCCCGCTCATGTCGGCAACGATCATTATCAAGCGCATTACCAAAACGACCGCGGGCGCGGGCGTTTCCTGGTGCGCGTGGTGATCGCCGCGGCATAACCAGGGAGCCCCGCCGGGAACGGACGGGGCCGACCGATCAGGCATCCCCGCCTTCCCGAACCATCAGGAAGGAAATATTTGATGCTCAGCGAACTCGAACGATCTGCGCAAGGCCAGGCCGCCACCGGATCGACCGTCGCGATCGTCGGCGCCACCGGCGCGGTCGGGGTCGAACTGCTCCGCTGCCTCGAAAAGCGCGGCTTCGCGGTCGGCGAGGTCCGGCTGCTCGCGTCGGCGCGCTCGGCGGGCCAGACGCTGGCGTTCGACGGGCGCGATCTGGTCGTCGAGGAACTGACCGAGGCGAGCTTCGCCGGGGTCGACATCGCCCTGTTCTCGGCCGGCGCCACCATCTCGCGCCGCTTCGCCCAGGCCGCGATCGATGCCGGCGCGGTGGTCGTCGACAACAGCTCGGCTTTCCGGATGGACGCCGACGTGCCGCTGGTCGTGCCCGAGGTCAATGGCGACACGCTGGCCGGCCATCGCGGCATCGTCGCCAACCCCAATTGCGTCGCCGCGATCATGACGATGGCGCTGGCGCCGCTCCACCGCGCGCACCCGATCCGCCGGGTCCAGGCCGCGACCTACCAGTCGGCATCGGGCGCGGGCGCCGCGGCGATGGAGGAACTGCGCCAGGCGACCGCCGCCGCGCTCGAGGGCCGCACCTTCGAACCCAAGGTGCTGCCGCACCCTTATGCGTTCAACCTGTTCAGCCATAATGCCGATGTCGATCCCGAGACCGGCTATAATGGCGAGGAATTGAAGGCGATCGCCGAGACCCGCCGCATCCTCGGCACCCCCGATCTGGCGATCGGCATGACCTGCGTGCGGGTGCCGGTGCTGCGCGCGCATTCGATCGCGCTGACCGTCGAGTTCGACGAGGTCGTCGCGGTCGAGGAAGCGCGCGCCCTGCTCGCCGACGCGCCGGGGGTGACGCTGGTCGACGACCGCGCCGCCAACCATTTTCCGATGCCGTCGGAGGCGAGCGGCGCCGACGACGTGCTGGTCGGCCGCATCCGCCGCGACATCGGCGATCCCAGCGGCCGCTCGATCGCGCTGTTCGTCTCGGGCGACCAGCTGTTGAAGGGCGCCGCGCTCAACGCGGTGCAGATCGCCGAACTGCTCGTCGCAGGGACGTCGCGCGGGGCTTGACGCGGGGCCGTCCCCGACCGATGCGGCGGGGCATGTTCGTTTCGTTCAGCCGGCGCTCATGCTCATCCGTCATCGGTCGGGTGACACAGAAGGGATCATCGATGCAGCTTCGTTCGTCGGCAATGGCCGCGCTTCTCCTCGGCCTGGCCGGCACCGGCGCCGCCGACGCGCAGGCGCTCGGGCAGCGCGCGCCGACGACGGCGAACGGCGGCCTGCCGCAAATCTCGCTGCCCGGGGTGAAATCGACGACGCCGGCGCACAGCCCGTTGGCCGCGCAGCCGGCCGCCCCGCCGGCCGCTCCGGCGCCCGAGGAGATCACCGTCACCGGCCGCACGCCGGTCGACACCAAGCCGCTGCCCGGCGGCAAGGACTTCATCAGCCCGATGGGCGAGCCCTTCCATTCGAAGGACGATCTGTCGGGGGCCGAACATTGGTACCGGCAGGCCGATGCCGACGGCAATGGCAGCCTGACGCTCGAAGAGTTCAAGGCCGACGCCTTCCGCTTCTTCGTCTTTCTCGACAGCGACAAGGACGGGGATATCGGCCCGATCGAGATCGAGCGCTACGAGGAGGTGATCGCCCCCGAGGTCAAGGCGCCCAACACCTATGGCGCGCCGTCGAAGGTCAAGGTCGACAATGACGGCAACGTCACCCCGGCGCCCTATCCCGACCGGCTGGGGGCAGGGCGGTTCGGCTATCTGCCGCTGCCCGAGCCGGTCGTCTATGCCGACACCAACATGGACCGTGGGGTCAGCAAGCTCGAATTCTCGCAGGCCGCCGAGAAGCGCTTCAAGATGCTCGACGTCAATGGCGACGGCGGCATCACCCGCGACGAACTGCCCAAGCCCGGCGGGCGGTGAATTTTTCGGCTGTCGCCGTCATCCCGGCGGAGGCCGGGATCTCAGGAGGCAAGGGCGCGCCAGATTCTCATGAGATTCCGGCCTCCGCCGGAATGACGGAATCGGGTAAGGCCGGCCGCCATCAAAGCCGTCGGCTCAAAGACCTCAAATCTCGACCTGGCTGCCGAGTTCGACGACGCGGTTGGTCGGCAGCCTGAAGAATTCCATCGCCGATTCCGAATTGCGAAGCATCCAGGCGAACAGCTTCTCGCGCCAGATCGCCATGCCCGGGCGCGCGGTCGCGATCAGCGTCTGACGGCCGAGGAAGAAGCTGGTGTCGGCGGGGCGGAACGGCTCGCCGCACATCGTCACCGCGGCGAGGTCGCGCGGGACGTCGATCTCCTCCATGAAGCCATAATGGAGCGTCAGCCGGAAGAAGCCGGGCCCGAGCGGCTCGACCTCGGCGCGGCGCTCGTTATCGATCGCCGGCACGTCGGCGACCGCGATCGTCAGCAGGACGTTGCGGTCGTGGAGGATGCGGTTGTGCTTCACATTGTGGAGCAGGGCGGGCGGCACGCCCTCGGCCGAGGCCGACATGAACGCCGCGGTGCCGCTCACCCGCTGCAGCTTCGCGGTCGAGGCGATGAACAGCGCGACCGGCATCGTCCCCTCCTGCAGCCGCGCGCGCATCAGCCGGCGGCCGGTCGCCCAGGTGGTGAGCAGGGTGAAGGCGACGCCTGCGACCACCAGCGGGAACCAGCCGCCATCGGGGATCTTGGTCATGTTCGACGCGAAATAGGCGCCGTCGACCGCCAGGAACATAGCGGTCGCGGCCCCGGCGAGCCAGGGGTTCCAGCGCCACACCGAGAAGGCGAGCACGCCGACCATGCAGGCGGTGATGAACATCGTGCCGGTCACCGCGATGCCATAGGCGGCGGCAAGGTTGCTCGAACTGCGGAAGCCCAGCGTCAGCAGCACCACCAGTATTAGCAGCGCCCAGTTGACGATGGGCACGTAGATCTGCCCCGCCGCGGTCGCGCTGGTATGGCTGATCCGCACCCGTGGCAGGAAGCCGAGCTGGACCGCCTGGCGGGTGACCGAAAAGGCGCCGGTGATCACCGCCTGGCTGGCGATGATCGTCGCCAGCGTCGCCAGGATCACCAGCGGCAGCCGCCACCCCTCGGACACCATCAGAAAGAATGGGTTCTGGGCGGCGGCGGGATCGCCGAGCAGCAGCGCGCCCTGGCCCAGATAGTTGAGCATCAGGCAGGGGAACACCAGATAGAGCCAGGACGCCGAGATCGGCCGCCGCCCGAAATGGCCCATATCGGCATAGAGCGCCTCGGCCCCGGTCACCGCGAGCACCACCGATCCCAGCGCGAGGAAGGCGGTGCGCGGATCGAGCAGGAAGAAATTGACCGCCCACCACGGGTTGAGCGCGGCGAGGATCGCCGGATTGCGGGCGAGCGCCAGCGCGCCGATCGCGGCGATCACCGCGAAATAGAGCAGCATCACCGGCCCGAAGACGATCCCGACCCGGCTGGTGCCGTGCGACTGGATCGCGAACAGCCCGATCAGGATCGCGACCGCGATCGGCAGCACCCAGGCGGCGAAACCGTCATTGACGACGCTCAGCCCCTCGACCGCCGACAGCACCGAAATGGCGGGGGTGATGATCGCATCGCCATAGAAGAGCGCGGTCGCGATCACCCCCATGATCACCAGCAGCGGCCCCCAGCGCGATCCCTCGGTCCGGCGCGAGATCAGCGCCAGCAGCGCCAGGCTGCCGCCTTCGCCGCGATTGTCGGCGCGCAGCACGATCAGCACATATTTGAGGGTGACGATCAGCATCATCGTCCAGAAGACGAGGCTGAGCACGCCGAAGATATGCGGCGGATCGACCGTCAGCGGATGATGGCCGACGAAGCTTTCCTTGAGCGAATAGAGCGGCGAGGTGCCGATGTCGCCGAACACCACCCCGATCGATCCGAGCGCGAGCGCCCCGAAGGATTCGCGCGGGCCATGATCGGCCGCCCCGTCGATCTTCGTGCCCATGTCCATGCCGCGTCACGCTCCTGCTTACCGCCGGAGCGCATGGCGCCCGGCCGACGTCATTGGGCGACGATGGCATTTGTTTGCGAGCCGCGCGGGACGGCGGCCGTATATGTTTTCCATATGTTTTGGCGCTTCGATGCCTGGTTTCTGCCGAAATAGCCCGTCGCCCCGGCGGAGGCCGGGGCCGCCCAAGGCAGGAACGCTACGGTTTCGCTGGCGCCTGCGGATCACGAGACATTTTCACCTTGCGCGGCCCCGGCCTCCGCCGCGGCGACGGCGGGTTTCGGTGCTCGTCACCCCCGCGGCCGCCACCGGTCCGACAGCATCACCGGGTCGCGCAGATGGCGGCCCATCACCAGCAGCCCGCTGCCCAGGCTCGCGCTCAGGAAGGCGATCGCTGCCGCGAGCGACCGGCCGAGATCGGCTTCGCCCGGCACCGCGCGCCGGAGCCAGAAGGCGATCGCCGCCGCCAGCGCGACCGCCGCGAGGCCGGTGAGGCGGATCAGCAGATCGGCGACGATCGGCCGCCTGGCCCGGACCTGCCGCGTCGGCGGGTCCGCACGCCGAAATCCGTCCGCATCCTGATACATGACCGATCCTCCTCGGCGGACGATCTACGGGCCGCGGCATAGCTATTCGAGACGCGGGGCCGGGCGTTCGCATAGGAATCGCATATGGCCGGCGGAGATGTCCACGAGTGCACTTGGCAGCGGCGGCACGCCCCACTATCCCCGCCGCATGGCGAATGAAGCGATACGGGAACGTCGGGGCGAGCGGCAGTTCGGGCGGACGGTGCTGCTGCTCATCACCCTGGGGTTCGCGGCGGTGCTCGCCGCCGGGCTGTTCGCGGCGACGGTGCTGCTGCGCGGGCAGGACCAGGCGCAATGGGTCGATCATACCCACCAGGTCGAACGCCAGGTGATGGCGATCCGGCTGACGCTCGAGGAGATGCGCAGCGCGCGGCGCGGCGAGGTGCTGCGGATCGCCGGCGACAGCGGCGCCACCTATGCCGATGCCTCGGCGCGCTTCTTCCGCGCGATCGACGAGGTCGGCCGGCTGACCGTCGACAATCCGCTCCAGCAGCGCAACGTCGCACGGCTGCGCGTGCTGGCGAAAAAGGTGGATTCGATGTTCGCCGCCTCGCTGCTCGCGGGCACGATCCAGTCGGCCGATACCGAGCGCGAGCGCCAGGCGACCGCCAGCCAGGTCCAGACGCTCGCCAACCGCATGCTCGCCGAGGAGGTGCGGCTGCTCGACATCCGCACCGCGGCCCAGCGCGAGAGCATCCGCATCTTCTTCGTCGTGCTCGCGATCAGCGGCGTATTGGTCGCCTTTGTCGGCTTCGGATCGGTCTGGGTGATCCGCCGCTACACCCAGGAATTGAAGGCGTCGGGCGATCAGCTCCAGCTGCTCAACGACAATCTCGAACTCGCCGTGGTCGAACGCACCACCGATCTCCAGCGCGCCAATGACGAGATCCAGCGCTTCGCCTATATCGTCTCGCACGACCTGCGCTCGCCGCTGGTCAACGTGATGGGCTTCACCGCCGAACTCGACGCCTCGATCAAGCCGCTCGCCGCGCTGATCGAGAAGGCCGACGAGCAGGCGCCCGACCTCGTCACCGCCGAGGCGCGGCTGGCGGTCAAGGAGGATCTGCCCGAATCGATCGGCTTCATCCGCACCTCGACCCAGAAGATGGACCGGCTGATCAACGCGATCCTGCGGCTGTCGCGCGAGGGCCGGCGCACCATCACCCCCGAGCGGCTCGACATGGGGGTGGTCGCGCGCGGGGTGGTCGACAATCTCCAGCACCGCATCGACGAGCTCGGGGTGGTGGTGCGGATCGCGCCGTCGATGCCGGTGCTCACCAGCGACCGGCTGGCGATCGACCAGATCCTGTCGAACCTCGTCGAGAATGCGATCAAATATCTCAAACCCGGCCGCCCGGGCGAGATCGACATTTCGGGCAGCATCGCCCATGGCCGGGCGATCGTCGCGGTCAAGGACAATGGCCGGGGCATCGAACCGCGCGATCATGAACGGGTGTTCGACCTGTTCCGCCGCTCGGGGATGCAGGACCAGCCGGGCGAGGGGATCGGGCTCGCGCATGTCCGCGCTTTGGCCTATCGGCTGGGCGGGACGATCGGTGTCGAGTCCGAACTGGACAAGGGTGCCACATTTCGGGTCAACCTGCCGGTGCATTTCGCCGGCGAGAAGACCAAGGACGAGGGAAGCGACGCATGAACGCCACACAGGCCGTCAATATCGTGATGATCGAGGATGACGAGGGTCATGCCCGGCTGATCGAGAAGAATATCCGCCGGGCGGGCATCTCGAACCCGATCCACCATTTCCTCGACGGCACCTCGGCGCTGCATTTCCTCTATGAGGACCCGACCGGCCCGGCGAAGAACGGGCCGGCGCTGATCCTGCTCGACCTCAACCTGCCCGACATGAGCGGCACCGACATCCTGGCGAAGATCAAGGGCGACGGCCCGCTCAAGCGCGCCCCGGTCGTCGTGCTGACCACCACCGACGACAAGGTCGAGATCCAGCGCTGCTACGATCTGGGCTGCAACGTCTACATCACCAAGCCGGTGAATTATGAGAGCTTCGCCGACGCGATCCGCCAGCTCGGCCTGTTCCTGTCGGTGATCCAGGTTCCGGACGTCGCCGAGCATTGATGACCGAACCGGTCCCATCGATCCTCTATATCGACGATGACGAGGGCCTGCGGCGACTGACGCGCCGTGCGCTCGAGCGTCAGGGCTACCGCGTCGCGCTTGCCGCAAACGGCGCCGAGGGTATCGCGCTGGCCGCCGCCGAGCCGTTCGATCTGGTCGCGGTCGACCATTTCATGCCGGGCCAGGACGGGCTCGAGACGATGGCGGCGCTCCACGCGCTGCCGGTGCCGCCGCCGGTCATCTACGTCACCGGATCGGACGAGAGCCGGCTGGCGGTCGCGGCGCTCAAGGCCGGCGCGATCGACTATGTCGTGAAGACCGTGAACGAGGATTATTTCCACCTGCTCGGCCAGTCGATCGCGCAGGCGCTCGCCACCGGCCGGCTGCGGCGCGACAAGGAACGGGTCGAGGCCGACCTGCGCGAGAGCAACGAACGGCTGCAGATGCTGCTGCAGGAGGTCAATCACCGCGTCGCCAACAGCCTCCAGCTGGTTTCGGCCTTCGTCAGCCTGCAGTCGCGCGCGATCGAGAATGAGGCGGCGCGCGCCGCGCTCGCCGACACCCAGCGCCGGATCGGCGCGATCGCCCAGGTCCACAAAAGGCTCTACACCTCGGCCAGCGTCGAGCATGTCGAGATGGCCGAATATCTCGACTCGCTGCTCGCCGAAGTGCGCGCGACCTGGTCGACCCCCGACGCCCCGCGCGACATCCGGCTGATCGCCGAGCCGGTCAACCTGTCGACCGACAAGGCGGTCGCGGTCGGGATCATCGTCACCGAACTCGTCACCAACGCCTGCAAATATGCCTATGGCGGCGATTGCGGCGGCGAGGTGCGGGTGGTGCTGCGCGCCGAGGGTGAGGACCGCTTCGCGCTGAGGGTCGAGGATGACGGGGTCGGCATGCCGCCGGGCGGCGAGGTCCGCGGCACCGGCCTGGGTTCGCGGCTGATCGGCGCGATGGCGGCGACGCTGAAGTCGTCGCTCGAATTCGATACCGGCCGCGCCGGGGTCCACGCGACGCTGACCGCGGATCGGTAGCTCTTTATCCTCCCCATCTGCGATGGGGAGGGGGACCGCGTAGCGGTGGAGGGGTTTTCCGACCGTGAGGCCAGCGGCATTGGCGAGGTCCTGCACCACCCCTCCACCGGCTTCGCCGGTCCCCCTCCCCATCTGCGATGGGGAGGATTTAAGGCCTATTGCGGATCGGCGGCGGCGATCGTCACCGGTTTCGCCTCGGTCTGCGCCGGCGCCTCGGCGACGACCGGATCGGGATCGGTCACCACGGTGCGGCAGCCATGGCGGGTCAGCATGAAGCCCATGATCGTCTTCGCCTGGGCATAGGCGATGTGCCGCGCCGCGAGCTGGTGCGAGAAGGCGGAGACGCTGGCCTGGCGTTCGGCATCGGTGGCGAGCGCCTCGGGGCAGACGAAATGATCGTCGATACCCTTGATCATCGTCGCGATCTCGGCGCGGGTGATCGCCTGTGCCGGCGCCGCGATCACGCCGATCGCCACCATGGCCGCACCCATATATCGCCGCTTCATCGTCGCACCCTCTCGTTTTTCTGAGGGCCTCAACCCGTGCCGTGACCGTTGGTTTCGCGCGGTGGCAGCGGTGCGCAAATATCATGTGCCGTAACGACCGGTGTGCGCCGATTTCACCATCTTGCCGCCCGGCTGCTTGTGTGCTCTGTAGCGCACAAGGGCGGGGGGCCGCCTTTACCAAAGGCGGAAGGATTCTGGAGATCCGACCGTGAATGCCGACGCGTCCCGCGACTTCATCGACCGCCGTCAACTCGTCTCCGCGCTCCGCAGCCTGCGCCGCGGCGATTTCAGCGTGCGCCTGCCCGAGGATCTGCCCGGCTTCGACGCCGAGATCGCCAGCCTGTTCAACGAGGTGGTCGGGCTCAACCAGGAGCTGACCGGCGAGTTCGAGCGGCTGTCGACGGTGGTCGGCAAGGAAGGCAAGATCAACCAGCGCGGGCGGGTGCCGTCGGCGACCGGCGGCTGGGAAACCGCGATCCGCGCGGTCAACGACCTGATCGAGGACATGGTCCAGCCGACCACCGAGGTCGCGCGCGTGATCGGCGCGGTCGCCAAGGGCGACCTGTCGCAGAGCATGACCGTCGAGATCGACGGCCGGCCCCTGCGCGGCGAATTCCTGCGGATCGGCAATGTCGTCAACACGATGGTCGCCCAGCTCGGCTCGTTCGCCTCCGAAGTGACCCGCGTCGCGCGCGAGGTCGGCACCGAGGGCAAGCTCGGCGGTCAGGCCAATGTCCAGGGCGTCGCCGGCACGTGGAAGGATCTGACCGACAACGTCAACGCGATGGCGACCAACCTCACCAGCCAGGTCCGCAACATCGCCGACGTCACCACCGCGGTGGCGCGTGGCGATCTTTCCAAGAAGATCACGGTCGACGTGAAGGGCGAGATCCTCGAGCTGAAGAACACGATCAACACGATGGTCGACCAGCTCAACGG
>NZ_JBXANN010000009.1:202157-252798 GCF_058801765.1 Rhizorhabdus sp. GW822-FHT03C02
GATCTGTCGAAGAAGATCACGGTCGACGTGAAGGGCGAGATCCTCGAGCTGAAGAACACGATCAACACGATGGTCGATCAGCTCAACAGCTTCGCCTCGGAGGTCACCCGCGTCGCGCGCGAGGTCGGCACCGAGGGCAAGCTGGGCGGCCAGGCGCATGTCCGCGGGGTCGCCGGCACCTGGAAGGATCTGACCGACAACGTCAACCTGATGGCCGACAATCTCACCGGCCAGGTCCGCAACATCGCCGACGTCACCACCGCGGTGGCGAAGGGCGATCTGTCGAAGAAGATCACGGTCGACGTGAAGGGCGAGATCCTCGAGCTGAAGAACACGATCAACACGATGGTCGACCAGCTCAACGGCTTCGCTTCCGAAGTGACCCGCGTCGCGCGCGAGGTCGGCACCGAGGGCAAATTGGGCGGCCAGGCGCAGGTCCCCGGGGTCGGCGGCACCTGGAAGGATCTGACCGACAACGTCAACCTGATGGCGACCAACCTCACCAACCAGGTGCGCGGCATCGCCGACGTGGTGACCGCGGTCGCGCAGGGCAACCTCAAGCGCAAGCTGACGGTCGATGCGAAGGGCGAGATCGCCGCGCTCGCCGAGACGATCAACTTCATGATCGACACGCTGTCGACCTTCGGCGACCAGGTCACCAACATGGCGCGCGAGGTCGGCATCGAGGGCAAGCTCGGCGGCCAGGCGCGCGTGCCCGGCGCCGCCGGCCTGTGGCGCGACCTGACCGACAACGTCAACCAGCTCGCCGCCAACCTCACCAACCAGGTGCGATCGATCGCCGACGTCGCCACCGCGGTGACCAAGGGCGATCTCACCCGGTCGGTCGCGGTCGAGGCGTCGGGCGAGATGGCCGCGCTCAAGGACAATATCAACGAGATGATCCGCAACCTGAAGGATCAGACGCTCAAAAATGCCGAACAGGATTGGCTGAAGACCAATCTCGCGCGCTTCTCGCGCATGCTCCAGGGCGAACGCGATCTGGCGACGGTGTCGAACCTGATCATGTCCGAACTCGCACCGCTGGTGAACGCGCAGTACGGCGTCTTCTACGTCACCGGGCGCGATGACAACGAGACCGTGCTCGATCTGGTCGCGAGCTATGGCGCCGAGAACCGCGCCGAGCTCAAGTCGCGCTTCCATCTGCGCGAGGGGCTGGTCGGGCAATGCGCCGCCGATGGCCGGGCGATGCTGCTCGAAAATGTCCCCGGCGAGTTCATCCGGATCGGATCGGGCCTCGGCCATGCCGCGCCCGCCAACATCATGGTGATGCCGGCTTTGTTCGAGGGCGAGATCCGCGCGGTGATCGAGCTCGCCTCGTTCAACGAGTTCAACGAGACCCATCAGAGCTTCCTCGACCAGCTGATGGAGTCGGTCGGCATCGTGCTCAACACGATCGCGGCGACGATGCGCACCGAGGGCCTGCTCAAGCAGTCGCAGGAGCTGACCCAGGAGCTGCAGGCGCGCCAGACCGAACTCACCACCAAGCAGGAAGAGCTCCACAACACCAATGAGGAGCTGCAGGAGAAGGCGCAGCTGCTCGAGAATGAGAAGAAGCAGGTCGAGGCCAAGAATTTCGAGATCGACATGGCCCGGCGCGCGGTCGAGGAAAAGGCCGAGCAGTTGGCGCTCACCTCCAAATACAAGTCCGAATTCCTCGCCAATATGAGCCACGAGCTGCGCACGCCGCTCAATTCGCTGCTGCTGCTGTCGAAGCTGCTGTCGGACAATCCGCAGGGCAATCTCAACGAGAAGCAGACCGAATTCGCGCGCACCATCCATTCGGCGGGATCGGACCTGCTGAGCCTGATCAACGATATTCTCGATCTGTCGAAGATCGAGTCCGGCACGGTGTCGATCGAACTCGGCGACATGCCGATGAGCGCGCTCAGGCAGCATATGGAGCGGACCTTCCGCCAGCTCGCCGCCGACAAGGGGCTCGATTTCAAGGTCGAGTTCGACACCGCGCTGCCCGCGTCGATCCGCACCGACGAGAAGCGCCTCCAGCAGGTCGTGCTCAACCTGCTGTCGAACGCGTTCAAGTTCACCGCGCATGGCGGGGTCACCCTGCAGGTGCGCGGCGCCACCGGCGGCTGGAGCACCAACCATCCGGTGCTGCGCAACGCCGACCGCGCGATCGAGATCGCGGTCACCGACAGCGGCATCGGCATTCCCGAGGACAAGCAGAAGCTGATCTTCGAGGCGTTCCAGCAGGCCGATGGCACCACCAGCCGCAAATATGGCGGCACCGGCCTCGGCCTCTCGATCAGCCGCGAGATCGCCCGGCTGCTCGGCGGCGAGCTGCAGGTGCGGTCGCGCCCCGGCGAGGGATCGACTTTCACCCTGTTCATCCCGTTCGAGGCGGTGGCGCTGGTCGAACTGCCGGCGCCGACCGGCGCCAGCCAGCCGCGCTTCGAAAATAGCGGGGCGACGATCGCCTCGGCGCTGCCCGCCAATCTGGAGATCAGCGACGACCGCGAATGGCTGGGCGACGATCCGTTCGTGCTGATCGTCGAGGACGATCCCACCTTCGCCTCGATCCTGCTCGACCTGGCGCGCGAATCCGGGCTGAAGGGGGTGGTGTCGACCGCGGGGGCGGGCACGCTGGCGATGGCGCGCAAGCTGCAGCCGAGCGCGATCACCCTCGATCTCGGCCTGTCGGACATTGACGGCTTCGTGCTGCTCGACCTCCTCAAACATGATCCCGACACCGCGCATCTGCCGATCCACGTGATCTCGGGCGCCGACCAGGCGGCGCTGGTGCTGTCGATGGGGGCGTTCGGGGTGACCGCCAAGCCCGCTGGGCATGACGAGCTGATCGCGGTGTTCCGCCGGCTGCGCGCGCAGGTGCAGGCGGTGCCGCCGCACATCCTGGTGATCGGCGATGCCGCCGCCAGCAGGACCGCCGCGCAGGCGCTGGGCAGCCATGACGCGCAGATCGCGCATAGCCCCAGCCTCGCCCGCTTCAAGGGCGACCTCGCGGCGTTTGACGCGCTGCTGCTGGCCTTCCCCGACGGTGCGCGGGCCGCGCGCGAGCTGGCGCGGATCGCGCCGGGCACGCCCTGTCCGCCGATCATGATCCTCGCCGGTCCCGGCGAGGAGACCAGCCTGATCGCCGAGGCGACCGGCCATGGCGCCGGCCGCGACATCGCGGTGATATCGGGCTGGGACGAACTTGCGCCCAGGGTCGCCTATGCGACGCGGGCGCGGCAGGGGGCGGGCGCCGCGACCGGCGCCGCGCCGGGGACCGACAGCGTCGCCGCGGCGGCGCACGACATCCTCGCCGGTTCGAAGATCCTCATCGTCGACGACGACATCCGCAACATCTACTCGCTGACCAGCGTGCTCGAAACCTATGGCGTCGAAGTGCTTCATGCCGAACGCGGCCGCGACGGCATCGACATCCTCGACCAGACCCCCGGCATCGACATCGCGCTGATCGACATCATGATGCCCGAGATGGACGGTTATGAGACGATGCAACATATCCGCGGCAATCCGCGCATCGCCGACGTGCCTTTGGTCGCGGTGACCGCCAAGGCGATGAAGGGCGACCGGCAGAAATGCCTCGATGCCGGTGCGTCGGACTATATCGCCAAGCCGGTCGACGTCGAACTGATGCTCGCTCTGCTCCGGGTGTGGATCGGCCGGTCACGCAACGCGGCAACCGCCAGCTTTGCCGAACCGGCCGCGGAGTGATGGTGGCCATAACGCCGTCCCTGTCGCAGCCGATGCCCGATCCCGCGCCCGACGCCGATGCCGTCCGCATCCTCGTGGTCGACGACGACCAGCGCAACCTGCTGGCGATCAAGACCGTGCTCGAGGAGACCGCCGAAGTGGTGCTCGCCGCTTCGGGCGAGGAGGCGCTGCGCCATCTGCTCAAGGGCGAGTTCGCGGTGATCCTGCTCGACGTGTTCATGCCCGGGATCGACGGCTACGAGACCGCCCAGCTGATCCGCAGCCGCGAGCAGACGCGCCGCATCCCGATCGTCTTCCTCTCCGCGGTCAACAAGGAGAGCGAGCATCTGCTCAAGGGCTATGCGATGGGCGCGGTCGATTATGTGTTCAAGCCGGTCGACCCGATCGTCCTGAAATCGAAGGTCGCGGTGTTCGTCGACCTGTTCGCGACCCGGCGCGAGATCGAGCGCAAGGCGCGCCAGGAACAGGCGCTGCTCGATGCCGCGCTCAAGGCCAATGCCGAAAAACTGCGCGCCGAGCAGCAATTGCGCCTCGCCGAGCAGCGCCAGGCGGCGATCATCCGATCGCTGCCGATCATCCTCTATGTCGAACCCGACGACGGTTCGCGCGCGCCGCAGTTCATCGTCGGCGATCTCGAGACGCTGGTCGGCTACCGGCTCGACGATGTCCGCGCCGATCCGAATTTCTGGGAAAACCGGCTCCATCCCGACGACCGCGCCCGGGCGATGGCGGCGTTCGCCGCACGCGCCCAGTCGGGGCGAATGTCGATCGAATATCGCTGGCGCTGCGGCGACGGCGAATATCGCCATTTCCACGATCAGGCGGTGCTGGTGGTCGGCACCGACGACCAGCCGTCGCGCTATGCCGGATCCTTTCTCGACATCACCGACCGCAAGCGGCTCGAAAGCGAGCTGACCCACGCCCGCAAGATGGACGCGATCGGCCAGCTCACCGGCGGCATCGCGCATGACTTCAACAATCTGCTCGCCGCGGTGCTCGGCGGGATCGGCCTGATCGAGCGTCGGCTGCCGGTCACCCCCGACCAGGCCGACATATTGGCGATGACGCGGCGTGCCGCCGAGCAGGGCGCGCAGCTGGTCAGCCGGCTGCTCGCCTTTTCGCGCCGCCAGTCGCTCGAACCGACGACCGTCGGCTTCGACCGGCTGGGCGAGGGGGTGCGCGGGCTGCTCAGCCATACGCTGGGCGGGCTGGTCAGCCTCGACTGGCAGGCCGATCCGGCGATCTGGCCGGCCTTCGCCGATGCCGCACAGCTCGAACTGGCGCTGATGAACCTGATCATCAACGGGCGCGACGCGATGCCGGGCGGCGGCACCGTCACCGTCCGCGCCGCCAACCGCACTCTCGCCGAACCCGAGGAGGCGGGGCTCGGTGCCGGCGACTATGTGGTGATCGCGGTCGAGGACCAGGGCACCGGCATCGCTCCCGAACTGCTCGACCAGATCCTCGAACCCTTCTTCACCACCAAGGAGGTCGGCAAGGGCACGGGTCTCGGCCTGTCGATGGTCTATGGCTTCGCCAAGCAGTCGGGCGGGCGGCTGGCGATCCGCAGCGAGCTGGGACGCGGGACGACGGTCGAGCTGTGGCTGCCGCGGGCGAGTGCCGGCGAGGTCGTCGCGCCGCGCGCGAACGGCCGGCCGCTGTCGTCGGGCACCGCGGCGGCGCTCCGGATCATGCTGGTCGACGATCATCCCGGGGTGCGGACCACCACCGCGGCGCTGCTCGTCGATTTCGGCCATCAGGTGGTCGACTTCGCCGATCCGGGCTGCGCGCTCGAGGCGCTGCGGGCCCGGACCGGCGACTATGACCTGCTGCTCAGCGACTATGCGATGCCCGGCCTGTCGGGCGCCGAGCTGATCCGCCAGGCGCGCGAGATCGTGCCGGGGCTGCGCGGCGCGATCATCACCGGCTATGCCGAGGCCGAGGCGATCTCGTCGCGGCCGCGCGACGTCCAGGTGCTGGTCAAGCCGTTCGACCCCGCCGATCTCGAACGGCTGCTCGCCGATATGCGGCCCGCCGAGCGGAAGGCCGAGCCCGCCCCGGCCGCGAAGCGCAGGACGCCGCGCAAGGTCGGCTGACCGCGATAGCACCCCGAGCCCATGCTCGGGATTTTCGCTTGCCTGAATTGGTGTCCCGAAATGGGGCCTACCGGGAATATACCGCATTTATCCGGGCTGGCGTCGGTCTCATCTGCGATGATGAGGGTCTGGCCGCTTATGGCGCGAAATGGCCGCAATGGCGGCCTATGAGAGTCGCGCCTTGTCATCCGATGCACGGTCGGGCCGTTATGTGGAGTCGCGATGCTTTTGACCGAACTCAAGGACGTCCATCGGCAGATTCTCGACTGGATCGACGAGCTCGAGGCGCTGACCGGATTGCCCGAGCCCGAGCGGACCCGGCTGACGGGCGTGCGCTGGCGGCTGAGCCAGGCGAGCCGGCACCGCACCGACATCATCGAGGACCATATCGCGCGGCTGCTGACCCGGACGAGCGACAACCGCCTGCTCGCCGACCTCCAGCAGCTGCGCGCGATCGGGGTCGAGCTGCGCCAGGTCTCCGCGGACCATGTCATCCACTGGACGATCGAACGGATCGTCGACGACTGGCCCGGCTATTGCCGCGCCTCGCTCGCGATGCGCGCCTCGATGAAGGCGCGGATCGAGGAGGAACGGCGGGTGCTGTATCCGCTGCTGGGGGATGTGGGGTAGGGATTGATAACATAGTTCGTCATCCCGGACTTGATCCGGGATCTCACTTCTTCTTTCGCTCGCGAGAGGTAAAGAGATTCCGGGTCAAGCCCGGAATGACGGAGAAGGAGGGGCCCTAAGTCGGCGCCTACGGGCTGATCCCAAGAGCCCCAACCCGCTACTCGCCCGCGTTCGAAAGCACCTCGTCGAGCTGCTCGAACTGCTCGGGCAATCCGGCCGCCGAGCCCTGCAGCGCTTCCTCGAGCGCGTCGCTGGACGGATAGGCTTCGTGGAAATGCAGCAGCGTCTTGCCGCCCTGCTCCTCGAAGGTCACCGTCGTGATCGCGCCTTCTTCGCCCTCGTCGTTGGTCCAGACGATGCGCTCGTTCGGCACCACCTCGAGATATTTGCCGTGGAAGGCCATGGTCTCCCCGCCGGCGCTGAACTCCAGCCGATATTTGCCGCCAGTGCGGACGTCCATGTCGCACGCCACGAGCGAAACGCCGGCTACCGATTTCGGCATCCACCAGCGTCGGAACAGGTCGGGCTGGCTCCACGCCCGGTAGACCAGGCTCGGCGGCGCATCGAATGTCCGCGTCACGACAAGTTCGCGATCCCCCCGGCGCTCGACCATGGTGGGATTCCGCGCCGCTGCTCCGTCAACTTGCTCGGTCATCGCTTTCCTCCTGTTGCATTTCGCGGATGATGTCGTCGAGGGCGTCGAAGCGGGCTTCGAACAGCCTGCGGTGCGCCTCGATCCACGCGGCTTCCGCCGCGAGGCCGCGCTTCCCGAGCATGCAGCGCCGCACCCGCCCGACCTTCCGGGTGACGACGAGCCCCGCCCGCTCGAGCACCTGGACATGCTTCTTCATGCCGGTCAGCGTCATCTGGAACCGGTCCGCGAGACTGGTGATCGACGCGTCCCCCCGCCCGAGCTGATCGATGATCCCGCGGCGGGTCGCATCGGACAGCGCCGCGAAGGAGAGATCGAGGGGAGGATTCGCATACTGAACCATATAGTTCAGTATCTAGCTTGTCCGCACGGGAAGCGCAACTGTGCAGGGCGTTGGACCGCCACGGCATCTTCGGGGTCGCGTCCCGCTTCGGCACGGGTTATCCTGAGTGGAGGGTAAATGGACCGGCCGGTGCGGCTTGCCGGTCTTCATGAGCGCTGTTGCTGCACGGCGCTCTACGAAGCCGCGAACGCACAGGAGGAGATGTCGGCATGGCCTATGTTCAAGGATTTCTGATCCCGTCGCACGACAAGGCGGGCTATACCAAGATGGCGACCGACGCCGGGCCGATCTTCCAGGACCATGGCGCGCGCCGGATCGTCGAGACCTGGGCGGTGGACGTGCCCGACGGCAAGCGCACCGACATGAAGCGCGCGGTCGCGCTCGAAGAGGGCGAGAATGTCGTGTTCTCGTGGATCTTCTACGACGACAAGGCGGCGTTCGATAAGGCGCATACGGCGATCATGACCGACGAGCGGATGAAGATGCCCGAAGGCGGGCTGCCGTTCGACGGCAAGCGGATGGTCTTCGGCGGGTTCGAGGTCGTCTATGACAGCGGCGAGAGCGGCGCGTTCGGCTTCGTCGACGGCATGGTCGCCGCGGTGCCGAGCGACAAGCGCGAGGCGTTCGCGGCCTTCGCCGAAGGCCATGGCGCGCTGTTCAAGGAACAGGGCGCGCTGCGCATCGTCGACGGCTGGGGCACCGACGTGCCCGAAGGCAAGGTCACCGACTTCCGCCGCGCCGTCGACCTGGCGGAAGGCGAGACGGTGGTGTTCGGCTGGATCGAATGGCCCGACAAGGCGACCCGCGACGCCGCCTGGGGCGCGCTGATGAGCGATCCGCGCATGGCCGGCAACACGCCGACCTGGAACGGCCCGACCGCGATTTTTGGCGGCTTTGCGCCGGTGTTCGATACGGCGGGCGCGTAGGAGAAGGCGGCGATCGGAGGAGTGCGGTCCTCTGTGTCTGCCGTGACGAGCTACTGCATTGCTTTCTGGCTAGGCGGTAATTGATCGGGCTCGTTGGCCGAAATCGACCAAAGCGAGCCACTCGCTGATCGGCCAGCGAACGACAGCCCCTAGCAAAAGCTGCCACGTGACCAACCAAGAGATCATCCCGCCGGCTTTTGCGCCCAAGTCTGGATTTCGAGCGCGCCCTACCACTCGCACGTTGCTATCGTTTGTACATGAGCTGCGTGGCGGGTCCTTTATTTCGAATCTCCGATCACCATCACTGTTTCCAATTGCCCATCTACGGGCCTTTCACTGTATATGAAATTGTCAGATTTGATGCAGGTGAAGCCATGCCTCTGCGGAAAATATCGATTTGCTGTAAAGTCTGAACAAAACTGTACGCTGCGCTGGGGAGGATTGTAGGTGCGAAAGTTGATCAGGGGCAACGGATCCACGCCGCTCATTTCGTCGGAACTTTCCGCTTGCCTTCGCGGAATTGGTCTGTCGGTCGCTATCAACGTCCTCCTGATCTGCTTGGTGCTTCTCTTCTCCGCCAACAATCATACGATCCCGCTCGTAATCAGCTCGCCGAGCCGGTACAGCGTTATCGTTGTACCCGTGGCGCTCGCTGCCGTTTTCGCGGCAATGGTGTCTTTCTTGCAGTATCTGCAAAACTTCCGGTTCATGGGGGGGATGGGCCTGTTCTTGGCCGGGTTGACGGTCGCGCAATTTTACCGCGATCTCCCCGACAGTCGCGCTGATCTCATTCAAAATTACATGGCCCGGCTAGACCTGATCGGGTACCTGACCTTGGCATTCTCCGCATTGGCGCTGCTGGGCAGTGCGCGCGCCTTCGTCCTGCTAAACAAGGAGCCTGCCCCGAGAGGCGATGTCAGTCCGGAGCATCAAAAGGGCTTCTGGCTTCTGAAGGCGCTGGTCTGCGACTTGCCAATCGTAGTCGGTTCCGTCGTCCTCCTCATCACGCAGAACATGTCGATGAATGCTGCGCATCAAGATTACACCGAGGTACTGATATCGTTGATCGGCCCGGTGGAAAGTTCGCAAGCCAGTCCGGCGTTCTTCAAAGCCAGTCAGATCCACAGTCAGCTGAATAACGCCAATTTCTGGATCGGTGCCTCTTTGGGCGTGACCGCGGCACAGCTCATTATGCAGCAGGTCGGTACGCTCTTGCTCGAGATCGTATTCTGGTTCCGGTCCAAAACCCTATAGCGGCATCTTGCTGAGTTCGCCGGGCACCTCGCGCACAAAGCGCGGCACGAGATAGCCCGGCATCGAGTTACGCATCGCGCTCTGCAGCGACCTCGCCTCCTCATCGGATAGCTGGAAATGACCAGCGCCCGCGACGGGGTCGAGCATATGGACATAATAGGGCTGCACGCCCACTTGCAGCAGGCGCCACGAATGCTCGTTCAGCACGGCGGCGCTGTCATTGACACCGCGCAGCAAGACCGACTGATTGAACAGTGTGACTCCAACGCTTCGCAACTGCGCGAACCCTGCCGCGACCTGCTCGTCGATCTCATTGGGGTGATTGGTGTGGACGACGATCACCACCGGCTTGCTGGCACGCGCCAATATCTCCAGCAACGTTGGCGTCACGCGGCGCGGGAGGGTTGAAAGGGTTCGTGTGTGGAACCGGATGCTTTTCAAAAACCGGCCCTTGTCCAGCGACTGCATCAAGCTTGCCAACTTTGCATCGGCCACGGTGAAAGGATCACCGCCGCTAACGATTACTTCGTGGATCGACGGATCATCGGCGAGGATCTCTTCCAAGTGCTCGAGGTCGGCTCCCGAGAATGCGACCTGACCATAGTCATAGTGGCGCCTGAAGCAATAACGGCAATGGATAGTGCAGGTCGGTGAAAAGACGAGAAGCAGTCGGCCTGGATATTTTTGCAACACGCCGTGCGAGCGAATATACGCTTCCTCCTCGAGGGGGTCGACGCTCTCCCAGGCAGGCCGAATCCGTTCATCAAGCTGAGAGATAACCTGTAGTAGGAGGGGGTCGAACGGATCACCCTTACGGATCAAGGAAAGATAGTGTGGCGGGACCAATAGGCCGAATTCGGAAGTATCATCGACCACAAAAGGCAATTGCTCTCGGTCGAGTTCCAATCGTAATAGCAGGTCATCCATCGAAATCCGCGCAGCGCGGTGCTCGACCCTCCAATCGGAAAGCGACAAAGATGCAGGGAGATCGGCTGTGACCTTTCGCGGCGAATTGATATTCAAGGCAAAAATCCTTTCCGCAATTCGATCCTATTTCCATTCACGGGGCGCCGTTGAGGTGCATACGCCGACCCTGCTTGGCGCGACAGTCGCACATCCGACGACACGTGTCTTCAGGACCGTCGCGGCTGCGTCTGATTTCCCATGTGACCTTTTTCTCCAGCCGTCGCCTGAACTGGCGATGCGCGAACTCATCGCTGCCCAAAGCGGTGAAATCTTCCAGATCTGCAAAGCCTATCGTGACGAGGAGGCTGACGCGACTCACAGCCGCGAATTCTTGCTAGCAGAATGGTACGTTCCGAACATGAGCTATCTCGAAATGGCTAGTGCTGTCTGCGCCCTTGTCTCGGAGATCGTCCCGCGGCCGGTACGGCGTGTATCATGCGCCGAAGTTTTCGAGGCGAGATATGGAGCCGCGCTGCACTCGCTCACTTTGGCGGATATCGACACGATCCATTCGCAAGCGATCGGCGGCAATCGGTCGGCGCCCCAGGTGGCGGGCGTGCAGTTCGATGCGCTCCTTGGTTGCGCGGTGCAGAAACTGGCGCAGGATTGCATCTTGTGCATTGTAGATTATCCGCTCCTCGACCCTTGCTTTGCGCGGCTCGCCCCGGCGGGTCATGTCGAGCGTTTTGAAGTGCTACTCGAAGGTGTGGAGATCGCCAACGGCTACCAGGAAATTGAGTCGGGCGAGGACTTCGTCGCCCGCTTCAAAGCCGAGAATGCGCAGCGACCGCTGGTTGGACATGCCCCGCTCCCCGAGATCACGGTGCAGGACATCGAGCTATGTTCGGGCGTCGCGATTGGATTGGAGCGGATCATTGCGCTTGCCGCCAGAGAGGCGTCCATTTGAGATCGTAAACGGCATCAAATGCTTGCGGCAATGAACATGCTCGCGTAGTCTTGGCTATTGCTTGGCTGGACGACAACTGCAGGGGGAGCAGTAATGCAGCTATCGCGCCGTGGGGCCTTGTCACTTGCACTTGTACCGCTGCTCGGCGGCTGCGGGATATTATTTCCTCACCGCAAGATCATGTTTCTGGGAGAAAAAGTTCCAGGCGTTGAGGCGATCCAAGCCGTGGCGTCGCGGATGGTAGGAGAGAGCGATATCGGTTTCGTCTTAGACGCCTATGAGGAAATGATCGCGAAGGCCAATACGGATTTCGCATCTGGCACCGGCAGCTACGACGTCGTTCTCCAATATAACGCGGCCCTTGCGAACTATGTCGGGAATGACAGCATCGTGCCGCTCAACGAGTTCACTGACAAGCAGTGGGTGGCGCAGCTGCCCAGCCATCTTTTCGAAATGGCCTGGAAGGAAGTGGGCTGGTACCAGAATGCTGGCGCAACCACACCCAGCGCCTTCGGCGTGCCGTTCTCGGCCAACACCATGATGTTGTGTTGCAACCGGGCGCTATTCGAGGACGCCGCTGTTAAGGCAAAGTATAAGGCGGCCACGGGCCGAGAACTATTGCCGCCAGCCACTTGGGAAGAAGTAGAAGCCGTCGCCAAGCACCTCACTTCGGGGTCTACGCGGGGCATCGCGCTCCAGGGCGCGGAACTCTGGAACTATTACGAATGGGCGAATCTTGCCTTTGGCAGCGGCGGTGGCGTGATGCGCAAGCAGTTCGGCTGGATGTCGGACGGCAACACCCCTCTGCTCCTCTCTAAGCCGGAAACCGTGGCCGCGACCGAACGATATCTGCGGTTGAAGCCCTATTCACAATTCGGCCAGCCCGCACAGGACTTTTTCGCGACCGACGCGGCGGGGCAGGTCGAACTGATCAAGTCAGGTCGATTCGCCATGGCCCTGATGTGGAGCGACGTCGCCTATTCCCTCGTGCGCTCCAGCATGTCCTGGTCGGATGCCTACACCTTCCACGTCATTCCCGGCGGCAAATCGATGCTGGCTGGCGGCAGCTATTATCTCAACCGGCAAAGCCGAGCGAAGGACGATGCGGAGTCGATCATCAAGCGGCTGTTCGAATTGCCCGCGCAGAAGGAGATGGCGCGCATGGGCCTGTGTCCGCCCCGCCGCGAGGTCTACTACGACAAGGACCTCGTCCGCGAGATCCCTTATCTCGATGCCGTCGGCAAGTCGTTGCAGCAAGGCGTTTACATGCTCGAGGCGGGGCTCGACGCGGACCTGATTATGGCTGCTATCTCCAAGACTCTGCAGCAGTTGTTCCGTGCGGAGGCAGAGCCCGACGTGGCGGGTGCCTTACGTGCGACCGAGAGCGAATTGGCCTCAACTCGCGCCAAGCTCTTTCAAAGCGCCGGGAAGTGATGGTCCGCAGGATTTGGGCTTACTTTCTATGTTCTGCACCCCTGGCGACGGCACTGGCGTTCATCCTCCCGGCATTTTTTAGGTTCGACAGCGGGTCAATCGACCCGACAATTGTGAGGCCGCTGTTACGCAGCATCGTCGTTGCGATGGGCGTGGCATTTGCCGCGAGCACGATCGGACTGATCTTGGGCTGGCTGATGTTTCGCACACGGGCACCCATACAACTGGCGGTGTGGTCGATGATCCCATTCTGTCTGGGCGGTGCGGCATGGTCGGTCCTCTTCCTGCCGGCGGTGCGCATGCTCCCGATCGAGACACGCGATCCTGCGATCGTCCTCGCGGCCCTAGTCGGGGTCTCCGCGCTGCAATACGGGCCGTTGCTCGCGTTCGTCGTATATCAGTCGCTATCGTCGACCCGGGCCGCCAAGGAAAATGTGCTGGCTGCCACTGCAATGTCCGCACGCGAGGCCTGTGCGCTCGTTTACTGGCCCGCCCTGCGGCCCTTCTTCCTGTTCGTCGCAGCGGTCATCTTCTGTGCAGCGATTAGCGAGCATGACAAGGGCTTGCTCTACTTTCGCGCATCGGAGGGCACCGGCTCGGCGCTCGTGCCACACGCTCTGCGCCTCCTCTATCGGCAGTACAGCAACGTACCAAATTATGCCTTGGAGACCATTATTTCGACATCGACGCTGGTAATCGCGGTTGCGGCGACTACGCTTGGACTGACGCTCCTTCTGCTTAGATGGGGAGGGCATGCGCTACTCGCGCTGTTGAGCGTCACAACCGGTGTCCCGAAAAGACCCGGTAATCATGATTTTGGCGGTGGCTTTGCAAGGGGAGCAGCGGTGCTCGCCCTCTTGGTGCTGCTGGCTTCCTATGCTCATTCAGTCACGATGAGCGATGGCATCGTGCTCGCTGCCACGATCCCTGTATTCTTGGGCGCAGTGGCCGCTACCACCATCTATATGCTGCTTATGTGCTGCCTGCGCCTCTCCGTAGCGCCGCTTTGGGATGCCCGAGAGGCCGTGAACCGCTGGATCTTTGTGTTGACTTTGCTCGCCGTGCGGCTTGTGCCGGGCATGCTGCTTTACTACATCATGCTTTCGTTCGTCATCCACACCGAGCATCAAGCTCAGATCGTTCGCTGGCTTGCCTGGTTCTGCGCCCATCTCGTCTACGATGCCGTTATCATTCTGCCCTTCCTGATGCTCCTGCTGCTGCGAGTGCCGTGCAACGAACTTGATTTCCTGCGAGCCAGCTCAGTCGGCGCCATCGAAACTTCGCTGACGTCGTTTCTTGGGCGGTTTTGGAAGGACCTATTAGTTGTTCTCCTTTTTGTATTCGTGCTGATCTGGAATGGCGATGACGCCAATGTGGCCATGTCGAGCATCTTCCAATCGCTCAATGTCGAGATCGTCACCAAGCTGACCGGGCGTTCGCTCGATTTCGCCCGGGCGCTCGAACTGATGATTCCGACTATAAGCATCGCAGTGCTCGCGATCGGCCTGCTGGCCGGGCGGATCTCGAATAGCGCCGCGCATCCGGCATCCCAGACAATATCGCCCAGCGTTGCCGTACAAGCGGCCTAATCATCGAGGTCTCCGTGCTGACAATTGAATTTGACGACTTGGAAGTCGCATTTGATAGTCGATTCCACCCCGGAGGCACCCGCATATTCTCTCACCTCGACGGAAAATTCTCGCTCGGTCCCGGCGAAATCCTTGGGTTGATGGGAGAAAGCGGGAGCGGAAAGAGCACCCTTTTGCGGCTTATCGCCAAAATTGCCGTACCCTCCGCCGGCACGATCCGGGTTCTGGGCGCGGCACGCGGTGAGATTGCCTATCTGCCGCAAGGAGGAGTGCTTCTTGAGCATCTCGACCTTAAGCGGAATCTACGCTTGTTTTCCCGTTTGCGGGCCACGCGGGAGCGTTTTGATGAGGAGCGCCTCAGCGCCGCGATCAAGGCTTTGGGGCTTGAGCGAGTGCTCGCGGAAAATCGGCCGCTGGAAAAATTGAGTGGCGGAGAGAAGCAGCGGGTCTCCCTAGCGCGTATCCTGTCGATCCACCCTCGGCTAGTGTTGTTAGACGAGCCCGGCGCCGGTCTTGGCGGCGATCTTCGCCGCGATTTTCTCGTGGCGCTCAAGCGCTCGGCGGTCGAACTTTCCTTTTGCGCGATTCTCGCAAGCCACGAGTGGCACGATCACCTGCTTGTTGCGAACCAGCTTGCTTTCCTCAAGCAAAGCGCCGGAAAGGGACTCAGCGCAATTCCGGTGACAAGCGTCAAGGGCTTCTCCGACAGTCCGTGGCACCGCGAGGCCATGGCCTATACCAGTAGTAGTCCAATCACTTGGATTGATGCCGATCGACAGGACAGCGCGCGCTGGCAGCTTTCGATAGCCGGCTATGAACTCGGTGATGTGGAACTGCAGCCTTCGCCTGTCGCGAAGCGCGTCATGCTTGCCTGCGGGCCGCAAAACTTCATGCCCGGCGACCTGACATCGGCACAGCCATTCGTAGATTTCGGCGCGTCCGATTCATTCTCCTTTTTGGGAATAGGAGAGCGGGTCGTAATCGTGCCATGCGAAACGAAAATTTCTCCAGGCGGTGTCCGAGTTGTAGGCTCGGTGTTTGCGTTCTCTTATGACAATGGCGACGCCCTCGGCGTCGCCTGCGTTGCCTGAATCGATACATTTCCAAGCCTGCCGGCCAAAACATGGCTGCCAAATATCATGAATACGCATCTCGCGCTGCGACTGCGAGCGCGATTGATATCTACGTCCGCTATCAACAGCAGCGGTCATTTGCTCCGTCCACACGAATGGCAGCAACGTCACCAACGCTACCGTATCCTCTACCCGCCGCTCGTGACCAGAGCTACCTCACCACCGCCTCGCGCAGCGCGCGATACGCCACCACCAACCCCTCCAGCGTGAACGCCCGGTTCCGCCCGCTCGGATTGGGCAGCGCCCAGACCGGCCGGCCCGCGATGGCGAAGGGCTGTGGTCCCCAGTCGATCGTGCGTCCGCCGGCGAGCGCCTGGCAGGCGGCCTTGCCGAGAAAGGCGACGATGCGCGGGGCGTGGCGCGCGACCTTGGCTTCGAACGCGTCGGCGGCGGCGGTGAATTCGTGGGCGGCGAGCTGGTCGGCGCGGGCGGTGGCGCGGGGGGCGAGGGTCGTCAGCCCGCAGTGCCAGGCGAGGATCGAGCGGTCGTCCTCGGGCCGGATCTCGTGCGGGGTGAAGCCGGCGCGGTGGAGCGTCCGCCAGAAGCGGTTGCCGCGTCCGGCGAAATGGTGGCCGCTGGTGGCCGCCATCAGCCCGGGATTGATCCCGCAGAACAGCACCGCCAGATCGTCGGCGAGGATGTCGGGCAGGGGGGAGTCGGGCAGGGGGGAGTCGGGCAGGGGCGCGTCGGCCAGGGGCGCCGTCGGGGTCATGCCGGCGCGCGATCGATCAGGGCGAGCTGCCGTTCGACGAACGCCAGCGTCGCATCATGCCCCATGTCGGTGCCGAGCATCCGGTCGGACAGGATCAGCCGGGCTGCGCCGTCCATCAGCATCGCCAGCACCACCGGCGGCCAGGCCTCGGTAGGCAGGCCGCGATCCTCGACCGCGCGCGACAGCGCCGCGACGAAGATGCCGCGGGTGCGTTCGGCCGACCGGGCGATCTCGTGGCGCAGCGCGTCGCGGTGGGTCGCCATCGCGACGAACTCGCGGGTCAGCCGCGGGCCGTTGGCATCGATGCACAGCGCCCATAGCGCGCGCAGCGGCGCCTTCGCGGTCACCGCGGTCGCGAGCCGGGCGAAATGCCGTTCCTCGACCCGGCGGAACAGCGCGAGGAACAGATCGTCCATCGTCGCGAAATAATAATGGACGAGCTGCGACTTGAGATCGGCGCGGCTGGCGACCTTGCGCGAGCTGACCGCCGCATAGCCCTCGTCGCGCATGATCGCCTCGGCGGCGTCGAGGATCGCCGCGCGGGTGTGGTTGTCGGTGCCTGGCGGGCGCGCGGGCCGGGGCGGCCGGTCCGTCATTCGCGCGAGGCGGCGACGGCGGTGGCGAGCAGGCAGTCGGGGGTCTCGCCCGGCACCGCGCGCGCCAGCACCTCGCGCATCGTCGCGTGCGATTCCGGCGAACCGTCGAGGGTGCGGTTGACTCGCTCGGCGATCCGCCAGCCGTCGGGGGTGCGCGCCAGCGTCCACTGGTTGATCGCCGCGCGCCACAGATACCAGCGGTCGCCTTCCTTCAGCACCACGAACGAATAGCCGACCGCCTCGGCCCGGTCGCCGTCGACGGCGATCCGCGGCATGCCGGTGAAATGCGACACCCCGGTCGCGACCAGCCCCTTGTGCCCCGCGCTCTCGTACATCGCGACCAGTTCGTCGGGGGCGGCGAGGCGGGTGCCGCCGCTCAGGCCGCCGGAGAAATTATAGCCGCCGCCGTCGATCCATAATGCCGCCGCCGCCTCGCTCGATCCGCTGTCGACCAGCGGGCCATAGCTGTTGAGCAGGGCGATGATCTCGAGCTGGTCCTCGGCCTTGCGCAGCCGCGCTTCGAGCGCGGCGAGCCGCTGTTCGACGTCCATCTGTCTCTCCCGTGGCGGCGCATTAAGCGAGTGCCTAAAATTGTCGGGGGAGGGGAGTCAAGCGTGGGGCACGCGGGCATGGTCACGACATTCGTCATCCCGGACCTGATCCGGGATCTCATTTCTTCTTCGGGCGGCCAAGGCAGAGAGATCCCGGGTCAAGCCCGGGATGACGATAGCTTGTCGTTTCGAACCTGCGCAGGGAGGCGATCCCAAAGAAAAAGGGGGCGGACGCCGAAGCCTCCACCCCCTCGATCTTCGCGCGTGGCGATCGCCTCAGAAAGCGAAGCTCGCCGAGACGGTCGCGCCGAAGTCCGACCAGTCCTTCGAAGTCGACATGAAGCCGCCGGCGCCGAGCTTGAACGCCGATCCGAACTGGACGTCGACCCCGCCGTCGAGCCCGAAGCTGCTCGCCGCGAGGCGGGCGCCCGAGATGCCGAAGGCCTGGCCGGTGGCGCCGAAGCGGGCGATGCTGCCGCCGCGCAGGTCGCCGACGCCATATTGGTAGGTGGCGGTCAGGTGCGGCAGCAGGGTCGCGGTCGGCGAGATCGCCGCCGATCCGCCGACATGCCAGCCGCCGGTCAGATATTCGACCTCGCGGGTGCGCGATGCGACGCTGAGCGCCGCGGCGGTGCCGCTTTCGGTCAGCGCGTCGCTGTGCAGCCGGACATAGGCGCCGCCGACGAACGGCGCCGCATAGACCGGGCCGTCGATCAGCCTGTACGAGAGTTCGCCGTAAACCTGCTGGCTGGTCGCGTCATAGCCCGCACGGTTGGTGCCGTTGAGGCCGCCGACCGCGATGTTGCGGGTGGTGTCGACATTGTGCCAGCTATAGTCGCCGCCGATCTTGGCGACGATCCGGCCGGTCGACCAGCTGCCATAGGCGCCGACCAGCTTGGTGTCGGCGTCGGCATGGTTACCGCGGTGAATGATGCCGGTGTCGTTGTCGACATAGCCGGCATAGACGCCCAGGCGCCAGCCGTCGCGGCCATAGTCGAAGCCCGACACTACCCCGCGCCGTTCGGTCCCGGTGCCCGCGACATTGCCGGTCGCGTCGCTCTCGACGCCCGCGGCCATCGCCTGGCCCCAGACCCCCATGCCGTCGCCGGTGACGCCGGCACGGTCGAGCACCGCGCCGCGCACCCGCTTGCCCTGGTCGATCAGGATCGACGGGACCGAGGCGAACACCTCGCCGGTGAGCTGGCTATAGGCGTCGGGCACCGCGGTGGTGCCCAGCCCGACCAGTGCGGTGTAGACCGCGTTGCCGATCCCCAGCGCATTGGCGGCGTTGGCGACCGCGAGCTGGTTCGGGGTGCGCGCCAGCGACGCGAAGCTGATGTCGTTGCGCAGCAGGTTGAGCGTCACCGCATTGGCCGAATAGCCGAGCGACGGGGTCAGGAAGGCGAGGTTCGAGGTGACGCCGCCGAAGGTGCCCGAGACGCCGCCGGTACCGGTCAGGATCGTGTAGCTGGTCAGGCGGTTATAGGTGCCTGCCTCGGCCAGCACCGCGACCGTCGCGGTCGGGGCGATCGTCACCGTGCCGGTCGCATTGACGCGATCGGCGCGGCCATCGGCATTGGCCTCGACCTCGTAGATCGATCCCGCCGCGAACACGACGTTGCCGTTGGCGGTCTGGGTGCCGATCGAGTTGCCCGGGGCATAGCGTCCGCCCGATGCGATCGTGACGTTGGCGACGGTGCCGGTGCCGCCGAGACGGCCGCCCGAGGTGACGGTGACCGCCGAGACGATGCTGCCGTTGACCGCCAGGATGCCGCCCGAGACCGCGGTCGGTCCGGTATAGCTGTTGACCCCGGTCAGGTTGAGCTTGCCCGATCCGGTCTTGGTCAGGCTGCCTGCACCGGTCAGGTTGCCGGCGAAGGCGGTGCTGGTCGCCTGGTTTACCGCCAGCGATCCGCCGGCGATGTTGATGCTCGATCCGCTCGCGCCGGCCAGCTCGGCGATCGCTTGCTGGGTGCCCGAGAAATCGAGTTGCCCGGTGCCGCGCAGGTCGATCTCGCTGTTCGGGTTGACCGCGGTCGCCAGCTTGATCGAACCGGCCTGGATCGTCGTCGTGCCGGTGAAATCATAGTTGGTGCCGAAGATCAGCTTGCCGGCGCCCTGCTTGATCAGGTTGCCGGCGCCCGACAGCACGCCGGCGAAGGTGTAATCGTCCGAATGGTTGACGATCAGCGTGCCGTTGTCGACCAGATTGCCGGTGAAGATGCCGGCGGTGGTGCCGTTGCCGATCTGGAAGGTGCCGCCGGCCAGCGTCGTCACCGTCCCGCTTTGGGTTCCGGTCAGGATCACGCTGGCGCCATTGTCGACGGCGATGCCGCCGGTGGCGGTGATCGCATTGGCGCCGTTGAGCGCCGCGGTGCCGGTGCCGGTGAACAACACGCTGCCCGACCCGCCGATCGTCGTCGCGCCGAATGTCGAGGTCGCGGTGCCGGTGCTGCGGACCACCAGCGCGCCGTTGTCGACGATCGTCGGGGTGACGAGGCCGGAGATGCCGGCGGTGCCGCTGGCGAGCTCGAGCGTGGCGCCGCTGGCGATCGTCGCGCGGTTGAAGCTGCTGGCAACGCTGCCGCCGGTCCAGTAGCCGCCCGCGACCAGCAGGCTGTCGAAGCCGCTGAACGCCGCGATCGTCTGGCTGGCCGATGCGGTGGCGACGGTGCCGTTGAGGATCGCCTGGTCGACGCCGCCGCCGCCGGCGATCGTGCCGCTGACCAGCGATCCGGTGCGCAGGGTGACGCTGTCGTTGGCCGCGCCGAGCTGGACCGCGACCGCGCCGGTGCCGGCGGTGATCGTGCCGCTATTGTCGATCGACGTGGCGCCCGATGCCAGGATCGCCGGCCCCGTGGTGCTGGCGATCGTGCCGGCGTTGACGATGCTGGTGTTGCCCGCGCTGACATTGACGCCGGCGACGCTGCCGCTGACGCTGGCGCCGCGCGCGACCGTCAGGCTGACCGCGCCGGGTGGATCGATGAACACGCCGTTGCCGCTCGCCGCCGACACCGTGCCGGTGACCGTCAGGGTCGCGGCACCGCCGGTGCCGTTGGCGACGATATGGACGCCGTCGGCGCCGGTGCCGGTTGCCCGGGCCGATCCGATCGTCGCGGTGACCGCGCCATTGGTCGCCAGCGCATAGACCGCGTCCGAACGGCGATCGGTCTGGTTGGCGCCGGTCGAGCTGGCCGAGGCGATGTTGAGCACGACGCCGGTGCCGCCCTGCGCGAACACGCCGGCCTGGCCGTCGCCGCCGGCGCTGGTGATACCGGTGGTGGTGACGTTGGCGATGCCGCCGGCGATCGCGTTGACGCCCCGGCCGCTCGCCGCGGTCGCGGTGCCGCTGCGGATCGTCACGTCGCCGCCCGCCGACTGGCCGTCGACCGCGTAGGAATAGAGGCCGGTCGCGCTGGCGTCGGTCGAATCGATCGTCGTCGATCCGGTGCTGCGGTTATAGCCATAGACCGTCGAGATCTGGGTGCCCGCGGTCGATGCGGTGCCGCTGGTGATCTTGATCGTGCCGCCGCCGACCGCGCCGACCGCGCTGGAGAAGTCGGCCTTGGTCGAGGCATTGGCGCTGGTGACGGTGACCGATCCGGCGCCCGACGCATAGCCGAACACCGCGTCCGAGGTGTCGTTGCCCGACACCGCGGTCGCGGTCGTGGTGGTGGTGCCGGCGTTGATGACGATATTGCCGGTGGTGGTCTGCGCGAACACGCCGAGCGCCCCCGCGCCGCTGGTCTTCGTCGTGCCGCTGGTGACGGTGACGTCGCCGGTGGTGCCCTTGACGAAAATGCCGTTGGCGGTGACGCCGCTGGTCTCCAGCGCGGCGCTGTCGACCCGGAGCGTGCCGGTCGAACCCGAGACGTTGATGCCGGTCGAGGACGCGCCACTGGTCTTGACGCTGCCGCTGTTGTTGACCGTCACCGCATTCTGGTCGGCGAGGACGTTGATGCCGTTGGCGGCGCCGCCGGTGGTGACGACGCTGCCGCTGTTGGCGATCGCGATCGCCGCGGTGCTGGCGGTGGTGCCCGGGGTCTGTTGGGTCAGGATCGCACGGCCGGCCTCGGCATCGATGCCGCGGGCGTTGGCGCCGGCGGTCGAGATCGCGCCGCTGTTGGTGACGCTGATCGCGCCGGTGGCGCTGATCGCGTCGATGCCGTCGGCATAGCGCTGATTGTTGGGATCGGTGCTGCCGCCGACGGCGCGGGTGGTGCCGGTGGTGATGGTGGTGCCGGTGGTGGTGATGTTCAGCGCCGCCGTCTGGGTCGATCCCAATACCGCATAGCCGCCATTGCCGATCACCGAGACGTCGCCGCTCCTGATCGTCAGCGAGCCGGCGCCCGCGCCCGTGGTGGTGCCGGTATGCTGGGCGCTGATGCCCAGCGTGTTGCCGGTGCCGGTATAGACCAGGCTATTGCTGGTGATCGACGAGTCGCCGGCGTAGGAAACGACCGTGAGGCCGACGCCACTGAGGCTGTTGGCGTTGTTCGAAGCGGTACTGGTCAGCGCGATCGTACCGCTGGCCAACGTGACGGGACCTGCCGCGCCGACCACGATGCCGTTGCCCGAACCGGTAATGGTGGAACTTGCCACGCGGACGGCGGTGGCCGCGTCGCCGCCCTGAACGATGATCGCGGTGCCGTTGCTGCGGATGATGTTGCTGGTGATCGCGATCGCGCTGGTCACGTCCTGCGATTCGACGTCGATCCCGCCCGATCCGCTGCCGGTCGCGGTGATCGTGTCGCTGGCGATCGTCACCGCCCCCGTTCCGGGCAGGACGACGATGCCGGATGCCGAATTGCCGCTCGTGGTGATCGCGCCGCTGGTAATCATGGTCGCGCCGTTGCCGTCGACGACCGGAGAGACGTAGATGCCGGCGGCGCCCAGGCCGGTCGTGCCGATCGAGCTGCTCCGGATCGTCGTGCCGTTGCCGCCATCGATATAGATTCCATGGGCTGCCGTGCCGGTGGTGCTGATCGAGCCGCTGTCGATCACGCTCGTGCCGGTCGGGTCGTTCTGGCTGAAGATGCCATAGGCGTTGCCGGTGCCGCCGGTGGTGATCGTGCCGCTGGTGATCGTTCCGGTGCCCGCGACGCTGCTGTAGATGCCATAGCCCGCCGCGGTGGTGACGGTGCCGCTGGTAATCGATCCGTTGCCGCGCGAATCCTGCAGGGTGATGCCGGTCTGGCCATTGCCCTGGGTCGACACGGTCTGCGACTGGATGGTGACGCCGATGCCGCCCTGGGCGAAGATCGCCGATCCCTGATTGCCGTTGCCGGTCAGGGTCGCGGTGCCGCTGACGATCGTGACATTGCCGCCCTGGCCGACGATCGCATTGGGCTGGTTGAGCCCGTTGGCGGTGGCGAAATTGCTGCGGATGACGGTCGTGTTGGTGCCGCTGCCATAGGTGGTGAAGATCCCGCGCTGATTGCCGCTGGTCGAATCCGCGGTGATCGCGACATTGCCGGTGGTGGTCGCGACATAGATGCCGCGGCTGCTGGGGTTGGTGTTCGATACGACCGTGCCGCTGACGATGTCGACATTGCCGCTCGTGGTGCGGGCGTCGATGCCATAGGTCGAGTTGGTGCCGCTGGCGGTGATCGAACCGTCGGTGATCGAGATGTTGCCGGTGCCGCTGGTGGTGTTGGCGCCGACCCCGGTGCCGTTGATGCTCGAATTGGCGACGGTGACGCCGGCCAGATTCAGGTTGATCGCGCCGTTGGTGACGATGTCGATCGTCTTGGGCCCGCCCGCGACCGTGTCGGTGCGGGTCAGGCTATAGTCGCCGGTGCCGTTATAGGCGATATTTTCGGCCGATGCGATGTGGGGCGCGGCCAGCGCGCTGCCGAGCAGCAGGGCGGCCCGGAAAGAGGACGTGCGAAAGCTCGCGCCGCGGACGCGACGACCATGAACGGCTGGCATGCTGGAAAATTCCCTGTCTGAAAGAAGCCCGGTATTGGTTCGTTGGGCGCGCCACCCGGCGCGGCGACGCGCGCGGGTGGCGGGGTAAGCATCACTCTCCACCGGACGTTTCGCCCCGAACGCCGGATTTATGGACCGCGGAGCGAGGGAGCTCCGCAATCGATCGTCTAAGCTGCGGTGAAAGCCCCCGAAATGTCTGTGCATCCCAGATTTTGGGACGCTGGAACTTCGATGGTCATGGACGATCCCCCTTGTCCTTTGCCGGGACAGAAAAGGGCGCAAAGGATTGATTTTTCATTAAGCATGTCCGGGAAAGACGTTAACATTGTTTACCTTATCGCCCTCCCATCCCGGGATGGGACATATCGGATGCCGGTGAGCGTGGCGCGCCGGGATCCGCTATGTCCCGTGCGGCGGATGAGCCCATCGATCCCGGATGCGCGAGCATTTTCGGGGTCGCCTATGACTGAGGTGCAATGACGCGTGAAGATCGGCCCGCGGGGCCGGGTTGGCCGACCATCCTCATCGTCGGCGCCGCCCATTTCTGTCTGTTTGCCGACCGCGCATTGCCGTCGGCCTTCGCCCCCGCGCTCAAGGCGGGCTTCGCGCTCGACGATGCCCGGATCGGGCTGCTGATCGGCGCGGCGATGATCATCCCCTATGCGATCGCGACCCTGGTCGCGGCGCAGCTGATCGGCCGCGCCTCGCCCTATCGGATCATGGCCTGGTCGATCCTCGCCTGGTCGGCGGCGGCGATCGCGGGGGCGCTGGCGACGAGCTTCACCGGGCTGCTGGTCGCGCGGGTCGCGTTCGGGATCGCCCAGGCGGCGTTCGCGCCCGCCGCGCTCGGCCTGCTGGCGGGATCGCGCCGTCCGCCGGCGCCGGTCGCGACCTCGGTCTTCTCGACCGGGTCCTCGTCGGGGCGCAGCGGCGGGCTGCTGATCGGCGGCGCCCTGCTGCTGCTCGCCGACGCGCTCGCGGCGGAGATCGGCATCGCCCCCTGGCGGCTGGTGAGCCTCGCCTTCATCCTGCCCAATCTGCTGCTCGCTACGCTGTTGTTCGCCGCCGGCCGACGCGACCTGCCGGTCGCCGCCGCCTTCGCGCGGCCCGGATTAAGCGGGGCGCTCGCCCGCTTCGCCCGGAACCCGCGCGCCTTTGCCGGCCATTTCACCGCGACCGCGGCGGTGCTGGTGATCGTCCAGTCGGGCGGGGCGTGGGCGGTGTCGATCCTCCACCGCGGGTTCGGGCTGGCGCCGGCCGGCGCGGCGATGCTCGCGGGCGCGATCGTGCTGGCAGGCGCCCCGATCGGCCATCTGTCGGCGGGCCGCATCGCCGCGCGCGCCGATTTCGCCGCGCACGGGCCGGCGCGGCTGATGATCGGCGGGGTGGCGCTGGCGCTTGTCGGGGCGCTGACGCTGGCGGCGGCCGGCACATTGCTGGCCGCGGTCGCGGCGCTGCTGATGCTGACGATCGGTGGCGGTTTCGCGGCGTCGGCGGGGCTGATCGGGTTGCAGCCGATGGTGCCCGCAGCCGATCGTGGCGCCGCCAACGCGCTGTTCCTCGCGAGCACGGCGATGGTCGGCTATGCCGTCGGGCCGTTGTCCACCGGGCTGATCAGCGATGCGCTGGCCAAAGACGCGGGTGACGGTGCGGGCGCGCTGGCGCTCGGCCTGGCGATCGTCGTCGCCATATCGGGGGCCGCCGCCTGCGCGGGGGCCGGGATCGCCGCGACGCCTTGGCGGCGGCTGGCGGCTATGGCAGGGAACCGCGCATGACCAGCCCCGACCAGGGATCCAACGCCGACGACCATCTCGCTTTCTCCAGTCGCGGGCGCGACCCGGGCGAGGCGTTCGCGGCCTATGCCCGGCTCTATGCGGCGGGATCCGACGTCTCGCGCGGCGAGGGGCCGTTCCGCGCCGACGTGAAGGGCTGGCGGATGGACAGCATGCTGCTGTTCGAACGGCGGCTGTCGGGGGTGGTCCATGCCCGGGGCGACCGCGTCGCGCAGGACGGCTTCGACCATTTCGTGCTCTATGCGGTGCTGTCGGGCGAACTGGCGGGCAGTGCGGAGAGCGGCTTCGACAAGGCGCGCGCCTGCGACGTCGTGCTGCTCGACACCAGCCGCGCGACCCGCACCGAATCGCGCGACGCCCATTTCATCACGGTCAGCGTCGCTCGCCACCTGATCGCCACCGCCGCCGATCCGGCGACGCTGCACGGGCTGGTTCTGCGGCCGCCGGCGACCCTGGTGCTGGTCGACTATCTGGCCTCGCTCGCCAGGCGCGCGCCCGATCTCGCCGCCGACGCGATGCCGACCTATGCGCGGGTGCTGGTCGATCTGCTCGGCGGGGCGATGGCCGCGCGTACCCGGCGCGGTGCGGCGGCGCGGCGCGAGGATTTCCTCCGCCGCCAGATGATCGAGCAGCATATCGAGGCACATCTCGCCGACCGTGCGCTGTCGGCGGCGACGATCTGTGCCCAGACCGGCATCTCGCGCTCGGCGCTCTACCGGCTGTTCGAGGGGCAGGGCGGGGTCGGCCACCTGATCCAGGCCCGCCGCATCGATGCGCTGCGCGCCGCGCTCGAACGCGGATCGGCCGATAGCCTCGCCGAACTCGCCGACCGCTTCGGCTTCGCCAGCGAAAGCCATATGAGCCGCCTGTTCGCCGAGGCCACCGGCGATCCCCCCGGCGCCTATCGCCAGACCGTCCGCGACATGCCCGCAGGCGACGTGCGCACCGCGACGCGCCGCTGGCAGGGGTGGATGACGGAATTGTTATAAGCCCTCAAACGCCGGGCGGGCAGCATCCGCTGCCCTTGGCTTCCTCGCAATAAGCTCGGGCGCGCGTTCGCGCTTGCGGAGGCTGCGCCTCCGTTGCCGCCTGGCTTCTCATGTTGAAAAAGCCGTCCCCTTTAAGCCCTCTCTCATGAAGAATGCGAGAGGGCTCAAGAAATCGCCATCTCCCATGTCACACCGGTTCACCCCGTCTCGTCTTCCTCCCGACGACAGCATCCGCCGCGGCGGACAATGGGAGTGAAGCATATGAAGATCGTGGTCATCGGCGGGAGCGGGCTCATCGGCCGCAAGACGGTCGCGCTGTTGCGCGCGGGCGGGCATGCGGTGGTCGCCGCGTCGCCTTCCGCGGGTATCGACACGGTCACCGGCAAAGGGCTCGCCGCGGCGCTCGAAGGCGCCGAGGTGGTCGTCGATGTCGCCAATTCGCCGTCGTTCGAGGACCAGGCGGTGATGGATTTCTTCACCGCGTCGGGCCGCAACCTGCTCGCCGCCGAGGTCGCAGCGGGCGTGAAGCACCATGTCGCGCTGTCGGTGGTCGGCACCGAACGGCTCCAGACGAGCGGTTATTTCCGCGCCAAGCTGGTCCAGGAAGACATGATCGCCGCCTCGCCGGTGCCGTGGACGATCGTGCGGGCGACCCAGTTCTTCGAATTCACCGGGGCGATCGCCGCGGCGGGCACCGATGGCGACGGCGTCCGGCTGTCGACCGCGCTCTACCAGCCGATCGCCTCCGACGATGTCGCGCAGGCGGTCGCCGATGCCGCGCTGGCCGCGCCGACGGGCGCGATCGTCGAGGTCGCCGGCCCCGAGCAGCGGGCGATGGCCGAACTGGTCACCGACTGGATGCGCGCGACCGGCGACACCCGTCCGGTGGTCGCCGACCGCCAGGCGCTCTATTTCGGCACCGTCCTCGACGACGCCTCGCTCACCCCGGCGGCGGGGGCGCGGATCATGCCGACCCGCTTTGCCGACTGGCTCGCGCGCCAGGCCGCGCCGGTGGCGGCATGAGTGCGCGGGGCGTCGAGCGCGGCAGCACCGTCCTCGCCATACTGCTCGGCCTCGGCTTCGCCGCCAACGGGCTGTTCATGCTGGTCTCGCCTGGCAACTGGTATTTCGCGGTGCCGGGGGTGACCGGCACCGGCCCGTTCAACCAGCATTTCCTGCGCGACATCGGGCTGATCTTCGTGCTGCTGGCGGCGGCGATGCTGACGGGCGCGGCGCGGCCCGCGGTCCGCCCGCTCGCCTGGGGCGGGGCGGCGATCTGGCTGGCGGGACATGCGCTGTTCCATCTCTGGGAGGTCGCGGTCGGCATTTGCGGGACCGATGCGATCGCGCGGGACTTCCCCGCGGTCACGCTTCCTGCGATCCTCGTTCTGGGGCTGGCGCTGGGGGCGATCTTCGGGCGGCGGCAAGAGGAGGGATGATGGCGGTTGCCGACGATCCGACGACGATCTTCGAGGCGCAGCGGCCGCGGCTGGCGCGTCTCGCCTATCGCATGCTCGGGTCGTTCGGCGAGGCCGACGACATCGTCCAGAGCGCCTGGCTGCGCTGGCACGCGGTCGATCGCGCGGCGGTGGCGGCGCCCGCGGCCTATCTGTCGCGGATCGTCACCCGGCTGTGCCTCGACCATATGAAATCGGCGCGGGTACGGCGCGAAAGCTATTATGGCTCGTGGCTGCCCGAGCCGCTGATCGAGGCGGCGGGCAGCTACGAGCAGGACGACGGCAGCGCCGAGGCCGACGACCTCGGCATGACGCTGATGCTCGCGCTCGAACGGCTGTCCCCGCTCGAGCGCGCGGCGTTCCTGCTCCACGATATTTTCGGGGTGCCGCTCGACGAGGTCGCGGGCACGCTCGACCGCGAACCCGCCGCGGTTCGCCAACTCGCGGTCCGCGCGCGTCGCCATGTCCGCGACAGCCGCAGCCGCTTCATCGTCGACCGTGTCGAGGGCGACCGCATCGCTCTGGCCTTTTTCGAGGCGTCGCGCAGCGGCGATCTCGCCGCGTTGCGGACGATGCTCGCCGACGATGTCGTGATCCGCTCGGACGGCGGCGGCAAGGTGTTCGCCTTCCCCAGGCCGATCGTCGGCCTCGACCGGGTGCTGCGGCTGTTCGCGGGGCTCACCCACAAATATGGCGCGGCGGCGTTCCGCATGGTCGCGCCGATGCGGATCGACGGCCAGCCGGGCTATGCCAGCCTCGAACATGGCCGACTGCTGCAGACGACGGTGTTGTCGATCGATGGCGACGGCCGGATCGCCGCGATCTACATGACCCGCAACCCCGACAAGCTCGCCCATGTCGCGCGGCGGCTGGGGATGAGCGGGGCGGAAATCTAGAGGATCATCTCGGCGACGCCGAGCCAGATCGGGCTCGGGCCGTCCTCGTCGAGATAGCGCCAGGCGACCGCGGCGATCGTCGCCTCATATTCCATGAAGATGATCCAGGCCGAGGCATGGTTGATCGTGGCCGCGTCGCGATAGCCCATCGTCGCCAGCGCGCCGGCGGTGACGAGGAAATCGAAGCGCTGGCCATCGATCGGGATCGCGAACCGCATGCCCTCGCGCGTCCAGCGGATGCTGCCAGGGTCGATCGTGCTGAAACTCATCGAAACCACTCCCGATATCTATGGGTGGGATCATCCGCCAAAATGGTTAACGGCGGGTAATCGGCCCGTTTCGGGGGCGTATCGGATGCGGTTCAGCGCACCATGCCGACGCACAGTTCGAGCATCGCCGCCATCGCCACGGTCGGGCGTTTCGCGCGGTGGCGCAGGATCGTCAGCCGGCGCTTGAGATCGATCGCGGGCATATCGATCGCCGCGATCCGGCCGAGCGCGATCGCCGGTTCGGCGGCGAGGCGCGACACGCAGCCGATCAGCGCGCCGGCCGCGACCAGCTCGACGATCGCCTGCGGTTGCTGGAGTTCGATCGCGATCCCCCAGCGATGGCCGTGCCGCGCCATCACCCGGTCGAGCGTCTGGCGGGTCCCCGATCCCGGCTCGCGCACCACCCAGGTCTCGGCGAGCAGATCGTCGATCGTCACGCCGGCCCGGCCCGCCAGCGGATGCCCGGTGGCGCAGATCACAGCGAGTTCGTCCTCGATCCAGTCCTCGCCGACCAGATCGGCCGCGCGATGCTCGCCCTCGACCAGCCCGAGGTCGATCGCGAAATGCTCGACCATCGCGCCGATCTCGGCGGTGTTGCCGATCGTCAGCGCGATCGGGCTGTCGGGATGGCGCTGGCGCCAGCCGGCGATCAGCCGCGGTGCGAGATAGGCGCCGACGGTCTGGGTCGCGCCGATCCGGATCGGCCCCGGGCCGGCATGCCCGCGCAGCAGCGCGTCGGCCGCCAGCGCCTGGTCGATCGTCGCCACCGCCGCCGGCAGCAGCCTGTGGCCGGTCTCGCTCAGCCGCAGCCTCTTGCCGATCCGGTCGAACAGCGCGCAGCGATAACGGCCCTCGAGTTCGCCGAGCGCGGTGCTCGCCGCCGATTGCGACATGCCGAGCGCGGCGGCGGCCGCCGAGACGCTGCCCTCGCGGGCGATGGCAACGAACAGTTCGATCTGGCGGAGGCTGAACCTTATATCCATAAAATGGATATATATCGTCCATTAATCCCGTTTTACAGATTTTATCGTCGATCCTAGGCCCGTCGCGATCGAAGCGAAGGACGTGCCCCATGACCTATGTCGTCACCGATGCCTGCATCCGCTGCAAATATACCGACTGCGTGGCGGCCTGCCCGGTCGATTGCTTCTACGAGGGCGAGAATATGCTGGTGATCGATCCGACCGCCTGCATCGATTGCGGGATATGCGAGCCCGAATGCCCGGCCGACGCGATCCGGTCGGATACCCAGCTGGGGCTCGAAAAATGGCTCGCGCTCAACGCCGAATATGCCGAGATCTGGCCCAATATCGACCGCCGCAAGCCGGCGCCCGCCGACGCCGACGCCTATCGCGACGTCCCGAACAAATATGAGGCCTATTTCGCCGAGAATCTCGCGCCGCCGCTGGCGAAGAGCGCGTGAAGCTGCCGATCGCGCCGCCCGTTCATGCTCAGCACGAGGCCTGGCTTATCGGATTGAACCCTTCCGGAATATCGCCGGGATGAACTCGCCGCGCAGGGGTGTATCTTGTTTCCCATAATGGGAAATGCTATCGAGGCGTGATGAGGATCATCGCCAGGAACAGACTGGTCGACTTCTGGAACAGGCATCCGGAAACGGAGCCGTCGTTGCGACACTGGCACGAGGTCGCTCAGGCGGCGTCGTGGCAGAATCCCCTTCATGCCGTATCCGATTTTTCGAAGGCGAAATCGCTCAACGGCGAGCGGGTAAGGTTCGAGGTGGCAGGCGGCGATTATCGAATGGTGGTGGCTTTCGACTGGAATCGATCGATCGCCTTCATCAAGTTTCTCGGCACTCATGCCGAATATGACAGGATCGACGCTTTGACCGTGAGCCTGTTCTAGCCATGCAGGAAGCTGGTCATATGCACATTCGTCCGATCAAGACCGATGAGGATCATGAAGCGGCGCTTCGCCAGATCGAGGCGCTTTGGGGCAGCGAGGAAGGGACCGAGGCCGGCGATCGGCTCGATGTCCTGGTCACGCTCGTCGAGGCCTATGAGCAGCAGCGCTGGCCGATCGAGCCGCTCGATCCGGTGACCGCGATCAAAGCGGCGATGGAGATGAACGGCTATAGCCGCGCCGATTTCGCGACCCTCGTCGGCCAGTCGCGTGCGACCGAAATCCTCGGCCGCAAGCGGCCGCTGACACTCCGCATGATCCGCAAGATCTCGACCGCGTGGCATGTGCCGGCAAAGATACTGGTGCAGGAATATGCGCTGGACGCCTGATCGATACGACCATCCTCGCCGAGCGCATCACGACAGGGCGTTCACCCGCCGTTGATCCGATCGATCAGCCCCGGCAGTTCGGACAGGCTGGCCAGCCGGGCGTAGCGGTCGCTGCCGTCGGGCGCGCCGGCCTGTTCGTGGCTCCAGGCGCCGTCCTGCGGGATATAGGCCGCCCAGGCGCCGGCCGCGAGCGCGGGCAATATGTCCGATCGCATCGAATCGCCGGCCATGATCGCCTCGTTGGCCCGGACGCCATATCGGTCGAACAGCCGGTGGAAGGTGGCGGCGGTCTTGTCGCTGACGATCTCGACCCCCGCGAAGCGGTCGCCGAGCCCCGATGCCGCCAGCTTCGCCTCCTGGTGGAGCAGGTCGCCCTTGGTGACGAGGATCAGCCGGCCGCGATCGGCGAGCGCGTCGAGCGCGGCCTCGATCCCGTCGAACAGCTCGACCGGATGCGCGAGCAGTGATCGTCCCGCTGCGAGCAGCCCGGCGACGGTCGGCGCGGTCAGCGCGTCGCCGCACAGTTCGACCGCGGTCTCGATCATCGACAAGGTGAAGCCCTTGGCGCCATAGCCGTAGAGCGGCAGGTTGCGCGCCTCGCAGGCTTCGAGCGTCGCCCGCGCCACCCCGGCATCGGCGAACGGGCGCAGCATCTCGAGCAGCGCATCCTCGGTCGCGTTGAAATGGCGCATATTGTGCCAGAGCGTGTCGTCGGCATCGAGGCAGATCAGGCGGATCGTCATGGCGCCTGTTTTGCATCGGCGGCAGCGATCGGCCACGCATAAAATATGCGGGTGCAAATGGCCCCTGGGCGCCGACCTCGCCCGTCATCCCGGCCCCCGGGTCGGGGCTCCGCCCCGTCCGAGGACAGGCATCGCCCGGGATCTCGGGAGGCACGGGCGCGCCAGATCCTCACGAGATTCCGGCCTCCGCCGGAATGACGAAATTGGGTTAGGCCGCGAACTTGGCACCGGCGCAGATCAGCAATGCGGCTTGTCGGGGTGGGTCTCGGGGAAGATGCGCAGCCGCCTTTTCCCCCAATAGCTCAGGTCGATCGCGATCCTGACCGGCGCGCCGTCGAGGGTGTAGATCGCCTGGTCGCCCTTGGTGCCGCTGCCGGTGAAGCAATATTTCCAGCCCTGTTTCGCCAGCGCGTCGCCGGCGGTCTGGACCGCATATTGGTCGTTGTCGTTCCACAGCGTCAGCCGGTCGAAGCCGCCGCCGCCGTCGCTGCCCACCAGGTCGACCGCGGCGCTGTACGGGCCCTGGCCGGCGAGCATCACCCCCTGCCGCCGACACCGCATCGAGTCCGTCTCGCCGAGGCAGCGGGTGAAGCCGGCCTTCAGCGCGTCGTCGAGGCTGCCGCGCACCGGCAGCCCCTCGAACCTGAGCAGCGGCGGCGGCGGACGATGCGGGGCTTCGCATCCCGACAGCAGGATGAGCGCGGTCAGCGCGCTGGCGCCGATCACCGGACGGGAAGGACGCCGTATTCGATCCATGATCGCTCCTTGCCGTTGCGGCGCCTTGGGAAGGGGGGCCGAACCATCAGAAGGGGGAGAACTGCGACGACAACCGGCGATGCCACCATGCCAGTCCCGCGACCGCCGCCAACTCGATCGCCAGCGCCGCCGCCTGCAGGATCGCGCGGCTGTCGTCGAGGAACAGCACCGTCGTGACAATGATCAAGGTCGCGGTCGCCGCGGCGTTCGCCGCGCCGGTCGTGGCGATCCGCGCCCAGTCGCGCTCGAGCATCGCCCAGGCCATGCGCAGATGGCCGATGCCGAGCAGCAGCAACAGGCCGGTCAGCGACGGCATCGCCGAGCGGTTGGCGTCGGTGACGAGCGGATTATGCACCGCTCCCCCCGCCCGCAGGCCCTGCGCCGGGTCGGGCGCGGGGAGGCCGATCGCGGCCGCGATCAGCAGCGCCGCCACCGGCACGATCAGCAGGATCGCAAGCGCATGGTTCGCCAACCCGAACCGCCCCCGCGGATCGGCCGGCATGTCGCGCCACGCCCCGACCAGGCAACCGATCGCGAACGCCATCGGCCGGCCATCCTTGGCCGCCGCCGCATATTCGGCCTGCATCGCCAGCGCCCATTCGCGACGATGCTCGCCCAGCGAGCAGACCGCCAGCGCCATCACCGCCCGGGCGACGGCGGCGGTCATGCCGGCGAGATCCTGGCGGCGGGCAGGGGGCCATGATCGGTCACTGCCCGCGCGAGCGCGAGGCCATCGGCGGTCAGCCGATAGGCATGACGCGCGGGGCGGCCGGGCTGCACGGGTTCGCGCCACTCGGCCTCGACCAGACCCTGGTCGGTCATCCGCATCAGCAGCGGGTAGAGCGTGCCCGACAGCAGCCCGGTCTGCTTCATCAGCTCATAGCCGTGACGCCAGATTTGCGCCTGCGCGGACAGGGCTTCGAGGAGCATGAGCATCTGTTTCGATGGTCGTCGGCTACCGGTCATAGCTTAAAGCAACATATGTAGAGTTGTGAGTCAAGCTGGTCGGACGCGAGACGAATATCCCCATTGCCTTGACCGCGTGCAGGCCCGATCCTCGCCAGGTCACAGGGGAGGAAGCGGCATGCGGCGGTTGTGGAACATCATGGCGGCGTCGCTGCTGGCGCTTGCTGGCGGCACGGCCGGCGCCGCGCCGATCCTCGCGCCGCCGGTGGCGCCCGGGCCCGCGGTCCGGCCGTTCGTGCGGGTGCCCGCGGGCCGGATCGCGCTCGCCCATGTCCGGCTGATCGACGGCACCGGCGCGCCGGCGCAGGCCGATCGCACGATCATCCTCGACGGCGCCAGGATCGTCGCGGTCCAGGCGGGCGGGGATCCGCTACCGGCCGGGGTCACCGTCGTCGACCTCAGCGGGCAGACGGTGATGCCGGGCATCGTCGGCATGCACGACCATATGTATTACATCCAGCGGCCCAATGCCGATGCCAGCGGCCATTTCGAGGACCCGACCCCGCTGGTCCCGCAGATGACCTTCTCGTCGCCGCGGCTCTATCTCGCCAATGGCGTGACGACGATGCGCACCACCGGCAGCGTCGAGCCCTATACCGACCTCAATGTGAAGCGGGTGATCGACGCCGGCGAACTGGTCGGTCCGCATATCGACGTGACCGGCCCCTATCTCGAGGGCAAGGACAGCATCTTCATCCAGATGCACCAGCTCGACGGACCCGAGGATGCGCGGCGGACGGTCGACTTCTGGGCCGACCAGGGGGTGACCTCGTTCAAGGCCTATATGAACATCAGCCGCGCCGAGCTGAAGGCCGCCGCCGACGCCGCGCATAAACGCGGATTGAAGATCACCGGCCATCTCTGCTCGGTGACCTATCCCGAGGCCGCCGAGGCCGGGATCGACGATCTCGAACATGGTTTCTGGGTCAACACCCAGCTCGATCCCGGCAAGGCCGCCGATCGCTGCCCGAAGAGCGGCGGCGAGCCGACCCTGCTGGCGATGGACCCGGCGAGCCCGCAAGCCAAGGCGCTGATCGACCTGCTGGTGCGCCGCAAGGTCGCGGTGACCTCGACCCTGCCGGTGTTCGAGGGCGCATCGCCCGGCTACCGCACGCTGCCGCCGCGCATCCTCGAGGTGATGAGCCCCGAGGCGCGCACCGATTATTTCTACCTGCGCACCCTCAACCTCGCCCGCAAGCCCGAACGGATCGCGACGATGGCGAAGATGTGGGCGAACGAACTGGCGATGGAGCGCGCCTTCGTCGCCGCCGGTGGGCTGCTGATCGCCGGCCCCGATCCGACCGGTGGCGGCCAGGTGATCCCGGGCTTCGGCGATCTCCACGGCATCGAACTGCTGGTCGAGGCGGGCTTCGCGCCTGAACAGGCGATCCGCATCGCCACCCTCAACGGCGCGACCTATCTCGGCCTCGCCGACCGCATCGGATCGATCGCGCCGGGCAAGCAGGCCGACCTGGTGGTGATCAAAGGCGACCCGTCGAAGACGATCGCCGACATTCAGAATGTCGAGATCGTCTTCAAGGACGGGATCGGCTATGACAGCGCGAAGCTGCTGGCGTCGGTGCGCGGACGGTATGGGCAATATTGATGAAGTTTCCGTCGCGCGACATTGATATGGGGCGACCGAAATCACCACTTTCGTCATGCTGAACTTGTTTCAGCATCCACTCCTCCACTCGGGAACGGCCCCTTGTCGCACGGTGGATGCTGAAACAAGTTCAGCATGACGGAAGTTTAAATCCGGTTGCCCTGACCTCGGTTAGCAATCTCGATCATTCGACATCCCTCGACCCACGGTTCGATCAGTTCGGATATGCCCCCGCATCAGTGCATCATCTTGGCGACCGCCGCGTCGAGCGCGCCGAGCGAGCAGGGCTTGTCCAAGCGCAGGCTGTTGGCATCGGCATGCGGTTCGACCAGCGCATAGCCCGAGAAATAGATGACGCGCAGATCGGGGCGCGTCACCCGTGCGATCTCGGCGAGGCGCAGGCCGTCGAGCCCGGGCATGCCGATATCGGTGATCAGCAGGTCGATCGCGTCGTCCATCTGGCCAAGGCGGTCGAGCGCCTGGGTGCCGCTGGCGGCCTCGCTGACCCGATGGCCGAGATCGCGCAGCATGTCGCTGGTGACCATGCGGACCAAAGCTTCGTCGTCGACGCATAAAATGTGCATGCTATGTCCTGACTCGGTTACGCTACTTGAAAAAATACGGATTCAGTACGGCTTCTCGCCCATGACGTTGCCGCCTTCGCCATAGCGGCAGACGAAGAAGTCGTCGGTCTTGCCGCTGACCAGCGCACAGCCGATCCTGGTGCTCGAACGCCAGACCATCTGGGTATAATGGCCGACATCTTCGAGATTGCCGGTGGTGCTGCTGTCGGGAAAGACGCCATGCTTGTAGAAGCGGCGTTCGTCGGCCCAATATTGCGACATCGCCTCGACCGAATATTGGCCCGCGGTCCCCGCCCACAGATTTTCGCCTTCGGGATCGGTGTCGGCGGCGTCGTCGACCGAATGTTCGAGATGGCCGAGCACCGCCAGATGCTCGGCCCAGCCCGCGGCGTCGCGGGCCAGTGCCGCGTCCCATTTGAGACCGGCGACCCCCAGCTTCGCGCGCTCGGCATTCTGGACCGAAAGCGTGCGGGCGGGCAGGTCATTGGGCGCCGCAGCATTGCCGAGGAGCATGAGGGCGAGGATCGGCGCAGCCAGCAGGCTGCCGATGGCGCGTGACGGGGACCGTTGCATGTGCATGTCCGATAGGTTCGAGGGGCAGGCCGCATGTCGAAATGCCACTGCGTTCGGTTCGCGCCGGTCGAGAAGCGGACATTATCGCGGCGATATAGTCGCCTGCTGTCCATCGATTTCCGGCTCAATTCGTTCCTGACGGGAAACGTCTTGCTCACCTAACCCTCGATGCAAGATTAAGTTCAAATATGTTTTAAATTATATTAGAAATTATTTACGTCGTTTAGCAATCGGCGCGGAGTTTTATTTTAGATAATACTGCTACGTCGAATGGCGAAAAGAATCGCAGTGGCTTTCATGTCTCCGTGACGGATTCCCCGACCGGCCCCGCCGCGAGCATCCGCCGCCAATGGTCGATCGTCGTCGTCGCGCGATATTCGGCCTGCATCTCGGGGGTGAGGATCTCGATCATCTGCCGGCCCTCGATCCACAGCTCGATCACCCCGAACATGCCGCCGCGCTTGCGATATTTGGCGGCCCAGCCTTCGCGCGCGGCGATCGCCAGCACCGCCTTGTAGCCGAGCGTGGTGCCGACCGCGGCATGGGTGGGGCTGAACCGGTCGCGGCCGCCCAGCGCGCCATAGGCGTCGGCGTCGCCCGGGGCCTCGCGCAGCAGCGTGCCCGCCGGATAGACCTCGATCGCGGTGCGATATTCGTCGTCGGACAGCGCGATCCAGCCATCGTCGGACACCGGCGGAAAGGGCAGGGCGGCGCCGCCGATGAACTCGGCCATCACCCCGGCGACATGGCGGGGATCGTCGGCGGCGATCGAGACGTGGAACAGCATCGGGTGATTCTCCTCATTCGCCGCCGAAATGATATGTGGCACAAAAAGTGTCAATATAGATTTGACATAGTTTGTGCCACTTTCTACCAGCCGATCATGAACGCCGAGACCCCGACCCGGGAAACCCGCAAGGACGATGTCCGTAACCGCATCGTCGACGCGCTGCTCGCGCTGCTCGCCGCCGGCGACGACATCAACCATGACCGGGTCGCCGAGCGCGCCGGGATCGGCCGGCGCACCGTCTATCGTTACTTCCCCGATCGCGAGGCGCTGATGCAGGCGGTCTGGGCCCGGGTCACCGAGATGGCGGGGCCGAAGGTGAGCTTCCCGGCGAGCGAGGCCGATCTGCTGGCGACGATGCCGGCGATCTACCAGGGTTTCGACGAGGTCGCCGATCTGGCGACGCTGCTGCGCTCGACCCCGCAGGGGCGGCAGGTGCGGCTGTCGCAGCGCCAGCGCCGCGTCGATGCCTATGGCGCGGCGCTCGCCGATGCGGTCAAGGATCTGCCCGAAGACGACCGGCTGCTCGCGACCGCGATGGTCCAGGTGCTCCACACCACCCCCTGGCTCGAGATGCGCGACCATTGGGGGCTCGACGGCGCTCGGATCGCGCGCGCCTGCGGCTGGGCGGTACAGGTGCTGCTCAAGGATCTGCGCGCCCGCGGCGACCGGCCGCTCGCCGATGGTCCGGCTCGCGAAGACCAGGCGTGACGATCGCATGGCGAGGAAGAAATATCGGCTGACCGCGACGATGGCCGACGGCTACGTCAAGACGATCGGCCCGACCGCGACCCCCTTCACCCATTATTGGCGGATCGTCGCGGTGCTCGCCAACGGCAAGACCGAGGTCTTCTGGGGCCATGAGCAGTCGCTCGCCGAGGCGAAGAAGAAACGCACCGCGACCGCCGAGGCCGCGGTCATGCGCGGCTGGGTGCGCTATGATTTCGAGATCGCCGAGCTGGTGAAGGAGCCGGCATGAGGGGATGGGCGTATCGCGCATCGTCGCCCCGGCGGAGGCCGGGGCCGCGCAAGGCAGAGGTGCAAAGGGTGAAGCGGGAGAATCGATGAAGAGCTATCTCGTTACTCGAGGCTCATGGCAGGAGTCTTGCGCGGCCCCGGCCTCCGCCGGGGCGACGGTCATTTGAGCCCGCTGGCGTCAGGCCGGGATCTCCGGATCGGCCGATAGTTCGACCCGCGTCGGGCCGGTGCGACGCCGCTGGCTCGCGAACAGGCCGAGGCCGCTGGCGACGATCAGCGCCGCGCCGCTCAGCGCGACCGGATCGGGGCGGTCGCCGAAGATCAGCGCGCCGAGCAGCAGCGCGACCAGCAACTGGACATACATGGTCGGCGCGACCGTCGCCGCGCTCGCGCGCAGCGTCGCCAGATAGATCAGCATATGGCCGCTGGTCGCGATCGCGGCGATCAGCGCGCAGCGCGCGATCACCGTCCAATCGGGGACCGCGACATGCATCGGCGGCCAGCGGCTCAGATGGCCGGCGATCGCGAAGCCGGCGGCGATCGGGGTGGCGAACAGCGCGACCGCATATTGCGCCTTGAGCGGCGATCCGGTCGCCGCCGCACGCCGGTTGAGCAGCATCAGGCTGGCCATGCCGAACGCCGACAGCAGTGGCCAGCCCGCCGCCCAGCCCATGTCGCCGGCATCGGGGCGCAGGATCACCAGCACCCCGGCAAAGGCGACCCCTGAGGCGATCCAGGTCGATCGCGGCGCACGGTCGCCCAGCAGCAGCGCCGACAGGATCGCGGTGATCGCCGGGTTGGCGAACTGGATCGAGGTGGCGTTGGCGAGCGGCATCGCGTGGAACGCCATGAAGATCGCGAAGCTGGCGATCGCCAGCGTCAGCCCGCGCAGCGCCTGCAACCCGGGCTGGGCGATCGCGAGCGCGCCCGGCCCCTCGCGCCATCGCAGCACGACCCCGAGCCCGATCGCCCCGAACAGGAAGCGCATCGTCGCGATCGCGCTCGCCGGCCATTCGTCGACCGTGGATTTGGTGATCGCATCGCCGCACGAGAGCACCGCGAAGCCGGCAAGGCCGATCAGCAGCCCGACGGTCGCCGCCTGGGGATTGGGCCTGTGGTCACCCGGTGTCATCGCCCGGGTTTCGGGGATGGTGGGACGCTTGTCAAACGGGGTGGAGCTTCCTTCCCTTTCGTCGCCCCGGCCTTGTGCCGAGATCCATGGCTATTGCCGCGCAGGCCATCGCCGAGGATCGAAACGCAACATGACCGGCTCGCCTCCGTCCGAGGATAGTGGCTGACGCACCAGCCATGGACCCCGCAACAGGTGCGGGGCGACGCGTCAGTGAGGCGCATATCGCCCCCAGTCCCACCCTTGCGAACCGGTTCAAATTCCATATAGTGCAACAAGTGAACAGATAATGGGAGGATGGTCGCGTGAGGGCATGGCGGACGGCGTTGGCGATGGGGGGCGCGCTGGTCGCGGTGGCGGCCGCGGCGCAGGGGCGGCCGGGGGCCGATCCGCAGGCCGGCGATCCGCTCGCCGCCGCCTTTCGCGATCCGCCGCAGGCGGCGCGGCCGCGGGTTTGGTGGCATTGGGTCGACGGCAACATCAGCGAGGACGGGATCGCCCGCGACCTCGCCTGGCTCAAGCGGATCGGGGTCGCCGGGGTCCAGAATTTCGACGCCGCGCTCGCCACCCCGCAGGTCGTCGACCGGCGCATCGTCTATATGTCGCCCGAATGGAAACATGCCTTCCGCTTCGCGGTCGGGCGTGCCGATGCGCTCGGCCTCGAATATGGCATCGCCGCCTCGCCGGGCTGGAGCGAGACCGGTGGCCCCTGGGTGAAGCCCGAGGACGGGATGAAGAAGCTGGTGTGGAGCGAGACCGTCGTCGCGGGCGGCCGGCGCTTCACCGGCATTTTGCCGCTGCCGCCCGCGGTCGCCGGCCCCTATCAGGCGATCGCGCGGCCGCCCGAACATGGCTTCCAGGGCCCCGATCTCTACCGCGACACCGTCCTGCTCGCCTGGCGCCAGCCCAATGCCGTACCGCTCGCGCCGCCGGCCGCGGTGACGGTCAACGGCGCCGCGATCGATGCCGCGGCGCTGTTCGACGGCCGCGCCGAGGGCCAGGCGCATGGCGGCATCGCGCTGCCGACGGGCAAGGCCGGGACGATGACATTCGATTATGGCCGGCCGCAGACGGTCCGGTCGCTCGCCCTCCACATCGCCGACCTGCCGCAGCGCTCCTTCGCCGGGCCGCTGGCGCCGCGGATCGAGGCGAGCGACGATGGCCAGACGTGGCGCAAGGTCGCCGACATCAAGCTGACGATGCTGCCGACCACGGCGAGCTTCGCCCCCGTCACCGCCCGCCATTTCCGCATCGTCTTCGCCCGCGGCCCGCGCCCCGACACCTCCTCCTATGCGGTGACCCCGGGCGCCGATCTCAGCGCGATGGGCAGCATCGGCGGCGCCAGCACCGCCGAGCCGCGGCTGGTCGCGCTGCGCCTGTCGGGCGAGGCGCGGGTCAATGCGTTCGAACAGAAGGCCGGGTTCATCCTCGCCAACGACTATTATGCGCTCGATGCGAGTGTCGGAGACGATGCCGCCGGGGTCGCGCCGGGCGATGTCGTCGATCTGACCGGCCGGATGGACGCCGCCGGCCATCTCGACTGGACCCCGCCGGCGGGGCGCTGGCGGGTGCTGCGGCTCGGCTATTCGCTGACCGGCAAGGCCAATGCGCCGGCGACCGCGGAATCGACCGGGCTCGAGGTCGACAAATATGATGCGGCGGCGGTCGGCCGCTATCTCGACCATTATTTCACGATGTACCGCGACACGGTCGGCGCCGATCTGTTCGGGCGGCGCGGGCTGACCACCCTGGTCACCGACAGCACCGAGGTCGGCCCGTCGAACTGGACCCCGGCGCTGCGCGAGCAGTTCCGCCGCTTGCGCGGCTATGACCCGCTGCCCTGGCTGCCCGCGCTCACCGGCACGATCGTCGGATCGCGCAGCCGGTCGGACGCCTTCCTCTACGATTATCGCCGCACCCTCGCCGATCTCACCACCAGCGAACATTATGCGACGGTGGCGAAGGCGGCGCGCGCGCAGGGGCTGACCGTCTATGGCGAGTCGCTCGAGGGCAATCGCTTCATCTCGACCCTCGGCGACGATCTCGACATGCGCAGCCATGCCGATGTGCCGATGGCGGCGATGTGGGCGTTCGGCCGGAAACCCGGATCGGCGCTGGTCGCCGACATGCGCGGCGCGGCCTCGGTCGCGCATTTTTATGGCCGGCCCTATGTCGCGGCGGAATCGCTGACCTCGGTGCTCAACCCCTGGGCGCATGCCCCGGGCGATCTCCAGCCGATGATCGACGCCGAATTCGCCAACGGCATCAACCGGCCGTTCCTGCACAGCGTCGTCCACCAGCCGCTCGAGGACAAGCAGCCCGGGCTGACCCTGTCGGCGTTCGGCCAATATCTCAACCGGCACGAGACCTGGGCCGAGATGGCCAAGCCGTGGATCGACTATATCGCGCGCAACAGCCTGATGCTCGAACAGGGGCGCAACGTCGCCGACGTCGCTTTCTTCTATGGCGAGGAGGCGCCGATCGGGGTCCAGGCCGATGCCGGCTATCCCGCCGAGGTGCCGACCCGTTACGCCTATGACTTCGTCAGCGCGGCGATGCTCGGCGCGCTGACCGGCGAGAAGGGCGATCTCGTCAGCCCCGGCGGCGCCCGCTATCGCGCGCTCTATCTCGGCGGCACCAGCCGGCTGATGACGCTGGCGACGCTGCGCAAGGTCGCGGCGCTGGCCGATGGCGGTGCGCTGATCGTCGGCGATGCCCCGACCGGATCGCCGGGCCTCGCCGACGACCGCGCCGAATATGATGCGTTGGTCAAGCGGCTCTGGGGCGCCGGCAGGATCGTCCCCGGCAAGGGCATCGAGGCCGCGCTGGCCGCGCGCGGCATCGCCCCCGATTTCGACACGCCGCGCGCCGACGGCCGCGACATCGCGTTCGTCCACCGCCGCACCGGCGACGGCGATCTCTATTATGTGGCGAACCGCAGCGGGCGGGCCGAAGCGGTCGAGGCGCGCTTCGCGGTCAGCGGCAAGGCCGCCGAGTTCTGGTACGCCGACAGCGGCACCGCCGAACCCGCGTCCTACCGGATCGACGGCGATGCCACGATCGTTCCGCTCGACCTGCGGGCAGGGGAGTCGCTGTTCGTGCTGTTCCGCACCCCGGCGACCGCGCCGGCGCGGACGATCGCCCGGCCGGTCGAGACCGTGCTGACCACCCTCGCCGGACCGTGGGATGTCGCCTTCCAGCCCGGCCGCGGCGCGCCCGCCGGCACCCGGCTCGAAAAACTCGCCTCGCTGACCGACCAGGCCGATCCCGGCATCCGCTATTTCTCAGGTCTCGCCAGCTATGCGAGCGACTTCACCCTGGCGAAGGCGCCGGCGAAGGGGGCCTCGCTGTGGCTCGATCTCGGCAAGGTCGGCGACGTCGCCGAGGTCCGGGTCAATGGCCGGGTCGCCGGGATCGCGTGGAAGGCGCCCTACCGGATCGACATCGGCGCGCTGGCGCGGCGCGGGCGCAACCGCGTCGAGGTGCGGGTCGCCAATCTGTGGGTCAACCGGCTGATCGGCGACAAGCAGCCGGGCGCCGCCAAGGTCGCCCAGGTCTATCTGCCGACCTATATGGCGAAGGCGCCGCTCAGGCCGTCGGGGCTGATCGGGCCGGTGACGATCGTGGCGCGCTCGCGCTGACCGGCAGGCCGCTCAAGCCAGCCCGAGATGCCGCCGCAGGAACTGCGCCTGTTCGGCGAGCAGTTCATGGTCCTCGGGCGCGGCGCCGTAGAAGCCGCCATGCCCCATCGCCTCCCAGATGCTCAGTTCGGCCGGCACCCCGGCGCGCTTGAGCGCGCGGTGCATCAGCACGGTGTTCGACAGGAACAGGTCGCGCGTGCCCGAGGTCAGCAGGGTCGGCGGGAAGCCCTTGGCGAAGTCGCCGAACAAGGGCGAGAGATAGGGGTGCTTCAGGTCATTGCCACCGGCATAGAGCGCGATCGACTTGGTCAGCCGCCCGGTCAGCACCGGATCGACCCCCATATTGGTCTCGAAACTGTCGCCGGATTCGGTCAGGTCGGCCTCGGGCGAATGCAGCACGCAGGCGGCGGGCATCGCCAGCCCCTGGTCGCGCGCCTTGAGCAGGCAGGACGCGGCGAGCCCGGCCCCGGCCGACGGGCCATAGACGACGATGTCCTGCGCGGCGTGCCGGTCGAGCAGGAAGCGGTACGCCTCGACCGCGTCGTCGAGCCCGGCGGGGAAGGGGGCGTGCGGCGGCATGCGATAGTCGATCGACCAGGTCCGGAGCCCGGTCAGCCCGGCGAGCCCGAACCCGGCATAGGCCGCGGCGATCCCGTGCCCCATCGTGAAGCCGCCGCCATGGATATAGAGCAGCGCCTTGTCCGCCGGCACCGGCTGGCGCGGCGCGATCTCGTAGAGGGTGGCGTGCGAGAGCCGATGTTCGGAGACGATGGGCGCGGTGTCGGGGGAGAGCCGCGATGCCATCATCGCGGTGAGCATCGCGTTGCGCTCGGCGATATGGTCTTCCCAGCCGGCCTTGTCGCCCGGATCGGGCTCGCCGCCGCTGCTGCCGAACGGGCTCGGCCGGGCGAGGATCGCCTGTGCCTCGGGGCTGACCGTGGTCGGGGCGCCGATGGTGCGCGACGCTATGATGAGGCCGGCGGCCGGATCTTCGCTCATGATCATCCTCTCTCGTTATGCGGCGATGATAGGCAGGATCGCAGGGCGTAGCCAATCCGGCTTTCAATCGCGCCGGAGCCGGCTAGAACCGGGCGATATTCCCTCGAAGAAAGCGCGCGCCGATGACGAACAAGCCGGTCACCACCCTGATGCTCGCCGCGCTGCTGGCACTGGCGGCCACGCCGGCTACCAGCGTGTCGGCACAGCCGCCGCGGCCGGTGGCCGAGCCGGTGCCGCTGGTGCTGATGACCGATTTCGGGCTGCGCGACGGGGCGGTGTCGGAGGTGAAGGGGGTCGCCTACGGTGTCTCGCAGAAACTGCTGATCTCCGACCTCACCCATGAGATTCCGGCCGGCGACATCTGGGCCGGCGCCTATCGCCTCTATCAGGTCGCGCCTTACTGGCCGAAGGGGACGGTGTTCGTCGGCGTGGTCGATCCCGGCGTCGGCACCAGCCGGCTGTCGATCGGGGTGAAGACCCGCGCCGGCCATATCTATATCCTGCCCGACAACGGCCTGATCACCCTGATCGACGAGGTCGAGACCATCGTCGAGGCGCGGAGGATCGACGAGCATGTCAACCGGCTGCCGGGTTCGGAAAAGAGCAACACCTTCCACGGCCGCGACGTGTTCGGCTATACCGGCGCCCGGCTGGCGGCAGGGGTGATAAACTTCGAACAGGTCGGCCCGACCGTCCCCATCGAGAAACTGGTGCGCTTGCCCCACCAGCAGCCGGTGCGCGAGGGCGACGTGCTCAAGGGCGACATCCCCGCGCTCGACATCCAATATGGCAATGTCTGGACCAACATCCCGCAGACGCTGTTCGACCAGCTCGGCGCGAAGCCCGGCGACAGGCTCAAGGTCGAGATATTCCACGACGGCAAGCCGGTCGACACGGTCGTCGCACCCTATGCCCAGTCGTTCGGCTTCGTCCCCGAGGGCCAGCCGCTGGTCTATATCAACAGCCTGTTCAACCTGTCGCTGGCGCTCAACATGGGCAATTATGCCGCCGACCGACATATCGGATCGGGCAGCGGCTGGACGGTGCGGGTCAGCCGGCCGTGATCGCGTCTCGACGGCGATGGTAGAAATGCGTCATCATCGCCGCGCCGAGCATCGGCGCCAGCAGGTTGACGAACGGCACCAGGAACAGCGCGGTCACCGCGGTGCCGATCAGCATCCGGCCGCCGCGTGATCCGCGCATCCAGGTGCGGCGGCTCGCGCGGTCGCCATGGCGCGACGCGACCATCTCGCCGAGGTCGGCGCCGAAGGCGATGCCGTTGACGATCATGAAGGCGATCGGGGTGCCGACCCCGGTGACCAGCAGCAGGATGTAGAGCGGCAGCGCGATCAGATTGTAGAGCAGCACCCGGCCCGCCGATCGCAGCCCGAGCAGCAGCCCCTCGACAATCCCCCCCGATCGTGCCCGCGCCGCGGCGACGGGGTAATGGCGCGCCTCGATCACCGTGCTGATCCGCTCGACGAACGCGCCGATAACCCCGAGCGCGATCGCTGGGAACAGCAGCCACATCGCCAGCAGGGTCAGCGCCACCGCGCCGAGACCGCTCGTCGAGGCGCCGAGTTCGCAGGCGTCCGCGCCGACCAGGCTGCACGGGTCGCTGCCGTCGAGCAGCCAGCCGATGCCGATGCCCGCCGCGACGAAGATCAGCAGGGTGACGAGCAGCGACTGCACGAGGACCCCGAGGATGCGCCGGTCGGCGAGGTCGCCGATGGAGAGGAAGAGGCTCGCGATCATGTGCGCTCTACGGCTGGTGGAGAGACGGGTTCCGGACCGCATGGGCGCGCGCCACAACGCCGGTGCCGACATTCGGTGCTACCTGACATATCCAAGGCTGAAACTCCTGATCCGTTCGTGTCGAGCGCAGTCGAGACACGTGCCACTAGCGCAACGTGTCTCGACTGCGCTCGACACGAACGGGAAGACTAGTCAGAACCTCAGCGGTTGGTTCAGTCCGCCATTTCGGCCACGACCCCATGCGCCTCCCACGCCGCCGCGATCCGCGGCATGCTCGTCTCGATCCAGTCGGCGAGCAGCCGCACCTTCTCGGCGGCCTCGCGGCCGAGCGGGGTCAGGCTATAGTCGACATGCGGCGGCACGATCGCCAGAGCGTGCCGGTCGACCATCCCGTCCTGTTCGAGCCATTGCAGCGTCTGCGCCAGCATCCGTTCGCTGACCCCGTCGATCGCGCGGCGCAGCTCGCCGAACCGCAGCGTGCGCGCTTCGAGCGCGATCAGCACCAGCACCCCCCAGCGGCTGGTGACATGTTTCAATATCTCGCGCGACGGGCAGGCCGCCGCCATCAGGTCGCCGCGCGCCAGCTTTTCGGACAGGGTGGCGACGGGTTCGGAGCTTTTTTCCATACTAACAAATATGTATGTACTTACGAAAAATAAGCAAGACGCTTAGTTGAGGTCGGCATCAACCGCGAAGGACATCGCCACCATGACCGCATCCACCCCGATCATCGCCGTCACCGGCGCCACCGGCCAGCTCGGCCGCCTCGTCATCGCAGCGCTCGCGCGCCGGGTTCCCGCCGAACGGATCGTCGCGCTGGCGCGCTCACCCGAAAAGGCGGCGGACCTCGGTGTCGCGGTGCGTGCGTTCGACTATGCCGTGCCCGCGTCGCTCGCGCCGGCGCTCGACGGGGTCGACACGCTGCTGCTGATCTCGTCGAGCGAGGTCGGCCAGCGGATCGCGCAGCACGGAGCGGTGATCGCGGCGGCGAAGGCGGCAGGGGTGCGGCGGATCGTCTATACCAGCCTGCTCCATGCCGATCGCTCGCCGCTCGGCCTCGCGGTCGAGCATCGCGCGACCGAGGATGCGCTGGCGGCGTCGGGGCTGGCGGTGACGCTGCTGCGCAACGGCTGGTACAGCGAGAATTATGCCGGCCCGATCGCCGGAGCGCTCGCCGCCGGTACGCTGATCGGCAGTTCGGGGGAGGGGCGGATCTCGGCGGCGCCGCGCGCCGACTATGCCGAGGCGGCGGCGATCGCGCTGACCGGCGAGGATCATGCCGGCCGGACCCATGAACTGGCCGGCGACACCGCCTTCACCCTCGCCGACCTCGCCGCCGAGCTGTCGCGCCAGACCGGCCGCGACATCCCCTATCGCAACCTCGCCGAAGCCGACTATGCCGCTGCCCTCGCCGCCGCCGGGCTCCCCGACAGCCTCGCCGCGGCGCTCGCGAGCTGGGACGTCGGCGCGGCCGGCGGCGCGCTGTTCGACGATGGCCGGACATTGTCGGGGCTGCTCGGCCGGCCGACCGGATCGCTGGCCGGCGCGGTGACGGCGATGCTGGGGTAAGGAGGAAAGCTGACGTCGCCGCCCCGGTCCTGCGCCCATAGGCGCTGATTTGGGACTTTCCCCTCCTTCGTCATTCCGGGCTTGACCCGGAATCTCTTTGCCTCTGGTGGGCGGAAGAAGAAGTGAGATCCCGGATTAAATCCGGGATGACGGGGTAGGGCAAGTTTACCCATGCGAGCGGCGGCCCATCCTCCCCATATGTTGGAAAGCATGCTTTACACTTGTCACCGCCTCCTGTAAAAGAAGCTTTACAGGAGGCGGTGATGTTCAAACCCAGGCAATATGTGATCGAATTGGGCGGCGCGATGATCCTCTATGGGGTGCTGCTGGTCGGCGCGAACGCGGTCGAGCGTGCGATACGGCCCGAGGGGCTGCTCAAGCTGGCGATCAACCTCACCCCGATGATCGGTGCGGTGGCGGCCGCCTGGGCGATCCTGCGCGGGCTGTGGCGGATGGACGAGATGCAGCGTCGCATCCAATATGACGCGATCGCGCTGTCCTTTCTCGGCACGGCGCTGATCACCTTCGGCTGGGGTTTCGCCGAGGGGGCGGGGCTTCCGCATCTGCGCGCCTTCTCGGTCTGGCCGATCATGTGCACCTTGTGGGGCTTCGGCATGGTCGTCGCCCAGCGCCGCTACCGATAACGGCCCGGGAATGAACAACCGGCTCAAGGAACTGCGCCTCGCCCGCGACTGGAGCCAGGGCAATCTCGCCGACGCGCTGTCGGTGTCGCGCCAGACGGTCAATGCGATCGAAAATGGCCGCTACGATCCCAGCCTGCCGCTGGCCTTCACCATCGCCGCGCTGTTCGGGCTGCGGATCGAGGATATCTTCATTCCCTGACGGCGTCATCGCCCGGTGGCGGTCGGCCGGGGCAGGGCGGCGATCGTCTCGTGCACCGTCCCCTGCCCGCCGAGCAGCGCCGGCAGGTCGGCCTCGGCGAGCGCCTCGGAGAACAGGAAACCCTGCATCTGGTGGCAGCCGACCTCGACCAGATAGCGCCGCTGCGCCTCGGTCTCGACCCCTTCGGCGGTGACCGTCAGTCCCATCGTCTCGCCGATCCGCACCAGCGCCTCGATCAGCGAGGCGGAGTCGACCTCATGGCCGATCTGCTCGACGAACGATCGGTCGATCTTGATCTTGTCGACCGCGAAGCGGCGCAGATAGCTCAGCGACGAATAGCCGGTGCCGAAATCGTCGAGCGCGATCCGGAACCCCGCCGCGCGCAGCCCGCTCATCACCGCCTGGACCAGATCGTCCTGTTCGAGCAGCACCCCCTCGGTGACCTCGAGCTCGATCTGCGACGGGCTCACCCCCGCCGCGCGGACGATCGCGGCGAGCCGGTCGACGATGTTCGCGCCGTGGAACTGCGCCGGCGACAGGTTGACCGCGACGAACAGATGCGGCCAGCGGCGCGCCACCCGGCACGCCTGCAGCAGCACCCATTCGCCGAGCAGCGAGATCTGGCCGCTATCCTCGGCGATCGGGATGAACTGGTCGGGCGGGATCGGCCCGCGCTCGGGATGCTGCCAGCGCACCAGTGCCTCGAGCCCGACGATGGTGACGCCGTCGGGGTTCATCTCGGGCTGGTAGAGCACGCAGAGCTGCTCGCTGCCGCCCAGCGCCGCGCGCAGATCCTCCTCGATCGCATTCTGGAACTGGACATGCTCGTCCATGTCGGCGCGGAACATCCGGAAGCCGTCGCGCCCCTCGGCCTTGGCGCGGTAGAGCGCGATGTCGGCGCGGCGGATCAGCTCCATGCGGTCGCGGCCCGCCTCGGGCGCGCAGACGAAGCCGATGCTGGCGCGCGCGAACACCGCGCTGCCGAGGATCTGGAACGGGCTGCGCACCGCCTTGAGGATGCGCGCGCAGGCCAGCTCGGCCTCGGCCCGGCCGGCGATCCCGGTCAGCAGCACCGCGAACTCGTCGCCGCCCAACCGCGCGACGATGTCGCCGTCGTCCAGCAGTGCGGCGATCCGCGCCCCGAACTGGCGGATCAGCCCGTCGCCGATCAGATGGCCGAGCGTGTCGTTGACGTTCTTGAAGCGGTCGAGATCGAGCATCAGCAGCGCGATCTGCCGATCCCCGCCCGACCCATCCCCGATCGCGGCGAGCGCATGGTCGAGCCGCTCGTTGAACAGCGCGCGGTTGGGCAGGCCGGTGAGGGTGTCGTGATAGGCCAGATGCTGGGCCTGCGCCTCGCTCGCGCGCAGCTGGACCAGCGTGTCGCGCAGCTCGTCGGTCGATCGTCGCAGCCACCACAGCAACCCGCCCATCAGCGTCACCATCGCCAGGATCATCAGCGTGGTGATCGGCGCCAGCACCATCATGATCCGGCTGCCCGGCTGTTCGGGCTGCCACACCAGATAGCCGATCCGGTCGTGGCGCTCGCTGTCGAGCGGCAGCGCCCGTTCGCCCGGATCGCGGCGGCCGTCGCGCGAGAAGCGCGCGCCCTCGATCAGGTTGCGGTCCTGCAGCTCCTGCAGGAACCTGCCGTCGAGGAAGCGGATCGAGATCATCAGCGGCTCGATCCCCGGCGGCTGGAGCTCGGGGGTCGAGGCGCGGATCCGCATCACGCTGACCGATGCCGGCCGGCCGGCGACGCTGGCGAGTTCGGTGTCGTGGATCGCGCGCTCGGTGGTCAGCACATCGGCCCCCGGCCGCGCCCAGTTCGGGTGGCGATCGAACTTGTTGCTCGGGGTCCGGCGGCGGCCGCGCGCCTCGTCGATCATGTAGCGCAGATCGGCGCGGACCGCCTCGAACCCGGCGGCCGGCGCCCTGTGTCCGTCGATGCTGGCGTAGATCGGCGCGTCGCGGTCGTCGACGATATAGGTGCGGTCATGGCCGAACACCTTGTTGAGCCACAGCCCGACATTGTCGTGGATCCAGCCCATGTCGGGGTCTGGCTGACTCAGCCGGGTCGCGGTCTCGTCCCACACCGCGACGGTTTCCTGTTCGAGCGCGAGCCGGGCGACGCTGTCGTCGAAGGCGCGCTGGGTGGTGCGGACCTGGCGCTCGATCGAAATCGCGTTGCTGCGGCTGGTCGTCCAGTAGAGGCCGAAGATCATCAGCAGGATCGCGGCGATCGCGATGCCGGTCATCGGCACCAGGATCTTGGGTCCGAAACGCCAATCGGATCTGGATACGCCCATCGCCACGCAACCACCCCCCGCAAGGCCTCCTGTATCGGCCAGCGGCGGGAAGATGTCGATAAGCGGCTATCCGCCTTCGCTGGCCCCGGTGCGATGAGCGCCGAGGGGTCTCCCTTCCTTCGTCGCCCCGCACTTGTTGCGGGGTCCATGGCTATCTCCTCGCAGGCCGCCGCTGAGGATCAGGCGCAGCATCCCCAGCCCGCTTTTCATCCCGCCATAGCGCCCGCCGCACCAGCCATGGACCCCGCAACAAGATCCCATGGGGAGTGGATAGTGACCGCCGCTCTGCCAGAGTGAGGTTGCTGACCAA
>NZ_JBXANN010000010.1:0-238769 GCF_058801765.1 Rhizorhabdus sp. GW822-FHT03C02
GTGAGTTGGACCAGGCTTAGGCCGCGTCTCCATAACCGGCTCAGACCTACATCCGATGCTTCAAAGGAGAATATCCATGTCACCCTAACACGACATCTTGACCCACAACTCCCCATGTGAGTGCGGGGCGACGCAGAGGGAGGGGAGCGCCCTATGACAGAGCCTGCCGGATCAGGTCAGCCGCCTAGAATGTATATTCGAGGCCGACCGCACCGCTCCACTGGTCGGGGCTGCCCACATCCTCGACGATCGGCGAGCGGCGATAGGCGCCGAGGATCTGCTGATAGCCGCCGGTCGCGAACAGGCCGAAGCCATGGGTCAGGTTGCCGGTCAGCGAGTGGACCGCCATCGCGCTGAGGTTCCAGTCCTTCCAGCCGGCATGGTTGGCGCCGGCATAGGCCGCCAGCCCGCTCGCGGCGCTGCCGGCGGCATCGATGTCGTAATAATAACCGCCGAAGCGCCGGCCGACATAATCGGCCGAGGCCGAGATACTGACGAACATATGTTCGGACAGCGGGGTGTCATAGTCGAGCTCGGGGCTGACGACATAGCTGTGATGGGCATCGGTGACGTCATGCTGCCAGGACAGGCTCGCGCTCAGCGTGTCGTAATCGCTGGTGATGACGCCGGTGCGCTGGACGCCGATCGATCCGCCCAGTTCGAGCGCGGCGTTCCGCGATCCCAGCGCCGCGACCGCGGCGTCGCCGATGCGGCCATGGCGATCGAGGCGGAGCGCGACCAGCGGGCCGAGTTCGAGTTTCCAGCCCGGCTTGCCGCTGCCCGGGATCGCATCGACATAGAAGGCGGTGCCCGAGCTGTTGAAGCTGACCCCGGAGATCTGCCCCTGGATCGCCGCGGTCGGCAGCAGGGTCGACCGGTTCGATCCGATATAGCCGGGGCTCGACGCGAGCCCGATGCCGATCGACACACGGTCGCCGCCGATCTTGAGATCGTCGGGGCGGCCCGACACATCCTGGGCAAAAGCCGGCATTGCCGCCAGCATGAATGCGGCGGCGGTCATCGCCTTCCAGAGCATGGGGAATATCCTTATCGTTGGGCGGGAACCGCCGTAGAGATTGCCTGGGTGAGCGCGCCGAACAGCGCGTCGGCGTCGCGGTGGAGCGGGTGGCCGCCCGGCAGCGCGACCTTACGGACATTGGGTGCGGTCAGCATCGGGCACAGGCTGTCGGTTTCGTCGCGGCCCTGGATGCAAACGGTCGGCACCCAGGTCAGCTGCCGGCCGGTCGCGATCGCCGGGGCGTCGGGCCTGACCAGATCGAGCAGTTCGAGCGGCGACGCCTGATAGTCGACAGTGTCGGTCGGCACGACCAGCGCCACCATCGCCAGTTTCGAACGCAGCGCGGGCGGAAGGCCAGTCAATCCGACATGGACCATGTCGGCGCCGAAGGACTGGCCGATCAGCACCAGTCTGCGGGCATGGCCGAAGGCGAGTCCGCGCCGCACCGCGTCGGCGATCAGCCCCCGGATTTCGGCCGGGGTACGGCGCTGACGAAAATAGACGAGCGAATCGATCCCGAGCACCGGCACCCCATGATCGGCGAAGCGCGCGCCGATCTGCGGCCCCATGCCGGTGCGGAAGCCCATGTCGCCCGAGACGATCACGACCGCGATCCCGTCGAGCCCCGGCGCGGGGCGCCCTTTCGCCCTGACCGGCACATAGACGTCGCCGCCGAAATAGCCGAGATGCGCCCAATAGCCGGTCAGGGCGGCGGCCAGCAGTCCGACGGCTACCGCGATTCGCAGCAGCATCTTCATGCGACGACTCCCTTGAGCAGGGCGGCGGCGACGATATCGGCATTGCCGCCGAAATGATGACCGCCGGGCAACAATATCTGGGTGACCAGGCCCGCCGGCAGTGCCGGGCAGGCGCTGTCCTTTTCCGCCTCGCCGCGCACGCACTGCATGTCCGTCCCGCGCAGCCGGGCGATCGCGGGCGCGGTCGGCAGCGTCCTGTCACCATCGATGTCGAGCCAGGAGGCGAGATGGAACTGGAAATCGGCGGTGCCGCTGAGCCCGAGCATGCTCACCCGCGCGACCATCGGCCGAACACCTGCCGGCAGATTGCCGACGATATAGGCGAGGTCGTCGGCACCGAAGGAATAGCCGATGAAGATCACTTTCGACCGGTGCCAGCCAGGCGCGAAATGGGCGACGATGCGGGCGGCATCCTGTCCGGCGCCGGCCGGGGTCTTCGCGTTCCAGAAATAGCGCAGGCTGTCGACGCCAACCACGGGAACCCCAGCCGCCGCCAGCCGCGCGGCGACGTCACGATCGATCCCTGCCCAGCCGCCGTCGCCCGAATACATCACCGCCATCACGTCGCTGTGACGCGCGGCCGGATCGGCGACGATCGTCAGCGGCAGATCGGCGACGCTGCCCGACGCGGGCAACACCGGCGCAGGCGTCGCGGCATCGAGCAGAGGCGCGACCGCCGCCTGGAACTGCGGCACCCAATTGGCCTGGACCGAATAGCCATGGCCGACCTTGGGCAGTTCGATCAGCCGCGCCTCGGGGATGTGCGCGGTGAACGCCCGCGCCTGCACCGGATCGACGACCTGGTCCTGCAATCCCTGAAACACGACCCATGGCGCCGGCAGATGCGGCGCCGCCGAAAACAGCCATCCCGCCTCGGGCTTGGCGATCCGCGACGCGGTGACCCCGGCGATCTTGCACCATGGCTTGGTGCCGCCGAGATCGGGGCCGAAACCGAGCGACAGCGCGGCGCGCCAGGTCCCGCCGGGGGCCTGGGCGAGCGCCGCATAAGCGATCGTCGCGCCCGACGAATAGCCGACCAGCATCGGCTTCACATAGCCCGCCATCCCCAGCCGATGCTCGAAATCCTGGGCGAGCGCGGTAAGCGCGAAGTTGGGATTGACGCATGCGTCGCCATTGACCTCGAGGCTTTTCTGCAGCGCCGGGGTCGAGATGCCGGCCACCGCGACGCCCTGGTCCGCGAGCGCCTTCGCCATGTCGACCACGCCGAGATTCCAGCCGCCATCACCCGACAGGAACAGCGCGACCCCACGAATCTTCGCTTGTGGCCGATAGGTCGCCACCTCGCCGAGCTGGGCGAAATGGAAGCTGTCGGTCAGGATCGGCTGGCCGGCGACAGATGGCGGAGCGACAGATAGCGCAGCGACAGGCACCGGCGCGGCAGGCTGGGCGACGGATGCGGGACGGGGTGCCTGGGCCGGCAAGGCACGGGGAATCATCGACCCCAAGGCGAGCGCTCCAAGCCCCGCGATGGTCGTCAATCTCGTCAGCCATGCGCGCATCGGACAGTTCCCCTGATGATCGTCAGGCTGTCCGTCTAGCGCGCCCCGCCTTCGCGGCGGGTGAGCGTGCGATTAACTATCGGTAATCCTTGGTTCGACCGGGTCCGCGAGCAGATGGAGCTGGACGCAAAGCCCCGGCGCATTGTCCGCCAGCGCGAGCCGCCCGCCATGCAGCCGCGCGACCGCCGCCGCCAGCGACAGGCCCAGGCCGGCGCCGGTCTGGGTCCGCGCGCTGTCGAGCCGGCCGAAGCGGCGCAGCGCCTCGGGCCGGGACGCCTCGGGAATGCCGGGGCCATCATCGCCCACCGCGATCATCACCTCGCCGCCCTGCCGCCGGGCGGAAACGAGGATGCGTCCGGCACCATATTTCAGGGCATTGTCGATCAGATTGGCGAGCGCCTGGCCGAGCAGTTCGCGGTGGACATGCCCAGTGACTCCCGGCGGGGCATCGGCCTCGATCATGAAGCCCTTGTCCTCGGCGAGCGGGCCATAGACCTCGACCATGTCCTCGACCATCGCCGACAGATCGGTGTCTACGAAGGCCTCGCGGCCGAGCCCCGCCTCGGCCCGGCTGATCCTGAGCGCGGTGTCGAGCATGGCCAGCAGCCGGTCGCCCTCCTCGATCGCGCGGACCACAGCCGCCCGCGCATCGTCGCCCTCGCTCGCCGCCAGTGCGCGTTCGAGGGTCGAGCGCAGCCGGGTGAGCGGCGAGCGCAGGTCATGGGCGAGCCCGTCGGTCGCGATCTTGAGCTCACTCATCAGCCCGGCGATCCGATCGAGCATCCGGTCGACCGCCAGCCCGAGCGCGTCGAACGCATCGCCGCTCTCGTCGCTTCCGACCCGATGATCGAGATCGCCGGCGGCGACACCATCGGCGGTCGCGACGGTGGCCTGCAGCTTGTCGTTGATCAGCTTGGCCAGGCTCCACGCCGCGAACAGCGCCAGCGCCAGCGCGACCGCCAGCGCGCTCACCATCGCCTCTTCGAGGACGATGGTGAAGCGGAGCTCGCTTTCGATGACATGGCCGGTCAGCAGCCGGCCGCCGCCCTCCAGCGGGGTCGCGACCAGCCGCATCGTCTCCGAGCTGTCGCGGCCGATGCGAAACAGTTCGACCGTCGCCACCGCGGTTCCCGGCGGCAGCGACGGCGGCCAGTCGGCGAGATTGCCCGCGACCGGCCGACCGGCCCGATCGACCAGCAGCAGCACCGAACCGGGCGAGCGCCCCGCCGCCGCCGCTGCCGCGACCTGGGTGACGAGCCCGGCAAAGCCCCGGCCGCGATAGGCGGGCAACAGCGTGTCGCGCAGATCCTCGGCCTGGACCTGCGCCTCGTCGTTGATCTGGTCCTGGGTCAGTTCATGAACGGTGAACAGCAGGAGCGCCGCGCCGGCGAGCTGCAACAGGAAGACCAGCGCGGCGACACGGAAGGTGGTCGATCGCGCGAAGCGCACGCGAATCAAGCGTCCACGCCGAACCGATAGCCCGACCCGCGCACGGTGTGGAGCAGCGGGCGGGCATGGCCCTCGTCGATCTTCTTGCGCAGCCGGCTGACATGGACGTCGATGACGTTGGTGCCGGGATCGAAATGATAATCCCACACGCCTTCGAGCAGCATCGTCCGGGTCACGACCTGGCCGAGATGCCGCAGCAGATATTCGAGCAGGCGAAATTCGCGCGGCTGCAGGTCGACCGGCTGGCCGCCGCGCCGGACCTTGCGGGCGAGCAGGTCCATTTCGAGATCGTCGCAGGCCAATCTGGTCTCGGGGGCGGCACCTCGCCCTTGCCCGCGCCGGATCAGCAGCCGCACCCGCGCGAGCAGTTCGGCGAAGGCGAACGGCTTGGTCAGATAATCGTCCGACCCGCTTTCGAGCCCCTTGATCCGGTCCTCGGCCGAACTCATCGCCGACAGCACGATCACCGGGGTCTCGATGCCGGCCGCGCGCATCGCGCCGAGCACTGCCATCCCGTCCATGCCGGGCAGCATGCGATCGAGGATCACGCAGTCGAAGCTGCCATCGGTGGCATGGAACAGCCCGTCGCGGCCATTGTCGGCGCGGTCGACGACGAAGCCATGTTCGGTGAGCCCGTTCGCGACGAAGTCGGCAGTGCCGGCATCGTCCTCGATCAGCAATATGCGCTGGCTCATGCGGTGGCGCCCGGGTGGCGCGGCAGATGGATGTCGAGCAGTCGACGACCACGGCGGACCCGCAGATCGACGACCTGGTAGGAACCGCTGGCGACATCCTTGTTGAACGCGCCGAGGGTCGGCGCCGGCAGGCCGTCGACATCCTCGATCTCGTCGCCGACCCGCAGGCCGGCGGCGTCACCGGGCCCGGCGGTCTGCAGGCTGCTGACGATCAGATGAGGGCCGTCGGGCCCGTCGACGCTGTCGAGCGTCGCGCCGGTCGGCAGCGCCTGCGCCACCACGGCCTCGGGGCGATGCGGTGGGCGGGTCAGCGCATGGACGACGACGACCGCCGCCATGATCGCGCAGGCGATCACCGCCCAACCGGCCCAGGACAGGAATTTGCTCACATCAGTCCTCATGATGCGCGTCGAGCGCGCGAATTATGCGATCAAGCCGTTCGGTGATCGCCAGGTCAAGCTTCTCGTGAATACGTAATATCTCTAGTTCGGCGCGCAGATTGACCTCATAATCGAGGCTGGCGGCGAGCCGGTCCTTACCTGCCTGACGATTCTGGCTCATCATGATCACCGGCGCCTGCACCGCGGCGACGGTCGACAGCACCAGATTCAGGAAGATGAACGGGTAGGGATCGAAGGCGAGACCCCAGTGCGACAGCACCCGGCTGTTGAGCAGCATCCAGCCGAACAGCACCACCGAAAAGACGATGATGAAACCCCAGCTGCCGCCGACCGCGGCGACCCGGTCGGACAACCGCTCGCCGAAGGTCGCACGCTCGTCGGCAACGTCGGCCGCGTCCTGCGCGATCGGCATGCGCGCCTCGATACCGCGCAGCACCTTCGCTTCCTCGGGATCGAGGCTGTGATGGGCCTTGCCGAGCAGGGTGCGCGCGAGGGCGTGAAGCGGATCGGTTGCCATGCAATCTCCTTATCGTCGGTCTCTGTATAGACGATGCCATCTCATGCGGGGATGGGCGCAAGATGACCAAATGGTAATGCGGCGATCATCACGCCGCAGGGCGCAGCAAGGCATTTCGACCGCATCGTAATAGCGGGATATGTCGATGCGCCACCCTGTTCCCTCCTGTCTTTCCGCGCGGCCATGGCGACCGCACTGATCGCCTATCGGCACCCGGTCGCGGCGATGCGGGCGGCCTGGGCGCTGCTGTTCGCGCTGGTCGCCGGGATCGCGATGATCGCCGGCTTCCTCGCCTATATCGGCTATCTGGGCGGCACGGTGATCGCCGTCACGCCGGCGACCGGATCGCCGCTGCCGACCGAGCAAGGCACGACCGTGCTGTTCCTGTCGAGCGACATGGGGCCGCGGATCGGCATGGGACGCAGCCTGGTCGAGCGCTTCGCCGCGACCGGGATGCCGGTGGTGAGCGTCAACTGCCTGCGCTATTTCCGCACCGAGCGGACCGCCGACGATGCCGCACGGCTGCTCGATACCGCGATCGTCCGCGCGCTGGCGGTGCCGGGCACGCAGCGGCTGATCCTGGTCGGCCAGTCCTTCGGCGCCGACATGCTGCAGGCCTCGCTCGCCTCGGTTGCACCGGAGCTGCGGCAGCGGCTGGTGATGACCGTGCTCGTGGTCCCGCCCGACACCACCCTGTTCCGGGCCTCGCCCGGCGAGATTTTCGGTTTCGGCGAAAACGGATCGCCGGCGATCAGCACGAGCCGGCCGATCGACTGGATGCCGATATTGTGCATCCAGGGCGCCGAAGAGACCGACAGCCTCTGTCCTTTGCTGCGCAGCACGAATGTCGAGAAACGCGCGCTGCCCGGGGGCCATATGCTCGATTTCGATGCCGACCGGCTGTTCGCGGCGATCGCCCCGCGCGTCCGCCAGACGCTCGCTGCCGCACATTACCAATAGTTCAGCCGGCGCCCACCGCCGCTCCATCCGCGGCGTCCTAATCCGGACGCCGTCATCAACAGGGGATATCGCATGCACCGCCTGATCTCGATCCTCACCGCCTGCGCGCTTGCCGCGGCCGCTCCCGCGATCGCGCAAACCCCGCCGCAATCGCCCGATGGCCTGTGGCTCAACCCGCACGGCACCGTCGCGGTGCGCACCGGCGCGTGCCAGAACCGGCTGTGCGGCTGGATCGTCTGGGCGAGCCCCGAGGCCGAGCAGGATGCCCGGGACAGCGGCATCGACCGGCTGATCGGGATCGAACTGCTGTCGGACTATCGCAGCGAGAGCCCCGCGAGCTGGTCGGGATCGGTGTTCGTCCCCGACATGGGACATCGTTTCTCGTCGACGATCACCGAACTGAGCCCGACCGCGCTCAAGGTGCAGGGCTGCCTGATCGGCGGCTTCCTCTGCAAGTCGCAGGTCTGGCAGCGCATCGAGAAGCTTCCCAATGCATGAGCTGATCGCATCGCTGCGCCGCCACCGCGCGCTGGTTTCGGTCGCGCTGATCGCGGTGCTGGTGGCGCTGGGCTTCACCGCGCTCCACGCGCTCACCACCGACCTCCACCCCGCCGACGTCCGCACCGCCTTCCATGCGATCGCGCGGCGGCAGATCGTGCTGGCGCTGGCCTGCACCGCGATCAGCTATTTCGCGCTGACCTTCTACGACGTGCTCGCGCTGCGCGTGATCGGCCGGCCGCTGCCCTGGCGGACCGCCGCGCTCGCCTCGTTCGTCAGCTACACGATCAGCCATAATCTGGGGCTGTCGCTGGTGACCGGCGGATCGGCGCGCTATCGCATCTACAGCCGGGCCGGCCTCGACGCAGGCGACGTCGCACGGGTCGTCGCGATCGCCGGCACCACCTTCTGGATGGGCGTGCTCGCCATCACCGGAATCGCGATGATCGCGCATGGCGGCGCGATGACGCTGGGCGACGTCACGATCTCGCCGACCGCGACCCACGCGATCGGCGCCGCGATCATCGCCGCGACCCTGGGGTTCGTGCTGCTGTGCGCGATCGGACCGCGATCGATCGGCTTCGGACGCTGGACGATGCCGCTGCCGGGCGCGCGGATCGCGATCGGCCAGATCGGCATCGCCGGGATCGACCTGGCGGCGGCGGGCGCGGCGCTGTTCCTGCTGATTCCCGGCGCCGACCCGGCGCTGCTGCCGAGCTTCATCCTCGCTTATGCGCTGGGCATCATCGCGACGATCATCACCCATGTGCCGGGCGGGCTCGGCGTGTTCGAGGCGGTGGTGATCGCGACCGTGCCCGCCGACCGGCCGGCGCTCGCCGCGGCGCTGATCGTCTATCGCATCCTCTATTATGTCCTGCCGCTGCTGCTCGGCATCCTCACCCTCGGCATCCAGGAAGGCCGCGAGCATCGGCTAGCGCGGTCGCTCGCCGGGATCCGCGGCATCGCCAGCGGCTTCGCGCCGCTGCTGCTCAGCGCCGCGGCGTTCACCGGCGGAGCGATCCTGCTGCTATCGGGATCGACCCCCGGCATTCCCGAGCGGTTGCACGCGCTGCACGCGATCGTGCCGCTGCCGTTCATCGAGGCCTCGCACCTCGCGGCGAGCCTGGTCGGCAGCGGGCTGCTGCTGCTGGCGCCGGGCCTCTATCGCCGGCTCGACGGCGCATTCGTGGCGGCGCGCGCGCTGCTGATCGCCGGCGCCGCCTTCTCGCTGGCCAAGGGCATCGACTATGAGGAGGCGATCGTCTGCCTGACGATCGCCGGCCTGCTGCAATGGACCCGGCCGGCCTTCTATCGCACCACCGCCTTCACCACCCGCCCCTTCTCGCCGTCCTGGCTGGCGAGCATCGCCGCGATCGGCGGGCTCACCATCTGGGTCGGGCTCTTCTCCTACAAGCATGTCGCCTATCAGAATGCGCTGTGGTGGGACTTCGCGCTCCATGGCGACGCATCGCGCTACCTGCGCGCGTGCCTGGGCGCCGCGGTGCTGCTGATCGGCACCACGAGCTGGCGGCTGCTCTCGCCGGGTTCGCAGCGTCTGTCACCCACGCCGATCCCGGCCGAGGTCGAGACCGCGCTCGACCTGGCCGAGCGCACCGATGCGATGCTGGCGCTGACCGGCGACAAGCGCTTCCTGGTCGCCGAGGACGGCGAATCCTTCCTGATGTACCAGGTGCGGGGATCGAGCTGGATCGTGATGGCCGACCCGGTCGGCGCGCGCACCGCGTGGCGTGAACTGCTGTGGACGATCCGCGGCATGGCCGACGCCGCGCAGGGCCGGCTGATGCTCTACCAGGTCAGCGCCGACATGCTCGCGCTGGCGATCGAGCTGGGCCTCCAGATCGTCAAATATGGCGAGGAGGCGATCATCGACCTCGCCGATTTCGCGCTCGACGGCCCGCGGATGCGCTCGCTGCGCCATGCCGAACGCCGTGCGGTTCGCGAGGGCGCGAGCTTCGCGGTGGTCCCGGCCGACCAGGTCGCGCCGCTGCTGCCCGAGCTCGCTGCGATTTCCGACACCTGGCTGCACGCCAAGGGGCAGCGCGAGAAGGCGTTCAGCCTCGGCCGCTTCGACCCCGCCTATATCGCCCGCTTCGACGTCGCGGTGGTGCGGGTCGAAGGCCGGATCGTCGCCTTCGCCAATATCTGGAAGACCGCCAACAAGCGCGAGCTGTCGGTCGACCTGATGCGCCACGCCGAAGGATCGCCGCCGGGGGTGATGGACTATCTGTTCGTCAGCCTGATGCTGTGGGGCCGCGCCGAAGCCTATCAGCGTTTCTCGCTGGGCCTGGCGCCACTGTCGGGGATCGAGGGCCGGCGGCTCGCGCCGCTGTGGGCCAAGGCCGGGTCGATGCTGTTCCGGCACGGCGAGCGCTTCTACGGCTTCAAGGGCCTGCGCGCCTATAAGGAGAAGTTCGCCCCCGCCTGGGAGCCGCGCTACATCGCCGCCCCGCATGGGCTGGGCCTGGTCCGCGCGATGCGCGACCTCAACCTGCTGATCGGCAGCCCGACCGCGATGACGCCGGTCGCCTACCCACCGCTTACCGCCATTCCGCCCGCAGCCGCAAACGACCCCGAACGAAGGGCCGCATGACCGCTGTTCCCATCAACCTGCCCGATTGTTCCTGGCCTGCTTGTTCCTGGAAAGACGTACATGTCGCATTGCTTACCGCTTACCCACCGGTCGCTGTTGCTGGTCGAGGACGAACCCACCATTCGCGAGATGCTCGCCGAGGCGCTGCGCGACGCCGGTCATGACGTCGTGGTCGCCGCCAGCGCGGCGCAGGCGATCGACATCATGGGATCGCGCCGCTTCATCGCGATCATATCGGACATCCGCCTGGGCGGGCGCGTCACCGGCTGGGACGTGGTGCGCTGCGCGCGCAGCCATTCGCCCGGGATCGCCGCCATCTATATGAGCGGCGACAGCGCGCACGACTGGGCGCATCAGGGAGTGCCCGACAGCCTGTTCCTCCAGAAGCCGTTCACCTGCGCCGATGTGGTGCGCGCGGTGGCCAATGTCCTCGACATCCCGTTCGCCGATTATGCGTCGCTGCCTAAAGCAGGGGGCTCACCATCCGCGCCATGTTCTCGATGAGCCGCACCGAGCGCGGCCGGGCACGCCAGCCGGCGAGATCGAGCAGGTCGCTGCGCGCGATATAGCCGCGCTGGATCGCCGCGAGTCGGGCGATGCTGTCGGGATCGTGGAGCAGCAGGCTGACCTCCTCGTTGAGCTGGAAGGAGCGGATGTCGACATTGCTCGACCCGACCACCGCCAGCGCACCGTCGACCGCGACATTCTTGGCGTGGAGCAGTGCATCGCGATAGCGGTGGATGCGCACTCCGGCGCGCAGCAACTCGTCATAATAGGAACGCTGGGCCAGCCCGACGAGCGGCTGGTCGACCACCGCCGATACGATCAGGTCGACCGTCACGCCGCGCAGCACCGCGGTCCGCATCGCGCCGAGCAGGGCCTCGTCGGGGATGAGATAGGGGGTGGTGACCGTGACCGACGCTCGAGCGGCATGGATATGCCAGACCAGCAGGGTCTCGAACCCCTGGAGCGGATAGTCGGCGCCGCTCGGCAGCACCTGGGCGATCGCCGTGCCATCGGCCGCGGGGATCACGGGCGACTCGTCGAGCAGATGCTCGGTCTCGAGATACCAGTCGATCAGGAAGATCGCCGCCATCTCGGCAACCGCCGGGCCTTCGACCCGGAGCACCAGTTCGTGGTTCATGATGCCCGGGCGGAAATCGGGATCGACGATATTCTGCGATCCGGCATAGCCGATGCGTCCGTCGATCAGGAACAGCTTGCGATGGTTGCGCATGTCGCGGCGGGTGCGGCCGCGCAGCCAGCGGAACGGCAGGGTCTGGCGGATCTCGACCCCCGCGGCCTGCAGTTGTGCGATCGTTCCTTTGGCCCAGCGATGCGAGCCGACCGGATCGAGCAGCACATGGCAGGCGACACCGCGCGCGACCGCACGGGCGAGCGCGGCGATCACCGATCGCCCGGTCGCATCGTCGGCGAAGATATAGACGAGCAGCCGGACATGATCGCGGGCGCCATCGATGTCGGCGACGAGCCGCGCGATCATGCCGCGATAATCGTCGAGAAAATCGACCCGGTTGCCGCCGACCGGGGGGAGCGCGCCCAGCCGGCTGGCAAGCTGGTCGCCCGAGCGCGGAAGATCGGGTGGCGCCGCTATGGCCAGGCGATCGGCCAGCGCCGCGATCACCGGCGCCAGCCGTTCGAGCCGAGCGATGCGCCATGCGGGGAACCGGGGCCGGCCGATCGCGAGGTAGAGCAGCAGACCCGGGATCGGCAGGAAGAAGATCAGCAGCAGCCAGCTGCGCGTCGCCGCGGCGGCACGGCGCATCGGCACGACCACCAGCATCAGGATGCGGATGGCCCATTCGAGCAGGACATAGCTTGTACCGAGACTGGGCAGGAAATCGTCCATCGCCGGACGATGCTAACCGAACATGGCGGGCGCGTCTCGCGCCTCCGCTGTCAGGCCGCGAAGACGAACGCGGCACCTTGGGGGACGGATGGATCGATCGTCGCTGGCATCTGAAAAGGATGCGACGTCCGGCGGCAGGGGGAAAGCGGCCGGACGTCGCCGAGAGGTCACCGGCAAGGGGGAAAGCACCGGTGACGAAAACCTGTCTACACCCGCACGGCTGTCGGGAAGATGCCCTGAGCATTACAAGTTGGTAACGTCTGCAAGCCCCGAAATCCGCATGACCAAAGTTTAACCTTCCCGCCAGCCGCGCGGCGGACCGACCCGGTTATGGCCGGTCGTCGGAGGTTCCCATGGCCAATAGCGAAGATCTGAGCAAAGTCGGCACGAAGCGCAGCACCCGCGCGCATGATTTTCTCGCCGCCCCGCGCGCCTGCCGGCGCGGCGAGCATGTGCCCACCGCCGATGTCGTCACCGACGCCAGCGGCCTCCAGCACAGCCGCTGCCGGACATGCGGCTGCGAACTGACCCGGCTGCCGGTGCTGCGGCGCTGGTATCGGACGGGGATGATGGGATGAGCGCGATCGGCGCGTCAGATTGGCGGCGAGTCGCTGCAAGCCGATCGGCGATGGGAAAATACTGGTGCGCCCGGAACGATTCGAACGTCCGACCCTCAGATTCGTAGTCTGATGCTCTATCCAGCTGAGCTACGGGCGCACTCTGTATTCAAAGGGTTTTTCCGAGGAAAAGCCCCTATCACCGCCGACGGCCCGTCGGAACGGGCGTGGCGTGGGGGGCTACCTAGTCGGGAGCGGCGCAGGACGCAACCCCGTTGCGCAAGAAATCTGCGCGGCATAGAGCAGGCCATGATTTTCGCACCCCGGCTTGGCCTGATCGCCCTCTCCGCGCTTTCGCTCGCTGCCTGCGCGGGCAATGTCCGCGGCTATCCCTCGCTCGCGCCAAGGCCGATCGAAAAGGCCATGGCCGAAACGCCCGCCGCTGCGCTGCCGGCGACGCCGCCGGTCGCCGAAGGGCTGCCCACTTTGTCCGGCGACCTTGCCAAGATCGCCGCCGCCGCCGATTCGACCAATGCCGACTTCCAGGCCGCGCTCGCCGCCCAGCGCGCGACGATCGAAAAAGGCCGCAACGCCGCCGCCGGATCGGAAAACTGGGTCGCCGCGCAGGAAGCCTATAGCGCGGTCGATGCCGCGCGCGCGCCGATCGGATCCACGCTCGCCGACCTCGACCGATTGCGCCAGGAAGCGGTGGCGAAGAATGACGACACCCGCCAGCAGGCGATCGAGGCGCTCGCCCTCAAGGTGCAGGCGCTCGACGATGCCGCGCGGTCGAGCATGGCGGCGATCCAGCCCGCGGGCTGATTCGCGCGGCCGAATCAGAGGCCGGCAAGCTCGGCGCGAAAGCGACGCGCCAGCTCGACATAGCCCATGACCCCGGCCTGGTGGTTGGCGACCTCCTGCGGACGGAGATCGCGCATATAGACCGCTGGCCGCCCGCCCCACATCTGGCCGCGCGGGATGCGCTTGTTCGGGGTGAGCATCGCACCGGCGGCGAGCATCGCCCCTTCCTCGATCACGCAGCCGTCCATGACGATCGCGCCGAGCCCGACGAAACCGCGATCCTCGATCGTGCAGCCGTGGAGCATCGCGAGATGGCCGACCAGCACATCGTCGCCGATCAGGGTCGGGAACAGGCCGGTGGTGACATGGATGACGCTGCCGTCCTGGATGTTGGTGCGCGCCCCGATCCGCACCCGTTCGACGTCGGCGCGCACCACCACATTGTACCACAGGCTGCTTTCGGCGCCGATCTCGACATCGCCGATCACCCGCACACCGGCGGCGACGAACGCCGACGGATCGATCTTCGGCGCCACCCCGCCATGCGGCAGGATCGTCGTGTCTTTCGAGATCATCGCGGCGTCCCGGGCTTGTCGATGCTGTAGACGATGTGCGGCCGCAGCCGCTCCTCGAGCCCCGGCTGCGGATGATCGAAGTCGAGATCGTGGCGGCGTATCATGCCGAGCCGTTCCATCAGTCCCCACGACCGGACATTGCCGAGCACGGTCATCGCCCAGATCGTCGGATCGGCAAGATGCGCGAAGCCCCAGTCGAGGCTGGCCTGCGCCGCTTCCCGGGCATAGCCCTGGCCCCAATGCGCCGCGGCGAGCCGCCAGCCGATTTCGGCCTTGCCCTCGATCGGAGTGCCGAGCGCGCCCGGCTTGATCCCGCAAAAGCCGAGAAAGGTCGCGTCGGCCTTGCGCTCGACCGCCCAGAAGCCATGGCCGACATCGTCGATGAAGCCGTTCTGGCGATCGATCGCGGCGTCGCTTTCGGTCCGCGAGACGAGCGGCCCGAGATATTCCATCACCGACGGGTCGCTGCCCATCGCATGAAAGGGTGCACGGTCGCCGTCATGCCAGCGGCGCAGCAGCAGGCGATCGGTTTCGATCACAGGCTCAGGCGCCCATCAGCCGGGCGGCGTGGAGCGCATGATAGGTGAGCACCCCCGAGGCCCCCGCGCGCTTGAACGCCATCAGCGTTTCGAGGACGAGCGCGTCGCGGTCGCCCGCGCCGGCGGCGACCGCATGCTCGATCATCGCATATTCGCCCGACACCTGATAGGCGAACACCGGCACCTCGAACCGTTCCTTCACCAGCCGGACGATGTCGAGATAGGGCAGGCCCGGCTTGACCATCACGCTGTCGGCGCCCTCGGCGAGGTCGAGCGCGACCTCGCGGAGCGCCTCCTCGGCGTTGGACGGGCTCATCTGATAGCCCTTCTTGTCGCCCTTGAGCAGCCCGCGGGTGTCGACCGCGTCGCGGAACGGGCCGTAGAAGGCCGAGGCATATTTGGCGGCATAGGCCATGATCTGGACGTCGACATGGCCGCCGGCCTCGAGCGCGGCGCGGATCGCGCCGACCCGGCCGTCCATCATGTCCGACGGGGCGACGATGTCGGTTCCCGCCTCGGCCTGAACCAGCGCCTGGCCGACCAGGATCTCGCTGGTCGGATCGTTGAGGACATGGCCCGCCGCGTCGACCAGCCCGTCATGGCCATGGCTGGTATAGGGATCGAGCGCGACGTCGGTGAGCAGGCCGATGTCGGGGACCGCGTCCTTGATCGTACGGATCGCGCGACACATCAGATTGTCGGGGTTGAGCGCCTCGCGGCCATCGTCCGAACGCAGGCTGCGCGGGGTGTTGGGGAACAGGGCAAGACACGGAATGCCCGCCGCCTTCGCCTCGCGCGCGCGGTCGGCGATCTGCGACAACGGCCAGCGCGACACGCCGGGCAGCGCCGCGATCGGTTCGATCTCGTCGCCATTGGCGATGAACAGCGGCCAGATCAGGTCGGCCGGGGTCAGGACATTCTCGGCGAACATCGCGCGGCTCCAGGCATGGCGGCGCGGGCGGCGAAGGCGAAGCGAGGGAAAGGCTGCATGAGTCATGGCGCGCTGTCTAAACGGCGCGGCCGCAGTTTCAAAGCCGCGCACGCCCGGCCCCACGAAATCTGCAATCGCGAAGATCGTTCTGCATCCGATCCGGTTCTGGCGCGTTCAGCGCGCATGGACCCTGCCCCGCTCCCCACATCCGCGATCCTGATCATCAATGCACAATCGCGACAGGGCGAGAAACAGATGGACCAGGCCGAGGCGAAGCTTCGCGCGGCCGGGATCGACCTGATCGAGGTGCAGGCGATCCGCAAACCCGGCACGCTCGACGAACTGGTCGCCGCGGCGGTCGCCAAGAAGCCGCCGATGCTGATCGTCGGCGGCGGCGACGGATCGCTGTCCTGCGCGGTCGACCATCTGGTCGGAACCGACATCGTGTTCGGAATCCTGCCGCTCGGTACCGCCAACAGCTTCGCCCGCACCCTCGGCATACCGCTCGACCTCGACGGCGCGATCGGGGTGCTGGCGGGCGGAAAGGCCCGGCGGATCGACCTGGGGATGATCAACGACGATTATTACTGCAACTGCGCCGCGATCGGCCTGTCGACCAAGATCGGCAGCCATATCCCGCCGATGCTGAAGAAGACGCTCGGGCGGATCGGCTATCTGCTGTGGGCGACCTACCAGTCGATGAAGTTCAAGGCGTTCGTGCTGGCGGTGACGATCGACGGCAAGACCGAGACGATGAAGGCGCTCGAGGTGCGGATCGCCAACGGCCCTTATCATGGCGGAGTCGAACTGGTCGACGACGCCGATGTCGCCAGCGGCGAGATCGTCGTCCAGGCGGTGATCGGCAAGTCGCCGATGCAGCTCGGCTGGAGCTGGTTCGCGAGCTGGCTGCGGCTGAAGGCGCGCAAGGACACCACCGTCGAATTTCACGGCCGCGAGATCAGGGTCGAGACCCGTCCGCCGATGAAGATCTCGATCGACGGCGAGGTGCTGGCGAAGACGCCGGTGACCGCCAAGGTCGCGCGCGCGGCGATCCTGGTCGCCGCGCCGGCCGATGGGCCGGCGGCGCTCTCCGGCTAGAGTGATTTCGAGGCAGGTAGAATATCTGCCGGCTCGGAAATCACGGCAAACAAAGACAATTTAGAGTGTGTTCTGATCAATCTCATCAGGACACACTCTAAGTCTTCAGGCCGATCGCCGCAGCTGGTGCGACGTCGCGGCCGGCCCAGGCGGCGAAGCGGTCGGCGTCGGGATTTTCGACGGTCCGGTCCTCGAGATCGAACAGCCGCACCTGCGGGCTGGCGGCGCTATAGGCGGGCCAGTCGGGCGCGGCGCGGCCATGGCGGGTGAAATGGGCGAGCTGGCGGCGCATGCGATCGCCGAGCGCCGCGCGGCGCCCCGCCATTGGGCCGCCGCGGACCAGCGCCATCTTCAGACCGCTGAACGGCCAGGCGAGGGTGAGGTCGAGGCCGTGGGTGGCGCCGGCGATCGGGTGCGCATAGTCGAAGCGATAATACCAGGTCGGGTTGGCGGCGGCATGGCGTTCGGCGAAGTTGCGGGTCGGCATCGCGAAGGTCAGGTCGCTGGCGAGCGCACGCCGCCCCTGCTTGGTGCGCGGATAGGCGGCGATCACCCGTTCGGCCTGGTCGGCGGGCAATTGCATGCGCAGGATGAATTCGAGATCGTCCCAGCGGGTCGGCAATATGTCGCCCGGCATCAGATCGAACAGCCTGATTTCCTCGCGGGTCGCGCCGGCAAGCAGCGGCACCGGCGCGGTCGGATGGGCATGCGCGTCGGCGAGCGATGCGGGCAGCAGATCACCGTCATACCAGGGCGCCGCAGGGATGCCGTTGCGCTCCTCCTCGCCGACCTTGGCCTGCGCCTCGAACAATCGCGTGAGGTCCATGGTCCGGAGCTGGTCGAGCCCCGACTGGTCGACCCCGAGCAATTCGGCATAGCGGCGCGCGAGCCGGCGGCTATGCTCGCGGTCGTGGATCAGGCTGACCGCGCCGCTCTGCATGATCGCGCCGTGGAACAGCGGCCAGGCCCGACGGCACAGCATCAGCAGCGAGATCGACATCGACCCGGCCGACTGGCCGGCGATCGTCACCCGGCCCGGATCGCCGCCGAAACCGGCGATATTGTCGCGGACCCACTCGAGCGCTGCGATCTGGTCGCGGAGGCCGAGATTGCCCGGGATCTGCGGCAGGCCCAGCGCCTCGCCGAAATTGACGAAACCGAGCACCCCGACCCGGTAGTTGATGGTGACGACGATCATGTCGCCGAGCGCGGCCAGCGCCGACCCGTCATAGGGGTTGCTGCTGCCAGCGACGAAGGCGCCGCCATGGATCCAGACGAACACCGGCTTGGGCCCCGGCTCGCCACCCTCGGGCGCCCAGATGTTGAGCGCGAGGCAATCCTCGCCATGATCGGGCGCGGCGGTGCGCGCCTGCTTCGCCGACTTGCCGTACATTTGCGGGCATTGCCGGCCCATCGTCCGCGCCGAGCGGATGCCCTGCCAGGGCGTTGGCGGCTGCGGCGCGGCAAAGCGCTCGGCCTGGGCATATGGGACACCGAACCAGCGGCGGACGCCGCCCGACACACCGCCTTCGACCGATCCCGCCATCGTCGATACGACCAGCTCGCTCATCCCGCCCTCCCATTCGCTTTTGCGAAATGATGGCATGGACGAAGTGCTATGAGCAATAGCGTATCAGAGCGGCCATGGCCGGGTCAGCCCTTGCCGGGGAGCGCCGGTATCTGGACCTGCCATTCGCCGCGGCGACGCAGGACGAAACGATAATAGGCCGCCGACAGCAGCACCTGGCCGGCGGTGACGATCAGGCCGGGGCGCCCTTCCTCGACATCGAGCCAGCTGGTCCAGACGACATAGGCGAGCGCCGCGAGGGTGACGATCGGCGCGATCGGGTAGAGCGGCATGCGATAGGGCGCGTGCGCCGACTGGCCGCCACGCCGGCCGACGATCACCGCCGCCGCCATCCCGGCATAGATCACGATCAGTCCGGCGCCGTTGACGACGAGCAGGAAGGTGAGCGGCATGAAGCAGGCGGCGATCATGAAGGCGCCGATAAGCAGGGTGCCGATCCACGGCGATCCGAAGCGCGGGTGGATCGCCGACAGCAGGCCGTCGAACCGCCGTCCCCAGCAGCGGTCGCGCGCGCTGCTGTAGAAGAAGCGCGCGCAGGACAGGATCGCGGCGATGATCGCGTTGACGATCGCGATCACGATGCCGATCGACACCGCATCGCGGACCCAGCCGGGCGCGAGCGCGCCGACCAGCATGCCGAACGGATCGTCGGCGGTGACGAGGCGGTGGAGATCGGGTGCGCCGGCGAGCGCCGCGACGATCGGCACGCCGACGAACAGGATCGCCAGCGCCACCGCCCACAGCACGGTGCGTGCGATCAATCGCGGCGCCTCGTGCATCTCCTCGCCGAAATAGACCGCGACGCCATAGCCGTTGAAGGCGAAGATCGCGATCGAGGTCGCCACTCCGATCGAGGCGACCGAGGCCGGCACCATCGCGGCCGCGTCCGGCATGACCGGACGCAGGATCATGTCGGCGACCGGATGAAGCTGGTGCGCGAATCCCAGCCAGATCACGACGAGCAGCGCGAGCAGTTCGACGAGCAGGAACAGTCCGGTCACCATCGCATTGACGCGGATGTTGAGCAAAGCGACCAGGGTCGATGCCGCGAGCACCGCGATCGCGACCGGCACCGCCGGCAATCCGGGGATCACGGTGCCGAGCACCGCGGCAACGCCCAGGGCGGCAACCGGCGGGAAGAGCAGGTTGCTGAAGATGTTGACCCCGAGCATCACGAAACCGGCAAGCGGCCCGAGCGTGTGGGCGACCATCACATATTCGCCGCCCGCGACCGGCCAGGCCGACGAGAGCTCGGCATAGATGAAGGCGGTGGTGACACAGATCAGCGAGGCGATCAGCGTCGCCCAGATCGCCCCGGTTCCGGCGGTCTGGAGCATGCCGGGGACGATCACGAACACCGACGAGGCGGGGGTCGTCACCGACAGGGTCAGGAACAGCACACCCGCCACGCCCAGGCATCGCACCAGCGGCTGCGGTGCCGCGCCTTTTCCGTCCATCGTCGCCCCTCGATCGCCCCGAAGGCGCGAGGCTATCGGCGGTTCGCGGCGGGCGTCAAGCCGATCGGCAGAGGCGCCCGCCCCACCCCGAGAAACGCGGCACGATTCCGGATCATGATCGATGCCATCGCGATCGGGGCGGCGCGATCCGACGGAAACCCGCGCGATATTGCTATTGCCAAGCCGCGGACCGACCCGATAGCGTCGGTGACAGAGCGCCTATTGGCGGCGGTGCCAGATTTCGAATCGAAGAAACGAGGCCGGCCGAAACGCGCGTCCATTTGTTTCGGACGACCGATGCCATGAAGATATCCTCGGTGATCGACCCCGTTCCCGGGAACGATGACTATGAAAGCGGCGCCCGCCATTTTCATCAGAAGGATTACCACGCCGCGCTCGCAAGTTTCGAACTGGCGCTGAAGCGCGCGCTGCCACCCGCGCTGCGATCCGATGCCATGCTGATGCGGGCGCGCTGCCTTCACGATATCGGACGCATCGGTGAGGCCGAAGCCGCACTGGCCCCGTTGCTGGCACCCGACAATGACAACCCGGCGGCGGCCGAGATGCATGGCTGGATCGCCCATCATCGGTGCGACTGGCCCGAAGCCGAACGGCGATGGTCGGTGATGCGGCAGCGCTGGCCGCGCTATCTGACCGGATATTTCGGCGGGGGTGCCGCGCTGGCCGCGCTGCAGCGTTTCGACGAAGCCGATATGGTCTATCGGCATGCAATCACCCATGTTTCGGCGCCGGCCTATCTGCTGATCGGCTTTGCCCGTTGCGCGGAGACACGCCGCGACTGGAACGAAGCCGCAAGACGATGGGACGCACTCACCACGCTCCATCCGACCGAGTTCGAAGGCCATAAGGGCAAGATCGAACTGTTGATGGCGACCGACAAATTCGCCGCCGTCGGCGAAGCGATCGAGCTTGCCCGAACCCATTTCCCCGACGAACCCGCGCTGCTGGCGTTCGCGGCTCGCAGCGCGCAACGGCAGGGCGATCATGCCCGATCGCTCGACCTGTTGCGGCGCGTCCGCACCCAGGATCCGGACAGTGTCGCGACCTTCATCGAAGAGGCGAAGGCATTCGAGGATATGGGGAAGCTGAAGGAGGCCGAGGCCGCCTATGCCGCGGCGGCGGATCGGTTTCCGGATCATCCCGGCATATTCGAGGGCTGGGGACAACTCGCGGCGAAGCAGAACGACTGGAAGAAGGCAGCCCGGCGGTTCCGGCAGATCAGCCTGCTCGCACCCGACGACAGGCCGGCCAAGATCCGTTTCGCCAAAGCGCTGGCCGAAGCAGGAGACCATGACGGGGCCGAGCGGGTGATCAGCAAGCATCTCCGCAAGGATGCCCGTGCATCGGACATATTGATCTGCCATGCCGAACTGGCCTGGAAGCAGAATGACTGGGCGACCGCCAGCAAACGCTGGCGCCGCGCGCTCGACGCCAGCAACGGCGAGCCCCAGGCGGTGATCGGGCTGGCGAATGCGTTGCTGAAGCAGGGCGACCTCGAGGCGGCGGAAGCATTGACCGGCGATTTCCTGGGCCGCTTCCCCGACGTCACGCCGTTCATGATGATACATGCGACCGTGGTGTCGCAACGCGGGCGCAAAGCCGAGGCCCTGACGCTCTGGCAGACCGCCTATGACAGAAATCCCAGCGATCCATGGGCGCGCGACCATCTGACCGATACGCTGCGGCAGCTCGGGCAAGTCGCCGAAGCCAGTGCGGTGATCGCGCAAGCGGTCGAGCGTGGCGACACCGATCCGGCCTTCTATATTCTTCGGGCCAAGGACGCCGAAGCGGCGGGGAACTGGGCCGAGGCGCGCGACATCCTCGAGCAGTTGCTGAAAAGTGATCCGCACAACGTCCAGGGCCGAAACCTGCTGGGGCACGTCGTCGGCCAGGCGCAACTGGCCGCGATCGCCGCCGACGGGGACGATCGCGCGGCATCCGACCGGGCACCCAAGAAGCCCGGCGCGCCTGCCAAGACGGGGCAGCTGCCGATCACCGAAATCATCAAATATTGCGAAAGCCTCGGCGACAACTGCGAATTCGGCCTGTTCCAGAGGCATTTGGGTGCGGAGCCGCTCGGCCTGTTCCGCTGGGCCGCCACCAAGCCGGAGCAACTGGCGGCCGCGCTGCGCTCCGGGCTGGACGGCGTCGGCGAGCCCGAGAACACCACGATCTATACCTGGCCGAACGGCGAATATGGCGTCTCCGACACCCGCTACGGCATGAACATGCACACCTTCACCTATGACAGCAGCATCGATCGCGAGAAATTCTCCGCGCTTCAGCTCAAAAGAAGCCGGTTTCTTCGTCGGAAGCTGATCGAAGATATCGAGGAAGCCGAGAAGATCTTCGTCTACAAATGCGCCGACATCACGATGGAACAGACCGTCAAGATCAGCGAAGCGCTGGCGGAGATCGGTCCCGCGACCCTGTTGGTCGTCCGCCTGCACGACGCCGATCATCCCGCGGGAACGGTCGAGCGGCTGACGGATCGGTTGCTGATGGGCTATCTCGACAGCGTCGCGCCCTTTTCGACCCCCGATCGGAATCTGTCGGTCCGATGCTGGACCACGATCTGCGAGAAGGCCTTCCAACTCTGGAAGAATCCCGGCGCCTGATCGGTCCGGCCGCGGCGAAAGCTACCGGCCGGTCGCCGCAGATGGTGCGCCCAGCGCGCGCGCCAGCGCCGCACGCGCGAGCAGCCGGGTCGAATCGAGCGTCGGCAGCGGCGAATTGGCATCGTCGATGATCAGCGGGATCTCGGTGCAGCCGAGCACCACCGCGTCGCAGCCTTCGGCCTTCATCCGCGCGATCACCGCCTGGAAGCGGGCGATGCTGTCGGGCCGGAAGTCGCCGCGAACCAGTTCGGTCATGATGATATGGCCGATCTCGTGGCGCTCGGCGTCGGTCGGGCGCAGCCACTCGATCGCGTGGCGCCGGAGCTGGTCGGGATAGACCTCGCTCGCGACCAGCCAGTGGGTGCCGGTCAGGCCGAGCCTGCGAAAGCCACGGCGCCTGGCTTCCTCGGCGACGACCGCGGCGATGTGCAGCCACGGCAGCGGCGAACGCGGCAGGACCTGCGCCATCGCATTGTGGATGGTGTTGTCGGGGCAGATCAGGAAATCGGCCCCGGCCGCCCTGAGCTTTTCGGCCGACGACAGCATCAGATCGGCGACCCCGCCCCAGTCGCCCTTGTCGAGATGGACGACATAATCGGCGAGCGCGTGGGTGTGCATCGAAACCTGGGGATGGGCATCGGCCCGCCCCATCAGTGCGCCGCCCTCCGCGCAGATCGTCCGGTAACACAGCGCGGCGCCTTCGGCCGAACAGCCGACAATGCCGATATGGCCGGCGCCCGCGGTCACACCAGCAGCTCGTGCTCGATCGCTTCCTCGACCTCGGCCGGATCGACGATGCGCTTTCCGCGCCAGTCGGCGAAGCGATAATAGAGCATGGCGATCAGGGTGGTGATCGCGATGCTGATCGGGAAGGACAGCCACAGCGCGTCGCTCCCCAGCCAGTCGTGCGCGACATAGGCGAAACCGAGCCGGATCGGAATCAGGCCGACGATCATCGCCAGCAGCGGACCCAGCACCGCACCATTGGCGCGCACCACCCCGAACAGGGTCATCATCACCCCGACCAGCGCATAGCCCCAGCCGGCGACGAGATGGATATGCGAGGCGATCGGATAGGCCGGCCCGCTTGTGTCGAGGAACAGGCCGAGCACCGGGCGCTCGAACAGGGTGATCAGCAGCACCGCCGCAATCGACATCAGCACATTGGCAATCACGCCCTGCCGCGTGATCGCCCCGACCCGATCCCATTTGTTCGCGCCGATATTCTGCGCGGCCATCGCGCTGACCGCGGCGCTGACCGCGACCGAGGGCATCTGCACATATTGCCAGACCTGCGACATCACCCCGTAGGCGGCGACGCTGTCGACGCCCTCGCGATTGACGAGGCCGATCATCACCAGGCCGGAAATTCCCATGACGAGCATCTGCAGCCCCATCATGATCCCCTTGCCCAGGATCGTCCTGAGCAGGATCGCATCGGGCAGCAGGTAACGCCATTCGGCGCCGCGCAGCCGGATCGGCAGGTCACGCCAGTAGATGAACGCCAGCAATCCCGCCGCCGCGCTGTAATTGGCGATCAGCATCGCGACCGCGGACCCGGCGATCCCCATTTTCGGGAAGGGCCCGATACCGGCGATCAGCAGCGGGTTGAAGACGACGTCGAGCAGCGCCGAAAGGATCATGAACCACAAGGGCGTCATCGAATCGCCGGCGCCGCGCAGCCCCATCATCAGCAGGGTCATGAAGAACACCCCCGGCAGCGCGAGGAAGACGATGCGCAGATAGGCACCGGCAAGCGGCAAGGCCGCCGCCGGTGTTCCCATCAGATGCAGCAGCGAATCGCTGAAATAATAGCCGGCGGCGGCGCTCACCAGACACAGCGCCAGGAAGATGCCCGAGGCAGCGCCCATCGCGCGGCGTGCGCCGTCGATGTCGCGGCGGCCGAAATTCTGGCCGATCAGGATCGACGCCGCCATGCCGAAGCCGAACACGCTCGACAGCGACAGGAAGATGATCAGCCCGGCATTCGCCGTCGCCGCGAGCGCGTCCTCGCCGAGAAAATGGCCGATCCAGACCATGTTGATCGACGCATTGAGCGACTGGAGAATGTTCGATCCGAGCGTCGGCAGCGCGAACAGCAGCAAGGTCCGCCCGATGGGCCCCTGGGTCAGGTCGCGCTGGGTCTTCATCCCAGTCGCGCCAGCGCCGCCCTCAACCGATCGGCCTCCATCGCCTTCTCGCCATGATCGGCGCGCGCCTTCTCGATCGCCTCGGGCTTCGCCTTTTCGACGAAGGCCGGGTTGCCGAGGCGGTTGGCGAGGCTGTCGCGCTCCTTCTCGGCGGCGACGATGCCCTTGGTCAGGCGCGCGCGTTCGGCCTCGAGATCGATCACCCCTTCGAGCGGAATCACGAAGGTCGCCTCGTCGACCACGACCTGCGCGGCGCCGCCGGGGGCGGGCTCGTCGGCGGTCATGTCGACCCGTGCGAGCCGGGCAATCACCGCGGCCTGCGCGGCGAGACGATCGCGGGTCAGGTCGGAGGCATCGCGCGCGAACGCGGTCAGCCGCGCGCCCGGCGGCACGTTGAGCCCGGTCCGCGCGGTGCGGATCTCGCTGACCAACCGGATCAGCCAGTCGATCTCCTGTGCGGCGGCCGGATCGATCGCACGGGCATCGGCCATCGGCCATTTGGCGACGATGATGTCATAGGGCCGCTCGCCCAGCGCATGCCACAGCTCTTCGGTGATGAACGGCATGAACGGGTGGAGCATCACCAGGATCTGGTCGAGCGCCCAGCCGGCGACCGCGCGGGTCTCGGCGGCGGCAACCGCATCGGCGCCTTCGGCGAGCAGCGGCTTGGTCAGCTCGATATACCAGTCGCAGAAACTGCCCCAGGCGAACTGGTAGATGATGTTGGCGGCTTCGTCGTAGCGCAGGTCGGCGATGGCGAGGTCGAGCGCCTGGACGGTCTTGATCGTCTCGGCGACGATCCAGCGGTTGACCGCCAGCGTCGCTGTGGGCGCTTCGAGCGAGGTGCTGGCGCCGATGCCGTTCGACTGGGCGAAGCGCGCAGCGTTCCACAGCTTGGTCGCGAAGTTGCGATAGCCTTCGACCCGCTTTTCATCGAGCTTGATGTCGCGGCCCTGGCTTTCCATCGCCGCCAACGTGAAGCGCAGCGCATCGGCACCGAACTTCTCGATCAGGCCGAGCGGATCGACGGTGTTGCCCTTCGATTTCGACATTTTCGAGCCGTCGGCGGCGCGCACCAGACCGTGCAGATAGAGGGTGTGGAACGGCACTTCCTTCATGAAGTGCAGCCCCTGCATGATCATCCGCGCGTCCCAGAAGAACAGGATGTCGAAGCCCGAGATCAGCACGTCATTGGGATAATGGCGCTGCAGCGCGGTGGTGTCGTCGGGCCAGCCGAGGGTGCCGAACGGCCACAGCGCCGACGAGAACCAGGTGTCGAGCACGTCACTGTCGCGCCAGAGACCCAGAACGCCATCGACGAATTTTTCTCTCGCTTCATCATGGCTGTGAACCAGCTCAAGACGCATGCCACTTTCCAGCGTCAGGTCGAGGCCAACTTTTGAATAATGCTCCTTGGCCAGTTCCAACGCCTCGTCAGCGGTCTCCGCGACAAACACTTCCGGCATCGCGCTTCGTGTCCGGCGAGCGACATTTTCCATGTCAGGAAGTTCGTCAATCCATGCGAAGGTGCCATCCGCTTCGGATTGGGCGTCTTGGCCGATAGCTGGCCCGAACCAGGCCGGGATCTGGTGGCCCCACCACAGTTGGCGCGAGACGCACCAGGGCTGGATATTCTCGAGCCAGTTATAATAGGTCTTGGTCCAGCTTTCGGGCACGACCTTGATCTTGCCCGACCGCACCGCCTCGAGCGCGGGCCCGGCCAGCGTCTCGGCATCGACATACCATTGGTCGGTCAACCAAGGCTCGATCACCACCCCCGAGCGATCGCCATAAGGCGTCTGGATGGTGCGATCCTCGATCTTCTCGAGCAGGCCGGCTTCCTCGATCGCCGCGACCACCGCCTTGCGCGCGTCGAAGCGGTCGAGGCCGAGATAGGCGTCGGGAATCAGCCCGTCGGCGGTCTGGATGACCTTCGCCTCGGCATCGAGCATGTTGAGCATGTCGGCGGCCTTGAAGCCCGCGCGCTTGCCCACCTCGAAATCGTTGAAGTCATGGCCGGGTGTGATCTTGACCGCGCCCGAACCGAGTTCGGGATCGGCATGCTCGTCGGCGACGATCGGAATCAACCGGCCGGTGATCGGCAGGCGCACCTGTTGGCCGATCAGCGCCTGATAGCGCTCGTCGGCGGGGTTCACCGCGACCGCCATGTCGGCGAGCATCGTCTCGGGCCGGGTGGTCGCGACCGAGATCTGGCCCGATCCGTCGGCGAGCGGATAGGAGAAGTGCCAGAACTTGCCCTGGATTTCCTTGGTCTCGACCTCGAGGTCGGAGATCGCGGTCTTGAGGCCCGGATCCCAGTTGACGAGCCTTTTGTCGCGATAGAGCAGCTTCTGCCGGTAGAGCTCGACGAACACCTTGATGACGGCCTTCGAAAAGCCCTCGTCCATCGTGAAGCGCTCGTTCGCCCAGTCGCACGAGGCGCCGAGCCGGCGGAGCTGGCGAGTGATGGTGCCGCCGCTTTCGGCCTTCCATTCCCAGACCACGTCGATGAACTGCTCGCGGGTCATATCGGTGCGCTTGATGCCCTGCGAGGCGATGTTGCGCTCGACCACCATTTGCGTCGCGATGCCGGCATGGTCGGTGCCGACCACCCACAGCGCATCCTTGCCCTTGAGACGGGCATGGCGGACGAGGATATCCTGCAGCGTGTCGTCGAGGGCATGGCCGATATGGAGGCTGCCGGTGACGTTGGGCGGCGGGATGACGATCGTGAACGGCTCGGCGTCGGGCCGCTCGGGCCTGAACAGCCCGGCCTCTTCCCAATAAGGGTACCAGCGCGCTTCGATAGCAGCGGGGTCGAAAGTCTTGTCGATCGTCATGATGGACGAGGCTTTAGCGGGGGTTGGATCGAAAACGCCACCCCGAAATATGGATGGCCCCTATCGCGCCGCCGCCGCCAGTTCGGCATTGCGCTTCGCCGAGGCGGCGAGCGTCGCGCGCAGCAGCATCTTGAGCGCGTCGTCGCGGTCGAGGACGTTGAGTCCCTCGCGGGTCGATCCGCCCGGGCTCGCCACCCGATCGGCAAGGATCGCCGGGCTCTCGTCCGACGCCGCGGCGAGCAGCCCCGATCCCTTGACGGTGGCGGTCGCCAGGCGGAGCGCCTGGTCGGCGGGCAGGCCCAGCGCGGTGCCGGCGTCGGCGAGCGCGTCGATGAAGCGGAACAGGAAACCCGGGCCGCAGCCCGACAGCGCGGTGACCGCGTCGAACAGCGCCTCATCGTCGATCCACTCGATCAACCCGAGCGGCGCGATCAGTGCGGCGGCTTCGTCGCGGGTCGCCGGATCGGCATCGGCCGAGAACAGCGCGCTGACACCCTCGCCGATCGACACCGGCAGGTTGGGCATGACCCGGACGGTCGCCTTGGCGCGGAAGGCGGCCGAGAGCGTTTCGGTCTCGACCCCGGCAAGGATCGACAACAGCAGGCGGGGCGATCCGGCGAAGATGTCGCGCACCGCTGGCATCTGCTGCGGCTTGACCGCGAGCACCAGCGTATCGGGATTCGCGTCCCCGGGGAGCGCGCGCAGCAGGGTGACGCCGGCGGGCACTTCGGCGATCATCGGATCGATCACGGTGATCTGCGTGGGATCGACGCCGGCAGCAATCCAGCCGCGCAGCATCGCGCCGCCCATATTGCCGGCGCCGAGCAGCCAGAGCGGACCTTTGAGGGTGAGGTTCACCACCTGTTTTCCTCCGTCGCCCCAGCGAAGGCTGGGGTCCATGACTGTCGCCCCTCGCAATGCCGTCTCTCGCGGAGAGAGACATGGACCCCAGCCTTCGCTGGGGTGACGGCTCGGGGAGGCGAGCAAAGGGGCGAGCCGTCAGGCCTCGCCCTGGGTCTCGATCATCGCGGCGGCGATCGCGTCCTGCGGCGACTTGTCCGACCACAGCACGAACTGGAACACCGGATAGAAGCGCTCGCACTCGTCGATCGCGGCCTCGATCAGGGTTTCGGCCTGTTCGAGGGTCAGGATCGTGTCGCCCTGCGCGTCGAGCAGCGCGGCGTGGCGGAACAGCACCATGCCCGAGCTGGTCCACATCTCGAAATGGCCGAGCCAGAGTTGCTCGTTGATCAAGCCGAGCGTCTCGTAGATCGCACCGCGCTTGTCGCTGGTCACGCGGATGTCGGGCAGCGCCAGGAACTGGAGCACCCGATCTTCCTCGCGCCATACCGCGCGCAGCTCATATTGGGTCCAGCTGCCCTGGAACTGGGCCACGATCTCCTCATCGCCCACGCGCTCGCATTCCCAGCCATGGGCCGAGAAATAATGTTCGAGCATGTCGATGGGAGCGCTCATATCGCGCACCGATTCATAGTCGTCGAGATCCATGGGCGGCCCCTTCCGCTCTTCGCCCAATCCGTTACGCGGATCGGGCGACCGTTCAAAGCGCTATTGCCGCAGGCGCGCAAAAAGCTGTGGATAGGTGGCACCGGCGCCCCGGACCACCAGTGGTTGACGATCAGGCCTTGTCGGCAGCCTTCGCCTCGAGCGCGTCGAGCCGTGCCTTGAGGGCATCATTCTCGTCGCGCGCAGCGACGGCCATCGCCTTGACCGCCTCGAACTCCTCGCGGGTTACGAAATCGAGGCCGCCGATCCAGTCCTTCGCCTTGTCCTTGAAACCGGCCTCGGCCTCGCGGCCCATCCCGGCCAGCGTGCCCGCGGCACCGTTCATCATCTTGACGAAATCGTCGAATATTCGGTTTTCGGACTGCATGGGACTGGGCCTCCTTTGGGCCGACTATAAAACTTAAAGCGCGATTTGGGCATCCCCTGCGCCCGGCGCAAGGTTCTGGGCGTCGGGGTTGAGGCGGACGATCTGCCAGTTGAGCGCGCCGGCGAACAGCAGCCAGGCGAGATAGGGCAGCATCAGCAACGCCGCCGCCTTGCGGATCCGCGCGAAGAAGATGGTGGCGATCCCCGCGAACATGAACACCGCGGCGATCACGGCGAGCGCGTTGACCGTCTGGTGCAGGGCGAAGAAGATCGGCGACCAGGCAAGATTGCCGACCAGCTGAAGCAGGAAGAAGGCGGTCGCAGCGCCCCGGCCGCGCGCGCCGCGCGCGTTCAGGATCATCGCAAAGGCGACGCCCATCAGAATGTAGAGGATCGTCCAGGCGATCGGGAACGCCACGCCGGGCGGCATGAAGCCGGGTTTGGACAGCCCATCGAACCAGGCATTGCCATAGCCCGACCCCGACAGGATGCCCGAGAGCAGGCCGAGCAGGACGATCGCCGGCACGGTGACGAGCGCCCAGCGCAGATAGGACAGGCGCAGTTGGCCCGGCGAAGCGAGCTCACCCATGGCGTCGTATTTCCCTCATCCCCGTCCGTCCTTCATCGTCGCACATCCATGCGATAGCCTGCGCCCGCTGTCGAGTTGGCAGCATCTCCCCCCTGCCCCAGAGCGGGTCATGATTGCTCCTTGCGGGCGGCAAGCAGGAATTCGACATTGCCCTCGGGGCCGGTGATCGGACTGCGCTCGATGCCCTCGACCTGCCAGCCCTGGGTTGCGACCCAGGCCGCGGCGGCATCGCATACCCGCTTGTGAACCTGTTCGTCGCGAACGACCCCGCCCTTGCCGATCTCGTGGCGCTCCGCCTCGAACTGCGGCTTGACCAGCGCGATCAGGCCGGCACCCGGCCGCGCGAATCCCAGCGGCGTCGCGAGCACCTTGGCGAGCGAAATGAAGCTCGCATCGCACACGATCAGGTCGACGGGCTCGACGATCTCGGCCGCGGTCAGATGGCGGGCGTTGGTCTTCTCATGGACGATCACGCGATCGTCCTGCCGCAGCTTCCAGGCGAGCTGGTTGGTGCCCGAATCGACCGCATAGACCCGTAGGGCGCCGTTGGTGAGCAACACGTCGGTGAAGCCCCCGGTCGACGAGCCGACATCGATCGCGACCATGCCGGCGACGTCCCAACCGAAATGGCCGATCGCATGGGCCAGCTTGACGCCGCCGCGCGACACCCAGGGATGATCGCGACCCCGCACCTCGATCGGCGCATCGAGCTTGAGCGCCTGGCCGGCCTTGGCAATCTTGGTCTCGCCCGAAAAGACCAGTCCCGCGAGGATCAGCGCCTGACCGCGCGCCCGGCTCTCGACAAGGCCGCGATCGACGAGCAACTGATCGGCGCGAATGGCTGTGGCCATGAGTCCTGCGTCTAGATTGGGCCATGGTGGGCGGTGACGGGCTCGAACCGCCGACCCGCTCGGTGTAAACGAGCTGCTCTACCAACTGAGCTAACCGCCCATGGCATGGGCAAACCGCGCCCATATGGCAGTTTAAGATCATGGGAAAGACGAATTTTTCCAGAGCGCCCGGAGATCGCCCGGCATTGCGACCGACGGCCGGCGCAAAGCCCTTCGTAAACCACTGTGAAATCGGGTGCGCGATCACTTGATATGCAAGGGTTTCTCGTGCGAAACGTCTATGCAATCGCCTGCAATAAAGAGGCGTGGTTCGGGGGGGGCGGATCGCTATCACACTCCATCGCGACCATGACCGGACATTGGCAGTGCCGCCCGGCGGCACGGCCATCAGGATCAGTATTTGTTAGTATCTTCGTTTTAGGGTTGCGAAATGTTGTCCAATTCCCGGTCGATCATGTTCTTCACGACAAGAACAAGCGGAACGAACTCCTCGTGGCGCATCCTCGCGATGTTCAACAAACATGCGAAGCTTCAGGGATTGCCCGAGCGTGAGCGGATCACGATGGCGACCGAAGTCGAAAAGGGCAATATCCCGGCGGGCTTCGACTGGTCGGGCTTTCCCGCGGAAGGCTTCATCACCCTTCATCAGCTGATCGAGCGGATCAATCCGGCCCGGCTGGCGCCCGGCACGGGTCCGTTGTTCCTCGTCAACTTCCGCGATCCGCGCGACATCGCCTGCAATCAGTTTTATTGGCAGGACGGCCACCGCCGCCCCGATGAAAGCGACGAGGCGTTCGCCGAGCGGATCAAGGAAGTCCACGACATGGGGATCGATCGATGGGTGGTCAGCCGCCTGCCGAAAAATCCCGACGATCCCAACGAATATACCCGCAAATTCCTCGACCAGGTCGACATGATTCCGCAGGGCGACCGGGTGATGCTCGGCTATGCCCGGCTGTGCGTCGGCTTCGACGACTGGGTCGCCCGGGTCGCCAAGGTGTTCGGCGTCGAGCTGACCGAGAAGCTGAAAGACGAACTCGAACCCGAGCGGGTCGACAATCTCGACACCAACAAGCGCTGGGTCGGCCATACCTGGGTCGGTTCCGACACCCAGCCGGGCCGCTACAAGCATGACGTGTCCGCGGAAACGATTGCCAAGATGAATATCGCCTATGCTCCGTCACTTCGTCGCATGGCAGCACTGGACCCAGCCTATTCTGATTTGTACCTAGAGGGCCTGCCCGGCTGAAATCCGCGGACTTTCTGCGGATTTCGATCGTCGGCGCGATGGCAATCCAGGGGTAAGATATGTCGACCAACGCCAGATCGATCGTATTTTTCACGACGCGGACGAGCGGAACCAACTCCTCTTGGCGGATCCTCGGCATGGTCAACGACCATGCCAAACGGCAAGGCGTGCCGGTCCGCGACATGGTCCAGATGGCCAATGAGGTTAAGAAGGGCGAGGTTTCCAAGGGTTTCGACTGGCATAATCTGCCGCCTCAGGGGCATTTGTTCCTGCACCAGATGATCGAGCGGGTGAATCCGGCGCCGCTGGCCGCCGGCAAGGGCCCACGCTTCCTCGTCAATTTCCGCGACCCGCGCGACCTGACCTGCAACCAGTATTTCTGGCAGGACGGCCATCGGCGGCCCGACGAGACCGAAGGCGAATTCCAGGACCGGCTCGCCGTCATCCACGACATGGGCATCGACAAGTGGATCGTCAGCCGGCTGCCCAAGGACGCGCTCGATACCAACAACTATGTCGCCGACTATCTCGACCAGGTCGACCTGATTCCCGAATCGGACCGGGTGATGCTGGGCTATGCGCGGCTGTGCCTCGATCTGGACAGCTGGGCCGAACGCGTCGCGGATGTTTTCGGGGTGAAGCTGACCAAGGAGCTCAAGGCCGATCTCGAGCCCGAGCGAGTCGCCAATCTGAGCAACAATGATCGCTGGGTCGGCCATACCTGGGTCGGCGCCGACACCCTGCCCGGACGCTACAAGCGCGACGTCAAGCCGAACACGATCGCGCTGATGAACCTGGCGTTCGAAGGTTCGCTGCGCCGCATGGCGGCGATGGATCCCGAACATGCGCATCTCTATCTCGAAGGCCTGCCCAAGGAGACGACGGCAGCCTATCGCAAGAGCGAAGAGGTCGGCACGCTGGGACGCAAAGGCCGCAAGCTGATGCTTGCCGAGCAATATGCGGCGGCGGAGGAAAAGCTCAACGCCGCGCTCGCGCTCGATCCGAAGAACGAGGACCTGACCAAGATCCTCGACCTCACCAAGGCGCGGGCGGCCAGGGCGGCGAAAAATGCCAATGACAGCCAGGAGACCAAGGAAGCGCGCGCGATCAAGGATGCCAAGGAGCTCAAGAAGATCGCCGAGCAGCTTGCCAAGCTGCGTCGCGAAGGCCGCAACCAGCTTCATGCCGGCGACTATCCGGGCGCCGATCGGGCGTTCAAGGCGGCGCTCGCGCTCGACCCCGACAATGCCGACATCAAGGACCAGCTCGAGGTCTGCAGGGTCCGGACCGCGCGCCAGAAGCGCGAAGTCGCGAAGATGACCAAGGCGGGCAAGGACCTGGTCCACGCCGGCGATTATGCGGCCGCCGACGTCAAGCTCAAGGCGGCGCTCGCGCTCGATCCGGAAAGTGCCGAGATCAAGGCGCTGCTCGAACTGTCGAAGATCCGCGCCGCGCGGGTCATCAGGGAGGCTGCGAAAGCCAAGGCTTCGCAAGCCGCCTGACGCGTCGCGATCCTGAAGCGCACGAAATCCGCTAGCACCGGATTGGCGGCGACGGGCTCGTCGGTTCGCCTGCGTGGCGGCACGCGATGCGATCGCCGCGCGACCTCGACCGGAGGTTGCGCGGCGATCCGCGTTGCGGCGCCGGGGACGGGGCGCTATCTGGGCTCGCGGCAACCAGAAGCTTCCTCTCCCCAAATTTTCCAGCAGGCGATCGGGTAAACGATGCGTATCACGATGATTGGTACAGGTTATGTGGGCCTCGTATCGGGCGCCTGCTTTGCCGATTTCGGCCACGACGTGGTCTGCGTCGACAAGGACGAATCGAAGATCGACAAGGTCAAGAACGGCATCATGCCGATCTACGAACCCGGTCTCGCCGAACTGGTCGCGGCCAATGTCCGTGCGAACCGCCTGTCCTTCACCACCGACCTGGCCGAAGGCGTCACCGGCGCCGATGCGGTGTTCATCGCGGTCGGCACGCCGTCGCGCCGCGGCGATGGCCATGCCGATCTGAGCTATGTCTATGCGGCGGCTCGCGAGGTTGCCGAGGCGGTGACCGGCCCCACCGTGATCGTGACCAAGTCGACCGTCCCGATCGGGACCGGCGACGAGGTCGAGCGCCTGATCGCCGAGGTTGCCCCGGACAAGGCGATCTGGGTCGTATCGAACCCCGAATTCCTGCGCGAAGGCGCCGCGATCGAGGATTTCAAGCGCCCCGACCGGGTCGTCGTCGGCTCCGAAAGCCCCGAGGCGACACGGGTGATGCAGCAGGTCTATCGACCGCTGTCGCTCAACAAGGCGCCGGTGATGTTCACCGGTCGGCGATCGGCCGAAATGATCAAATATGCCGCCAACGCCTTCCTCGCGACCAAGATCACCTTCATCAACGAGATCGCCGACCTGTGCGAAAGCAGCGGCGCCGACGTCCAGGAAGTCGCGCGCGGCATGGGGCTGGACGGTCGGATCGGATCGAAATTCCTGCACGCCGGGCCGGGTTATGGCGGCTCCTGCTTCCCCAAGGACACGCTCGCCCTGCTCAAGACCGCCGACGATCATGAGGTTCCGCTGCGGATCGTCGAGGCGGTGGTGAAGGTCAACGACGCCCGCAAGCGCGCGATGGGGCGCAAGGTGATCGCGGCGATGGGCGGCGAGGCCCGCGGCAAGACCGTCGGCCTGCTCGGCCTCGCGTTCAAGCCCAACACCGACGACATGCGCGACGCCCCCTCGATCGCGATCGTCCAGGCGTTGCAGGACGCCGGCGCCAAGGTCCGTGCCTATGATCCCGAAAGCATGGAGCAGGCACGCATGGTGATGAACGATGTCGAGTTCATGGCCAGTCCCTATGCGGTGGCCGACGGCGCCGACGCCCTGGTGCTGGTGACCGAATGGGATGCGTTTCGCGCGCTCGACCTGCCGCGGATCGCCGGCATGCTGAAGTCGCCGGTGCTGGTCGACCTGCGCAACATCTATCCGTCGGCCGAGGTCGCGCGCGCTTCACTGTCCTACACCGGCGTCGGCAAGGGCGCCGCAGCCCCCGCGGGCACGCACCACGCCTGAAAATTGGCACGGCGGTCCATAGGGGCTATGCCGCACCGCACCACGGCCTTTTTCTCCAGTCTGGATCGAGTCGATGAAACGCTTTCTGAGCCGGTTTACGCGAGCGGGCAGCGACAAGGGTCCCGCCGATCCGACGGCGCCCGACACCCCGGCGGCAAGCGATACGTCCCCGGAGTCCGGGCTCGATCCGGCGGAATCGGATTCGCCTGACGACGGCGAAGCCCCGTTCGAATTCGAGCTGCGCGAACCCACCGACGAGGAACTGAGCGCGTCCTTCCTGTCCAAACAGGATTTTCTCGACCTCGACCGCGTGATGGCCACCGGCATCGGCCGCATGGGGGCGACGCCGCCGCCGCCGAAATCCGCGGCGGTCATCCCGCTGAATCCTGCACCGCCTCCCCAGGCTCCTGTCTCGCAGCCCCCTGTCTCACAGGTCGTGATCGAGCAAACGCCACCGGCCGAGGCAGCCCCTCAACCGGCTGCAGTCCCGCCCGACACTGGCGCCGTGACAGTTTCCGGCGACGCGACAAGCGTATCCGAGGCCCGGATCGAGACCACGGCTCCACCCGCAAGCGCGCCGGCCGAGCCCGCAGCGCCAGCCCCCCGCCCGGCCCCGCCGGTCGAGGCGGCCACAGCGAAGCCTCCCAAGCCCCCCAAGCCGGCCAGGCCCGCGAAAACACCCAAGGCCGTAGAGGCTCCGTCGACCGAACCGCGCACGCTGGTCGGGTTCTGGGATGGGCTGGTGGTTGGCCAGGCGTTGCACGGCTGGGCCGGCGATTCGCACGATCCCGCCTGCCGCACCGTCAAGATCACGTTGTTCATCGACGGCGAGGACGTCGGCAGCACCTTGGCCGATGGCGACCGCGCGGACACGCCGCATGGCGCCTTCACGCTGCCCTTCTCCGATCCGGCGATCGCCCGATATATCATCGAGGACCGGGCCGTGCTGCGGGCGACCCGTGGCGACCTTCCCCCGCTCGATCTTCTGATGTTCCCCTCGATCCTCGACATCGCCCGGACCCACCGTACCCGGGAACTCGAAAAGTCCGGGGTGCAGATCGGCAACCTCGCGCCCACCCCCAAGGTCGTGGCGGATCTGAGCCTGTTCCGGTTGCCGATCGGCCTCGAATCGGTCGATGGCGCGGCGGTTATCGGCAGGGAAGGCTTCCTGTTCGCCCATCGCGGACCGCACGACGTCGCCGGCCATTATGCCGACCGCACCGGCCCGAAGATCGAATCCGATGCAGAGGCCTGGCTGAGCCTGTTCCGGGGCAGGCAGGCGGCGATCGCCCGCCGCAAGGCGGTCTATGTCCAGAGCATATTTCCCGAGAAGGCGACGATCCTGCACGCGCTGACGCCGCCGGGATCGCCGATGATCACGGCACGCCTCAGCCTGATCGAAGCGAATATCGCCGATCAGCTGCGCGCCGACGCCAAGGCCTTCCCTTATTACCGGTCGCTCGTCGCCGCGCTGCGCGCGTGCCACGCCGCCGGCATCGCACCCTATCTGCGATTGGACGACGGGATTCGTGCGATCGGCGCGCAATTGTGCTTCTATCAGCTCGCCAACCAGATCGGCGGGCTGGTCGACGGACGCACCGACCAATTTGCGAAGATCGCGGAGCTGTGCAGCCAAATTCCGCCTGCCGGACGCGAAAGCGTGCCGTTTGCGGGCGAATTGGCGCAGCATTTCTCCTTTCCGATATACGAGACCGAACTCGTCCCCGAATATGCTGAGATCGAGGCATTGCTGCCCGGGCCGGCGGAAACCGAAACGCGCGACGATGGCGCGCTGCGGTCGACGTGGCACAATCCCTCGGCACCCTGCGATCTGAAGATATTGGCGTTCGGCAGCTTCGGAAACGGCGCCAGCAATCGCAGCCAGAGCTGGTGGTTCAAGGCGATGTTCCGCGATTTCAGCGTCGTCGAATCCGCCGAAATCGACCTGTCGCTGATCAATCGCTGGCGCCCCGACGTCGTGCTTTGCCAGAGCATGGAACGGACGCTGCGCACGCTGCCCGCGCGCTGAACCGGCCGTGGCGCGGCGCGCGCTCCGGCCACCGGCGATCATCATCGCCGCAGCGGCGCTGGCCGCCGTCGCGACCGCATTGGCGGGAGTCGTGCCCGACTCCTCGCTCCGGCTGAGCGTCGTCGGCCGGTTCGAACCCGTATATGACTGGCAATCGCAGCGCTGCGAGCAATGGGATGTACCGGACGCGCCCGTGCGGGCCTTTCGCGACGCCAGCGGACAGATCGTCCTGTTCGCCAGCGACGAAAAGAATCGCAGCTTCAACGGCCGATCGCTGCTGCATCTTCGCCATGGCTGCGCGAAGGCGTTGGTCAGCCGTGACGATCCCGATCCCGCAGCCTATGCCGGATGGAGCTACATAACCGCGACCTGGACCGAGGACGGGCGGCATGTCGCCGCGCTGGTGCATGATGAATATCGCGCCGGCCGCTATCCCGGACGATGCCGGTTCACCGCGGCGATGGCCTGCTGGTACAACAGCATCGTCGCGGCGAGCTCGAACGATGGCGGGCGCAGCTTCGCAACCGCATCGCGGCCGATACTGGTGGCGGGCGCCAGCTTTCGCCAGGAGGTGGAGCAGGGGCGACATCGCGGCTTCTTCAATCCGTCGAACATCGTCAGGCTGGGCGCTGCCTATTATTTCATGGCCAATACCACCGGCGGCGGCGCGCAACGCCCCGGAGTTTGCCTGTTCCGGTCGTCGAACCCGTTCGATCCGACCTCGTGGCGGGGGCTGTCCGCCGACGGCTATCGCTATCGCGCGACCGATCCCTATCGTTCGACACCGGGACAGGCCGAGGTGCCATGCCAGCCGGTCGCCATCGGCGGAGCGCCCGGATCGATCAGCTACCACAAGCCGAGCGGGCGCTATCTCGCGGTGATGCAGGTCGGTCGTGCGTCCGACGCTCCGGACGGATCGATCCGCTACAGCTGGTCCGCCGATCTCGTCCATTGGACGCCCACCAGGACCCTGTTGCGGCTGCCGATCCTCGGCTCGCGATCCTGCGACGACAAGGCTCGCTATTCCTATCCGTCGCTGATCGACGCCGACGAGGGCGGTCGCAACTTCGACAGTATCGGCGCGAGACCCTGGCTTTTCCTGACGAGGATGGCGGTGTCGGCCTGCCATGAGACGGTCGATCGCGATCTTCTGCGCGTGCGGCTGCGGATCGGCGAATGAGCTGCCGACGCCGCACCGCCATGTCGCGGGATCGCACAAAATCCCGAAATGCCGCAAATATGGCAGCCGGCTGGAAAAAACTGTCGGGTCAGGCGACTAGAATCGCTGCAAATGCGAAAAGAACCATGCTAGCATCGTTCGACGGACCAGAGTGACGGGGGAATGCGGGCTTGCTCTCAGGTGTAGTGGATTTCTTCTCCGACAGGGTGTTGGCGGGATGGGTCAGGGGCCCGCAGGCGACGGAAGTGTCGATCGGCGCCCTTATCGGTGACAATCGCGTGGCGGGGGCGGGTATTCGCGACCCGCAACAGCCCGATCTCATCCGGTTCAGGATATCGCTGCCGCGTGCCGTCGCCGCCGGCGATCTGGCGAGCGGCAAGATCGTGATCGAGGCGCGCACCGCAACCGAAAGCATCGTGCTGGATCTGTGGGAACCGATCATGGTCGCCGCCGAACTCAACAATATGAACGGCGTGATGCTCGAGCGGGTTCTCGGTTCGCTGACTCCGGAGAAATATAGCGAACTGGCAACCGTTTTCGGGGCCTCGACCAAAAAGCCCCAGCCGGGAACGACGGTCGATGCCAGCGCTTATGAGGACCTGATGCGCTGGTCATAGTTGCAGGCGCCGAAGAGCGCCTAAATCCACGCAATTAAGATTGAATTTAGTCTTTTGACCCTATACCGCTAGACGTGATTTTCCCGACAGTTTCTCGGTCGGTGGGGCGACGGGAGTGTAAGCGCGTGAACAAAGGTGCTGGAGGCGCCACGGTGGGCGATGCGGCCGCCGGCCTCACGGCCCAGGCCGTTCCGCAACAAGCCCATGATGCGACCGCCCAGTTCGCCGTTGCCGACGCTGCTTCCGAACATGGCGATGTTTCTCGAGATGATATTTCTCCGGGCGAGGGTTCGGGGGAAGCGCGGGTTTCCAAGCGACTGTTCACCAAGCCCCATGGCGTCGAAACGATGGCCCGGTTCGGCTCGCACCTTGCGATCAGGCTTTGGGCGGTCGACGCCACCGAATTCATCCGGATCATCCTGCGGGTCGGGGGCGTCACCTCCAACCAGACCCGCGTCACCACCCTGTTCTACGCCCGCAAGGACATCGAGCCCCGCGCGCCCGGCGCCGTCGGACTGACGATCCTGCTGCGCGATCCCGCGCTGCTCGAGGCGGGCGCGGTCGAGGTATTGCTGGTGTCGGTCCGCGACGAAATCCTCGTCGCGCGCAAGGCGGTCGTGCCCAACAGCTATTCGGATTTCTTCGCCGGGATCGTCTACGATATCCAGCGCACCGGCCGGCAGATCGAGCAGCGGCTGTTGTTCGATCGCAGCCGCGGACTGTCCGATCTGATCCAGTCGAGCTGGAACGAATATCTCGCCGAACAGAAGTCGGCCTATCTGAGCTTCGGCAAGGCCTATCGTCCATCGACCTTCTCGGTGATCACGGTCTTCTATCGCAAGCCGTTCATCGCCAGCCTCTACGCCTTCACCACCCGCATCCTCGACCTGCCGCCGGGCGCCGAGATCATCCTCGGCTTCCAGCAGGGTTCGCTGTTCCAGCAGCAGGTCGATTATCTGGAAAGCCTGTTCAAGCTGTTCCAGATCAACCACAAGATCATCCTGTTCGAGGACAATATCGGCTTCGCCGCGGCGAACAACGTCGCCGTCGAACTGTCGACCTCGCAGCGCATCCTGTTGGTCAATCCCGATATCTGCTGCAACGACCCGACGGTCTACACCCGGCTCGCCGCGGCCTCCGACGACGGCAATGTCTATGGCGCGACGCTGCTGTCCGACGCCGACGAGGTGATGCACAACGGGATCGAACTGCTCGACCAGACGATATCCTACAAGAACAAGGCACAGCGCGTCCTGCGCACCTCGCATATCGGTCGCCACATGCCGGTCGACCTGATCGAGGAAGGGGCGATCACCGATGTCGAGGCGGTCAGCGGTGCGCTGATCGCGGTCGGCAAACCGACCTGGAACAGGATCGGCGGCTTGCCCGAACATTTCGTCTTCGCGCATTTCGAGGATGTCGAATTCTGCCGGATGGCCAAACGCGCGGGAGTATCGGTGAAGGTCTATAACACCCGCGATCTCATCCATCTCGAATCCTACGGATCGGGCGAGGATTCGCTGCTCAACGCGATCAAGCAGGTCAATTCGGCCATCTTCAACATGGGCGCACGCTGATGCGGGCGCTGGTGCTTTCCTTCATGCATCCGGACATCGTGCCGGGGGGCGCCCAGCAGGTCGCCTACAACCTCCATCTCGGCCTGCGCCAGGCCGGCCACCAGAGCTTCTTCACCGCCTTCCACGACCGGCTACCGACGCGGCTGGTGTCGGAGTCGACCCCGATCGTGAAGATGCCGCAGCGCGAGAACGAATATATCGTCAACGTCGCGGCGTTCGACTATGACCGCTTCGTCTCGTGCAGCCGATGGGTCCTCGAAGCTTATATCCGCTTCGCCAAGGGCATCGATCCGAACGTCATCTTCGTCCATCACTTCATGCTGACGGGCATCGATTTCCTGGTCGCGCTGCGCAAGGCGTTCCCCAAGGCGCGTTTCATCTTCACCGCGCACGAGTTCCTGCCGATCTGCAAACGCGACGGCCATCTCGTCCGCCCCAATGGCCAGCTCTGCTCGAGCTTCACCCCGTTCGACTGCATCGGCTGCTTCCCCAATAGCGAGCCGAAGGACTTCTCGGTCCGCTTCCGGATGTTCCAGCGCCTGTTCGACATATGCGACGTCGTCGTCACGCCGTCGCTGTTCCAGGGCCAGATCATGGCGCAGCATTTCCGGTTCGGGGACCGGCTCGCGGTGGTACCGAATGGCAGCTTCGAGACGGTCAGCCACGCCTATAACGGCATGGACCGCCGTCCGCGCGGCGAGACGATGGCCTTTTTCGGCCAGGTGCTGCGCGACAAGGGGATCGGCTTCCTGCTGCACCAGATCCCGCCGCTGCTCGCCAGCCGCAAGCAGCTCAAGATCGATATCTGGGGCGGTGGCCTCAATCTCAACCGTCCCGACTTTCAGCAGAAGGTCGCGCAGGCGGTCAAGCTGATCAGCGACAATTTCGGCAAGGACCGACTGGTGCTGCGCGGCAATTACGACAATCGCCGCGTCGTCGAGATCATGTCGGCTTATGACTGCCTGCTGTTCCCGTCGCTATGGCCGGAAACCTTCTCGATGGTGTTCAGCGAGGCGCTCATCGCCGGCTGCAAGATCGTCGCGCCCGCCATCGGAGCCTTCAAGGAACGCGCGGCCGAAGCCGGCGCCAACGCCTATCTCTACAAGCTGGGCGACGCCTTGTCCTTCTCGGTCGCGGTCAATGCCGCGCTGTCGTCGCCTTATTCGCCGCTGGCCGGGGACGCCGGCGAGAATCTGACGATCGCGGCCATGACCGAAAGCTATCTGGCCGCGGCGCTGTCGCGCGCCGACACCGTCGGCACCGAACTGCTTCCGCCCGACCTCGCCGATATCGGCGGCGTGGGACTGGCCGACTTCGACCTCTCCCAGCCGGCGGTCGACGACGACGACGACGAGGACGAGCCGATGACCATGATGGTCGGCGGCGGCGACGATGTCGCGCTCGACTTCGGCGACGAACAGATGCTGCAGCCCGAACAGATGCTCGAGCTCACGCGACCGATGATCGACCAGGTGCCGGCGCCGACCGACGACTGGACCGTCGCCGCCGAGGCGACCGACGCCGGCACCGATCCGTTCGGCGACATGGTGGGGGCCGCGCCGCCGCCCTCATTCTCCGACTTCCCCGACATCGCGAGCCTTCCGGCGATCGAGGATCCGGTAACGCCCGCGCCGAAGAAGCGCCGGCGTTTCGGTTTCTGACGCCTCTCGGCGATGGCGATGCCCCCCTCCCCCATGTCCGCTGACGGCGGCGCCTCGCGCGGCCGCGTCGAAGGCCTTGTCGAGACGTTCGATCTCGCCGGCGGGATCGAGGGCTGGGCGATCGATCTCGAAAATCCCGGCGCGCGTCTCACCGTCGAGCTGATGATAGGCGATATGACCGTGGCGCGAGCGGTGGTCGAGCGGCCGCGCCGCGACCTCGCAATTGCCCCGGGACGCGAGATGATGGCCGGCTTCGCCTTCCAGGGCATGCTGCAGGATCGCATCGGCGAGATGATCACCGCCGGTGCCCAGGGTCAGCTTGGCGTACGGGTGGTCGGCGCGAGCACCATGTTGCGCAGCCTGACACCGCTACCCGACACCGCCACCCTGGCCGCGACGCCCGCCGTCCCCACCCTGGCGGCCGCGGCGGCCGATGGCGAGTTCGACCTGCTCGCCCGCCTGTCGCAGCAGCGCGGCAAGGCCGAGCCGCTCGCACGCACGCCGTTGCGCGCCGACCCGGCCAACATGGCCGGCTATATCGAGCAGATCGCGATCGACGAAAGCGGGCTGGTCTGGTTCAGCGGCTGGATGAAGAGCCGGGTCGCCGCCGACATGCCGGTGCTCATCTTCGACGGGCAGCGCACCACCGGCGCGATGGCGACGATGATGTTCAAGCGCGACGATGCCGGCATCGACGCCGCCGGCGTGATCGGCGTGATCCAGTCGGACTGGCGCCCCGTCTCGGGCGGAAACCTCCTGATCTTCTTCGACGACGGCAAATCCTATCTCCAGGCGGTCAACGCGCTGGTCCCGTCGACCAAGCGCGATTTCGCCGAGCATTTCTCGTTCCGCTGGCCGGTATCCTATGGTGGCCACCGGCTCAGCCTCAAGCAGCTGTTCGACCATCCCGACAGCTGGCAGCCCACCGGCGAATTTTCGGGCGCGCGCGTCCGCGCTTCGCTCGAGGAAGTCTATGTACTGCCCGCCTTCGGCGCGATCGTCCGAGGCTGGGTGCTCAGCCCGCTCAAGACCGTCGATGGTTTCGCGATGCGGTTCGGATCGACCGTGCTCGAATGCGACCGCGACAGCATCGGCTTCGGCGAACGGCACGACCTGTACGACGCCGCGCAGGGATGCGACCTGCTGCCCGGGCGGGCCGGCTTCGTCGCCGTGTTCCGTGGACCGATCGGCGCGCGCGACATCGACAACCCGACGCTCAAGGTGTTGCTCGGCGACGGCACGGCCTCGATCCACGGCATCGACCCGGGCGCGGTGCGCCGCCTCGGCCATGCCGCCTCGCTCGATCTGCTGCGCCACCTCTATCCGGCGCTCACCGCCGAGCATTTTTTCCCGGAGCTGGCCGCCGCGATCCGCGACGAGGTTCGGACACGGGCCGCGCGGGTGACGCCGATGCAGGTCGCGCCATGCGATGCCGCGCTGGTCTTCGCGGTACCGGACGAGCGCAGCGATGCCTTCCTCCTGTTCGAGGAAGTCGGCCGCCGCGCCCGGGGCGCCGAAGCCGGCGCCGGATTGATCTTCATCGCCGATCGCGGCGCGACGCGGCCTGCCGTGGTCGCGCTGTTCCGCGAGTTGGCGGCGGCAACCAGCACCCCGTGCAGCCTGTTCCTCGGCGACGACCCGGCCGGCGCGCTCCACGCGCTGCCGCACATCCTCGAAGCGACCGGCGCCGACCATTTCGCCTTCTTTGGCCCCTCGGCGCTTGTTACCGACGCCGGCTGGCGGGCCGCGACCACCCATGACGGCACGCTCGCCCTCTACGCGGTTCGCGATGCCGCTCGTTCCGACGATAGCGGCACGGCTTCGCTCGAATCCTTCGCCTGGCGTCGCGCGCCGTTCGAGGCCTGGCTGGCCGATGTTCCGGCGTTCGTCGGCGGTGCGCGCCATCAGGCGGTCGGGTTGCTGCCCGACGCGCCGCCTGCGTTGGCCGACGGCGCGCGGCTGCTGCGCCCGGACGCACCGACCCGGCTGGAACGGGCCGTCAACGAGGCCGCAGGCACCGCATGACCCCGAATCTTCCTCCCCCCCGCGATGGCGAACGGATCGCGATCGTCAGCCATGTCCATCCGTCGATCCAGCGCGGCGGTGCCGAACTGTCGGCCTATGCGGTCTATCAGGGCCTGGCGGCGCTGGGCCGCGACGTCATCTTCGTCGCCGCGGTGTCCGAGGATCGCCGCGGCGAACTCGCGCTCGCGTCGGACCGTGAATATGCGCTGTTCCACGATCCCGAACTCTACGACCATTTCTACCATGTCGGCAGCGCTGCGCTCGGCACCCGCCTGATCGAACTGCTCGCGGCGGCCGAGGTGACGCTGGTCAACTTTCACCATTTCATGAATTTCGGGATCGATACGATCCGCGCGGTCGCCGAGCATCCGGCGTTCCGGACGGTCATGACGCTCCACGAATATCTCGCGATCTGCCACAATCATGGCCAGATGATCACGCGGCAGCATCGCGTGCTGTGCGAGGAGGCCAGCCTTCCCGCCTGCATCGGCTGCTACCCCGAACATAGCCGCCAGCAGTTCGCGATCCGGCGCGATCGCTTCCTCGACAGCTTCGCCGCGATCGACGGCTTCGTCTCGCCGAGCCATTTCCTGGCCGGCCGCTATGCCGACTGGGGGATTCCGCCCGAACGGCTGCGGGTGATCGAAAACGGGCTCAACCATGTGCCGCCGTCCGCGCCGCCGCGCCGGCGCCGCACCGGCGACGACAGCTGGGTTTTCGGCTTTTTCGGCCAGATCACGCCGTTCAAGGGGGTGTCGACCCTGCTCGACACGGTCGAGCTGATCGCCGCGCATGAAGAGCTTTCCGAGCGGATCTCGATCCGGGTCCATGGCAATATGGTCGGCCAGGGCCAAGCCTTTCTCGACCGGTTCGAAACCGCCGTCGAGGAGCACCCCTTCCTCAGCTATGCCGGCGCCTATGGCAATCGCGACGTCGGCCGGCTGATGGCGGCATGCGACTATGTTCTCGTGCCCAGCCTGTGGTGGGAAAATTCGCCGGTGGTCATCCAGGAAGCCTATGCGATCGGCCGCCCGGTGATCGCCACCGGCATCGGCGGCATGGCGGAAAAGGTCGTCGACGGCGTGACCGGCCTGCATTTCGGTACCGGCGACCATGTCGATCTGCTGCGCGTGTTCGAGCTCGCCGCCGATCGACAGGCCTATGACGCGCTGATCGCCCAACTGCCGCCGGTGCTCGATGCCGTCGCCATGGGGCGTGCTTATGGCGACGTCTTCGATGCGCTGACGCGCCCGGACTTCGTCGACGCGACCGATCCGGTACCGGCGATCACATCCAACCCTGCGGCCGCCGCCATCCCGGCCATGGCGGCAGGTCATTCCTCAGGCCGCCGCAAAGGAAGCACGCGGCGCTGAGAGCCGATCGCATATCGGCGATTGTCGGCCGTAGCCGAACGCTTTATCGATCGTCGCGCGTCAGGTTTTCCGCAGCCGCGCGCGCTTTTTTCCTGGTTCGTGCCGCGGGGAGTGTCGGATAGCTTATGGGTTCCGAGGTGATCGATATAAGCGATCTGTCCGCGAAAGCGCGCGCCGCGTACGACCGCAAGAAATTTCGAGAGGCACTGGATCTGTGGAAGCAGGTCCGGCAGCTGTCCCCGAACGACCCCGACGGATTTTGCGGCCTCGGCGAAACCCTGGACGCGCTGAAGATGTTCAGCCAGGCCGACCATTGGTTCAGCGAAGGCATAGGTCAGTTTCCCGACAATTATCTGCTGCGCCTCCATTATGCATGGGCCGCCGCGCACCGGACGGACTGGAGCGAGGCTGAAAGGCGGTTCTCGGCAGCGCTGCCATATTGGCCTGACGACCATTCGACCCTGTTCGGCCTAGCCATGGCGCGCTTCGAACAGAAAAAATTCGCCGAGGCGCGCGAGGCACTGATCTCGATCAGCAACGACTATCACGAGCATAGCCGCGGCCTGCTGGCCCGCGTCGAGGCCGAATTGGCCCGCGAGTTGCCGATATCGACCGACTTGCCCGAGCAGCCGATGCTCGATCAGATCGCCGCCCTGCGAGCATCGGATCAATCGGAGGAGGCCGTGCCGATCTGCGAGGAAGGGCTGCGCCGGTTTCCGGACAGTGTCGCCTTGCTGGTGGCCCATGCCGAGCTCGCCCAGGACGCCCGCGACTGGTCCGCCGCATTGGTGCGCTGGGACAAGGTCAAGGCCACCTCGCCCAGGCTTGCCGCCGGTTATAGCGGCAGTGCCGTTGCGCTCCGGTCGCTCGGTCGCGCCGCCGAAGCCGATCTGATGCTGACTCCTGCGCTGCAGTTGTTCGGCGATGATCGCGAGGTCGTGCGGCAGGCCGCCTTGACGTCGGCGGCCAACGGCGACTGGCGCGAGGCGGCAAAGCGCTTTCGGATGCTGCAGAAGGCCGACCCGCTGTCGCCCGGAGGATTCGCCGGGGAGATGGCGGCGCTCAACCGAGCCGGCGATCCCCAGAGTGCCGAAATCGTCGGGATAACCTCGATCAAGCGTTTCCCGGACAGTCTGGCGGTTCGCGCCCAATATGCTCTCACCGCCGAAACGGCGGAAGCCTGGACCGTCGCGCTTGGCCGCTGGCGATCGATGCGCCAGGAATTTCGGCCGAACGTCGAACCGTGGGGCGGACTTGCGCGCAGCCTGATCGCGCTCGATCGCATCGACGAAGCCGAAGCCGCCATCGACGAAGCGCTCGCCGCGCATCCCGGACAAGCCGAACTGGTGCGGCTTCGCGCGGAACTGGTCGGCCGGCGCGAGGCCAGGCCGGTCGCCACGACTCATTCCCGCCATAATGACCCAGCATGAAGATCGACCTGGGCGCGATCATATCGCGCCCCGATCCCAGAAATAGCGGACAGGATAAGTCGACGATGACCGACGGAAGCGCACTGGCCGGCCTCAACGCGATATTTGCCGACCTGTTCATGCGCGATGACATCGTGCTGCGTCCCGACATGACGATGGCGGACATCGGCGGGTGGGACTCGTTCAAGCAGATCGAGATCATCATGGAAGCCGAAGATCGCTTCGGGATCAAGTTCAGGAGCCGCGAACTCGACGACCTGCCCAATGTCGGCGCGCTGGTGGCGCTGATCGAACGAAAGACCGCCGAGGGCTGACGCCGCCCACCCGGCCGGCCCCCGCATCGTTACGTTCGGGCTGCCATATCCGATGCCATTCCGCCGACGGGCCGGAGCCTCGCGCGTTGCGAAGCCCGGTCAACGGCGATCAGACGTCGATGCTGTCGAGATAATATTCGGCGTAATCGGGATCGAGCCGCGCCATCCGCCGGAGCACGTCGCCATAATTGGCGTTGAGCACGCGCAGCGTCTCGGGCTTGAGCTCGCGCTTGAACCGGCCCGGCGCGGTATCGCCGCCGACCCACTGGGTTCCGATCCACTGCGGATTGTCGGCCAGCCCCTCGGGGCGCTCGGGCGCGAGGTCGGCCCACAGTTCGGGCGTCAGCTTGACCCCGAACGGCTTGGCGACCCGCTCGACGAAACTGTCGAAGCCGAGGCAGACACGGGCATAGGTGGCGATGACCCGCTGGCTTGCGGGAATCGCGTCCACCGCCGCGAGAAATTTGTTGTAATAGACGTCGGGCGCGCTGGGATCCTTGGGCAGACGCTCGAGGATCCACTGATCGCGGCCCTTCTCGTTCACCTTCCTGATCCGCTCGGCAAAGGCCTCGTCGCTTTCCTCGAACGCCTGATGATAGGTCGTCCAGTAGAACTGGTTGCACAGCACGTCGCGCGGATCGCGGAAATTGACGACGAACTGCATGTCCGCCGGCTGGACCGCGCCATTGGTGAGGTGAATCACATTATGGTGGATGACCGTGTCTTCGAACGGCAACTGACCCCAGTTGAAGTCGCTCGGCAGCGAACCGACATGCACTTCATGGCCGAGATGGCGAATACCGCGCGCGGGGAGCCCCTGCCGCTCGGCATGTTTTTGCAAATGCAACATTATCCGCCATATCGACGCCGACGCACTTGTTTGCGTGGTGAAGAAGACGACACTGTTAACGGGCATTGCTATTCCTTTATTCGCGACTCGTTCTTGGGCGTGTCCCGCGGCATTCGAACCTTGATCATCCCATATGGAGCGCGTCGTTACGGCGCCAAAATGCCTCTCTAGCTGAATTTCGAAGGATATTGATAGCAGCTTCCGCCCACGCGATCGTGATGCAGTTCACAGCCGCCCTCACTCGGCGTGGATCCGCATCAGCCGCTTGGCGTCATCGCCCCCGATCTTGCCCGCCAATCGCTGCCACTGGTCATACCATAGCAACGCACACGGCCCCGCATAAGCGACGCTCCATGGCTTGGGCCGATCGAGGAAATGGAGGATCGCCGCCTCGTCGGGCAGCTCTGCGATCGTCTTCTCTTCCGAGACGGGATAGTTGAACGCCTCGTCGAGCGACATCGAAAGGCCGCGGAAACCGCGGTTGAGCGCGCATTGATCATGATAGATCAGCACGGCATCGCCGCCGATCGCCGCGATCGAACCGTCGAGGCCGGTCATGGCGCCCGGATTGGTGAAATCGAACAGCAGCACACCCGAGTTGAAATAAGTCCCCTCGGTCAGATCGTGCGCCCGCGTCGCCGCGAGCACCTCGGCCCGCAGCGGTTCGCGACGCGCCGCGATCGGATCGCCGTTCATCGGCATCGTCAGCAGTTCGACGAAGCGCGGACGGATCACCGTGTCCGAATCGACATAGACGCCGCGGTCGTACATCCCGCCCTTGGCGAGGTGATGCGCGAAATAGATGCGATAGAAAGCCGCGCTCGACAGGACATGGCCGCTGGTGAACAGGCCATAATCGGCGGACAGCTTCTCGGGCGACGGAATCAACGGCTCGACCGGGACCAGGATCGGCTCGACCCCGTTCATCGCCATCGCCTTGGCGGTATCGCGAACCTCGTCGAGCGCCTCCTGGTCGGCGACCACGAAGAAGTCGCAGTCATAGCCCTCGCAGGCGGTCATGACCGATTCGAGCGCGACCATCGTCGAGCAGATATAGTTGCGATCGGAACACAGGAAGATCGCGTTGCGGCCCCGGCGAGCGACCCCACCCGAAGCCTCCATGCGCAGCTTCTTCGCCAGCAGCGTGTCGGCCTGCCCCTTGCTTTCCTCGATCAGCCGCGGAAGCTCGTCATGACGACGCGCCATGTCATAGCTGATGATCATGTGCAGCTTGGCGAGATCGGCGCTGCCGCGCCAATTGGCGACCGCCTCGATCGCCTTGAGCACCTCGCTGTGGCCGCCGGTCTTGCTGACCGCGCGGAAAATCACATAGCCGATCTGCGGATAGCTGAACTCGTGGCTGAGCCAAGGGATCGTCCGCTCGACGATATCCGACCACAGCCGATCCTCGGCCAGCGACCGCAGGACCGGCGCCATGAAGCTGCTCGGCAGCGGGACGATCGCGTCGAGCTGGAGCCGCAGCGTGCGGCTGAGGTCGCGATCGCTACGGAAGCAGGCCAGCTCGAACCGCTTGAGCAGGATTTCGGGCCGGCCCTCGTCGTCGGTAATCGACCGCAGCGCGGCGTCCGCACGGTCCCAGTTCTGCTGCCGGAACGACAGGTCGGTTTCGAGGAGCTTGACCGTGATATGGTCGCGATCGGCTTCCTTGACCTTGTGCAGGAGCGCCTCGACCGTTGCCAGCCGCCCCTGGCCCAGCGCGCCATAGGCCGCCTCGATCAGCGCGTAGTAGATCTGGCCATGCGGCGGAATCACCCAAGGCCCGACCAGCGCGCTGATCCCGTCGAAATCCTGGCGAATCTGCAGATCGCGCAGACGCAAGCGGTTGCGCTGAACGTCGCTGAATTCGAGGCGATGATCGGTCAGCGCCTCCTCGATGGTCTTGCCATCGGCGCGCAGCGACGCCTCGAAGTAGATCGCGAGGGCATTTTCGGGCGCCGTCGCCGGATCTTCGACGATCAGTTCCTTGGCGACCTCGGCGGCCCGCTTGGGATCGACCCGCAAATAGCTGTCGGCGAGCGCCGCCCTGCCCCATTTGTCGAGCTGGCCGAGCGCATAGGGTCCGTTGAGCAGCGTAACCGCGCGGTTGTGATCACCGAGCGCGATACAGGCTTCCGCCAGGCGGGTCGTGATATGCGGCGTCGGATTGCGCGCGAAGAAATATTCGTAGAGCGGCAGGCTCTGATCGCGGCTGACATGCATGAACACATGCCCGGCCACCCGCTCGAGCAGCCGCATGTCGTCGCTGGTATAGGGATCGGCGCCCAATGCGGCGAATTTCGTCGCATATTCCGCCGCCGCGCCATTGTTCCCGCGTGTCGATTCGATCCGCGTGAGCCACAGCCAGTTGAACGGGAAGAAGGGGTCGACCTCGGTCCCGCGCAGCAGTTCCTCGGCCGCCGCGCTCATGTCGCCGCGGTGCAGATAGACCCTGCCGATCTTGTGGTAAATCTCGACCCTGCGGCTATCGAGCATCTTGGCGGTTTCGAGCATCGATAGCGAACGCTCGTGCGCGCCGACGATGAACGCCAGATCCGCCAGCGCCAGCAACTGCTCGAGCCGAGCATCCTCGTGCGAGAAATTGCTGGAAAAATGATCCCACGCGGCATGCGCCTGCGTGACGTCATTGTCCTGGATCAGCTTGTCGATCTGCCACTCGTTGAAGAAGGTAGCTATCTTAGCCAAAATGCCCCCCGACATGTTATGTTCGAATCAGGAAGCCCGAACGAGCGCAACACGATCGCACGTCGGACGTGAACATCCTGAGAATGCCTGCCAATTCCGCGTTGCCCCTCATAGTAAAATGACAGCGGCTCGCGCAAGGGCTCGGGGGCGAAACTTTTTGATGCGACGCAACATCGCCTTTGCGGCGGTAGCGTCACAAAAACGACGCAACCATAAGCGCCCGCAATATTTTTTCGCCATCAACCTCGCATAGGGGGTTGAATATGCCGCGCTCGCAAGTGCACACGGCTTTACGGTCTCGCAGGCGGCTGATAGACAGTCGCCGATGATTGGACCGACTGACGCCGGGGGCATCGATGGTTGAAGTACTTGATTGCACGCTACGCGACGGTGGTTATTACACGAACTGGGATTTCCAGCCCGAGCTCGTCGACACCTATATCGATTCCGTGGCGCGCCTGCCGATCGATTATATCGAACTCGGTTATGTCAACGACGACATGAACGGCTATTTCGGCGAATTCTTCTTCCTGCGGCCGGACAAGCTGCGGTCGATCAAGAAGCGCCTGCGCAGCGACCAGAAACTCATCGTGATGCTCGACGGCAAGTCGGGCAAGCCCGACCGGGTCGAGCCGCTGTTCTCGCCGCTCGTCGGCATCGTCGACTGCGTGCGAATCACCGCAGCGCCGAATGCTCTCGCCGATTGCCTGGCGCTCGCGCGCGAGTTCAAGAAGCTCGGCATCGAGGTCGGCTTCAACGTGATGTACATGTCGACCTACCAGGACGACATCAGCAAGCTCCAGCTCGCGATCGACGAGCCCGAATCCTATGATTATCTGTCGGTTGTCGACAGCTATGGCGGCTGCTCACCGGAAAGCGTGCGCCGGGTCGTCACCGATCTGCGCGCCGCGCTGCCCGACGTCGCGATCGGCTATCATGGCCATGACAATATGTGCCTGGCCTTCGCCAACACGCTCGCGGCGATCGAGGCCGGCGCCGACGTCGTCGACGGCACCTTCACCGGCATGGGCCGTGGCGCCGGCAATCTGCGCACCGAAACCGTGCTGATCCATCTTGCGCGCGCCGAAGGCCGTGCGCTCGACTATGAGGCGCTGGCCAATGTGGTCTCGCCGTTCGAGGAAATGCGCAAGGAATATGAGTGGGGCACCAACCTGCCCTATATGCTGTCCGGCGCGAACAACCTGCCCCAGAAGGACGTGATGGATTGGCTCGCCAAGAGCCGCTATTCGGTTCTGTCGATCATCCGCTCGCTCCAGCAGCAGAGCGGTGCCGAGGTCGACCGGCTCGGCTATCCCGACGTCTCGTCGCTGGGCCTCGAGGGCAAGAGCGCTCTGCTGGTCGGCGGTGGTCCGTCGGTGCTCCAGCATCTCGATGCGGTCCGCGACTTCGTCGAGCGCTACGATCCGATCGTCGTCTTCTCGTCGTCGCGCCATCTGAACATCGCCAACCAGATCGGTGGCCGCCAACTCCTGTGCCTTCCCGGCCATGACGCCTTCCGGGCGACCAAGGCGCAGACCGCGAACTTCGTCGGCGCCGTCGTCGCGACGCCGCCGCGGATTCCCGACTGCGTTCCCTCGGGCCTCACGGTGCCGGTCTACCAGGCCAATCCGGTCGGTGTCGGCTACGGCACCCCGGAGAGCGGCCCGGTGTCCGACTCGGGTCCGATGGCCCTCGGCCTGGGCGTCGTCGAAGCGCTGAAACTCGAGAAATGCTGGCTGGTCGGCTTCGACGGCTATGAGCAGGCCTCGCAGGCGCAGCAGGAGCTCGGCCGCGAAGTGCAGATGTCGCTCGACACCTTTGCGCAGAAGCATGGCAGCAGTTCGATCGCGAGCCTCACGCCGACCCGCTATGATGTGGGTCGCCGGTCCGTCCACGGCCTCGTCGCCGCGGCCTGATCATGCTCGCGCCCGGCTCGAAGCCGGCAGCGGTCATCTTCGACTGCGACGGGGTGCTGCTCGTCTCCAACCGGATGAAGATCCGGGTGTTTTGCAGCGCCTCGCACGATGCCGGTTTTTCCGAAGAGCATGTGACGGCTTTCCGCCGTCACGTCGCCGGCAATTTCGGCACCTCGCGGCGGCGCCTGTTCGAATGGCTGGTCCAGACGGCAGGCGCCCCCCGCGACGGGGTCGACGTCGAATCGCTCGTCCAGGGCTATGCCGATGGGCTCTATTCGGCCTATGTGCGCTGCCCGACCACGCCCGGCATGCTCGGGGTGCTCGATCGAATCCGTGATGCCGGCATCCCGATGTTCATCGTTTCCGGCTCCGATCAGGCCGAGCTGCGTTCGGTGATGAAGGAGAAGGGGCTCGACGCCTATTTCGTCGACATCCTCGGTTCGCCAACCGGCAAGCCCGCCCATATCGAAGCGATCGCCGAGCGGCTCGGGATCGACGAAGCAGCACGCGGCAGCATGATGTTCGTCGGCGATGCCGAAGCGGACTTGCGTGCCGCCGATGCCACCGGCACGAGGTTCGTCTATATGGACCATTATTCGACTGCCAAGCCCGGCATGCGCGCCCATTGGGCGGGCCGTGGCTTCGAGCGGATTCGCGACCTGCGGGAGCTGCCCGCGCTCATCCCTGATATGGCGGATGCCCGATGACGATAACTGCCTTCCTGCCCTGCCGTTCGGGCAGCCAGCGCGTTCCGTTCAAGAACACCCGCCCCTTCGCCGGCAATTCGGAGGGCCTGGTCGGCATCAAGCTGGATCAGCTGATCCAGTCGCCGCTGATCGACGAGATCGTGCTGTCGACCAACGATCCGGTCGTGATCGCGGTCGGAGAAACCCGGCTGGATTCCGCCAAGGGTCGTTTGCGGATCGACCATCGCCCCGATCACCTCTGCTCGTCGGCGACGCTGACCGACGAGGTCATCGCCTATGTCCCGACCATCATCGCCGAAGGCACCGTGCTCTGGACGCACGTCACATCGCCCTTCTTCGATGGCGAGGATTATTCGATCGCGCTCAAGGCCTATCATGACGCGCTCGCCGCCGGGACCCATGACAGCCTGGCCGGCGCGACCCGCATCCAGAATTTTCTGTGGAACGAGAGCGGGCCGGTCAATTACGACCGCAAGGTCGAAAAATGGCCGCGGACCCAGACCTTCGAGCCATTGTTCGAGATCAATAGCTCGATCTTCATCGCTCCGATCGAAATCTACCGCGACCAGGCCGACCGCATCGGCGACCGGCCGGTGCTGTACGAAGTCAGCAAGGAAAAGACCGTCGACATCGACTGGCCAGACGATTTCGTGATCGCCGAGCTTCTCTGGCAGGCACGCGACCAGAAAGCTGGCCGGGCCGCCTGAACCGGATCAGACCCGGCTCTCAGTGAGGATGCCGAGCGGGGAAGGTATCGCATGCGGCCTTCCCCGTTGCATGTTCAGACCTCGCAGACGCGCTTGAACTGAAAATTCCCGCTGTCGATCTGCGCCTCGATCTCCCGAACGATCTTCAGCACGCTCGGGCTGTCCGGTGTCAACTTGAGGGCGCGATTGGCCGTCCGCAGCGCCTTTTCCGATTCGCCACAGGCCGCCAACGACCTCGCAAGGAATTTCAGGGTCGTTGGATTGTCCGGCTGCGCGCGGTCCACCTTGCGGGCCACCGGCAACGCCTCGACGAGGCGCTGGGCGCGCATCAGGCAATCGAGAAGGGTCTTCTGAAGCGGTATATCCGCGTCGTTGAGCTTCACGGCGGCCGCAGCCGCTTCGATCGCCTCGTCATGGCGTGACAACGCCGACAGGCTGCGCGCCATCACCCGCCAGGGTGCCGGCATATCGGGGCGAAGATCACGGGCCTGCCGCGCGCATTCGAGCGCTTCCTCATATTCGCCACGGGCGAACGAGGCCTGGCTGACATTGAGCCATTTCTTGACGCTGGTCGGCTTGGGATCGAGTTCGACGGCTTTTCTGAGTGCAGCCGACGCCAGCGCCTTGCGCCCATTCTTGTGGGCATGGACCGCCAGTTCGGACCAATAGGTCTGCGAGTTGCCGCGGCGCGCCCGCAGCGCCTGGCGGAAGCCGCCATAGCTATAGGTTCCGGCGATCATCTGCAGCAGCAGCGTTTCGAGCAGATCGGCCTGGAGCAGAACCCGGCCCGGCATATGGCCACCGAAATAGATCGGCAGGAATTCGATATTCGCCTTGCCGCCGAACAGTGCCGCCTGCCGCTGGTCGAGTTCGTGGCGCGGATCGAACACCACCAGCCCCATCGTCGTCGTCGACAGCTTCGCCAGCATGTCGTCGTTGATGAAGCTGATCCGGGCCGCTTCCTTGACCCAGCGCGGCTCGGAAGGCGCCTTGGCCGGATCGATCGAGAATTGCGGCGCGACCATCAGGGTCGCGTCGGCCGCGAATTCGGCGGAATGGAGACCAGCGCCATAGCCGCCCATGCTCGCCCCATAGACGATCACCCGGCGATATCCGTGCGCGGCGATCAACCGCTTCGCTTCGGCGATGGCCGCCGGCATTTCGGTCGATTGCCACCAGTGATTCCATTTCGACAGGAAATGGATCGCCGAGATGCCGCGCTTGTCGAAGAACCTCTCGCCAAAACCTTCCTGATGGGGGGTCGGCGACAGCGAGGTGAAGGTGACGACGCAGATGTCGCCCCCCATGTCACGGTGGCGAAGATCGATGTCGTCACCCGAAAACATAGTACTCATATACGCGTAAACCTCTGTGGGCACAGGCGATGCGCGACCTTTTCAGCGGCCGAGCGTTAAGTTCAGTATCCCCACCGGTGCGGTTGCACCATCATGCTATATCTCTTCACCGCCGCAGGACTTTGGGCTGCACCGAGGGAAATTTCAATGATCAAGCTCGTCCGGCCGATCCTCCCCTTCATATTGTCGCTGATAGTCCCATGCGAAGCCCGGGCTGCGTCACAATATCCGGTTTCGCGCGCCGGTTCGGACCGGATGGCGGCGCCGGTCGATGCCCGTGCCATTCCCGCCGACCGGGCCGGCTGGACCGACCATGTCGATCGGCTGACGGCGATTCGCGAGCGCCGCGATCCCGCGGATTATCGGCTGGTCTTCCTCGGCGATTCGCTGACCGCCCGCTGGCCGCATCCGATCTGGAATGAGCTTTTCGCGCCTTATGGAGCATTGAACCTGGGGATCGGCGGTGACCGCACCGAGGAGCTTCTCTGGCGCCTCGGTCATGGCAACTGGGGAGAAGGCCCCGGCCGGCTTCGCCCCAGGCTGGTCGTGCTGATGATCGGCACGAACAATCTGACCGCAGGACGCCCGGCCCGCGATATTGCGCGGGGGGTCGGGGCGATCCTCGATTTCGTGCGCCGCGCATCGCCCTCGACCCAGATCCTGCTGATCAAGATCCTGCCGCGCCGCGGCGACGCCGCGCTCCAGCAACGGCGCGATCTGCTCAACAGGTCGCTTTCGGCCTTCGCAGGCCGGCGTGTCGATCTCCTCGATCTCAGCCCCGCCTTCGTCGATGCCCAGGGCAATCCCGCGCGCGGCCTCTACATCGATGGCCTGCACCTCACCGAAGCGGGCTATCGCCGCTATGCCGAGTTGCTGTCGCCGGAGATTCGCCGGCGGCTGCGCAGGATCGAGGCCGACCGCCGAAACTAGAGCATGTCCTGATCAGGTTGATCAGGATATGCTCTAAATTGTCTTTGTTTTCCGCATTTTCTGAGCCGTCAGGTGATGCCAGCTGACTTGAAAATGCTCTAAGCATCGGGTCCGACATTGGCTTCATCGCCGCCTTTCTCTATCAACGGCAAAGCTTTGAGGAGGTCGTGGAAGCGGATGGCCGGACGATATTTCGACGCGCTCGAACGACACGCCCGCAACGACCCCGCCGCAACGTTTTTCGAACTGCGTTCGGACGAAGGCGTGCCGACGGAGCTGTCCTATCGGCATATGCTGGATGGCATCGGCGCGGCCGCCGCGCTGCTGCGCGAGCAAGGCGTCGGCCCGGGCAAGGTCGTGCTGATCTTCGCGCAGCACAGCCCCGGCATGTTGCTGGCCTTTTTCGGTGCGCAATGGCTCGGCGCCATTCCGTCCTTCATGCCGCCGCCGACCATCAAGCAGGACGCCGCAGCCTGGCTGGCGAGCCATTCCGCGCTGGTCGCCCGTCTCGAACCGGCATGCATCGTCAGCGAGCCCGAATGCCTCGAACAGGTGGCGCGGCTGCGCGATGCGCCGGTGCTGTCGACCGCCTTGCTAGAAGGGGCCCCGGCCGCGGCCGATTGCCCGCGGCAGGTCGTTTCCGACGATTCGCCGGCCTTCCTCCAGCATTCCTCCGGGACGACCGGGCTGAAGAAGGGGGTGATCGTCACCTACCGCCAGCTCCTGGCGCAGATCGACGCTTATGCCGAGGCGATCGGCTTCGTCGCGGCGCATGACCGGATCGTCTCCTGGCTGCCCCTCTATCATGACATGGGCCTGATCGCCGCCACGCTGACCCCGTTCGCGCTAGGGGCACCGGTGCGTATCATCGCCACCTTCAGCTGGCTGGCGAACCCGACCTCGATCATCGATCTGCTCGAAGCGACGCCCAACAGCTTTGCCTGGCTGCCCAATTTCGCCTTCGCCTATCTGGCGCAACGCGGCCGCGTGCCGGCAACCACCGGCGCCCTTGCGCATGTCAAGGCGGTCATCAACTGCTCCGAGCCCTGCAAGGAACAGGCGATGGATGCCTTTTACGATCGCTTCGGTCCGGCCGGGCTGCCGCGATCGGCCGTTCGCGTCTGCTACGCGATGGCCGAATATGTGTTCGCGGTGACGCAAACCGCCGGCGGCAAACCACCGGCGCTGGCCGTCGATCGCACCGCGCTCGAAACCCGCCGCGATATCCTGCCCGCATCTTCGGACGATGCATCGACACAGCGAATCGTCTCGGTCGGAACGCCCATAAGCGGCGCGCGGATCAGGATCGACGCGGCGCCGGGTGAGGCGGTCGGCGAAATCTGCATCGCCGGCCCTTCATTATGCGGCGGCTATTATCGCAATGCCGAACTGAGCGCGCGCAAGTTCAGGGACGGCTGGTACCATAGCGGCGACCTGGGCTTTCTCTGGGAGGGCCGGCTTTACATCACCGGGCGCGCCGACGACCTCATCATCGTGCGCGGGCGCAATGTCTATGCGCATGATGTCGAGGAGATTCTGACCGCCCTGCCCGGCGTCAAGGCCGGGCGCGCCGTGGCGTTCGGCATCGACAATGCCCGAACCGGCACCCAGGAACTGGTGGTCATGGCCGAGACCGCCGACGACGCTTCACCCACCGACATCGAACGCCAAGCCCGCGAGACGATCCTGGCCACCTTCGGCATATCGCCGACCGCGATCCGCCTGGTCGAGCCCAACCGGCTGGTCAAGACCAGCAGCGGCAAGATGTCCCGCTCCGAAAATCGCGCGAATTTCCTTCGGCGCGCGCCAGCCTGATCATGGTCGGGTCCGGCGATACCGGATCCTGATGCGCCAGGCTCTGCGGGGATCCGCTGCCGGTCCGTGCGACGCTCGCGCCGATCGAGGATGTGACGGCGACGTCGAGATCGCGCACCCGTTCAGTTGAAGGCCCGCAATAGATCGTTGTGGAAGACCTTGTTGTCATATTTGGTCCGGCGGCGCAGGTGGAACAGCACCCGATCCTCACGATCGGTCGCCTGCTCCTCCTTGTTCCAGTCGACCTCCATCAGCACCGCGTTGGGATCGTAACGCAGGCATTTCTGCTGCATCGCGATCAGCGTCAGTTCGACGTCGGCATAATGGCGCTTATAGTTGCCGAGAAAGAGCGCACCGCCATAATTGCCGTCGGCCCAGCTGCGCCGCACCAGCCCGAAGGCCGCCAGCGCCCCGAACCACTTGCCGTCGTTGAAGGCGACCAGCCCGCCCTCGTTGACCGCCAGCGCCGCCGACGCCCGCCGCAGCCAGTCACGGCCGCCAAAGGCATCCTGCGCGGTATAGGCGATGCGGTCGGCCGTCGATCGGCGATAAACCTCGTTCGCGACGGCGATGAAGCCGGCCCGCTTGTCGTCGTAAACGGCATAGAGCAGCCCAGCCTCACCGGCACGCTGCGCCAATTGCACCGCGGAGCGTTTCGCCTGATCGGGGTCGATGAACGGCATGACCACAATCGGCCCGTCATCGTCACCAATCCGATCGGGCAATGCCGAAAACGCCTTGAACTCGACGCGAAGCAAAGCGCCTCAGCCGAACTTGATCTGCGCCGGCGTGATCGCCCGCAGATATTTCTGGCACCATTCGCGACCATGATGCTGCGACATGTAGAGCGCGCGATAATTGACCCAGCACGCCGCGAGCCATGGCGACTTGGTGCGGATCGACACATCCTTCATGTCGCGCAGCAGCTTGAGGTGGATATTGAGCTCCTGCTCCTTGGTCGGCAGGGTGATGCGATGGCCCTTCAGCTTGCCGCCCATCGCCCGCATGAACAGGGGGAACAGCCGCTCGACGATGAAGGGCAGATAGGTCGATCCGCCGTGCAGGCCGCGATCGTCGGCAGCCTTCGAATGCAGCAGCTTGCGCGTTTCGGCCGGAAGCTTCTGCTCCGCCAGCGTCACGACCTTGCGAATGAACGGCAGATAGGCATTCCAGAATACCGGCTTCGCCACGAAATAATTCGCCGCCGAATAGCTTTGGGCAGGCATGATCAGATCGAACTCGGCGGTCGGCAACCCGGCCGCCTCGAAGAACGCCTTGCTGATCTCGAGGAAGCGCGGATGGCTGGTCTCACCCTGCACCCACATATTATGATAGAGCGCTTCATTATGGACGTGCGGGTTGCAGAAGAAGACATCGACGTCCGGATGCGCCTTCATCACCCCCAGCAGGTCCGCGCCGGTCAGCCCGGTCTTCTCGGTGAAGCGCCATGACAGCGCGCCCCAATACTCCGCTCCCTTGATCTCTTCGGACCGCGCGAGCCGTTCGAAGATGTCGAACTCCATGAGTTCGGTCGGCGTGCCGACATTGTCGAACGGCTCGAAGGCGGGATCGAGCAGATCGAGATGCCAGGGCTCATAATAGATCTGGAAGATCCGATAAGGGCTCGGCGCGATCGCCGCGTTGGCGACGAGCTCGGCCTCGAAGGTCGCATCTTCGGGCGGCTTCGGCGTGGCCGCCTTGCGGGCAGGCTTGGCTGCGACTTTCGGTTTCGCGGATTTGCCGGTCGCGGCGGCTGCCGCGGCGGTCGCCTCGGCAACCGCCAGGCTGGCCTTGGTCGCCGCCTTCGGCGCCGGCGGCGTCACCACCACCGGTTCGACCGGTGCGGGATCCGACGACGCCGCAGCCGGCTTGGCCGTGACCGTCTTGGGCTTCGTAGCGCGCTTCGGTTTCTCATCGACCGGCTTCTTCGTCATAAATCCCCCTTATGCGGTACGCCGCGCGAGCAACATTCGATCTTCAGGACAATATGAGCTTCGCGATCTCCCCGGCAAGACCGGGATTGCGGCCGCCGGTCACCCGATGCGAAAGATGGTGGCGTTCGCAGAACAGCTTGCCGACGATCGGCAATGTCAGCAATTCGACGCCCAGCGCGCTCGCTTCGATCGCGGTGAGCCCCGCGCTGTAGGGCGCGGTGTTGACGATCGTCTTGGTGGCGCTGAGCGCCTCGAGATAATCGACATGTCCGCCCGGCACGATCACCTCGACGTTGCGGACGCCCGCTTCGTTCAGCAGCGCGATCACCCTGTCGCGGGTGCGGGCATGCGCATAGCGCCGGTCGATGAGGCGGATGTCGCGCACCTCCTCGGGCCAGGCCTTCATCATCGCCGATCCGATCTTGCACGGATTGCCCACCAGCGCGACCCCTGACCGCTTCCCCGGGCGACGCATCTTCTCGATGATCGCCGGCGGGCGGTAATCGCTGTAGCCGCCACGGATATTGACGATCTTCTCGGCATAAAGCGGTTGCAACACCGTCGGGCTCTGCCACTCGTCGCCGATCCAGCCATCGAACATGTCGAGCCCGGTCGTCGCCGACTGGCCGCCGACCCAGCTGAACATCCGCGGCGCGGGCCGGCCGGACAGGGCGGCGAGCGACGCTGCGTCGGTCCATCCGCCCAGATCGAATAGAACGTCGATATCGGCTGCTGCGATCGCCTGCGCCAATGGCTTCGGTTCCATATGCTTGACTTCGTGCCACTCGCGCGAAATCGACGCGAACCGCTCGGTCGCCCAGTCGCGATGCCCGCCGCGATTGAAGCACACGAGGTCGAAATCCTTCGCCAACGCCTCGAAGGCATTGAAGGTCATGAAGAAGACGGGCGAAGCCGAAAACAGCGGCGAGATCAGCCCGACGCGCTTGCGCGCGCGCTTGGCCGGCTTGCCCCGCTCGACCGGCGCGATCCGCAGGTGCCGCTTGGAAAAGGCGATCAGCCTCGCCGACTGCATCTCCGCGCTCTCATTGCCCAGATAAAGCCCGGCCATCAGCGCGGTCAGTTGCGCGTCGGGAGATCCGCTGAGCGGCGCCAGGCGCGCCACCGCGGCAGCCGGGTCGCCGAATTCGTTCAGATCGAGATCCGCCATCGCCGCCAGCGCAGCCGGATTGCCCCGCTCCATCCGCAGGACCAGCGACAACGCGACTTCGGCATCCACCGGCCGTCCCTTCGCACGATGGACCTTCGCTTCGATCATGCGGCTCTGCCACAGTTCGGGCCTGATCGATGCCGCTTGCTGCGCGAACTTCAGCGCTTCGTCGAGCGCGCCGCCGCCGAAATGGCAGAGCGCGAGATTATGCCGAATCTGCGCCGATGCCGGCGTCTTGACCAGGGCGGCCGAAAACAGCTTGATCGCATCGTCCCAACGCCCGGCATCGCGCGCGGCCTGCGCGGCGATCAGGATCTGCTCTTGCGACGCCACCGCCACGCGGCTGCCCTAGCGCGCGAACAGAAAGCGCTGGGTCGTAGCGAGAGCCGAATCCGAATCCTGGCCCGACAACAGCAGCAATGTCAGGAGATTCTGTGCCAATTGGGTCGCCGAGGTGATATAGGCATTCTTGACCTCGTAGACGGTCTGGATCGCGTTGACCACGTCGACGTTGGTCCGCACGCCGCCTTCATAGCTCTTGGTGTTCGCCTCGACGCTCAGTTCGGCAGACTTGATCGCCGATGCGCTGACGTCGAGCGCCTTCTGACCGCCATCGACGAGATCATAAAGCCGCTCGAGATCGACCCGCGCGGTTTCCTCGGTCTGGCGGCGGGCCTCGGTGGTCTTCTGCGCGGCGGCGTTGGCGCTGCGGATCGCAAACAGACCCGACGGCGCCAGCGGCGCCTGGATCGAGAGGCCCACATAGTTGGATGAGACGCCCTGCGACTTCGTGTAGACCGCCGATACGCCGACCGTCGGCAGCAGCGAGCCCTTGGCCTTGAGCGCCTCGAGCTTGCCGACACGCTCGCTCGCCCTTGCCTGCGCGATCGACGGATTGCCCGATTCCTGCGTGTCCTGATAGGTGCTGAGGCTGTCGAGCTGGATGCGACCCGGATGGTCGGGAAAGGCGAAGTCGCCGGGCTTCACCTTGACGCCGGTGATCGATGCGACCCGTGCCGCCGCCGCCCGCTGCTCGCTTTCGAGAATGATCTTGTTGGCGAGCGCCTGTTCATAGCGAACCTGGATGTCGCGAGCGTCGGTGATCGTACCGAGGCCATTTTTGTAAAGCTTTTCCGAACGTTCGGACTGTTTGCCGAGCGCCTCGATCTTGGAGTCGTTGAGACGCGAACTCTCGACTGCCTTGATGTAATTGCACACTTCGGTGAGCAGGCGGGTCGCGAGATTCTGATCGGCCACACCAAACGTCGCTTCGGCATAAGCCTTGCGCGGGCCGCGCTCGCGCAACACCGCATAGCGATCGACGCTGACGATCGGCTGGGTCACCGAGACGATCTGGCGCGTCGTGTTCTCGTTCGGCACGCTGGTCATCTGATATTGCGCGGTCGGCAGATATTGGGTCAGCGCCTGACTGGCCGTTGCCAGATTGACCTGCCGATCGGCCCCGGCCGCCCGGAATTGCGGATCATAGGCTCGGGCGCTGCGATAGGACGTCACGAGGTCGGCGCCCGCGTCGGCCGTCGCCGGATCGGGCAGGCGTGCAACGATCTGCGCACTCGCCGCCTGCGCCGAAAGCGCGGCGGCGAGGATCAGGATCGGGACGAAATAATGATCGTGCCGCAAGCGGTCAGCTCTTGAACGCAAGAGCGAAACGATCGGTGAGCGGCTTGAGCAAATAGCTCATGAAGGTCCGCTGGCCGGTCTTGACGATCACATCCACCGGCATACCCGGCTGGATCGTCAGCCCCTTGAGTTTGCGCTGCGCCTCTTCGGTGGTCTCGATCTGCGCCAGATAATAATCTTCTTCCTGTTTGACCTCTTCGCCAGGCTTGGCTTTCAGCCGGTCGACGCCGACCGTCACGACCTTGCCTTCGACCACCGGGGTGGTGACGATATTGAACGCGCTGAACCGCAGGTCGGTCAGTTCGCCGACCTTGACCTTATCGATCGACGTTGCCGGAACCTGGGCCTCGACGACGAGCTTGCCGTTGTCGGGGACGATTTCGGCGAGAGTCTCACCCGCGCTGATCACGCCACCGACGGTGAAGACCTTGAGGCCGACGATCGTGCCCGACACCGGCGCCCGGATTTCGGCGGCATTCTTGTCGAAGGTCGCCGACTGCAGCTTGCTGATCACCGCTTCGCGATTCTTCTGCACCTCGGACGCCTCGTCGCTGATCTCCTTGGCGAAGGTGCTTTTGAGCTCGGCGATCTGGGCGTGGATCTGGCCGATCGTCGACCGGCTGTTCGCCATCGCCGCATCCTGCTCGGCCTTGTTGCGCTCGGTCTGATTGACCTGCGAGGTCGGCACATAGCCTTCCTTGGCAAGGGCGCGGGTACTCTTGAGTTCGTCATTGAGCGTGCGCAGTTGCACTTCGTGCGCGGAGACCGCAGCCGTCAGACCGGCGATCTGCGATTGAAGCGCCCGCTCCTGCTCCATCTGCTGGCTACGGCGCGCATTGAACAGTCGCACCTGGAACGACTTGGCTTCGGCGATCTCGGGGCCGTTGCCGAACTGCGCGAGTTCGGGGGACCAGGTGATTCCGGCCGCGTTCGAATTCAACGCCCGCAGCCGCGATTCACGGACGAGGATATTGATATATTCGGCCTGGACGGCTGCCAGCGTCGCGTCGGTCTCGAGCGGATTGACCCTGATCAACACCTGGCCCTGCTTCACCTTCTGCCCCTCGGCGATCAGGATCTGCTGGACGACGCCGCCGCGGGGATGCTGGACCGCCTTGCGGTAGCCTGCCACGACCACATTGCCCTTCATCACCACGCCACCGTCGATCGGCGCGATGCAGGCCCATACCATGAACAGGGTCGCGGCGATCAATATATAGCGGGCGATCTTCTTCTTGACTGTCGCTTCCTCGATCACCACCGGTTCGAGGTCGCGATCGGTCGCCGCCAGACGATCGAGCGAATAGGGATTCCAGCCCTGGATCCAGCCATCCGCACGGTCGTTCATCCTGAACAGCCAGCGCGTGAACATGTTGTCGGGCAGGACCTCGGCGAGCGAGCCTTCAGCGGCGAGGGGTTTGGGAGCTCTAGCCACGTTTTGCATCCGCCAGGTTGGTGACTTTATTGTCGGTTGACGAGCCGGAATCGCCTACCGCCTGCATGTTGCGAAGCGCGGCGATCATCTCGTGGGCCGGTCCATAGCCGACCTGGCGGCCCGCGCGCAGCACGAGCAGATTGTCGGTCACACTGACGATCCGCGGGCGATGGGTCGTGATGATGAAGGTCACCCCCTGCGCCTTGAGCGTACCGATTGCCTCGATCAGCATATTCTCGCCGACATCGTCGAGATTGGCGTTGGGTTCGTCCATGACGACATATTTCGGCCGCCCGTAAAAGGCGCGTGCGATCGCGATACGCTGGCGCTGGCCGCCCGAAAGCGCGAAACCGCTTTCGCCGAGTATCGTATCATAGCCGTTGGGGAAACTCAGGATGCTCTCATGCATCCCGATCAGCTTCGCGGCTTCGATCACCAGGTCCGGGTCGACCACGCCGAGGCGGGCTATATTATCGGCGATCGAACCTTCGAACAGCGCCACATCCTGCGGCACATAGCCGATATGCGGGCCCAGTTCGTCGTGATTCCAGTCGGATATTTCGACGCCGTCGAGACGGACAGACCCGCGCGCGGGCGGCCATATTCCCATCAGCAGCCGGGCGAGCGACGTCTTGCCGGCAGCACTGGGGCCGATCACCGCCACCGCCTGGCCGGGAAGCACCGAGAAGCTGATGTCCTGCACCACCGCCTTGTTCGAACCCGGCGGCACCGCGATCACCGCCAGCACGTCGAGTTTGCCGGTCGGCGCCGGCAGCGCCATCTGCGCCTTCATCTTCTGGTCTTCGGAGAGCAGCGCATTGAGACGATCGTAGGACAGACGCGCCTCGACGATCGAACTGCTGTTGTTGAGCAGCGCTCGGATCGGCGACATCGCCAGGCCGATCAACATGCTCGACGCGAAGATCATGCCGCCGGTGATCTCGCCCTCGATGGCGAGCCAGGCGCCGAGCGCGATCTGCAGCGAGGGCAGCGACCGGCTGAGAAAGGCCGACATCCCGCCCATCAAACCCGCCGATTCACTCGAATTGACCGAATATTCCAGAAACTTGCGATGCCGGGCATACCAGCGCTGGCGCACCGCCGGCAGCATGCCGAGCGCATAGGTCGCCTCGGCGTTGCGCAGGCTTTCCGACGCGACCCGCTGAGCCTCGCTATTCTCCTGGCTGGCAGCCTTGAGAACGGGCGCGCTGATCTTCTGCGTCAGGAACGCGGTGAAGGTCATCAGCAAGGTCGCCGCGAGGATGAATATCGCGATGTACGGGTGGAACAGGAACCCGACCGTGATGAAGATGATCGCGAATGGGGCGTCCATGATCGCGATGATCGACGCACCGGTGAAGAACTGGCGCAGGGTCACGACGTCGCCCATGATCTGGGTCACGTTGACATTGCGCCGGCCGACATGGCGACGGAACGACGCGTCGAACGCGTCGGCCGCAATGTCCCAGTCCATCCGCAGCGAAATCCGAACGAGCAAGCGCGTCCGCAGCCAATCGATCGACGACCAGAAGATGTACAGGCCGACGATCAGCGCGGTGAGCGAGACGAGGGTCACGCCGCTCCGCGCCGTGACCACCCGGTCGTACACGCTGTGAACGAAGAGCATCGGCGCGAGCTTGAGGCACTCAAGACACGCCGACATCCAGAACACGATCAGGAACGAATGGCGGCACTGTTTGAGCAGCTTGCCGATCGGTGACGCCGTAGCCAGTACCGGCTCAGCAGACCCCGCCATATTCACAACTCCCTACCACCACCGTACGGTGATAACCTATCACCGATGATGGTGTAAGTAATCGTAAAGATCGTCGGTCTCACCGATCAGTTTGATCTCGATCGGCGCGCTCGCAAACTCGGTCGGGATGCTCGTACCGCCGACCACGTCGATCTCGGTGAAGCCGAGATCCTGGAGGTGGGCGATCGAGTCGGTCACCCCGGCCAGTGCATCGAGCGCCGACTGGTCGAGCACGAGGCCGACATGGCTGGCACCGCTCAGCAGAGGCGTGGTGTCGCCGCTGGGATCGACCGCGCTGAGCAACTGAGCCAGCTCGCTGCTGGTCGGCGTCGCACTGTCGAAGCCGAGATCGATATAGACCGGCTGGTTGCCGTGGTCCGGCAGGTTCACGCTGTCGACGCCGAGATCGGCCATCGACTTGAGGCTGGTCAGCAACCTGTCGCCCGAGTCGGTCGCGTCGATCACCAGATTGTCCTGGAGCAGCGTCGACACTGCACCCGATTCGACCAGCGATGCCGCCAGTGCATCGGGCACGGTCACTGGATTGTCGACCGGAGTCGCCGGATCGGTTTCCAGCAGGGTGATCAGCGAACCATAGTCGTTCTGATGTGCCGGGTTGGGATCATAATCGATCGTCAGCCCGGTCGACGCCGTGATGTTCGCAATCGCTGCCAGCTGGTCGGCCGTCAGGCTGGTCAGCGGCGTATCGAGACCGATATGATCGATACCGGCAGCATGGAGTGCCGCGGCCTGTGCCGCCAGGGCGTCGAGATCGGACAGTTTGATGTCGAGCGTGACATCGAGCGCGTCCGCGAACTGCGGAAGTGCACCGCCGGATGCCAGCGAAGCCAGACCATCGATACCGACATCGAGCTTCAGGACATTGTGGAAGCCGTCACCGACCACCGTGTCGACATGCAGCGACTGAAGCCCTTCGAGCGACGTCGCCATATGGGTGCCGTGCGCCTCGACGGTGATGTCGTCACCGGTCGCGAAGTCCACGCCGCTGCCGACGAGCAGCGCCGCCGTACCGTCGTCGATCTGCGCGACATCACCGATCACATCGAGATGGTCGACATGAGCGAGAGCGAGGTCGATCGCCGAGCTGGTGACCTGATCCGCCGTCAGATGCGCGGTGATGTTATCGGCTTCGACGAAGTTGAGACCGGCGCCGATCAGATCGATCGCCTGGGTCCCGGTCAGGTCGAGCGAGCCCGCTGCGCTGCCGGCGACATCGATATGATCGATACCGGCTGCCGCCAGATGGCTGGCGATCGTCGAAAGATCGAGCGTGGTATCGAGCGTGCCGCTGTCGATGTTGAGCGAAACGTCGGGATCCGTGCCGGTTTCCGCGATCGTGAAGGTCGGCAGATCGCCGGTGAGCCCGCCAAGGCCGCCCACGCCTGCGTCGATCGAGAAATGACCGCCATGAACCGCGATCGTATCGACATGCAGATCCTGAAGACCCTTCAGAGTCGTCGAAGTCGTCGTGCCCTGCGTATCGACCGTGATGTTGTCGCTGGCATCGAAATCGACGCCTTCGGAAATCAGCAGCGCCGCCGTTGCATCGCTGATCGTCGCGAGATCGCCGACGACATCGATATGATCGACATGCGCCGCGCCGAGCGCAGCGAGCGAACCGATGTCGCTCGCGGCAAGATCGACGGTGATATTGTCGGCCGCCGCGAAATCGATGCCGGCATTCACCAGGGCCAGCGCCTGGGCGCTGCTCAGCTCGAGCGAGCCGACCACGCCGCTACCGCCGATGTCGATATGGTCGATACCGGCTGCTGCCAGCGACCCTGCCAGCGTCGAGAGATTGAGCGTGGTGTCGAGGACGCCACCATCGATGTTCAGCGAGATATCCGCCGGGCCATCGGTGACGAAGGTCGGAAGATCGCTCGCCGACAGGCCGCCGAGACCACCCGCGCCCGCATCGATCGAGAAGCTGCTCGAGTGAACCGCGATCGAGTCGACATGAAGATCCTGAAGACCCTTCAGGGTCGTCGAAGTCGTCGTGCCCTGGGTTTCGATCGACACATTGTCGTCGGAGACGAAATCGATGCCCTCACCGATCAGCACACCGGCCTGAATATCGGTGATGTGGATATCACCGATAACCGTCGCGCCACCCACGTCGAGATGGATGAAACCGGCATCGTGCAGCGTCGCGGCATTGGCCACCACACCGTCGATCGTCGCCTGCGAGACGTTCAGCGTGTCGCTGACGCCACCGCCACCGATACCGCCTGCCCCTTCCTGGGCATCCGAAATCCCGCCGAGCGAGGTTGCGTTGTTGATGGTGTCGTTGGCCGCCGCGGCCTGGAAAGCGAGCGCGTCGACCTGCCCCGCCGGCACGCCGGCCGACAGGAAGAGATCATGAAGATAGGAGGAACTGGTCAGATCGGGCGCAGTGCCAGCGGCATAGCTTGCCGCGATCGACTTGAGTGCGAGCGCCTGGACGCCACCGCCGAAGCCTGCCAGCGCCGACAGCGTCGTCGCGATCTCGGCAGCGATCTTCTGACCGGCCAACGCGATCGTCGGATCGGTGCTCGGGTTCAGGAAATCGAGATGGGTGAAGTCGGTGCCGGCCGGGAAGCCCAGCGCGCTGGCGAGCGCAGCCTGCGCATCGACGAGCGACACGCCCGTGCTCATGATCGAGACGAGGACCGTGGTCAGCGGGTTGATGACCCCCGAACCCGCCGGCGCCATGAAGGTCACGGTGTTGGGCAGGCCGGTATCGATGTTGATACCGCCGAAAGCCACGAGCGTTCCCGAAGCCCCCGCGAAAGCGAAGGTACCATCAGCAGCCGTCGTCCCGGTCGGCTCGCCCGGATCGAACACACCGTTGCCGTTGACGTCGATGAAGACAGTCGCACCGGAGATGTAGCCGTCCGCGAGCACGCCGCTCTGGACCTGAGCGATGTTGATCGGGAAGGTATCGGTATCGGTCAGCGCACCATCGCTGGTGGTGATCGTCACCGTCGCGGTGCCGAAACCACCCGTACCACCCGAATAGGTCAGGGCACCCAGCGAGGCATTGATCTGCGCCGCAGTACCCGAGAAGGTGATGCTGCCATCGGCGTTGACCGTGAACGTCGCGCCATTGGCGACCGTGGCCGCCGCGATCGAGCCGAACGAAACCGACACCCTTGTCGTCAGCGAAGCCGAGTCGACATCGCTGACCGACAGGCCGACGAACGAGACACTTCCGCCCTGGAGACCGGACAACCCCGTGGGAACCGCGTTGACCGGCGCATCATTGACTGGCGAGACCGTCAGATTGACCGTGCTGGTCGCCGTGCCACCATTGCCGTCGGAAATCGTGTAGGTGAAGCTCGGCGTACCGTTGAAATTCGCGTTGGGCGTGAAGGTCAGCGAGCCATTCGCATTCAGCGAGACCACACCACCCGTCACCGTCACCGGCGTCGTCGCCGTGATATTGGTGCCGTTGATCTGCGTGATCGTCAGCGCGTTGCCATCGACGTCACTATCATTGGCACGCGGATCGAAGGTGATCGCCGTGTCTTCCGGGGTCGTGACATTGTCGACAACCGCAACCGGCGCATCGTTGACCGGCGTCACGGTCAGATTGACCGTGCCGGTTCCCGTGCCGCCACGACCATCCGACACCGTGTAGGTGAAGCTCGGCGTACCGTTGAAATTGGCGTTGGGCGTGAAGGTCAGCGTGCCGCTTGCATTGAGCGAGACCACACCACCCGTCACCGTCACCGGCGTCGTCGTCGTGATATTGGTGCCGTTGATCTGGGTGATCGTCAGCGTATCGCCATTGGCATCGGTGTCGTTGGTGCGCGGATCGAAGGTGACCGCACCATCTTCAGCCGTCGTGACGGCATCGTTGTTGGCGAGAGGCGGCGAATTGACCGCCTGACCACCAGCACCACCGCTGGAAGACCCACCGCTGCCGTTGATGATGAGCGCAGCACCGAGGCCCGCGCCGAACACACCGCCCAGAATGAGCAGCGGCGAAATACCACCACCCTCGCCCGAGGCAGCGGCGCCGGCACCATCGGCCTGATGGCGACCACCCTCGGAATCTTCGGAAGCCGCAAAATTGACCTTGTGAGCAGCAGCTTCGAACGAAGCGAGCTTGAGCTTCTGCGCGAAGGCCGCCTCGAGCCTGGCGATCGCCGCTTCGGGATCAGCCTGGAGGAGGAAGGTGAATTCTTTTGCGTCGATACCGAGCTCAGCCAGACGCTCAGGGGTCAGGAGCTTGGCGAGATCATCGGCAGTAAGCGACTCGACGCCGCCCGTGGCAACCGCCTGACGCAGCAGCGCATCGACATGCTCTGCAGATTGCTGATCCCAGAGATGGGAGAGTCCGTCACCGAGTGGAGCTTCAGCGTGTGCCGCCCGAACCTCGAGCAGCGCAGCAGCCAGTACACCAATGGCGATGTCGATGCGGCCGCCGCGGCCAACCTTCAACATCCGGGCCTTGGAATTTCCCTTCGCCGACATAACGCAAATACCCCCAAAACGCGGTTACGCAAAATCCCGAAGTCCGCCTTGCCCCCGCGAGGGTCGAGCGAGCCTGGGGCTCCCACACCAGAAAATCAGCTTTCCCGTGGGGATTTTTTAACAGTCTATTAACTTCGCCGCAATTGAAATTCTTCCGCACCCCAAAAAAAACCACCACCCCGCCGGACGCCGACAAGTGCCTGTGAATCCAGCAATTTAGAAAGTTAACGTGCGCCCGTGCACTGTTCCATATTGCGTTGCGAGAGCGCGGCAAGCCGGGTCGACGGCACGTCGAAGCGTGCACCGGCCAGGGCCGGCGGCCCGTTGATTCCCTGAAACGAATCGCGAAAAAGCGCGGACTGGCGCACGTTTTCCGCCGATGTTCACAGATGTCGCCACCAAGAGCGGCAGAAACGTCTTTTTCGCCTTGCAAGCAGCAGTCACCACACTCGCTGAAACGACAAATAGTCGCCAGCGGAACTCGCGATGCCTGCACGGCGCCCGCCAGCGCGGATTCGCAAGATCAACTCGACTATATATTGGATGATCATCGAACTTATCTTGTCCGTCGGGCACGACGCTATTTACCGGCCCAGCGGACAACCCAAGATGCTGCGACGCAACATGGCACCCCACCTCGCGGCCCGCCGTCATCCACCATCTAGAATTGCAAGCCCATATGTAGCGGTTACCGGCACATTAACCAGTTAATGGTTAATCCACCCCCGATCTATACTATGGTAAATGGACATTTAGGAGATATTACTTTCGCCTTTACCAAATATAGGCGTCGCGTTTAACTATATGTTCAACTGATTCGGGCAGTTCTCCACTCGTGCTCATTGTTGAGTGTGTGTTTGTGGAGTTTCGTATGCGGATCCAGTTGGCCAAGGCGCGGACGTGCGTCAGCATCATCCCTTTCCTCGCGCTTGCCGCCTGTGGGGGCGGTGGCGGGGTCAATTCGACCCCGACGCCATCTTCGGCCGGGTCGGGCGCCGGAACCGATACATCAACCACACCGACGCCAACGCCCACGCCGACCCCGACGACGGCAATGCCGACGCCGAGCACGTCGAATAGTGCGAACATCAACTATAATGATTCCGAGTATCAGCTCTCGAACGCTGCGGTGAAGGCGAATGCCATCGGCGCCTACAGCAGCGGCGCGACCGGATCGGGGGTCAAGATCGCAATCCTCGATTCCGGCCTGACCGATGCCACCGGGCAGTTTTCAGGCCGGATCGACAGCGCGTCGCGCGACATGGTCGCCAATCGCGGCATCAGCGACGAGGCCGGCCACGGCACGTCGGTCGCCGCGGTGGCCGCGGCGGGCCGCAACGGCAGCGACGTGCTCGGTATCGCGTTCGACGCGACCCTGCTGATCGCGCGCACCGACAGCGTCGGCACCTGCACCTCGAGCAGCGGCTGCTCGCATAGCGACGAGTCGCTGGCCAAGGCGGTCGATTACGCCCGCACCAACGGCGCCAAGGTCATCAACATGTCGCTCGGCGGCAGCACCCCCAACAGCACGCTGATCAACGCCGTCCGCAACGCCACCGCAGCGGGTATCGTCGTCGTGATCTCGGCAGGCAATGACGGTGCCGCCAATCCCGATGCGTTCGCGCTGATGGCGGCCCAGTCTGGCATGAACGGCATGGTGATCATCGCCGGATCGCATGACGCCAACTATGCGATGTCCTCATTCTCGGATCGTGCCGGCAACTACGGCCAATATTATCTGACCGCGCTCGGCGAAGCGGTGCGAGGGTTCAACCAGACCGGCATCGACTATCTCTTCTCGGGCACCTCCTATTCGGCGCCTGCGATCGCCGGCGCGATCGCGGTTCTCGAACAGGCGTTCCCGACGATGACGCCGAAGCAGATCGTCGACCTTCTCTACGCCACCGCGACCGACGCCGGCGCCGCCGGGATCGACTCGGTCTATGGTCGCGGCATCCTGAACCTGCAGAAGGCCTTCCAGCCGCAGGGCGGCGCCAGCCTCGCCGGCAGCACGGTGCCGGTATCGCTCGAGAGCAATGGCGAGCTGAGCCCGGTGATGGGCGATGCGATGGGCAAGACCGGGGCCTCGCTGGCCCAGGCGGTGATCATCGACGGCTATGGCCGCGCCTTCAACGTGGATATCGCCGGCACCATCCGCCAGGAAAGCACGTCGCGTCCGCTGGTCAGCAGCCTGGTCGGCAACGTCCGCACCTCCAATATCGGCCAGGGGCCGGTCGCGGTCTCGCTCAACGCCTTCGAAGGCCATGACGGCCGGCCGGCCGCCGATATCGCCAAGCTGGGGCTGAGCCAGTCCGATGCGCAGGCGGCCCATCTGCTGTCGGGCCGCGTGCTGGCCCGCCTCGGCAAGACCACCCAGGCCGTGTTCGGCTTCGACGAGGGCGCCGGCCGCCTGTCGGCGATGCTCGACGGCCGTGCCGACCTGCCCTTCCTAGTGGCCCGCGAAAGCGACTCGACCCCCAGCTTCGCACAGCGCAGGGGCCGCTCTTTCGCGCTGCGCAGCAGCCTGGGTTCGACCGGGCTGACCTTCGCCGCCGAAAAGGGCAGCGTCGCCGCGCCTTCCAGCCTCCATTATGGCGACTCGGGCTATCAGCATGTGTCGGTGCGTGCCGACCGCCAGTTCGGTCCGGTCTCGGTCTCGTTCGGGGTCGGCATGATGCGCGAGAAGGACACGGTGCTCGGATCGCATTTCGGTGCCGCACTCGGCGGCGGCGGCGCGATGACCCAGACCATCGACACCCGCGCCACCTGGGCGATGGGACAGGGCTGGTCGCTCAGCGGCGCGGTGCGGCAGGCCTGGACCCAGGCCGAAAAGCGCGGCGCGCGGTTGTCCGGCGACTTGATGTCCAACGCCTTCTCGTTCGACATCAGCCATATCGGCCGCGAGAGCCATTTCGGTGTGCGCTTCGCGCAGCCGATGCGGGTCGAGACGGGGCGCTACCTGCTCAACCTGCCGACCGGCTACGACTATGATACCGGCGCCGTCACCTATGGCCAGCAGTCGCTGAGCCTCGCCCCCAAGGGACGCGAGCTCACCGCCGAAGCCTCCTATGGCCGCCGCCTGGCGGGTGGCTGGTTCGACGCGAACTTCTACGTCCGCCGCGAACCCGGCAACATCGCGACGGCCCCGACCGACAAGGGTGCCGCGCTGCGTTACTCCGCGGCGTTCTGATCCGATCCGACCGATCGAAGGGGCCGGCGCGCAGGCGCCGGCCCCTTTCTCATATCTCTGTGCAAGGCCGCTCCGGCAGAGGCGCGGAACCGCAACGGCGCCATGACGTTGGCCGCGCATGCGTTCAATCATCGCCGACATCCCCGGAATTCCGCCCGCTGTCGCAGATGCGGCCACCGATATCGTCACGGTGCTGGCAGCGATTGCGATGGCCCTGGTCATCGACTGGGCGGTGATGAAGATGCTGCGCCGGCTGTCGGCCCGCACGCCGAGCAAGGCCGACGAACTGGTGGTCGAGCGCATTGCCGGGCCGCTGCGTTGGATCCTGATCGCGGTCGCGCTGAGCATGACCCAGCGCGGGCTCGACCTGAAGCCGTGGGCCGCCGCGCTATGGCAGCAGATTGCCGGCTTCGTCGTGCCCGGTCTGGTCGGATGGCTGGTGATCGCGATCATCAAGGCGCTGTCGGACGTGACGATGGTGCGCAACGACATCTCGGTCGCCGACAATCTGCGCGCCCGGCGCAAGCGCACCCGGGTCGGCATCCTGACCCGGATCGCAGTGTTCGCGGTGCTGTTCCTGACGGTCTGCATGATGCTGCTGAGCATTCCCGGCATCCGCAGCGTCGGCGTCACGCTGATGGCGTCGGCGGGGCTTGCCGGCCTCGCGGTCGGCGCCGCCGCCCAGCCCGCGCTCAAGAATCTGATCGCCGGCATCCAGCTCGCCTTCACCGAGCCGATCCGGCTCGACGACGTCATCATCATCGATGGCGAATGGGGCCGGATCGAGGAGATCCGGCTGACCTATATCGTCGTCCGGATATGGGACGACCGGCGGCTGATCGTGCCGGTCGCCAAATTCCTCGAGGAAAGCTTCCAGAACTGGACGCGCTCGACCGCCGAGCTGATGGGGTCGGTGTTCTTCCTGCTCGACTGGTCGGCCGACGTCGCGCGCATCCGCGCCAAGGCCGGCGAGTTGATCGCGGCCAATCCGCGCTGGGACCGGCGCTTCTGGAATCTTCAGGTCACCGACATGAAGGAAGAGACTATGGAATTGCGGGTACTCGTCACCGCGCGCGACGCCTCGACCGCATTCGACCTGCGCTGCGACGTGCGCGAGGCGCTGATCGCGTTCATCGCCGCGGAGATGCCCGAAGCGTTGCCCCGCCGGCGCCAGATGCCGATCACATCGGCGGTTACGCCGCCTGCGCGGGGAGGCGAACCCCTTCCAGGGCATCGGTGAATCGCCGACGCCACCACATCACATCCTCGGCCTCGATATTGTCCATGCAGGCGCGCCAGCGTGCGACACGCTCTTCGAGCGGCATCGCCAGCGCCGTCTTGATCGCGTCGGACACGTCCTCGGCGCTATAAGGGTTGATCAGCACGGCCTGGGTCAGTTGCTCGGCGGCGCCGGCGAACTGCGACAGGATCAGCACGCCGGGATCCTCGGGATCCTGCGCCGCCACATATTCCTTGGCGACCAGATTCATCCCGTCGCGCAGCGGGGTCACCAGACCGACCTTGGCCGCCCGGTAGATCCCGGCCAGCCGATCGCGCGAATAGCCGCGGTTGACGTAGCGGATCGGCACCCATTCGACGTCGGCATAAGCGCCGTTGATCCGCCCGGACAGCGAATCGAGCGAAGCGCGGATCTCCTGATAGCTTTGCACGTCGCCACGCGACGGCGGCGCGATCTGGAGCAGGAACACCTCGCCATGATGGGTCTGGTTGGCGGAGAGAAAGCGTTCATAGCCGAGGAAACGCTCCTCGAGCCCCTTCGAATAATCGAGCCGGTCGACCCCGATGATCATGTCGCGGCCGTTCGCGCTCTGCCGCATCCGATAATGCGCATAGCGCGCCGCCGCCGACCGCGACGCCTCGACGAAATTCTCGGTATCGATCCCGATCGGGCAGGCGATCGCCTGGATCGAGCGCTCGCCCACGGTCACGGTGCCGTCGTCGCCGATCGTACCGTCGAGCTCGCCGCGCACATAATCGAAGAAGCATTCGAGCGCGTCGCGGGTCTGAAAGCCGACCACGTCATAGGCGAACAGCGTCTCGACCAGCTCGCGATGGTTGGGCAGCGACATCATCAGCCGATAGGGTGGCCAGGGAATGTGCAGGAAGAACCCGATGCGGTTGCCGATCCCGCGCTCGCGCAGCCGCTGGCCGAGCGGGAACATATGATAGTCATGCACCCAGACGAGATCGTCAGGCTCGATCAGCGGCTCGAGTGTCTCGGCAAAGCGCTGGTTGACCCGCTCATAACCTTCGGCGAATCCGCTTTCGAATTCGGCGAGGTCCATCCGGTAATGAAATAACGGCCACAATGTCCGATTGGCATAGCCATTATAATATTCGTCGACATCCTGTTCCTCGAGATCGATCGTCGCGGTGGTGACGCCGAAATTCTTCTGGAAATTGATGTGGCCGCTGAACTGCTCGGTGGTCTCGCCCGACCAGCCGAACCAGATGCCGCTCGACTCGCGCAGTGCCGCCGACAATGCGACCGCGAGCCCGCCCTGGTTGCCGCCCCCCTCGCCTGTCGGCGGCTGGACGCGGTTCGATACGATGACTAGCCGGCTCACCTGACACTGCTCCACGGTTTGCTCAGCAGCACGGCGCAATTGATCATGCCGACGAGCGAATAGGTCTGCGGATAATTGCCCCAGAGTTCGCCCGTGTTCGGGTCGATATCCTCGGACAGAAGACCCGCCTGGGTCCGCCTCGCCAGCATCTCCTCGAACAGCGCCCGGGCGTCGTCGTTGCGCCCGGTTAGCCACAGGGCCTCGATCAGCCAGAATGTGCACACATTGAAAGCGGTATGCGGCAGACCGAAATCATCTTCGGTCGCATAGCGCAGCATGTGCGATCCGCGGCGCAATCCTTCCTCGACCGCCTGCAGCGTTCCCTGGAAGCGCACATCGTCGGGTGCGACGAAACGCAGGTCCAGCAACTGGATCAGGCTGGCGTCGAGATCGTCGCCGCCGAAGGTCGCCGAGATGCGGTTGGTCTGGTCGCGCCAGGCGCGGCTTTCGATCGCCTCGCGGATGGCGGTCGCGCGCGCGCGCCAATGGGTTTCACGGTCGGCGAGGCCCAGCGCAGCCGCGGCATTGGCAAGCCGGTCGCATGCCGCCCAGCACATCGCCACCGAATAAGTGTGGATATTGCTCTTGGTGCGCAGTTCCCACAGGCCGGCGTCGGGCTTGTCATGGACCTTCCACGCCAGTTCGCCGACCGCCTCGAGCGCGCGGAAATCCTCCTCGCCGGCGATCCGGTAGAGCCGCTGGTCGAAAAAGGCCTGCGCGTTCGACAATATGATCTGGCCATAGGCATCGTGCTGGATCTGCTCATAGGCCTGGTTGCCGACCCGGACCGGGCCCATGCCGCGATAGCCGTTGAGCCCTTCCTCGATCCGTTCGACCAGGGTCGCCTCGCCGCCGACCCCGTAGAGCGGCTGGATATGACCGCCCTTGGCGTTGTCGACGATGTTGCGCAGATATTCGAGATAGGATTCGAGGACGTCGAGCGCGCCGAGCCGGTTGAGCGCCTGGACGGTGTAATAAGCGTCGCGAATCCAGCAGTAGCGATAGTCCCAGTTGCGCTGCGATCCGTGATGTTCGGGGATCGAGGTGGTCAGCGCGGCGACGATCGCGCCGGTTTCCTCATGCTGGCACAGCTTCAGGCTGATCGCCGATCGGATCACCGCCTCCTGCCACTCGACCGGGATCGCCAGCGCGCGCACCCAGCGGCGCCATTCCTGGGCGGTATGTTCGAGCATCGTGTCGACGGTGTCGCCGATATGCCCCTGGAAGCTTTCGTCCGGGCCCAGAAAGAAATGCAGCGGTCGCTCGACCCGGAACAGCCTTTCGTCCTCGATCCAGCCGATCGGGGCGTCGGTGGTCAGCCGCATCGTCATCTCGGACAATATGTAGCGGATATGGTTCGATCCACGGGTGTGGCCGGCATCCTGGGCGCCCCACTGGTGCGCCGGCCGCAGCCGGATGCGGATGCGCGGACTACCGGCGCAGGGGCGCACGATCCGCACGAAGGCGACCGGCCGGTACATCCGGCCGGTGCGGAAATGGCGCGGACAGAAATCGACGACCTCGATCGCATTGCCGGCATCATCTTCATGACGGGTGACGAGGATCGGGGTGTTGCGCAGATAATGCTGGGTGGTGCGGACGCCGTCCTCGAGATCGATGTCCCAGAAGCCCCGCCCGCCATCCGCACCGCGCGGCGCATCGTGAAGCAGCGAGCAGAACGCCGGATCGCCATCGACCCGCGGCACACATGCCCAGACGAAGCGGCCGGCGCGATCGACCAGCGCGGATACCTGGCAATTGCCGATCGGCCAGAGATCGAGCGTCGCGGTCATCGGATGATACTCCACAGCCAGGCCCGGACGGCATCGACGCCGGGCAGTCCGTAAATGGCCGCGGTCTCGCGCCGGGCCCCGACGAGAATACCGAAACCGCCCAGTTCGCCCGCTGCGGCCAGCGCTGGCTCGTCGGTGAGATCGTCGCCGATCATCACCGGCCGACTGTTTCGCATCGTTGCGCGTGCCATCAACGTCCGCAACGCGGCACCCTTGTCATAACCGGCACCATGAAGTTCGATCATCATCTTCCCCGGCTGGATCGCCAGACCGAGCCGGCCGGCAACCTCCCCCGCCGCGGCGATCGCCTCGGCCTCGGCTTCGGGCGCCATGCGATAATGGAGCGCGACCCCCAGGCTCTTGATCTCGACGATCATCGCCGGATGGCGTGCGGCAAAGGCGCCGAGATCGGCGGCGGCGGCATCGAGGCCGGCGGCGCGCGCCGGCCGGAACAACTCACCGGCCTGGCGGATTTCCGCGCCATGGCTGCCGGCCAGGATGATCGATCGTGCATCGCGTCCGATCATGTCGTCGAGCTGTTCGATCGACCGTCCGCTGACGATCGCCAGCCGATCGCCGAACGTCGCGGACAGGGCGCGCAGCAGGCCGATCAGTTCGCCGTCCGCGCCGACCTGATCGGGGCGATCGACGAGATCGACCAGCGTTCCGTCGAAATCGATGAACAGGCTGTGGTCGCCCGGCGCGACCTGGGGTGGCGACGGCAGTTGTGCCGCGCAGGGCCGGGGCAATATCGTCATGGGTCCGCCGGGCAATCGCAAAATCCATATGGTTCGGGCGACCTCCGGACAGGCGGGGTCGTCACGGCCAAGGACGCGGCAGCGGCGTGATCGTTCCGCCCTTGATATATATTTCGGCGCGGATTTCAGGCTTCAGAACGGAAAACACCCCCGGGGTAAGGGAACCCGGGGGTGTGTCCCACGCGGTGGAAATTGCCAGTCCGGCCGCGTGTTGGGGGCTTTGAATAGCTAGGTGGGTATTCGATCAGTGGGCCGCAACCGAGACCCGGCCATTGTCGGCGACCTGCGTGCCGGCGTTGGCCAGCGCGAGTTCGACCTGCGGCATCGCCTGCGCGATCGCCACACGCTCGCAGCGATCCTGCTCCATCGCCGCCTGGACCGACCGGTCGCCATGGATCGCGCAGAGCGCCTCGGCCGCATGCGCGACCCGCTTCTTGAGCACCGCCTGGCCGTTCGCGCTGGTCAGGCTGAGATCGGCATAGCTGACCAGGCGGGTCGAGGCGGCGGGGGCGGCCGATGCCGGAACCACGGCGACGACGTTGAGGAGGGCGGCGGCAGCGGCGGCGGAGGCGGCGAAAAACTTGTTCATGGCGATTCTCCCGATGTCCCGGATACCGGCCATCCGCCTGCACCCGTTGAATTTTCCCGTTCGCGGCGTTTCGACAAGTGGCTGTCGTCCGCCGTTGATCTGTTTCTATGCCGGCTCGGCCGTGTGGGCATCGCGGCTTCGACCGAAGGCGTATCTGCCTCCACCAACCATCGTTTCGGCCGACCAACGACAGGCTGGAATCGACGAACGGCAAGTCGCGCGACCGGCGGCATGCGAATCGCCATCCCGCAGTAGCCCGGATCGCCCTCGCCACCGGGACCGGGCTATGGTGCGCAAACATCACGGACCGCGGGCCTTCGGTCGCGCGTTGCAATAAAATTGTCATAATTCTAAGGCCGCAGGAGCAGGAGTCGGGGACATCAAGCAGGTAGCGGCACTTCCCTATCGGTTGCGCACGGATGGCGCGGTCGAGGTGATGCTGATCACGTCGCGCGAAACGCGCCGTTGGGTGATTCCGAAAGGCAATCGCATCAAGGGCCTGCGCCCGCACGAGGCCGCCGCGCACGAGGCCTTCGAGGAAGCCGGGCTGCAGGGCATTCCCTGCCCCACCAAGATCGGCAGCTACCGTTATGTGAAGCGCCGCCGCGACGGCGGCGATCGCGACGCCACCGTCGACATCTTTCCCTTCTCGGTCACCGGCCAGCTCGCCGAATGGCCCGAGCAGGACCAGCGCGAAACCCGCTGGTTCACCCTGACCGAGGCGGCGGTGGCGGTCGACGAACCCGACCTCAAACTGCTCATCGTCCGTTTCCAGGCGCCGTCCTGGAAACCCAACATCTTCGATCGCGGATCGTCGGCGATCCGCGATTGGCTTGCCGAAAGGAATAGTATCGTGCGTTGGTTCCAGGCCCTGATGCCCAGCCAGGGGCGTTTCTTCGAACAGTTCGAGGATCATGCCGCGCTGCTCGTCGCCGCCGCCGACGCCCTTGCCCAGCTGTTGCAGGGCGGTCCCGATATCGCGACCCATTGCAAGACGATCGTCGATCGCGAGCATGACGCCGACGACATCATCCGCGACGTGCTGGTCGACGTCCGCAAGACCTTGATCACCCCGTTCGACCGCACCGCGATCACCGGGCTGATCGGATCGATGGACGATGCGATCGACCAGATGAACCAGACCGCCAAGACCACGACCCTCTACGGGCTCGAGCAGTTCGATCCGCAGATGCGCGACATGGCGGGCATCATCGTCGAACAGGCGCGGATCACCGCCGACGCGGTCCCGCTGCTCCGTTCGCTGGGCAACAACGCATCACGGCTGCATGAACTCACCGAGCGGCTGGTCAAGCTCGAAGGCCATGCCGACGAGATCCACGACGCCGGGCTGCAGGCCTTGTTCAGGGCCAACCAGGACAAAAATCCGATGGCCTTCATCATCGGCCGCGAAATCTACGGCCATCTGGAGAAGGTCACCGACCGGTTCGAGGATGTCGCGAACGAGATCCAGGGTCTCGTGCTCGATCACGCCTGACGTCATGGACCATGTCCTTTCCTTCCACCTGCTGGTGGCGCTGATCGGCGTCGCGCTGGCGTTCGATTTCCTCAACGGCCTTCATGACGCCGCCAACTCGATCGCGACGATCGTGTCGACCCGGGTGCTCAAGCCACAATATGCGGTGCTCTGGGCCGCCTTCTTCAACTTCATCGCCTTCCTGTTCTTCGGGCTCCACGTTGCCGAGACCGTCGGCAAGGGGATCGTCGACGCCGACATCGTCGATGCTCAGGTGATCTTCGGCGCGCTGATCGGCGCGATCAGCTGGAATCTCGCGACCTGGCTGCTCGGCATCCCCTCCTCGTCGAGCCATGCGCTGATCGGCGGGCTGATCGGTGCCGGCACCGCCAAGGCGGGCCTGTCCGCAGTGGTCTGGTCGGGCGTGCTCAAGACCAGCTTCGCGATCGTGCTGTCGCCGACGATCGGGCTGATCCTGGCACTGCTGCTGGTGCTGATCACCAGCTGGGTCTTCGTTCGCGCGACCCCGAACGGCGCCGATCGTGCATTTCGCCGGCTCCAGTTCGTCTCGGCCTCGCTCTATTCGCTCGGCCATGGCGGCAACGACGCGCAGAAGACGATGGGGATCATCGCGGTGCTGCTCTACTCGCAGGGCCAGCTTTCCGGCGATTTCCACGTCCCGATGTGGGTGGTGCTGTCCTGCCAGGCGGCGATGGGGCTCGGCACGCTGATGGGTGGCTGGCGGATCGTCCACACGATGGGATCGAAGATCACCCGGCTGACGCCGATGCAGGGCTTCTGCGCCGAAACCGGCGGCGCGATCACCCTGTTCGTGGCGAACTGGCTCGGCATTCCGGTATCGACCACCCACACCATCACCGGTGCGATCGTCGGCGTCGGCGCGGCGCGACGGCTGTCCGCCGTCCGCTGGAACGTCGCCTCGAGCATCGTCGTCGCCTGGGTGGTGACGCTGCCCGCCTCGGCGCTGATCGCGGCCGGTGCCTATGGGATCGTCACCGCCTTCTGACGCCCGGCCGGCGTCGACGACGCCACGTTATACGCGATCTCGAAGATGCCGACGCATCCTCGATCGATTTGCTCAAGCGCCGCACGGACTGAGACCCCGCGATATCGACTTCGCTGGCCGGAGCGCATTTCCGCGCGTTTCGCAATCGTTCACGCTCGCTTCAGTTGCGAGTGAAACGCAAAATTATGTTGACTCGATTGCGAGTGATTATCAATAGCCCTTTCATCACATCGGACGGAGCGATCCGTGCCATGCGACCAAAGGGGAAAAGACGAATGTCCGTTAAAGAATCGCGTGCCGCGGCCTTGGCGTCGCCGGCGTTCATCGCGCTGAGCTGCGCCGGCCTGATCGCTTCGGCACCGGGCTATGCCCAGTCGGCGACGCCAGCGGCCACGCCGAACGAGACCAAGAGCCTGGGCGGGGTCACCGTCACCGACACCGCGATCGACGAGAGCGTGAAGGTCGAAAAGGCGGAATCTCCCAAATATGTCCGCCCGCTGCTCGATACCCCCCAGACGATCACCGTCATCGCCAACCAGACGATCCGCCAGCAGAATCTGCTGACCCTGCGCGATGTGCTCAGCACCGTCCCCGGCATCACCTTCGGCGCCGGCGAAGGCGGCGGCGGCTATGGTGACAGCATCAACCTGCGCGGCCAGAGCGCCAACAACGACATCCAGATCGACGGCGTGCGCGACAGCGCGCAGTACAGCCGCACCGATCCCTATAATATCGAGCAGATCGAGGTCGTGAACGGCGCCAATGGCGTCTATGGCGGCTCAGGCTCGATCGGCGGCTCGATCAACCTGGTGACCAAGCGCCCCAAGACCGACGACCTCACCGTGCTGCAGGCCGGCATCGGCACCGATCAATATTATCGCGCGACCGTTGACAGCAATCTGCGCGTGTCCGACTTCATCGCGGTCCGCCTCAACGCGATGGCGCACAGGAACGACATTCCCGGTCGCGATTTCGATCGCAACAAGCGCTGGGGCGTCTCGCCGGCGATCACCTTCGGCATCGACAGTCCGACCTCGCTGACGGTGATGTACACCCATCAATATGACGACAATATCCCGCAATATGGCGTCCCTTATTACAAGAACGCCATTTATGATGGTCCGCTGCCGGGCGTGCCGGACTCGGGCTATTATGGCTTCAAGAATGTCGACTATCAGAAGCAGACGGTCGACCAGGCGACCGGCATCTTCGCCCATCAGTTCAACGACAATCTGAGCTTCCGCAACCTGCTGCGCTATCAGCGCGTCAAGCAGGACCTGGTCGTCGATCCGCCGCAGGGGCCGAACATCTGCCTTGCCAACGGCACGCTGCCCACCGGCGCCGCCTGCCCGGCCGGCCAGGCCGCCGGCACCTATAATCCCGGCGGGCCGCGCGGCAATTTCCGCTTCTCGGTCAACAACACGATGTTCGACCAAGCCGACTGGACGCTCAAATTCGCCGGCGGCCACTCGCTGGTGCTCGGCGCCTCCTACCTGAAGGAGGATTACGATCTTAACACCGGCAACGTGCTGCGCAATCCGGGCGGCGCGGCGCCCAACCCGACGCTCAACATCATCAATCTGGCCAATCCGAACGCGATCTACACGGGGCCGATCAACGTCACCAGGACCGGCTATCAAACCGGAGAACTCACCAACGTCGCAGCTTATGCCTTCGGCGTGGTGAAGCTGATCGAGCAGCTCGAGATCAATGCCGGCGCCCGTTATGAAAACAATAAGGCGGGCTTCCGTTCCGATACGATCACCCCGCCGCTGGTGGCGATCCCCGCCGGCCAGGTCGGCCGCTACCTCACCGGCGGCGATCAGAACGATCATAGCAACCTGTTCTCGTACCGGGTCGGCTTGGTCTACAAGCCGGCAACGAACGCGAGCCTGTACGTCGCCTACGGCAATTCGAAGACGCCGACCGCAACCAGCGTCCGCGCGGGATGCGGCCTCGCGGCCGCCGCCAACTTCAACGTCGACCCCTGCAACGGCGCCAAGCCGGAACAGACGGTCAATTACGAGATCGGCGGCAAGATCGACCTGTTCGACGCCAAGCTGCAGCTCACCGCGTCGCTGTTTCGCAACGAGCGGACCAACTATCGCGTCACATCGAACGATCCGTTCATCGGATCGCTGCCGGTCAATGACGGCAAGAACCGGGTCGACGGCCTGACCCTCGGCGCCAGCGGCAAGATCACCCCGGCGTGGTCGATCTTTGCCAACTATACCTATCTGGACAGCGAAGTGCTGCAGAGCGTGTCCGACAGCTGCCTCGCCAACCCGCGGCTGGTCTCGACGACGACCGGAACTCCGCCCGTCACGACGATCACCAACCCGTGCGGCAACAGCACCGCCGTGCGCGATCCGCAGAAGGGCCAGCAACTCACCAACACGCCGAAGCATTCGGGCAGCCTGTTCACCACCTACACCTTCGGATTCGGGCTGCAGGTCGGCTACGGCCTGACCTACCAGGGCAGCTTCCTGCTCACCAACCGCGCGCTGCTCACGCCGCTGGTGGCCGGTGCGTCGGCGATCGCCCCGACCTACCGCTCGGACGATTATCTGACCCACCGCGCGTTCGTGTCCTATCCGGTCACCGACAAGCTGACCGCGCAGGTGAACGTCCAGAACTTCACCAACGAGAAATATTACACCAGCATCCGCAACGGCGGCTGGGCGACCCCCGGCGAGGACCGCTCGGCCGTGCTCAGCCTCTACTACAGCTTCTGAGTCCCCCCGCTGCCGGGGGCGCGCCCCGCTTATACCCGGCAGCAGGACCCTGGTGGCCCGCCTCTCCCAAGGAGGCGGGCCATTTTCTTCATGCGCGATGTTTCCGAAATTCCTTATTGAGATTGAATTGCAATACGAATCGCAGTAGCGGAAATCCACGGCTTCAAGGCCGGGAGGGCTTATGCACGCGACATTGGATTTGGTGACCGGCGGCCAGGACGCGCAAGCGACCTACCGCGCCAGCTTCCCCCCCGTCGAGGACAGCGGGGCGCCCGCTCCGGCTCCGACCGTCGCGACGCCGCAACGTTATGATGGCCGCTCGACCCCGAACTGGACCGCGATCTCGGCGATCATCGCACTCCATGTGATCGGGCTGGTCGCGCTGGTGAAGCTCGACGTGATCAACGTGATCCACACCAAGAAATCGCCGCTGCTGGTCGACCTGGTGATCGAGAAGCCGGCACCGCCCCCCGCCGCCCCGCCCGAGAAGGTCGAACCGGTCAAGAAGGTGCAGCCCGATATCGTCGCGCCGCCGCCGATCATCACCGTGAACACCGCGCCGCCGCCGGTCGCCACCGCCCCCGCCCCGCCGCCGCCCAAGGCGACCGTGGTCGCACAGGCCGCGCCGACGTCGCCGCCGGGACCGGTCAGCGTCGACGATTTCGATTCGAGCATGATCAAGATCGATCCGCCGCGCTTTCCGATGGAAAGCCGCAAGCGGCGCGAGCAGGGCACCGTGATCCTCGACGTGACCGTGGGAATCGACGGCCTGGTCTCCCAGATCCGGGTGGCGACCAGCAGCGGCTTCGAACGCCTCGACAAGGCCGCGCTGAGCGCCGTGCGCAACTGGCAGTGGAAGCCGCTGATCAGGGGCGGCCAGCCGGTCTCGGTCCGTGGCGCGATCACGATCCCCTTCGTCCTGAAGGGCTGATCCTTTCATGCTGATTGCGATACCGGGCGTTCTCGACGCGCAGACGCTCGCCGATTGCCGGACGATCCTCGACAATGCCGAATGGGTCGATGGCAATGTCACCTCGGGCTACCAGTCGGCGCTCGCCAAACAGAATCGCCAATTGCCCGAGGAAAGCGATCCCGCGCGTAAGCTGGGCAACATCATCCTCGACGCGCTCGGGCGTTCGCCGCTGTTCATCGCATCGGCGCTGCCGCTCAAAATCTATCCGCCCTTGTTCAACCGCTATGCCGGCGGCGAACGGTTCGACACCCATGTCGACAATGCGATCCGGATCCGGCGCGGATCCGACTTCCGGATTCGCTCGGACCTGTCGGCGACGCTCTTCTTCGCCGATCCCGACAGCTATGACGGCGGCGATCTCGTGATCGAGGGCAATTTCGGGCTGCAGAGCGTCAAGCTCGGCGCGGGCGACATGATCGTCTACCCTTCGTCGAGTCTGCACCATGTCACCCCTGTGACCCGCGGCGAGCGAACCTGTTCCTTCTTCTGGATCCAGTCGATGGTCCGCGACGATGGCGCGCGCCGGACATTGTTCGAACTCGATCAGAGCATCCAGTCGATCGCCATCGATCGCGGCCAGGCCGATCCCGACATCATCCGATTGACCGGGGTATACCATAATCTGCTGCGGCGCTGGGCCGACGCCTGATCCTTACCCGGCCATGCCGCGCGAACGGGCCGGCGCGGCGATCATGTAAACAATTGAAAAGCAGGCATCGCGCTGCTTGCGGGCAAATCTGCAATCGTTATCAAGACCCTCGTTAGTTAATACGGGCGAGGGGTTGCCCATGATCGAGATCGACGACGGCCAGGGACATCGGCTCTATCTGGAGCGCGAAGCGCGCGAGCGCAGTGCCGCTGCCAAGACCAATGATGCGACGCTTCAGCAGACGCATCTCCAGTTGGCGGACCGCTATCAACAGCGGGCACGCGAACTGCAGCAGCGCAGCGACGCCTCTTTCTAGGATTACCCTACCGGCACGCCTGCGGTTCTGGCGCGCCGCCCGCACGTCCAAAGACCGCCAGTTGCTTATGCGTGTGTAATGTTGCTGCTTATGCGCCCCCCACCGGCACCGGTTCGCTCCCCCCGGGCGAGCCGGTGCCGCGCACCCCGCCCGATCCGGACAGCTTCAACCGGACGGCAGGCGCCTGACGAGCAGATCGTCGGTCACGGTCATCGTGAAGATCGGATCGGCGTCCGCCGGCACCTCGGCGATCGCATCGACGAAGGCGGCGCGGGTTTCGGGTTCGTCATAGACCATCTTGCGATCGAAGGCGCGGCGCCATGTCTCCTCGTCGGGCCATTCGGCATAGCCGACGAACCGGCCATCGGCATCACGGTGCAGCCGTGACCCGTAACTGCCATAGATATCGCGGATCAGGTCGGTTCCGCGCCGCCATGCCCGCCGGAACTGCTCTTCCTTGCCCGGATGCACCCGCCACCAGTAGACCGCGACGAACATCGTCCCTCCTTCAGGCATTCTGCCATGGTCAACCGCTCGACCGGCTTTCTCACAATGCGGGCAATGTCTGATCGGCGAGCCCCCAGCCTCTGAGCGCCGGCGATCCCGACCGCTCGACCAGGCGGTCGACGTCCCGGATCGTGAACGCGCCGCCCTTGTCGAAATCGTCGAGTTCGTCCCAGCCGACGGGTGCCGCGACCGGCGCATGTTCGCGGGCGCGGGCACCATAAGCGACCACCGCGGTCGCGCCGCGCTGGTTGCGCAGATAGTCGATGAAGATCCGGCCGACCCGCTTCGCCTTGGACATGGTCGCGACGAAACGATCGGGCTCAGCCTCCGCCAGTGCCATCGCGAAACGCCGACTGAAATCCTTGACCGTTTCCCAATCGGCCTGCGGGGCGAGCGGCACCACGACATGAACGCCCTTGCCGCCCGACAGCATCGGAAAGCTCACCAGCCCGATGTCCGCCAGATGATCCCGGATATCATGCGCCGCCTTCCTCACATCGGCGAAGTCGAGCCCGGCATCGGGATCGAGATCGAAGATCATCCGGTCGGGGCGCTCGACATCGTCGATCCGCGATCCCCAGCCATGGAATTCGATCGTCCCCATCTGCACGCAGGCGAGCACGCCTTCGATCGTATCGATATAGAGATAATCCTCGGTCTTGCCGTCCTTCTCGGCAATCGGGACATGGCGAACCTGATCGCCGAAACTGCCCGAATCATGCTTCTGGAAAAAGCATTGCCTGGCCCGGCCGCCGGGGCACCGCACGAGGCTGACCGGGCGATGGCCAACCCAGGGCAGGATCAGCGCACCGATCGCCGCATAATAATCGGCGAGGTCGCCCTTGGTCTGACCCGATTCCGGAAAGATCACCCGTTCGCGGCTGGTAATGCGGAATTCGGCAGGCTTGGCCTTCGCGATCACGTCGTCGAGCGGCTTTGCCTCCTCGCGAACCACCTCTTTCGCTTTCTTGTCGGACCGCAGCCCGATGAAGCTGGCATGGCGCAGCACGTCGTCGGCGGTGAATTCGGCAAAGGCGATCTCGGCCACGAGATCGGGCTTCACCCAATGCGCACCGCGCGCCTCCGCCCGCGGGACCGGTGCCGCCGGTTTGCCCACCGGCCGCTTGTCGAACTCGGCCGCGAGCATCGCCAGCGTGGCGTTGTCGAAGCCGGTGCCGACCTTGCCGGCATAGACGAGCTTGCCGTCCTTGTGCTGGGCGACGAGGAGCGAGCGGAAGCGGCGGCTCTTCGCGCTGCTCGCACTCCAGCCGATGATCACGAACTCCTGGCGTCGCGTACATTTGACCTTGAGCCAGGCCGCGGTTCGCGCACCGCGATAGGGGGCGTCGGCCTTCTTGGAGATGATCCCTTCCTGGCCCGCGGCGCACATCGCATCGAACAGCTTCTCGCCGGCGCCGACGACATGATCGGCCAGCCGGACGATCGGGTCGTCGCCCGGCAGCAAGGCCGCGAGCCGCTGCTTGCGCTCGACATTCGATCGCCCGGTGAGATCCTCACCATCGTCCGAGAGCAGGTCGAAGGCGAAGAAGGTGAAGCTTCCCCCTTCGCCCTTGAGGGCTTTCTGAAGGCCCGAAAAGCTTGGATTGCCATCTTCGTCCAGGCTCACGATCTCGCCGTCGATCAGCGCCGACGGCAGGTCGAGCGCGGCGATCGCCTCGGCGACCGGCGCGAAACGATCGGTCCAGTCGAGCCCGGTGCGGGTGTAGATCTTCACTGCCCCGCCGGACACCGCGACAAGGCAGCGATAGCCGTCATATTTGATCTCGTGGATCCAGTCCTTCCCGCTCGGCACATGATCGACGAGGGTCGCGAGTTGCGGCTTGCGAAAAGCGGGAAGCCTTTCGCCCTCCACGCGGGGACGACGTGCCGCGGCGAGCGCATGGACATCGGCCGCTGTCATCGCCGCATCGAACGCCTTGCCCTTCTTGTCCTTCAGGCTTGTCTCGCCCGCCTTGTCCGCAGCGATCTCGGCCATCGTCCGGCCGGTCTTCACGCTGGTCAGTTCGCGCGCGACCAGATCGTCGCTGCCGCCGGCATGGGCGTCGTCGATCTTGCGCAACAGCCAGTTCTCGCCGCGTTCCTTGCCGCCCGACCTGGTCGCCCTTGGCTTCAGCCGGATCAAAAGCCACTCGCCCTTCATCCGCTCGCCATCGAGGATGAAGTGGAGATGCCCCTTGTCGAGATCCTTCGCGCTCTTGCCCGCGACCGGCGCCCAGTGACCGCTGTCCCACAGCATCACGGTGCCGCCGCCATATTCCCTGGCGGGGATCGTTCCCTCGAAATCGGCATAGGACAAGGGATGATCCTCGGTCCGCACCGCGAGCCGCTTGTCATCGGGATTGGGGCTGGGGCCACGCGTCACCGCCCAGCTCTTGAGCACCCCGTCGACCTCGAGCCGGAAGTCGTAATGGAGCCGGCTGGCATCATGCTTCTGGACGATGAAGCGGTTGCCGCCGCCCTTGCCGATCTCGCCGGCCGGCTCGGCGGTCTTCGCGAAGTCACGCTTGCGACGATATTCGGCGAGCGCGTCGGCCATCGCGATCAGGCCCGTTTGCGCGCCGGCGTCTTGGCTGCCGGCGATTTGCGCGCGGCGGACTTGGCCGGTGGTGTGGCGGCACCGCCGCCACCGTCGACCGACTTCTTGAGCGCCGCCATCAGGTCGATGACGTTGCTCTTGCGACCGCTCGCGGCCGGCTCGACCTCTTCGATGATATGCTTGCCCTTGGCCTTGCGCTTTTTCTCGATCAGCCCCTTGAGCGCGTCGACATAGCGATCGTGGAAGATCTTCGCGTCGAACTTGCCGCTCTTCTTCTCGATCAGCGTCTCGGCGAGATCGAGCAGGTCCTCGTCGGGCTTGTGGTCGGGGATATCGCGGAAATAGCCCTGCGCCTTGTTGACCTCGTCGGCATAGCGCAGCGTTTCGAGCACGAGCCCGCGGCCGCACGGCTTCAGGCTCACCACATATTCGCGCCCCCGCATCGCAAGCTGGCCCAGCCCGACCTTGGCGGTGCGGCGCAGCGCCTCGCGCAACACGATGAACGCCTCCTCGGCGAGTTCGTCGGCAGGCACGACGAAATAGGGTTTCTCATAATAGAGCACGTCGATCTCGCTCGCATCGACGAACTGGGTCAGTTCGAGCGTCCGTTTCGATTCGAGCTTCACCGCATCGATCTCGTCCTGCTCAAGCAGGACATATTCGCCCTTCTCGATCTCATAGCCCTTGAGGATCTCGTCGGCATCGACCGGCCCGACCCCGGGGACCACCTTCTCATATTTGATGCGTTTGCCCGACGGCTCGTGGATCTGGTGGAAGCTGATCTGCGCCGAGCTTTTGGTCGCGCTGTAGATCTCGACCGGAATCGAGACGAGCGCCAGCCTGATCTGTCCGGTCCAATAGGCGCGCGCGGCCATCGAATGATTCCTCTTGCGTAACGATTCCCGGATTCAAAGCCCCAAGGCGCGTCCGGTTCCCAGGCGATGCCGCATATCGGCGCGGGCGTAACGAAACACGCTGATTTTCCCCGGAAAAACGCGCTCGCGCCCCGCTCCGGCAACATATTTTTTACCATTGGGCCGCTATCGTCCGGATCGATGAAAACTGCGCTCGCCGTTCAGCCGGAGACCGACGGACTCCAGACAGCCATCGGCGAGATCGCCCATGGCTGTGGCCGGTTCGCGGTCGAGTGCAGCGATGTCGGCGGCAAGCTGGTCGACGTCAGCAACGGCATCGATGCCCAGGCGCAACTGCTCGGACAGCTCGAACGGGCCGCCAAGGATCTGCTCGACGAGCAGGAGCATGTCGCGGGGGCCTCGGCCGAGGCGCGCGAGTTCGCCGGCCAGGCACGTCATCATCTCCAGCGGTCGCGGCCCGTCGTCGATGGCGCGATCGAGACCTTCGGCGGCCTGACCGACCTCGTCATCCGCCTCGGCGACCGGATGGACCGGCTCGAAGTGGCGCTGCGGCAGGTCCAGAACGTCGCCGCGGGCATCGACAAGATCGGCCGCCAGACCAATCTTCTCGCGCTCAATGCCACCCTCGAGGCCGCTCGCGCCGGCGATGCGGGCCGCGGCTTCGCGGTGGTCGCAAGCGAAGTGAAAAAGCTCGCCTCGGACACGCGTCAGGCGACCGAACGGATCGCGCGCACCATCGACCAGCTCTCGCGCGAGGCCGAATCGATCGGTGCCGAGATCGACGCCGGGGTCCAGAGCGGCGGCGAGGCGCGCAGCCGGACCGCCGAACTGTCGCTGGTGCTCGGCGAGACGCTCGACTTCGTCGACGAGCTCGACGGGCGGACGTCGGACATCGCCACCCGCGCGACGACGATCCGCCGCAACGTCCATGATCTGCAGGTCGGGCTGACCGATCTCGGCGGCGCTGCGCGGACCAACAGCACCGAGATCCGCGGCGCCAATCAAAGGCTCCAGACGCTCGAGAAGATGTCGAACGGGCTGCTCGACCGGGTTTCGCACATCGGCGTACCGACCGCCGACAGTCCCTTCATCGACCTGGCGCGCCAGACCGCGGACGAGATCGCCCGGATCGTCGAAGGTGCGATCCGGCGCGGCGAGATCATGATCGAGCAGCTGTTCGACACGGCTTATCGCGAAATTGCCGGCAGCGATCCCAAGCAGTTCCTCACCGGCTTCGTGCCCTTCGCCGATGCTCATGTCCGTCCGATCATCGATCGCACCATCACCCGCGACCGCCGGATCCTGGCGACCGCGATGGTCGACATCAACGGCTTCCTGCCAACCCATATCTCGGCCAAATCGCTTCCCCAGGGCGCCGACCCGCTGTGGAACGCCGAGCATTGCCGCAACCGCCGTTTCTTCATGGACGAGCAGACCGCGGCCAATCTGCGAAGCGAGGCCGATTTCGTGCTCGACACCTATCGCCAGAATCTGGGCGGGGGACGCTATCGACCGGTCAAATCGATCGCGATCCCGCTACGGTTCGCCGGACGGCGATGGGGCAATCTCGAATTCGCCTATCTCGACTGACGGCAAATCGCTCAAGGATGCCTCGGTCTCTTCCGATCACATATCGGCCGCAACCATCGATGGACCGCCGATCCCGGCGTCGCGGTCACGCCGGCGGATAGCGGCCTTGCGGATCCCATATTCGACGAGGATCAGATTGGGTATCCAGCACAGGAACGACACCGCGCGATAGCCGTCGATAAAGGAAACCCCGAGCAGCGGGAACAGCGGCAGATAGAGGCGGAGCGTCACCGCGCCGAACGTCATCGCGAACGACCGGATCATCCAGGCACGGTGCGCGTCGAACCGCCGCGCCATCGCGCTGCGCCATCCTTCGATATTGGCGACGATCCAGCAGAGCGCGAGACTGCCGAACCCCAACCCTGCGATCGGCCCCGCGGTGCTGCCGAAGGCCAGCACCAGCCCACCGGCGCCGCCGGCGAGACAGGCGAGCACATAGGTCCGCCCGATGGCGCGGTGCGCCACCGGCCAGCGTCGCCGGATCGACGACACGAAGTTGAATGGTCCGAGCAGCAGCGCGGTGCAGGCCCCGGCGACATGCAGCACCAGGAACGGCCGCGCGAACAGGTTGGCGAGAATCTCGGACGAAAGCGGCCCGACCCCGATCAGATAGCGGTAGGAAAAGAGCGCGACGCCCATGCTCGACACCGTCATCACCACCCATGACGTTCGCTTGCCTGTGACCTTCATCCCCTGAACCTTCCAGCCCGTGTCTACCGATCGCCCGAGATTGCGGGCCTTCCGACCGGCGGCTAGGCTGGGTTTCGCGAGTGGTGCCCAATTTGCGCGAGTGGTGCGAAAGCCGTGAACCAACGATGCCGCCCCTGCTGATCCATTGGCGCCGGCCGCTCGCCGAACTGGCGATCCTCGTCGCGATCGGCGTCTTCCTGGGGGCGATCGGGCCTTATGACACCGAGAAACTGCCGCCATGGCCACGCCATCTCTACTGGCTGATCTGCATCGTCGGCGGCGGCTTGATCGGGATCGGGATCGACGAGGGTCTGGGACGCCGGATCGGCACGCCATGGCGCCGGCTGCTGGTCGTGTCGATATTGATGACGCCCGCGGTCGCGTTGCTCGTCCAGATCACCGGCCATCTGCTCGGCAGCATACCGCTCGGCCTGCGCCCCTGGCTCGGCAATCTGTGGAATGTGTTCATGATCTCGCTGCCGGTGATGGCGGTACGTGCACTCGCCTGGCGCCGTCCGGCGGCGATCGTCGAGACCCGGACCATCGTCGAACCGCCGCTTCCCGAAGCCGAGGCCGCCTTTCGCCGCCGCCTCTCCGCCCGCCGCCGCACCGCGCAACTGATCGCGGTCGAGGCGCATGACCATTATCTGCGCGTCCATACCGATGCCGGCAACGAACTGGTGACGATGCGCTTCACCGATGCGCTGGCCGAACTGGGCGGCGCCCACGGCTTCCAGGTCCATCGATCCTGGTGGGTCGCCGCCGATGCGATCGAGACGGTGAAATGGCGGCGCGGTGGCGGCGACGTGCGGCTGAAGGGCGATATCGCTGCCCCCGTCAGCCGCAGCTTCGCCCCCATGCTCAAAGCGGCGGGCTGGTTTTAGACCCAGACTGGGGAGGTCAAAACCAGATCCGGATGAACTCGGCTCCGTTCGGCAGCACGTCGACGCAGGCATGGAGCAGCACGATCAGCAGGAAGCTGCGGGTCCGCGCCCATAGGGTCCCGAACAGCACCGCGATCGGCGACAGCGTCGCGATCGTGAAGGCCGCGACCTGGAGCGGATCGGTCGACCAGCCATCGACGCCGGGTCCACCACGCAGATAGAGGCCCGGCGCATGCGCCAGCGCGAACAGCAGCGAGGCCGTGACGACTCCCGCGATCGGCGAACCGAGCAATGCGCTCAGCCGCGACTGCAGCACCGCACGGAACAGGAATTCCTCGCAGACACCGGCTTCGATCGCCATCCAGACGAAGCTGCCGGCAATTCCCGCAGCGAGCATCGCCGGCGCAGCGCCGGTCTTCGCGATATCGGAAAGGCTCGGACTCACCAGTGCGACCAAGCCGATCAATATGCCGCCCAGAACGATCAACGTCGCCGATACGCCGCGGCGCCCGAAGCCGGCTTCGAACAAGGGTCGGACCGGGCTGCGCAGTACGAGCAGCAAAGCGATCGGTAGCCCGACATGGACGACCAGCTTGAAGAGCAGTTCGACGATCTGCCGCGCCGCCCCCTCGGGATAGAGCGCCTTCACCGCGCCGAGCCCCCAACCGAGCACGACCACCGCATAGAAGAGCAGATAGGCGAGCACCGCGATCGTCTCGACCGCAGGCCGTGGGACCGGTGCCGCCGGCGCATCGGTCCGGCGGGTCAGCCAGAGCGCGAGGGCGGAAAGCAGCCCGCCGAAAACCAGCAGCGAGACGATCGGAAATACCCAGTCGGCGCCGCGCAGCGCGAGATAGCCGGTCGCTATCGCCCAGAGCGCACCATAGCAGGCCAGCGCAGGCGCCGGGCGCGACAGGCGCGATCCGGCCGAAGATGGTGAACCCAAGACACTCCCCCAATATTCTTTGTGTGTTGCCCACATAATACACTTCAAACCCGAGGTAAAGCCACCCGGCCTCGCCGAATCCTTGCCGCGAATGCCGGCAAAGCCTATCTGACGGTCATGTCGTTTCGCCTGCCTCAAAGCCTCGGCGGTTCCGGCTCGGATGCCGTCGCCGCCATCGAACAGGCGATCGTCGCCGAAAAGGCGAGCTCGCTCGGCCATGCCGGCCGGTTGCTCGAACGCAGCCTCGCCGCGCTCGCCGCCTGTGGCGATCCCGCCGAACGCGACGCTCTGCTCAAGACTGCCGCCGACCACGCCCATGGCTTGCTGATCCAGCGCGAACTGTGCGGCCTGCGCAACGCCCAGGCGGTGATCGACGATTTTGCGATCCCGCGCGAAGTGCTGATCCGGATGGGGGTTCGCTAAGCGATCATTGCCCGCAGCGTGGCGAGCGTGTCGGCTTCGGCGGCCGGCTTGTCGCGGCGGATGCGCGCGATCCGCGGAAAACGCATCGCCACCCCCGATTTGTGGCGCTTGCTGTCATGGATGCTGTCGAACGCCAGTTCGACGACCAGCGTCTTTTCGACCTCGCGCACCGGCCCGAAGCGCGCGGTCGTATGGTTGCGCACGAATGCATCGAGCCATTTCAGCTCCTCGTCGGTAAAGCCCGAATAGGCCTTCGCGACCGGCAACAGCTCGCCATCGTCGGACCAGCAGCCGAAGGTATAGTCCGAATAGAAGCTCGACCTTTTGCCATGGCCGCGCTGGGCGTACATCATCACCCCGTCGATCGTCAGCGGATCGCGCTTCCATTTATACCAGAGCCCGGTTCGCCGCCCGGGCACATAGGGGCTGTCGCGGCGCTTGAGCATCACCCCTTCGATCGCCGCCTCGCGCGACGACAGTCGGATATCGCCAAGCGTCGCGAAATCGGCGACCGGGATCACCGCCGAGACGTCGAAGCGCGCCGGATCGAGCTGCCCGGCAAATGCCTCCAGCCGCGCCCGCCGCGCTTCCCAGCCCAGTTCGCGCAGATCCTCGTCGCCATCGAGCAATATGTCGTAGAGCCGGACGAAGGCAGGATAATCGGACAGCATCTTCGCCGAGACATTCTTGCGCCCGAGCCGTTGCTGGAGCGCGTTGAACGAGGCCGCCGAGCCGCCATGTTCGGCCGCCCCCTGCGCCTCACCCTGGACGAGGAGCTCGCCGTCGAGCACCGCGTGCACCCCGGCGCAGGCCCCCGCGATATCGGGGAAGGTCGCGGTGATGTCGTCGCCGGCGCGGCTATAGAGGCGAACCTCGCGGCCGGTGCCGACGATCTGGACGCGGATGCCGTCCCATTTCCATTCGGCGACATAATCGGCGAGATCGACCTCGCCATCCTCGAGCGGATGGGCGAGCATGAACGGGCGAAAGAACGGCGTGCCGCGCGGATCGGGCCGGGCGCCGCCCTGCCCCCAGGCGAACAGCGACGCATAAGGCGGTCGCAGCGCGTGCCACACCTCTTCGACCTGGTCGACCTCGAGCCCGAAGGCCTGCGCGAAGCCGGTCTTGGCGAGTCGCGCCGAGATGCCGACGCGCAGGCCACCGGTGGCGAGCTTCAGCAGCGCGAAACGCCCGCTCGCATCGAGATGATCGAGCATCTCGCCGAGCACCGCCGGCGCATCGGCACGCCCCAGGCGCATCAGCCGGTCGATCACGGCGGCGAGCGCCAGCGATCCGTCGTCGATCTCGGCAGGCTGGTCGATCCGCTTGGGCCAAAGCAACGCGACGGTCTCGGCGAGATCGCCGACATAGTCGCGGCTCATCGCGAACAACGCCGGGTCGACCCGCTCCTCGACAATCGCACGGATCGCGGCGGCCTTGACCGCGGGCAGGTCGAGATCGCCGGTCAGCGCCGCCAGCGCCCATCCGCGATCGGGATCGGGTGCGGTCCGCATATAATCGGCGATCAGCGTCAGCTTGGCGTTGCGCGAGCGGGTGTAGACGAGGCCGTCGAGCAGCTGGGAAAAGGCCCTCATCCCTCATCCTCGTCTTCATAGCCGACCAGCGCCAGCGCCCGCGCCTTGATCTGCTGGAGCCCGCACCAGTGGACCAGCGCCTCCTCGCGGCCATGGGTGACCCAGGTCTCGCTCGGCGCGACCTCGCGGATCGTCGCAGTGAGTTCGTCCCAATCGGCATGGTCGGAGATGACCAGCGGCAGTTCGACATTCTTCTGTCGTGCGCGCTGGCGCACCCGCATCCAGCCCGACGCCATCGCGCTGATCGGATCGGGCAGCCGTCGCGACCAGCGATCGTTGAGCGCCGACGGCGGCGACACCACGATCCTGCCGCGCATCTGATCCGCCGAAGCCGCGGTCGCGGGGACCAGTTCGCCCAGGTCGACGCCGAAATCACGATAGAGATCGCACATCCGCTCCATCGCGCCATGGATGTAGATCGGATCGCCATGGCCATGATCGCGCAGTTCGCGAATCACCCGCTGCGCCTTGCCCAGGGCGTAGGCGCCGACCAGCACGCAGCGGTCGGGCGCGGCGTGGAGAGCGCCGAGCAACCGGTCGATCTCCTGCCCGATCGGCGGATGACGGAACACCGGCAGGCCGAAGGTCGCCTCGGTGATCAGGATGTCGCATGGCGTCGGCTCGAACGGAGCGCAGGTGGGATCGGCACGGCGCTTGTAATCGCCGGTCACCACGACCCGTTCGCCGGAATGTTCGATCAGGATCTGCGCCGAGCCGAGCACATGGCCGGCGGGTATCCATGTCAGATCGACATTTTCCCCCTTATGCCCCAGCCGGACCGTCTCGCCATAACCAACCGGCGTGCCTTCGGTGGTGCCGTAGCGCAGCGCCATGATCGCCAGCGTTTCGGGGGTCGCCCAGTTCATGCCGTGCCCGCCGCGGGCATGGTCGGCATGGCCATGGGTGATCAGCGCGCGGTCGACGGGGATCGACGGATCGATCCACGCATCGGCAGGGCGTATATATATGCCCTGCGGGGAAGCCTCGATCCACTGTGCCATCACCTGCCAGACGTTAGCGCGTCCGGCTTGTTCCGTCAGCCCGCGCGACCGTCGCCATCGGGATAAAGGATATCGCGGACCGACCAGGCCGCCGCGGCGAAATTGGAGGGTCGACGCACGGCTTCCGTCGCGGGATGGGCCGGCAGCAACGGGTAGAGATCGCGTTCGACCTCGGCCAGGAGGGTCCGCAACCGCGCCATCAGCGCGACGATCGCGCGGCAATATTCGCCCCAGCGTGAGGCGCTCGGCCGTCCCTGCCAGCGATGGGCGTGCGCTAGAAAATCCTCATGGAAGGCATGAAGCCGTTCGCTCGCGCGCAGCGCCTTGCGGACGGCATCGGCGCGCGGATCGCTGATCAGCGGCAGCAGCACGCCGCTGTCGAGGTGCGACAGGAACAACATCAACTGGCGCGTGAAATCCCAGCGATCGTCGCTCTTCGCGACCCCACCCTCGGCGCAGCCGCCATCCGCGATCGCCTCGATCCGTTCGACGGCGGCGATCAGCCGGCGCTGCTCGACCAGTATTTCTGCACGGACATCGCCACATACCCCATCAAGGGGATACTTCTACCCGACCGATCGCACCAAAGGCTTAACGTCGCTACGCCGGCGAAACAAAAACGATATCGATCAGAGCGGCGATACGCCCAGGAATTTCAGCAATCCCAGCACCAGCAGCAGCAAGGCGATCGCGGCGATGATGCCGCCGATGTTCAGGCTGCTTTTCTCGACGACGACATGTTCGTCGCGGTTCACTTCGGCCATGTCTCTCTCCAGAACATATGATGACCAGTATAACGCGGCGATCGTTCGGGCTGTTCCCGTCCTTCCGGCTGCGGGGCCATGAATGCCCGGTGTCATGACATGGCCAGGCACCAGGTCAGCCACGCCGCTACGCTCAGGAACAGCCCCAGCGGCAAGCGCGACGTCGCCGAAACCCGCTGCCCCCGCGCCGCCAACAGCAGTGCCGCCGCCAGGCCGATCAGGCACGCCGCCAGCATGACCGCCGGCAAGGCCCGCCAGCCGAGCCAGGCGCCGATCGCCGCGAACAGCTTGGCATCGCCCGCCCCGAGCCCGTCGCGATGGCGGAGCGCGCGATAGGACAGGCGCACCAGTTCAAGCGCGGCAAAGCCCGCCGCGGCACCGATCAGCCGGTCGGCGAAAGGCGCGCCCACGCCGAGCCAGCCCATCGCCAGTCCGAGCAGACCGAGCGGGACCACGATCCGATCGGGCAACCAGAAATGCCGCAGATCGAGCAGCGCCAGCGCGAGCAGCCCCCAGCCGAAGCAAGCGCCAGCCAGCGCGGCGGTCGGCTCGGCAAGCAGGAAGGCCGATACGCCGATCGCGACGCCGGCCAGTTCCACCCACAGGTGAAAGCGGTCGATCGGCGCGCCACAGCATCGCGCCCGCCCGCGCTGCACGGCGAAGCTGAGCAAAGGGACAAGTTCGACCGGACCGAGCCGAACCCCGCAATGGTCGCAGCAGGACCGACCGCGCATCGCCGAGCGGCCTTCGCCCCAGCGCAGCACCAGCGCCGCGACGAAGCTGCCGACCACACCGCCCAGAATGGCCCCCAAGGCGATCGCCGGCAGGAAAGCCGCTGTCATGCTTCGTCCATATCCCTGTCACATGACCGTCATCGCGACCGTGCAAGGCCGCGCGTGGGGGCATCACATGGGGACGGGTCGATGCGCAATGACAGTTCGATCGGCTGCGGGCTGATCGCACGCATGATGATGATCGCCACGCGCAACGCCGCACAGGGCGATCCTCGAAGGACCGATGCTCAGAGGTTGAGCAAGGCCGGATCGCCGCCCTGCGCGGTGATGTTGACCGAAAGCGCACGCTCGGTCGCATAGCGCAGCAGCGCATGCGGGCCGCCGGCCTTCGGGCCGGTGCCCGACAGGCCTTCGCCGCCGAAGGGCTGCACCCCGACGACCGCACCGATGATCGATCGGTTCACATAGACATTGCCCGCCGGCACCAGTTCGCGCACCTCGGCGGCGAAGCGCTCGATCCGGCTGTGGATGCCCAGCGTCAGCCCGTAGCGCCGCGCCGCCAGCTTGCCCGCGACCTTCGCCAGATCGGCGGGATCATAGCGCACGACATGCAGGATCGGCCCGAACACCTCGCGCTCGAGGAAATCGGCCGAAGGGATTTCGGCGAGGATCGGCGCGAAATAATTGCCGCCGGCAGGCGCCGGGCATTCGTGGAGGATCTTCGCCTCGGCCTGCAGCCGCGCCCGGTGCTTCGCAAGCGCCGCCTTCGCATCGGCATCGATCACCGGGCCGACATCGGTCGCCGGATCGGTCGGATCGCCGATCACCAGCGCCTCCATCGCGCCTTTCAGCGTCGCGACCAGTTCGTCGGCGCTGTCGTGCGGCACGAACAGCAGCCGCAGCGCCGAGCAGCGCTGCCCCGCCGATCCGAAAGCCGACAGGACGACGTCGTCGACCACCTGCTCCTTGAGCGCGGTGGTGTCGACGAACATGCCGTTGAGACCACCGGTCTCGGCGATGAACGGCACGATCGGCCCGTTGCGTGCCGCGAGCGCGCGGTTGATTCCCCAGGCGGTTTCGGTGCCGCCGGTGAACGCGACGCCATCGATCGCCTCATGCGCGACCAGCGCCGCGCCGACCCTGGCACCATCGCCGGGCAGCAGCGCGAGCAGCGCCGGATCGAGCCCGGCCTGGTGGAACAGTTGCACTGCCCGGGTCGCGATCAGCGGGGTCTGTTCGGCGGGCTTGGCGAGCACGGCATTGCCGGCCGCCAGCGCGGCGACGATCTGGCCGGTGAAGATCGCAAGCGGGAAATTCCAGGGCGAGATGCAGGCGAAGATGCCGCGGCCCGCCAGTTCCAACTGGTTCACCTCGCCGACCGGTCCGGGCAGCGGCGTCGGCGCGCCGAACAGCCGCTCGGCCTGGTCGGCATAATAGCGGCAGAAATCGACCGCCTCGCGCACCTCGGCGACACCGTCGTTGAGGGTCTTGCCCGCCTCGAGCGAGAGCAGTGCGACCAGCGCGTCCATTTCGGCCTCGAGCGCATCGCCCATCGCCCGCAGCACGACCGCGCGACCGGCGCCGCCGATCCGGTTCCACGCCGGCTGCGCCTTGCGTGCGAGCCCCGCCGCGCGATCGATGTCGGCGATGCTCGCCTCGGCGGCATAGCCGATCACCCAGCCGCGATCGGCCGGGCTGGTGACCGGTTCCTGATGCGCCGCGACCAGCGCGCCGCCGACGATCGCCCCGGCGGTGATGCGTTCGCCCGCGACCAGCGTCGACATCCGCGCCGCGGCGGCGCGTTCTTCGACGATGCTGTAATCGCGGCCCAGCGGATTCTTGCGGGTCGGGCCATAGATATCGGCCGGCAGCGCGATCCGCGCATGGCGTTCGGGATGCGCCAGAACCGCGCTGACCGGATCGGCGACGACCAGATCGGCCGGCACCTTCTCGTCGAGCAAAGCGTGAACGAAGCTGGTGTTGGCGCCATTTTCAAGCAGGCGGCGGACCAGATAGGGCAGCAACTCCTCATGGCCGCCGACCGGCGCATAGGCGCGCAGCCGCAACTTGCCATAGCGATCCTCGGCGGCGCGGTAGAGCGCCTCGCCCATGCCGTGCAGCCGCTGATGCTCGATCGTCACCCCCTTCGCCGCCGCCATCGTCCGCACCGCCGCCAGCGTATGCGCGTTATGCGTCGCGAATTGCGGATAGAGCGCAGGCGATGCATCGATCAGCGCCTGGGCACAGACCAGATAGGACAGGTCGGTCGCCGCCTTGGTGGTGTAGACCGGATAGTCGGGGCGCCCCGCGACCTGGGCCTTCTTGATCTCGCTGTCCCAATAGGCGCCCTTGACCAGCCGCACCATGATCCGGCGGCCGGTGTCGGAAGCAAGTTTCGCCAGCGCCGCGATCACCTGCGGCCCGCGCTTCTGATAGGCCTGGACGACGACGCCGAGGCCAGTCCAACCGCCCAGTTCGGGCTCGCGCGCCAGCCGGTCGACCAGCTTGAGCGACAGCACCAGCCGGTCGGCCTCCTCGGCGTCGATCGCGAAATTGAGGTCGTGGCGGGCGGCGATCAGCGCGAGCCGGACGATGCGCGGATAAAGCTCGTCCCAGACGCGCGCTTCCTGGACCGCCTCGTAGCGCGGACAGAGCGCCGACAGCTTGACCGAGACGCCATGGCCGAGTTCGGGTCCGGCGCCCTTGCTCGATTTGCCGACAGCCTCGATCGCGTCGGCATAGATGCGCTCATAGCGCGCCGCGTCGGCTGCGGTCCGCGCGCCTTCGCCGAGCATGTCGAACGAACAGAGATAATCCTCCTTCTTCGACCGGGCGAGCGCGTCGCCGATCGTGCGGCCGAGCACGAACTGTTCGCCCATCATCCGCACCGCGGCGCCGACCGCCTGACGGATCACCGGCTCGCCGATCCGCGCGGTCACCCGCTTGAGGAAACCGCCGAGATCGCGCCTGGCCTGGTCGTCGACATCGATCAGCCGCCCGGTCAGCATCAGCCCCCAGGTCGAGGCATTGACGAACAGACTGTCCGACTGGCCGATATGGCTGGCCCAGTCGGCCGAACCGATCTTCTCGGCGATCAGCCGGTCGCGGGTGTCGGCATCGGGGGTCCGCAGCAGCGCCTCGGCGAGGCACATCAGCGCCAGCCCCTCGCGGGTGCCGAGCGAGAATTGCTGGAGGAAGCTTTCGACCACGCCCTGCTTGCGGGTCATGTCGCGCGCGGCGTCGACCAGTGCGATCGCCTCGGCCACCACCGAAGCGCGCGCGTTGTCGTTCAGCGGCTGGCGATCGAGCAATTGGCGGATGATATCGGCTTCGTCGGCATATTTGCCGGCGTCGATCATGTCCCAGCCCGAAATCCTGCTCGCCATCTCGCTCTCCAGAAGGGGGTTATGGTCCCGGCCGACAGGCAACGCATCGGCGGTAGATCGGTTCGGTAAGCGCCGTCGAGGGAACATTTGGGGGTGGGGGGCTGGCCCCTCGACGGCGCTCGGGATGAAACGGGGGGTATGACATCCCACTCGTTACCGAGTGATCGAGCGTATATTCCGCTTTATACCGAATGTGCTTCGTATTATTGCCATTGTAAGCGAAGTTACGGTGGAAAAATCATGACCGAGCCGAAATATCATCCGATCAACGACACCGATCGCCGCCTGCTGCGTGTGCTGCAGGAGGATGGCCGCATCACCAACCAGGGGTTGAGCGAGCGATGCGGCCTTTCTCCGGCCGCCTGCTTCGACCGGGTCAAGCGGCTGCGCGAGCGCGGCGTGATCACCGGTTACACCGCGCTGCTCGACCCCGCCAAGCTCGGTCAGGCGCTGATGATCTTCATCGAGGTCATGCTCGACCGCACCACCGACGATGTGTTCGCCGCCTTTTCCGACCATGTCCGCCGGGTGCCGCAGGTGCTCGAATGCCATATGGTCGCGGGCGGCTTCGATTATCTGCTCAAGGTCCGCGTCTCGGACATGGTCGCCTATCGCGCCTTTCTCGGCGACGTGCTCACCACCATGCCCGGGGTCCGCGAGACCCGGACCTATGCGGTGATCGAAGAGGTGAAGCTGACCACCCGGCTGGCCGTTTGATCGCTCAAGGCAGGACGATGCCGAGCGCCGTTTCGATCTGACGCCGGCTGTGCGTCCCCGATTGTAGCACCGCCTGGGCCAGCAGCATCAGCATCACCTCGTCGCCGACATGGACCAGCCGTGGAAAAGCCCGCTGCAGATCGGGCTCGAGCGTCGGCGCGAAAAAAGCGAGCTGATCGCGCAAATGGACATTCGTAGCGATGCCGCTGCTCTGGCGGAAATCCTGCCAGCGGTCAGCCATATGGCCGACCGCATCGTCGAGTTCGTCCGCCGCCCGGCGCGGGCGGATCGGCCAGAGCCATTTCACCCCAGCCGCTCCGCATGCCAGCGCAGATGGTCGGCCATGAAGGTCGAGATGAAATAATAGCTGTGGTCATAGCCGGGCTGGAGCCGCAGCGTCAGTTCGATGCCGGCATCGGCACAGGCGGCGACCAGCAGGTCGGGCTTGAGCTGGCCTTCGAGGAAGCTGTCGGCCTCGCCCTGGTCGACGAGCAGATCCTTGCGCCGCGCGCCATCCTCGATCAGCGCGACCGCATCATGCGCACGCCATGCCGCGCGATCGCTGCCGAGATAACCGCCGAGCGCCTTCTCGCCCCATGGCACCTGGCCGGGCGCGACGATCGGCGCGAATGCCGAGACCGCGGCGAAGCGATCGGGATAGGTCAGGCCGATGGTGAGCGCGCCATGCCCGCCCATCGAATGGCCCATGATCGACTGGCGCGCCATGTCGGCCGGGAATTCGGTAGCGACGATCGCCGGCAGTTCCTCGGTCACATAGGACCACATCCGGTAATTTGCCGCGAAGGGCGGCTCGGTCGCATCGACATAGAAACCCGCGCCGAGCCCGAAATCATAGGCGCCTTCGAGATCGTCGGCGACGCCTTCGCCGCGCGGCGAAGTATCGGGCGCGACGAGGATCAGCCCGAGTTCGGCGCAGGCGCGGCGATATTCGCCCTTCTCGGTGACATTGGCATGGGTGCAGGTCAGGCCCGACAGATACCAGACCACCGGCAGCGTCGCCCCCTCGGCATGCGGCGGCACATAGACGCTGAACACCATGTCGGTGCCGGTCGCCGAACTGCGGTGGCGATAGACGCCCTGGACCCCGCCGAACGCCAGCGCCGTCGAAACCGTTTCGATCGTCATAGAAATACCACCGTCCGGTTGCCGTTGAGAAAAAGCCGCCGCTCGCCGACCGCGTTGACCGCTCGGGCCAGCACCTGCGCCTCGATGTCGCGGCCGATGCGGATCATGTCGTCGACCGAAGCGCGGTGATCGACCCGCTCGACCGCCTGTTCGATGATCGGCCCCTCGTCGAGATCGGCGGTGACGAAATGCGCGGTCGCGCCGATCAGCTTCACGCCGCGCGCATGCGCGCGGTGATAGGGCCGGGCGCCCTTGAAGCCGGGCAGGAAGCTGTGATGGATGTTGATGCAGCGCCCTTCGAGCCGCGCCACGAAATCGGGCGACAGCACCTGCATATAGCGCGCGAGCACGAGCAGGCCGGCGCCGGCATCCGCCATCACCGCCTCGATCGCCGATTCCTGCGCGGCGCGGGCATCGGCGGCGACCGGCAGATGATGGAAGGCCAGGCCGTGCCACTCGACCAGCGGACGCAGCACATCGTGGTTCGAGACCACCGCGACGATCTCGACGCCCAGCGTACCGGTGCGCCAGCGGTGAAGCAGGTCGTTGAGACAGTGCGAACCCTTCGACACCGCGATCACCGCGCGCGGTCGGTCGGCGGCGCGGAACAACTGCCAGTCGAGGCCGAGTTCGGTGCCGACCGCGGCGAGACCGGCGCGCAACGCTCCGCCATCTGCGGAGTCGCCCTCATTCGCCTGGAAGACCACCCGCATGAAGAAACGGCCGGTCTCCAGATCGGCATATTGCTGGCTGTCGACGATGAACCCGCCGCGCGCGGCAAGGAAACCACTGACCCGCGCAACGATCCCCACCCGATCGGCGCAGGCGAGCGTCAATATCCAGTCGGACGGATTCATCGCCGCGCGATCAGAAGACGACGACCGATCGGATGCTTTCGCCGGCGTGCATGAGGTCGAAGCCCTTGTTGATCTCCTCGAGGCCCATGACATGGGTGATCATCGGGTCGATCTCGATCTTGCCGGTCATGTACATATCGACGATCTTCGGCACATCGGTGCGGCCCTTGGCGCCGCCGAAGGCGGTGCCGCGCCAGTTGCGCCCCGTCACCAGCTGGAACGGGCGGGTGGCGATCTCCTTGCCGGCTTCGGCGACGCCGATGATGATCGAGGTGCCCCAGCCGCGGTGGCAGGCCTCGAGCGCAGTACGCATCACCTCGGTATTGCCGGTGGCGTCGAACGTATAGTCGGCGCCGCCGTCGGTCATCAGCACGATCTTCGCGACGATGTCCTCGCGGCTCATGCCACGGGTGTTGAGGAAGTCGGTCATGCCGAAGCGGCGGCCCCACTCCTCGCGGTCGGGGTTGATATCGACGCCGATGATCTTGTTGGCGCCGGCCAGCCGCGCACCCTGGATCACGTTGAGGCCGATGCCGCCCAGCCCGAAGATCACGACATTGTCGCCGACCTGGACCTTGGCGGTGTTGATCACCGCGCCGACCCCGGTGGTCACGCCGCAGCCGATATAGCAGCTCGACTGGAACGGCGCGTCCTCGCGGATCTTCGCGACCGCGATCTCGGGCAGTACGGTGAAGTTCGAGAAGGTCGAGCAGCCCATATAATGGAAGATCGACTGCCCCTTGTAGCTGAAGCGGCTGGTCCCGTCGGGCATCAGCCCCTTGCCCTGGGTCGCGCGGATCGCGGTGCACAGGTTGGTCTTGCCGCTGAGGCACGACTTACACTGGCGGCATTCGGGGGTGTAGAGCGGGATGACATGGTCGCCGGGCTTGACCGAGGTCACCCCCGGGCCGACCTCGCGGACGATGCCGGCGCCTTCATGCCCCAGGATCGACGGGAAGATGCCCTCGCTGTCGAAACCGTCGAGCGTATAGGCGTCGGTGTGGCAGATGCCGGTCGCCATGATCTCGACCAGCACCTCGCCCGCCTTCGGGCCTTCGAGGTCGACCTCGACGATCTCCAGCGGCTTCTTGGCTTCGAATGCGACGGCGGCACGGGTCTTCATGGGCGGGGTCTCCTTGTCGCGGCTCTCGCTACAGGGTCGCCGCGCAAAGGAAAACCCCGCCGTCCTTGCGGACGACGGGGTCTTTCCATTCGGGCTTTGCGGAAGGCTTAGAAGCCGACCGAAACCGTGCCGCTGAAGGTGCGCGGCGCACCGACGAAGGCGAACGGCGCCGAGGTGTTGATAAGCGACCCCGAGAAGCCCGCGACGTAGAGCTTGTCAAAGATGTTGGTGACATTGACCTGGAAGAAAGTCGTGTCGTTGAGGCCCAGGAACTTGAGCGACACACGGGCGTCGGCATCGACAAGCGTGTAACCGAGCGCCTTGGCGCCATAAACCTGGCCCGCGCCCGCGATCACCACCGGCAGGTTCTGATCGTTGACATAACGCGAACCCGTCCGCTTGGCCTGAACGCCAAGCAGCACCGGCCCGAGGATACCCTCGACACGCGCACCGGCGGTGTAGATCGGCGAACCCGATTCACGCTTGCCCTTGGTCAGCGCGACCGTGGTCAAGCTCAGATCGACATTGTCGCGGATCTTCGACTTCAAGTACGAACCGAAGGCATAGATGTTGACCTCCGGGATCGGCTGATAGGCGATGCTACCGTCGATACCGTACTTATCGACCTTGCCGAGGTTCCGGTAGATCGAGATGGCGAGATCGCGATCATAAGCCGAGGCGAGACGATTGGTGAACAGCGTGTACCAGCCGGCAACCTGTGCCTGGATCTTGCCCGAACGATAGCGCAGACCGAGGTCGAAATTGTCGGTGACTTCGGGAACCGGATCGGCGCTGCGATCGGCGAAGCCCAGCGACTGGTAGAGATTGTCGGTGCCCGGAACCTGCAGCCCCTTCGAGTAGCTGCCATACGCGCTGATCTTCGGGGTGAAGTCATAGGTGAAGCCAGCCTGCGGCAGCAGCTTGTCATATTTGAAGGTGCGGCTGATCGGCGCGATGTAGGTCGGGTTGGCAGCGAGGAACACCGCCTGGCTCGCCGGATCGTTGAAGCAGTCGACGAAGGTGCCGCCGGCTTCGGTGACGCAAAAGTTGGTCAGTTCGCGCTTGAAGAACGGCGCACGCAGGCCAGCGGTGAGGACCAGCTTGTCGTCGAGGAACTGGCCGCGATATTCGCCCGAGACCTGATTGAGCAGCGCGATCGACTTGCGGTTGCGCTTCTGCATCGGCTTGCCCGACTTGTCGTTGATCGGGTCGTCGATCGGGAACGGATTGATCGTGTGGCCTGCATCATCGAGGAAGGTCACCGGACCGGTCTGGCGGTGGCGACCGCGATCATAGGAGTAGCTCACACGAACCGACTGGGTGTCGCTGAACTCGTAGCGCAGCGACGCGAGCAGACCGTAACGGTTGGTCTGGGTGTGGCTCGGGGCATAGACCTCGACGCCACGCGCAAGCGTTGCCGCCGAGCCCGGGGTTCCGCTGTCCATGGTGTCGCCATCATGATTGAGGTCGATCCCACCGAAATAGGGGGCGCCGCCGATATAACCATAGATCGGCGTAGTGATCGCAGCGAGCGTGCCCGTCGCAAGGCGGGTGAAGCTACCTTCATTGCCCTTGACCGCGCTGTTGCCACCATTGGCCTTGGTGTACTGGTAGCTCGGATCGACCGTCAGGGTCAGCTTGTCGGTCAGCGAGAACTTCGAGTTCACGCGGATATTGCCGGTGTCCGACGGATTGTAGCTATAGTCGAACAGGCTTCCGCAGATCACACTCACGCCCGCTTGGGTGGAGCTTGTCGGGGTATCGGGTGCGCCATTTACGCCCGGAGCCTGCTTACAAGGAGCCAGCGTATATTCGCGCTCGTCCTTCGTGGTCGGAAAGCGGTTGCCGGCGTTAGAGCCGACGAGTCGCGGACTCAGGTTCGTGATCGACTGGGTGCGATCGATACGCAGCGGGATCGACGAGAAGTTGCTGTTGCGGTTGCGGTTCCAATGGCCCGCGATCGCGACGAAATCGCCGCTGTCGCCGACCGGCTGGTACAGCTTGGCGTTATATTGCGTCTTGTCGGTCTTCGAGGTCGAATTGTAGGGATTATCCGCCTCGGCATGGCTGGCCGCGAAGAAGGCGCGGGTGCCGAACGGGGTGAAGGTGCCGGTGTCGATCACACCGAAGATGCGGCCGAAACCGTTCTCGCCGAGCTGCCCCTGCAGGCGGACGTGGAAATCCTCGGTTGGGTTGCGGGTGCGATAGTTGACGGTCGACCCCGAGGCCGACGCGGTCGGGCTGTCGATGTCGGTGGTGCCGAGATTGACGTTGACCTGCTCGATCAGTTCCGAATCAAGCTGCTGGTTCGAATAGAGCGCATAGTTGCCGGTATCGTTCAGCGGCAGACCGTCGAAGGTCTGCGAGATGCGGGTCGAGTCGAAGCCGCGGATCGTCAGCGTACCGCCCGACGAGCCATAAGCGTCGTTATTCTGGAAGCTGACGCCCGGCAGCATGTTGATGATGTCGTTGATCGTCTGGCCGGGGCGCTGATTCTTGATGAAATCCTGGGTCAGCACCGCCTTCGACTTGGCGCTGTCGGGTGCGACGACGCCGGCGACGCCCTTGTTGACGTTCGCGCCGGTGACGACGATCTCTTCCTGGAAATCGATCGAGCCGGTCGACTGAGCGCTGGCCATCGAGGAGGCGAGCGCAATCGTCGCGCAGCCAAGCAAATACTTCTTCATAGGTGTGACCCCCGTAAAATTTATCGCGGCATAGTTTTTTTGGCGTGGGTTGCCCCATGGAGACCCCTTAGCCTCCACGTCCGTCGCCCTATGCTGTCGTTCGATGACAGTTCTGCTACGGTCAAAAATGGCGCATCGCAACAATCGCGGGCAATCCAGCGAAAGCCAGGCACAGGAAGCTTTCGAATTCCTGAACATGTTGTAAATATGCCGCAGTGCGTTTCGGCGGCATAACCGCTTCCTCAAATCAGCGCTCGATATTAGGGTAGACCATGCGTTTTGTGCTGCTTCTGCTGGCTTTGCTGTCGCTTCCGGCGGCGGCGCGTGCGGCAATCCCGATCACGATGTGCGATGCCGTGTGGCTCGACGCGACGCGCGCCCGATCGGTGCCGGTGCGAATCCGCATCCCGGCGAGCAGCGGCAAGATTCCGGTGATCCTGTTCAGCCACGGCCTCGGCGGATCGCTCGATGCCGGCGCGATCTGGGCGCATGCCTGGGCCGAGGCGGGCTTCGCGGTGATCAACCTGCAGCATGCCGGCAGCGACAGCGCGATCTTCGGCCGCCGCGGCTTCCGGTCGGCACTGAGCAGCGAGCAGTTGATCGCGCGTGCCCGCGACGTCCAGTTCGTCCTCTCCGAGATGGCCCGCCGGCCGTTCGAGGGGCAATGCGAGCTGGCCCGGATCGACGAGCGACGGGTCGGCCTGGCGGGACACAGCTTCGGCGCGCAGACGGTACAGGCGGTCGCCGGCCAGAGCTTCCCGTCGCGGATCGAGCCGCCTTTGTTCGATCCGCGGATTCGCGCCGCGATCGGGCTCAGCCCGTCGCCGCCCTTGTTCGGATCGGCCGAAGCTGCGTTCGCAACGATTCGCATCCCCTTCCTGTCGATCACCGGCACCGCCGACGAGTTGCCGACGGTCACCCCGATCACGGCCCGCCAGCGGCAGGAGCCTTTCCGGCTGATGGCGCCGGGCGACAAATTCCTGCTCGTCCTCGAAGGCGGCACCCATGCGATGTTCGCAGGCCAGAATTTCCGCGGCATGATCGACGGCATCCCCACCCCGCATATCCGCGACACGGTGGTCGCGATCTCGACCGCCTTCTGGAAGGCGATGCTGGAGAACGACAAGCCGGCGCTGCGCTGGCTGCAAAATCCCGAAGGTGCCCGTGCGGGGCTGCCGGCAGGGGATCGGCTGGAAAGCCGATAAAAGGGATCAACGGAGCCAAAGGCTCCGCAAGGCCGACCGGCCGCCGCGCCTTGTTCGCGCGAAGCCAAGGCGGGCGGATGCCCGGCGCCTGAGCGCCGCTCGGCAAAGCTGAGCGAACGAAGCCGTCAATGGAAATCACGTGATTTCGGCAGGATCCGGACGTCGCGCGGATGGCTGCCGCGCGGCACCGCGTGCCGTGGCAGCTGCGGATGCTGGAAGACGTCGGCGCGCGACAGCTCGATCTCCGCACGATGATCCTCGGACAATCTGTCGAGCATGGCGGTACGGTCGATCACGGTCGCGCCCATCAGATGCACGACCCCCTCGGGACTCTTCTGGATCTCGCCCTCGACCTCCATCAGCCGCGCCGCCATCACCTGGCGACGCTGAACCTCGAAGATCCGCTCCCAAAGCAGGACATTGGTGATCCCGGTCTCGTCCTCCAGGGTGATGAAGATCGCCTTGCCCTCGCCCGGCCGCTGGCGGACCAGCACGACACCGGCGACCCGGACGCGCCGACCGTTGCGCCCCTCGGACACCCCTTTGCAGGTCACCACCCCCTCGGCATCGAACGTCTCGCGCAGGAACTGCATCGGGTGGCCCTTGAGCGACAGGCGGACGGTCTGATAGTCGGCCGCCACCTGTTCGGAGAGCGGCATTGCGGGCAGCGCGGCGTCGGGCTCCCGCCCCAGTTCGCGCGCCTTGGCGAAATCGAACAAGGGCAGACTGCCGGCCGGGGTGCGTCGCACCTCCCAGAGTGCGCGACGACGATCGAGCCCGATCGAGCGGAAGGCATCGGCATCGGCGAGCGCGCGCAGCGCGCGGGGCGGCAGCGATGCCCGCCGCGCCAGCTGCTCGACGCTGTCGAACCGCCCCTCCGCGCGGGCCTTGACGAGTTCCTCGGCCCAGGCCTCGCGGAAGCCGTCGACCTGGCGCAACCCGATGCGCAGCGCGAGCATGTTGCCGAGCGGTTCGAGGCTGTTGTCCCAGGCACTGGCGTTGATGTCGGGCTCGAGCGCCATCACGTCATGGTCCTGGGCATCCTTCACGATCTGCGCCGGCGCATAGAAGCCCATCGGCTGCGAATTGAGCAATGCGCAGGCGAACACCGCCGGGTAACGGCATTTGATGTAGGAGGAGACATAGACGAGCAGCGCGAAGGACTGGGCGTGGCTTTCGGGAAAGCCATAGCTGCCGAACCCCTTGATCTGGGCGAAGCAGGCCTCGGCGAAATCGCGCGGATAGCCACGTTTCACCATCCCTCCGACCATCTCGGTTTCGAATTCGGGCATGGTCCCGACATTGCGGAAGGTCGCCATCGCCCGGCGCAACTGGTTCGCCCGCGAATCGCTGAAACCGGCCGCGACGATCGCCAGCTTCATCGCCTGCTCCTGGAACAGCGGCACCCCCAGCGTCTTGCCCAGCACCTCCTCCAGTTCGAGCGGATCGTGCGGCGGCGCCGGTTTCGGATAGACGATCGGCGGCGGGTTCGGCCGGCGCTGCTCCTCGCGACGTTTCAGATAAGGGTGGACCATCCCGCCCTGGATCGGTCCCGGCCGGACGATCGCGACCTGCACCGCCAGATCGTAGAGGCTACGCGGCCGCAATCGCGGCAGCATGTTGATCTGGGCGCGGCTCTCGACCTGGAAGACGCCGATGCTGTCGCCCTTGCAGAGCATATCGTAGACATCGGCTTGCTCCGGCTTGATCGTATGAAGCGCATAGTCGATGCCGGCATGGGTCCGCAGCAGATCGAACGCCTTGCGGATGCAAGTGAGCATGCCGAGTGCCAGCACATCGACCTTCATCAGCTTGAGGGCGTCGATGTCGTCCTTGTCCCACTCGATGAAGGTGCGGTCGTCCATCGCCGCATTGTGGATCGGGACCAGTTCGTCGAGCCGCCCCTCGGTCAGCACGAAGCCGCCGACATGCTGCGACAGATGGCGCGGAAATTCGAGCAGCTGGCCGACCAGCATGCCGAGCCTGCCGATTTCGGGATTGGCGACGTCGAGCCCGGCCTCGGCGAAGCGCCGCTCCTCCATGTTCGACGCATAGCTGCCCCATACGGTCGAGCTGATCCGCGCGGTCAGATCCTCGCTCAGTCCCAGCACCTTGCCGATCTCGCGTACCGCGCTGCGCGGGCGGTAATGGATCACGGTGGCGGCGATCCCGGCACGATCGCGGCCATAGCGCCGGTAGATATGCTGCATCACCTCCTCGCGCCGCTCATGCTCGAAATCGACGTCGATGTCGGGCGGTTCATTGCGATCCGCGGAGATGAAGCGCGAGAAGAGCAGCTTATGCTTGACCGGATCGACCGCGGTGATGCCGAGCGTGTAGCAGATCACCGAATTGGCCGCCGAACCGCGTCCCTGGCAGAGGATCTTCTCGTCGCGGGCGAATTTCACGACGTCGTGGACGGTCAGGAAATAATAAGCGTAGCGCGCCTTGCCGACGAGCTTCATCTCATAGCGGATCAGGTCGCGATGCGCCTTGGTGAAGTCCTTGCCATAGCGTTCGCGCGCGCCTCTCATCACCAGATGGACCAGCCAGCGCTGCGGGCTCCAGCCGGGCGGCACCGGCTCGTGGGGATATTCATATTCGAGCTCGCCGAGATCGAAATCGATCCGGTCGAGCAGTGCCAGGCTTTCGGCGATCGCTGATTCCTGTCCGGCGAAAAGCCGCGCCATCTCGGCGGCCCCCTTCACATGGCGCTCGGCATTGGCCGCGATCCGCGTCCCCGCGGCGGCGAGGGTCACGCCGTGGCGGATGCAGGTGACGACGTCGTGGAGCGGGCGCTGGTCGGGGGTGGCGTAGAGCGGATCGCTGGTCGCGAGCAACGGCACGCCGACTGCTTGGGCGAGCGCGGCCCGCGCGGCGAGCCGGCGGCGGTTGCGGCCGTCGAACGACAACGTCGCGCCAAGCCAGACGCGGCCGGGCGCAGCGTCGCCGAGGATGCGCAACCTCCCCTCCTCGTCACCCCAGCCCCCGGATGACGGGGAAATGTGCTCCGCCTCCTTCTTCGGCGGCAACGGCCTGGCGCCATCCTCGCCTTCGACCAGAAACTCAGTCGTCGGCATCATGATCAGCAGCAGGTCGTCGAGATGGTCGAGCAGGTCGGCGAAGCGCAGGATACAGTCGCCCTTGACCGCACGGCGGTTGCCGAGGGTGAGCAACCGGGTCAACCGGCCCCAGCCATGCCGGGTCGCCGGATAAGCGACGATGTCGGGCGTGCCGTCGGCGAAGACCAGCCGCGCGCCGACCGCGAGCCTGAAACCGGGCGGCGGCAGGCCGGCTTTCTCCAGATCCTCGCACGCCTCGTTGAGCGCCACCCAGGCGCGCACCACCCCGGCCACCGTATTGCGATCGGCGATACCGATGCCGTTCAACCCAGCTTCCAGCGCGGCCTCCACCATCGCAGCCGGCTGCGATGCTCCGCGCAGAAAGCTATAGTTGGTGGCTGCGACCATCTCGGCGAAATCGGTCATGCGAACAGGCCGTGCAGATACCAGTCGGGCGTCGCCGCCTCGCGTCCATAGAGGCCGTGGCGAAACAGCCAGAAGCGGTGCCCCTGCCGGTCCTCGACCCGATAATAGTCCCGGCTGAGGCCGCGATTGTCGGACCGACGCCACCACAAGGCCCCGATCCGTTCGGGTCCCTCGGCAAAGGCGACCTCGTGCAGGGTGTGCCGCCAGCGGAAACGCTGCGGCGGGCCGTCGGGGACACCCGCGACCACCTCGATCCGTTGCGGCGGATCGAACAGGGTGATCGGACGCAGCGGCGGCTCGCCCGGCTCGATCTCCGGCCAGTGCCCGCCGCCGGCCATCGGTTCGGCCGCGGGCAAGGCGAGCATCGTCTGTTCGGGGATATGGCTGTCCTGCGGCACCAGCCGTCGCACCCGGTTACGGCCGAGCCGGGTCGACAGCCGGTCGATCAGCCGCGCCAGTTCGTCCTCGGCCAGCGCGCCGCCTTCGAGCGGCAACTGGAGCGGCGTCAATGTTTCGAGCAAGGGTACCGACAAGCGCACCAGATCGAAGCCGAAACCGGGGTCGATCGGGTCGGCGAGCGCGGCGATCCGCTCGTCGAACAGCCGCATCAGCAACGGCACGTCGCGCGATGGCAGCCCGGTCTCGACCCGCAACCGGCGGACCAGCCCGTCGGTCCGGAACAATTGCGCCTCGAACCGTCGGCCGCCGCGATGGCGCGCCTCCATCCGCCGCGCGGCCTGGCCGGCCAATTGCGCGATAGCGGCAAGCGCGGCTTCGGTGCGGCCGATCGGCTCGGCGAAACGCCGCTCGACCACCAGATCGGCTTCGACCCGACGCGGGGTGATGCGGATGTCGCGGCGGGCGGTGATCCGCGCCAGCCGATCGATCGCGGCCTCGCCGAAGCGCGCCGCGATCGGCGCCGAAGGGCGGACGCTGAGATCGCCGATCCGCTTGAGCCCCGCCCGGCGCAGCGCCACCGTCTCCTCGAGCAGCAGTTCGAGCGCCTCGACCGGCATCTGGTCGAGATCGCCCGCACCATGCCTGACCTGGGCATGGGCGGCATCGGGGGTGTCGGCGATCGCGATCCGCGCGAGCATTCCCAGCCGAGCGAGCCGGGCGGCGAGATCGGCGGCCAGCCCGGCTTCGCCGCCGAACAGATGCGCGCATCCGCTGATGTCGAGCAGCAGCCCATCGGCACCATCGACCGCGACCATCGGCGTATAGCGATCGCAGCCATCGGCGATCCGCTCGAGCCAGGCGATATCGGCCGGCCGATCGATGTCGAAGACGATCAGCCCCGGCAGCCGGGCGCGTGCATCGGCCAGGCTAAGGCCGGGGACGATATCGAGTGCGATCGCCGACCGATCGACCGCGACCAGCCGGATCGCGCCCTTGATCTTCTCGACACAGGCGAACGGGGTTTCAGGCGCTAAGCCGGATGACGTCCGCCGCAGGCGATCGGTCGGCAGGAAAGGAAACCAGAGCGCCAGATAGCGCCGGTTCCCTGAAGCAGCGCTGGTCACGGTCCCACTCCAGACAGATTCGGAATTCGGCAAGGCCGCGGCGATGGCGCAGCAGCGCGACCTCGATCGTGGCATGGCCGGGAGCATCGCCCTCGAGCGGTACCGCCGCGGCACCGCATATCTGCCAGCGGCTATAGGCCGCGCTGGGGGCAGGGTCGGCCTGGCTCCGCAGCATCAGCACCGTCACCCCCGATGCCTCGGCGGCGATCGCCAGCCGCCGGCTGGCGGTGAGATCGATCGCGCGCGCCGCCTTCCACGGCTCGATCAGCACCATCGCGACCTCGGAACAGCGCACCGCATCGCCGGCGGCGCGCAGCAGCGCGATCTCGTCGGGAACGGCGACCTCGATCAGGCGAGCCGGATCGAAGCCGAGTTCGACCATGCCGGCGGCATGGACATGACCGGCGGCGCGCACCGCACCATCCTGCCGCAGCCAGACTATCGGACCGCCGCCGATCCGGATCGCCAGCATCAGCGCGAAACCCGCCACCGCGGCCTGGTCGGCTTCGGTGGCGGCGAACAATTCGTGCAGCCGCCCGCGCGGCAGCCCACCCTCGAGCCGGGCATCGAGCATGTCGCCAAGCGCGAACAGATCGCCCCCGGCGCACGGCTTCATCCCCTCGATCGCACCGATGCGCCGGCGAAGGGAGGCGATGATGTCACGCGACTCGCTCATATATGTTCTTATTTTGTTCTCATTGCCAGCAGAGTCAAGCCGGCTAGTCTGTCGCCATGAAGCTGATCTTCCTCTACGGCCCCGCCGCCGCCGGCAAACTCACCATCGCGCGCGCGCTTGCCGCGCGGACCGGCTTCGCGCTGTTCCACAATCACCTGATCGTCGATGCGGTCGGCGCACTGTTCACGTTCGGATCAGAGCCCTTCGTCCGGCTGCGCGAACGCTTCTGGATCGAGGCGATGGGCGAGGCCGTCGACCAAGACATCTCGACGATCTTCACCTTCGCCCCCGAACCGAGCGTCGCCCCCGATTTCCCCGATCGGCTGCGTGCCATCATCGCGGCCAAGGGCGGCGAACTGGTCTTCGTTCGCCTGACCCTATCGGCCGCGGAACAGGAACGCCGGATCGACAACGCCAGCCGCGGCGAATTCAACAAGCTGCGCTCGCTCGATCTGCTGCGGAGCTTACGCGATCAGTTCGACCGCAGCTTCGCAGCGATGCCCGAACCTGCGATCAGCATCGACACGACCGACACGCCACCCGAGACCGCGGCAGCGCGGATCGCGGAGGAATTGGGTCTCCCCTCGGTCAGTCCTTGATCGCGTCGGTCACCGCGCCGGCGAAATCCTCGAAATCCTTGGCCTCGCGGAAATCCTTATAGACGCTGGCGAAGCGGATATAGGCGACGCTGTCGAGCGCCTTCAGACCGTCCATCACCATCTCACCGATCGCATTGGCGGCGATCTCGCTCTCGCCCGAGGTTTCGACCTGACGCTGGATCGCGGTCGCGAGCCGTTCGATCCGGACCGGATCGACCGGCCGCTTGCGGCAGGCGATCGCGATCGACCGTTCGAGCTTCGAACGGTCGAACGGCTCGCGCTTGCTTTCGCTCTTCACCACCGTCAGCTCGCGCAGCTGGATGCGCTCGAAGGTGGTGAAGCGCGCGCCGCAGCCCTCGCATTGCCGGCGCCTGCGGATCGCCGCCCCATCGTCAGTGGGGCGGCTGTCCTTCACCTGGCTGTCTTCATGCGAACAAAAGGGGCAACGCATCTAGCGATTCGCCCTCAAAGTTCGGGGTAAATCGGGAAGCGGTCGCACAGCGCCTCGACCCGGGTCTTGACCGCCATCTCGGTCTGGCCATTGCCCTCGGGACCGTTCTTGGCGAGGCCGTCGAGCACATCGGCGATCATGTCGGCGATGTCGCGGAACTCGGCCGGGCCGAAGCCACGGGTGGTGCCGGCGGGCGATCCGACCCGGATACCCGAGGTCTTGACCGGCGGCAGCGGGTCATTGGGCACGCCATTCTTGTTGCACGTGATCCCCGAGCGCTCGAGCGCCTCGTCGGCGTCGCGACCGGTCACCCCGATCGGGCGCAGGTCGACCAGCGCGAGATGGGTGTCGGTACCGCCCGAGACGAGATCCGCGCCGCGCTCCTTGAGCCGTGCCGCCAGCACCTTGGCGTTTTCGACGATCGCCTTGGCATAGCTCTGGAAGTCGGGCTGGAGCGCTTCGCCGAAAGCGACCGCCTTGGCGGCGATGACATGCATCAGCGGGCCGCCCTGCAGCCCCGGGAACACCGCCGAGTTGATCTTCTTGGCGATCGCCTCGTCATTGGTGAGCACCATGCCGCCGCGCGGACCGCGCAGCGTCTTGTGGGTGGTGGTGGTCACGACATGGGCATGGCCGAACGGGGTCGGATGGACCCCGCCCGCGACCAGCCCGGCGAAATGCGCCATGTCGACCATGAACAGCGCCCCGACCTCGTCGGCGATCGCGCGGAAGCGGGCGAAATCGATGTGGCGCGGATAGGCCGATCCGCCGGTGATGATCAGCTTGGGCTTATGCTCGCGCGCCAGCGCCTCGACCTGGTCGAAATCGATCCGGTGATCGTCCTCGCGCACGCCATACTGGATCGCATTATACCATTTTCCCGACATCGCCGCCTTGGCGCCATGGGTCAGATGGCCGCCGGCATCGAGGCTGAGCCCCATGATCGTGTCGCCCGGCTTGGTCAGCGCCAGCATCACCGCGCCGTTCGCCTGCGCGCCCGAATGCGGCTGGACATTGACGAAGCCGCAATCGAACAGCTGCTTGGCGCGGTCGATCGCCAGTTGCTCGACGACGTCCGACGGGTGGCAGCCCTGATAGTAACGCTTGCCGGGATAGCCCTCGGCATATTTGTTGGTGAAGACCGAGCCCTGCGCTTCGAGCACTGCCTTGGAGACGATATTCTCCGAAGCGATCAGTTCGATCTGCTTCTTTTCACGGGTGATTTCCTGCGACAGACCGGCGAAAACCGCCGGATCGGCGGCGGCAAGGCCACGGGTGAAGAAGCCGTCGGGCTGGACGTCCGAAAGGACGGCGGGGTTGGTGCTCATGCGGGCTCCTTCGCGATGGTGGGATGGGAGAGTTTGTCGACGCGGCGCTGGTGGCGGTCACCCCCAAATGGCGTCGACAGGAAAGCGGTGACGCAGGCCTTGGCCTGCTCGATCCCGATCAGCCGAGCGCCGAGCGCGATGACATTGGCGTCATTATGCTCGCGCGACAGCTTCGCGGAAAGAACTTCGGAGACCAGCGCGCAGCGCGCGGCCGGGTTACGGTTGACCGCGATCGAGATACCGATCCCCGATCCGCAGATCGCGATGCCCTTGACCGCGGCCCCCGAGGCGATCGCCTCGGCAAGCTTGTAGCCATAATCGGGATAGTCGACCGAGTCGGCGGTCGCCGGCCCGAGATCCTCCACGTCATGCCCCTCGTCGCGAAGCCACCGCACGAGCGCCCCTTTGAGCTCATATGCGGCATGATCGGATGCGACGGCGATGGTGTCGGCCATGATGGGATCCTGAGTCGGGTTTGCGCGCTCTCTAGGGGGTCGTCCCCACTATTGCCACATCATTTGGGACGGGCGGGTTGGTGTTGCGCGTTGCTTAGCCTATCTGGGGAGACATGAACACCATCCTTCCCCGCGCCGGCGCGATCGCCGCTCTCCTCGTCCTCGCTGCCTGCGCCAAGGGCCAGGACGCCAAGATTCCCGACAATGTCGCGACCGAGAATTTCGCGGTCGAGGCCGCCGACCAGGAGGCAGAAGCCGCCAATGCGGCCAGCGCACCGCTGCCGACCGATGCCTGGGTCGGCAAGTGGATCGGCGTCGAAGGTCTGGTCCTCGACATCCAGAAGGCCGGCGAACCCGGCCGCTATGTGCTCGGCATCACCCTGCTCGACGGCACCAAGAGCTATGAAGGCAGCGTCGACGGCGACGTGATCCGCTTCACCCGTGACGGGCGGCCCGAAAGCGTCCGCGCCGCGACCGGGGACGAGACCGGCCTCAAATGGCTCGCCGGCAAGCAGAACTGCCTGATGATCCAGCAGGGCGAGGGCTTCTGCCGCGACGAGGCGCCTGCGGCCGGCGCCCCGGCAACCGCGCCCGCCGCGGCGGCGCCTGCCGCCCCCGGGGCTTGATACCGGGCCGCGACGGGATTAGGGCGCGCCCATGACCGCCCCGACGATCACCCCCGAAGACTTCGCGGCCCGCGCCCGAGCGATCACCGCCGCGTCCTGCGGGCATGAGGCGCATCGCGCGCTCGACTATCTGACCAACGATGTCCTGCGCGCGCTCGGCTATGGCGAGGGGATCGATATTTTCGAGGCGGCGGTCGCGCACTGGCACGACGCCGCCGATCCCTATCCCTATCGCGGGCCCTGTCCCGATTGCGAAAAGATTTCGGACAAGCGCGCCGCCGCCTGAGGCGGACCGCGGGATCATGATTCGAAAGCAAGCATCGGGACGCATCCGGGCTTGAACCGCGCCAGGGTGATCGCACATCGAGATTGTGCGAAAGGATCGCCCCATGAACGCCGTCGCCCAGGCCATCACCCTCGACCCGCGCTGGTCGCGGCTCGTCGAACGCGATCCGTCGGCGGACGGGAGTTTCGTCTATTCGGTCGCGACCACCGGCGTCTATTGCCGCCCCGCCTGCGCGGCGCGCGCCCCCAATCCACGCAACGTCGCCTTCCATGACGATATCGCCGCAGCCGAGGCGGCAGGATTTCGGCCGTGCAAGCGCTGCCGCCCCGACCAGCCGCCGCTGGCCGAGCGTCAGGCCGCGCTGATCGCCGCCGCCTGCCGCCGGATCGAGGACGCCGAGGAGGCATTGTCGCTCGGCGAACTCGCCGATGGCGCCGGCCTGAGCCCCCACCATTTCCACCGGCTGTTCCGCAGGATCACCGGCCTCACCCCCAAGGGCTATGCCGACGCGCAGCGTTCGGCACGGGTTCGCGAAGCATTGGCGGACGGCGCGAACGTCACCGCCGCGCTCTACGAGGCGGGCTTCGGATCGAGCGGCCGTTTCTATGCCGCCGCCGACGCGGCGCTGGGCATGCGTCCGTCGACCTATGCCAAGGGCGGCAAGGATGCGGCGATTCGCTACGCCATCGGCCGATCGTCGCTCGGCCGTGTCCTCGCCGCGGAAAGCGACCGCGGAATCTGCGCGATCCTGATCGGCGACGACGACGCCTTGCTGGTCGACGATCTGCACAATCGCTTTCCGCGCGCCGAGGCGATCATCGCCGATCCCGATTTCGGCGCGACGATCGACGCGGTGGTGGCACTGGTCGAGCAGCCGGCGGATGGCCTGTCACTGCCGCTCGATATCCGCGGCACCGCCTTCCAGCAGCGCGTCTGGCAGGCATTGCGCGCGATCCCAGCGGGACGGACAGCCAGCTATTCGGACCTCGCCCGGACGATCGGCGCCCCCAAGGCAGTGCGCGCGGTCGCCGGCGCCTGCGCGGCGAATGCGCTGGCGATCGCGATCCCGTGCCACCGCGTCGTGCGCAACGACGGCGAATTGTCGGGCTATCGCTGGGGGATCGAACGCAAGCGCGCGCTGCTGGAGCGCGAGGCCGGCTAATTCGAGTCGATCGTGTCGCGCACGTCGACGAGCGATCCGCGCAGCGCCTGAATTCCCGCGATGTCGAGCCCGGTCGCCGCGAGAATCGCCTTCGGGAAGCCCTTCGCGACCTCGCGCATGCCGCGGCCCTTGTCGGTCAACCGCACCCGCACCTGCCGTTCGTCGTCGGGATTGCGAACCCGCTCGATCGCGCCGCCCGTCTCGAGCCGCTTCAGCATCGGCGACAATGTGCCATATTCGAGACCGAGGCGCTCGCCGATCTCGCCGATGCTGCGATCGTCCTGCTCCCACAGGATCAGCAACGTCAGATATTGCGGATAGGTGATGCCGAGCTGCGCCAGCAGCGGCTTATAGGCGCGGCCGAGCGCGTGCGCGGTCGAATAGACCGCGAAGCAGAATTGATCGTCGAGGCGCAGATGATCGGCCATCCCGACCATATAGGCGCGGATTCCATCGTGCACGATGGAAAAATCCGATCAGCGCGATCGAAATTGATTGCTCGCAATTACATCGTGCACGTTTTATCTCACCCTCACCGACGCCGATGACGGCGCCAGCAAGGTTCGAAGATCGAAAGGAACGCATCATGGCCATTCTCTATACCACCGAAGCCACCGCGACCGGCGGCCGCACCGGCCACGCCGAAACCCGCGACGGCGCGCTCAAGGTCGATCTGGTCACCCCGAAGGAACTCGGCGGCCCGGGCGGCGCCGGCAACAATCCCGAGCAGCTTTTTGCCGCCGGCTATTCGGCCTGCTTCCTCGGCGCGATCAAGTTCGTCGCCGCGCAGAAGAAGGTGAAGGTCGCCGACGACAGCAGCGTCACCGCCACCGTCGGCATCGGCCCGCGCGAGGACGGCACCGGCTTCGGGCTCGACGTCGCCCTGGCGATCGCGCTCCCGGGGCTCGACCGCGAGACCGCGCAGGCGCTGGTCGACCAGGCGCATATCGTCTGCCCGTATAGCCACGCGACCCGCGGTGGCCTGGACGTGCGGCTGACGCTGCTCTGAGCCGAAACCGCCAACAAGGAAAAAGGGCCGGAGCGATCCGGCCCTTTTTCTTCTGCACGATCGGCGATGATCAGATCGTCGGTTCGGCCTTGGATGCCGGCTTGGTGCGAGGTGACTCGTAACGGGCGGGTGTGACCACCGGCCTGGGTGCCGGGGCCGGGGCCGCCGTCGCGCGGACATTGATGTCGGCCATCTTCGAACAATCGCCCGAGCTTTGCGACGCGACCCTGGGCGGCTGCTTCGGGTCGAACGAGGTGATCTGGACGCTGCGATTGCAGCTCACCTTGCCGTCGCTGCTGGTCGACGAGAAGAAGGAATAGCTGACCGCTCCGCCGGACACCGGCCGGCCATCCGACGCCGCGACTCGCAGGACCGGCGCCTGTGCCGATGATTGCGCCGCCGACATCGCTACCGCCTGCCGCAGCATCGCGTCGGCCTGCGCATCCATCTGCGCCGCGATTCGGTCGAACATCGCGAACGGTGAGACCATCATCGCCGCCGCCGGGCGCGCGGCCGGCACCGGAACCGCGGCCGCTACCGGCACGAAGACGATGCGCGGTGCGACGTCGTCGGGGTAGGGAATGTTCCGAACGGTGCCGTCGGGCATCCGGACGGTCATGACATGGTCGCTCCGGACGGCCCTGGCCGCGGCGACGTCCGCGGCGAAGGCGGCCCCGCCCACCGCGATCGCCGCCGTTCCGGCGATCAGCAGTTTCGAGATGATGCGCATGAGAGATCTGCCTCCATTCAGATGATTCAGCGGTGGAAAGGCTGCCTCGACGAAGCTGAACGCCAGATGACTCGCGACCGCGCGATGCGACGGCGCGATACGACGGCTCGACCGCCGCCCGCGGAGATGGTGGCGTGGCCGGCCAAGGAAGGCTAATCGCGCGCTCCATGAGCAGCACCAATCCCGTCATCATCCTCGTCCGCCCCCAACTCGCCGAGAATATCGGCAAGGCCGCCAGGGCAATGCTCAACTTCGGCCTCACCGAGATGCGGCTCGTCGCGCCCCGCGACGGCTGGCCCAATCCCGATGCCGGCCCGGCGGCCTCGGGCGCCGACCGGGTGCTGGCGGCCGCGCAGGTCTTCGAGAGCGTCGCCGAAGCGACCGCCGACTGCAGCCATGTCTATGCGACCACCGTCCGCAAGCGCGGCGTCACCAAACCGGTCGTTACGCCCGAAGTCGCCGCCCGCGCCATCCATGACGATGGTGGCCGCGCGGCGATATTGTTCGGGCCCGAGCGATCGGGCCTCGCGTCCGAAGATGTCGCGCTGGCACGCACCATCATCACGGTGCCGATCAACCCCGAATTCGGCAGCCTCAATCTGGCGCAGGCGGTGATCCTGGTCGCCTATGAATGGTCGAAGGGAATCGAACTTGCTTCACCGCCGACGGTGGAAATCGCGCCGCCGGCCGACCAGGGAGAACTTGAAGGTTTGATTGGTCATCTTGAATCTATACTGGAGAAATCCGGTTATTTCTTTCCCGTCGACAGGACTGCCGTGACCAAGAAGATGCTTCGCACCCTGCTCACTAAACCGGGCTGGAGCCATCAGGAGATCAGAACGATGCGGGGCGTGCTCAGCGTAATCGAGCGTCCGCACGCCCGTTGATCCCTGATTCACCGCCGAGAGAAGCCCGATCCGATTCGGCGCCCGATTCGCGCGGCGGCCATGACGCCGCGGAATCGCGGCGGCACGCCGATTCGAATTTGAATAATGAATCGAATCTATACTGTAAAAAATCCCGACACTTATTATTCGCGACAATGTAAATTTTGTTGAACTGCCGGCGAACGGCCTGATTTTACCCGGATTTTTGGCACGGAATGCCGCACCCGAGCGACCTCCGAAGCGCCGATAGCGGCGGAATTCCGGGCAATTTGGTTAACGTTGACGGTCGCCCGAGGCGATTGCGCCAATAATCGCGATAGGTTATAGGTCTCGAACGATTTTGTTTGGGGAAGGCGCGTATGGCGAAGTTGGTCAGGACATTGTTGGCGGCTGCGGCGGCCTTCACGATGGTCGGTCACGCTCAGGCGACGAGGATCATTCCCCTGGTCAACGGGGATTTCGAAGACCTCGTCAACCACACGACGGGCGCTGCCGTCGCCTCGACCTCGACCGAGATCGGCGATCTGAGCGCGACCGGAGCGACCGCCGGCACCGGCGGCACCGATCTCGCCGGCTGGACCACCACCGGTTTCAATTTCGTCTACACCCCCGGGACGGCCACCAGCAGCGGCGCCGTGACCCATTATGGCCCGTCGCTGGTTTTTTGGGGACCGGGCAACGGCACCTCGAACGGCTTCGTCGACAGCCCCGCCGGCGGCAATTTCATCGCCGCCGACGGCGCCTTCACGCCCTACACCCAGCCGATCAGCCAGACCGTCAGCGGGCTGACCGTCGGCAACCTCTACGCCATCTCCTTCTGGTACGCCTCGGCCCAGCAGCTTGGTTATGATGGCGACACGACCTCGGGCTGGACGGTGTCGCTGGGCAGCGAAAGCTGGTCGACCCCGACCAACTACAACCCGAACCACGGGTTCACCGACTGGCAGTACGTCACCAAGATCTTCACCGCGCAGAACACCACCGAAACCCTGTCGTTCCTCGCTTATGGCGCCCCCGAAGGGCAGCCGCCGTTCGCGCTGCTCGACGGCGTCTCGGCAATGGAAGTTCCGGAACCCGCCACCTGGGCGATGATGCTGCTCGGCTTCGGCCTGGTCGGCGGCGTGATGCGCAAGCGCGGGGTCAATTTCGGTCGCGCGGCCCGGCCGCAGCTGGCGATGGGCATCGCCTGACAATCGATCGAAACCGATCACCGGAAAAGCTGTGGATCCAAGCCCGCCCCCAAAGGCGGGCTTTTCCATTTCAGGGCCACAAGCCTTTGGACTATTATGCCCGTCCGGGAAATCGCGCCTTGCCCATAGGGCCCGATACCCGGCTATGAAGATGTCATGTCGCACGAACTGATCACGATCGGCGTCAATGTGCTGCGGCTATGCGCGTGGCTGGTGGTGCTGTGTGCGATCTTCGTACCACTCGAGCGCTTCTTCGCGCTGCGCGAGCGCCGGATCATGCGGCCGATGCTCTGGCAGGATTTGGGCTATTATTTCCTCAACGGGCTGATCACCGGCCTGATCCTCGCCGCCCCGATTTCGGTCGTGATCACCGCGACCCGGCTGATCGTCCCAGGCGGCTATTATGCTGCGATTGAGGCGCTGCCGCTCTGGCTCCATATCGGCGGCGCCTTCCTGATCGGCGAGATCGGCTATTATTGGGGCCATCGCTGGATGCACAGCCATCCCTGGCTCTGGCATTTCCATGCCGTCCATCACCAGCCCGACGGACTCGACTGGCTGGTCAACACCCGTGCGCATCCGGTGGACATCATCTTCACGCGGCTCTGCGGGCTGGTCCCGCTCTACGCGCTCGGCTTCGGCAGCGCCACCTCGATGGCCGGCGCGCTGGGCCCGGTGCTGTTCACCGTGTTCGGCACGATCTGGAGCTTCTTCATTCACGCCAATCTTCGCTGGAAGCTCGGCCCGCTCGAACATGTCATCTCGTCGCCGCACTTCCATCATTGGCACCATTCGCGCGACACCCATACCAATCGCAATTTCGCGCCGATGCTGCCCTTCGTCGACCGGATGTTCGGGACCCTCTATCTGCCGCGCGACGAATGGCCCCAGGACTATGGGATTCGCGCCCAGCAGCCCGACCTTCCTCCGAAAACCACCGACAGGACCGTCCCGACGCCGGCCGAATGAGGCCGCGCTGCCGATGGCAATATCCGACCGGCTTCATCGATACCCGCGAACTTCGATCATGGCATGAGCGCGCCGCTCTAGCTAAAGCGGAGTATCTCGTCAGCCACCGGCCTCCCGCGCCGCATCGAGGTCGAACGTCTCCAGTTCGTGCGCGATCGATCCCTCGACCAGCATGTCGTAAAGCCGATAGGCGAGCCTCGGCGGAAAGCCGCGATCATTGGCGACCTTCACCGCGTGCGCGATCACCGCAGCCTTGCGGACCTCGTCGCGCACCGCGCCGCGATCGGACTTGATGCGCGCCGCTGCCTCGACATAGCGCGTGCGTTCGGCCAGCAGGGTGACGATCAACGTGTCGAGCGAATCGATCGCCGAACGCACCTGGGTCAGGTCGGTGCAGTCGGCGGCAGGAACAATGCTTTGCTGGGTCATGCCGGGCTTTCTTTGGTTCAGCACACGCTGAAGCCGCACCGCTGGTTCAGCCTCGCGGCATCGGCCTCTAACAAAGGCTTCCCAGCTTGACTATCACGGCGTTCGCGGTCATAGGCCCCGCTTCGCAATTGGCCCCGCACCCCGGTGAAGCGGTGGCCGTGCCGGATCCCTGACCGGATCCCCAGCAGAGCGGATACCGGGACCAACGTCACAGCAATTGCCAAAGGATTACCCATGTCGAAGCGCAACAGCGCCAAGTATAAGCTCGATCGCCGCCTCGGCGAGAATATCTGGGGCCGCCCGAAGTCGCCGGTCAACAAGCGCGAATATGGCCCCGGCCAGCACGGCCAGCGCCGTAAGGGCAAGCTGTCGGACTACGGCATCCAGCTGAAGGCCAAGCAGAAGCTCAAGGGCTATTATGGCGACGTGACCGAGAAGCAGTTCAAGAAGAACTACACCGAAGCCGCCCGCATGAAGGGTGACACCTCGCAGAACCTCATCGGTCTGCTCGAGCGTCGCCTCGACGCGGTCGTCTATCGCGCCAAGTTCGCGCCGACGGTCTTCGCCGCCCGCCAGCTGGTCAGCCATGGCCACATCCGCGTCAACGGCGTGAAGTGCAACATCGCTTCGCGTCTGGTGAAGCCGGGCGACGAGATCACCCTCGGCAGCAAGGCGCAGGAAATGGCGCTGGTGCTCGAGGCGCAGGGCCTGTCCGAGCGTGACATCCCCGATTATGTCGCCCCCGATGGCGCCGCCAAGGTCACCTTCATCCGCGTTCCGACCCTCGACGAGGTTCCCTACGCGGTGAAGATGGAACCCAATCTGGTCGTCGAATTCTATTCGCGCTGATCCCTACCGGGATATCGGCGGAAAGAGGGCGGTCCCTTCGGGGGCCGCCCTTTTTCTTTATGGGCCATGTTCGAACAGCCGTGGCCGCTTCACCCCTTTCACCTGTCACATCGCATCGCTATCTGGGCGCGCATGACCGACTATCGCCAACCCGCCGAATGGGCGCCGCACGACGCCGTCTGGATCGGCTTTCCCAGCCATGCCGAGCTCTGGCTCGAGGATCTCGAACCCGCGCGCGATGAAGTCGTCGCCTTTGCGAAAGCGGTGCATGCCGGCGGGGCCGGCGAGAAAGTCGTGCTGGTCGCCGCCGACGAGTCTTCGGCCACCCGCGCGCGCGAACTGGCCGGCGACGCCGCCGAGGTGATCGTCGAGCCGTTCGGCGACATCTGGCTGCGCGACACCGCGCCGATCGTCGTCGTCGGAGCCGATGGCCGCGCGGCGACCGATTTCGGTTTCAACTGGTGGGGCGGCAAATATGACCTCGCCGGCGACGAGAGCATCGGCGCCCGGCTTGCCACGCGCACCGGCTGGCCCATCCGCCAGGCCGACTGGATCTTCGAAGGCGGTGCGATCGACGTCAACGGATCGGGCATCGGCGTCACCACCGAGCAATGCCTGCTCAACCCCAATCGCAATCCCGGCATGCGCCGCGAGGACATCGAGGCCGCGCTGAAGCGCGATCTCGGCATCGACCGGTTGCTGTGGCTCGGCGACGGCCTCGCCAACGACCATACCGACGGCCATGTCGACAATCTCGCCCGCTTCGTCGCCGAAGGGGTGATCGCGATTCCCGAACCGGTCGACGCCGACGATCCCAATGCCGCGGTCTATGCCGATGCGAAGCTGCGCGCCGAGGCGTTCGGCCTGACCGTGGTCGGCATCCCCTCCCCCGGGGCGGTCGAGCGTGAGGATGAGGATGGCGAGAGCGACATCATCCCCGCCTCCTATATGAACTTCTACATCGGCAATGCGGCCGTGGTGGTCCCACTCTACGGCGCCGCCAATGACGAGGCCGCGGTCGAGGCGATCGCGAAGATCTTCCCGACCCGCATCGTCACCGGCTTTCGCGCCGACCATATCCTGACCGGAGGCGGTAGCTTCCACTGCATCAGCCAGCAGATCCCGTCGGCCTGAGGAAAGAGACATGAGCAGCATCACCGTCGCCGCGCTCCAGCTCGGCTTCACCGACGATATCGACGCCAACATTCTCGAGGTCTCGAAGCTCGTCCGCGAGGCCGCGGCCAGGGGCGCGCAGGTGGTGCTGCCGCCCGAACTGTTCGAGGGCCATTATTTCTGCCGGGTCGAGGATGAGGGCCTGTTCGCCCGCGCCCAGCCGACCGCCTCGCACAAGGCGGTGCTGGCGATGCAGGCGCTCGCCGCCGAGCTCAGAATCCACATCCCGACCAGCTTCTTCGAAGCCGACGGGCCGCATCATTATAACAGCCTTGCGATGATCGGGCCCGACGGCAAGGTCGCCGGGGTCTATCGCAAGAGCCATATCCCCGATGGCCCGGGCTATGAGGAAAAATTCTATTTCCGCCCCGGCAACACCGGCTTCAAGGTCTGGCCGGCCGCCGAGACGACGCTGGGCGTCGGCATCTGCTGGGACCAATGGTATCCCGAGACCGCGCGCGCGATGATGCTGATGGGCGCCGAGATCCTGTTCTACCCGACCGCGATCGGCAACGAGCCGCACGATCCCGACCTCGACACCAGCCGGCTGTGGCGCCGGGCGATGGTCGGTCATGCGGTGTCGAACGTCGTTCCCGTCGTCGCCTCGAACCGGATCGGCACCGAGGACGGCCAGACCTTCTACGGTCACAGCTTCATCTGCGACGAACGCGGCGACATGCTTGCCGAATTCGGCCGCGACGAGACCGGGGTGCTGGTCGCGACGCTCGACCTCGCGCTCGCCAAGCGCCACCGCGCGGCCTTCGGCTTCTTCCGCGACCGCCGGCCCGAACTCTACGGCCGGCTGGTCCAGGATATTTAGGCTCTCTGAAGCCCCTCCCCTAAACGGGAAGGGCTTCAGAAAAGCGCTATTCGATCTGCGACGGATCGATATCGAGCCCGCGCCGGCCGGCGTGAATCGTGTTGCTCGGCGCATGCGGCGGCTCGATCTCGGGCGCGTCGAGCGCTTCGAGCACGCCTTCCCATTTCGCGACCACCGTGCTCGCCACCGCATTGCCGACGACATTGGTCGCCGACCGCCCCATATCGAGGAAATGGTCGACCGCGAGGATCAGCAGCAGCCCGGCTTCGGGGATCTTGAAGAAGGCCAGCGTCGAGGCGATCACCACCAGGCTGGCGCGCGGCACCCCGGCGACTCCCTTCGAGGTCACCATCAGGATCAGCAGCATCGTGATCTGCTGCCCGAACGACAGATGGATGCCATAAGCCTGGGCGATGAACATCGTCGCGAAGGTGCAATAGAGCATCGTCCCGTCGAGGTTGAACGAATAGCCGAGCGGCAGCACGAAGCTGGCGATCCGGCGCGGCACCCCGAACCGCTCGAGCGCCTCGAGCGTGCGCGGAAAGGCCGCCTCCGACGAAGCGGTGGTGAAGGCGAGCAGGATCGGCTCGCGAATATAGCGGACCAGCAATTTGGTCCGCCCGCCGACCAGCAGGAAACACAACCCCAATAGCAGCACCCACAAGGTCAGCATCGTCAGGTAGAAGCCGCCCATGAACTTGCCGAAGGTGATCAGGATGCCCGGCCCCTGCTCGGCGAGCGCGCAGGTCACCGCCGAGAACACTGCGATCGGCGCGAAGCGCATCACATAATCGGTGATCTGGAGCATCACCTGGACCAGCGCCTCGATCCCGCGCAGCAACGGCGCCGCGCGCTCGCCGATCGCGGTCATCGCCACGCCGGTGAAGATCGAGAAGATCACGATCTGCAATATCTCGTTGGTCGCCATCGCCTCGAAGAAGCTCTTGGGAACGAGATGGGTGACGAACTGCTTCAGGCTGAAATCGCCTTGGGTGACCCCGCTGCTCGCGGTCACGTCGGGCAAGGGCAGATTGAGTCCGACGCCCGGCTGCATCAGGTTGACCATGATCAGCCCGAGCGACAGCGACAGCAGGCTCGCGCTCAGGAACCAGCCGATCGATCGGCCGCCGATCCTTCCCAGCGCCGACGTGTCACCCATATGGGCGATGCCGACGACCAGCGTCGAGAATACCAGAGGCGCGATGATCATCTTGATCAGCCGCAGAAACAGATCGGTGAGGATCGAAATATAGCCCGTGACGTTGGTGATCGTCGCCTTGTCGTCGATGGTCTGGTTCAGCGTGATGCCGATCACTATGCCCAGCAGCATCGCGATGAGAATATAGAGGGTGAGGCGCTTGGCCACGGGCGTCTCCAATTTGGGAAGCGCCTGTGGTCGGGCCAAACCCGGCCCGGGTCAAGGGCATCGGAAAGGGACGTCGGACGATCCATGCTGTTCGCCAAACGCCAACGATCGATCCAGCGCCTCCTGATCGTCGAGGACGAACCGCTGGTCGCGTTCGACAATGAGCATTTCCTGACCGACAGCGGCTATGTCGTCGTCGGCACCGTCGACAATGCGCCGGAGGCGGTCGCGCTGTTCGCGGCAGGCGGTATCGACCTGATCCTCTCCGATATGAAACTGGCCAGGGGCACGTCGGGCCGCGATGTCGCGCTCGCCGCGAAGCAGGCCGATATCCCGCTGATCTTCGTCACGGCCACCTGCCCGATCGATGCCCCCCAGATCGCGGTCGGCTGCCTTTCCAAGCCCTACAGCCAGCGCGACCTCAAATTGGCGATCGACGCGATCGACATGCATCTGGGCGGCGGGAGTGCGAAGCGGATCCCGAAGGGGCTGACTCTCTATTGAGGGCTGGCAGCGCCGCCCCCTTCTTTTGCGCGGCCCCCTTCCCTCGCGGCAACGGCCCGCTATGCTCGCTTGATGAGCACCGCACCGGGGGACGGCGCGTCGGCCGCGACTGAGCCGACATTCATCGACGGGCTGCGGCCCTATCTGGAGCGTGCGCCGCTGGCGGCGCTGTTCCTCGGCATGTCGTCGGGCTTCCCGTTCGCGATGATCGGCGCGACGCTCGCCAGCCGGCTCGCCGAGAACGGCATCGAGAAGAAGAGCGTCACCGCCTTCGCGCTGGTGATCCTCGCCTACAACCTCAAATTCTTGTGGGCCTGGGTCGTCGAAGGCGTGCGGCTGCCGATCCTGGGACGGCTGGGCCAGCGCGTCTCCTGGCTGATCTTCGCCGGCCTGCTGGTGATCGCCGCGGTGATCAACATGGGACTGACCGATCCGGCGGCGGACCTGATGGCGGTGGTGCGCGCCGCGATCCTGCTCGGCATTGCCGGCGCCACCTACGACATCGTCATCGACGGCTATCGCATCGAAATCCTCGAACCGCGGCAGCTCGGCGTCGGCGCGGGCATGTCGCAATATGGCTGGCGGATCGGCGCCAGCGGTGCCGGCGCGCTCGCGCTGGTGGTGGCGCAGCGCCAGGGCTGGGAAGCGGCCTATATCGCCTGCGCCGGCTTCGCGCTGCCGGCGATGATCGCCGGCCTCGTCATCGGCGAGCCCGAACGCCATCATGTCATCGCCACCCGCCATTCGCTGCGCGAACTCGGTACCGCGGTGGTCGGGCCCTTCCTCGAATTCTTCCGCCGTCAGGGCGCCTTCCTGGTGCTGCTGTTCGTGCTGCTCCACAAGATCGGCGACACCCTCGCCAATCTCACCTTCCGGCTGCTGTTCAACGATCTCGGCTTCAGCAAGGACGAGATCGCGATCTACGATGTCGGCGTGGGCTTTTGGGCGCTGCTCGTCGGCATCTTCATCGGCGGCATCCTCTATGCCAGGCTGGGCCTCAAGCGCTCGGTGCTGGTCAGCCTGTGGCTGATGGCGGTCTCCAACCTCAGCTTCGCCGGCCTTGCCGCCAGCGGGCACAGCAACCTCGCCATGGCCGGCGCGATCGGCTTCGAGAATTTCTCGAGCGGGGTCGGCGGCGTCTGTCTGGTCGCCTATTTCTCGGCGCTGTGCGACCTGCGCTTCACCGCCGCCCAATATGCGCTGATCTCGGCAGCCGCGAGCGTCGTCGGACGCCTCGCCACCGGCACCACCGCCGGCGCGATGATCGAGGGCATCGGCTATGTGAACTTCTACCTGCTCACCACCGTCGCCGCGCTGCCGGGCATCGCGATCTTCTGGCTGATGATGCGCGCCGGGCTGATCGACGAATCGATGGGCAGTGCCGGCGAGGAGACGGCCGCGACGGCACAGCAATAACGTCATGCCGGCCCCCGGAACGGCGCGAAGCCACGATCCGGGGGCCGGCATGACGAATGGGATCACTCCGGCAGGAAGTCCGGCACCGACAGATAACGCTCGCCGGTATCGTAGTTGAATCCGAGCACCCGCGCGCCAGCGGGCAGTTCCTTGAGCTTCTGCGCGATCGCCGCCAGCGTCGCGCCCGAGCTGATCCCGACCAGCAACCCTTCCTCACGGGCCGAACGCCGTGCCCATTCCTTGGCGTCGGCGGGATCGACCTGAATCACCCCGTCGAGCAGCTGGGTGTGGAGATTGGCCGGCACGAAACCCGCGCCGATCCCCTGGATCGGATGCGGCCCCGGCTGCCCGCCCGAGATCACCGGCGACAGCGTCGGTTCGACCGCGAACACCTTGAGCCCGCTCCAGCGCGCCTTGAGCACCTGCGCGGCGCCGGTGATATGGCCGCCGGTACCGACCCCGGTGATCAGCACATCGATCGGGCTGTCCTTGAAATCGGCGTAGATCTCCTCCGCGGTGGTACGGACATGGACGTCGACATTGGCCGGATTCTCGAACTGCTGCGGGATCCAGGCGCCCGGGGTCGCCGCCTGCAGTTCGAGCGCCCGCTCGATCGCGCCCTTCATCCCCTTCTCGCGCGGGGTCAGGTCGAAGCTCGCGCCATAGGCCAGCATCAGCCGGCGCCGCTCGATCGACATGCTCTCGGGCATGACCAGCACCAGCTTGTAGCCCTTGACCGCGGCGACCAGCGCCAGGCCGATGCCGGTATTGCCGCTGGTCGGTTCGATGATCGTGCCGCCGGGCTTGAGCTTGCCGGTCGCCTCCGCGTCCTCGATCATCGCCAGCGCGATCCGGTCCTTGATCGATCCGCCGGGGTTCGAGCGTTCGGACTTCACCCAGACTTCGGCATCGCCGAACAGCCGGTTGAGGCGGACGTGCGGGGTGTTGCCGATCGTCTCCAGTATCGAATTGGCTTTGGTCATGCTGCCTTCTCCTGCAAAGGGGCGTCTTCCAATGTCCGCGGCGGATCGAACGTCCGCGCGCGCAAAATCTCGGGGAACAGCTTCGCCCAGAGGATCGCGACCAGGATCGTGCCGATCCCGCCGCCGACCACCGCTGCCACCGGCCCGATCAATGCCGCAAGGAAGCCCGATTCGGCTTCACCCAGTTCGTTCGATCCGGAAATGAACAGCGTGGACACCGCACCGACCCGGCCGCGCATCTCGTCGGGGGTGTAGAGCTGGATCAGCGTCTGGCGCACGAACACCGAAATCATGTCGGCGGCGCCGAGCAGCGCGAGACAGGCCAGCGCGACGACCATCGGAAAGGGTGTCAGTTGCGACACGCCGAAGACGATCGTCGCAACGCCGAACACGGCCACCGCGACCAGCAGCTTGAAGCCGACATTGGTCTTGAGCGGATGACGCGCGAACCAGATGGCAGTGAGAGCGGATCCGACCGCAGGGGCCGCGCGCAAATGCCCCAGACCCGACGATCCGACATGCAATATGTCACGCGCATAGATCGGCAGCATCGCGGTCGCGCCGCCGAGCAGCACCGCGAACAGATCGAGCGAGATCGCGCCAAGCACCAGGCGGTTGCGCCCGAGATAGGACAGACCCTCCATCATCTGGCGCCAGGGATGCCGCTTTCCATCGAGCACAGTGCGCGGCACCGGACCGATCAACATCAACATGACGATCACCAGGCCGAACAATATCGTGCTGACCAGATAGGGCGCGAAATGTCCGGTCGCGTAAAGATAGCCGCCGAGCGGCGGTCCGACGATCGCGCCGACCTGCCATGCGATCGAACTCATCGCGATCGCCTTCGGCAGCAGCGCGCGCGGCACGAGGTTGGGCGCCAGGGCCTGGAGCGCCGGCGCCGCAAAAGCGCGCGCCACGCCCAGCAGCGCGGCGATGGCAAACAGCGCCGGCAAGGTCGTGCTGTCGTGCCACGCCATCAGCGCGAGCGCCCCGGCACAGAACATCTCCAGCGCGGCGGTGGCCCGCGCGATCCAGCGCCGGTCCATCCGGTCGGCGACCAGACCGGTAACGAGCGTCAGCACCATCAGCGGCAGGAATTGCGCGACCCCGATCCAGCCGAGTTGCAATGCCGCCGCTCCCAGCGACATCCCGTCGCGGCGGGCAATGTCATAGGCCTGCCACCCGATCACCACGACCATCGAGTTCTGCGCGATCGTCGAAGCGAAGCGGGCAAGCCAATAATGACGATAAGCGGGGATCGCGAAGGGTGATGTCGATGAGGCCATGCGCGCTTTTCTAGGCGCTTCGCCGGGACCCGGGCAACCGCAGTTTTGGTCGTAGCCGGCAAAGTCTATCAATCAGCTAGAAATAAAACACCCTGCCGTTCGCCCCTCCTCAGCCGAGGCTCACGAAACTGTCGAGCACCCGCTTGCGGCCGGCATGCTCGAAGTCGATCTCCAGCTTGTTGCCTTCGATCTCGGCGATTGCGCCATAGCCGAACTTGCTGTGGAACACCCGCTGTCCGACCGCGATATCCTTGCGCCCGGGCTGGGCGAAGCTGACGGCCGAAGCGCGTGCCTCGACCACCCGGCCGCCGCCCGGCGCGTTCGCGACCCCGCCGGCGGCGCTCGCCCGCTGCCAGCCCGGCCCGCGGCCGGTGCCCCGCCCGACATGCGCGAACGGGTCGGCCCGCTCGGACCATTGCGCGCGCCACAGCGACTCGCCGCCCGACATCGTCGTCTCGGTCTCGATATTCGGCGCCGGCAGCTCGCCGACGAAGCGGGACGGGATCGATGAGGTCCACTGACCGTAGATGCGCCGGTTGGCGGCATGGACGATCGTGCAGCGCCGCCGCGCGCGGGTGATCGCGACATAAGCGAGCCGCCGCTCCTCCTCGAGGCTGGCCAGCCCGCCTTCGTCGAGCGCACGCTGCGAGGGGAACACGCCTTCTTCCCAGCCGACGAGGAACGTCGTTTCGAACTCCAGGCCCTTGGCGGCATGGATCGTCATGATCGTCACCTTCGCCGTGTCGGCGTCGGCATCATTGTCCATCACCAGGCTGACATGCTCGAGGAACGCCGAAAGATTCTCATAATCCTCCATCGCCCGGGTCAGTTCGTTGAGATTCTCCAGCCGGCCGTCGGCCTCGGTCGACTTCTCGTTCTGGAGCATCGCCACATAGCCCGATTCCTCGAGCATCAGCCGGGTCAGCTCGGCATGCGGCAATTCGGACAGCCGATCGCGCCAGCGGGCGATATCGCCGACCAGATTGCCGAGCGCGCGGCGCGCCTGCGGCGTGAGTTCGTCGGTGCCCAATATCCGCGCCGCTGCCAGCGTCAGGGGAATATCCTCGGCACGCGCAAGCTGATGGAGCTTCGCCACCGCCTTGTCGCCGAGCCCGCGCTTGGGGGTGTTGACGATCCGCTCGAACGCCAGGTCGTCGGCCGGCTGGCTGATCACCCGCAGATAGGCCAGCGCATCGCGGATTTCGGCGCGTTCGTAGAAGCGGAAGCCGCCGACGATCCGGTAGGGGAGCCCGATCGCGATGAACCGGTCCTCGAGTTCGCGGGTCTGGAACTGTGCGCGCACCAGGATCGCGCAGTCGTTCAGCCCGCCGCCGGCGCGCTGATGCGCCTCGATCTCGTCGCCGACCCGGCGCGCCTCCTCGGGTCCGTCCCAGACCCCGACCACACGCACCTTCTCGCCATCCGGTTCGGCGGTCCACAAGGTCTTGCCGAGCCGGCCGCCATTATGCGCGATCACCCCCGAAGCCGCCGCGAGGATGTGCGGGGTCGACCGGTAATTCTGCTCGAGCCGGATCACCGTCGCGCCGGGAAAGTCGCGGTCGAAGCGCAGGATGTTCGCCACCTCGGCGCCGCGCCACGAATAGATCGACTGGTCGTCATCGCCGACACAGCAGATATTCTTGCGCTCCTGCGCGAGCAGGCGGAGCCACAGATATTGGGCGCTGTTGGTATCCTGATATTCGTCGACCATCACATAGCGGAAACGCTGCTGATAGCTTTCGAGCACGTCGCGATGGGTCTTCAATATCGTCAGCATGTGCAGCAGCAGATCGCCGAAATCGCAGGCGTTCACCGCGCGCAACCGGTCCTGATATTGCTGATAGAGTTCGCCGCCGCGACCATTGGCGAAAGCCTCCGCCTCGCCGGCGTCGATGTCGGCCGGGACCATCCCGCGATTCTTCCAGCGATCGATCACCCCGGCGAGCTGGCGCGCAGGCCAGCGTTTTTCGTCGAGGTCGGCGGCGGCAAGGATCTGCTTGAGCAGCCGCAGCTGGTCGTCGGTGTCGAGGATGGTGAAACTGGGCGTCAGCCCGACCAGTTCGGCATGGCGCCGCAGCATCCGCGCAGCGACCGCATGGAAGGTCCCGAGAAACTGCATCCCCTCGACCGCCTCGCCGAGCATCCGCCCGACCCGCTCGCGCATCTCGCGGGCGGCCTTGTTGGTGAAGGTCACCGCCAGGATCTCGGATGGCCAGGCGCGCCTCGTCGCGACCAGATGGGCGAGCCGCGCGGTCAGCGCCGCGGTCTTGCCGGTGCCTGCTCCCGCAAGTACCAGCACCGGTCCCTCGGTGGTCAGGACCGCTTCGCGCTGGGGCGGGTTCAGCCCGCGCAGATAGCCGGGTTCGGGCGCTGGAATGTCGTGAGTCACGCGTGAACAGGTAGGGAACAGCGGCGCACCGGGCAAGGGCCGTCAGGCGGGGGAATCGGATCGGCGCAAAATCGGCGAACCGAAGTCCGCCGCGATTGCACGCCCGCCGCCCTGCACTAGACTGGCGCCATGGACGACCACCGCCTCGCCCAGCTCACCGACCGGCAAAGGCAGTGCCTGAGGCTGGCGGCGCAACCGATGACCTCGAAGGAGATCGGTCGCGAACTCGGAATCTCGCCGCGCACGGTCGAGGTCCATCTCGAAAAGGCGATGCAGACGCTGGGCGTTGCGACCCGGATCGAGGCCGCACGGCTGCTGCTGGCCGCCGAAAAGCCGACTACGGACCATTTACGTAGGTATCCGCTGCCGCTTGCCGAAGTCGCGCCGGACGCCATTCTGGCCGTGGAAGCCGAACGCCGTAGTGATGGGGTGGTAAGGGAAGAGCCGGCGCATTTCGCGCTGGATATTCACCCCGTCGATCGCGGCTGGCGGCTTCCGTTTCGGACCCGGCGGAGGCCCTTTAATGAACTGACTATCACCGAACGTCTGCTGTGGATGGCGCTGATCGGCGGCTTCTGCATCTTCGTTCTCGCTGGTCTCTCCGCCAGCCTCGTCGCGCTCCGGCAGCTTTTGCCCGAGCGCTCGTCCGGGACAGCTCAACACCAGCAATAGTGCGGAGGAGCATTCCTCCGCGAAGGGGGACCAATGCTCAATCGTCAGATTATCGTCGAACGTCGTGAAGCCGTGATGGGGGTCGCGGAACGGCTTTTTTCGGCCGAACGTGCCGCCACCGCCGCGGTGCGCGAAGCCGCACAACTGATTGACTTCATCCCTGCGGCTCAGGAACGCGGCCGGTTCAGCCCGGATACCGGCCAGGATGCGATGGCGCGCGCCGCCGCGTCGCTGATGGCGATGGTCTCTGCACGCGGCGACATGGTCGCGGCGCATAAGGCGCTGGCGGAGGATGCGGCGCGCAATCACCTCGATCCACGCATGTTCGGGCCGTGGGAAGAATGTGCCCAGGCCGCGCCGGCACCGCTATCTGTGGTCGCTGCCTGAAGGATGAAGGGGTTGACCGCATGTGCAACGCGTGGTGCGGTCAACTCATGTCCACCGCAAACTGGCAAATACTGGGTGTTCTGGTCGAACTCTCGATCTGCATCTGGGCAGCGGTTCGCGGCGGTTGGCCCGAACGCTGCGCGGTGGCGGTCATCATCGTCGGATCGATCCTGTCCCCGCTCGCGTCGGGCACCATGTCGCCCGATTGGCACGAGATCAGCCGCCACCGCTTCCTGGTCGAACTGGTCGTGCTCGCGGGGTTCGGAACGATCGCCCTCTACTCCGATCGATATTGGCCATTATGGGTGACGGCGTTTCAAATTCCTCCGGTTCTGATCTTCGCGGCCAAGATGGCCGGCGAGATCGTACCGCCACGGGTTCTTTCCCAGGGCACCGAGTTCTGGTTCTATCCGCAGATGCTCGTGCTCGCGATCGGCGTGGCAAACCGCCCCAGGATACGAAGATCCTCGGAGAGATTCTTCGACATGCTGATCAAGGCTCTGCAGAAGCGCTCGCGGCGCGACTGATCGTCGAGTTCGGATCGCTCGGCGCGGTCGTGACCGCCAGCGCGGAGCGGCTGCTCGCCATTCCCGGCGCGGACCCTGCCGGCATCGCGCTGATCGGATCGGTCCGGCGCGCGATGATCACCATCCTGACCGCCCAGCTCGATCATGGCCCGGTCATTCCCAGCGCCAGTGCGACCATCGACTATCTGATGATGACGATGGCGCACGAGCCGATCGAGAATTTCCGCGTGCTGTTCCTCAACGGCGCCAACTGGCTGCTCGCCGACGAACTGATCGGCCGCGGATCGATCGACGCCGCACCGGTATCCGCACGCGACATCGTCCGCCGCGCGCTGGAGCTCGGCGCGACACGGCTGATCTGCGCGCATAATCACCCTTCGGGCAATCCCGTGGCGACCCGCGCCGATGTCCGGGTGACTCGCGAAATCGCCGACGCCGCGCGGCTGTTCGACATCCAGCTGCTCGACCATCTGATCATCGCCCGCGGCGGCTATGCCAGCCTCGAGGCCGAAGGGCTGCTATGAACGCGCGGACCGATCTCGCCATCGCCATCCTCGCCGCACGGCGCCGGCGCGAGGACATGTTCGGCGAAGACCTGTTCGGCGATCCCGCGTGGGATATCTTGCTCGACCTCTATGCATCGGAGGCGCGCGGCGTCCGGGTGAAGACGTCGAGCGTCGGCGCGCTCGCGGCGATCTCGCCGACGACATCGCTGCGCTGGCTCGACATATTGTCCGAACGCGGGCTCGTCCTGCGGACCAGAGATATCGGCGATGGTCGGCGGGTGTTCGTTCAGTTGTCGGCGTCGGGCCGCAACCTGCTCGAGGCGTTGCTCGACAGTTTCTCGGCCGAGCTGATTCCCGCCCTGATCGTCTCCGCCGCCATCGACAGGTGAGCCGCGGCGATTCCCAGCCCGAGCGCATCGAGGCGATCGATCAGCCGATCCATCTGAACGAGAATATCGGCGGTCGACGAAAGCCGATCGGCGCGCGACCGCGGCTCGATGGGCGGAATGCTCCGCTCGACCCGCTCGGCAATGCGATCGACCGTCGCCGCGAGCGCGTTGCGCCTGACCAGCGCCGCCTCGATCGCATCGGCGCGCGCTTCGAATTGCTGCGCCAGCCGCTCGCGCACCGGCACGCCGTCGATCCCCGCACCGCCGCCTGTGGGATGCAGGCGGTACAGCGCCGCCCGATCGCGATAATGGGCCACCGGATCCAGGACATCGACCTTGTGCATCGATCATGCTCGCCATGTCGCATGGCGCGATACCATCACCCCGCCACCGCATGGCAACCTTAGGGCAACCCCATCGGCGGCTCCAATCCGATCAAATGCTGATCAGCAGAACTACGGTATCGGCGCCGTAACTTTCGCGTGCCCGACGCGTTGGCCGTGTCGATCCGGAATGCTATCCGATCATATCGTCATCATGAGGACGCAAGCATGGACCATCTCCGCATCATCAACGGTGAAGGCGCCCTCATCGTCGAGGGCATTCCCCGGGGCGCCGTCACCTATGTGCTGAATGTTTCCGAGGAAGAGGGTGCGCAGGTCGCGCGGGGGATCCTGCGCTTCGAGGGCGGACTCAATGCCGCGATGGAGGCCAGCGGCCCGATCGTCGTCCACACCGCCGAGGGAAGCGAATTGAAGCTTGTCGCCCTCAGTTGGGCCCCCGACCAGAACGAAGCCGACGTCAAGGTCGAGGGTCCGGTTCCCGATCTCTGACACCGCGCCGACTCGCGCTCGATCGGCCCGTCTCGGTATCGCCGGCAGCGCCGATCATGGCGACGCACACCGGCGCGTTCGGAAACGCCCGGGATTGCTTGGTGGGCTCGATGGGATTCGAACCCATGACCTACAGATTAAAAGTCCGTCCAAATCGCCAATGTTATCAATGGCGATTGCGACAGATTCGCGTTTGTACGCTTACGTCATTTCAAGGGCTTACCCTTCCTTGTCGTAATGGAAATTGACCCGGTATAGCTTGCTTTCGCGCTCCCAATGAGGCGCGGACCCAGGGGGGATATGTCGCAAGTGGTTGTCGAGATCGGGCCGAGCGTTACCGACTGGCTGCAGGCAGCGGCGGCCGTTGCCGTCATGGTTGCGTCGGTGGTGGCGATTGTGATCGCCGCTAAGGCGCCGAAGTGGGCCGCGGAATGGGCGGAAAAACTGCGAACGCAGAACGAAGCGGCAGCCGAGAAAAGGCGGCTCGAGATGACGGTATTTACCGCTCTCATGGCGCGCAGGGCGACGATGCTGCACCATGAAGCGATATCGGCCCTCAATTTGATTGACGTCGTGTTCGTTGATGTGCCGGACGTCAGAACGGCTTACCGGTCCTTCATGGAGGCGGCGCGCGCTGAGCCGTTCCAGGCAATCGCCGCTGTAGAGCGGTACCATACCGTTATCGAAAAGATCGCCAACCATGTCGGGCTCGGCGCGCAAATCTCGACGTTCGATATCCGGGCCGGCTATTATCCGCAGGCCCTCGAGAAACTAGACGAGGCTGCTCTCGCTGAGGCGGAGGAGAAAACTGCACGACGGCAGCTTCTGCAGCGGCGCTAGGCACCCGCTTACAAGGCGACAGGTTTGCCTTATTTTTCAATGGCAGTTTGCACTTGTTCTCCGTCTGGCTACGCTGGTCGACGAGCGCTCGTCCTCCTGGCTCGAGGAGATGGGGGCGACAGTATATTGAATTTAAGCGCCATGCCTTTGACGATGCCCCAAAGGCATGGCGTTATAGCTGGTCTAGCTAGAGTTGGCCGGCGATGAATTTATACCGCGAAAGGATCTCTTCTTGGCAAATTTCACAACATTTACAATGCTTAAGGGGCCACAAGTCGCCGTTAACGCCGATCTGGTGCAATATGTTCGCCCGGTGAGTGGAAACGAGACGGCATCCCGCATCCACTTTTCGGAGGACCAATATCTGTCTGTGGAAGGCACTGTGCTTCAGGTCTCATCTAAACTTACCGGATGAGAAAAAGCGCGCCTAATGTCTTCCGCCGCCTACCCTAAAGCCCGGACCTGAACCGCGTTCTTATCGCCGGAACACCCGCGGCAATAAAAAGACCCGCCGACACGCCGCGCAAGCGACGCATGGGCGGGCCGTCGAGGCTTAGGGCTATCGGGCCGGCCGCCTACCGCCGCCGATCTAGGACCATAGCGCGCGGGTCGCGCCGATGCGCCGCCATGATCTTCGGGCAAGCCTCATACGCATGGTCCCGGCCGCCGCAGTAGGTTCAGCGGAGGTGAAGACGCGCGGAAGAGCCGCAGAAGGTGTGCGGACATAAGGTTCTTCATATGCCCCCCGATCCGCAATAGGTGCACCTCATAGCACCTTCTCGATCGGCCGGCGGCCGGCGCGCAGGTCGGCGATCGTCAGGGCGCCGCTCCACTCGCAATGCGGCCGATCCTTGATGCTCTTGAAGTCACCACCCCAGCGCAGGCCCAGCGCGCGCGCCAGCTGGCCGTAGAGCGCCCAGATCCGATTGGTCTCCTGCTGGTGCTCGGGCGTGTCGCCCCAATTGGGGAGCTTCAGCAGGCAGGTCGGCGTCGCGTCATAGGCCAGCCGGTAATTGTGAAAGCTCGATCCGCCGCGGGCGTTCGTGACGACCTTGCCGGGCTTCGTCCGCCCCTGGGCATAGAGCGCGTCCTGCGTCTCAGGCGCGCGATAGGTGAACGTCACGGTGCAGGGGATACCCGCGGCGGCACAGGCGGCAAGGTGTCGGCGGGCGAGGATCTGAACGCGCGGGTCCAGATCCTCCAGCCGGCGGCTGTCGGGTGCGGGCATGGCGATTCCTTTGTGAGGGTCAGGGGGCGACGGGGTCGGCGGGCGCGCGCTTCAGCGCGAGATATTCGTCGGGCGCCCGACCAGTCAGGTGATCGTCGACCACAGCTTTGCCGCTGATCTCGGTCTGGACCTCGTTGCGGATCTCGGCCTTGTGCTGCTCGGTCACCATCCGCAGCTCGTTGTCGACCCGTTGAACGAAGCGCTCCATGTAGAGCTTGACCAGCCGATCGGCGCCGACTGTCGCCAGCGCGGTGATGAGCGCGCCGGTCTCGCCGTCGGCACCCATCCGGCTGACGATCGAATAGGCGATCAGCGCCACCAGCGGCAGCAGCAGGACGTCGGCGATTATCAACGACGGCCGGATGCGAACGCCGCGCTTGATCAGCAGCGCATATATGGCCGCCAGGCCGAAGGTCAGCCCGATCCAGATCCAGCCATATTTCGCCATCGCGGCTTCGATCCATGGGCTCACCGGGCGTTCTCCTATTGCGAGGCACACCCGGCTCGCGCGGGCGTGAAAAAGCCCGCCGGAAGCGGGCGCGAGCTGGCGAGGGTGGAAGGCGATCAGACGCCGGGGACGAGGCTTGCGACGCCGCGCTGGTTCTTGAGGAAGCTGGCGAAATCGGCGCAGTTCGCAAGGATCTGCGCGTCGGTGGGCGCGCCATATTGCACGTCGGCGTGCAGGATCTCGGCGAGGCCGCTAAAGCCGCTTTGCGACCCTCCGATCGAGAATGGCCGGCTGGTGACCGGATTGCGCGCCGCAGTGTTGGGGACCGTGTGGGTGGTGCCGTCGGTGATGTTGAACAGCTTCATCCCGCCCCCCTCCTCGATGCGGAGGACATAGAAGGCGATCAGGTTGTTGCGCCCGGTGGTCAGGGGCATCGTGCCGAACACGTTGGCGCCGCCGAAGTCGGCATAATAGCGGATATTCGTGGCGCCACCGGGCGCAATGCCCGACCCGTTGGTCCCGTTGAACCAGGCGAACGACGGGCGCAGCGATCCGGCCGACAGGTCGGTCGGCACGACGCGCCACACCAGATAGAGCGTCATCGTCGCGGCCTCGAACAGGCCGGGGATCGTCAGCCGCGAAGCATAGTTGATCACCGCCCGATCGGCATTGATCGTCGGGGTCGCGCCCGGCATCGCCAGCTTGGGCTGGCGACGCTTCGCCTGGTTGCGCAGCGTCAGCCGCAGGCTTTTGCCGAGCGCGACGATCGCCTGCATGCCGGTCGGGTATGGCGGGTACCAGGCGACGGCCTCGCCGTCGTTGGCGCAGGTGACCTTGGGCTCGGGCTCGCCGTAGATGTTCCGGTTCTGGGTCAGCGACGGATAGGAAACGTCCGCGCGCGGATCGATCACCCCTTGCCGATGAAACTGGTCAGATCGCCGCCCGGCGTGCCGCAGGCCACGGTGATGTTGCGCCGGCCGGTGAAATCGCAAAACCCGATCCATGGGCGCCGCTCGTCGTCGACCATGACGTCGGCGCGCGCGATCGACGCCGCGGTCGATCTGCTCAACGCTGCGCTCGACGACTGGCGCCTCGGCGTCTAGGGCAAGGCCGCCGAAGGCACGGTCAAAGCCCTGTTCGCCTGGTACCGGGGCCTCGATCGGTTTCAGCGCGCCTCGTCAAGACTCGGCGCGACTATCGGGCCTATATGGAGAAGCTCGAGGCGTTCGCGCTCAAGACGTCGCTGTTCGGCGAGCGGCGGGCAGTCGAGATCACCGCGGCGCACGCTGACAAGCTGCACACGGCCATGAAGAAGAAGCACGGGCCGCGCGGCGGCACCTATGCAATGCAGGTCTGCCGGCGCGTGTGGAACGAGGCGGTCCGCCACAACAAGGTCAAGCTGAACCCCTTCGCGAAGATGGGCCTGTCGACCGCGACCGAGAAGGGCAACCGCGCGACCAGCCGCGCCGAATATGACCTGTTCAGGGCAAAGGCGCGCGATCTGGGCTATCAGTCGATGGCGACGGCCGCGGCTATCATGTTCGAGCTCGTCCGCCGCGTGAACGACGGCTTCGACTTCGGTGACGAGCGAGATCGGATGAAGGGGTTCTTCTGGGAGGACTACCGGCCGGGCGTCGAGTTCGCGATGCGCCAGGCGAAGACCGGCAAGCGGCAAGTAATCCCGCTCGCCGGCGCCGACGGCGCGCAGCTTTATCCCGCTCTCGAGGAGGAACTCGACCGCATTGCCGCGGGCGCCGGGCAGATCGTGCTCTTCGAGGACACTGGCAAGCGTTATGATGAGGACCGGGCGGGCCGGATCTTCCGCAAAATCCGCGACGCCACCGGCCTGCCGAATGAGATGACGCTGACCGGATTCCGCCATGGCGGCGCGACAGAGCTGGGCGACGCTGGCTTTTCGACATCAGGCCGGTGTCTGGACACAAGACGCTGCAGCAGACGGCTACTTATAACAAGGCGACCGAGGCGAAGGCGCAAACCGCCGGAGAGCGCCGCCAAGCCTACATAAAGCGTTAAAAACTGGTGCTTAGAGCAGACAAAAAGAAAGGCCGGGATTTTCATCCCGGCCGTTCTTTTTCTGGTTATCAGAGAGCTTTAGTCTCTCGAGCCACCATCGCCTCGAAGTACGATACGAATCATAGCCGTCTCCTTTGCTACCCCAAGTGATACCAGGCGAGAGGTTTCTGGGGGATTAACGCGATGGATGTCAAGCCGTTCCATCCACAATTGATGGTAAATTTAACCATCTTCTGGCGATCTCCACCAAAAAACAACGCTTTCGTTAGGTAGGAGCGGTCCATCGATCTTCCAAGTGCCGTTCCCGTGCTCCTGCGAAACCAACTCCTGCCGCAGCTGACTCGTCGTAGCTGGCTGTAGCCCAAATTGCATTCCGGGAATAACCTGAACCGCAAAATCGACGCCGTCGGAGGTGGGATGGGCGCTAACCCAAACCTCGCTGTCCGACAATTCTTTCACCATGATAGAATCGAAGGCGACGTCGATATGCCCGCCTGCAGGAATGCGGCGGATCCATGCATATTTTCGGTGATCGTCCTGCGGACCCTCTCGCTCAAGCGCCGCTTCAATCTCTTCGGCAGAAAGCTGGTGACCGTCGAAGGCGGCCGCCTTTACACCTGCCATCTCACGAAACTTAGGCGAGCTCCGGGCTGGAATGTGGGCACGGATCGGAAATGACAAGTCGTTATTTGAGACATTCTTCAACCGAAAGCTACGCTTCGCGTTGAATATCACTAGACGCCCAGGATCAACTCCCATTTTTTCCAGTTCTGCAGGATTCAATGGCCTAACTGTATAGTTGGCACGATAATTTTCACGAACGATCTTAGATGTAAAACCTGTTTCAATTACCGTTTGAACATAGTCAGCAGGATACTGAACGCCAAAAACACCTTTCACGACATTTTCTGCAATGGCCTGTCTACGCGCTTCAGAGTCGCGCGCATCTTTCGCCCTTGCCACTCGGTCGATACTGATAGCAATCAGCCACCCGATCAAGAGCGCGATCGACAGCTCTTTAGCAAACGCCATGAACATATGATGGAGATCGAATCCGCCTGGAGCAGCGTGCGCCTCAGCGACAACCACTCCTAAGAGAAGAACCAATCCCGGCACCAATATCCAAGGATGAAGGCCGTCCTTCACCTCATTTTTAACTTTCATCCGTCCCCCCGATCGCAATCGACCAAGGCGTAGCGCCAAAGTTAAAGCATGCCAATACTGCTCAACGAATCGCTTCATAATGGATGCAATCCCGCCAATGTCGGAACGTTGTTGCAATACGCTGTCGCAATAGCGGAAATCCCGGCGCCTGGAAACGCCCGGGATTGCTTGGTGGGCTCGATGGGATTCGAACCCATGACCTACAGATTAAAAGTCCGTTGCTCTACCGACTGAGCTACGAGCCCGACCAAGGGCGCCTCCCTATTCAGGGTGCGCCGTCGGGTCAACCGGCTTGGCGCGGACCAGACGCGTGCGGGCATGAGCGACCGTGCGATAATCGGGACCGATCAATGCGGTCGGCGCGATCGTCGCGAGCGGCTTCAGGACGAAATCGCGCTTCGCCGCCTGGGGGTGCGGGATCTGGAGGCGGCGATCGTTCCATCGCCCGCCCGACCACAGGATGATGTCGAGGTCGAGCACCCGTGGCCCCCAGCGGCGACCGCGGCGACGGCCGAAGGCGCGCTCGGTCGCTTTGAGCAAGACCAGCAGGTCGAGCGGTTCGGCATCGGTCTCGATCAGCGCCGCGGCATTGGCGAAGCTGCGGCCGGCCGGCCCGAGCGCCGGCGTCGCGATGATCGGCGACACCGCGTGAACGAACAGGCCCTGCGCCTCGAGCGCCGCGATCGCGGCGGCCACCACCTCGCGGGGCGAGCCGTGGCGGCCGTGGCGGCGATTCGAACCGAGCGCGATGGCGTAGATATTGTGCATAGGCTGCTTCGCCTATCCGCGCGGGCCGGACTGGTCTAGGTCCAGGCCATGCCGACGTCACCGCTCCCCCATTTCGAACCCTCGCACGACTGCCCGCTCTGTCCGCGGCTGGCGGCGTTTCGCGAGGAGCAGCGCGTCGCGCATCCCGACTGGTTCAACGGACCGGTGCCGATCTTCGGCGACCCCGACGCATGGCTGGCGATCGTCGGCCTCGCGCCCGGCATGAAAGGCGCCAACCGCACCGGCCGGCCCTTCACCGGCGACGATTCGGGGCCTTTGTTCTACGACACGCTGCTGCGGCACGGCTTTGCACGCGGTGCCTATGGCGCCGACCCTGCCGACGGCCTGACGCTCGACGCGACGATCGTGATCAGCGCGGTGCGCTGCCTGCCGCCCGCCAACAAGCCGACCCCGCAGGAGGCCCATATGTGCCGCCGCTTCCTCGAGCCGCCGCTGCGCGCATTGCCGAAGCTGCGGGTCGCGGTCGCGCTCGGCCAGATCGCCCACCAGTCGGCGGTCAAGGCGCTCGGCGGCAAGCTGCCAAAGGCCCGGTTCGGCCATGGTGCCGAGCATCGTTTCCCATCGGGGGTGATCCTGATCGATAGCTATCATCCATCGCGCTACAACCAGAACACCGGCCGGATCACCGCCGAGATGTTCGACGACATATTCGCGCGCGCAGCCGAGTTTCGGTCCTAAAATTCGAGCGCCAGCGCCAGTTGCTCCGCGGTCACCGGCTCTTCCTCGCCGAACCCCGACAGCGTCACCCCGAGCAGCCTGATTCCCTGCTCGACCGGTTCGAGCGGCGCGAGCAGCGAAAGCGCGGTTTCGGCGATGCGAGCGGCGTCGTTGATCGCGAACGGCAAGGTCTTCGCGCGGGTGATCGTGCGGAAGTCGGCATATCTGAGCTTTATCGACACCGTCCGCCCCAGCTTGTCGTTGCGTAGCGCGTGACGACCGACCGTCTCGCTCGCTTCATTTATGAAGGCGGCCATCTCGTCATGCGCGGTCAGGTCCTTGAAGAAGGTCGTCTCATGGCCGATCGACTTGCGCACCCGGTCGGGCCGGACCGGACGATGGTCGATCGCGCGCGCGGCCAGATAATAATAATCGCCCGACTTGCCGAATTGCTGCGCCAGGAACTCGCGGCTGCAGCGCCTGAGGTCGGCGCCGGTGTGAATGCCGAGCTTGTCCATCCGTTTCGCGGTGACCGGACCGATGCCATGGAAGCGACCGATCGGCAGCGGATCGATGAAGGCGAGACCGCGCTCGGGGCGGACGATGCACAGCCCGTCGGGCTTGTTGTGGTCCGAGGCCAGCTTGGCGATGAACTTGTTGTACGACACCCCCGCCGAGGCGGTCAGCCCGGTCTCCGCGCTGATCCGCGCGCGAATCGCCTTCGCGACCTCGGTCGCGGTGGCGAGGCCGAGATGGTTGGTGGTGACGTCGAGATAGGCTTCGTCGAGCGAGAGCGGTTCGACCAGGTCGGTATAGTCGGCGAAGATCGCCTGGATCTGCCGCGACACCGCGCGATAAACCTCGAAGCGCGGCTTGACGAAGATCAGGCTGGCGCAGCGCCGCCGCGCGGCGGCCGATGCCATCGCCGACCGCACCCCGAAGGCGCGCGCCTCATAGCTGGCGGCGGCCACCACCCCGCGTTCGCGGGTGCCGCCGACCGCGACCGGCTTGCCGCGGAGCGCCGGATCGTCGCGCTGCTCGACCGACGCATAAAAGGCATCCATGTCGATATGGATGATCTTGCGCTCGGGTTGCAGCGCGACGTCGGGGCTGGGGGACTGGTCAGCCATGGGAACAAAGCGAATACAGCAGCGCGTCCGCCGATGCCAGCCATCGCTTCGGCGCGAACTTGGCCATTTGCGGAACCCCGGCAATCTCTGCGGGTTCTATCCCCCGACAGGTTCAGATTTTGGAGAGTGACCATGGCAACTACCACCCGTTCGCGGTCCACCAGCACCGCAAAGCGTCCGACCCGCGCCCGCAAGACCCCGGCCTCGACCAGCCGCAGCACGACGACCCGCACGCGTTCGATCAAGAGCGAAGCGCAGAGCGTGTTCGACAGCGCGACCAAGGCGGTCAAGTCGGTGCCCCTCAACCGCACCACGGTGTCGATCGGTATCGGCGCGCTCGCCGCAGCCGCGCTTGCCGGCGTCGCCGCCTTCATCGGTCGCGAGCGTCTGACCCAGGCCGCGACCAGTAGCCGCGAAACCCTCAAGAAGGTCGCCGACGACGTGTCGACGATCGCTCATGAGAAGATCGATCAGGCGCGCGACAACATCACCCGCCTGCGTCACCGCAACGACGAAGCATCGAGCGCGCCAACCGCCGGTGACGTGCAGTTCGCCGCGGTAGGCTGATCAATTCGAGAGATTCCCTGCACCCTGTTGGGAGCGGCGGGAACGGTGGCGGTCGAACCTCGGTTCGGCCGCCATTTTTTCGATTTTCTCGCAGAATGATGGTGTTCACGACGTTAACCATGCCGCATATCGGCGGATGTCCGCCCTGCCGCTTCCGGTAAGAAAGATTAATTTCCCCAATGTTTTCGGGTATTAACCCATCGGAAGGGGTTGGCCGCATAGAGCTTCGGCGCAGGTTCCCGCCTAGGTAAAAACCGAAATCAAGCTTAATGGGCTCTTAACCTTTTGCCTTCATAGCGGTGATGGTTAATCTTTGGATGGATGCAGCGACACGGGCCCGACCCGCCTCGCGCCAAGAGCAGGGACTATGAAGCATGCGCGTTTTGCTGATTGAGGATGATCCCACCACCGCCAAGGCGATCGAGCTGATGCTCGGCTCGGAGGGCTTCAACGTCTACACGACCGATCTGGGCGAGGAAGGCCTCGATCTCGGCAAGCTCTACGATTACGACATCATCGCGCTCGACCTGAACCTCCCCGACATGCACGGCTATGACGTGCTCAAGAAGCTGCGCACCGCCAAGGTCCAGACCCCGGTCATGATCCTGTCGGGCATCGGCGAGATGGACTCGAAGGTCCGCGCGCTCGGCTTCGGCGCCGACGATTATGTCACCAAGCCCTTCCATCGCGAGGAACTGGTCGCGCGCATCCATGCGATCGTCCGCCGCTCGAAGGGTCACAGCCAGTCGGTGATCCGCACCGGCAAGCTCTCGGTCAACCTCGACGCCAAGACCGTCGAGGTCGACACCGCGCGGGTCCATCTGACCGGCAAGGAATATGCGATGCTCGAGCTGCTGTCGCTCCGCAAGGGGACGACGCTGACCAAGGAGATGTTCCTCAACCATCTCTATGGCGGCATGGACGAGCCCGAGCTCAAGATCATCGACGTCTTCATCTGCAAGCTGCGCAAGAAGCTCAGCCTGGCCTGTGGCGGCGACAACTATATCGAGACCGTCTGGGGCCGCGGCTATGTGCTGCGCGATCCCGAAGAGGCCCAGGCCGCCGCCTGATCCTTCTCTCCCCTTTTCCAGAGGTAGCCAAATGCCGCGGTCCGCAAGGACCGCGGTCTTTTTGTTTGCGGTCCCGTGATCGGGCCTCGGAACCCGGCGAAACCGGCGGCGTTCTGGCGGCTGGGGTTTGCAATATCCGCCAATTGAAATAACCTCTCATCGTGCCCTTGTGCAGCGCAACAAAGCGTTGCAACATCGGGCACGAAACGATGAAACGCGGGAGCCTATGCCGGGGACCAAAGCTTTCGACGAAATCTGGGGCGCATCTGCGGATGCGGTGGGGAGGCCCGGTTTCGAGGGCCTCAGCGACTGGATTAGAACGACACCCCCCGCCGAGCTCGATCGGCGGCAGAAAGCGGCCGAAGCGGCCTTCCGACAATTGGGCATCACCTTCGCCGTCTATGGCGAGGATGAATCCTCCGAACGGATCATCCCCTTCGACATCGTCCCGCGCGTGTTCACCGCACGCGAATGGTCCAATCTCTCCGAAGGGCTCGTGCAGCGGGTCGAGGCGATCAACGCCTTCCTCGCCGACGTCTATGGCGAACGGAAGATCCTGAAGGACGGGGTCGTTCCCGAGGAACTGATCCTCGCCAACCCGCAATTCCGCCCGATGCTCGACGGCGCCAAGCCGCCGCACGGCATCTTCGCGCATATCTGCGGCATCGATCTCGTCCGCACCGGCCCCGACGAATTCTGGGTGCTCGAAGACAATGCCCGCACCCCGTCGGGGGTGTCCTACATGCTCGAGAATCGCGAGGCGATGCTGCGGCTATGCCCCGAACTGTTCGAACAATTTCCGGTCCGCGCGATCGATTCCTATCCCGACTCACTGCTCGAGACGCTGCAGTCGGTCGCCCCCAAGCCGTCGGGGTCGAGCCCGGTCTGCGTGCTGCTGACCCCGGGCCATTTCAACTCGGCTTTCTACGAGCATAGCTTCCTCGCCGACTCGATGGGGATCGAACTGGTCGAGGCCGCCGATCTCGAGGTCGACGACGACGTCGTGTGGATGCGGACGATCGAGGGCCGGGTGAAGGTCGACGTCATCTACCGCCGCATCGACGACGACTATATCGATCCGCTGGTGTTCAAACCCGATTCGCTGCTCGGCGTGCCGGGGCTGATCGCCGCCTATATGGCCGGCAATGTCGCGCTGGTGAACGCACCCGGCACCGGCATCGCCGACGACAAGGCGATCTACAGCTATATGCCGGAGATCGTGAAATATTATTCGGGCGGTGAAGCCAAGCTGCCCAATGTCGAGACCTTCCGCTGCCGCGAGCCGCAAGCACTCAAATATGTCCTCGACAATCTCGAGCAGCTCGTCGTGAAGCTGGTCGACGGATCGGGCGGCTATGGCATGCTCGTCGGCCCGACCGCGACCAAGGCGCAGGTCGAGGAGTTTCGCGCGGCACTGATCGCCGAGCCCCAGCGCTACATCGCCCAGCCGACCTTGGCGCTGTCGACCGTGCCGACCCTGACCGACAAGGGCGTGGCACCTCGCCACGTCGATTTCCGACCGTTCGTGCTCTCGGGCTCGAGGGGTGTCACCATCACCCCGGGCGGCCTCACCCGGGTTGCGCTGCGCGAAGGATCGCTGGTGGTGAATTCCAGCCAGGGCGGCGGCACCAAGGACAGCCTGATCCTCGCCGACACCGGCGGCCGCAGCGAAGGGGGAGCACGCTGATGCTCTCACGCACCGCCAGCTCGCTGTACTGGATCGGCCGCTATGTCGAGCGTGCCGAATTCACCGCCCGCCTGATCGAGGCGACGATCCGACTCGACGCGCTGTCGCCGCGTCCCGCCGGACAGGGCGCCTGGGACAGCGCCCTGCTCGTCGCCGCTGCCGATTATGATTTCAACCTGACCGGCGAAACCCGTTCGCCGCTCAACATCAGCCGCTATCTGACGTTGTCGGCGAACAATCCCAGTTCGATCCGCTCCTGCCTCGACGCCGCGCGCAGCAATGCCAAGTCGGTGCGGACCGCGCTCAGCCGCGATGCCTGGGAAGCGATCAACCGCGCCTGGCTGGGACTGCGCGGCCGCGCCACCACCGGCAACAGCCAGACGACGCTGGCGATCGTCGAGGCGATTCGCGCCGAGACCCGCGGCTTCGAAGGCGCGCTCCACCGGATGCTGCGCAACGAGGCTTATAGTTTCATCAGCCTCGGTGCCGCGGTCGAACGCGCCGACAACACCGCGCGGCTGATCGACGTCAAATATCATCTGCTGCTGCCCGAAGGCGAAAAGGTCGGCGGCCCGATCGACCGCGACCAGTGGACGACGATCCTCCACACCGTGTCGGCCAACACCGCCTATCGCTGGCTCTACAGCGAAGGCCTCAAACCCTGGCTCGTCGCCGAATTGCTGTGCCTGCGCCGCGAACTGCCCCGCTCACTCTATGCCTCGTCCGAAGAGGTCGTTCAGCATCTCAACGCCATCGGCAAGCGCACCGGCCTGCAGGGCGAGGCCGATCGCCTGGCCCGGATCCGCCAGACGTCGATCGAACGCGCAACCATCGATGCGATCTTCGGACAGGGCTTGCATGAATGGCTGACGGGGTTCATTCACGAAAACACCCGCCTCAATCAGGCGATCGGGTCTCAATTCCGCTTCGGCTGACATGCGTCTATTCATCAGGCACCGCACAGAATATCGCTTTACCGAGCCGCAGGCGCGCGTCGTCCAGATGCTGCGCATGACGCCGGACAGCCATCTCGGGCAGAGCATCGTCGACTGGCGAATCGACGTCGATTGCGATGCCCGTATCAAGCAGTCGCGCGATGGGTTCGGCAATCTCGTGTCGATGCTCTATATCGAAGGGCCGATCGAACGGGTCGGACTGAGCGTGACCGGCGAGGTGCTGACCGAGGATCGCGCCGGGGTGATCGCGGGGGCGACTGATCCGCTGCCGCCGACGGTCTTCACCCGGCCGACCGATCTCACCGCGACCGACGCCACCATCGAGCAGGTCGCGCGCGAACAGGCCGAGACTGAGAATCCGCTGGCCCGCGCCCATGCGCTCAATACCGCCATACATCGGCTGATCAGCCATCATGTCCATCGCAGCACCACGATCCGCACCGCCGCCGAGATCGTCGCGAGCGGCTCCGGCTGCAGCATGGACATGGCGCATGTGCTGATCGCCGCCGCCCGCGAAGCCGGTTTTCCGGCGCGGTTCGTCACCGGCTATATCTTCAGCGAGGATGCCGATCCCGAACTGCGCCAGGCGCCGCATTTCTGGGCCGAGCTCCATGTCCCCGATTATGGCTGGATCGGCTTCGACGCGGCGCACGACCGCTGCCCCCATGACGCCTATGTGCGGGTGGCGATCGGCCTCGACTATCGCGATGCCGCCCCGATTTCGGGCGCACGCATCGGCGGCGGCCATGAAGTGCTGAGCGTCGGCGTCGATGTATCGCTGACCCAGAGCCAGCATCAGGGCTGATTGCCGAACCGATAACCAGTCCGGCCATTGCGCTTGGCCGTTCGACGCCGCATCTAGGGCGGCGAAGCGGACCTTCCGTCCGCGTGCATGGGTGACGTGATGAAGCTGGTTCGGGGGCTCTGGAAAATCCTGGTTGGCATCAAGGATGCGCTCGTCCTGCTGGCGATGCTGATCTTCTTCGGCCTGCTGTTCGCCGCACTGTCGATCCGGCCCAACACGGTGGTCGCGACTTCCGGCGCACTGCTCGTCGACCTCGACGGCGCACTGGTCGAGCAGCCCACCGAGGCCGATCCGATCGCGATCCTGTCGGGCGGCAACCGTGCGACCCACGAAACCCGTCTGCGTGACCTCGAACGCTCACTGCAGACCGCATCGACCTCGAACAGCATCAAGGCGATCGTCCTCGATCTCGACAGCTTCACCGGCGGCAGCCAGGCGACGATCGCCGCCGCCGCCCACGCGATCGATGCCGCCCGCGCCGCCGGCAAGCCGGTGCTCGCTTATGCGACCGGCTATACCGACGACAGCTATATGCTCGCCGCGCACGCGACCGAGGTCTGGCTCAATCCGTTCGGCGCGGTGCTGCTGACCGGCCCCGGCGGGTCGCGCCTTTACTACAAGGGTCTGCTCGACAAGCTCGGCGTCACCACCAAGGTGTTCCGGGTCGGCCAGTTCAAATCGGCGGTCGAACCCTATACCCGCACCGACCAGTCGCCGGAGGCCCGTGCCGCCAACCAGCAGCTCGCCGATACGCTGTGGACCGACTGGAAGGCCGGGGTCGCCAAGGTTCGTCCCAAGGCGCTGCTTGCCGACTATGTCGCACATCCCGACCAGGCGCTCGCCGCAAGCGAGGGCGACATGGCCAAGGCGGCGCTCGCCGCCAAGCTGGTCGACCGGCTCGGCGACCGCAACGGCTTCAACGCACGGGTGGCGTCGCTCGCCGGCGACGCCGCCGGTGGCGGCATCAACGATTACAAAGCGATCCGTCTCGACGACTGGGCTACGGCGCATCCCGAGAAATCGAGCGGCACCGCTATCGGCGTGCTGACGGTCGCCGGCACCATCGTCGACGGCCGCGCCGGCCCAGGTTCGGCGGGCGGCGAGACGATCGCCAATCTGCTGCTCGAGGAACTCGGCCGCAACCGGATCAAGGCGCTGGTGGTGCGGGTCGATTCGCCCGGCGGATCGGTGCTCGCCTCCGAACAGATCCGGTCGGCGATCCTCCAGGCGAAGGCACGCGGCCTGCCGGTGGTGGTGTCGATGGGCGGCCTCGCCGCCAGCGGCGGCTACTGGATCTCGACCCCCGCAGACCGGATCATCGCCGAACCGTCGACGATCACCGGATCGATCGGGGTGTTCGGCATATTGCCGACCTTCCAAGGAACGCTCGCCAAGCTCGGCCTGTCCGCCGATGGGGTGAAGACCACCCCGCTGTCGGGCGAGCCCGACGTGCTGCGCGGCACCTCACCCGAGTTCGACACGATGCTCCAGGCATCGATCGACGACATCTATCGCCGCTTCACCGGACTGGTCGCGCAGTCGCGCAAATTGCCGATCGAACGCGTTCGTCAGATCGCCGAGGGTCATGTCTGGGCGGGCAGCACCGCGAAACAGATCGGCTTGGTCGACGACTTCGGAACGGTCGACGACGCGATCGCCGCCGCGGCGAAGCTCGCCAAGCTGAAGCCCGACGCGGTGTATCCGCTCTATATCGAAAAGGCGCCGAGCCCGTGGAAGCAGCTGCTGCGCTCGATGACCGAGCCGAAGCGCGGGACCGACACCGACGCCAAAGCGATCGATCCCTGGTCGCGAGTCGCCGGCCGACCCGACCAGATGGTGCTGCGCGCGCTGACCGATGCACATTCAGTGCTCAGCGGCCCGGCGATCCAGGTGCGCTGCCTCGAATGCCCGGCAGGATCGCCGGCACCGGTGCCCGCCGACGACAGCCTGATGCGCAGCCTGATCCTGTGGGCGGCGCGCTGATCCGTCCGGCAACGGTCGACGACATCGCCGCGATCGCGGCGATCTACGCGCCTTATGTCCGCGATACGGTCATCAGCTTCGAACTCGACCCGCCCGATGTGCAGGAGATGGGCCGTCGCTTCGCGGCGACCGCCGCGCGCTTTCCCTATCTGGCGATCGAGGAACGGGGCGAGCTGCTCGGCTATGCCTATGCCGGCGAGTTCAATTCCCGTTCCGCCTATCGCTGGATCGTCGAGACCACGGTCTATCTGAAGGTCGGCGCGACCGGACGGGGGCTCGGCCGCGTCCTCTACCAGGCGCTGCTCGACGAACTGCGCACGCGTGGCTTTCTGGTCGCGACCGGCAAGATCGGCCTGCCCAACGATCCCAGCGTACGGCTGCACGAGGCGATGGGATTCGCCCCGATCGGTATCCACCACCAGGTCGGCTACAAGTTCGACGCCTGGCACGATATGGGAGTCTGGCAAATCGAGCTGGCGCCGAGGCCCGCCACGCCCGTCGAGCCGCGTTTCGGCGGGTGATGCGGGCTCAGCCGTACTTCGCCTTGCACAGCTTCATCACCTCGATCGGCGCACCGAGCTTGGTCATGTGGCTGAGCGCCTCGTTCTTGAGCTCGACCGTCTTTTCATATTTCGCGGCGCCGCGCGCCTTCAGCCCGCTGCCGATGGTGCCGTCGAGATCGCGTTTCATCTTGCCATAGCTTGCGAGTTCGGTCTCGCCCTTGGGATCGGTGGTCGACACCGAGCGACCGAGGAAGTCGGCCATCGCATAGCAGCCGAGCTGGGCATCGAACTTGTCGGTCGGCAGTTCGACCCCTTCCAGCTTCTTGACCAGAGGATAGGCAGCGCCACACGGCGCGATCAGCTCCTGCCACTTGCCGTTGGTGACCTGTTCCTCGACTTCGCCCATGCGCTTGACCACCGCCTGCGCCTTATCGGTCGAGAAGATCTTGTCCTCGGCGCCTGCCAGCATCGCATAATGGGCGATGCGGGTCTGCGATGCGAAGTCGAGGTCGCCCTTGACGGTAGGCGCGTTGGCGCGCGCTTCGGCGGCGCTCACCACCGCGCAGGTCGCGGCGCGGTCGACCGGCGCTTCGGGCAGCGCCAGCGTCTTGGGCCCGCACGAGACCAGCAGCAAGGTGCCCATCGAAAGGCCGGCGATCATCACGCTACGCATCGTCACTTGTCCTCATATGGGGCAGATTTCGTCGAAAGGACGTTTCACCCCCGCATCGGTTCCCGGTTCAGGGGCGATAGGCGGGCAGTCCGAGATTCTTGACGATCGCCAGCGCGCGCAGCGCGAAGCCCGCCAGTGCCGCGATCAGCGCGGCCACGAATGGGTCGATGGCGGTGCGGGCGAGCAGCACGAACAGCCCCGCCGAGAAGGCCGCAGCGGTCACATAGAGCTCGGGCCGCAGCAGGATCGACGGCTTGCCGGCCAGCACGTCACGGATGACTCCACCGAGGCAGCCGGTGAGAACCCCCATCGCCGCGGCGGGCAGCGGCGGTACCCCCCAGGCGATCGCCTTCCATGCGCCGAACACCGCATAGGCGGCGAGCCCGACCGCATCGAACCAGTCGAGCGCGCGCCCGCTCCACCAGCGCCGCGGCGTCACCCACACCGCCGCGGCAGCCGCCAGGCAGATGAAGACCGCGCGGTTGTCCTGGATCCAGAACACCGGCGCACCGATCAGCAGATCGCGCACGGTCCCGCCGCCGGTACCGGTGACGCCGGCGAAGAACACGAAGGTGACGAGCGTCTGGCGCAGCTTGGCCGCCTGCAGCGCGCCCGAGATCGCGAACACCGCGAGCCCGGCCATGTCGAGCAGCGGCAGCGCCGACTGGACCACCGCGAGATCGGGGTGCGGCACGGCGGCCTGCCCCGGAATCAGATCGGCCGGCGACGAGTATGCCTCATCGCCGGCCGACCGGTTGGTTCGGGATCGATCGCGGATGCGCGGGCATCGTCGCGACCGGACATCAGATATGGATCGGCTTGCCCGTAACCGCCATCGCCGCTTCCTTGATCGCTTCCGAATGGGTCGGATGGGCGTGGCAGGTATAGGCGATGTCCTCGCTGGTCGCGCCGAACTCCATCGCCTGCGCGGCCTGGGCGATCATCGTACCGGCGACCGAGGCGATGATGTGGACGCCCAGAACCTTGTCGGTCTTGGCATCGGCGATCACCTTCACGAAGCCGTCGGGCTCGTGATTGGTCTTGGCGCGCGAATTGGCGAGCATCGGGAATTTGCCGACCTTGATCTCGCCACGTTCCTTGGCCTGCTCCTCGGTCAGGCCGACGCCGGCGATCTCGGGCATGGTGTAGACCACGCCGGGGATGACGTCATGATTCACGATGCCGGTGAGGCCGGCGATATTCTCGGCGACCGCGATGCCCTCGTCCTCGGCCTTGTGCGCGAGCATCGGGCCGGGAACGACGTCGCCGATCGCCCAGATGCCGGGGACCACGGTGTCGAAGTCATGGCCGATCTCAATCTGGCCGCGCTTGTTGACGGTCAGGCCGGCACGCTCGAGCGCAAGGCCCTCGGTGTTGGGCCGGCGGCCGATCGACACCAGCACGGCGTCGGCTTCGATCGTCTCGGCGGTACCGCCGGCGGCGGGCTCGACGGTGATCGACGCCTTGCCGTCCTTGACCGTGACGCCGGTGACCTTGGTCGACAGCTTGAGGTCCATGCCCTGCTTCTTGAACAGCTTGGCGGCCTCCTTGCGGATTTCGCCGTCCATGCCGGGCAGCAGCTGGTCGAGAAATTCGACCACGGTGACCTTGGCGCCGAGACGCTTCCATACCGAGCCGAGCTCGAGCCCGATCACGCCGCCGCCGATCACCACCAGATGCTCGGGGACCTTGGCGAATTCGAGCGCGCCGGTCGACGACACCACGACCTTCTCGTCGATCTCGACGCCCGGCAGCGGGGTCACCGACGAGCCAGTGGCGATGATGATGTTTTTGGCGCGGTAGCTCTTGCCCGCGACCTCGATCGTGTCCTTCGAGGTGAAGGCGGCGAGGCCCTTGAGCCACTCGACCTTGTTCTTCTTGAACAGATATTCGATGCCGCCGGTCAGGCCCTTGACCGCATCGAGCCGCTGCGCCTGCATCGTGTCGAGATCGAGTTCGACCTGAACCTTGACGCCGAGCTTGGCGAGCTTGCCGGTGGCGGCTTCATTGTAGAGCTCGGACGCGTGCAGCATCGCCTTCGACGGAATGCAGCCGACGTTGAGGCAGGTGCCGCCCAGGGTCGCGCGGCTTTCGGCGCAGGCGGTCTTGAGACCGAGCTGGGCCGCACGGATCGCCGCGACATAGCCGCCCGGTCCCGAACCGATGACGATCACGTCGAAATCATAGTCGGACATAGTGTCTTCCTTCCCCGCCATATCGGCTCAGGATGGTAAAATAGGGGGCGCATGACCCCGCCCGGGCCCCGCTTTTACGCGGGGCACCGAGGTTCAGGCTTACAGGTCGATCAGGATCCGGGTCGGATCCTCGATCGCGTTCTTCAGCGCGACGAGGAAGGTCACCGCCTCACGGCCGTCGATCAGGCGATGGTCGTAGCTGAGCGCCAGATACATCATCGGACGGACGACGACCTGGCCGTCGCGCACCACCGGGCGATCCTCGATCCGGTGCAGGCCGAGCACGCCCGACTGCGGCGGGTTGATGATCGGGGTCGACATCAGCGAACCGAACACGCCACCGTTGGAGATGGTGAAGGTGCCGCCCTTCATGTCTTCCATGCTGAGCTTGCCGGCCTTGGCGCGGGCGCCGAAATCGCCGATCGTCTTTTCGATCTGGGCGACCGACAGCGTCTCGGCGTTGCGGATCACCGGCACCACCAGCCCGTTCGGTGCGGAGACCGCGACCGACACGTCGACATAGTCGCGATAGACGATCTCGTCGCCCTCGATCGAGGCGTTGACCGACGGGATGTCCTTGAGCGCCATGCAGGCGGCCTTCACGAAGAAGCCCATGAAGCCCAGGCGGACGCCATGCTTCTTCTCGAACAGATCCTTGTACTTGTTGCGGGCCTCGATCACCGCGGTCATGTCGACGTCGTTGAACGTCGTCAGCATCGCCGCGGTGTTCTGCGCTTCCTTGAGCCGGCTCGCGACCGTCTGGCGCAGGCGGGTCATCCGGACGCGCTCTTCCTTGCGGCCGTTCGCGGTCGAGGCGGGAGCCGCCGGAGCAGGCGCCGCCGCTGCCGCGGGAACCGCCGGCTTCGGCTGGGTCTTCGCCGCCGCGATGACATCGTCCTTGGTCAGGCGGCCGTCCTTGCCGGTGCCCTTGATCTTCGACGGATCGACGCCGTGCTCGAGCACCGCGCGGCGCACCGATGGCGACAGCGTCACCGGATCGCCCGCATCCTCGGTCGCCGGAGCCGCTGCCGGCTCGGGCGGCGCCGCCGCTTCGGCCTTGCCGACCGCGGTGCGATTCTCGACCGCCGGGGTCGCCGCGGTCGCGGCTGCCGCACCCGCCTCGATCCGCGCGATGACCGCGCCGACATTGACGGTGTCGCCTTCGTTGACGGTCAGTTCGCCGATCACGCCCGCGACGGGCGACGGCACTTCGACCGCCACCTTGTCGGTTTCCAGGCTGGCGATGGGCTCATCGACCTTCACCGCCTCGCCGGGCTTCTTCAGCCATTGACCCAGTGTCGCCTCGGTGATCGATTCGCCGAGCGTCGGCACCACCACATCGGTCGCCATTGTCACTTACCCTTTTGATCGTGGCCCAGCGCCTCGGCGACGAGCGCCTGCTGCTGAGCGATATGGTTCCGCGCGAGACCGGTCGCGGTCGCGGCTGCGGCCTTGCGACCCGCATAGATCGGACGGGCGGGTTTGGACCCGACCTCGCCCAGGACATCCTCGATAAATGGTTCGACGAAGGTCCAGGCACCCTGGTTCTTCGGCTCTTCCTGCGCCCAGACGAGCGTTTCGAGATTGGTCATGCGCTTGAGGCGCTCGACCAGGGCCTCGGCCGGGAAAGGATAGAGCTGCTCGATCCGCATGATGGCGGTGTTCTTGTCGCCCGCCGCATCGCGCGCCTCGGCCAGCTCGTAATAGAGCTTGCCCGAGACCAGCACGACCCGCTTGACGTCGGCATCGGCCGGCGCCTTGGGATCGGGCAGGATGCGGTGGAAATGGCTGTCGCCCGAAAAGTCCTCGATCGGCGACACCGCCGATTTGTGCCGCAGCAGCGACTTCGGCGTCATCACGATCAATGGCTTGCGGAAATTGCGGACCATCTGCCGGCGCAGCATATGATAATAATTGGCCGGGGTGGTGCAGTTGGCGACCTGCATATTGTCTTCGGCGCACAGCTGCAGATAGCGCTCGAGGCGCGCCGAGCTATGCTCGGGACCCTGGCCCTCATAGCCATGCGGCAGCAGCATCACCAGGCCGTTGACCCGCAGCCACTTGGCCTCGCCCGCGGCGATGAACTGGTCGATCATCACCTGCGCGCCATTGGCGAAGTCGCCGAACTGCGCCTCCCACAGCACCAGCGTGTTCGGCGCGGTCGAGGCATAGCCATATTCGAAGCCGAGCACGCCGAATTCGGAGAGCGGGCTGTCGAGCACCTGGAAACGGCGATCGAGCGCCGAGAGCGGGATATATTTATGGCCGTCCTTCTGGTCGACCCAGACCGCGTGACGCTGGCTGAAGGTGCCGCGCCCCGAATCCTGGCCCGACAGGCGGACGCCATAGCCGTCCTCGAGCAGCGATCCGAAGGCGAGCGCCTCGGCGGTCGCCCAGTCGAAGCCCTGGCCGCTGGCGAACATTTCCTTCTTCGCCTCGAGGATACGGCCGAGCGTCTTGTGGATCGTCAGACCCTCGGGGACGGTGGTCAGCTGCTTGCCGAGCGCCTGCAGCTTGTCGAGCGGTATGCCGGTGATCGCCAGGCGGCGTTCGGTGATCGCCTCGCGCGGCGCGGCGAAACCCGACCAGTCGCCTTCGAACCAGTCGGCCTTATTGACCTTGTAGCTCTTGGCCGCCTCGAAATCGCCTTCGAGCTGATCGACGAAGGTCGCCTCGGCCTGGGTGGTCCACTGATTGTCGATCACGCCTTCCTGGACGAGGCGGGCATTGTAGATCGCCGAGACCGGCGGATGCTGACGGATCGCGTCGTACATCTGCGGCTGGGTGAAGCCCGGCTCATCGCCTTCGTTGTGGCCGAAGCGGCGATAGCACCACATGTCGATGACGACGTCGCGCTTGAAGGTATGGCGATATTCGGTCGCCACCTTGCAGGCGAAGGTCACCGCCTCGGGGTCGTCGCCGTTCACGTGCAGAATCGGCGCCTGCACCATCTTGGCGATGTCCGACGGATAAGGCGACGAGCGCGCGAACTGCGGCGAGGTGGTGAAACCCACCTGGTTGTTGATCACGAAATGGACGGTGCCGCCGGTGTTGTACCCGCGCAGCCCGGAGAAGCCGAAGCACTCCATGATGATGCCCTGGCCGGCAAAGGCGGCATCGCCGTGCAGCAGGATCGGCAGCACCTTCTCGCGCTCGAGATCGTCGAGCTTGGTCTGCTTGGCGCGCGCCTTGCCGAGCACGACCGGGTTGACCGCCTCGAGATGGCTGGGATTGGGCGCAAGGCTGAGATGGACGATGTTGCCGTCGAAATCGCGGTCGGTCGAGGTGCCGAGATGATATTTGACGTCGCCCGACCCGCCGACATCCTCGGGGTTCGACGAACCGCCGGCGAATTCGTTGAAGATCGCACGGAACGGCTTGGCCATCAGGTTGGCGAGGACGTTCAGGCGGCCGCGATGGGCCATGCCGATCACGACCTCGTTGACGCCGTACGAGCCGGCATATTTGATCACCGCCTCGAGCGCGGGGATCATCGACTCGCCGCCGTCGAGGCCGAAGCGCTTGGTGCCGACATATTTGCGGCCCAGGAACTTCTCCCACTGCTCGGCCTGGATCACCTTGGTGAGGATCGCCTTCTTGCCCGCCGGGGTGAACGCGATCTCGGCATCCTTGCCTTCCATCCGTGCCTGGAGGAAGCGGCGCTCCATCACGTCGCCGATGTGCATATATTCGAGGCCGACGCTGCCGCAATAATTGCGGCGCAGGATCGCGATCACCTCGCGCGGGGTCGCCTTGTGCAGCCCCAGAAAACCGTCGAGATAAATCTCGCGGTCCATGTCGGCTTCGCCGAAGCCATAATGCTGTGCGGTGAGTTCGACCGGTTCGTCGCGCTTGCTCAGACCCAGCGGATCGAGATTGGCCATCAGATGGCCGCGCACCCGATAGTTGCGGATCAGCATGGTGATGCGGATCGAATCGATCGCGCGCTTCTCGATCTCGGCTTCGCTGAGACCGGCGGAAGGTGCCGCCGCCGCGGGGGCAGCGGCTGCCTTTGCGGGCTTGGCGACCGGTGTCATCTGCAGCGGGTCGAGCGCGATGGTCATCGCGTCGTCGGCCACCGGCGGCCAGTTCGTGCGTGCCCAGCTGGGGCCCGAGACCCCCGCTTCGAGACCGGAGAAATATTCCTGCCAGCTCGCCTCGACGCTGTTGTTGTCGGCACGATATTGCCGATACAGCGACTCGACGAAAGAGGGGCTCACGCCTTCAGGTCCGTCGAAACCGACGCCTTCGATACCCATGTCACCTTCCTTGGCTGCAACCAGGCCGGCAAACCGGCCAGCCTTCATCAGAATTGCAGCAAATAAGCCTGTTCAATGCACATTCAACCGGCCGCCGCCCTCTCCTCGGCGGCCGATCGAATTCGTCAACTCAACCCTTGAGCACCGCCGCAAGCGTGGTGCCGAGTTCGGACGGGCTCGCCGCCACCTTGATCCCGGCCGCTTCCATCGCCGCGATCTTCTCCTCGGCGCCGCCCTGGCCGCCCGACACGATCGCGCCGGCATGGCCCATGCGACGGCCCGGAGGCGCGGTGCGGCCCGCGATGAAGCCGGCCATCGGCTTCTTGCGGCCACGCTTGGCCTCGTCGATCAGGAACTGCGCGGCTTCTTCCTCGGCCGAACCGCCGATCTCGCCGATCATGATGATCGACTTGGTCTCGTCGTCACCCAGGAACATCTCGAGCATGTCGATGAAGTTGGTGCCGTTGACCGGATCGCCGCCGATGCCGACCGCGGTGGTCTGGCCGAGGCCGATCGCCGAGGTCTGGAACACCGCCTCATAGGTCAGCGTGCCCGAGCGCGACACGACGCCGACCGAGCCCTTCTTGAAGATCGAGGCTGGCATGATGCCGATCTTGCACTCGCCCGGGGTCAGCACGCCGGGGCAGTTCGGGCCGATCAGCCGCGACTTCGAACCCTGGAGCGCGCGCTTGACGCGGACCATGTCGAGCACCGGAATGCCTTCGGTGATGCAGACGATCAGCGGAACGTCGGCAGCGATCGCCTCGAGGATCGAGTCGGCCGCGAAGGGCGGCGGCACATAGACCGCGCTGGCGGTGGCGCCGGTGGCGGCGACCGCCTCGGCGACGGTGTTGAAGTTCGGCAGACCCAGATGGGTGGTGCCGCCCTTGCCCGGGGTGACGCCGCCGACCATCGCGGTGCCGTAATCGAGCGCCGCCTGGGTGTGGAAGCTGCCGGTGTTGCCGGTCATGCCCTGGGTAATGACCTTGGTGTTCTTATCGACGAGGATCGACATAAGCCTCTTGAACCTTCCTTCCCCAACCGGGTGCCCGCGACGGGGCGTATGAAATCAGCAGATGGCGCCCGCGACAGGCGCCGGCATCATGCCAGCGTGCTGTCGATGCCCTTGCAGGCGACCAGCAGTTCCTTGACCGCCTCGACCGAGACGTCGAGATTGGCCTTGGCCTCCGCCGACAGTTCGATCTCGACGATCCGCTCGACGCCACCGGCACCGATCACCACCGGCACGCCGACATAGAGGCCGTCGATGCCATACTGGCCTTCGAGATAGACCGCGCACGGCAGCACGCGCTTCTTGTCCTTGAGATAGGCTTCGGCCATCGAGATCGCGCTGGTGGCCGGCGCATAGAAAGCCGAACCGGTCTTGAGCAGCGCGACGATCTCGCCGCCGCCGCCGCGGGTGCGCTTGACGATCTCGTCGATGCGCTCCTGGGTCGACCAGCCCATCTTGATCAGATCGGGGATCGGGATGCCGGCGACGGTCGAATATTCGACGACCGGGACCATCGTGTCGCCATGACCGCCGAGCACGAAGGTGGTGACGTCCTTGACCGACACCTTGAATTCCTCGGCGAGGAAGCTGGCGAAGCGCGCCGAGTCGAGCACGCCGGCCATGCCGACGACCTTGGCATGCGGGAGACCCGAAAATTCGCGCAGCGCCCAGACCATCGCGTCGAGCGGGTTGGTGATGCAGATGACGAACGCGTCGGGGGCGTTGGCCTTGATGCCCTCGCCGACCGCCTTCATCACCTTGAGGTTGATGCCGAGCAGATCGTCGCGGCTCATGCCCGGCTTGCGGGCGACACCGGCGGTGACGATGATGACGTCGGCGCCGGCGATGTCGGCATAATCGTTCGTGCCCTTGAGCGCGACGTCGAAGCCTTCGACCGGAGCGCACTGCGACAGATCGAGTGCCTTGCCCTGCGGGACGCCGTCGACGACGTCGAACAGCACGACGTCGCCCAATTCCTTGTAGGCCGCGAGATGAGCAAGGGTTCCGCCGATATTACCGGCGCCGATCAGCGCAATCTTATTCCGAGCCATGCCAGCTCCTCCGCTTGAAATCGCAACAGGAAGGCGGCCGCAAGGGTTGCGGCCACCCGAATGCGCAGCCCGCTTAGCCCCCCGATCCCGAGGGGGCAACCACCGCATTCAACTGAATTGGTAGTTTTTTCGGATTATCGTGTTTCTGGCGGAGATGCGGGCTCCGCGGTGCCCTCGAGACCATGTCCGGCGGCCAGATAATCATCGCTCTGCATCTCCATCAGCCGCGAAACGGTGCGTTCGAACTCGAATGCACCGTCACCTTCGGGATAGAGAGACTCGGGTTCGGCGGCCGCCGTCGCGAGCAATTTGACCTTATGTTCGTAGAGCGCGTCGACCAGCACCTTGAACCGCGCGGCCTCGTTGCGGTTGTCGGGGCCCATCAGCGGAATCCCGACGATGATCACCGTATGATAATGGCGCGCGATCGCCAGATAGTCGGCCGCGCCCCGCGCCTCGCCGCACAGCCGCTTGAACGAGAACACCGCGACGCCCTTGAGGCTCTTGGGCACATGCAGGCTGCGGCCGCCATGGACGGGTATGTCCGCCGACGGCACGTGCACCCGATCCTCGGGCGGGAAATCGGTGAGCCGGAAAAAGGCATGGCTGACCGCCGCGGTCGCGACGGGCCCGAGCGGCGCGTACCAGACCGGATGGCCGCCGAGCCGTTCGAGCCGATAGTCGGTCGGGCCGTTGAGCGGCAGCACGTCGAGCCGCGCCTGGATCAGCGCGATGAACGGCAGGAACAGCTGGCGGTTGAGCCCGTCCTTGTAGAGATCCACGGGCGGACGGTTCGAGGTGGTGACGACGACCACGCCGGCATCGATCAGCCCGGTGAACAACCGGCTCAGGATCGCCGCGTCGGCCATGTTGTTGACGACCATCTCGTCGAAGGCGAGCAGCTTGGCCTCGGCGGCGATCGCCTCGACCACCGGCGGGATCGGATCGCCCTTCTCCTTGACCCGCTCGGCGCGCAGCCGGTCGTGCACCTCGAGCATGAATTCGTGGAAATGGACCCGCCGCTTCGCCGGCACCTCGGTGCAGGAGAAGAACAGGTCCATCATCATCGATTTGCCGCGGCCGACTCCGCCCCACATATAGAGGCCGCGCGGCGGGACGGGCGCCTTGCGCAGCATCCGCCACAGCACGCTGCCCCGGGCGGGCTGCGCCTCGAGCTCGGCGGCGAGCGCCGCGAGCCGCTCGACGGTCGCGCGCTGGTCGGGGTCGGGACGCAATTCGCCCGACGCGACCATCGCCTCATATTTCTCGATCAGCCCGCTCACCGCGACGACATCCCGGCGGCAAGCTCCAGCATCAGATCTGGCGCTCGACCACCATCTTCTTGACCTCGGCGATCGCCTTGGCGGGCGACAGGCCCTTCGGGCAGACGTTCGAGCAGTTCATGATCGTGTGGCAGCGATAGAGACGGAACGGATCCTCGAGCTCGTCGAGCCGCTCGCCGGTCATCTCGTCGCGGCTGTCGGCGAGCCAGCGATAGGCCTGGAGCAGGATCGCCGGCCCCAGGAACTTGTCGCTGTTCCACCAGTAGCTCGGGCACGAGGTCGAGCAGCAGGCGCACAGGATGCACTCGTAGAGGCCGTCGAGCTTGTTGCGGTCGTCGGGCGACTGCAGCCGCTCCTTGCCCGAGGGCGGCGGCGTGACCGTCTTGAGCCAGGGCTGGATCGACGCATATTGCGCGTAGAAATGGGTGAAGTCGGGGACCAGGTCCTTGATCACGTCCATGTGCGGCAGCGGGGTGATGCGGACATCGCCCTTGCAGTCCTCGATCGCGGTCGTGCAGGCGAGGCCGTTCTTGCCGTCGATGTTCATCGAGCAGGACCCGCAAATGCCCTCGCGGCACGAGCGGCGGAAGGTGAGCGAGGGATCCTGCTCGCTCTTCATCTTGATCAGCGCGTCGAGGACCATCGGGCCGCATTCGGCGAGGTCGATCTCGAACGTGTCGTAGCGGGGATTTTCGCCCGAGTCGGGATCGTAGCGATAGACCTTGAAGTTCTTGACCTTCTTCGCGTCAGCCGCCGCCTTGTGGGCCTTGCCCGACTTGATCTTGCTGTTCTTGGGTAGCGCGAACTCGGCCATGAATCGAAATCCCCTTCGTCTGCCGACGCGCGATAGCGAATAGCGCCCCCCGGCTCAATGGCGCATAGCAGCATCGGACACCGCTCGGCCAGCCCCGGTGTCCTTGGCCGGCGATTTCGCGAGCCTTCAGAGCCGCTTCAAGCCGGCTTGAACCACCCTGCCCATCGCGTACAAGCGCGGCCATGGTCGATCCCGCGCCCGATCTCCCACCCGGCTCGCGCCAGGTCGCCAAGGGCGCCGGTACGGCGCTGCTCGCGCGCGCCGGCGCAGTCATCGAGATCGTGTCGCAGCCGCTCTATGTCTGGCTGTTCGGCCTGCCCACCTACGGCCTCTACATGGTGCTGTGGTCGGCGGTGAACCTCGCCGAGAATATCTTCGACCTCGGCATGACCAACGCGCTGCAGCGGGTGGTGCCGCAGGTCACCAGCGACGAGGAACGCGCCGACGCGCTGCGCAGCGCGCTGATCCTCGGCGTCGGCCCCTGCCTGGCGGTCGCGGCGCTCGCGAGCCTCGCCGCGCCCTGGCTGGCGCCGCTGGTCAACGTCGCCGCCAAGGACGCGCACGCGCTCGAAACCGGAATCCGGCTGTTCGCCTGGGCGCTGCCGCTATGGGCCTTCGTCGAGATCGGCACCTCGGCGCTGCGCGCGCGCAAGGCGTTCGGCCCCGAGATCAGGCTGCGGGTGCTGTGGGAACAGGTGATCCGGATGATCGCCGCGACGATCCTCTGGGCGCTCGGCGCCGACGCGCTCGGGCTGCTCGCCGCGCACATCTGCTCGCTGGCGGTCACCTGCGTCTTCTCGGCGCGGCTGATGGCGCGCTATTACCGGATCGACCTGGTGTTCCGGCTGCGCGGCGGCGCGATGATCGGCCGGACGCTGGTCGCCGGGGTGTCGATCCTGCCGAGCAACATCGTCGCCCGGCTGTTCGCCGATGCGCCGCCGCTGATCCTCAACGCGATCATCCCGGGCGCCGCGGGCGCCGCGGCGTCGGGGCTGTTCGCGATCGCCCGCAAGATCGCCAGTGCGGTGCAGCTGGTGCGCATGGCCTTCACCTATGTGATGGCGCCACTCGCCTCCGAGGCGGTTCGCCACGACAAGCGCCATGTCGCCGAGATCTATGGCTTCGCCACCCGACTCTCGATGGTGGTGGCGGTGCCGATCGTCGCCGCGATCGTCGGCACCGGCACCGCGATCCTCGGCCTGTTCGGCCCCGGCGGCCAGGCCGCCTGGTGGGCGCTCGCGCTGCTGACCGTCACCCGGATGATCGAGGCGATCACGGGCCAGGCCGGATCGATCCAGGCGGTGATCAGCCGTTACCATCATCCGCTGCTCAGCAGCTTCATCGGCCTGGGCGCCGCGCTGATCGCCGGCTTCCTGCTGCTGCCGCAGGGCGGGATCGACGGCATGGCGATCGCGGTGTCGGCGGGGATCGCGGTCTCGAACCTGATGCCGATGCTGATGCTCTGGTACAGCCAGCGGCTCCACCCGTTCGCGCCGCCCTTCCTGCGCACCGCGGCGAGCACCGCGGCCGCGGCCGCGGCGATCCTGCTGCTGACCGGGCTGGCATCGCCGCTGACCGACGCCCCGCGTCTGCTGCTGTGCGGGCTGCTGATCCTCGCGGGCATCTGGTGCGCCGCGCGCATCGGCCTGTCGCACGCCGACAAGATCGCGCTCGGCAAGACCGCACGCAAACTAAAGCTGCTGTGAGTTCCGGCCCCGCGCCGCGATGATCGCCTCGACCATCTCATGGTCGGACAATTTGTCGACATCGATGCAGGCTTCGGCGATCGACAGCACCACCGCCTTCGCCTTCAGCCCCAGCCGGCGCCCCGCCCAGGCGATCGCCTGGTCGAGATTGAGGATGCGCACCGCGATCAGCACCCCGAGCAGCGGCCCGAAAGCGTTCAGCACCGCGCGGACGCGCTTGCGCTTCTGTTCGATATCGCGCCACACGAGCAACGCCCTCATCGCCGCCGGCGTACCGAGCCAGAACAGGTTCGCCCCCGAATAGGCGCCGCCGCGAAACGGCAGCCAGGTCCGGCGATTGCCGGGATAGGCGGCCTCGAGGGTACGGCGTTCGACCAGCGAGGCCGCGACGTCGGCGTCTCCGACCGTCGCGAGCAGCGCGTCGATCATCGCACCGTCGAGCAGGACGTTGTCGGCGGTCGTCAGCAGCACCGGCCAGGCGGGCGGCAGGCCTTCGAGCGCGCCGATGATGCCGTCGACGATCGAGCTGCCGCCCTCGCAGGTCACCACCCGGGCGTCGGCGCGCATCCAGCGCGTGCCCGGATGTTCGAGCAGCGCCGGCGCATCCTGGGCGAGGACGATCACCCGTCCGACATCGCCGCGCGACAGCAGCGCACGCGCCACCCAGTCGAGCATCGGCCGGCCGGCGACGTCGATCAGCGCCTTGGCCTCGATGCCGAAATGCTGCGCGAGCGGATCGCCGCCGGGGCGCTGGCCGGCAAGGATGATCGCGGAAAAGCCGGGAGCGGTCATGTCCACGGCCTTGCCAGCTTGGCGCCGGGACGGCAAGGAGACGACCTCAGCCATATCCGGGAAAAAGATGAGCCAACCCGCCCCCGCCTTCATCAGCGCCGGATCCAACCCCGTTCCGATCTGGGGCATGTCGAGCGGCGAGCGGTTTCGCCGGATCGCGCTGGCGCAGGGGCTGTCGGCCGATCGCAAGGATCCCGACGGACCGGTGGTGATCGCCGCCGCCAGCCATGTGTTCGAACCGGCCTGGCTGAAATTCATGCTCGCGCGGCCGGGCACGGTGCTGACCAGCGGCGATGTTCCGGTGCTCGCCCATCTGACCGGCAACCGCTCGGCCAGGCTGATCGAGGCGGCGATGGCGGCGGGCGATCCGCTGCCCGAAGGCCTGCCGGTCGACGTCATCCGCGCCGAGGACCACCGCGTCTTCTACAACGAACTTTTGCGCAAGCGCGAGGAACCGGTGCTCGAGCCGCTGACCCCGGGCAATGTCCGCGCGATCGAACGGATGAGCTATTTCGGCGCCTATAAGGGCGTCACCGACATCCTCACCAAATATCTCTGGCCCGAATGGGCGCTGGTGCTGACCCGCATCGCCGCCCGGATCGGCATGACCCCGAACATGGTCACCGGCATCGGCGCGATATTATGCGTGGTCGCGACGATCGCCTTCTGGTTCGGCCATTATTGGTTGGGCATGGCGGCGGGGCTGATCTTCATGGTGCTCGACACCGTCGACGGCAAGCTGGCGCGCTGCACGATCACCTCGTCGGCCTGGGGCAATGTCTTCGATCATGGCATCGACCTGGTCCATCCCCCCTTCTGGTGGTTCGCCTGGGCTGTCGGCCTGGGGGCCTGGGGCCTGGCCTATTCGCAGACCGCCTTCTGGACCGTGCAGGCGGTGCTGATCGGCGGCTATGTCGCGCAGCGGCTGATCGAGGGGCTGTTCATGCGGCGCTTCGGCAATATGCACATCCATGTCTGGGAACGGATCGACAGCCAGTTCCGGCTGATCACCGCACGGCGCAACCCGAACATGGTGATCCTGTTCGTCGCCACGTTGTTCCGACGCCCCGATCTCGGGCTGACCGCGGTCGCGTGGTGGACCGCCTTGTCGTGCCTGTTCCATCTCGTGCGCTATGCGCAGGCCGAACTGCGCGCCGCGCGCGGCGAACCGATCTCCTCCTGGCTGGCGGTATGACGATGAACCAGACGATCGACGCGTTCGGCTTTCCCGGCACCCTGATCGCCGACTATGATCATTGGGTGGTGCTGCTGCGTCCGTCGCAGCCGACGCTGGGCAGCCTGGTGCTGGCCGCCAAGTCGGACGCGACCGCGTTCGGCGACCTGCCGCCCCCCTTCCATGCCGAGTTGGCCAAAGTGACCGCCGATATCGAGGCCGCGCTGACCAGGGCGGTCGGCTATGCGAAGATCAACTATCTGATGCTGATGATGGTCGACCCCAACGTCCATTTTCATGTGCTGCCGCGCTACGAAGGCAGCCGCAGCCATGGCGGAGTGACCGTGCCCGACGCCGGCTGGCCGAAGGTGCCGGCGCTCGGCGAGGCGGTGGCGCTCGACGACGATCAGAAGGCCGCGCTGGCGGACTGGCTGAAGGGGCTCTGGCCCGTAGGCTAGAGCATTTTCAAGTCAGGTGGAATCACCTGACGGCTCGGAAAATGCGGAAAACAAAGACAATTTAGAGCATGTCCTTATCAATCTGATCAGGACATGCTCTAGACTTCGGCGCGCGCCGCGACCCAGCCTTCGGTGAGAGCGCGCGCGATCACCAGATCCTCGGGGAAATCGACCTCGGCCCAGGCTTCGCCCTCGATCGAGACGGTGCCTACCACGCCCGACGGCGCCAGCGCATGGATCGCCTTGAGATACCAGTTGAGCACGCCTTCGGGGGTGCGCATCATCGCCGCGACCTGGTTGCGGAAGATCGTCGGCCCTTCGCCGCGAAAGGCGAGCATGCCGATCGATTCGGCATTGGTGTCCTCGCGCGCCAGCCGCTTGCCGATCTGCAGCAGCCGGTCGCCGTCGCGCTGCACCTTCATGTCGTCGAGGTCGTAATCCTCCTTCACGTCGATCGTGACCGTGATCGGCGATGTCGAACCCTCGATCAGCGTCCTGACGATCAGCGGCGAAACCAGCGTGTCGCCGTTGAGGATGATGAAATCCTGATCCATCTCCTCGCGCACGATCCAGCACGAGCCGAGATTGTCGGCGACCTTGAAGAACGGGTTGAAGCGGGTGCGGATCGTCACGCCGGAATGATCGAGCGCGGCGAGCGCGGCATCGAGCGTCCCATCCATGAAGCCGGTCACCACCGCGATTTCGGTGATGCCGTTGGCGACGAGCGATTCGATCTGCCAGGCGATCAGGCTCTTGCCCGCGAAATCGATCAGGCATTTCGGACGGTCGGCGGTCAGCGGCAGCAGGCGCGAGCCCTGCCCCGCAGCAAGGATGATGGCTTTCTTCATGATGCGCGGGGCCTAGTGCGAAAATGCGGCAGGATGATGAAAGGGACTGTCAATCATCAGGATAGTCAGTTATATTGACTATCCTGATGATTGACAGTCTGGAATCCGACATGACCGACATGACCGACATGACCGACATGACCGACATGACCGATATGCCCTGGTATGACGAGATCGCGATCCCGGCCCTGCTACGGCACGCGCGCAAGACCTATGGTTCGGCGATGCGCCGCGCGCTCGACGATGCCGGCTATGACGATATTCCCGCCAACGGCCTCTATCTGATCGGCGGGCTTGCATTGCGCACCCGCGACGTCCCGCTGGGCCAGTTGATCCGCGAACTGGAGATATCCAAGCAGGCCGCGGGCGTGCTGGTCGATACGCTGGTGATGCGCGGCTATCTGGCCCGGACGGTCGATCCCGACGATCGACGCAAGCTCAGCGTCGGACTGACCGAACGTGGCAGCGCGGCTGCCGCGGTCCAGACATCTGCGCGCGAACGGATCGATGCGATGCTGCTGGCAAAGGTCGGCGCGGACGATGTCGGCGCCGCGCGACGCGCGCTCGCCGCGCTGGTCGATATCGGCATGGCAGAGCGCGAAGCCGCGAAGAGCGACTGACCAAAAAAGAAAGGGGGCCGAAGCCCCCTTTCCCGTTCGCCCCAAACTGCAGGCTCGCGTCAGTAAACGCGCGCCTTCGGCTTGATATATTCGGCTTCGTCGGTGAGCGTGTAATCGTGCACCGGACGCGAATCGAGCGTGACCGCGCCCTTTTCGAACCACGAGATGGTGTGCTTCATCCAGTTCGCATCGTCGCGATTGGGGAAGTCCTCGTGCATGTGCGCGCCGCGGCTTTCCTTGCGGTTGGCCGCCGAATGCATCGTCACCACCGCCTGCGGCAGCATATTGTCGAGTTCGAGCGTCTCGACCAGATCGGTATTCCAGATCAGCGAACGGTCGGTGACCCCGACGTCCTGCAGCCGTGAATAGACCTTGTCGATCAGTTCCTGGCCTTCGCGCAGCAGCGCGGTATCGCGGAACACCGCGCAATGCTTCTGCATCGTGCGCTGCATGTCGAGACGGATCGTCGCGGTCGGCGTGCCGCCCGACGCGTTGCGATAATGGTCGAGCCGCGCCAGCGCCTTGTCGTCGGCCTCCTTGACGACCGCGCCATGCTTGCTGTTCGGCTTGATCAGCTCGCCCAGCCGGAAACCGGTCGCGCGGCCGAACACCACCAGATCGATCAGCGAGTTCGAGCCGAGACGGTTGGCGCCATGGACCGAGACGCAGGCCGCTTCGCCGACCGCGAACAGGCCGGGGACGACCGAATCCGGGTTGCCGTCCTTCAGGGTGACGACCTCGCCATGATAATTGCAGGGGATGCCGCCCATATTATAGTGGACGGTCGGCGTCACCGGCAGCGGCTGGCGGGTCAGATCGACCCCGGCGAAGATCTTGCCGGTCTCGGTGATGCCGGGCAGGCGCTCCGCCAGCACCTTCGGATCGATATGATCGAGGTGCAGGTAGATATAGTCGCCATTCTTGCCGACGCCGCGGCCTTCGCGCATCTCCATCGCCATCGAGCGGGCGACGACGTCGCGCGACGCCAGATCCTTGGCCGACGGGGCATAGCGCTCCATGAAGCGCTCGCCCTCGGAGTTGGTCAGATAGCCACCCTCGCCGCGCGCACCTTCGGTGATCAGCACGCCGGCGCCGTAGATGCCGGTCGGGTGGAACTGGACGAACTCCATGTCCTGGAGCGGCAGGCCCGCACGCAGCACCATGCCACCGCCGTCGCCGGTGCAGGTGTGCGCCGAGGTCGCCGAGAAATAGGTGCGGCCCGAGCCGCCGGTCGCGAGCACCACCGCATGGCTGCGGAAGCGATGGATCGAACCATCTTCCATGCAGAGCGCGATCACGCCCTTGCACTCGCCGCCTTCCATGATCAGGTCGAGCGCGAAATATTCGATGAAGAAGTCGGCGTCATATTTCAGGCTCTGCTGATAGAGCGCGTGAAGCATGGCGTGGCCGGTGCGGTCGGCGGCGGCGCAGGTGCGCTGCACCGGCGGGCCGGCGCCCATATTCTGCATATGGCCGCCGAACGGACGCTGGTAGATCTTGCCCTCGTCGGTGCGGCTGAACGGCACGCCCGCATGTTCGAGTTCGATCACCGCGGCCGGTGCTTCGCGCACCATATATTCGATCGCGTCCTGGTCGCCGAGCCAGTCGGAGCCCTTGACGGTGTCGAACATGTGCCAGGTCCAGTGATCCGGGCCCATATTGCCGAGCGAGGCGGCGATGCCGCCCTGCGCCGCGACGGTGTGCGAGCGGGTCGGGAACACCTTGGTGATGCAGGCGGTCTTCAGGCCCTTTTCGGCCGCGCCCATCGTGGCGCGCAGCCCCGATCCGCCGGCACCCACGACGACCGCGTCATAGACATGGTCGATGATCTTATATGCAGCCTCGGCCATCAGGCGGGCACTCCCCCGAATGCGATCTTGAGGATCGAGAAGATGGCGAGCGCGGCGCCCGCGATCGCGTAGAGATTCAGAGCCAGCGTCGCCGCGACCTTGCTGCCTTCTTCATGGACATAATCTTCCATCATCACCTGCAGGCCGATGCGCAAGTGCCAGAAGACCGAGATCGTCAGCAGGATCAGCGGCACCGCGACCAGCGGCGACTGGATCCACTGCACGACCGCCTCATGATCGTGGCGCGGCAGGCGGAACAGCGAGACCAGGAACCAGACGACGAGCAGCAGATTGCCCGCCGCGGTCACCCGCTGGTGCCACCAATGGAGCGCGCCATGCTTGGCCGACCCCAGGCCGCGAACGCGGCCGATACCGGTTCCGGTACCCATCAGTTGATCCCCATCGACGTGATCTTGGCGAAGGTCACGCCCCAGACGAGCAGCGTGACGAGCAGCGAACCGACCAGGGTCAGGATCGCGAAGGTGCGGTTGGTCTTCAGCTCATAGCCGGCACCGGTGTCGAGTACGAAATGGCGCAGGCCGGTGAACATGTGCTGGAAGAAACTCCAGGTCAGGCCGACCCCGACCAGATAGCCGAACCACGACGTCGCGACCTTGTAGAAGGTGGCATAGGCGTCGGGGCCCATCGCCGCGGCGACCAGCCACCACACGAAGCCGATACCGCCTCCGATCGCGAGGGCCGTGCCGGTGGCGCGATGGAGGATCGAGACCAGCATGTGCGGGCCCCATTTCCAGATGGTGAGATGCGGCGAAAGCGGCCGCCCCGGATTGCGCGACATGAACCCTCCCTCTGTCGGACCGGATCGTCTTTAGACGATGAATCGCACCATGCAAGCGGCGCGGCGACCTCGACCGCCCGCCAGGTGGCCAAGGCCGCCCGGAATCGTCCGGATCGCACCGATCATCGCTAACTGGTCATTTACCAATGACGGCTATCCCGTTCCCAACCGACGGGATTCGCCGGTCGCCATATAGCTGAATGGGAAGCGGACTGATCATGACGACGGGGCACATCGACGGCGGAATGACGCTCACCGACGAACAGATCGGCGCCAAGCTGGCGATCTATGATGCCAATGGCGACCTGGGCACGCTGCTCGCCCCGATCTGGCATGAAGCCGGCGCGATCTTCGACGACCTGCGCGCGCAGGCGCCGGCGCTGATGAGCCGCAACGCGACCGCGCAGATGGCGCTGGCGGCGATCACCCGTATCACCGACCCGGTCGAAGGCATGATCGCCCAGTGGCGGCATATGCTCACCAGCCCGATCGACACCGCCAGCCTGCGCGCGACGCTCGGCACGGTGATCGACAGCCATAATCGCGGCAATGATTTCTCGCGCCTCGCCAAATATACCAACGACCAGATCGCGGTGTTGTGCAACGCGCTCCATGGCCGCTTCGCCGACCGTCCCGAATTCGTCTCGACCAGCATCTCGGCGCTGGTCACGCTGCATTCGCTCTATCTCGACCTGTCGCTGATGCAGATCGGCGCGCTGTCGCATGCGAGCAAGACCCGCGCGCTGTCGACCGAAGGCCTGCAGTTCCGCTCGACCATCTCCGATGCGCTGACCCGCGCGGTCGGCGATTCGCGCGGGCTGCGCAAGCGCACCGGCCATACCTCGTCGGCCGCCCGCGGCATGCTCGGCAAGGCCTCCGAGGTCGCTGCCGCCGCCGAACAGTCGGCGCTGGCGATGCGCGAGGCCGCCCACACCGCCGCCGGCCTGATCCGCGCGATCGAGGAGAGCCGTGCCGAGGTCGAGGTCGCCGCCCAGATCGCCACCCGCGCCGCCGACCGTTCGGTCCATGCCGTCGCTTTGTCCGAAGTGCTGTCCGACCATGCGCTCGCGATCGAATCGATCCTCGGCCTGATCCGCGACATCGCCGGCCAGACCAACCTGCTCGCGCTCAACGCGACGATCGAGGCGGCCCGCGCCGGCGACGCCGGCCGCGGCTTCGCGGTGGTCGCGCAGGAGGTGAAGAGCCTCGCCAGCCAGACCGCCCGCGCCACCGACGATATCGCCGCCAAGATCGCCGCGATCCAGGCCGCGACTCGCCAGACCGTCGACGCCAATGGCGCGATCCGTGACATCGTCGGCGAGGTCCAGAGTTCGGCCGAGCGCATCCGTTCGACGATGGAGACCCAGGCGCAGACCGTCACGATGATCACCGCCGCGGTCGACGAGACCGCGCTGGCCGCCGATTCGATGTCGAGCACGATCTCGGCGATCCGCAGCGACACCGAGACCGTCGCCGGCGAGATCGACGAGCTCGAGGCCGGTTTCCGCGGGGTCGACGACGAACTGTCGCGCCTCGAAACCCTGACCGGCGACTTCGTCTCGCGCCTCGCGGCATAAACCGCCGCAACCGGGGACCGTTTCGTCCCCGTTGCGGCCACCCGCTCCGCTTGCCCCTTTCCCGGACGGCGCCGCGCGCCTAACTGCGCGGTCATGACCACGAACATATTGGTGACCGGCAGCAGCCGGGGAATCGGCGCCGCGATCGTCGCGCGCCTGGCGCAGCAGGATGATGTGCGGATTATCGGCCATCGATCGGCCGACGGCGACGATAATATCATCGCCGCCGACCTCGCCGATCCGGGCGCGCCGCGCCGGCTCTGGGACCAGGCGCTGGCGCTGCTCGACGGGCGGATCGACGTGCTGATCAACAATGCCGGGGTGTTCGAGACCGCCGCGCTCGAGGCGCCCGACACCGCCTGGTCGGATGCCTGGGCGCGGACGCTGCAGATCAACCTGACCGCGTCGGCCGAACTCAGCAGGCTCGCGGTGCTCCATTTCCGCCGGCACGACGGCGGCCGCATCGTCAACATCGCCAGCCGCGCCGCCTATCGCGGCGACAGCCCCTCGCACTGGCATTATGCCGCGTCGAAGGCGGGGATGATCGGCATCACCAAGACGATCGCGCGCGGCTATGCGCACGAGAATATCCTCGCCTTCGCCATCTGTCCGGGCTTTACCAGAACCGGCATGGCCGAGGACTATCTCGAGAGTCGCGACGGCGAGCAACTGCTCGCCGACATCCCGCTGGGGCGGGTCGCCGAACCCGACGAGGTCGCCGAGGCCGCGTCTTTCCTGGCGCTTCAGGCGCCGCCGTCGATGACCGGTGCGGTGATCGACATCAACGGGGCCAGCTATGTCCGCTAAACTACGCCGGGGCGACGAACCGAAGGGTGACGGGGTGACCGGCTTTCCGTTCAACGCGGCGCGCGAAGGCAGCTGGCGGATCAGCCTGCCCTGCACCAAGGCCGAGGCCGAACGCTTGGCCGAGGATGTCCCCGAGCTCGCCGAGCTCGATCCGCTGCCGACGCTGATGACCAGCGAGCCCGATCCCGACAAGCCCGACGCATGGCAGCTCGACGTCTATTGCGAGCAGCAGCCCGACAAGGCGCTGATCGAGCTGGTCCGCGGTCTCGTGCCGTCGGCGAAGCGGATCAAACCGCAGATCGAGCATATTCCCGAGGAAGACTGGGTCACCCTCTCGCAGGCCGGACTCGAGCCGATCCGTGCCGGGCGCTTCTTCGTCCACACCCCCGCCAATGCGACCGACATTCCCGACGGGCTGACCCCGTTCATGATCGATGCCGGCCGCGCGTTCGGCACCGGCCATCACGAGACCACGACCGGTTGCCTCGAAATGCTCGATCACCTCAAGCGGGCGGGCCTGCGATTCGACGATATCGCCGATGTCGGCACCGGCACCGGGCTGCTCGCCTTCGCGGCGCGCGCGCTCTGGCCAGCGGCGAAGGTCATCGCATCGGACATCGATCCGGTGTCGATCGAGGTCACGCTCGAAAATGCCACGGTCAATCGCGTCCCCGTCGGACGTACCCGCGGGCGGGTCGAGCTGGTCGTCGCCCCCGGCCTCGCCCACCCCCGCCTGAAGGCGCGAGCACCCTATGACCTGCTGATCGCGAACATCCTCGCCGGCCCGCTGATCGAGCTGGCGCCGGTGTTCGCCGATGCGCTGCTGCCCGGCGGCTCGCTGATCCTCGCCGGCCTGCTCGACACCCAGGCCGACGCGGTTGCCGCCGCCTATCGCCGCCACGGCCTCTACCTCGCCCGCCGCCACACCCGCGGCGACTGGCCGACCCTGCGCATGGTCAAGCGGCGGCGCTAAAGCCGATAAGGCGCCAGGCGCGACATGTGAGGGGTCGCCATTTGCGTCAGGCCGCGGCGAAAATGGTGCGGTCCGAGACCCGGAGCGCAGCGTACTTCATGTACGTGAGCACCGGAAGCGAAGGACGGCGCCATTTGCAGCCCGGCATGGCGCAAATGGCGGCCCCTCACGCGGGCCGATTGGCTCCCGCCCCATCCATGACTTCGCGCACCTTGATCGCGAGCTGGGTGACGCTGAACGGCTTGGGCAGGAAGGCGACCCCGGCATCGAGCATGCCGTTATGGACCACCGCGTTGCGGGTATAGCCGGTGGTGTAGAGGACCTTGAGGTCGGGGCGCTTCTCGGTCGCGGCATCGGCGAGCTTGCGGCCATTCATGTCGGGCATCACGATATCGGTGAACAGCATCGTGATCTGCGGCTGGCTATCGATCGCCTTGAGCGCCTCGAAACCATTCTCCGCCGAGATCACGACATAACCGAGCTCGCGCAGCGCATCGACCGAGAAGTGCCGCACCCGCTGTTCATCCTCGACCACCAGGATCACCTCGCCCGGCTGGGCGGTCGGCAGCACGCTTTCGGGCGGACGCGAAGTCCGCGGCTCGACCGCCTCGCCCATATGGCGCGGCAGATAGAGCTTCACCGTCGTGCCCTGGCCGGGCTCCGAATAGATCGCGATATGGCCGCCCGTCTGCTTGGCGAAGCCGTAGATCTGGCTGAGGCCGAGGCCGGTGCCCTTGCCCAGCGGCTTGGTGGTGAAGAAGGGATCGAAAGCGCGCGCGATCACCTCGGGGGTCATGCCGGTGCCGGTGTCGGACACGCTGATCATCACATATTGGCCGGGGGTGACCTCGGCACGGTCGCGCGCATATTCGTCGTCGAGATAGGCATTGGCGGTCTCGATCGTCACCCGGCCGCCCTCGGCCATCGCGTCGCGGGCGTTGACCGACAGATTGACCAGCGCATTTTCGAGCTGGCCCGGATCGACGAAGGCACGCCACAGCCCGCCCGACAGGACGGTCTCGACCATATATTGCTCGCCCATCGTCCGGCGCAGCAATTCGGACATGCCGGCGACGAGCTTGTTGATGTCCAGCGTGATCGGCGCGAGCGGGGTCTGCCGCGAAAAGGCGAGCAGCCGCGCGGTGAGCGCCGCGGCGCGTTCGGCGCCCTCATAGGCATTGTTGATGCAGCGCTTGAGCCGTTCGGGGTCGCCTTCGAGACGCCGCCGCGCCAGATCGAGGCTGCCGATCACGATCGCCAGCATATTGTTGAAGTCGTGGGCGATGCCCCCGGTGAGCTGCCCGATCGACTCCATCTTCTGCATCTGGCGGATCTGGTCCTCGGCCGCCTCGAGCCGCTCGATCTGCTCGCGGATCGCGCGCTCGGCGGCGATCGCCACGTCGCGGGCGGCGGTGAGTTCGACCTCGCGGCGTCGGGCGTCGCGCAGGATCGTTCCCGCCACTGCGAGCACCAGCAGCACCGTCAGCACCAGGCTCGCGCCCAGCCCGTAGACGAGACGGTCGGTCTCGGTGCGGCGCAGGGCCAGCAGCCCGCGCTCGGTCCCGGCCATCTTCTCGATCTGCCCGGTGACCATCGCCATCAGTTGCGGACCGCGCACCGCGAGATCGGCGGGGATCATCCTGCCATCGTCGTAGCGCGCGGCGTTGACGCGGGCGAAGCTCAGCCGCTGGGCGATCAGGCTGCGCAACCGCGCCAGATTGGCGATCTGCACCGGATTGTCGCGGACCTCCCACGACAGCTCGTCGAGCGCGGCGTCGAGCCGCTCGCCGGTCTGGACGGTGCTCGACCGCATCGCCTGCTCATGGGTCAGCATATAGCCGCGCGTGTCGGATTCGATCGTCCGGATCATCTCCGAGACATGGTTTAGCCGGAGCTGGACCTGCAGCGCATGCTGCACCCATTCGTTCGATCGCGCCTGCGCACGCACCAGAAACAGCGCAAGCAGCGCCGCGAGGATCGCCACAGCGAGCCCCGCGATCGACAGAACCGGAGCCCCCCTGGTTGCGATGCCCGCGCGCATGATCCCGCCTTATCCACAACCCTTCGCCGCGACCAAGCGAAAAGGCGCCTAGGGGCATTAACTTATGTAGGAAAGCCTAGGAAAAGGATTGCAATATGTTTCGCAATCGAAATTATCCGGCCTTTGCGACGATCTCCGCCCAGCCCGCCTCGTCGACGACCCTGATCCCGAGATCGGCGGCTTTCTTCAGTTTAGATCCCGCCCCCGGCCCTGCCACGACCAGATCGGTCTTCGCCGACACCGATCCCGCGACCTTCGCGCCCAAAGCCTCGGCCTGCGCCTTGGCCTCGTCGCGCGACAGCGTCTCGAGGCTGCCGGTGAAGACCACGGTCTTGCCGCTGACTTCGGAGGCGCGGGTCTCGTGGATCAGGTCGGCGGGCGCGACCTGGCTCAGCAGATCGGCGACCGCGTCCTGGTTATGCGGTTCGGCGAAGAAATCGATCAGCGCGAACGCCACCTCGGGGCCGACCCCCGGCGTCTCGATGATCGCCGCCAGTTCCTTGGCGCCGCGCTGGGCGAATTTCTCGTCGCTTTCGCCGATCGCCTGGATCATCGCGCCCCGCGCCTCGATCGCCCGGTCGATCATCGCCTTGAGCGCATCCCAGCTGCGATAGCGCCGCGCGAGGTCGCGCGCGGTGACCTCGCCGACATGGCGGATGCCCAGCGCGAACAGGAAGCGGTCGAGCGACGGCGCGCGCTTGGCGTCGATCGCCGCGATCAGATTGGCGGCCGACAGTTCGGCCCAGCGCTCGCGGGTCAGCAGCGTCTCTCGGGTCAGCCGGAAGATGTCCGCCGGCGCCTCGACCAGCCTGTCGCGGAAGAAGCTCTCGATATGGACCAACCCGAGCCCCTCGATGTCGAGCGCGTGGCGCGACACGAAATGGCGCAGCCGCTCGACCCGTTGCGCGGGACAGATCAGCCCGCCGGTGCAGCGGTAATCGACCTCGCCGGGCTCGCGCTCGGCCGCCGACCCGCATTCGGGACAGGTCTGGGGGAAAGGCCAGGCGCCACGCGCTTCGTCGCGCGACAGATTCTCGACGATCTGCGGGATCACGTCGCCCGCACGCTGCAACACCACCCGGTCGCCCGGCCAGACGTTCAGCCGCCCGACCTCATCGGCATTGTGCAGGGTCGCGTTGGTGACGACGACGCCCCCGACCGTCACCGGTTCGAGCCGCGCGACCGGGGTCAGCTTGCCGGTGCGCCCGACCTGGATGTCGATCGCCTTGAGCTGGGTCTGCGCCTTTTCGGCCGGAAACTTGTGCGCGATCGCCCAGCGCGGCGCCTTGGCGACGAAGCCGAGCCGCTTCTGCCAGTCGAGCCGGTCGACCTTGTAGACGACCCCGTCGATGTCGAACGGCAGGTCGGCGCGACGCGCCTCGATGCCGCGATAATGGGCGAGCGCGGGTTCGGCGCCCTCGACCCGCACCAGATCGTCGGACACCGGCACGCCCCAGCCGGCGATCGCATCCATCACCCCCTTCTGGGTGTCGGCGGGAAGCCCCGACGCCTCGCCCCAGCCATGGGCGAGGAAGCGCAGCGGCCGCGATGCTGTGACGCTCGGATCCTTCTGGCGCAGCGAGCCGGCGGCGGCGTTGCGCGGATTGGCGAACTGGCGCGCCTTGGCCGGATCCTCGACTTCGGCGAGCATGCGTAGGTTGAGCGCGGTGAAATCGGCCTTGGCCATATAGACCTCGCCGCGAATCTCGAAAACCGCCGGAACGTCGCCGTCCAGCCGCTCGGGAATATCGTCGATATGCCGCACATTGGCGGTGACGTCCTCGCCGGTGGTGCCGTCGCCGCGCGTCGCCGCGAGCACCAGCACACCCTGTTCATAGCGCAGCGAGCAGGACAGGCCGTCGATCTTGGGCTCGGCGGTGAGCGCGACCGGCTCGGCTTCGGGCAGGCTGAGATAGCGCCGGATGCGCGCGACGAATTCGGCGACATCCTCGTCGGCAAAGGCATTGTCGAGGCTGAGCATCGGCAGCGCATGCGCGACCTTCGCCAGATGCCCCGACGGCGCCGATCCGACCAGCCGCGACGGCGAATCGGCGCGCACCAGCGCCGGAAAGCGCGCTTCGATCGCGGCGTTCTCGCGGACCAGCGCATCATAATCTGCATCCGAAATCTCGGGCGCGTCATCGCCATGATAGAGCGCATTGTGCCGCGCGATTTCGGCGGCTAGCGCGGCGAGGCGTTCGGAGGCTTCGGCCTCGCTTATCTGGTCGATCGGAGTCATGACCGGGTCCTAGCGCAAGGGGGGTGCGATCGTGAAGCTGTGGCTTGCAATGTTGATGCTCGTCGGTCTCGCACCGCCGGCGCTGGCCGATCCGGCGATGCGCGTCCATCTGCTCGGCACCGGCGGCCCCGAACTGACCCCCGACCGCCAGGGCTATGCGACGCTGGTCGAGGCGCCTGCCGACCTGCTGCTGTTCGACGTCGGCCGCGGCACCCTCCAGCGGCTCTACGAACAGCGGATCAACCCGAAACGGGTGACCCGGATCGTCCTGACCCATCTCCACAGCGACCATATCTCGGGACTGCCCGAGCTGTGGATGACGCCCTGGTTCCTGCTCGGCCGCACCGCGCCGATCGAGATCTGGGGGCCGCCGGGCACCGCGGCGATGGTCGCGGGGATGCGGGCGATGTACGGCCATGACGTGCAACTGCGCACCAATGCCTTCAATCCCGCCGCGGCGATCGCGGTCAAGGTTCACGAGGTCCGCCCTGGACCGATCTACGATCATGACGGGCTGCGCGTCTCGGCCTTCGCGGTCGAGCATGCCGATGGCGACCCGGCTTATGGCTATTCGATCGAGCGGGCCGGGCGTCGGGTCGTGCTGTCGGGCGACACCACCTACACCTCCGGCCTGTCGCAGGTGTCGCGCGGCGCCGATCTGCTCGTCCAGAATGTCATCGCCTTCTCGCCGCGGCTGTCGGCGATGCCCGAGATGCAGGGCGTCCTCGCCAAGCTCACCACCCCCGAACAGGCGGCGCGGCTGTTCAGGGAGGCGCGCCCGGGCCTCGCGGTCTTCTCGCACATCGTCAAGAAGGAGATGGGCGGCAAGGCCGGCGACGACATGATCGTCGCCCGCGTCCGCGCCGCCGGCTACGCCGGACCGGTCGCGATCGGCCATGACCGCGACATCGTCGAGATCGGCGACGCGCCACGGCTGCTCAAGGGCCCGTCGACCGACGGCCTGCCCGATCTCGACAGCAAGTCGGCGGCGTTCTGACGATGCAGCGGCTCGCTCTCACCGCGCTCGTCGTGCGTGACTATGACGAGGCGATCGCCTTCTATGTCGGCATCCTCGGCTTCGACCTGCGCGAGGACAGCCCGCTGACGGCCGACAAGCGCTGGGTGATCGTGGCGCCGCCGGGCAGCGAGGGCGGGCTTCTGCTTGCCCGGGCCGCCGACGAACGCCAGGCCGGCGCGATCGGCAACCAGAGCGGCGGCCGCGTCTTCCTGTTCCTCCACACCGACGATTTTGCCCGCGATCATGCCGCGTGGAGCGCGCGCGGGGTGCGCTTCGTCGAGGCGCCGCGTGCCGAGGCTTATGGCATGGTCGCGGTGTTCGAGGATCTCTACGGCAATCGCTGGGACCTGATCGAGCATCGAGCGCGCGATCTCGCTATCGGCTGACCCGCTGATATCGGTACGAATCGAGTTTCTGCCAGCTGCCGTCGCGCCATTCCTGGTTGGTCACCCGATATTCGCCGTCGCTCACCCGCTCGATCACCTGCTGCAGCCGCGCCGGCACCCCGACGATCACCGCGTCGCCTTCGAAAGTCGCGCGGCCGTTGCTCCAGCCCGCCGCGACGGTGCGGGTGGCGTTGGCGAGCGCGTCGAACGACAGGCTGACCCACTGGTTGGTCGCGACATTATAGGTGAGATAGCCGATGTCGGTGGTGCCGTTCGGATAATTGTCGCGAATCTCGAGCCACACCCCGCCCAGCGTCTTCGTCACCGTCGAGCTGCCCCTATCTCCGGGTTTGGCGTCGGCGGGCTTGGCCGGATCGGCGCCGTCGGCCTGCGCGACGATTTCCCATTTGCCGACCATCCAGTCGACGTCGCGCATCTGCGGCGCGGGCATGCCGAGCGATGCCCGGATCGCCGGCGTCGCGGCGATCTTCTGGTCGACCCGGTCGTAGAGATTGGGCGTTGCGAACGTCGGCGTCGCCAGCAGCGCCAACGCCATGATCGTGACTGTTTTCATCCAGGCCCCCGCCTCGCTCGATTTTCATCGATCATGGGCGGAATGGAGCATGCTTGCTATGCGGTAGATCACCCTAAGCGCGAAAGATCATGCCACCTCGAGCAAGCGCGCCGCCTGCGCGCGCGCCTCGGCGGTGACCTCGGCGCCCGACAGCATCCGGGCGATCTCCTCGCGCCGGTCGGCATCGTCGAGCGGGCGCACGCCGGTGCGGGTGACGAGCCCGTCATGGCTCTTGGCGATCAGCCAGTGCTGCTGCCCACGCGCGGCGACCTGCGGCGAGTGGGTCACCACCAGCACCTGCGCCTTGGCGGCAAGCCGGGCGAGCCGGTCGCCGATCGCGCTTGCGACCGCGCCGCCGACACCGCGGTCGATCTCGTCGAAGATCATCGTGCCCGCGCCCCCCTCTTCGGCGAGTGCGACCTTGAGCGCGAGGATGAAGCGCGACAATTCGCCGCCGCTGGCGATCTTGGCGAGCGGTGCGAACGGCGCCCCCGGATTGGTCGCGATCTCGAACTCCACCCGGTCGCGGCCATGCGCGGCCCACAGATTTTCCGGAAGCGTCTCGACGACGGTCTTGAAGCGCGCGGCATCGAGCTTGAGCGGCGCGAGTTCGCCCGCCACCGCCGCGTCGAGCCGTGCAGCGGCGGCCCGACGCGCTTCGCCGAGCGCCTGCGCGCGATCGAGATAGGCGGCGCGCGCCGCGGCGGCCTCCGCCTCGAGCCGCGCAAGGCCGGCGCCACCAGCCTCGATCCGGTCGAGCCGCGCCGCCAGCTCGGCGTGCAGCGCCGCCAGTTCATCGGGGGCGACCCGATGCTTGCGCGCCAGCGCGCGCAGATCGAACAGGCGGGTCTCGACCGCTTCGAGCCGGGCCGGATCGAAGCTCATCGCCTGGGCGGCGGCGGCCAGTCTGTCCTCGGCCTCGGACGCCTCGATCACCGCGCGGTCGAGCGCTTCGAGCGCTTCGGCCAGCAGCGGATGTTCCGGCGCGATCCGGTCGAGCCGGCGTGCCGCCTGACGCAGCGCCGCCAGCCCGCCTTCGGAGCCTTCGAGATGGGCGGAGACCGCGGTCAGGTCGTCGGTCAGCCGCGCGCCCTTCTGCATGTCGGTGCGCGCGCTCGCCAGTTCCTCTTCCTCGCCGGCCTCGGGCGCGAAACCGCCCAGTTCGGCGACGGCATGTTCGAGCCATTCGCGATCGCGCGCGGCGTTGTCGAGATCGGTGCGCGCGACGTCGAGCGCGTCCGCCGCCCGCCGCCAGGCGGCATGGGCCTCGCCGACACCGCGCACGTCGAGGCGGCCGAAGATATCGAGCAGCGCGCGATGGCCGCGGGCGTTGAGCAGCCCGCGATCGTCATGCTGGCCATGGATCTCGACCAGCATCGCCCCGAGTTCGCGCAGGGTCGAGGCGGACGCGGGCTGACCGTTGACCAGCGCCCGGCTGCCACCGTCGGCCTTGACGATGCGTCGGATCACCAACGGCTCGCCGGGCTCGCCGCCCAGGCCGTTCTCGTCGAGCAGCGCGGCGACCTGATGATCGGCCGGGAGATCGAAACTCGCGGTCACCACCGCCTGCTGCGCGCCATTGCGGACCAGCCCGCTGTCGGCGCGCACGCCGAGCGCCAGCCCCAGCGCATCGAGCAGGATCGACTTCCCCGCCCCGGTCTCTCCGGTGAGAGTCCCCAGGCCTTCGCCGAATTCGAGGTCGAGCGCCTCGATCAGCACGACGTCACGGATAGCGAGCGCGGTCAGCATCGCGGACATCTGTAGAACATCGCATGGCCGCGCGCCAAGCGATCCTCTGCCATCATGCCGATTTAACGGAGCCGCAGGGTCCGCAAGGCCGAACGGCCGCCGCGCCTTATTGGCGCGAAGCCAAGGTCAGCGGACGCTGACCGCCCGGCGTTTGAGGGCCAAGCGCAGCGCACAAATAACTCAGAAGATCACGCCTTCGGCGTTTTCTTCTGAATCAGCTGATAGGCATGCTCATACCATTTGCTGCCCGGATAGTTGGCGCCGAGCACCGCCGCCGACCGTTCGGCCTCGGTCGGCACACCGAGCGCCAGATAGCTCTCGGTCAGGCGCATCAGCGCTTCGGGGGCGTGGCTGGTGGTCGCATATTGATCGACCACGATCCGGAAGCGGATCACCGCCGCGAGCCAGTCGGCGCGCCGCTGGTAGAAGCGGCCGATCTCCATCTCCTTGCCGGCGAGATGGTCGTTGATCAGGTCGACCTTCACCCGCGCGTCGGCTGCGAATCGCGAATCGGGGTAACGCCGCATCAGCTCGTTCATCGCGTCGAGCGCTTCCTGGGTCGTCTTCTGATCGCGGGTGACGTCCTGGATCTGCTCATAATGATCCATCGCGATCAGGTAGAGCGCATAAGGCGCGTCGCGATTGCCGGGATGGATCGAGATGAAGCGCTGCGCCGAGGCGATCGAAGCGGTATAATCACGGGCCAGATAATAGCTGAACGCGCTCATCAGCTGTGCGCGGCGGGCCCAGGGCGAATAGGGATGCTGGCGCTCGACTTCGTCGAACAGGACCGCGGCCACCTTGTACTGGCGCTTGTCGAGCCGCTCCTTCGCCGCGTTGTAGAGCGTGTCCACGTCGCGGGCGACATATTTGGTGTCGGCCTTGTTTTTGTTGCTGGCGCAACCGGCCAGAGGGGTGACAAGGGCGGCGGCGATCAACAGGATGATCGGACGGGTGGCGTTACGCAGCATGGCCGCTTCTTAGCCGAGGGTAGAGGCAACGCCAATGGGGGATCGGTGAACCGAAATTCGATCGAAAGCGAAGTCGTGCAATGCTCAAGGTCCTGACCCTCTCGACGCTGTTTCCCGACGCCAGCCGCCCGACCTTCGGCGGCTTCGTCGAGCGGCAGACCCGGGCGCTGGCCGCCCGCCCCGATGTCGATCTGCGGGTGGTCGCACCGCTCGCGCTGCCGCCGTTTCGCTGGCTGCAACGGCACGCCAATTATCGCGCGCTGACCGAACTGCCGACGCGCGAGGACTGGAAGGGCCTCGACGTCTATCGTCCGCGCTTCTGGACGCTGCCGCGGATCGGCGAGCGGACCAATCCGATCGCGATGCGGCGCGCGCTGCTGCCGCTGCTCGAGACGATCCGGCGCGATTTCGCGTTCGATGTGATCGACGCCGAATTCTTCTATCCCGACGGGCCGGCGGCGGCCGGGCTCGCCCGCGCGCTCGGCGTTCCCTTCTCGATCAAGGCGCGCGGCACCGACATCAATTTCTGGGGACATCATGGGCCGAGCGCCGCGCAGATCCGCAAGGCCGGCCTCGCCGCCGACGGGCTGCTCGCGGTATCGGCCGCGCTCAAGCGCGAGATGGTGCGACTCGGCCTGCCCGAGGCGAAGATCAAGGTCCATCATACCGGGGTCGACCAGCGCGCATTCCGGCCGGTCGATCGCACCGCCGCCAAGGCCGCGCTGGCGATCGAAGGACCGTTGCTGCTGTCGATCGGCAACCTGATCCCGCCCAAGGGCCATCATCTGGTGATCGAGGCGATGGGCGCGCTCCCCGAGGCCAGCCTGCTCATCGTCGGGCGCGGGCCCTATCACGACACGCTGCAGGCGCAGATCGACGCCGCCGGGCTTGCCGGCCGGGTGCGTCTCACCGGGCCGCTGCCCCACGAGGAGATCCCGCCGCTGCTCGCCGCCGCCGATGCGCTGGTGCTCACCTCGCAGGCGGAGGGGCTCGCCAATGTCTGGGTCGAGGCGCTCGCTTGCGGCACCCCGATCGTCATCACCGATGTCGGCGGCGCGCGCGAGGTCGTCGACCGGCCGGCAGCCGGGCGGATCGTCGATGCCTCACCGCACGCTATCGCGGCCGGGGTGCGCGAGATATTGGCGAGCCCGCCGGCCCAGGCAGATGTCGCCGCAGCGGCGGCGCGCTTCACCTGGGAACGGAACAGCGAAGCGCTCTATGCGCATCTCGCGCATATCGTCGCACTGCACCGACTTTAGAGCATGTCCTGATCAGATTGATCAGGACATGCTCTAAATTGTCTTTGTTTGCCGCATTTTCCGAGCCGTCAGGTGATTCCACCCGACTTGAAAATGCTCTAGTCAGCCCAGCGGCATCAGCGCCGCGACGATCCAGCGGTCTTCGCCGCGCAGCACGTTCCAGGCGCGGGCCGCGGCGCGGCTGTCCATCACCTCGATCCCGAAACCCATCGCCTCGACCTGGATGGTGAAGGCCGGCGAGGGGCGGAGCATCCGCGGGCCCGATCCGAGGAGCAGGAATTCGGGCACGGGCATCGTCGCCAGCAGGTCGACCAGGTCGGCCGCGGCGAGCGCCTCGATCGACGGCGCCTGCCAGTCGCGCGCAGTCTCGGGGGTCAGCCACAGCCCGCCGGGGACGATCCGGTCGCCGACCCGATAGGCATTGCCCGAGAAGCCGGCGATGACCGGCCCGCTCGCCGGCTGCTCGCGATCGAAGCTTACCATCAGCCCTTGGGGCCGACGCGCTCGGCGCCCGGCCGGCCTTCCTTGGGCTTCTTGTCGAACTTCTGCGGTTCAAGGCCGAGCGTGATCAGCAGTGACGACGAGACATAGACCGACGAATAGGTGCCGACGACGATGCCGAGCATCATCGCCGCGGTGAAGCCGCGCAGCACATGGCCGCCGAACAGCAGCAGCGCGCCCAATGCGAGCATGATCGTCAGTGAGGTCATCACCGTCCGCGGCAGGGTCTCGTTGACCGACAGGTCGATCAGCGCCTTCATGTCCATCTGGCGATATTTGCGCATATTCTCGCGGATACGATCGTCGATCACCATCTTGTCGTTGATCGAATAGCCGATGATCGTCAGCACCGCCGCGACGATGTTGAGGTCGAATTCGAGCCGGGTCAGCGCGAAGAAGCCCAACGTCATCAGCACGTCGTGGACGATCGCGACGAAGGTCGAGACGCCGAACTGCCACTCGTAGCGGAACCAGGAGAAGACCGCGATGCCGAGCACCGCGAGCACCACCGCGAGGATGCCGTTCTCGATCAGCTCGTTCGAGACCTTGCCCGACACGGTGTCGTAGCGCGGGAAGGTGATTCCAGGATAGTCCTTGCGCAGCGCGTCGGAGACCTTGGCGACGACCTTGTTGTTCGCGCCCTCGTCGCTGCTTGCGGGCAGCGGCAGGCGGATCGAGACGCTGTTCGGATCGCCGAACTGCTGGAGCGCGCCCTGGCCGACGCCGAGGCCGTCGATCGTGCCGCGGACCTTGTCGAGCGGCGGCGGCGAGGTGAACTTCGCCTCGATCATCAGGCCGCCGACGAAGTCGACACCCAGGTTGAGCCCGCGCATCCCGACCAGCGCGATCGACGCGACCGTCAGCAGCGCGGTCAGCACGAAGGCGATGTGGCGAACGCGGACGAAGCCGATATTGGTATCGTCGGGGACGAGTTTCAGCAAACGCATGGGACTCTATCCGATCAGACGTTGAGCGTGGTCGGCCGCGTCTTGCGCAGCCAATGGGCGACGAGCATGCGGGTGAAGACCACCGCGGTGAACACCGAGGTCGCGATGCCGATCAGCAGCACCAGCGCGAACCCCTTCACCTGCGCCGACCCGAGCACGAACATGATGCCGCCCGCGATCGCATGGGTGACGTTCGCCTCGAAGATCGTCCGGCTCGCTTCCTTATAGCCGAGCTCGACCGCCTGGAACGGGGTTCGGCCACGCTTGAACTCCTCGCGGATGCGCTCGTTGATCAGCACGTTGGCGTCGACCGCGGTACCGATGGTGAGCACGAAGCCGGCGATGCCGGGCAGGGTCAGGGTGCCGTTGAACAGCGCCATCACCCCCAGGATCACGAAGATGTTAATCACCACCGCGCAGTCGGCGTAGAAGCCGAACCGACCATAGCTGACCAGCATGAAGATCACGACCGCGGCCGCGGCGATCGCCGCGGCGGTGGTGCCCGCCTTGATCGAATCGGCACCGAGTTCGGGGCCGACGGTGCGTTCCTCGACCACCTTGAGCGCGACCGGCAGCTTGCCCGATCGCAGCGCGATCGCGAGCTGGTTGGCGCTGTCGGTGGTGAAACGGCCCGAAATGCGCGCCTGGCCGCCGAGAATCGGCTCGTTGATGCTCGGCGCCGAGATCACGCTGCCGTCGAGGATCATCGCGAACGGCTTGCCGGTATTCTCCTGGGTGACCCGCGCGAATTTGCGGCCGCCCTCGGCGTTGAAGGTGATGTTGACGATGGCTTCGTTGGTCTGGCTGTCGAACGCCTGCTTGGCGTCGATCACTTCGTCGCCGGTGATGATCGCGCGGCGCTTGACCGCGATCACCGGCACTCCGAGCGGATTGTTCGGATAAGGCAGGACTTCGCTGCCGACCGGCGCGCGGCCCGACGCGAGCTGGTCCGGAGTCGCCATCTGGTCGACCAGCTTGAACTCGAGCTTGGCGGTCTTGCCGATCAGCGCCTTGAGCGCCGAGGGGTCCTGGAGGCCCGGCACCTGAACGAGGATGCGATCCTTGCCCTGGCGGACGATGTTCGGCTCCTTGGTGCCGAGTTCGTCGATGCGCTTGCGGACGACTTCGGTCGCCGACAGCATCGCGCTGTCGACCGCGGCGGCAAGGCCCTGGTCGGTCTGGGTCAGGACGACCCGCGTTCCGTCGACGACACGGACGTCCCAATCGCGCTGGCCGGTCATCCCGCTCGGCTGGGTCAGGGTGCGCAACCGCTCGACCGCGGTATCGAGCTGCGATCCGTTGCGTACGGCAAAAGACAGCCGTCCATCGATCGTCGAGATGTCGCCGATGTCGATCTTGGGATCGTTGCGGCGCAGCTCGAGGCGGACCTGGTCCTCCATCTTGGCGAGATTCTGCTTGGCGAGGTCGGCGGTATCCGCCTCGAGCATCAGATGGCTGCCGCCCGAAAGGTCGAGCCCCAGATTGATGCGCGGCAGATGGCCGAGGCCGATCCGGTCGGTGGTCGCCTCGGGGACGAAGCTGGGCACGGCGAGCAGCACGCCGGCGAGGAGCACCAGGATGATGCTCCAGACCTTCCACGGGGGGAAATCGAGCATCGTGCGATCAGTCGTTCGCGGGCTTGGTCGAGCCGGCGGTGCGGACGTCGGAGAGCGTCGCCTTCACCACCTTGACCCGCACGTTCGGGGCGATCTCGACCTCGACCTCGGTCTCGTCGACCCGGGTCACCTTGCCGATCAGCCCGCCGCCGGTGACGACGGTGTCGCCCTTCTTGACCGCGTCGACCGTCTTGCGATGATCGTTGGCGCGCTTCTGCTGCGGGCGGATGAGCAGAAAATAAAAGATCACGAAGATGAAGATCAGCGGTGCGAACTGCATGATCATCGCCATGCCGCTGCCGTCGGCGGTGGCGCCCGTAGCCTGTGCGAAAGCCGGTGAAGCGAACATGATTTGGCGGTGTCCCCGGAAATGGATGCGGGCCGCACAGGCGGCCTCGAAGTGGCGCGCCGCCTATCACGTTCGTGGGGCAAGGCGCAACCGGGCGCTTGCCAAGCGGAGAATCGCCGCCTAAAGCGCGCAGCCTTGGACGGGGCGTGGCGCAGCCTGGTAGCGCACTTGACTGGGGGTCAAGGGGTCGCAGGTTCGAATCCTGTCGCCCCGACCAAGCAAAAGCCGGGTCAGAAATGACCCGGCTTTTTTGCGTCTGTCCCATACCGCAGAGATGCATCCATTCCGGACCAACCTCGATTGACCCGGCGTGCGAAATGCCCATGCTTGTCGCGAACGAAGATGGGGATCTTCGTTCTTCACGAGGGGGTAAAGATGAATATCCGGATTTTTGCGACGGGCGCGGCTGCGCTCGCCACGACGCTATGCGTGCCTGCCGTCGCGCAGGTCCCGGTCACCGCGGTCGCACCGCCGAGCGGCAATTTGCTGCCGAGCAATACCGAATTGCTGCTGTCGACCAACCGCGAGGTGAATTCGAAGAGCGTCAAGGAAGGCCAGAAGTTCGAGCTGTCGGTCGCGCGCGACGTCATGCTCGGCAATTATATCGTCATTCCGCGCGGCACCCGCGGATGGGGACAGATCAGCTATCGCACCGGCAAGGGCGCGTTCGGCAAATCGGCCAAGATGGAGTTCGATCTGACCGAGATCGAACTGGGCGGTCGGCACATCCCGATCTCGGGCCATTATCGCGTCGAGGGCCAGGGCAATACCGGTGCGGCCGTCGGCGCGGTGGTCGCCGTTGGGCCGTTCGGCGCCTTCGTGACCGGGCGTAGCGCGGTAATCACGCAGGGCACCGAATATAAGGGTTATACGCGCGAGCAGCTGGCGGTCGCACTGCCGGACGGCAGTGCGACGGTGCAGCCCGCCGCCGCACCGGCTCCTGTCACGGCGACCGTGATCCAGACCAGCGCGCCGACTCCGTCCGCGCACTGACCGTTACCCGGCATGGTGGGAGATTCATACGAATCGCCCGCCATGCCGATATCGAATCGGCGGCGCCGTACTGATTCGGCGCCGCATTTTCCCGTCGGCTCAGGCGTGCGCGGTGACGATCCCGTTGAGCTGCGCGGGGGTCAGCGGGGTCTGGAATTTGAGGCCGAAGCGGCCGCCCCGCGCCCAGACGACCCGCGCCAGCGTTTCGAATCCCCGCCAGTGGACGAACACCAGGCTGTTCGACGGCGCTCCGACGCCGCTGTGCGCGAGCGCGCCCTGCAGCGACAGATCGAGCACATGGACCGGGGTCAGCGCTCCGTCGATCACCATCATCGCATCGAGCGCGACCGTCCAGCGGCGGTCGCGGCGCTTGTTCGCATCGGCCGGGACCGGCGCCGCGCGGAACGATGGCGGCATCGGCTGCGACCGCGACCTGAAGAGACTGCTCAGCATATTGCTCACCCTGCCATCTGCGAAACGAACGGCGGACAGCCCGCCTTGAACACCGGGCTGCCGACGATCGCAGCATGCAGCTCGTCATGGGTCAGCGGTTCGAGGAAGCGGCAGCCGCAGCGCTCGCCATCGATCCAGCGTACCTCGGCGTCGCGCCAGCCGATCAGCGGCACCTCGAACCGCACGATCGATCCGGCGACCAGATCGGCATTGCCGCGGGTCGCGAGACCATCCTGCGAGATGTTGGTGATGGTGACCCCGCTGACCGATTCGTCGTCGGACAACAGGCTGTCGAACGACAGCCGTGGCGACGGGATCAGCCGCCCCTTGAACTGGACATCGTGGCGCGGCTCTTCGCGCTCGTCATAGCTGCCGATGCCGAATCCATCGAGGCTGATCATCCAAACGCTCCGCTACTCGCAATCCTGTGAGCGACGGATAGCGGCTGCGGCGTGTGCGACGGGTTAGGATTGGTGGCTAACGCCGCTTAAACCATTTGCCGCCCGTCGATGGGCGGGTTTCAGCACCAGCCGGTATCGCCCCCCAGCGAACGCGATGGCAACCAGGCGCCGTCGTCGCGCTTGTCGACGATCTGGACGATCCGCACCGACGGCGCCGTCATCCAGAAAGGCGGCGCCGCCTTGCCCCAGGGATCGGCGAGGTGATCGTCGAGACGCACGCCAGGGACGCGCTGCAGCGCCCAGACATAATGATCGGTGGCCCCCGGCCGCCAGTCATCCAGCCATGCTCTGTCGTTGGTCGTCATCCTGCGTCCCATCCCCCACGAATCGGCGCGCTTACATTGTGACATTCTGGTTAAATATTTCGCATAGGGCAACGATTGCATGAGGGCGCCGCTGTCCGGAAAAGCGACATCGTTCCGGCCGATTGCAAGCGCTGGAGCCGCTCCCCATATCCGGTTCGCAAAGCAACGGGACCAGTATGAGCGAACTTCCAAAATGGCACGGCACCACGATCCTGTCGGTGCGCAAGGGCGGCAAGGTCGTCGTCGTCGGCGACGGACAGGTATCGATGGGCAATACGGTGATGAAGCCCAACGCGCGCAAGGTGCGGCGGCTCGGTGACGGATCGGTGATCGGCGGCTTCGCCGGCGCGACCGCCGACGCCTTCACCCTGTTCGACCGGCTCGAACGCAAGCTCGAACAGCATGGCGGGCAGTTGCTGCGCGCCGCGGTCGAACTCGCCAAGGACTGGCGGACCGACAAATATCTGCGCAACCTCGAGGCGATGATGATCGTCGCCGACAAGGACGTCACCCTGATCCTCACCGGCAATGGCGACGTGCTCGAACCGGTCAATGGCGTCGCCGCGATCGGATCGGGCGGCAATTTCGCGCTGTCGGCCGCGCGCGCGCTGGTCGACTATGAGAATGACGCCGAGACGCTGTGCCGCAAGGCCATGGCGATCGCCGCCGATCTGTGCGTGTTCACCAACGGCAATCTGACGATCGAAACCCTCGATTCGGCCGTCGACTGATAGACTGATATTTCAGCCCCTCGCGGCGCGATCGCGCCGCGTTTCCAGGACAGAGAATGAACGAGAATCTGACTCCCAAGGCGATCGTCGCGGCGCTCGACGCGCATATCGTCGGCCAGGCCGACGCCAAGCGCGCGGTCGCGGTCGCGCTGCGCAATCGCTGGCGCCGGCAGCGCCTGCCCGAAAATCTGCGCGACGAAGTCACGCCGAAGAACATCCTGATGATCGGGCCCACCGGCTGCGGCAAGACCGAGATCAGCCGGCGGCTGGCCAAGCTCGCCGACGCGCCCTTCGTCAAGGTCGAGGCGACCAAGTTCACTGAGGTCGGCTATGTCGGCCGCGACGTCGAACAGATCGCCCGCGACCTCGTCGAGGAGGCGGTGCGACTCGAAAAGGAGCGCCGCCGCGCCGCGGTCAAGGACAAGGCCGAGGAAGCGGCGATGGCGCGGCTGCTCGACGCGCTGGTCGGCAAGGACGCCAGCGAGGCGACCCGCCTCTCCTTTCGCCAGCGCTTCGAGGAGCATCAGCTCGACGACAAGGAGATCGAGATCGAGGTCGAGGATTCGGGCGGCATGCCGTTCGAGGTCCCCGGCATGGGCGGCCAGGTCGGCATGATCAACCTCGGCGACATGATGGGCAAGGCGTTCGGCCAGGGCAAGGCCAAGCGCCGCAAGATGACGGTGCGCGCGGCCTGGACCAAGCTGGTCGACGAAGAGGCCGACAAACGGCTCGACCAGGACGAGGTCAGCCGGATCGCGCTCCAGGACGCCGAGCAGAACGGCATCGTCTTCCTCGACGAGATCGACAAGATCGCGGTGTCCGACGTGCGCGGCGGATCGGTGTCGCGCGAAGGCGTCCAGCGCGACCTGCTGCCGCTGATCGAGGGGACGACGGTCGCGACCAAATATGGTCCGCTCAAGACCGACCATATCCTGTTCATCGCCAGCGGCGCCTTCCATGTCGCCAAGCCATCGGACCTGCTGCCCGAACTCCAGGGCCGCCTGCCGATCCGGGTCGAGCTCAAGGCGCTGACCGAAGAGGACTTTATTCGGATCCTCTCCGACACCCGCGCCAGCCTGACCGAGCAATATCGTGCGCTGATCGCGACCGAGGGTGTCGAGATCGCCTTTACCGACGACGGCATCGCGGCGATCGCCAGGATCGCTGCCGAGGTGAACGCCCAGCTCGAGAATATCGGCGCGCGCCGGCTGTCGACGGTGATGGAGAAGCTGCTCGAGGATGTCAGCTTCGGCGCCGAGGACATGAACGGCGTCACCGTGACGATCGACCAGGCCTATGTCACCGGCCAGCTCAGCGAGGTCGCCCGCGACACCGATCTCAGCAAGTACGTGCTGTAATATCCCGCCGCCATCCCGCTTCGTCGGGATGGCGGCCAACGGCCATCGACAGCCGCCACCCTCTGTGCCTATGGCGGGATCATGCTCCACGCTATCCTGTCCGCACTGGCGGTCTTCATCATCGCGGTCATCTCGCGCAGCGGCTATCTCGGCATCGTCGCGCTGATGGCGATCGAAAGCGCCTGCATCCCGCTGCCGTCCGAGATCATCATGCCCTTTTCGGGCTATCTGGTCTCGACCGGGCGGTTCGACCTCTATCTGGCGACGACCGCGGGCGCGATCGGCTGCAACATCGGATCGATCGCCGCCTATGAGCTCGGCAAGCGCGGCGGCCGCTCGTTCGTCGACCGCTGGGGCAAATATGTGCTGATGAGCCATAGCGACCTCGATCGCGCCGAGCGTTTCTTCGTGCGCTGGGGCGATCTGACCGTTCTGCTGTGCCGGATGCTGCCGGCGGTCCGCTCGTTCATCGCCTTCCCGGCCGGGGTGGCGCGCATGCCGCTGTGGCGCTTCCACCTCTACACCTTCCTCGGCTCCTGGCCGTTCTGCTTCGTGCTGACCTGGGCGGGAATGAAGCTCGGCGATCGCTGGGCGACCGATCCGCGGCTGCACGAGATCATGAAGAGCCTCGAGGTGGTGATTGCGCTGGTGATCGTCGTCGGCGGTGCCTGGTTCGTCTGGCACCGGCTGAAGAGCTTCAAGAAGAACGCATGAACCCGGTCTACGCGCGGCTGCCGACCACCATCTTCGAAGCGATGTCGGCGCTCGCCCGCGAGACCGGCGCGATCAACCTGGGCCAGGGCTTCCCCGATGCGCCCGGCCCCGAGGATGTCCGCCGCGCCGCCGCCGATGCGCTGCTGACCCGCTCCAACCAATATCCGCCGATGGCCGGCCTGCCCGAACTGCGTCAGGCGATCGCCGCGCATTATGCGCAGGACCAGGGGCTCGACCTCGACGGCGCGTCGGAGGTTATCGTTACCTCGGGGGCGACCGAGGCGATCGCCGCGGCGATTCTCGGCATCGTCTCGCCCGGCGACGAGGTCGTGCTGATCCAGCCGCTCTACGACGCCTATCTGCCGATGGTCGAACGCGCCGGCGGCGTCGCCCGGCTGCTGCGACTCGACCCGCCCGACTGGACGATCGCCCCGCAAGCGCTCGATGCCGCGTTCGGGCCGAAGACCCGGCTCGTCATCCTCAACAATCCGGTCAATCCGACGGGCACGATGTATGATCGCGCGACGCTCGAACGCATCGCCGAACGCTGCATCGCCCATGACGCGATCGCGCTGTGCGACGAGGTCTGGGAGCATGTCCGCTTCGACCGCGACCATATCCCGCTGATCGCGCTGCCGGGCATGCGCGAGCGGACGATCAAGATCGGTTCGGCGGGCAAGATCTTCGCGCTGACCGGCTGGAAGGTCGGCTGGCTGATCGCCGCGGCGCCGCTCGCGCGGCAGCTCGCCAAGGTGCACCAGTTCCTGACCTTCACCACCCCGCCCAATCTGCAATGGGCGGTGGCCGAGGGACTGGCCAAGGAGGCCGGTTGGTTCGTGGCGATGCGCGACGGCTTCGCCGCCCAGCGCGCGCGGCTGATCGATGGGCTGCGCGCCGCCGGCTATGTCGTGCTGCCCGCACAGGCGACCTGGTTCGTGACGATCGACCTGCCCGCCTCGGGCATCGCGCTCGACGATGTCGCCTTCGCCGAGCGGATGGCGCGCGCCGACGGTGGTGGGGTGGTCACGATCCCGATGTCGGCCTTCTATGCCGAGGACCCGATCCGGACGCTGGTGCGGCTCTGCTACACCAAGGACGACGCGACCCTCGACATGGCGGTCGAGCGACTGACGCGGATGCGACAGCGGCTCATTTAAAGAAAAACGCCACCCCAGCAAGGCTGGGATGGCGTTTCGATATCGACTTTCAATCGACTTTTAGCGCGCGCCGAACTTGCGGACCGCGCCCTTGTGTGCGCCGGGCGCACCCTTGGGGCGGCTGAAGCGGCGCTTCTGCTCGCCGGTGCGCTCGGCGCCACCGCCGTCGTGACGGCGGCGATCGCCGCCGCGGCCCTGGCCCTCGTTGGTCGAAACCGGCGGCTTCGGCATCTTCGCCTTCTCGGCGAGGAAATTCTCCGGAAGCGGCTGGATCTCGAGCTTCACCTTGGTGAGCTTCTCGATCGACTTGAGATAGGGACGCTCGTCGTCCGCGACGAAGGCGATCGCGATGCCGGTCGCGCCAGCGCGCGCGGTGCGGCCGATGCGGTGGACATATTGCTCGGCGACGTTGGGCAGTTCGTAGTTGAAGACATGGCTGACCCCGCCGACGTCGATGCCGCGCGCGGCGATGTCGGTCGCGACGAGGATCTTCACCTCGCCCTGGCGGAAGCCGAGCAGGGTGCGCTCGCGCTGCGGCTGGCTCTTGTTGCCGTGGATCGCCTCGGCGGCGATGCCGGCGGCGCGCAGATGCTTCACGACCCGGTCGGCGCCATGCTTGGTGCGGCTGAACACCAGCGCACGGTCGATCGGCTCCGAACGGATCTTCATGATCAGCAGCGCGGTCTTCTCGGTCGCGTTGCAGAAGGTCGCGAACTGCTCGACCCGCTCGGCGGTGGTCGACTGCGGCGCGACCGAGACCTTGATCGGATCGCTCAGGAAGCGGTCGCCGAGTTCGGCGATCGTCTTGGGCATCGTCGCCGAGAAGAACAGCGACTGGCGCTTCTTCGGCAGCAGCTGATCGATGCGCTTGAGCGCATGGATGAAGCCGAGGTCGAGCATCTGGTCGGCTTCGTCGAGCACGAAGATCTCGACGAACTTCAGGCTGAGCGCGCGCTGGTCGATCAGGTCGAGCAGGCGGCCCGGGGTCGCGACGAGGATGTCGACGCCGCGCTGGAGCTGGCGGATCTGCCGGTTGATCGGCACGCCGCCGAACACCGTCATCACCGACAGGCGCAGGAACTTGCCATATTGCTCGAAGCTCTCGGCGATCTGGCTGGCGAGTTCGCGGGTCGGCGCCAGCACGAGCATGCGGCAACCCTGCGGCGGGGTGTGCTTGAGGTTCTCGGCGAGATAGTTGAGCGAGGGCAGCGCGAACGCCGCGGTCTTGCCGGTGCCGGTCTGGGCGATGCCGCACAGGTCGCGGCCGTCGAGCAGCGCCGGGATGGCCTGCGCCTGGATGGGGGTAGGAATGTCATAGCCCTTGGCGGCCAGCGCGCGCTGCAGGGGCTCGATAAGACCGAGTTCGGAAAATTTGGTCACAGATGATCTTTCGCAAAAAATTGCGGGCACACGAACGGAGGGTCCATGTGACAGCGGGTTCACATGACGACCCGCGTGAATTGGGAAGCCTAAGCCTGGTTTGCGTCTTTATGGGCCCGAGCCGGCCTGGCCATTGGAACGGCCAGGAGATCACGCTGCTCTAAGGCCAATCCCGCAAAACGGCATCGACGCGCTGCAGCATATGCCCCATGATCGCTTCGAATACAAGCCGGAGGCGTCATGAAGGCCGATTATGTGCGGAAAATCCTGCTTTGCGGCTTATTTTCAACGATGTCAGTACCGGCGATCGCCGCACTCTCCCCCGCAGAGCGCAATATGGTCGCCACCGTCGACGCCGAAAAGGGACGCACGATCGGCCTGCTCGAACGGCTGGTGAACCAGAATTCGGGATCGATGAATCTCGACGGGGTGACCAGGGTCGGCGCGATGATGCGCGCCGAGCTCGAGCCGCTCGGGTTCCAGGTGAAATGGGTGCCGATGCAGGCCGCCGGTCGCGCGGGCCATATCGTCGCGGTCCACAAGGGCAGCGGCAAGGGCAAGCGGCTGTTGCTGATCGGCCATCTCGACACCGTGTTCGAGGCCGACAGCCCATTCCAGAGCTGGACGCTCAAGGACGGCGAAAAGGCCGAGGGGCCGGGCGCCAGCGACGACAAGGGCGGGATGGCGGTGATGCTGTCGGCGCTGCGCGCGATGAAGGCCGCCGGCACGCTCGCCAAGGCCGATATCGAGATCGTGCTGACCGGCGACGAGGAGAATGTCGGCGATCCGGTGGCGATCGCGCGCGCCGACCTGATCGCCGCCGGCAAGCGCGCCGACGTCGCGCTCGACTATGAGGGGCTGGCGCGCGAGGACGGTCGCGACATGGGCTCGGTCGCACGGCGCTCGTCGTCGAGCTGGATCGTCACCGCGCACGGCAAGACCGGCCATTCGAGCGGCATCTTCTCGGGCAATGTCGGCTATGGCGCGATCTACGAGCTGGTGCGCATCCTCGACCGCTTCCGCAAGGAGCTGCCCGAGACCAACCTCACCTATAATATCGGCCTGATCGCCGGCGGCGCGACCGAGCAGACCGACGCCCAGGGCATCCGCGCGACCGCCACCGGCAAGGGCAACATCATCCCGCCGATCGCCGAGGCGCGCGGCGACATGCGCACCTTGTCCGACGAGCAGACCAGCCGGGTGCGCGCGAAGATGAAGGCGATCGTCGCCGAGCATCTCCCCGGCACCAGCGCCGAGATCGACTTTCCGCGCGACGGCTATCCGGCGATGGCGCCGACCCCGGGCGGCATGGCGATCCTCGACGCGCTCAACATCGTCAACCGCGACCTCGGCCTTCCGGCGATGCCGCCGCTCGATCCGCTCAAGCGCGGTGCCGGCGACATCAGCTTCGTCGCCAAAGATGTCGACGGCTATGTCGGCCTCGGCACCGCCAGCACCGGCGACCATGCCCCCGGCGAAACCGTCGACCTCGCCTCGATCCCGCGCCAGGCGAAGCGTGCGGCGATCCTGATGTCGCGACTGAGCGCGGAGCCGCGGGGGAAATGACCCATCGCAACCGTTCGTGTCGAGCGTAGTCGAGACACCGCGCGATGTGTCTCGACTACGCTCGACACGAACGGTTGGACATTGGGCGTTCTGAACGAACGCGACGCCCTATTTCCGCAAAGGCTCGGGCTTGCCCAGTCCGCCGCCCAGCGCGACATACAGGTTGATCAGGTTCTGGAATTCGGACGAGCGCAGCGAGACCATCGCCTGTTCGGCATCGAACAAATTGCGCTCGGCATCGAGCACCTCGATATATTGGGCGACGCCATTCTGGTAGCGCAGCCGCGCCAGCGAGGCGAGCTTGCGCTGCGCGGTCAGCGCGCGTTCCTGGGCGACGGTCTGCTCGGCGAGGAAGCGCTTGCCCGCCAGCGCATCCGAGACTTCGCGGAAGGCGGTCTGGATCGCTTTCTCATAGGTGGCGAGCGCGATCTCGGCGCGGGCCTTGGCGGTCTTCAGGTCGCCGCTGCGGCGCCCCCAGTCGAAGATCGGCAGGGTGATCGACGAGCCGAAGCTCCACGAACGATTATCCTTGCCGACCAGCCCGTCGAGTTCGGTCGAGGCGAAGCCATAGCTGCCGGTCAGGCTGATCTGCGGGAAGAAGGCCGCGCGGGCGACGCCGATATTGGCCTCGGCGGCGCGCAGATCCTCCTCGGCGGCGACGATGTCGGGGCGGTTGGCGAGCAGGTCGGACGGCAAGCCCGGACCGATATCGCGGACGATCCCCTGGTCGACCATCGGCAGCGCCTCGGGCAGGTCGTCGGGCACCGCATGGCCGACCAGCACATAGGTGAAGTTGCGCACCTGCGCGCGCTGCAGCCTGAGGCTCGCCAGCTCGGTCTCGGCCTGGGTCAGCAGCGTCTCGCTCTGGCGATAGTCGAGCGCCGAGGTCACCCCGGCATCGAGCCGCTTGCGGGCGATCCGCAGCCCCTCCTGGCGGCTCGACACCGTCGATTCGGCGATCGCGATCCGCTCGAACAATTCGCGCGCCTTGAGATAGTTGATCGCGACGTCGCGGATCAGCGACAGCCGGAACGCGCGCTCGCCGGCGACGGTCGACAGATAATCGGCGCGCGCGGCGGCGGTGAGGTTGCGGACCCGCCCCCAGAAATCGAGCTCGAACGCGGTGACCCCCGCGCCGATCCGATAGCTCTCGCTGGTGAAGCCGCCGGTCGCGCCCGCGCCGCCCCCCTGGGTAACGGTCGAGATCGGGGTCCGGCTTTTGGTATAGCTGCCGCTGCCGTCGAGGGTCGGGAAGCGGTCGGCGCCCTGGACCTGATATTGGCCGCGCGCCTCGTCGATCCGCGCGACCGCGACCCGCAGGTCGCGATTATTGTCGAGCGCGAGCTGGATCAGCCGCTGCAGCCGCGGATCGGTGAAATAGTCGTGCCAGCCGAGATCGGCCGCCCGACGATTGTCGGGCCCGACCAGATAATCGGCCGGAAAACCCTCGGGCGTCGGCAGGGGCCCGGCGCGGTGCGCGGGCGCCAGCGAACAGCCGGCGAGCAGCAGCGCCGGAACCATCGACCAGCGCTTAATCATGATCGGCCTCCCCCTCGGGGTGCGCCGCGACCGCATGCGGCGGCTTGCGGGTCAGCCAGCGGCGGACCGCCAGATAGAAGATCGGCACGAAGAATATCCCGAGCAGGGTCGCCGCGATCATCCCGCCCATCACCCCGGTACCGACCGCGCGACGGCTGGCGGCGCCGGCACCGGTCGCGATGAACAGCGGCAGCATGCCGAGGATGAAGGCGAGCGAGGTCATGATGATCGGCCGCAGCCGCAGCCGCACCGCGGCCAGCGTCGCATCGACCAGCGACTTGCCCTCGGCCTCCTGCTCGATCGCGAATTCGACGATCAGGATCGCGTTCTTCGCCGACAGGCCGATGATCGTGATCAGCCCGACCTGGAAATAGACGTCGGCCGACATGCCGCGCAGCGTCGACAGCAGCACCGCGCCGAGCATGCCCAGCGGCACCACCAGCAGCACCGAGACCGGCACCGTCCAGCTTTCGTAGAGCGCGGCGAGCAGCAGGAAGACGACGATCATCGACAGGCCGAGCAGCAACCCGACCTGCCCCGCCGACTGGCGCTCCTCGAACGAGATCCCGGTCCATTCATGGCTGAAGCCCGCCGGGAGCTGGCCCGCCAGCTGCTCCATCTCGGCCATCGCCTCGCCCGTCGAATGGCCGGGCGCGGGCGTCCCCGAGATCGTCGCCGCCGAATAGCCGTTATAGCGCTGGAGCTGGGGCGGGCCCGAGGTCCATTCGGCGGTGGTGAAGGCGCCGAACGGCACCATCTGGTTCTGGTCGTTGCGCACCCGCAGGTTGAGCACGTCGGCCGGGGTCATCCGATAGGGTGCATCGGCCTGGAGCAGCACCCTGAGCACCCGGCCGTTGAAGTTGAAGTCGTTGGCGTAACCCGATCCGAACGCGATCGCGAGGGTCGAGTTGACGTCGGCGATCGTCAGGCCGAGCGCGCGCGCCTTGACCCGGTCGATATCGACATGGAGCTGCGGCGCGGGTTCCATGCCTTCGGGACGCACGCCTGCGAGCACCGGGCTTTGCGATGCCAGGCCGAGCAGCTGGTTGCGCGCGGCGGTGAGCGCCTCCTGCCCCTTGCCGCCGCGATCCTCGAGCTTGAACGAGAAGCCGCTGGCATTGCCGAGCTCGCGGATCGGCGGCGGGTTGATCGTGAAGATCATCGCCTGCTTGACCCCCATCAGCGTCTTCATCGCCTTGCCGACCAGCGTGTCGGCGCTGTTGGCGACGCCCTTGCGCTCGTCCCAGGGATGCATCGTCGTGAAGATCTGCGCGGCGCTCTGACCGGCACCGAAGAAGCTGAAACCGCGCAGCACCACCATCGACTTGGTCTGCGGCTGGGCGCGGAAGAACGCCATCGCCTGCTGGGTCGCCTCGTCGGTGCGCTGCATCGTCGCCCCGGGCGGCGCCTGGACGATCGTCGCGACATAGCCCTGGTCTTCGGAGGGCAGGAAGCTGCCGGGCATCCGCGAGTAGAGCAGCGCCGCCAGCGCGACGAGCAGCGCGAAGATCCCCAGCCAGCGCAGCGGCGCCTTCAGCATCCGCCCGACATAGCCGACATAATGGCCGGTCGCCTTGCCGAACAGCCGGTCGAACCCCGCGAAGAAACGGTCGAGCCAGGGCACCAGCCGCTTCTTCGGCTTTTCCTCGTCATGCGGCTTGAGCATCGCCGCGCACAGCGCCGGGGTCAGCGACAGCGCGAGCAGCGCCGAGAAGGCGATCGACACCACCAGGGTGATCGAGAACTGGCGATAGATGCCGCCGGTCGATCCGGGGAAGAACGCCATCGGCACGAACACCGCGATCAGCACCAGGGTGATGCCGATGATCGCACCGGTGATCTGCCCCATCGCCTTGATCGTCGCCTCGCGCGGCGGCAATTTCTCTTCCGCCATGATGCGCTCGACATTCTCGATCACGACGATCGCATCGTCGACGAGGATGCCGATCGCCAGCACCATGCCGAACAGCGACAGCACGTTGATCGAGAAGCCCGCGATCCACAGCCCCAGGCTGGCGCCGGCCAGTGCGATCGGCACCACCACCGACGGGATCAGCGTGGCCCGCCAGTTCTGCAGGAACAGATACATCACCAGGAAGACGAGGATCATCGCCTCGACCAACGTCACCACGACCTCGTGGATCGACGCCTTGATGAACGGGGTGCTGTCGAACGGGATCGACCAGGCGACGTCGGGCGGCAGGCTCGTCTCGAGTTCCTTCATCCGCGCGCCGACCGCCGCGACCGTCTGCAACGCATTGGCGTCGGGGGTCGGGATGATCGCCATGCCGACCATCGGCTTGTCGTTGAGCAGGTTGCCGCTGATGTAGTTGGCGGCGCCCAGCTCGACCCGGGCGACGTCGCGCAGCCGCACCGTCGATCCGTCGGGATTGGCGCGCAGGATGATGTCGGCGAACTGCTCGGCGCGCGAGAAGCGGTTCTGGGTGATGATCGTCGCGTTGAGTTCGGCGTTGCCGGCGATCGGCTGGTCGCCGAGCTGGCCACCAGCGGTCTGGCTGTTCTGCTCCTGCACCGCCGCCAGCGCCTCGGCCGGCGACAATTTGAAGCTCGCCAGCTTGTCGGGGTCGAGCCAGACCCGCATCGAATATTCGGACCCGAACAGCCGCACGTCGGACACGCCGGGCAGCCGGCGCAGTTCGTCGATCACCTGCGAATTGGCGATCTGGCCGAGTTCGAGCGGCTGGGTCTTGCCGCTGCGCGACACCATCGCGACGATGCCGAGAAAGGCGCCGCTCGACTTGTTGACCTGGATGCCCTGGCGGCGAACCTCCTCGGGCAGGCGCTGCTCGACCCGGCGCAGCCGGTTCTGCAACTCGACCTCGGCGATGTCGACGTCGGTGCCCGCCTTGAAGGTGATCTGGATCGATGCCTGGCCGTTCGAGAGGCTCGACGACGACATGTAGAGGAAGCCGGCGACCCCGTTGAGCTCCTGCTCGATCGGCTGGGTGACGTTCGATTCGACCGTCTGTGCATCGGCGCCCGGATAGGTCGCCGTGACCTGGATCGATGGCGGGGCGACGCTGGGATATTGCTCGACCGGCAGCACCCTGAGCGCCATCACCCCGGCCAGCGCGATGCCGAGCGCGATCACCCAGGCGAAGACCGGGCGATCGATGAAGAAGCGGGAGATCATGCCCGGCCTATTTCTTGCGGCCGGCGATGCTGACCGGCTGTCCGGGCCGCGCCTTCTGCACGCCCTCGACGATCACCCGGTCGCCGGCCTTCAGCCCCGATTCGATGATCCACTTGCCGTCCTGCATCGCGCCGAGCTTCACCGTGGTGGCGGCGACGATATTCTTGGCGTCGACGGTCAGCACCGTCGCGCCCTGCGGGGTCACCTGCACCGCCCGCGCCGGCACCATGATGCCGTCGGTCTTGATGCCGGCGATGATCCGCGCCCGCACGAACTGGCCGGGCAGCAATATCCGCTGATGGTTGGGGATCTCGGCGCGCAGCGACACCGTGCCGGTCGACTCGTCGACCGCGAGGTCGAAGAAATCGAGATAGCCGGCCTGGCCGTAGGGCGTGCCGTCCTCGAGGAACAGGCTCACCTTCGCGCGGCTGATCTGCACGTCGCGGACCTTGCCTTCGGCGATCTCGCGGCGAAGCTTGATCAGTTCGCTGCTCGACTGCGAGAAATTGACGTAGATCGGATCGAGCTGCTCGATCGTCGTCATCAGCGTCGCCGATCCGGCCGACACCAGCGCGCCTTCGGTCACCTGCGCACGTCCGGCACGGCCGGCGATCGGCGCGGTCACCGTCGTATAATCCAGATCGAGCTTCGCCCGGTCGACCGCGGCCTTGGCCGACGCGACGTCGGCCTGGCCCTGGCTCTGGGTCGAGACCGCGGCGTCATATTCCTGGCCGCTGATCGCCTGTTCCTTGACCAGCGGCTGATAGCGCCCGACCACCTGCCGGGCGTTGGTCGCCGCGGCCTCGGCGCGGCGCAGCGACGCCAGCGCGCTGGCATAGGCCGCACGGTTCTGGGCGGGATCGATCTGGAACAGAGCGCTGCCGGGCTTGACGTCGGTGCCTTCGGCATAGAGCCGGCGCTGGACGATGCCGTCGACGCGCGCACGCACCTCTGCGGTGCGATAGGCCTGCACCCGCGCCGGCAGTTCGGCGACCATCGGCACGTCGCCGGTCTGGACGGTGATGATCTCGACCTCGGGCGGCGGCGGCGCGGGCGGCTGCTGCTTCCCGCATCCCGACGCCGCCAGGGCAAGGCCGATCGCCAGGGTGAGGCTGTGCTGACGCTTCATGGGGCCCTTTGCCTGTTCGATTATCCGGGAAGGCCTAGTAACCATGATCGACGATCACCACCACTCTATACAAGCGGTGTAATGTATGATACATTACGGCATGATGGGATCAAGATCGCCGGGCAACGGCGGCCGATTGGGGAGAGCTATATGACCGGCACCGTCCTGGCAAGTCCTGCAACCGAAGCCCAGCCGGGCGGCAGCGACCGGCGCGAGCGCCGTCGCACCGCGATCCTGGCGGCGGCGCGCAAATTGTTCCTCGAACGCGGCTATGACGCGGTCAGCGTCAGCGAGATCGTCCGCGAATCGGGGGGATCGCTGTCGACCCTCTACGACCTGTTCGCGAGCAAGGAAGGCATATTGGTCGCGGTGGTCGGCGAGAATCATCGCGACCGAATGGTGGCCGCGCAGGCGCTGTGCGGAGATACCAGCAGCAGCCCGCGCGAATTGCTGGCGATGCTGGTCCGCATCCTTCAGACCGACATGTTCCGGCCCGACCGGATCGGCATCTTGCGGATCCTGATGGCCGAAAGCATGCGCAACCCGCAGATCGCCAGATTGCTCGACGAATCGACAAACCTGCCGTTCGACGCGATGCTGATCGATCTTTTCCGGCGCTGGAACGAGCAGGGCAAGGCGAAGATCGACCGCCCCGAGATCGCCGCCGACCTGCTGATCGGCATGCTGATCCACCGCCCGCTACGCCATGCCGCCAAGGGGGTCGACCCGTGCGACCAGAGCGCGATGGCGACCGCCGCCGTATCGATGTTCGTCCATCATTATCAGTTGGCCTGACACCGCCGGCTCAGGCGGCGGCAACCGGATCGACGGAGACCTTGACCAGGTCGGCGATGATGTCAGCGCCGGCATAGGCGACATAGATCAGGCTGCCGGGTTCGATCCGCACCTGGGTCTCACCCTCGGCGATCACCGCATTGCCCAGTTCGATCCGCTCGCCATCGGCATCGATCGCCCCCTCGACGGGCAGCAGCCAGATCGGCCTGTCACCCGACGATAGCGCGAAATCGCCCTGCATCGTCCAGCGTTCGAGAACGAAGGCGACCTTTTCCGACAGGATCGTACGACCGGCGTCGAGTTGGCGCGGCGGCGGCCCACCCTCGAACGGGCCGAAATGCGACACCGCCATCGCGTCGTCGAGATGGAGTTCGCGCGGCGATCCATAGTCGTAGAAACGATAGGTGAGATCGAGATTCTGCTGGATCTCGATCACCCGCAACCCGGCGCCGATCGCATGGATCGTCCCCGCCGGCGAATAGATCACCTCGCCGGCCTCGACCGGTTTCCAGAAAAGCATGCCCTCGATCGAACCGTCGAGCGCGCCGGCGCGGACCACCGCGGGATCCATGTCGTGCTTGAGGCCCAGCGCGATCGTCGAATGCGGCTCGGCAGCCAACACGACCCAGGCCTCGTCCTTGCCGCGCGGATAGCCGCGCGCCTGCGCCTGGGCATCGTCGGGATGGACCTGCACCGACAGCCGCTCGCTGGTGAACAGATATTTGATCAGAAGTTCGCGTTCGGCCGACTGGTCCTCGAACCAGATTTCGCCGACGGGCTCCGCATCCTGCGGCTGGTCGGGGAACAGCGGCGCCAGATCATGCCGCCCCCAGGGCTTGGTCACGCGATGGGTATGGAGCCGGACGATGGGCAAGCTGCTTCTCCCAGGATCGTCGTGGAGACGAACGACGAACCTCGCAGTTCCGTAACGTCCCGAACGTTTCGGGAAAAGGCCGACCGGGAGTGTTCGGCTCAGTTGGGCAGGCGGACTTCGACCTTGTCGACCCATTCGGGGAAGAAGGCCGGCTCGCGGTTCGACCAACCCGGCGCGGTGGCGGCGGCTTCGCTGATCGACTGCAACAGCACCCGCCGCTTTTCGGGATGGAGGTGGGGAAGCGCCGCCGCGGCACAGAAGGCGCCCGGCAGCCAGGGCCGCACATTCGCGCCGATCAGCCGCTCGTAGAGGAAGCGATAGGCGCCGAAACTGTTGAGCCGGTCCTGACCGAGATCGAAGGCCGAAAGAGTGATGAGCGGGGCCATGAACGGCTCGACCGCATCGAGACCGCTGTCATCGGGCACCATGCACCGGACATGGTCGAGGCGGCTGTAGATCCGCGCCTGCGCCATGATGCTCGCGCTTTCGACGACGTCGCGCGACCAGCGCGCCAGCGCATCCTCGCGCCCCAGGCCGATATCGAGCGATCGGCGGACATATCGTTGCGTGGCGGCCGGGAAACTGGCGAACTCTTTCATTTCCGCCAGCGTCATCGCGCCATCTGCAGGTTTGCTGTACGAACCCATACCAACACCCCCCTTTGAGGAAGCCTTGGAAGGACGATGCGCCTCTTATGCTTTACAGACGCTTAAGCCCTTGTGAGGCTTCCGTTAATGAACGGAGCATGTTTCTTGCTGCGTTGCAACAAGCGGTGCGGCGAAAAGTTGCATCGGCGCTATTTTTTGGTGGATAAGTTTTGGGGCGCCGCCTTTCGACAACGCCCCAACATCACCCCAAAGCACTGACAAGATTACTCTTTGCTGTCCATGCGCGCCTTTTCGGCCTCTTCGTCATAGCCCGACGACGGTGCCGGGTCCTGACCCTTGCCGGGCTGGGTATTGGCCGGCGCGTCCGATGTCGGAAAACTTTCATCGAGCGCCACGTCGAGCTTGGCATCCTCGTTTTTCGGGTTCGACGCCAGCTTGTCGTCATCGGTCGCGTCATGGGCGGTCCGGATATGCGGTGTCGCCCGGGTCGTCGAATCGGTGGTCATCGCTCCTACTCCGCTTATTGTCTCGTCCGGGATCAACGAACGGCGGCGACAGCCTGTTCCGGGATGCGATCGGTTGCGACAGGGGCGCGGAAGCTGAACTTTCGATGAACGGCAAAGCGTGTTCGACCAACGCCAACCGATTGCAGGCGACGTGAAACCATGTCGTGCCTATATTTACACCCATGACATTAGACATTTCCGGCCCGCGCGGAGCTACGGTCAGTCCGCGGGTCGCCTTGCTTTCGATCGTGTGTTTCTGGCTTACCTATTTCGCGATTGCGACGGTCAGATGGATGCTGATCGGAGGCGAGCACCAGGCCGACATGCTCGCCGCGCGTGCCCTCGTCGCGGTGGGGTCGATGCTCGCGACCTATATCGTCTATCTCGCCATGCGCCCCTTGGCGGGCAGGTCGCTTGCGATCAACGTCACCGCGGTCGCGCTGCTCGCGATCCCGGCGGCGGTCGCCTATTCGTCGATCAACTGGATCGCGATGCGCCAGGTGACCGACAAGATGTACGCCGCCAAGAGCGAGGAATATCGCCAGAAGCAGGCGATCATCGACAACCAGGCCGCCGACGCCGCACGCGCACAGGCCAAAGCCGCGCTCGCCGTCGCGCGTGAGGCGATCCGCCGCGCGACCGAGCAGGCCCGCGAGGCGACCGAGGCGCAGCGCGCCGCCATCCGCCAGGCCGAATCGGCACGGCGCGCGGCCGAAAAGGCGCAGAACGATGCCGCCGCCGCGCGGCGCGATGCCCAGAAGGCGCGGACCCAGACCGACCGCGACGATGCCGAGGCCTCCGAGCGCGAAGGCTGGGAGGAGTATCAGCGTGGCATGGCCGAGGCGCGCGCGGCGGTCGCCGAGGCCCGTCGCCATGGCATCAAGATCGATCTCGACGAGCTCATGGGCGGCATCCCGGTGCCGCCGCGCCCCGGCAGCACGAAACCGGCCACCCCGGCCTCTCCGGCGGCGCCCGCCGCACCGGTCGCGGCCCCGACCCCCGCCCCCCGCGCCGCGCCGGTGCCACCGATCACCCCGATCGAAATCCCGTCGATTTCGGTCGGCGACCCCGCCCCGCGCGTCGTCGTGCGGGCTGGATCGGCGATGCCGGTCCATGAGGAGGATGACGGCAAGTCGGTGTTCGAGCAGATCGCCGACCAGGCGCTCAACGGCTATTTCTTCTTCGGGGCCTGGGGGGCGCTGTTCCTCGCTTTGTCCTATGCGGCGGCCGTCCGCGCGGTCGAGCGCGAGTCCGCGGGCTATCGCGCCGCCGCGCGCGATGCCGAACTTCGGGCACTGCGCTATCAGGTCAATCCGCATTTCCTGTTCAACACGCTCAATTCGCTGTCGACGCTGGTCCTCAAGGAGAGGCCCGAAGAGGCCGAGCGGATGATCCTCAACCTCTCGACCTTCTTTCGCACCAGCCTGACCGCCGATCCCAAGGAGGATGTGCGACTGTCCGAGGAGATCCGGCTCCAGCGGCTCTATCTCGACATCGAGGCGGTGCGCTTTCCCGAGCGGATGAAGGTCGACATCTCGATCCCGCCGTCGCTGAGCAACGCCTGCGTGCCCTGCCTGATCCTGCAGCCGCTGGTCGAGAATGCGATCAAATATGGCGTGTCGCGATCGAAGCGGCCGGTCCACATCTTCATCGGTGCGCGCGAGGACTCGCACGGACTCGTGCTCACCGTCGAGGACGACGGCGACGCGATGGACGACGACGGCAAGCTCAAGGGCACCGGCGTCGGCCTCAAGAACGTCACTGACCGGCTCAAGGCGCGCTTCGGCGACGACGCCGCCTGCCGCTATGGCCTGCTGCCCAATGGTGGTTTCGGCGTAACGCTTTTCATGCCACTGATCCGGAATGGCGCCTGAAACTCGAAACCCTGAATCACCCATCCGCACCCTCGTCGTCGACGACGAACCGCTCGCGATCGAGCGCTTGCAGATATTATGTGCGCGCGAACCGCAGATCGATCTGGTCGGCACCGCATCCGACGGCGAGGCCGCACTCCGCCTGATCGACGCGCTCGAACCCGAGATGCTGCTGCTCGACATCGCGATGCCCGGGCTTGACGGGATCGGCGTCGCCCGGGCGATCGAGAAGCTCGACCGCAAGCCGGCGATCATCTTCTGCACCGCCTTCGATCAATATGCGGTGACCGCGTTCGATTTGTCGGCGACCGACTATGTCCTCAAGCCGGTGTCGCAGGACCGGCTCGGCCGCGCGGTCGCGCGGGTGATCGAGCGCCGCCGGGCACCGCCCGAACAGGCGCCGGCATCGGATTTTGCCCAGGAATTCTGGGTACCGCACCGCTCGGAGATGGTCCGCATCGCCGTCCAGGACATCGACCGGATCGAGGCCGAGCGCGATTATATGCGACTGCACATCGGCACGCGCAGCTTCCTGCTCCACCAGACGATCACCGAACTCGAACGCCGGCTCGATTCGAGCCAGTTCGTCCGTCTCCACCGCTCGACGATCGTCCGCCGCGACCGCATCGAAAAGCTCAGCCATGACGGCATGGGGGTGTGGCACGCGGTGATGGCCGACGGCGAACGCATCCGCATCGGCCGCACCTATCTCCCGGCGGCGCGCCAGTTGATGGGGCGATGAAAGCGGACGTCAGAGCGCAGCAAGCACCGCGTCGCCCATAGCGCTGGTCGACACCGTTCCGCCGAGGTCTGCCGAGCGCACGCCGCTCGCCAGCGCCGTGGCGACGGCAGCCTCGATCCGGTCCGCCTCGGCCGCCATGCCGAGCGAATAGCGCAGCATCATCGCCGCCGACAGGATCGTCGCCAGCGGATTGGACTTGCCCTGCCCGGCAATGTCGGGCGCCGAACCATGGATCGGCTCGTAAAGCCCCTTCTGGTTCGAATCGAGCGAGGCCGACGGCAGCATGCCGATCGAGCCGACGCACATGCTCGCCTGGTCCGACAGGATGTCGCCGAACAGATTGCCGGTGACGATCACGTCGAACTGGCCGGGATTGCGCACCAGCTGCATCGCGCAATTGTCGACATACATATGGCTGAGCGTGACCTGCGGGTAATCCGCCGCGGTCTCGATCATGACGTCGCGCCACAGCTGCGAGGTCTCGAGCACATTGGCCTTGTCGACCGAGCACAGCTTGCCGCGCCGTGCCGTCGCGGTCTCGAAGCCGACCCGCGCGATCCGGCGCACCTCGTCCTCGTTATAGGACATGATGTCATAGCCTTCGCGCAGGCCCGCGCCCGTCTTGCGCATGCCTTTTTCGCCGAAATAGACGTCGCCGTTGAGTTCGCGGACGATCACCATGTCGATCTGGCTCGCGACCTCGGGCCGCAGCGCCGAAGCGTCGGCGAGTTCGGGAAACAATTTCGCGGGGCGCAGATTGGCGAACAGCGACAATTCCTTGCGCAGGCCCAGGATCGCCTGTTCGGGGCGCAGATGCCGATCGAGACCGTCGCAGTCGGGATCGCCGACCGCGCCGAACAGGATCGCATCGGCGCGCTTCGCCAGATCGAGCGTCGCCGGCGGCAGCGGATGGCCGGCGGCCTTGTAGGCGGCGCCGCCGACCGGCGCGGTTTCGAACGACAGCCGGTCGCCGCAGACCGCCTCGAGCACGCGCACCGCTTCGCCGAGGACCTCCGGACCGATTCCGTCGCCGGGCAGGAGCGCGATGAGCATGGCTGAAATCCCTCTTTGAAAAAGCTGCGCGCGCCATGCCCGCTTGCGCGCGACTAGGCAATAAGCCGCTTGATCCGGTCGATCAGCCGCCCACGCGCGTCGAGGATCGAAGATCGCCGATCGGTCAGCAGGTCGCGGTCGAGGAAATGGCCGGTGAGGCGGAATCCGTCGAGGATATCGCCCCAGTTCGCCGGGCCGCCATCGAGCAGGAAGCCGGGCAGCGGCAGCAACCGGTCGGCATAGGGGCCGGCCGCGCCGCGCGATACCGCCGCCGCGCTCTTCGGGCTGACGAAGCCGAGATCCTCCCTGGCGCCGGTGACGACACATGCCGACAGATCGAGGCCGAAGCCGAGCTCGGCGAGCAGCAACTGCTCGTAGCGCACCGCCGATGCCGCCCAGCCGCTCGCCGCCGGGGCATATTCGATCGCCGACAACACCGCATCGAGCGCCGCGTGGAGCTCGGGATAGGACTGGCGCTCGGGCAGCACGCTCGCGGTCAGCGCGCACAGCCATTCGATCGCCGCCGCCGGCAACGGCTCGGCGTACAGCCCCGCCCGGCTGTGGGTCAGCTCGACGGTCAGCGCCGGCAACTGCTCCTCGGTCCGCGCGCGATATTCGGCCTCGACCAGATTGCCCGCCATCAGCACCGGCCGCAGCCGCCGCGACCGACCGCCGCGCACATAGCCGGCGAGCAGCCCCTCCTGCGGCGTCAGCGCCCGCACGATCGCGCCATGTTCGGCATGCTGGCGGACCGAGCAGATGATGGCGGAAGAACGGATCAGCACCGTTGCAACATGGCGCCCATCGATGACGCTGTCACCTCCAGCCGTCGCTCCGGCCTCCGCCGGAGCGACGAGCGGGTTACCTTCTCTCCGCCACCTGGTTGGACCACATCTGCTCGACGAACCGCCCGAACCGGCGCAGCGAGGCGGTCGGCAGCAACTGTGACGGCACGTCGAGATCGAGATTGTGAAGATCGGCGAAGAAGGCGGTCGGGAAGCGCGCACGTTCGCGCGACAGGAAGGAGCAGAGATGCTCGAACCGCCGGACATGGACCCGGTTGGGTGCGGTGCCGGTGCGGTTGGCGAGTTCGAAACTGTGGCTGACGATGTTGACCAGCGGCAGCCCCATCCGCTCGGCATGTTCGATCGCCGCGCGCAGTTCGCCCATCGTCACCGCGCAGAGCTGGAGGTGACGCGGCACCGCGCCGTCGTCGATCAGCGTCACCGGGATTTCGGTGATCCCCTCATGGCGGATCGGGGTGATCTGACCGGCGGGCAGGCCGATCTTGCTGGGCCAGGGATGTTCGCAGCCATTATGGCTGCTGTCATAGGCGAAACCGAGCGACGCCGCGGCGCGCAGCGTCGCATCGTCGGCGGCGTAGCTGCCCGCGCGGAACGCAATCGGCTCGGGCACGCCCGCCTCCATCAGCAGGTCGCGGGCGCGGGCGATCAGGTCGCGCTGCCTGGCCTCGTCATATTCGTTGAGTTCGTAGGCGCCGGTCATCGTACCGCCATCGACCGCGGCCCAGCGCGGGTGGAGATGGAGCTGCACCTCCTGCCCCGCCTCGAGGATCGGCCCGACCATCCGCCGGATCGGTTCGATGCCATGGACGCAGGCCGGCATCGGATCGACGAAGAAACAGGCCTTCAGCGCATATTGGGCAAGCACGCGCAGCTGATAGGGGATGCCGACACCCGCCGCCTCATAGGAACGCGCATAGGAGGCGCGCCAGTCATCGACCCCCGCCGACTGGCCGAGCATCAACTCGGTGTCGATCGTGATCAGGACCTGGGTCGGCATCGCCTCGTCCAGTTCCAGAGCAGGGGGCATGAAAGACATGGCATTGTCCTAACCTCCCCCATGAAAGAAATCGTAAATAGCCTGTGCCATCGCCTTCGAAACGCCGGGTGCCCTTTCGAGGTCCGTCAGCGCCGCGCTGCGGACCGCGCGGGCGGTGCCGAAGTGCATCAGCAGCGCCTTCTTGCGGGCCGGACCGATCCCCGGAATATCGTCGAGCGGGCTCGAAGTGAAGTTCGCCGCGCGCTTCGTCCGGTGCACCCCGATCGCGAAGCGGTGCGCCTCGTCGCGCAACCGCTGCAAATAGAAAAGCAGCGGCGAGTTGGGCGGCAGCATCGCCTCGCGCCCGTCGGGCATGTGGAAATGCTCGCGCCCCGCATTGCGGTCGGGGCCCTTCGAGATGCCGACGATCGCGACGTCCTGGACCCCCATCGTCTCGAGCACCTCGCACACCGCGCTGATCTGGCCCTTGCCGCCGTCGATCAGCAGCAGGTCGGGCCAGTCGCCACCCTTGCGCTCGGGATCCTCCTTCTCGAGCCGTGCGAAGCGCCGACCGAGCACTTCGCGCATCATCGCGAAATCGTCACCGGGCTTGGTCTCAGGATTCTTGATGTTGAACTTGCGATAGGCGTTCTTGCGGAACCCTTCGGGGCCCGCGACCACCATCGCGCCGATCGCGTTGGTCCCCATGATATGGCTGTTGTCGTAGATCTCGATGCGGTCGGGAATCTCGTCGAGCTCGAACAGGTCGGCCATCTCGCGCATGATCCGGCTCTGCGTGGTCGATTCCGCCATCCGCCGGTCGAGCGCCTCGACCGCGTTGCGCTGCGCCTGCGCCAGCAATTTACGCTGCTCGCCGCGCTGGGGCACCTTGATCTGCACCTTGCGGCCGGCACGCTCGCCCAGCGCCTCGGCGAGCAGTGCTGTCTCGGCCGGATCGCGATCGACCAGAACGAGCCGCGGCGGCGGGACCTCTTCATAGAATTGCATCAGGAAGCTCGCGAGCACCTCCTCCTCGGGGACATCGGCGGTGTGCGCCGGGAAGAAGGCGCGGTGTCCCCAATTCTGGCCACCGCGGATGAAGAAGGCCTGAATGCCCACCGTCCCGGCATGGCTGTGCATCGCGAACACGTCGGCGTCGGCGACCCCCTCGGCGTTGATCGCCTGGCTGCCCTGGATGAAGGTCAGCGCGCGCAGGCGGTCGCGGTAGACCGCGGCGAGCTCATAATCCATCGCCTCGGCCGCGGCGCTCATCGCCTCCCCCAGCTTCTTCTGGACCTGGGTCGACTTGCCGCCGAGAAACGCCTTCGCATCGTCGACCAGCTCGGCATAGGCGCCTTCTTCGATCCGGCCGACGCACGGCGCCGAGCAGCGCTTGATTTGGTAGAGCAGGCACGGGCGGTCGCGATTGGCGAAGAAGCTGTCGGTGCAGCTTCTCAGCAGGAACAGCTTCTGCAGTGCGTTGAGGGTGCGGGTGACCGAACCGGCGCTGGCGAACGGACCGAAATACTGCCCCTTCGCCTTGCGCGCGCCGCGATGCTTCTGGATGCGCGGATAATCATGATCCTCGCGCAGCAGGATGAACGGGAAGCTTTTGTCGTCGCGCAGCAGGACATTGTACGGCGGGCGGTAGCGCTTGATCAGCTGCGCCTCGAGCAGCAGCGCCTCGGCCTCGCTGTTGGTGGTGACGATCGTCATCGACCGGGTCTGCGCGACCATCCGGCTAAGCCGCTTCGGCATCCGCGCGACCTGGGTATAGTTGGCGACCCGATTCTTGAGCGCGCGCGCCTTGCCGACATAGAGGACGTCGCCGCGGGCGTCGTGCATCCGATAGACGCCGGGGCGCGCGGGCAGCGTGTCGAGGACGTTGCGGATCGCGGCGATGCCGGCTTCCAGATCGGGCGCATCCGATCCGCGCACGGTGTAGACGCTTTTTTCTTCGTTGAAACGGTCGGTCGGGGGGGCCTGGTTCACCATCCTGATCTAGGATGTTTCCGTCCCGGATTGAACCCCGCCGACGATTTCGACGCGGCTATTTCAGGAAAGACCGATCATCCCGACGACGGCGGCAGGTTGGGCGACACCGGCGGTCAGCAGGATGAGCAAAGCCAGCCCGGCCCGCACGAGGCCCGAAGGCGCCACCGCGCCGAGCAGTCCGGTCGTGCGATTCCACAGCAAAGGCAGGGCACATAGTCCCGACAGCAGCATCGCGCCGACCAGCTCGGGCGGCAGCGCATGCGCGAATTGCGCCCGCGCCGCGCCCAACAGCAGCATGCATGCCCAGATCCAGCCGATCGCGCCCATGATCGCTCATCTACGCGGCTTTGATGGGGGAATCGTAAAGATGCACGGCCCAAACGCAAAAGGCCCGCCGATCGCTCGGCGGGCCCTTCGATGGCGATGATGCCGGCTCAGTTGAGGCGGGCGGTGCCCAGGCCCGAAATCGCCTTGTCGACCAGCGCGGTATCGGCGGTGGCGTCGTGACGTTCCGCGATCAGCGCGGCGGCCGCGGCAGTCGCCGCAGCGGCGGCCTTGGCGCGAACCTCGGCAACGGCGCTAAGCTCGGCGGCCGCGATCTTGTCCTCGGCCATCCGGCCGCGGCGCTCGATCAGCGACGATGCATCGACGCGGGCGCGCTCGACGATCGCGTCGGCCTCTTCGCGGGCATGGACGAGCATCGCCTCGGCCTCGCTCGCGGCGGCCTTCGCCTTGGCCTCATATTCGGCCTTGATCTTCTCGGCATCGGCGCGGAGCGCCGAGGCTTCGTCGAGTTGCGCCCGGATACCCGCAATCTTCTTGTCGAGCATCGAGCCCAGGATCGCGGGCACCTTCTTCCAGACCATCAGGACGATGACGACCAGCATCGCCAGCGAGACCCAGACGGTCGCGTTCATGCCGAGCGCGGTCGGATCGACATGATGTTCTTCGGTGTTCACCGCCTGGCTGGCGGTGGTGTTCGGCAGCCCCTCGAGATGATCGGCATCGGCGAGATTGGCGGCGACGGCAACGGAGCCGGGGTTGGACATGGTCAGATCCTTCAGCCGTTGGCCAGCGCGGTCTTGACCGCGCCTTCGGCCGCCGCCTTGTCGACGCTGAGCCCCGACACCTTGGCGACGATATCCTGGGCGAGCTCGGCGGCGACGCTTTCGATCTCACCCAGCGCCTTGGCCTGCGCGGCCTTCAGGCCGGCATCGGCTTCGGCCGCCTTGGCGGCGAGGTCGGCATCGGCCGCCTTGACCCGCTTCTCGGCTTCGGCGGCCGATGCCGCCTTGGCGTCGGCTGCGGATTTCTGCACGGCGGCGCGCGCCTCATCGATGCGCGCCCGGTAAGCGGCCTCGGTCTCGTCGGCCAGCGTCCGCGCAGCCTGTGCGGCGGCGAGGTCGTCGGCGATCTTCTTGTCGCGTGCGTCGACGGTCGCTTCGATCTTGGGCAGCATGCCCCGGCCGATCCCGAAATAGATCAGGCCGAAGACAATCAGCAGCCAGAAGATCTGCGAGGCGTAGGTCGCGGCAATCTGGGCGATCTGAGGCATCGAGCAGTCCCTGTTGGGGCAGTGGGGGGCCGGCGAACCGGCCCCGGCAGATTTACGCGACGAACAGCAGGATCATCGCGACGACGAACGCCAGCAGGCCGAGAAGCTCGGCAGCGGCGAAGCCGATGAACAGGCGGCCCTGCTGGCCATCGGCGGCTGCCGGATTGCGCAGCGCGGATTCGAGGAACGAACCGAAGACATTGCCCACGCCCAGTGCGGCCATGCCGACACCGATGGCAGCCAGACCGGCACCGATAAGCTTTGCGGCTTCTGCGTCCATGATAAACTCCTTGGGATTAAACAGTTGAAAACCTTGGTGAAAACTTAGTGCAGGTTGACCGCGTCGTTCAGATAGAGCGAGGTCAGCAGCGCGAAGACATAGGCCTGGATCGCGCATACCAGCAGTTCGAGCAGGGTGATGCCGATCATCAGCACGAAGCTGGGGATCGTCACGATCGCGACGGTCAGCGCACCGGCGTTCAGCCCGTTGATCACGAACCCGGCCAGCACCTTCATCAGGATGTGGCCCGCGGTCATCGCGACGAACAGTCGCAGACCCAGCGAGAAGGGACGGATCAGGAAGGAGAACAGCTCGATCAGGAAGATCAGCGGGACCATGTAGCCCGGCGTGCCGTGCGGAATGAACAGCGAGAAGAAGTGGAAGCCGTGACGGGCGAAGCCGACCACCAGCACGATCGCGAAGCTGATGATCGCCAGCACGCCGGTGATGGTCAGATGGCTGGTCACCGTGAACGGATGGAGCCCGAAGATGCCGGTCGGCATCATGCCCATCAGGTTCGAGATCAGGATGAACATGAACAACGAGAAGACATAGGGCGTGAACTTCTTGCCCTCGGGCCCGATGTTCGTCGCCATCATCCCCGAGATGAAGCCGGTGAAGCTTTCCACCGCCGCTTGCCAGCGACCGGGAACCAGCTCGCGCTTCATGCCGCCGAGCATGAAAATCCACAGCGCCGCCAAGGTGATCACCATCCACAGCGCGCTGTTGGTAAAGGCGATGTTATGGCCCGCAATGGCCCAATCCTTACCGAACAAAGGTTCGATCAGGAACTGGTGCATCGGATCGATCTTGCCTGATTCGGCCGCCACGCTTTGCCTACCCCTGCTTATGCCAAAAGCGTCCGGAATTCATTCCGGGCGCTCCTGCGAAATCCGAATGATATTCCTGAAGGCGACACCGATCCCAAGGAACAGCATCACCAATAGGAGCCAGGGGGTGGTACCCAGCCAGCGATCGAAGCACCAGCCCAGCAATCCACCGCCGGCAAGACCCGCGACCAGCTCGGTCAGCACACGGTTGCCCTGGGAATATCCCCTCTCAGGCTTCTTATGCGCCGAACCCGTTCTGACCATTTCGGCATGCTGGGCAGCCTTGAGACGCTCATCGAGCGTGGTCAGGCGTTCATCCCCAATGCTTCCCCGGTCTTGCCCGGGATCGTCCTGCGCCATGGTCACCTCTCCCCTTGCCGGAAAGTTGCGCCCATGCCGACGAGCGATCCCGCCAAGGCGAGGACCCTTTAGGAAGGGGGGGGAGGCGAGTCAATTGTTTGATGGGTCGGCAAGCCGGCCTGGAAGCCCGCCCGGCAGCTTAACGAATCCTGACTACTCGCCATTTGAAGGGCCGACCGCGCGAAATCGCCGACATCGACCACGCGATGATTCGTAATCTAGCCGCAATAATCCGGGGTGATCGATTCGCTGCCGGCGCGGACATTCCAGCCGCCGTCCTTCAATTTATATTTCTGGCCCGCCTTCACCGCACGCAAGGTGCTGCATGCGGTGGTCTGCGCGAACTGATCGACGGTCACCCCGCGCGAACTGGCGATCTGGGTATAGCCGGCCCGGCGCTTGATGTTGATCGCGTCGACCGCGGCCTTCACGTCGGCCGACGGTGCGCTGACGAAGCCGAGATAGCCATCCCATTGCTCGCCGACCGTGCCGGCGGTGAGCGCAGCCTCGACCACCGGATCGGCGGCAAGCGCGGGAACGGCCGAAAGGCTCATCGCGATTCCGGCGATCAGGGGGAACATCTTGGTCAGGCGCGTCATTTCGGGAACAACTCCGGGTTGTTGGCGATGAAATCGTCGGCATCCTTTTGCAGACGAACCACCACCTCCTGCTTCACATTGACGTTGAGGTTGATTTCGATCGGCTTTTCGGGAGCCGTGATCTGGATGCAACCGCCAAGCGTGGCAAAGGCGAAAACGGCTAGTGGCAATCTGCTCATGGCCTCAGGCTCGCATCGCAACGCTTCATCGTCAATCTCGGGACTTTCATCGCATGGACTCGCTTTACCGGGGCTGAATGGCGGCCGGCGGGGTCGGGGGCCGGACGGGATCCGGCGCGGGATTGGCGGGCGCCGGCGCCTGCGGCTGGACCGGCACGTTGCGCAGCACGATCGACGGATCGACGAAGGTCTGCGCCGAACTGACCAGACCACGGAACGGCGCGGTGATGGTGATATTGAACCGGAACGGCAGACGGGTGACCGGCGCCAGCATCCGCGCGACCAGCCCCTTGGGCTTCTTGTCGGTCTTGGGCGCGTCGTTGGTGCCGTCGAAACGGACCTTGCTGACGATCTCGCCGTCGAGCGAGCCGTTGAGGTCGATCGTCAGCCGATCGTAGCGCATCGCCTTGAGCGCATCGAAGGCGATCCGCGCCATCCGCCCGAGATCGGCATTGGTGACGTCGCCGACATAGGACAAGGTGCCGCCGCCGGGCCGCACCCGCAGTTGTCCCCCCTCGATGCGGCCGCCCTGCGCGTCGAAGATGATCGGCAACACCCCATCGAACTTGCCGGTTACCGCGATATTCTTGAATTCGAGCTGCTGAACGAATGCCGCCGCGTCGAGACCGTCGATCCGGAACAGCATCCGCCGCTCGACCGGCTGGCCGAAATCCATGGTCGTCGGCTCGAGGGTCAGCGTGCCGCCGGCGAGCGGCCATCTGCCGTCCTCGACCACCAGCTTCTGGCCACTGAGCAGCCGATAATGGATCACCCCGTCGACCACCGCGATCCCGGGGTTGATCTCGGCGACCGTCGCCGTCTGATGCGGCGCGGTTTCGAGCGCGAGCAGGTCGGTGAACCGGATCTCGCCCTTCAGCCCGGTGACCGGACCGAACGCCGCCGCGAGGTTCAGCCCCTCGGTGCGGAACACGCCGCTGCTGGTGACGTTGCCGCCCGCCCAGACGATCTTGCCCTGCCCCGCCAGTTCGCCTTCGACATTGGCGACGATGCCGACGGTGAGCGGGGTGAGCCGGTCGGGCTGGAAGCCCTTGGCGAAGCGCAGCCCCTTGACGTCGAGCGTCGCGTCGCCGCGCCCGCTCGGCAGCGAATGCGCGATCCTGACCGACGACACCGGCTTGCCGGTCAGCGGTTCGGTCAGCGTGCCGCCGGCGGTGATATAACCGCCGTTGAGGACCAGCTTCAGGTCGGGCACCGACAATTGATGGTAGCGCGGCGCGTCGGTCTGGGCGTCGTCAACCTTCACCGCGCCGTCGATCGTCAGCACCCCGCCCGCCAGGCTCCACTGGCCCGCGCCCTGCGACAGCAGGATCGGCACCGGCCCGATCTTGCCGTCGGCAGCGGCAAAGCTGCCGGCGATCCCCGCGCGATCGACTGTACCCGCGAGATGCGCGACGTCGAGCCGGGTCGGTGCCGCGCGGTCGCCCAGCCGCACCTGCAGCGCGCTCAGATCGAAGCCGGGCCTGCCGACCCGCACGTCGATCGCCTGCGCCTGCATCGTCAGCGGCTGTTCGCCGACCCGCCCGCGCAACCGCGGCCCGGCGATCCGCGCGCCGCCATAAAGCGCCCCCGACGCGGCGCGCCCGAACATCGCGCCATCGATCGGACATAGAGGCAGACTCGACCGGTCGATCACCGATCCTGCGACCGCCAGCCGGGTGAAGCCCAATGGCGCACAGCTGCGATTCACCGCGATCGCGCCGCCGCGCCCGATCAGCACCGACAGCGGCAGGTCGAGTCCCTCGACCCGCCCGTCGGCAAGCGGCCCGTCCATCGTCAGCCGGGTGGTCACCAGCGTGCCGCCGCCCGCCGCCGGACCGAAGCGCGTCGGTGCGATCGCCAGCCGGGCGTCGCCGACCCGCACCGGCGCCACCGTCGCCGATCCGGTCAGCGGCGCGCCGGGCACGGGCTGACGCAGGCTGACCCGCGCCTCGGGCAACCCGCCGCCGCTCAATTCGGCGCTTGCATTGATCGACGGCTGCGACTGCGGCCAGCGCCAGCCCAACCCCTCGGCACGTTCGCTGCGCACGAGCAGCCTGCCCCCGCTTGCCGAGGCAATGTCGAGCCGTTCGACCTGCAGCGCGGCGCCACCCGACTGCGCGCGCACCGATACGGTCGCGGTTCCGTCGATCTGTCGCCCGGCGGCACGCAGCGCCTTGGCCCACGCCGCCAGCACCGGCCCCACCGGCGTGGCCTCCGCGCTCCGCAGGCTTTCCAGGGCGCTATCCGCGAGCCGCGGATCGACCGCCGCGCCGCGCACCGACGCCTCGCCGACGAACGATCCCTGGCCCTGCGGGTCGAATCGATAGCCGCCCTCGATCCCCAGCCGCGCCGCCGAGGCCTGCGCAGTGCGAACCCGTTCGGCAAAGAAGGTGCCCTCGCCCGAGATCGTCTTCGGCGAGGCATCGAAACCGATCCGCCCTCCCAGCCGCGCCGCCGAAATCGCCCCGGCGGCCATCATGCCGCGCTGGACCACCGCAACCCCGGTCCAGCGGACGAGGTCGCCGCTGCCGCGCGCGCTCAGGTCGATCGCCGGCGCGCGGATCGTCATGCCGTTACAGGACAGCAGTTGCGCGCCGATCGGACCATCGAGCAGCGGCCGCCCCTCCGCGATCTCGACCGCGAGGCGGATCCGGGGGGCGTCTAGGCTGCATCCGCCGACGGCGAGACGATCCGCGGCGATTCCGACCCTGCCGCGAAAACCATCGGCCAGTCCGCCCTTGCCATCGACCATCGCGTGCACCGTCCCCGCGGGCGTATCGAGATCGATCTTAGCCGCGCGCGCGGTGAGCGCGATGTCGGGCAGCGCGAACGGCGCCTGGCCGCCGCCCGCGGGCAGCAACCGGTCGATCGTCCCCAGCGACAGCCGGCCATCGGCCACCCGGCCATGGAGTCGCACGCCGCCGGCATCGACCGCGCGCACGCTCACCCCGCCGATCCCGACCGACAGGCGGATCTCGGCCCAGTCGGCGACGAGATCGGGATGCGCCGGATCGCCGATCCGGATCGCCTCGATCCGCTGGGTACGGAACCCGACATGGGTGAGCTTGTACGATGCCGGCACGCCCTTCGCACGCAGCGCCTCGTCGATATAGCCGGTCGCGATCGGGGTGCGTTCGATCCACAGCCAGATCGCACCCGCGGCGATCAGGGTCGTCGTTACACCACCGGCGACCGCCAGGCGGGATATGCGTCTGGGCTCGGGCTCCATCGGGTCGCTTCTAGCCTGCACAAAGCCCCCGAAGCGACCGATTAGTGATGAGAGGCGAAACGAGCCGGCGCAGGAGCATGGCGGTTCAACGGCGTATCGGCGCGATGGTTCACCGCAACGATCTGCGATACGCTCCGCGCCGATGTCCGACGCCCCCGATCCCGCCCTTCCGCTTTCCGGTCCCGATCCCGCCACCGATGCCAGCGGTCACCGCGCCCGGCTGCGCAGCCGGCTGATCGACGGTGGGCCCGAGGCGCTGCTCGATCATGAGCTGGTCGAGTATCTGCTGACGCTCGCCATCCCGCGCCGCGACACCAAGCCGATGGCGCGCAAGCTGCTCGCGGAGTTCGGCGGCCTCGGCCCGCTGCTGTCCGCCGACGCCGAATCGCTTGCCCGCACCGGTGCCAGCGAAGCCGTGGTCGGCGCGCTCAAGATCGCCGAAGCATCGGCGCTGCGGCTGCTGCGCGGCCGGGTCCACGACCGGCCGCTGCTGTCGAATTGGCAGGCGCTCCAGGACTATCTCCACGCCGACATGGCGCACCGCGCGGTCGAGCGGGTGCGGGTGCTGCATCTGAACACCAAGAATATGCTGATCCGCGACGAGCTCATCTCCGAAGGGTCGATCGACCAGGCCGCGGTCCATGTCCGCGAAGTCATCCGCCGTGCGCTCGAACTCCATTCGGCGGCGCTGATCCTCGTCCACAACCATCCTTCGGGCGATCCGCAGCCGAGCCGCCAGGACATCGCCCTCACCCGCGAGATCATCGCCGCGGGCAAGCCGCTGGGGATCGCCGTCCACGACCATATCGTCGTCGGCACCGGCGGCCAGGCGAGCCTGCGCGCGCTGGGACTCATCTGACGCGGACGTGAAAAAGGGCGGCCCTGCCAGGACCGCCCTCCTTGTCATGCACGCCGACCGATCAGGCCGACAGGAAGCTCGCCAGTTCGTTCGGCGAGATCATCCGATCCTTGTCGGTGTCGGCCTTGGCGAAGTCGGTCGCGGTCGCGTTGAGCACCTTGACCGCCGGCAGCCCGGCCTTCTTGCTGGTCTTGGTCTTTTCGACCTGCGCGGTCTGGTCCTGGCCCTTGGCCGCTAGCACCCAGCTGCCGAATTCGAGCGGGGTCAGCTTGCCCTTGTTGCCCTCGTCATATTTCGCCCATTCGGCGTTGACCTTGGCGGCCGCGTCGGCGCTCACCGCGGGCGGGGTCGCCGGCGCGGCGCTGGCGGTCTGGGTCGCGGCCTCGGCCGGCGCCAAGGGGGCAGGCGTCGCCGACGCATCCGCGGTCGCGGCGGGAGCAGCGGCCGGTGCGGCCGACGTGGCCGCGTCGGGCGTCTCGGCCGGCGCGGGCGTGCTCATGTCGGGGGCGGGCTCGCTCGGCGCAGCCGCGGTCTGGGCGATAGCCGCACCGGACAGCGTGAGAAGGGCGGCACCGCCCATGAGCATAAGCTTGTTCATATCTCTCTCCATGGAAATCGAGGCAAAGATGCTGCCAGGCATCATCTGAAATTCCAGCATGACGAAGGGAGCGTCATGGTCCGGGTATAACCATCGATCATCGGCGGAGGTTTCACCCGGCGGGCTGCGGACTTTGCGAGTCGAGTGATTCCGGCGACGAATCGATGAAATGATCGCTCAGGACAGGCTGGCCGAAACCGAATAGTTCGGCCGTTCGAGGAAATCGGCCAGCTCGACCGCCGACACCCGCCCGTCGCCATCGGCATCGGCCGCGGAGAAGCTCAGCGCGGTGCGGTTGAGCAGTCCCGTGCTCGACGCGAGCTGGAGAGGCCGATGATCGTCGCGCGACGCCACCACCGCCGGATGACGCTTGATCCAGCGCGCGAAGGCGAGCGGCGTCATGCCATCGGGATCCTCGACCCCGCGAATCCGGACCTTGGGCAGATGGTCGGTGGCGCCGGTCGCCACGCTGCGCGCCGCCTTGCTGCGTGCCGTGCCCTGCACCCGTGGATGGGCGCTCAGCACCGACGAACCCAGCAGCGACGCCAGCATCGCAAGACCGACAACAATACGCATTGCATACTCCACTGATCGACAGGACCGGCATCGGACGGTCGTGCTTCAAAACGCGGGACCGTCGATATGGGTCCGGATTCGGACCGATCGCTGCCGCGGCCCCTTGCGCGATTGCCGTTCCGCGACGGGCTTGCTAGGCGCGCCGCAACGACCGCCCACGAAAGGCCTTCCCTATGATCCCCCGCTATTCGCGCCCCGCCATGGTCAAGATCTGGGAGCCCGAAACCCGCTTCGGCATCTGGTTCGAGATCGAGGCGCACGCCACCGATGCGCTCGCCGAACTGGGCGTCGTGCCGAAGCAGGCGGCCGAGGCGCTGTGGGCATGGTGGGCGACCAAGCCCGTGATCGACGTCGCCGCGATCGACGCGATCGAGGCGGTGACCAAGCATGACGTGATCGCCTTCCTGACCTGGGTCGCTGACAATGTCGGCGACGAGGCGCGCTTCATGCACCAGGGCATGACCAGTTCGGATGTGCTCGACACCTGCCTCGCGGTCCAGCTGGCGCGCGCCGCCGATCTGCTGATCGCCGATCTCGACACGCTGCTCGAAACGATCAAGCGTCGCGCCTACGAACATAAGCTGACCCCGACGATCGGCCGCAGCCACGGCATCCATGCCGAGCCGGTCACCTTCGGCCTCAAGATGGCCGAGGCCTATGCCGAATTCTCTCGCAACAAGGCGCGGCTTGTCGCGGCGCGCGCCGATATCGCCACCTGCGCGATCTCGGGCGCGGTCGGGACCTTCGCCAATATCGACCCGCGGGTCGAGGCGCATGTCGCCGCCAAGCTCGGCCTGACCGTCGAGCCGGTCTCGACCCAGGTGATTCCGCGCGACCGCCATGCGATGTTCTTCGCGACGCTGGGGGTGATCGCTTCATCGATCGAACGGCTGGCGACCGAAGTGCGCCATCTGCAACGCACCGAGGTGCTCGAGGCCGAGGAATATTTCTCGCCGGGCCAGAAGGGCTCGTCGGCGATGCCGCACAAGCGCAACCCGGTGCTCACCGAAAATCTCACCGGCCTGGCGCGGATGGTCCGCGGCTATGTCACCCCCGCGCTCGAAAATGTCGCGCTCTGGCACGAACGCGACATCAGCCACTCATCGGTCGAGCGCTATATCGGCCCCGACGCGACGATCACCCTCGACTTCGCGCTCGCCCGGCTCAACGGGGTGATCGACAAACTGCTCGTCTATCCGGTGCGCATGCAGAAGAATCTCGATCGCATGGGCGGCCTCGTCCATTCGCAGCGGGTGCTGCTCGCATTGACCCAGGCGGGGGTCAGCCGCGAGGACGCTTATCGGCTCGTCCAGCGCAACGCGATGAAGGTCTGGGAATCGGACGGTGAGCTGTCGCTGCTCGAACTGCTGAAGGGTGATTCGGACGTTAGCGCCGCGTTAACCCCTTCTGAGCTCGAGGATAAATTCGACCTCGATTATCATTTCAAGCATGTCGACGACATTTTCGAACGTGTGTTCGCGGGTTGACGACGTAAGATTGTTTCACGATTGCGCAACTTGCATGCGCGACGAACTGTTACGAAATTGCGTCCAACCGTTTTGGTAGAGTAAACGCTCCTGCAGCGCACCAATGCGCAAGTCGCGGGCCAACGAGCTCGTTCGTAGGAGTAACTTCATGAAGATGTTCGAAATCGCGATCACCGCGATTCTCGCGATCGCCTCGCAGGTGGTCGTTCTCGGTGTCGTCACGCTTTAAGCTGACGATACCGCCCTCGTCCCCAAAGCCTTCCTGATCGGAAGCCACCGGGGATGCGGGCCGGGTGCCTGGGAGGGGCACCTCAATCACAGCCTCCCCGCCATTTTTGCCAGCCGGTCCGCCTCGCCATCGCGCGGGGCGATTGTCTTTCGGACCATCCGGCGGCATCACTTTCTCCACGGCTTCGCGCATCACGCGCTTGAGGCCGTGGAGCAGCCCCCCGCCGATGACCGCCCGCATCCTCGTCGTCATCGTCAATTATCGCACCCCCGACCTGACGATCGCCGCGCTCGCGGCAATCGCGCCCGAGGTCGTCGCGCGTGGCGACACGCAGGTCGTCATCGTCGACAATGGGTCGGGCGACGGATCGGCCGAGCGGGTCGCCGAAGCGATCGCGGCGAACGGCGCGGACGGCTGGTGCCGGCTGCATGCCACCGCCCGCAATCGCGGCTTCGCGGCGGGCAACAATGAAGGCATCGCCTGCGCCCGCGCCGCGGGGATCGCCCCCGATCTCATCTGGCTGCTCAACCCCGACACGATCGCGCAACCCGGCGCGCTGACCGCGCTGGTCGATTTCGTCGACGCCCATCCGGCGGTCGGCATCGTCGGCGGACAGACGCTCGCCCCCGACGGCTCGCCGCGCATCTCGGCGTTCCATTTCCCCTCGCCGATCGGCGAACTGCTCGCGGCGCTGCGCTTCGGCCCGCTGACCCGCCGGCTGATCCGCCACGACGTCGCTATCCCGATCGCCGCCGGACCGATCCACGCCGACTGGGTCGAGGGATCGCATATGCTGATGCGGCAGGCGGTGTACGACCGCGTCGGGCCGATGGACGAGGCCTATTTTCTCTATTTCGAGGAGGTCGACCTGTGCGCCCGCGCCGCGGCGGCCGGGTTCGCCTGCTGGCATGTGCCCGCAAGCCGCGTCGTCCATCTCGCCGGCCAGGCGACCGGGGTCACCGGGATCGCCAGCGGCACCGGCCGCCGCCCCCGCTACTGGTTCGATTCGCGCGCGCGCTTCCTGCGCAGCCGCCACGGATCGGCAGGGTTGCTGCTCGCCAATCTGCTCTGGCTCGCCGCCTGGCCGATCGGATCGCTCTGGGCCCGCCTGCGCGGCCGCCCGCTGGCGAGCCAGCCCGGCCTGTGGCGGGACATGCTTCGCTATGGGTGGGGGCGGTCGAAATAGCCGTCATCCCGGCCCTCGGACGGGGCGAAGCCCAGATCCGGGGGCCGGGATGACGGGAAATTAGCCGAGGATATCCTTCAGCTTCGAGAAGAAGCCGCTCGACTGCGGGCATTCGTCGCCGGTCTCGGTCGCACGGAATTCCTCGAGCAGTTCCTTCTGGCGCGCGGTCAGCTTGGTCGGGGTCTCGACCTCGACCTGGATCACCAGGTCGCCATGGCCGCGGCCGTTGAGCACCGGCATGCCGGCGCCGCGCTGGCGGATCTGCTTGCCCGACTGGATACCGGCCGGAATACGGATCTCGTGCACCGCCTTGTCAAGCCCCGGCACGTCGATCGTCCCGCCCAGCGCCGCGGTGGTGAAGCTGATCGGCGCCTTCGCGAACAGGGTGGTGCCGTCGCGCTCGAACAGGTCGTGTCGCGACAGATGGAGGAAGATGTAGAGGTCGCCCGCCGGCCCGCCGCGCGCGCCGGCCTCGCCTTCACCGGTCAGGCGAATGCGGGTGCCCTCGTCGACCCCGGCCGGGATCCGGACGTCGAGCGTCTTCTGCTTCTCGATCCGGCCTTCGCCATGGCATTCGTCGCACGGGTCGGAAATGACCTGACCGGCGCCATGGCAGGCCGGGCAGGCGCGCTCGACCACGAAGAAACCCTGCTGCGCGCGCACCTTGCCATGCCCCTGGCAGGTCGTGCACTGCTTCGCGCCGGTACCGGGCTTGGCGCCCGAGCCGTCGCATTTCTCGCACTGCGCCGCGACATCGACCGTGATCGACTCCTGGCGGCCGGCATAGGCGTCCTCGAGGCTGATCTCGAGATCGTAGCGCAGGTCGGCACCGCGCCGCACGCTCGAGCGCTGGCCACCGCCGCCACGACCGCCGCCCATGAATTCGCCGAAGATATTCTCGAAAATGTCGGAGAAGCCTTCGAAACCTTGGCCGCCGCCGCGCGCGCCGAACCCGCCATTTTCGAACGCGGCCTTGCCATAACGGTCATAGGCGGCGCGCTTCTGCGGATCCTTGAGGCAGTCATAGGCCTCGCTGATCGCCTTGAACTTGGCCTCGGCCTCCTTGTCGCCGGGGTTGCGATCGGGATGGCACTGCATCGCCAGCCGCCGGTACGAGGTCTTGATGACCTTGTCGTCGGCGGTCCGCTCGACCTCGAGCAGTTCGTAATAATCGATATCAGCCATCAAGCCCCCGCACACGGCCAACCGGCCCCGTCACGCATGACGGGGCCGGAGTACGCCTTACACATTTCGAAGACTTACGCCTTCTTGTCGTCGACTTCCGAGAATTCGGCGTCGACCACGTCATCGTCCTGCGGAGCCTCGGCGCCCGGCGAAGCCGCAGCGGCCTGCTCCTTCTCGTAGATCGCCTGGCCCAGCTTCATCGCGATCTGGGCGAGCGCCTGCGCCTTGTCGGTCATCTGGCCGGCATCGCCGGTTCCGACCGCGGTCTTGGCCTCGGCGATCGCCGCCTCGATCTCCGACTTGAGCGCGGCGTCGACCTTGTCGCCATGCTCTTCGAGTTGACGCTCGGTCGAGTGGATCAGGCTCTCGGCGTTGTTCTTCGCCTCGGCGCCCTCGCGACGCTTCTTGTCGTCCTCGGCGAACTTCTCGGCATCGCGGACCATCTGGTCGATGTCCGCATCCGAAAGGCCACCCGAAGCCTGGATCTTGATCTGCTGCTCCTTGCCGGTACCCTTGTCCTTGGCGTGGACGTTGACGATGCCGTTGGCGTCGATGTCGAAGGTGACCTCGATCTGCGGCACGCCGCGCGGTGCCGGCGGAATGCCGACCAGGTCGAACTGGCCGAGCATCTTGTTGTCGGCGGCCATTTCACGCTCGCCCTGGAAGACGCGGATGGTGACGGCGTTCTGGTTGTCGTCGGCCGTCGAATAGGTCTGCGACTTCTTGGTCGGGATCGTCGTGTTGCGGTCGATCATCCGGGTAAACACGCCACCCAGCGTCTCGATGCCCAGCGACAGCGGGGTCACGTCGAGCAGCAGCACGTCCTTGACGTCGCCCTGGAGCACGCCGGCCTGGATCGCGGCACCCATCGCCACCACCTCATCGGGGTTGACGCCGGTATGCGGCTCCTTGCCGAAGAACTGCTTCACGACGTCGCGAACCTTGGGCATGCGGGTCATGCCGCCGACCATCACGACCTCGTCGATGTCGCTCGCCTTCATGCCGGCATCGGCCAGCGCCTTCTTGAGCGGCTCGATCGAACGCTGGATCAGCGGATCGACCAGACGCTCGAGCTCGGCGCGGCTGATCGGCTTGACCAGATGCTTCGGGCCGGTCGCGTCGGCGGTGATGAACGGCAGGTTGACCTCGGTGGTCTGCGCCGACGACAGCTCGATCTTCGCCTTTTCGGCGGCTTCCTTGAGTCGCTGCAGCGCGAGCCGGTCCTTCTTCAGGTCGATGCCCTCGGCCTTCTGGAAGTCGGCCGCCAGGAACTCGACGATCTTCGAGTCGAAGTCTTCGCCGCCCAGGAAGGTGTCGCCGTTGGTCGCCTTCACCTCGAACACGCCGTCGCCGATCTCGAGGATCGAGATGTCGAAGGTGCCGCCGCCGAGATCGTAGACCGCGATCGTCTTGCCGTCATTCTTCTCGAGGCCGTAGGCGAGCGCCGCCGCGGTCGGCTCGTTGATGATACGCAGCACCTCGAGGCCGGCGATCTGGCCGGCGTCCTTGGTCGCCTGGCGCTGGGCGTCGTTGAAATAGGCCGGGACGGTGATCACCGCCTGGGTGACGGTCTCGCCGAGATAGGCCTCGGCGGTTTCCTTCATCTTCTGCAGGGTGAAGGCCGAGATCTGCGACGGCGAATAATCCTTGCCGCCCGCCTGGACCCAGGCGTCGCCATTGGTGCCCTTGACGATGTGATACGGGACCAGCTCGGTGTCCTTCTTGGTCACCGGATCGTCGAAGCGGCGGCCGATCAGGCGCTTCACCGCATAGATGGTGTTGTCCGGGTTGGTGACGGCCTGGCGCTTCGCCGGCTGGCCGATCAGCCGCTCGCCATCCTTGGCGAATGCGACGATCGACGGCGTGGTGCGCGCGCCTTCCGAATTTTCGATCACCTTCGGCTTGCCGCCTTCCATCACGGAGACGCAGCTGTTGGTGGTGCCCAGATCGATACCGATAACCTTAGCCATTCTAATCCTTTCACGCCCCATTCGATCAAGCCCCGGTCATGCCCCCAGTAAACGAGGCGAGCATCCGTCCGGCTTGCAATTGACTGGCGCGATATAGGGGGGGATTCTGTTGCTGCAAGACACAAGCGCCCTTATTGAAACGATCAAATCGGGGAGTTTTCACATGCGCCGCCTCATCGCCGCCGCCACAGCCATCCTGTTGCTGGGCGGTTGCCACGCCAGGGATGGCGGAACGCCGCGCGTCAAGGACGCCTGGGTGCGGCTCGCGGCGGTCGCCGGCCGGCCGGCCGCGGGCTATTTCACGCTCAGGGGCGGCGCGAAGGACGACCGGCTGATCGCGATCGAAAGCGCAGTCGTGAAGCGGATCGAGCTGCACGAAAGCGGCATGGCCGGCGGCATGATGACGATGAAACCGATCGCGACCGTTGCGCTGCCCGCCGGTGGGACGGTCGAGTTCGCGCCCGGCGGCAATCACGCGATGCTGTTCGAGATCGATCCGCAGATCACCCCCGGCACCGCGATCCCGATGCGCTTCCGCTTCGCCAGCGGTGTCGCGTTCGAGGCCGAGGCCAAGACCGTCGCCGCCGGCGCCGATGACGGCATGGCAGGCATGGCAGGCATGCAGCACTGACCGTGCAGACCGCCGGATCCCAGAGACCGCCGAAGCCGGCCGCACCGAATCCGACCGGCCGCCCGCCGGTCTTCCTCGTCGGCGCCGAACGATCGGGATCGACGATGCTGCGGCTGATGCTCGCCCATCATCCGCAGGTCGCCTTTGCCGGCGAATGCGACTTCATCGTCGACGCGATCACCCCCGACGGCCGCTTCATGAAGCGGCGCGCCTATCTCGAATTTCTCTCGCTCGACCGGGTGTTCCACAACCGCAACCTCAACATCCCGCAGGGGGTCGCCTTCCCCGGCATCGCCCGCGACTTTCTCGACCAGGTCGCGCGGACCAAACCGGCGCCCGCCGCGGTCGGGATGACGATCCACCGCCATTTCGACCGGCTGCTGTGGCTGTGGCCCGACGCGCGCTATATCCATCTGGTCCGCGACGGCCGCGACGTCGCCCTGTCGACGATCCCGATGGGCTGGGCCGGCAACATGTATCGCGGGATCCGGGCCTGGGCCGAGGTCGAGGAATTGTGGCGGCGTATGGCCGAACGGCTCCCCGCCGACCGCCAGATCACGGTCACCTATGAGGATCTTGCCAGCGATCCCGAATATGAACTGCGCCGGATCTGCGATTTCCTCGGCGTCGACTATGATCCGGCGATGCTGCGCTACGACCGCGAATCGACCTATGATGCGCCGCATGGCGACAGCATCGGCAAATGGAAACATGCCGATCCCAAGGATCTGTCGGCGGCCGAGTTCGTCGCCGCGCGCGGGCTGATCAACAATGGCTATCAGCTCGCCGGCACCATCACCGCGCCGTCGATCCTGCGCCGGATCGCCCTGCGCGCGCAGGATCGCTGGGCGATCGCCAGCTATCGCCGCCGGCTGTTCGGCAACCGGCTCTGGTTCGACGGCCTGTGGACCACCCGCTTCGGCACCCGCGAGGAAAAGGCCCGGCTGATCCACCGCCAGAACGCCATCGTCGAACGCGCCCTGAAATAGGCCGCACGGCCGGCCATCTGCCACGGAACAGCGAACCCGCAGGGTCCGCAAGCGCGAACGCGCGCCCGAGCTTATTGCGAGGAAGCCCAGAGGCGCGGATGCGCCTCGCCCGGCGTCTGAGGGCCAAACAAATTACGGCGCCTTGGCAACCCCGACGAGCGCCGGCCGCAGCAGCCGATCCTTGATCATGTAACCCGCCTGCATCTCCTGGATGACGGTGCCCGGCTCGGCGCTGTCGTGCGGCAGTTCGATCATCGCCTGGTGGCGATTCGGGTCGAGCTTGGCGCCCATCGCCTCGATCCGGGTGATGCCGTTGCGCTGGAAGACATTCTCCAGCTCCTTGCCGGTCATCTCGATACCGGTCAGCAGCCCCTTGAGCCGGTCGTCCTCGCGCAGCTCGGCCGGGATCACCGACAGCGCGCGCGCCAGATTGTCGGAGACCGACAGCACGTCGCGCGCGAAATTGGTCGCGGCATAGGCCGACGCGTCCTGCTTTTCCTTTTCAAGCCGACGGCGGACATTCTGGGTCTCGGCCTGCGCGTAAAGAACATCCTGCTTCAGCTTCTCGATCTCGCTTTCGAGTTTCGCGAAGATCGTCGCGCGCGGATCGCCGCCGTCCTGGGCCTGCTCTTCGCCCGCTGCCGGGGTTTCGATCTCATTCTCGTTGATCTGGTCTTCGTTCATGCTGTCATCCGAAAATCGTTTCACGGCCATCGGCCTGTCCGCCGCCCGATATAGTCAAAGCGCGGCTGCAGAACAGGGGGTTCGGGCAAAAAGCGGATGAGCCACGCTGAACGCAAACCGCTTCCGCTCTCGCCCGTCAGCTTATAGGAGGCGCGCATGTCGATCCTCGACGCCCATGCCGACGCCCTCGCCGTCCTCGACCAGCGCGCCCGCACCCGCCGGCTGCAGGGCCGGGCCGGCCATGATTTCGCGTCGAACGACTATCTCGGCCTCGGCCATTCGCCCGAACTGCGCCAGGCGGTCGCCGACGCGCTCGCCCGCGGGGTCGCGGTCGGCGCCGGCGGATCGCGGCTGCTGCGCGGCAACGATCCCGAACATGAGGTGCTCGAGGCCGAGGCCGCCGCCTTTTTCGGCAGCGAGTGCGCGCTCTGGTTCTCGACCGGCTTCGCCGCCAACAGTGCGATCTTCTCGACCCTGCCCGCCGGACGCGACCTGATCGTCCATGACGCGCTGATCCACGCCAGCGCGCATGAGGGGATGAAGCTCGGGCGCGCGACCGCTGTCGCCGTCGCCCATAACGATCCGCAGGCCTTCGCCGAGGCGATTTCGGCCTGGCGCGCGCAGGGCAACAAGGGCCGGGTGTGGATCGCGGTCGAAAGCCTCTATTCGATGGACGGCGACCGCGCCCCGCTCGCCGATCTCGCCGATCTCGCCGCGCGCGAGGACGCCTTCCTGGTGATCGACGAGGCGCATGCCACCGGGGTGTTCGGCCCCGACGGCCGCGGTCTCGCCGCCGATCTCGAAGGATCGGACAATGTCCTGACCCTGCGCACCTGCGGCAAGGCGCTCGGCTGCGAGGGTGCGCTGGTCTGCCTGCCGCGGATATTGCGCGACATGCTGGTCAACAAGGCGCGCGGCTTCATCTTCTCGACCGCACCGTCGCCGCTGATGGCGGCGGCGGTTCGCGCCAGCCTGTCGCTGCTCGTCACCCAGCCCGAACGCCGCGAACGACTCCACCGGCTGGTCGCCTTCGCCGCCACGCTGCTGCCCGCGACCGGCAGCCAGATCGTGCCGGTGATGATCGGCGACGATGCCGCGACGATGCGGGTCGCGCAGGCGGTCCAGGCGCTGGGCTATGACGTGCGCGGCATCCGCCCGCCGACGGTGCCGCCGGGCACGTCGCGGCTTCGGATCTCGCTGACCCTCAATGTCGACGAGGCGATCGTGGCCGGCCTCGCAGCGGCCATCGCCGAGGCACGCGCCGCATGAGCAACGGCCTGATCGTCACCGCGACCGACACCGACGTCGGCAAGACCATCTTCGCCGCCGGCCTCGTCGGCGCGCTCGACGGCTGCTACTGGAAGCCGGTCCAGGCCGGGCTCGACGACGGCACCGACAGCGAACGGGTCGCGCGCCTTTCGGGCCTCCCCGCCGACCGCATCCTGCCCGAGGCCTATCGCCTCGCTACCCCCGCCTCGCCGCACATCGCCGCCGCCATCGACCAGGTGACGATCGACCCCGAACGGCTGACCCCGCCTGCGACCGATCGCCGGCTGGTGGTCGAAGGCGCGGGCGGCCCCCTGGTGCCGCTGACCGGCGGGCTGCTCTATGCCGACATGTTCGCGCGCTGGCGGATGGAGACGATCCTCGTCGCGCGCACCACCCTTGGCACGATCAACCACAGCCTGCTCGCGATCGAGGCGCTGCGCGCGCGCGGCGTGTCGATCCTCGGCATCGCCTTCATCGGCGACGCCAATGAGGGCAGCGAGGCCAGCATCGCCGCAATCGGCCGGGTCAAGCGGCTCGGCCGGCTGCCCTGGATCGATCCGCTCGACGCCGCCACCTTGCGAATAGCCTTCGCCAAGGCTTTCACCATAGGCGATTTCGCATGACCTCCTCCCCCGTCTGGCATCCCTTCACCCAGCATGGCCTCGGCGAGGAGATCCCCCACGTCACCCATGCCGAGGGCGCGGCCCTGTTCACCGCCGACGGTCGCCGCTTCGTCGACGGCATCTCGTCCTGGTGGGTGACCACCCATGGCCATTGCCACCCCACGATCATGGCGGCGATCCGCGCCCAGACCGAAAAGCTCGATCAGCTGATCTTCGCCGGCTGGACCCACGAACCCGCCGAGACGCTGGCGCGCGGCCTGGTCGACCTGGCTCCCGCACCACTGGCGCATGTGTTCTTTTCCGACAGCGGATCGACCAGCGTCGAGGTCGCGCTCAAGATGGCGCTCGGCTATTGGCTCAACCGCCGCGAGCCGCGCCACCGGATCGTGGTGATGGCGCACAGCTATCATGGCGATACGATCGGGGCGATGTCGGTCGGCGAACGCGGCGTCTACAACCGCGCCTATCAGCCGCTGCTGTTTGACGTCGACACCCTGCCCTTTCCCGCCGAGGGGCATGAGCAGGCGACGCTCGACGCGCTCGACGCGCTGTGCCGCGCCCCCGACCGCCCTGCCGCACTGATCGTCGAGCCGCTGATCCTCGGCGCCGGCGGCATGCTGATCTATTCCGCCGCCACCCTCGCGGCGATGCGCGCGATCTGCGCGCGCCACGACGTGCTGTTCATCGCCGACGAGGTGATGACCGGCTGGGGCCGCACCGGCACGCTGTTCGCCTGCGAACAGGCCGGCATCGCCCCCGACATCATGTGCCTGTCGAAGGGGCTGACCGGCGGCGCGATCCCGCTCGCGGCGACGCTGGCGACCCCCGCGATCTTCGACGCGCATGTCTCGAACGACCGCGCGAAGATGTTCTTCCATTCGTCGAGCTACACCGCCAACCCGATCGCCTGCGCCGCCGCCAACGCCAATCTCGCAATCTGGCGCGACGAGCCGGTGCGCGATCGCATCGCCGATCTCGGCGACCGCCAGGCGGCGCGCCTCGCCGCGCTCGATCATCCCGCAATCGCCAACCGCCGCCGGCTCGGCACGATCGCGGCGATGGAACTGGTCGACCCCAAGGGCGACTATCTCTCCGACCTCGCCCCCCGGCTCGGCGCCTTCTTCCGCGCGCGCGGGCTGCTGCTGCGGCCGATGGGCAATCTCGTCTATGTGATGCCGCCCTACTGCATCGACGACGCCGATCTCGACGCGATCTACACGGCGATCGCCGAGGCGGCCCGGGAGTTCGGCGCATGAAGAAACAGATCGTCGCGCTGATGCTGCTGATGGTCCTGCTGCTGCCGATGTTCGCCGGCATCCGCCGCATCAAGAATATTCGCCGCGACGCCCCGCCGAAGGATGAGGACGACAGTCAGGACTGACCGAGCGCACCCGCCCTCCGTTCGTGTCGAGCGTAGTCGAGACATATGTGGACGGCCCCCACTTGCAAGAGGTTTGAGCGGACAGATTGATCG
>NZ_JBXANN010000011.1:0-230980 GCF_058801765.1 Rhizorhabdus sp. GW822-FHT03C02
AAGTCGAGACACGCTGCGGTGGTGGAGCGTGTCTCGACTTCGCTCGACACGAACGGAGAAGAGGTGCTCCCGCACGTTGTAGCGTGTCCCGATCAGACGGCGTCCGACAGCGAGGTGAAGGTGAAGTCGCGCAGCTTCATCGGCGGCAGCATCATGATCAGGTTGGACTCGTCGCCCTTGACCCGCACCGGCTTGCCGAGCTCCTCGATATTGTTGAGCATGATCACCGGGCTTTCGTTGAAGCGGAAATTCTTCACCGGATATTTGATCGCGCCATTCTCGATATAGAAGGTGCCGTCGCGGGTCAGTCCGGTCAGCAGCACGGTCTGCGGATCGACCATGCGGATATACCAGGTGCGGGTGACGAGGATGCCCTTCTGGGTGGTCTTGATCAGGTCTGCGGTCGACTTGGTGCCGCCCGCCATGATCAGGTTGCCGATCCCCGCGGTCTCGCGCTTGCCCTGTTTCTTCGCCCAGAAACGCGAATATTGCAGGTTGGCGACCTTGCCGTTCTCGATGATCGCCATCTTCTCGCGCGGGAGATTGTCGTCGTCCCACGGCAGCACCGGCGCATCGGGATGCCAGGGATCGGCGGTGAAATTGACCCGCGGATCATAGACCTGCTCGCCGATCTTGTTGCCGCCGCCCTTTTTCGACAGGAAGCTGCGGCCTTCGTCGGCCGAGCGCGCGTCGAAGAAATACATCATGAACGAGATCAGCCCGGCGGCGGCGGCGGGTTCGAGGATCACCGTATATTTGCCGGGCTCGAGCGCCTTGGCGTCGGCCGATGCACTCGCCTTGCGCATCGCGGTCTGGATGTCGTTGCCCGCCTTGAACGCGGTCGCGTCCTGGACATTGTGCCCGACCCAGCCCGATCCGCGCCCGTCCTCTGTGCGGACGGTGCAGGTGAAGTCGAGCGAGGTCGCGCGCTGATAGCCGAAATTGCCCTTCGAATTGGCGAAGGCGACGAAGCTCTGGCCGTCCTCGAGGAAGCCCGCGGCGATCAGCTTCTGCGCCTTGCACGGGCCGATGCTGTCGGCGGCGACCTGCGCGCGATATTCGGGGGTGATCGCGGCGGTCGCCTCGGAGAAGGTCGGGGTCGGCTTGTAGACCTGCTTGTCGACCGCCGGCATGAACTCGGGATTTTCGGGGGCAAGCCGGGCGAGATCCTCGGCGCGGCGCACCACCCGTTCGAGCGAGGCGTCGTCGAACTGGTTGATCGTGGCGATGCCGACGCGCTTGCCATAGGCCACCTGCACCGCGAGGTCGCAGTCGTTGACGATGCCGCTGGTCGACACATTGTTGAGCGCGAAACGGATATTGCCGTTGATCGCGCCGCTCAGCTGCGCGGTGCACTCGTCGGCCTTCGACAGGCCGACGACCTTGGTCAGGATCGCCTTGGCCTGCTCTTCGGTAAAGATGCTCATCTTCGAGAACTCCTGGATCTATCAGCCGAGCGAGCGGGCGGTGTTGATGACGTTGATGCCGTTGAAGCGCGCGGTCGACGAACCGTGCGACACCGAGGACACCTGGCCGGGCTGGCCCTTGCCGTCGAAGAAGGATCCGCCGAGGCGATAGTCGCTCGCGTCGCACACGCCGACGCAGGCATTCCAGAATTCCGGGGTGCGGATCTGATAGGCGACGTCCTCGATCTGCTGGCCGATCTTGCCGTTCTTGATCTCGTAGAACAGCTGCCCGCCGAACTGGGCGTTGTAGCGCTGCTGGTCGATCGAGAAAGATCCGTCGCCGATGATGTAGATGCCGTCCTCGACATCCTTGATCATGTCGGCGACCGACAATTTGGCGGCGCCGGGCTGCAGCGAGACATTGGCCATGCGCTGGAACTGCACGCTCGACCAGCTGTCGGCATAGCAGCAGCCGTCGGATTCGGTCTTGCCGATGATGTGCGCCTGATCGCGGATCACCTGATAGTCGACCAGCTTGCCGTCCCTGATCAGGTCCCAGCGCTTGGTCTTGACGCCCTCGTCGTCATAGCCGACCGCGCCGAGGCTGCCGGGCTGGAGCTTGTCGGCGACGATGTTGACCTTGTCGCTGCCGTACTGGAAATGCGCCGCGCGCTTGTCCATCGTCGCGAAGCTGGTGCCGGCATAATTGGCCTCGTAGCCGAGCACGCGATCGAGCTCGAGCGGATGGCCGACCGACTCGTGGATCGTCAGCCAGGTGTGCGAGGGATCGAGCACCAGGTCATATTTGCCGGGCTTGACCGAAGGCGCCTTGATCTTGGCCTGCGCCTGTTTGGCGGCGGCGATCGCGTCCTCCTTCATGTCGTAGGACTTGCCGTAGACGGTGACGCCGTTGGGCAGCACGAACTTGCCCGAGGGCGCGCCGTCGAGATATTCATAGCCCATGCCCATCGGCGCCGAGAGCCCCTCGCGCTCGCGGAACTTGCCGGTCGCCTTGTCGATCGCGGTGACGGTGAACGGCGCCCAGATCCGATGGACGTCCTGGTCGATATACGATCCGTCGGTGCTGGCGAAATATTTCTGCTCGTTGACCAGGAACAGCATCGAATTGATGAAGTTCGCGCCGGCCGCCAGCGCCGCCGAATTGACGCTCATCAGCAGGTCGGCCTTCTCCTTGATCGGCACCTGCATCGCATTCTTGGTGATCGGCGCCTTCCACGACACCACGCCGACGCCCTTGACCGGCGCGAGCTGGACCGGCGCGGTCTGGCTCTTGGCATTGGCCTTGGCGATCGCCGCCGCCTGCTGCGCGGCGCGGGCGACGCTGTCGGGCGACAGGTCGTTGGTCGCGGCGAAACCCCAGGCGCCGTTCGCGATCACGCGGATGCCGACCCCGGTCGATTCGGTGTTCACGACATTTTCGACATGGTCGTCGCGGGTGATCACGAACTGGCGCAGATAGCGGCCGACCCGCACGTCGCAATAGCTCGCGCCCGCTCCGGTCGCCGCGTTGAGCGCGGCGTCGGCGAGCGTCTTCTTGAAGCCGACATCGAGGGCATCGCCGAGCGCCTCGGCGGCGATCGCCTTGCCGAAGAGCGACGGCAGCATGGCGCCGCCCAGGCCGAGGCCGCTGAGCGCCAGAAAATTACGTCTGTCCAAGACTGTCTCCACCGGCATGCCCGCGATCGCGGGACTGGAAGGATAGGATGTGCATGTGCGCTGCAGCATGCTTGCCGACATAAATGACACTATGGCGCGCGGCGTCAAACGGCTTTTCGCGTATCGGCGAGAAACTGTGTTACTTTTATAGCACGCATAGGAAAATTGGCGTTAAAACAAGGGCGAAGGTGCTTCGGCGATGCTGAAGGGGGAAGCCGCTCGCGCCGTCGCGATTATATTCCCATAGGCGCGGTTCGTTCCACGCGCGGACTCCCTTATCCGTCACCCCGGACTTGTTCCGGGGTCCACACTGCGCCGGTGTTGCCCAGCTTCTCATGGGTTGCGCTCGTGGTTCGGTGGACCCCGGAACAAGTCCGGGGTGACGAAGCTCATATGCGAAAAGCCCCTCCCGCAAGCGGGAGGGGCTCCGAGAGGCTTCGATAGGCGAAGGATCACGCCGCCGGATTGCCCGGGGTCGAGGAAGGCGCGGGCGTGCCCGCAGTCGCCGAACCCGATCCCGATCCCGATCCGGTGACCGAGGCCGCGCCGCCGGTCACCGAGCCGGCGAGACCGCCCGAGCCGGCGCCATTGGCGGCCGCGGTCGCGCCCTTCGCCTGGTTCACTGCCGACCCGACCCGATCGCGGGTGGCCGCAACCGCCCCGCTCGCGGTGCCGCGCGCGGTGTCGACGGTCGAGGCGACCCGGTCGCGAGCGCTGGCGACGCCGTTGGTTGCGGCGGTGCGGGCGCTGCCGACCGTCGACGAGGCGGTGTCGCGCGCTGATCCGACCGTGCTCGCCACCTGATCGGTGCCGACCGCGTTGACGCTGGTGCCGACATTGCGGCTGACGCTGGTGCTGCCCGAATTGGCGACATTGCCGGCGAGCGCGCCGCCATTGGGCCCGCTGGCGCCCAGCGCCGCGTCGGTGCTGCGCGAGACCGTGCCGGCCAGGCCGGCATCGGCGGCGACATTGCCCGATTTGGTGTTCACCGACTTGTTGGCCTGGGCGCTGCCCGACCCGGTCACGCTGTTCGAGACGCTGCCGGTCGCCGAACCGAGCGAACCCGCGGCGCCGCTCAACGAACCGGTCGCGCCGGTGACCCCGCCGACGGTGCCGCCGAGGCCGCCCGCGCCCGAAGTCATTCCGCTCACCGCGCCGCCGAGCATCCCGGCACCGCCGCCGCCCAGCAGTTGCGCCGCCGCGGGCGCCGCCGCGACACCGGCCATCATCATCGCCGCCACCATCAGACGGGCTTTGGTTGGATTGGTCATCGGTCTTCTCCTCATCTGCCGCCGGCCATGTCGTCCGGCTTCATGGAGAGCAACGACAGCCGCTCGGCGATTCATCCCGCCGCCGGCCAAATTATTTCAGGCCGACCGATTTCGGCGGAATCGCGCAGTCGCCGCAGACGATGCCGCGGCCGACCTTGCCGCCGCCGGGCCGCGCCTCGGCGGCGAGCGCCGCAAGCGTCGCGTCGGCATTGCCACGGTCCAGCCGGGCGAGGCGCGCGGTCACCAGCGGCGCCGCGAACGAGGTGCCGCGCAGTTTCTCCCAGCCGCCGCCGGGCACCGCCCCCGCCATGTCGGCACCTGGTGCGGCGAAATCGAGGTGGAGCGGCTTGCCGGCCTCGAACAGCGCCTTGCCCTTCGCATCGACCCCGGTGACCGCGACCACGCCGGGATAGGAGGCCGGATATTGCGGCGGCGCCGCCGGCCCGTCATTGCCGACCGCGGCGACGATGATGATGCCCTTCGCCTGCAGCGCCTTCACCGCCGCCAGCAGCAGCGGGTTGGGCGGGCCCACCAGGCTGATGTTGACGACGCGCGCGCCGCTTGCCGCCATCCAGCCCATCGCGCGCATGATCGCATCGGCCGATCCGTTGCCCGCCGCACCCCCATAGACATCGGCAACCAGCAGCGTGCCGCCCGGCGCCGCACCATGGAAGGCACCGGCGCTGCCGACGATCAGCGAGGCGACCGCGGTGCCATGGCCGCTCGGCCGCGCCGCCCCGGCGAAACCGCGCTGCTCGATATGCGCGCCCGCGAAGGCCGGGTGATTGCCGACGCCGCCGTCGATCAGGCCGATGCGGGTACCGGCTCCTTTTCCATCCGGGCCCGCGCTTCCCGACTCGGCGGCCGGCCCTTTCGCCGGCGCCAGCGGCGCCCTGGCCGGTTCGTAGACATGGTCGAGCGTATAGGTGCCGGCGGGGTCGATCGCACGGAGCTTCGCGATCGCCTTGCGCGCCGGCTCGCCCTTCGGTGGCGCGAGGATCGTCGTCGTCAGCCCGAGTCCCTCGACCGCGCCGCTGCGGACCAGCGCGAAGCCCGCCGCCTGCGCCCTGGCCAGCGCATCGGGCGCGAGTCCGATCGCGACGATCTCGCCGCGGCGGATGACATTGCCGTCATCGTCGACGTCGAGCGCATCGCGATTCGCGCGCAGCAAGGCACGCTGCCGTTCCTTGCGCAGCGACAGCAGGTCGCCCGGGGTCAGCGCGCGCAGCGTGTCGCCCACCCCCATCAGCGGACCCTGCAGCCCGCCGACCACCCCGCCTTGCCCGCTCGAACCGCCGAGCAGGCCCGAGGTCAGCCCACCAAGCCCGCCGCCCGGCAATCCGCCACCGCCCAGTCCTCCACCTAGGCCGCCGCCACCGATCCCGCCGCCGCCCAGCAACTGCGCCGTGGCCGGCCCGCCGACCGCGATCGCCGCCGCCAGCAGGCCGATCCGCATCCTTCGCGTCATGTTGCGCATGGTCTTTCCTTTTTCGTGGCACCGATGGATGAAACGACGGGCGATGGTCGTTTCATCCGCATGGCTACGAGGCAGATCATTGGACGAGTTCGAAAGCGCGCTGGCAAGCCTGCTCCCCCGGCTGCGGCGATTTGCCCATGGCCTGACCCGCGACGCCGCGGATGCCGACGACCTGACCCAGCAGGCGGCCGAACGCGCGCTCAAATCGCGGACGCTGTGGCAGCCGGGGACGAATTTCGACGCCTGGGTCTATCGGATCATGCGCAATCTGTGGATCGACACCGCGCGCAGCCGCCAGCGGCGCGACCGGGTGCTGGCGCCCGAGGAGGAAGGGGTGGCGGTCGGTGCGAGTGGCGACGCCGAGACCCGGGTCGAGCTCCATTATCTGATGCGCGCGCTGGGCCAACTGCCCGACGAGCAGCGCGAGGCGGTGGCGCTGGTGATGATCGAGGGCTTCGGCTACGCCGAGGCGGCGACGATCCTCGATATCCCCGCGGGAACGCTCACCAGCCGGCTGGTGCGCGGGCGGCAGGCATTGATGAAGATCCTGGGATGAAAATCCTGGCATGAAGAGGCTGGACGGAGACGGGTCATGAGCGGAACGATCGACGAAGCGACGATCATCGCCTGGATCGACGGCGAGCTTGGCGATGCCGAGGCCGATCGGGTCGCGCGCGCGGTCGCCGCCGATCCGGCGCTCGGCGAACTTGCCGACCGCCACCGCGCGATGAAGGCCCGGTTCGCCAAGGCGTTCGGCGCGATCATCGCCGATCCCGCGGCGCTGCCGCAGGCGACGCCCCCCCGGCGCGCACCGGCGCCGGTGATCTCGCTGGCGGCGGCGCGCGCCGAACGCAGCGAGCGGACCGAACAGAAGAAGCGCGCCGCGCCGCCGCGCCGGGCGACGACGCCGGGCGGCTGGGCGATCCCCGGCGCGATCGCCGCGAGCCTCGTCGTCGGCGCGCTCGCCGGCTATGGCTTCACCCCGCCCGGGGTCGGCGACCATCCCGGCGCGCTGGCCGTCGCCGGCCCGATCGCCCAAGCGCTCGACCAGCAGGCCTCGGGCGAGGCCGGCCCGATCCGGGTCGCGCTGAGCTTCCGCGACCATGACGGCCAATATTGCCGCAGCTTCGTCGGCACCAGCCTGTCGGGCGTGGCGTGCCGCGCCGGCGACGGCTGGCAGCTTCGCTATGCGGCCCCGGACAAAGCCGGCGATGCCGCCTATCGCCAGGCAGGCGGCGACACCACCCAGACCCAGCTGATCGGCGCGATGATCGCCGGCGATCCGCTCGACGCCCCGGGCGAGAAGAAGGCGCGCGAGGCGGGGTGGCGGTAACCAAGCTGGAAGCCCCTCCCCTTTAGGGGAGGGGTTCGTCAGGTCGGGAGTGCCCCCGGCACTCCCTCAACCATGCCGGGGGCATGGTTGACCTGACGAAGGTGGGGCGCGAGCGCAGCGAGCGTCTACGCTGGAACCGAAAGCGCCTTCAGCGGCATCGAGCCGAGCCGCTTCAGTCGCCACCCACCCCTTCCCCCTCCCTTGAAAGGGAGGGGCTTATTCCCAAAAAACCATCACCCGATCGGCAGCAGCCCATCCATGATCGCGGTCAGCGCCAGCACGGTCTGCGCCTCCATCGCGCTATGCCCGGCATTGGTCAGGACGAAACTGGCCGGCGTCGCGCCGGCCCCCGCCATCGCCTCGACCAGCCGCGAGGCCTGGGTCAGCGGGCAGACCTGGTCGAAGCGGCCATGGACGATATGGGTCGGGATGGCGGCGATCCGGTCGACATGGGCGACGATATAGTCGGGCGGCAGGAACAGGTCGTTCGCGAAGAAATGCGCCTCGATCTGCGCGAAGGACAGCGCGAACGCCGCCTCGCCGAACTTGCCCGGGTCGCTGTCCTGCGGGATCATGTTCGAGATCGTCCCCTCCCAGACCGACCAGGCGAGCGCCGCCTGCAGCTGGCGCGCGCGGTCGGCATCGTCCTGCGGCACCATGTCGAAGATCGCCTTGTAGGCGGCCATCATGTCGGCGCGCTCCGCCGGCGGGATGATCTCGACGAACGCCTGCCACTCGTCGGGATAGCTGATGTAGCTGCCGGGCTCGGTGATCGCGAACGGCCGCTCGGCAAAAGTCGCGGCATTGCCCTGGTACATATAGAGCAGGTCCTCGGGGGCGCCGAGGAAGATGCCGCGCAGGATCAAGGTCGCGACGTCCTCGGGATGGCGGATCGCATAGACCAAAGCGAGGGTGCTGCCCCAGCTGCCGCCGAACAGATGCATCTTGCCGCCGATGCCGAGCGCCTGCCGCAGCGCGCGGATATCCTCGACCAGATGGTCGGTGGTGTTGCGGGTCAGCGCGATCGCGGGGCCCGCGGCGGCGACCGTCGGCTCGCTCTTCCCGCAGCCGCGCTGGTCGAACAGGATTACCCGGTAGCGCGCCGGATCGAAGAAGCGCGCCATCGCCGGCGCACAGGCGCCGCCCGGCCCGCCGTGGAGGAACATCAGCGGCTCGCCGGCGGGATTGCCATATTCCTCCCAATAGAGCCGGTGGTCGGGATCGCTGTCGACCTGGAGCAGGCCGGAGCGGTTGGCGACCGCCGGCGGATAGGCCCATTCGTCGCGCACGGTGCTGACGGGCTGGAGCTTCGAGAGATCGATCATGGGGGAGTTGCCTTCATCCGATATATGCTTCGTGTTGCCCGGAATAATATCAACCGCCTCGAATTCTATCCCGTTCGTGTCGAGCGAAGTCGAGATACGTGCCACCAGCGCACCATGTCTCGACGACGCTCGACATGAACGGAAAAGGGGCAGGCACTATCGCACCCCCGGAAACCCCGGCTCCGCCCGCAGCCGCCGCATGATCCGCACGATCTCGCGGCGGTCGACCTCGACAGCGCCCAGCCGGACCGCGGCGTCGCGCCGTTCCTCGTTGAGGTCGTAATGCGGGAAGCTCACCGGCTGGAACCAGATCCGCCGCATGCCGATCGCATCGGCCATGGCGTGGAGTTCGTCGAGCGTGTCGGCGAGCATATGGCACATCAACATGCCGTGGAACGGGTTGCGGGCGTTGTCGACATAGACGGACATGAGGCGACAGATGGGGCCGGGCGGCGTCGATGCCAATGGCTGGCGGCGCGGCCTCGGATCGAGCCCGCCCGCATCCTACCCACCACCGTCACCCTGAACGTGTTTCAGGGTCCACCGTGCCGCGGGGGGCCGTTCCCGAGAGGAAGAGTGGATGCTGAAACCAGTTCAGCATGACGGACTTTGAGGTTCGTTCTTCAAGGACACCCGTCGAGCAACTCCCCGATCGCCGCCAGCGCCGCCGGCTCGTCGAGCATCGGCGCATGGCCGACATCGGGCACGATCCGCAGCGCGACGTTCGCCCGGCCCGCCACCATCGCCGCGGCATCGTCCGGATCGAGCAGGTCCGACAGCGCGCCGCGCAGCAGCAATAGCGGCCGGCCGGTCGCGAGCCGGTCCCAGCGCTGCCAGGGGTCGGCGCTGAGCGCCCCCTCCCCATCACCGAGCGGGTGGGCGATCGCCGGATCGCACAGCGGGATGATACGCCCGCTTTCCTCGCGGAACATCCGCCGCGCCATCCGCGCCCAGTCGGCGGCGCGATAATGCGGCAAAGCGGATTCGTTCAGCCGGCGCAGCCAGTCGGCGGCCGCGGCCCAGTCGTCGATCGGCGGGGTCTTGCCGGCATAGGCCGCGATCCGCGCGAGCCCGGCGGGGGCGAGCACCGGGCCGACATCGTTGATCGCCGCCGCCGCGATCAGCCCCGGGCGCAGCATCGCCAGCTCCATCGTGATCAGCCCGCCCATCGAGGTGCCGACGAAGATCGCCCGCGCCACCCCGAGCGCATCGAGCAGCCGCGCGACATCGTCGGCATAGGCGGGAAGCCGATAGTCGGCGGCGGGATCCCATTCGGACAGGCCGCGCCCGCGCACGTCGACCGCGAGCACGCGGCGGCGCCGCGCCGCGAGCCAGGGCGCCAGCGCATCGAAGTCGGCGGCGTTGCGGGTCAGGCCGTGGAGGCAGATCACCGGGAGCAGCGCCGGGCCCGCCGCGGCGGCATAGTCGCGCGCATGGAGGGTGAGCCCGTCCGCCGAGCGCCAGAAGCGATGCGCGAATAGGTCGCCCTCGGCCATCGGCCTAGTCCTTCTCGCCCCCGCCGCGCGGCGCGATACCATTTGCGATGAAGTCGCCCGCGACCCGCGACACCTCGGCCGGATCATAATCCTCCTCGCCCCACACCCCGAAGCGCAGCCCCAGGAAGACGTTGATCCCCATCAGCGCCCAGGCGCGAATCTCGGCCGATCCTTCGCTGACCTCGCCACGCGCCTGGCCCGCGGCGAGGCGGGCGGCGATGCGGCCGGCGGTGTTGGTATAATGTTCGCGATAGGTCGCCGGATCGACGAACTCGGCCTCGTCGATGATCCGGTAGATCTGCTTGTGGTGGCGCACGAACTCGAGATAGGCGCGCTGGCCGGCGCGTTCGGCCTCGACCTGGTTCGCCTCGACGACGATGCGCGGCCCGACGAAATCGCGGACCTGCCCGCTCAGGTCCCTGACCAAAGCGGTGAAGATCGCCTCCTTCGAATCGAAATAGGTGTAGAAGCTGCCGATCGCGGTCCCGGCCCGGCGGGTGATCTGGCTGATCGACGCCTCGTGGAAGCCCTTTTCGCCGAACTCCTCGGCCGCCGCGTCGAGCAGCGCGCGCAGCGTCCGCCGCCCGCGTTCGGTCTTCGGCATCTTGGCTTCACCGGCGACACTCACCGTGTCTGCCGCGCTATCCCCTTCGTTCAAAGGGTTTTTTCGAGAATCCATCTCCCAGTCTCTTTTCGTATTTGAAACCCGGTTCAACTTTCATTATGACCAAGCCCAACGAAGCGCAAGCGTCATGCATTGCGCTCTTATCTGGGAGAGGTCCGATGGCCACCATGGCATCCTTGCGTCATGCTTTTCTGTCTTTCGCGAGCCTCGCGGCACTGAGCGCCCCGGCGATGGCGCAGCCATCCGACCAGCCCGCACCCGCCGCCGACCAGGCCGACGACGGCGAGGCGATCGTCGTCACCGCGCGCCGGCGCGAGGAGACCCTGCTCAACGTGCCGATCGCGGTCAGCGCCTTTTCGGGCGACAAGCTCGAACGCACCGGCACGCTCGACATCACCGACATTTCGAACAGCACCCCCAACGTCACCCTCGAAGTGTCGCGCGGCACCAATTCGACCCTGACCGCCTTCATCCGCGGCGTCGGCCAGCAGGATCCGGTCGCCGGGTTCGAGGCCGGGGTCGGGCTCTATCTCGACGACGTCTATCTCAACCGCCCGCAGGCGGCGGTGCTCGACATTTACGACGTCGAGCGGATCGAGGTGCTGCGCGGGCCGCAGGGCACGCTCTATGGCCGCAACACGATCGGCGGCGCGGTCAAATATGTCACCAAGCGGCTCGGCGACGATCCGACCCTGTCGGTGCGCGCGACCTATGGCACCTACGACCAGGCCGAAGGCGTGGTGAAGGGGAGCCTGCCGATCGGCGACGGCACGATCAAGGTCGGCGGCGCGGTCGCGCGCCTCTCGCGCGGCGGGTTCGGCAAGAACCTCACCACCGGTCAGGACAATTACAACAAGGATATCTGGGCGGGCCGCGCCACCGTGCAGATCGAACCGAGCAGCAGCGCCTTCTTCCGCATCACCGGCGACTATACCAAGGATCGCAGCAATCCGCGCGGCGGCCACCGGCTGATCCCCGGGCTGTTCAGCGGCACCCCGGTGCTCAGCGACGTCTATGACAGCCAGGGCGGGCTGGTGTCGCCCAAGCAGGACGTCAAGGCCTGGGGGGTGTCGGGCTATGGCGAGATCAAGCCCACCGACTGGCTGACGATCCGCAGCATCACCGCCTATCGCAAGGACGACAGCGCCTCGCCGATCGATTTCGACGCGCTGGCGGCGGTCGATGTCGACGTGCCGGCCTATTACAACAACAAGCAATTGTCGCAGGAGGTGCAGGCGCTGGTGAGCAGCGGCGGCTTCAGCGGGCTGTTCGGTTTCTATTATCTCGACGCCGCCGCGCGCACCGTGTTCGACGTCCGGCTGCCGAGCGCGGTGACCGCGCTGACCTTCGGCAATGTCGACACCGACACCACCGCCTTCTTCGGCGACGTCACCTATGATTTCAGCGACCAATTCTCGGTGTCGGCGGGCGGCCGCTACACTTGGGACACCCGCAAGTCGCGGATCCTGCGCGGCACCTATCTGGGCGGCGGATCGCCCTTCTTCGGCGGCACCGGCGTGCTGCTGGCGACGACCTCGGATTTCCGCGGCACCGCCACCTTCAAGGAATTCACCCCGCGCGCCTCGGTCAGCTTCAAGCCGACCCCCGATCACAACATCTATGCGAGCTATTCGAAGGGCTTCAAGGGCGGCGGCTTCGATCCGCGCGGGGTGTCGACCGCGGCCCCCGACACCAACCGCGACGGGGGGCGCAGCTATGACGAGATCTACGATTTCCTGTCGTTCGATCCCGAGACCGTCGACAGCTATGAGATCGGCTACAAGGCGCAGTTCTTCGATCGCCGCCTGAACATCGCGCTCGCGGTGTTCGACGCCGAATATAAGGACGTCCAGGTCCCTGGATCGGCGGGCACCGTGATCAACGGCCAGCAGACCTTCATCGGCGTCACCACCAACGCCGGCAAGGCACGGATTCGGGGCGTCGAATATGAGGGCAGCTTCCTCGCCGCGCGCGACCTGTTCGCCGCCAGCGACCGCGTCGACCTCAACTGGTCGCTCGGCTATATCGACGCCAAGTACAAGCAGTTCATCGATGCCCGCGGCCTCAACGTCGCCGATCGCCGCGCCTTCCAGAACACCCCGAAATGGACGACGAGCGGGTCGATCGGCTACACCACCCCGGTGGGACCGGGCAAACTCAACATCAACAGCACGCTGTCGTGGCGCAGCAGCACCCAGCAGTTCGAGCTGCGCACCCCGGGGCTCGACCAGAAGGGCTATGCGCTGCTCGACGCCAGCCTGGTGTGGACCTCGGACGGCGACCGCTGGACGGTCGGGCTCCACGGCCGCAACCTGACCGACAAGAAATATATCGTGTCGGGCTACAACTTCCTCAGCCAGAATGCCGACACCGGCAATTTCAACCGCACCCCCGCCGGCGCGCTGATCCCGACGCTCGGCCGCGAGGGCGTGCTCACCGCTTATTACGGCAATCCGCGGCAGGTGTTCGCGACCGTGGGGATGAAGTTCTGACCCGGGCGATCGAAATTTCGGCTCCCTTTGCCGGGTCGAACGCCGGTCGAAATTTCGACTCCCTTTTCCGTTCGTGTCGAGCGAAGTCGAGACACGCTCCACCACCGATGCGTGTCTCGACTTCGCTCGACACGAACGGGGCAGGACTAAGGTTTTTGGTATGACGCCGACCCCGATCCCTGCCGCTCCCGCAGCGGGCCCCATCCCTGCAACCACCGGCCGCAAGGCGCTGGTGCTCGCGATGCTGCTGATCGTCTACACGTTCAACTTCGTCGACCGGCAGATCCTCGGCATCCTCGCCGGGCCGATCCAGGCCGAGCTCCACCTCAGCGACACCCAGCTCGGAGTGCTCGGCGGGCTCGCCTTCGCGATCCTCTATTCGACGCTGGCGGTGCCGCTCGCCTGGCTCGCCGACCGCACCAGCCGAACCTGGGTGATCGCCGGGTCGCTCGGCATCTGGAGCGCGTTCACCGCCCTGTGCGGGGTCGCCACCGGCTTCGTCCAGCTCTGCGCGTGCCGGCTCGGGGTCGGAGTCGGCGAGGCGGGCGGGGTCGCCCCCTCCTATGCGCTGATCGGCGACACTTTTCCGCCGCAGCAGCGCGCGCGGGCGCTGGCGATCTATTCGCTCGGCATTCCACTGGGCTCGGCGCTCGGGGTGCTGTTCGGCGGCTATATCGCCGCGACCGTCAACTGGCGCGCGGCCTTCCTGTCGATCGGCATCGCCGGGCTGCTATTCGCGCCCTTGTTCAAGCTGCTGGTGCGCGAGCCCAAGCGCCACGATCCGGCCGGCAGCCCCAAGCCGCGCTTCATCGACGTGGTCCGCATCCTCGCCGCCAAGCGCAGCTTCTGGCTGCTCGCCTTCGGCGCGGCGTCGAGCTCGATGATGGGCTATGGCCTCGGCTTCTGGCTGCCGTCGCTGCTGCGGCGCTCGTTCGATCTCGACCTGATCGCGGCCTCGCGCTTCTTCGGCGCGCTGGCGCTGACCGGCGGGGTCGCCGGGATCATCCTCGGCGGCTGGCTCGGCGACTGGCTCGGCGCGCGCGACCGCGCCGCCTTCGCCCGGGTGCCGACGATCGCCTATGTGATCTGCGTGCCGCTCTATGCCGCGGCGATGCTGGCGCCGTCGGTGTGGCTGTCGTTCGCGCTGTTCGTGGTACCGCAGGCGCTGGCCTATGTCTGGCTCGGCCCGGTGATCACCGCGGTCCAGCATCTCGTGCCCGCGCCGATGCGCGCGACCGCCTCGGCGAGCTTCCTGCTGATCAACAATCTGATCGGGGTCGGCGCCGGCGCGCTGTCGATCGGCGCGCTGTCCGACCGGCTCGCGCCGAGCTTCGGCGACGACGCGCTGCGCGTCGCGCTGCTGATCTCGCTGGTCTATTATCTGATGGCGGCCTTGTTCATGGGGCTCGCCGCCAAGCATCTGCGCACCGAGTGGGTCGAATGAGCCGGGCGCCGATCAGGCCACTGCTCGCCCTCGCCGCGCTGCTCGGCCTTGCCGCCGTACCGTTGCAGGCGGCGTCGGCGACCGCGACAACGACACCCGTGGCCATGGCTGCCACCGACCGGATGATCGAGGTCGACGGCGCGACGCTCCATGTCCGCGACGAGGGGCCGCACACCGCGCCGCCGATCATCCTGATCCACGGCTTCACCTTCGCCCTCGACACATGGGACGGCTGGGCCGCCGACCTTGCCCGCGACCACCGGGTGATCCGCTACGACCTGTCGGGCCATGGCCAAAGCCCCGCCGATCCCCGCGCCCGCTACGCGACCGCCGACCGTGAAGCGCAACTGCTCGCGCTGATGGACAAGCTCCACCTCCGCAAGGCGGCGATCGCCGGCAACAGCCTGGGCGGCCTGATCGCCTGGAACTTCGCCGCCGACCATCCGGAGCGGGTCGACAAACTGATCCTGATCGACAGCGGCGCCTTCCCGATGAACGGCGTCACCGACAAGCCGGTCGCGGTCCCCCCGGTGATGGCCGCTTTCCTGACCGCCCCGACCCCGGCCGGCATCGCCTTCACCGCCCAGCGCATTTACGCGCATCCCGACCGGGTCCCGCCGGCCCGGCTCGAAACGCTCCGCGCCGACATCGCTCGCAACGGGCCGGCGCTGGTCGCGCATCTCGAACAGTTCACGCTGCCCGATCCGGTCGCAAAGCTGGCGCGGATCAAGGCGCCGACCTTGGTGCTGTGGGGGCGGGCCGATCGGATGATTCCGGTGGGGGATGGGGAGGGGATTGCGGCGGCGGTGCCGGGGGCGAAGCTGGTCGTTTATGATGATGTGGGGCATGTGCCGCAGGAGGAAGCGGTGGGCGAGACGCTGCGTGATGTGCGGGGATTTCTGGCCGGTAAATAGACGTAGCGGGCGCTAGAAGCCGGTGGAATTTCATGCGCTGGAACGACCGGATTTGGGCCGGTTGCGGACTGGCAGCTTTCAGATCGTCAGGCGCAAGAAGCTGCCGTTAAACTAACGCTTCAATGGCGGAAGCTGCATCCGCCTTGGCCGCGTAGTGCTATCGGCTCCAAACTGGATCAAACGGAAGTCGAACGCTTTGTGGAGCTTTGCGTCCCTACATGCTAGGCTTCGGCTTAGAACCGAAGTCCGAACTGGGGAGGCTGTCTTTTGCCGCGTCGGAACCGCAAAGATAAGGTGACTGTATCGTTCCACTATCTCACTCGCACCGTTCAAGGCGACGATGGCGAGCCGAAGAACGCTCCTTTCTCTGTCCAAGAGTTTAACGAAGCGATGGAACGGCTGGCTGCGATGCCGCCCATCGACACGTCGACGCAGGATGCGGTTGATAAGCTGCGTTTCAGCAGCACTGCACCTGTTGAAGATGTGACCGAACTCGAACCCGGACTTCATTTCGGGAAGTACAAAGCCATCTATTCTGGGCACACATATCAAAACACGGCTAAAGGCGAAATTCCGTACAATAGTGCGAGTATCCGAAACTTCTATTTTATTGCGTACAGATCAAATTCTAGCGGTCGGGTGTATATTGCAACTCAGTATCTCGGGCAATTTGGGGATTATTCAGGGCTTCGCAACACGATCGAAAGGGCATTTACCAACCGGAAGGGTGTTGAATCTCGGTCGTTTCGCAATGATTCTACGGCGTTCGAGAAGGTCAATGCCGAAGAAATCGTTATAGAATATCTGAAGCCGGGTTCGAATGCTGGCGCGGCTAATAATTTCGGAAACGTCAGCACGATTGTGTTGAAAAAGAGCGGTGATGGAACGCAATTTGCCGCCGCAACTCGTAAGCGACTCTTTTCTATTTTCAAAAGTCCGAAGGATAAGATCAAAGCCGAAGTGGCGAAAATTCTCAAAGAGGATCAACTCATATCAGTGTCAGACGAAGACATCCTGAATTGCACGGTTCTTGCCGAGATCGACGGCAGCAAAGCAAAGTATTACTTTATTAACGATAGCAATCGCGCTACTCACTTTGAGTTATCTGTTGGGTTGGATGATCATGGCCATCCGGCACCCGAACAACTGAAGTCAGTTATGCGTGACATGCTAAAAAACAGGATTCTGAAAAAGTCCGAAAATGTTTAGCATTGCTGACATCATTCGCCGAGATGCGTCCACATATTATGAGTACGGAACCAATAATCGTGTAGGTCGCGTCAAGACGCTCATAATTTTTGGCGTTTTATCGATCGTTATTGGCGGACTTGTCACCGAAGCTTCTTCCGATTTTTTAGCTGGGGCGCTTTCTGCTGAAGCAATACTTGTAGGTTTTAGCTTCAATGTTCTTTTTTATCTCGTGGCCAATCGCCTAACGCGACCCGCCGCTTATGCGAGCATCGAACATGAGTTGCGCTTCGAGCGACTATCCAAGCTTTCGGACGAAGTGTTCGATAACGTCACTTATTTCAACCTAGTTGCCATTTCGGCTGCAGTCGCTGCGTTAATACTGCTGCTGATCGGGTCGGAGGGCTTTAACGCAAACCTTCAAAAGATAGGGGCATTCATCGAAAACCGAACGCGGATTGATCAAGCGACGCTTAGCTGGGCGAAATACGGCACGAAATCGGCTGGCTTAGGCGCTCTCATATTCGTCCTATGCGAGAGCATATATACGTTCCTACGGGCTGTCGGGCGCGTGCGGTTCTACTTCAGCATGCTGAAGACCATGAATGACGAAATTGGGACTTAGGTTCGAGAGCAGCGATCGAGGCTACGGCGTTAGGGGAAGGCAATGCGAGGCTGGTTCGCTCGGCATGGTGGAGTGCTGCTTGGTGTAGCGTTCGTGTTGATTTGGGTTCTTGTCGTACTGTTTTCCGGGTGGGGAGTTAACGCCACCGGCATTGACTGGAACTTTGAACGAACCGGGCAACTTGGCGATTCGTTCGGCGTCCTAGGCGCGATGATGGCGGCCGCAGCGGCATACTTCGCTTTTCGCACTTATCAGTCGGCGCGCGACGATGTGGCTCGGCTCGAACGACGTGCGGCAGAGCCTTCATATCTGAACTTGCTTGAGCGCAGATTCGATATTTTGGATCGGGTTCGATTGTCGCGCATGAGGATAACTCCGAAAGGCCCGGAAGGGTTTGAGCGCATCGGACAGAATGCGCTTGACTGGATTGTCATGCTTTTAAGAAAGCCAGATAGTGATAACCGGGCGCTAAGAACTCGATATTCGCGTTCTGTCAGCGGCGTCTCCGGCCTGTCGAACCTGTATCGCTTCACGTATCATATTGTTTCGTATGCAGATCGACAGTTCGCGGAACGGACGGTCGGAAGTGCAATTTCGAAGGCCGATCCGGCATATCAGTATGTACGCCTCCTTCGCGCTCAGATGTCGGACGCAGAATTGGTTTTAGTAGCACTGAATTGCGCGTTCGGCCCGGGTCACGAAAAATTCAAACCTCTCGTTGAGCGTTATGCTCTGCTGCATAATATGAACCCGTCAGACCGCGCGCTCTTTGGCTTGGACAATTTATTTGAGCCAAGCGCCTTCGGAATTCATCCTGAAGACCGGATCGCCCACGGAGACGGTCCACCGCACTTGAGTGCCGAACTCGACGACGGCATTGTCGGCGAATGATGGCCGAGATGTTGGCCGTAGTCGCGCCATTGGCACTACGTATCTGATATTACTACAGAATTGGCAGAGACGGAGATTTTCGAACTTCTAAGGCGACTTTTGGGAAATCCCGTCCGACGGCTGGCCGTCCGGTTATAGGGCGCAAAGCTGACGAGCGCTCTCTCAATCATCCGCGAACAAAAACGGCGCACTCCCTCCCAGATAGTCGTTCGGCAATATCTGCCGCCCGATCGGCGGCGCCGAGCGCGCCGCGCACGCCGTGCGGTGGCACAGCCGGCACGACACCCCGATCGGGGTCACGCCGCGCGGGGCGGCCTCGCCCTGCGCATAGATCAGCTTGTGGGCATGCTCCGCCGCGCAGCCGAGCGCGATCGAGCGGTCGATGCGGGGGCGGTCGAAGCCGCCGCCGCCGGCGGTGACGGTGCGCGCGATCGAGAAGAAGCGCTGGCCGTCGGGCAGCTCGATCCACTGCGTGACCACCTCGCCCGGGGTGCGGAACGCCTGGTGGACCGACCAGAGCGGGCAGGCGCCGCCATGGCGGGCGAAGGGGAAGCCGGCGCCGTCGAGCCGCTTCGAGACATTGCCGGCCTGGTCGACCCGGATGAAGAAGAAGGGCACCCGTTCCTCGCCCGGCTTCTGCAGGGTGGTGAGCCGGTGCGCGGTCTGTTCGAAGCTGGTGGCGAACTGGCGGGCAAGCGCCTCGACATCGTAGCGCTGCGCCTCGACCGCGCGCGCGAACGCCGAATAGGGCATCAGCAGTGCGGCGGCGGCATAGCTGGCGAGCGCGCGGCGGGCGAGGTTGAGCCCGCCCTCGGTGTCGAAGCTGCCGCCTTTGAGCACCGCGTCGATATCGCCGCGCAGTTCGAGATAGGCGAGCTGCAGCGCGAGCTGGAAGCGGTGGCTGGCGCCGTCGAGGCCGTCGTCGACGAACAGGGTGTCGCGGTGCATGTCGAAGCGCCGGGTCAGCCCGCCCATCGCCTCGGCTGCCCAGCGCCGGACCTTGACGTTGTGCTTCGCCTTCAACCGCGCGGCGAAGCCCTCGACCCCGGCGCCGAGCGTCGCGATCTCGCCCGCCAGCCGCTCGGCGGTCTCGTCGAGCATGGGAAAACTGTTGCGCCGGGCGCCGAGGAAGCGCCGCACCTCGGCGAGCGGATCGGCGGCCTCGGCGCCGCGCGTACCGTCGCGCCCCTGCGCCGCGGCGCTGTCGGCGAGCGCCAACTGTTCCTCGCTATAGGCGGTGTAGAGCCGCAGCAGCGCCTCGGTGATGCCGGTATAGTTGGTCGCGACGTCGGCGGCCTCGAGCGCGGGGATGTCGATGTCGGCGAACATCGGATCCTTGAGCACCGCCTGCAACCGCGCGCCATGATCGCTGCCCTCGTCGCTGGCGAGGTCGGCGACGTCGAGCTTGTAGGTCCGCGCCAGCCGCAGCAACATGTCGGCGGTCAGCGGCCGCTGGTTGCGTTCGAGCAGCGCGACATAGGATGGCGAAATGCCGAGATCCTCGGCCATGTCGGATTGCTTGAGGCCGAGCTCGCGCCGCAGCCGCCGCAACCGGGGCCCCAGATAGACCGCACGCTGATTGGCCATACAGGCTTTACCTCGACTCGTTGTACAGTCTGTACAGCTTTACACGAATCTTTTGTAAAGTCTCACAACTGAACTTCGCAAGGCCTCGCCGGGTGTCATGTCGGCGCGTTAGTCCCCCGTCATCGCATTATCGACCGAATGAGGGACTGCCATGTCGTACCAGGATCATATCAACCATCTCGACCAGCTGATCGACGGCCAGAGCGGCTGGACCGGGATCGGCGCTGAGTCGGTTGCGCGCATGCGCCTGCAGAACCGCTTCCGCACCGGGATCGACATCGCGCGCTACACCGCGAAGATCATGCGCGAGGACATGGCCGCCTATGACGCCGATCCGGCGAACTACACCCAGTCGCTCGGCTGCTGGCACGGCTTCATCGGCCAGCAGAAGATGATCAGCATCAAGAAGCATTTCGGCACCACCAAGGGCCGTTACCTCTATCTGTCGGGCTGGATGGTCGCCGCGCTGCGATCCGAATTCGGGCCGCTGCCCGACCAGTCGATGCACGAGAAGACCAGCGTTCCGGCGCTGATCGAGGAACTCTACACCTTCCTGCGCCAGGCCGACGCCCGCGAGCTGGGCATGATGTTCCGCGACGTCGACGCCGCGCGCGCCGCCGGCGACCAGCTGCGCGAGAAGCAGCTGCTCCAGGCGATCGACCAGCACCAGACCCATGTCGTGCCGATCATCGCCGACATCGACGCGGGCTTCGGCAATGCCGAGGCGACTTATCTGCTCGCCCGCAAGATGATCGAGGCCGGCGCCTGCGCGCTGCAGATCGAGAATCAGGTGTCCGACGAGAAGCAGTGCGGCCACCAGGACGGCAAGGTCACCGTGCCGCACGAGGACTTCCTCGCGAAGATCCGCGCCTGCCGCTACGCCTTCCTCGAACTCGGCGTCGAGGACGGGATCATCGTCTCGCGCACCGACTCGCTGGGTGCGGGCCTGACCAAGCAGATCGCGATCAGCCACACCCCCGGCGACATCGGCGACCAGTATAACGCCTTCCTCGATTGCGACGAGGTCAGCGCGGCGACCGCGCGCAACGGCGACGTGATCATCGTGCGCGACGACAAGCTGATGCGCCCGAAGCGGCTGCCGTCGAACCTCTACCAGTTCCTGCCGGGGACCGGGGCCGATCGCTGCGTGCTCGACTGCATCACCTCGCTGCAGAACGGCGCCGACCTGCTGTGGATCGAGACCGAGAAGCCGCATATCGAGCAGATCGCGTCGATGGTCGACGCCATCCGCGAGGTCGTGCCCAACGCCAAGCTGGTCTACAACAACTCGCCGTCGTTCAACTGGACGCTCAATTTCCGCCAGCAGGTGTTCGACGCCTGGGCCGCCGAAGGCCGCGACCTGTCGGATTACGACCGGGCCCGGCTGATGAGCGTCGATTATGACGCGACCGATCTCGGCATCGAGGCCGACAACCGCATCCGCACCTTCCAGAAGGACGCGGCGGCGCGCGCCGGCATCTTCCACCACCTGATCACCCTGCCGACCTATCACACCGCCGCTCTGTCGACCGACAATCTGGCGCGCGAATATTTCGGCGAGGCGGGCATGCTCGGCTATGTCCTCGGCGTCCAGCGCCAGGAGATCCGCCAGGGCATCGCCTGCGTGAAGCATCAGAACATGGCCGGATCGGACATGGGCGACGACCACAAGGAATATTTCGCCGGCGAGGCCGCGTTGAAGGCCGGCGGCACCCACAACACGATGAACCAGTTCGCGGCCTGATCACCGTATAGGAGAGGCGCCATTCGGGCGGGGTAACGGATCCTGCCTTCTACCTTCACTTCTGAAGCCTTCTCCCGCCTGCGGGAGAAGGTTTGGATGAGGGTCTTCTTCCTTCTTATCCTTCACGGAAGAAGAAACAGAAGAAGACCCTCACCCAACCCTCTCCCATGAAGAATGGGAGAGGGCTCAAGAAGGGGAGAGGTGAAGGGAACCCCGACCCGAATGGCGGCCTGCACATCACAACCAAGACAACAGACCAAGGAAAGGAACGACCATGGACACCACCACGACCACCACCGAACCGACCCCGATGGGCGCGAGCCCGGCGCGGTCGCGCGCGGTCTTTTCGTCCGAGGATTTCGGTTTGATCCGCACCGCGATCGGGCACTATCTGCGCGAGGTCCAGGACAAGCCGGAATCGATCAAATACGCCAATCTCTATCATCGTCTCGGCCGGTTGGGCTGAGCGCCGCGGCTAGGATAAGATAATGACGACGAGCACGACCACGCGCGCGGGCCTTTCGATGGCGAAGGTCTTCGCCGACTTCATCGAGGGCGAGGCGCTGCCGGGCAGCGGGATCGCCGCCGACGCCTTCTGGCAGGGCACAGCAGCGATCCTGGCCGACTTCGCGCCGCGCAACCGCGCGCTGCTCGACCGGCGCGACGCGCTGCAGGCGGCGATCGACGGCTGGCATGGCGAACGGGCGGGCCAGCCGATCGACCAGGCGAGCTATCAGGCTTTCCTGCGCGAGATCGGTTATCTGGTCGCCGAGCCCGCGCCGTTCGCGATCGACCCCGACAAGGTCGATGCCGAGGTCGCGACGATGGCCGGCGCGCAGCTCGTCGTGCCGGTGCTCAACGCCCGCTTCGTGCTCAACGCCGCCAATGCCCGCTGGGGCAGCCTCTACGACGCGCTCTACGGCACCGATGCGCTGCCCGGCGCGGCGACCGGCAAGGGTTATGACCCGGTCCGCGGCGCGCAGGTGATCGGCTGGGCCAAGGCGTTCCTCGACGATGTCGTCCCGCTCGACGGGATCAGCTGGACCGCATGGACCGGCGGCACCCCGCCGCTCGCCGATCCGGCCCAGCTCGTCGGCGATGCCGGCGCCAACATCCTGCTGCGCCACAACGGGCTCCATCTCGAACTGGTGATCGACCGCGATCATCCGGTCGGCCGCGACGATCCCGCCGGGCTCGCCGACATCATCCTCGAATCGGCGCTGTCGACGATCGTCGACCTCGAGGATTCGATCGCCGCGGTCGATGCCGAGGACAAGGTCGAGGCTTATGCCAACTGGCTCGGGCTGATGAAGGGCACGCTCAGCGCGAGTTTCGTCAAGGGCGGCGCGACGATGACCCGCACGATGGAGGCCGACCGCGCCTATACCGCGCCCGACGGCACCGGCTTCACTTTGCCCGGCCGCAGCCTGATGTTCGTGCGCAATGTCGGCCATCTGATGACGACCCCGACGATCTTCCTCGCCGACGGATCGGAGGCGCCCGAGGGCATCGTCGACGCGATCGTCACCAGCCTGATCGGGCTGCACGACCTGCGCCGCCAGGGCGCGTATGTGAACAGCCGCGCCGGATCGATCTATATCGTCAAGCCGAAGATGCATGGGCCCGACGAAGCCGCCTTCGCCAACGACCTGTTCGACGCGGTCGAGGATCTGCTCGGGCTCGATCGCCACACCGTCAAGCTGGGGCTGATGGACGAGGAGCGCCGCACCTCGGCCAATCTGGCGGCGTGCATCGAGGCGGTGCGTCACCGCATCGTCTTCATCAACACCGGCTTCCTCGATCGCACCGGCGACGAGATGCACACGTCGATGCGCGCGGGCCCGATGATCCGCAAGGCGGAGATGAAGGGCAGCGACTGGATCAAGGCCTATGAGGACCGCAACGTCCAGATCGGCCTCGCCTGCGGCCTGTCGGGCAAGGCGCAGATCGGCAAGGGGATGTGGGCGGCGCCCGATCGCATGGCCGACATGCTCGACCAGAAGATCGGCCATCCGCTGGCGGGCGCCAGCACCGCCTGGGTGCCGTCGCCGACTGCGGCGACGCTGCACGCGACCCATTATCACCGGGTCGACGTGTTCGCGCGCCAGGCCGAACGCCGCGCCGAACCGATCGCCGCGCTCGACCGGTTGCTGAGCGTGCCGGTCTCGGCCGGCCACAACTGGTCGCCGCAGGAGATACGCGACGAGCTCGACAACAATGCCCAGGGCATCCTCGGCTATGTGTCGCGCTGGATCGACCAGGGGATCGGCTGCTCGAAGGTGCCCGACATCAACGATGTCGGGCTGATGGAGGACCGCGCGACACTGCGCATCTCGTCGCAGCATATGGCCAACTGGCTGCTGCACGGGGTGTGCTCGGCCGACGAGGCCGACGCCGCGCTCGGGCGGATGGCGCTGCGGGTCGACGCGCAGAACGCCGCCGATCCGCTCTACACCCCGCTCGATCGATCGGGCTTCTCCTATCGCGCGGCGCGGGCGCTGGTGTTCGAGGGCCGCGAGCAGCCCAACGGCTATACCGAGCCGCTGCTCCACCGCTACCGTGCCGAGGCCAAGGCGGCGCAGGCCATCGAGGCCGACGAGGAGGAAGCCGAGGGAACGGAGGTCGTCGCGGCCGGTTGAGCGCGGGAAGGAGATCCCGATGTCCGAGACCGTGCGCAACAACAGCGAAGAGCATCGTTACGAACTGGAGGTCGACGGCCAGCTTGCGATCGCGGCGTATGAACCCCGCGGCGGCGCGCTGGCCTTCACCCACACCGTGGTGCCCGAAGCACTGGCCGGCCGCGGCATCGCCAGCCGCCTGATCAAGGCCGCGCTCGACGATGCGCGGGCGCAGGGCCTCAAGGTCGTCCCGATCTGCGAATTCGTCGCGGCCTATATCGACAAGCATCCCGAAGAGCAGGATCTGCTGGCCGCCGACGCGCCGGGTTGAGGCGGTCTTAGACCCTCCCCACGCGTAGCGTGGGGAGGGGGACCAGCGAAGCTGGTGGAGGGGTCCTCCTCGCTATCGATGTTGCGCAGACCCCTCCACCGCCCTTCGGCCACGGCTGCTGCGCAGCCGGCTCCGCGCTTTCACCATGCCCCCGGCATGGTGACGCACTACGCCCCCCTCCCCAAAGCTGCGCTTTAGGGAGGATCTGCAGGGAACGATCCCCCGCCTCCCCGGTTTGTTCATCAGACGTTCAGGAGACGAATGATGGGCGAAATCGCCTTGCAAGCCATTGACTAGCCTCGCGAAACTGCCGGTCGACGAGCTGATCTCGCGCGCCCCGGGCCGCGATGCGACCAGCCCCTGGGCACTGCCCTGGGCGGCGTGGAAACAGGTGCTCGCGCGCAGCTGGAAGGAAGCGAACGACGACAATATGAGCCTGATCGCCGCCGGGGTCGCCTTTTACGGCTTCCTCGCGCTGGTGCCGCTGCTCGGGTCGCTGGTGCTGCTCTATGGGTTGATCGCCGATGCCGCGACCGTGCTCCACGATATCGGCGCGCTCGCGCAGGTGCTGCCGGCCTATGCCGCCAAGTTCATCGCCCACCAGCTCGTCGAGATCGTCACCGCCTCGACCGGCAAGAAGGGGCTCGGCCTGCTGGTCGCGCTGGCGCTGGCGCTGTTCGGCGCACGCAACGCCGCAGGGTCGATCGTGACCGCGCTCAACATCGCTTATGAGAAGGCCGAAACCCGCGGCTTCATCAAGCTGAACCTGCTCGCGATCGCGATCACCGCCGCCGGGGTGCTGATCGCGGTCGTCGCCGTCGTCGCCATCGCCGCGCTCGGCCATCTCGAGGGCATGTTGCCGCAGATGCCCGACTGGCTGCTCGCGATCGGCAAGATCCTCTCCTATCTGGTGATGGCGCTCGGCGGCGCCGCCGGGGCCGCGACCCTCTATCGCTACGGCCCCGCCCGCGCCGAGGCGCGCTGGATCTGGCTGACCCCGGGCTCGCTCGGCGCGGCGCTGACCTGGCTGCTGCTGTCGCTCGGCTTCGGGGTCTATGTCGCCAATGTCGACGATTATAGCGCGACATATGGATCGCTGAGCGCGATCGTCGTCGTGCTGACCTGGCTCTATCTGTCGAGCTATATCCTGCTGTTCGGCGCCGAACTGAATTCGGAACTCGAACATCAAACCGTGCGCGATTCGACCAGCGGCGCCGAACGACCGATCGGCGAGCGCGGGGCTTGGGTCGCCGACCATGTCGCGGGCGAGGATCCGCAGGAGAATGACGGACGCGCCTCGCCGGTCTCGGATGCACCCGCCGAAACCAGCCTGCCGCCTGCCGAGAAGCCGCGGTCGGTCCCTGCCGAATATGTCACGATCCGCACGACCGCACGGGTCGGCCGGCTGGCGAAGGTGGCGCGGATCGGGATGCTGCCTTCGATCCTCGCTGCGACCGGCCTGTCGATGCTGCGCCGGCGCGGCAAGGGCGCAGCCGGTGCGGCGGCGCTGGGTGCGGCGGGAGCGCTGGCGTGGCTGTCGCGCGACAAACCCAAGCCTGGCGAGAATGGCTGAATATTTAAGGAATAACAATGATTTCGTCATGCTGAACTTGTTTCAGCATCCACTCATCCCCTCGGGAACGGCCCCTTGTCGCACGGTGGATGCTGAAACAAGTTCAGCATGACGAAGGTGAGGGTCGTGCTTCGCCTCTTTAACGAAGGTCGGGGTTCGACGCCGCTCGAGCGCCACCCGCTCAGACCTGCGTCTTCTCGCGTGCCGCGGCGATGCTCGCCATCAGATGTTTCTGGCGGAACGGCTTCGACAGCCGCACCACGTCGGGAGCGATCAGGTCGATCCCCTGATAGCCCGAGATGATCAGCACCGCGAATTCGGGATGTTCGGCGCGCAGCTTCTGCGCGAGTTCGGCGCCGGTCATCCCCGGCATGATATGGTCGGTGACGACGACGTCGGGATTCAGCCCCGCATCGATCAGGGTGAGCCCCTCGGCAGCGTTCTCCGCCTGGATCACGTCGAAGCCGACATCGGCGAGCATCTCGGCAGTGCCCTTGCGGACGATCAGCTCGTCGTCGATCACCAGCACGGTCTCGCCGCCGGCATCGCCGATCGGCGCGCCGGCGCCGGTGGCCGCGACCGGCGCCGCCGCCTTGGCGGCGGGCAGCCAGATCAGCACTTCGGTGCCGCGGCCGGGCGCGCTGCCGATCTCGAGCGCACCGCCGAGCTGGGCGGCAAGCCCCTGGACCATCGACAGGCCGAGCCCGGTGCCATGGCCCTCGCGCTTGGTGCTGAAAAAGGGTTCGGCGGCGCGGGCGAGGGTCGCCTCGTCCATGCCGATGCCGGTGTCGCGCACTGCGATCGACACATAGTCGCCGGGCGGCAGGCTCGCCGGGCCCCCGCCGGCGCGCAGCGCGATCACCAGGTCGCCGCCGTGCGGCATCGCGTCGCGGGCGTTGAGCGCGAGGTTGAGGATCGCCATTTCGAGCTGGTGGCGGTCGGCCTTGGCCGGGGGCAGGCCCGGCGCCGCGTCGATCCGCACGCCGATCCGCGACCCCAGCGTGCTGGCGAGCAGGGTCATGATGCCGTCGACCAGCCCCGGCAGGTCGACCGGCGCCGGCAGCAGCGGCTGGCGGCGGGCGAAGGACAGCAGCCGCTGGACCAGCGTCTTGGCGCGCTCCGCCGCCTCCATCGCCAGCGTCGCGCTGCGCGCGACCGCGGGTTCCTCGGCGCCGCGCCGCAGGATCAGGTCGAGCCCGCCGATGATCGGTGCGAGCAGATTGTTGAAGTCGTGCGCGACATTGCCGGTGAGCTGGCCGATCGCCTCGAGCTTCTGGGTCTGGCGCAGCGTCTCCTGCGCCTCGACCAGCTCGGCGGTGCGTTCCTCGACCCGCCTGGCGAGACCCGCGTTGAGTTCCTCGAGCGATCCGAACAGTCGGCGGTTTTCGAGCGCTGTCGCCGCCGATCGGGCGAGCGTTTCGAGCAGCATGATCTGGTTCGGGGTCGCCTGGGCGGTCTCCGACCAATAGGCGCCCATCGCCGCGACCGGCTCGGGCCGGCCGATCGGCACCATCACCATGCTCTTCACGAAGGTCACCCGATAGGCGTCGACCGGCACCCGCGCATCCTGGAAGACGTCGGGAATCGACGTGGTCTCGCCATGGGTCATCGCCCAGCCCGACACGCAGGTCTCCAGCGGGAAGCGCAGCCCGGCCCACAGCGGTTCCTTGGCATCCTCGGCGACATAATGGCAGCGATCGCCGTCGCGCAGCACGATCGCGATGCCGTCGGCGCCGACGATCCGGCGCGCGGTCGACCGCAATGTCTCGACCACCGCATCGAGCGTGCGTGCATTGGCCAGCTTCTCGATCGCCTCCGCGAGGAGCGACCAGCGCTGCGCCAGCAGCCGGTCATCCCCGATCCGATCCTCGTCAGCCATGGGCTCAGATGGTCCTTCGATACGCGTAAACTACGGTATGATCTTGGAGCCTGCGCCGCCAACAATCCAGTCGGATTCTGCAACCCGGCGCCTACGGATATATCCGATGCGGACAGGCCGGCGCGTCGGCCGTTGGTATCAGCGCCCGATGGCGTTGCGGTCGGGGACGTTGAACCACAGCAGTTCGAAACGCAGATTGTCGCGCTTGGCGATGTCGGCGAGCGCGGCCGGATCGAGCGTGTGGGTGAGCTGTTCGACCGGCATCGGCTTGTCGGCCTCGACCAGCATCAGCCCCGACCAGCCGACATGGGTCGCGTTGAGCGGGATCAGCTTGACCCCGGCGCCGCTGCCGCCGGGCCCGGCCATGATCTGCGCCTTGTCGGCGACCGCCGCGACCGCGCCGTCGTCGGAGATGCCGTAGACCTCGAACTCGGTCTTCAGCCGCTGCGCTTCGATGCTGACGTCGAAATCGAGCCCCTCGACCCCCGGCCGCCAGCCGCCGACCGTCATCCGCGGCACCCCGCTATAGCGATAGGCGCGGACCTGCTCGATCCAGCCGCATTGCTGCTGCAGCAAGGGTGCGACCTCGCTGGTTTCGATGCGCTGGATCGCGATGCCCTTCGCCGCCGCCGCGCGCATGATCACGTCGCGCACCCCGGCGCTGTAGACCGAGGCGCCGGCCAGGGAGAAGACATGCTGCCCGTCGGTCTCCGAATGTTCGGCGACGCGCAGCCACGAACAGGGCAGTGTCTCGATCGTCTCGGTCACGAATTTCTCGGGCGAGGCGCTGTAGGTGCGCCAGGCGAAGAAACCGCCGGCCGCCAGGATCAGGATCGATCCGGCCGCGATCAGCAGCCGGATCATGTTGCGCCGGGTGCGGCGCGACATCCGCGCCTTGCCGCTGCGCACCGCATTTTTCGACAGGGCATAGACCCGCATGGGCTGGGCGATGTTCTTGAGGCGGACGTCGCCCATATCCTCGAACTTCACCTTGAACTGGCGCAGATCCTCATAGGCGCGCGCCGAGATGCAGATGCCGCCGGGCTCGGCCTGACCCTCGAGCCGCGCGGCGATGTTGACGCCGTCGCCGAAGACATCGTCATTCTCCTCGTCGATCATGATCTCCGAGACGTTGATGCCGATCCGGAATTCGATGTGGCGATCCTTGGGGATGCCCTGGTTGCCGGCATCGGCGCGCTGCTGGATCTCGATCGCGCAGGCGAAGGCATCGATGACGCTGCCGAATTCGGCGAGCACGCCGTCGCCCGTCGTCTTGACCACGCGCCCGCGATGCTCGGCGACCTTGGGCCGCACCAGCCCGTCGAAATAGAGTTTGATCCGGGCGAGGGTCTCCTCCTCGTCCAGCTGCATGATCCGGCTGTAACCGACGATATCGGCCGCAAGGATCGCGGCAAGTCTGCGAACGACTGTATTCATATGGGCCCCTGCGACGCTACTGACTCCGCATGCGACGGCCCGCAACCCTCAATTGAGGGAGAGAGCGATGCGACCGTCCCGAGACGGAGCAGGAACGACAAAACCTTGGACGACACCCCACGCCGATAGCGCATGATGCGTCCACGCGACGTGAGCCTTGTCACAGATGACGGCAAAATCGAACCCGCGGCCGGGCCGGGTGGCGGGGGGGCCTAGAGCGGCCCGGACATCTTGAGCCGCCGTTCCTCGGCGCGGCGCAATATCTCATAGGCGGCCTGGACCGCCTGGAAGCGCACCGCCGCCTTGGCGTCGTTGGGCTTCACGTCGGGATGGTTCGCCTTGGCATGCCGCCGCCACGACGCCTTGATCGCCTCGAAATCGGCATCGCTTTCGAGTTCGAGGGTTTCGAGCGCGCGCAGCTCGTCGCCGGTCCAGCGGCCGTCGCCGGGGCCGGCCCAGCCATAATGCGACGCCTCGGCATAGCCCGACGAGGTGCGCCGCTCGTCGCGTTCGCGCGCCGCGGCCTCTTCCGCCGACAATCCCTGAAAATAATCCCAGTTGGCATTATATTCGGTGGCGTGCGCCAGGCAGAAATACCAGCGCTCGGGGCTGTTGGGCGATTTGGGGGCGGGACGGTCGCCGGGCTGGTCGCAACCATGGCGATCGCACATGCGCACCTTGGTCGCCCCACGCTCGCCGCCATAGCCGCCCCAGCGGGGGAAGCCCCAATTATCGGATCGAGATGAACGCGCCATAAGCGACCCTTTTAGCGCCAATCGACTGAACGGGCCATGTCCTTGAAGTGATTCGGCAAATTTTTCGCCGACGTACACCGGCTGTTTACGACGACTATGTACAACGGCCTTTCGGTGACGGGCGCGCGTTTTGCATCCGGCACCGGCGTAACCGGTTGTATTCGGGGTGTAGCATGGCTTTGATGTTGGCGGAGACCGTCGCTCCCAGGGGAGCTGCGGATATTATTCAGGCGTTGCTGCGGGCCGATGGGGCGGCGAGCCACCCCTATATCGCCTGTCAGGTTTTCGTGTCGGGCCGCGATACCGCGCGCAATCTCGCCGATGCGGTCCATCACCTCACCACCTTGCACGGGCGCGCGCCCGGTATAGTCGATCTGGCGGCCGCCCGCGCCGACTATGAACCCGCCACCGACTGGCTCGATTCCGCGACCCGCGGCTTCGAGCAGGAGCGCGCCTATCTCGCCCGGGTGGTGGTCGCCGCCGGGCCGATCCCCTCGACCCCCGGCCAGGCCGAATCGGCGGCCGCGGTCTCGGGTCAGCGCCATGCGCTGGAGACCCTCGCCCGGTCGGAACGCACCGGCTGCGCGCTCGGCGCGGCGATCGCGCTGACGATGGACTGGCGTGCGATCCGCACGATCATCGATGCCGCGGCGCAGCGTTTCGGTGTCGGCCTGGTCCCGCCCGCCTTGCCCAGCCCGCGCCAGACCGCCGCCGTGCTCAGTTCGACCGCCGGCCTGAGCGGGGTCGAACGCGCGATGGTGTTCGGTGCCCAGCAGATCTTCGTCCAGAACCGTGGCCTCTGGGACCTGCTCGATGCCCGCCAGCAGGCGCGTGTGGGATATTGAGCGACATAACCGCCCGGCGATGAAAGCCGGGCGGCGGCCGGGCTTCTTGCGCAGTGCGGCATCGCCGCTTATCGCTTTCTGTCAGCAAGGGCAGAGGAGAGAGCGGGCGTGCGCTTCGAGGGAACCGACGATTATATCGCAACGGCCGACCTGAAGGTCGCGGTCAACGCCGCGGTGACCCTGCGGCGGCCGCTGCTGGTCAAGGGCGAGCCCGGCACCGGCAAGACCGTGCTCGCGCACCAGATCGCCAAGGCCGCCAACGCGCCGCTGATCCAGTGGAACATCAAGTCGACCACCAAGGCGCATCAGGGCCTCTACGAATATGACGCGGTCGCGCGGCTGCGCGACGGCCAGCTCGGCGACGCCCGCGTCCACGACATCGCCAACTATATCCGCAAGGGCAAGCTCTGGGAGGCGTTCACCTCGCCCGAGCTGCCGGTGCTGCTGATCGACGAGATCGACAAGGCCGATATCGAGTTTCCGAACGACCTGCTCCAGGAACTCGACCGGATGTCGTTCGACGTCTACGAGACCCATGAGACGATCGCCGCGAAGGACCGGCCGATCGTCGTCATCACCTCGAACAACGAGAAGGAGCTGCCCGACGCCTTCCTGCGCCGCTGCTTCTTCCATTATATCAAATTCCCCGAGCGCGAGACGATGCAGGAGATCGTCGACGTCCATTTCCCGGGTATCCAGAAGCTGCTGGTGACCAAGGCGATGGAGATCTTCTACGAGATCCGCGAGATACCGGGGCTCAAGAAGAAGCCGTCGACCAGCGAGCTGCTCGACTGGCTCAAGCTGCTGCTCCACGAGGACATGCCGCTCGACATCCTCCAGAATCGCGATCCCAAGAAGGCCATCCCGCCGCTCCACGGCGCGCTGCTCAAGAACGAGCAGGACATCATGCTGTTCGAGCGGCTGGCCTTCCTCGCGCGGCGGCAAGGGAATTAAAGAATATCCGTTCGTGTCGAGCGCAGTCGAGACACGTTACGCCACCGCGGGGTGTCTCGACTGCGCTCGACACGAACGGCTTGGTTTTCCGCGCTATTCCGTCAGCCGCTTGATCGCCGCCTGATATTCGGCCTTGAGCCGGGCGACGAGCTGCGCGGTCGGGACCACCGCGTCGACCGCGCCGATGCCCTGGCCGCAGCCCCAGATGTCGCGCCACGCCTTGGCGCCGCCGGCGAGGGCGGCGAAATCCATCTTCGACGGATCGGATTCGGGGAGATGGTCGGGGTCGAGCCCGGCCGCGACGATGCTCGACTTCAGATAATTGCCGTGCACCCCGGTGAACAGGTTCGAATAGACGATGTCCTCGCCGTTGCTGTCGACGATCGACTGTTTGTAGGCGTCGGAGGCGACCGCCTCGTCGGTGGCGATGAAGGCCGAGCCGATATAGGCGAGGTCGGCGCCCATCGCCCGCGCCGCGGCGATCGCGCCGCCGGTGGCGATCGCGCCCGACAGCGCCAGCGGGCCGTCGAACCATTCGCGGATTTCCTGGACCAGCGCGAACGGCGACAGCGTGCCGGCATGGCCGCCGGCGCCGGTCGCGACCGCGATCAGCCCGTCGGCGCCCTTTTCGATCGCCTTGCGCGCGAAGGCGTCGTTGATCACGTCGTGGAGGACGATCCCGCCATAGCTGTGGACCGCGTCGTTGACGTCGGTGCGCGCGCCGAGCGAGGTGATCACCATCGGCACCTCGTAGCGCACGCACAGCGCGAGATCCTCCTCGAGCCGGTCGTTGCTCTTGTGGACGATCAGGTTGACCGCGAACGGCGCATCGCCGCCGCCGATCTCGGCGCGCAGCCGCTTGAGCCAGTCCTCGAACACCCCCGACGGCCGCGCGTTGAGCGACGGGAAGGAGCCGACCACCCCGGCCTTGCACTCGGCGATCACCAGCTCGGGCTGCGAGACGATGAACATCGGCGAGGCGATCGCGGGAACCGAGAGACGGCCTTCGAGGATTTTGGGGAGCATGGGTCGACCTTCGAGGTGCGGAATTCCGCATATATTCAGAAAAAAGGCAGGCGCCGCACGGCCGCGACGCCTGCCCCATCTCAGGACGATAAGCGCTTGATCAGCGCGGCGCCATCCGGATCGCACCGTCGAGGCGGATGACCTCGCCGTTGAGCATCGGGTTGCGGATGATCGACTCGGCGAGCATCGCATATTCCTCGGGCTTGCCGAGCCGGCTCGGGTGCGGGACCTGGGTACCGAGCGAGTCCTGCGCGGCCTGGGGGAGGCCGGCGAGCATCGGCGTCCAGAAGATGCCGGGGGCGATCGTCATCACCCGGATCTTGTGCTGGGCGAGGTCGCGCGCGACCGGCAGGGTCATCGCGACGACGCCGCCCTTCGACGCGGCATAGGCCGGCTGGCCGACCTGGCCGTCATAGGCGGCGACGCTGGCGGTGTTGATGATCACCCCGCGCTCCTCGCCGACGACCTCGAGCTGGGCGGCCTTGGCGGCGAAGCGCGACAGGGTGATGAACGAGCCGATCAGGTTGATCTCGATCGCGCGGCGGAAGGCGTCGATCGGGTGCGGCGCGAACTCGCGGCCGACGGTCTTGATGGCCGGCGCGATACCCGCGCAGTTGACCAGCACCCGCGCGGGGCCGTGCGCGGCCTCGGCGGCGGCGATGCCGGCATCGACACTGGCTTCATCGGTGACGTTGACCGCGACGAACAGCCCGCCGATCGCCGCGGCATGCGCCTTGCCGGCCTCCTCGTTGAGGTCGAACAGCGTGACCTTGGCGCCGTTCTGCGCGAGCAGCGCCGCGGTCGCGGCCCCCAGCCCCGACGCGCCGCCGGTGACGATCGCCGAAATTCCCGAGATATCCATACTAGTCCCTCTCTATTCGGTACGGATCAGACGAGCTCGACCGCGACCGCGGTCGCTTCGCCACCGCCGATGCAGAGCGCGGCGACACCCTTCTTCAATCCGCGATTCTTGAGCGCGGCGATCAGCGTGGTGATGATCCGCGCACCCGACGCGCCGATCGGATGGCCGAGCGCGGTTGCGCCGCCGTTGACGTTGACCTTCTCGTGCGGGATGCCGAGATCGCGCATCGCGATCATCGCGACCACCGCGAACGCCTCGTTGACCTCGAACAGGTCGACATCGGCGACGCTCCAGCCGGCCTTCTTGAGCAGCTTCTCGATCGCCGGCACCGGCGCGGTGGTGAACAGGCCGGGCTCATGGGCGTGCGCGGCGGTGGCGACGACCACCGCCTCGGTGGCGAGGCCGAGCTTCGCGGCGACGCTGGCGCGGGTCATCACCAGCGCGGCGGCGCCGTCGGAGATCGACGAGGCGTTGGCGGCGGTGATCGTGCCGTCCTTGATGAAGGCGGGCTTGAGCCCGGGGATCTTGTCGGGCTTGGCGTTGCCGGGCTGCTCGTCGACGATCACCTGGGTGTCGCCGCCGCGGCCCTTGACCGTCACCGGCACGACCTCGCTGTCGAAGGCGCCGCTGGCGATCGCGGCGTTGGCGCGGCTGAGGCTCTCGAGCGCGTAAGTGTCCTGGTCGCCGCGGGTGAACTGGTACATCTGCACCGCGTCCTCGGCGAAGGCGCCCATCGGCTTGCCCTTGTCATAGGCATCCTCGAGCCCGTCCATCATCATCGAATCATAGATGACGTCATGGCCGATGCGCGCGCCCGCGCGGTGCTTCTGCATGATGAAGGGGGCGTTGGTCATGCTCTCCATGCCGCCGGCGACGATCACGTCGACAGTGCCGGCGGTGAGCGCCTCATGCGCCATGATCGCGGCCTGCATGCCCGATCCGCACATCTTGTTGAGGGTGGTCGCCTCGACCGACTTGGGGAGGCCGGCGATCAAGGCCGCCTGGCGCGCGGGCGCCTGGCCGAGGCCGGCGGGGAGCACGCAGCCCATATAGATGCGGTCGATCGCGGATGGATCGACCCCCGAGCGCTCGACCGCGGCCTTGACCGCGACCGCGCCGAGATCGACCGCCGACACGCCGGCGAGCGCGCCCTGGAAGCCACCCATCGGGGTGCGGGCGAAGGACGAGATGATGATCGGATCTTCGGTCGACATGATATGCTCCTTAAAGCTTCGGCTCAAAGCGCGCGGGCGATGACCATGCGCTGGATGTCGGACGTGCCCTCGTAGATCTGGCAGACACGCACGTCCCGGTAGATTTTCGCGACCCCGAATTCCTCGAGATAGCCATAGCCGCCGAGCGTCTGGATCGCGCCCGAGCAGACCGCCTCGGCGGTCTCGGAGGCGATCAGCTTGGCCATTGACGCCTCCTTGAGGCAGGGCAGCCCGGCATCCTTGATGCTGGCGGCGTGGAGGACGAGCTGGCGCGCGGCCTCGAGCCGGGCGGCGAGATCGGCGAGCCGGAAACCGACCGCCTGGTGATCGATGATCAGCGCGCCCATCGACTTGCGCTCGCGCGCATAGCCGACCGCGATCTCGAGCGCGGCCTGGGCCATGCCGACGCACTGCGCGGCGATGCCGACCCGGCCGGCCTCGAGGTTCGACAGTGCGATCCGGTAGCCATTGCCCTCGGCGCCGAGCAGCAGATCGTCCTCGACGAACATATTGTCGAAGCGCAGCGCGCAGGTGTCCGACGCGCCCTGGCCCATCTTGTGCTCGACCTTGTCGACGACATAGCCCTCGCGGTCGGTCGGCACGATGAAGGTCGAGATACCCTTGCGCCCCGCCGCCGGATCGGTGACCGCGACGATCATCACCACCCCGGCGATCTTGCCCGAGGTGATGAACTGCTTGGCGCCGTCGATCCGCCAGCCGCCGTCGACCTTCGTCGCGCGGGTACGGATCGCCGAGGCGTCCGAACCGGCATCGGTCTCGGTCAGCGCGAAGGCGCCGATCGTCTCGCCCGAGATCAGCCCGGGCAGGAAGCGCGCCTTCTGGCTCTCGCTGCCGTCCTTGAGCAGGCCCGAGACCATGATGCTGTTCTGGATCGACACGATCGTCGACAGCGCGCCGTCGGCGGCGGCGATCTCCATCAGCGACAGCGCATAGGAGACATAGTCGGCCCCGCCGCCGCCGGCCTCCTCGGGCGCGGTCATCCCCATCAGGCCGAGCCCGGCGAGTTCTGTGAACAGCTCGGGCGGATAGCCGCCGGCGGCTTCGAACGCGGCGCTGCGCGGGCGGATCTGCTCCTGCGCATAGTCGCGCACCGCGTCGCGAATCGCGGCCTGCGTATCGGTCAGGATCATGGCGACATACGCTCCGAATAGACTTTACTCATGAGTAGTTGTGCGTTGCGTGCCGTCATGTCAATATCCGATCGATGAAGGACATGACCGACACCGCCTCGCTCGCCTCCACTGGCCCGGCCGCTTCCCCGTTTCGTTCGGCCGCCGAGCGCGAGCGCGACAAGGAGAACAAGCGCCAGGCGCTGCTGACCGCGGCGGTGACGATGTTCAACGAGCGCGGCTTCCACGCGACTTCGCTCGACGACGTCGCCGCCAGCCTGGGGGTGACCAAGCCGGTGATCTACCATCATCTCGGCAACAAGGATCAGGTGCTGCTCGAATGCATGCGGCTGGGGCTGGCGAAACTCGAAGCCGCCGCGCTCGACGCGCAGGGCCGGGCCGGCACCGGCGCCGACCGGCTGCGCTCGCTGCTGCTCGGCTATGCCGAGCACAACATGACCCCGTTCGGCGCCTGTGTCGTGCTCACCCCCGATTATGAGTTGTCGCCCGACAGCCGGGCGACGGTGCGCGGGATGAAGCGCCGGGTCGACCGCATCATGCGCGACATGATCGCCGAAGCGACCGGCGACGGCTCGGCCCGCATCGCCGACGTCCGCCTCGCCGGCTTCGCGCTGGCGGGGGCGATCAACTGGATTCCGCGCTGGTATCGCGCCGACGGCGAGCGGACGGCGGCGGAGATCGCCGCGAGTTTCGTCGATACGCTCATGCAGGGGATGGTGACGGCTGGGTGAGGGTCGGCCGGCATTCGCTCGGGCGCGCGCGGAGTTGGTCTTTCCTCGTCATCCCGGCGGAGGCCGGGATCTCGTGCGGATAAGGCGCGCCCCTGCCTCCTGAGATCCCGGCCTCCGCCGGGATGACGAGATAGGGGCGGGTCCCGCCCCGCGTCCCTAGTCGATCGCTTCGGCTATTTGCGTCAGATAGTCGGCGTCGATGATGCGGATCTTGCCCTGGGCGAGTTCGATGACGCCTTCATTGGCCCAGGCGGCGAGCTGGCGGTTGATGTTTTCGCGGCTGATGCCGACGAAGTTGCCGAGTTCGCTCTGGCTGAGGTCGCGCGTGAGCTGGGCGCCATGGGCCTGGAGGGTCAGCCGCTTGAGATAGCGCGCGAGCCGCGGGCCGGTGGTGAAGGCGCGGTCGCTTTCGATGGTGGCGTTGGTCTGGCGCATCCGGCGCGCCATTTCACGCAGCAGGCTGAGCGCCATCTTCGGGTTGCGCTCGACGAAGCCCTCGAACGCGGCGCGGCCGATGCGCAGCACCCGCCCGGCCCACATCGCGATCGCCGAGGCGGTGCGCGGCTCGCCGTCGAGCACCGCGATTTCTCCGAGTACGGTGCCGGGTTCGGCATAATCGAGGATGATCTCGCGACCGTTCGGCGTCACCATCGAGATGCGGACGACGCCTTCGAGGATGATCAGCAGCGAATCGCCATCGTCGCCCTGGCGCAGCATCGTCTCGTTGACCTTGGTCGACTGCAGCGTGCCGATCTGCAGCAATTCGGCCAGTTCCTGTTCGTTGCAGGCCGCGAAGACACTGTTGACCGGCAGCAAGGCGGCAAGTTGCGCTGGCGTCATCGACACGCTGTCTTTTCCCCCTGACGATTCGGACCAGGCGCGTGCCGGCGTCTCCTGGCGCGCTACCCGGCTATAAGAGTGTCGTGACGCGCCGATGAATGCAAGCATCGTTAATGTTTTTGGGAAAGCGCCGGAAAGCGGCGCGAACGCCTCAGCCTTTCGGTGCCCAGCCCGGCGGCGCCAGCGCGAATCCTTCGAAGACGAAACCCGGCGCGACCACGCAGCTCACCAGCGCCCAGCCCTCGCGCGCCTCGGTCGCCTGCCACCAGCCGTGCGGGACGATCGCCTGCGGGCGGTCGCCGGCGAGGACATCGGGGCCGACCCGGATCGCCTCGACCGGGCCATCGTCGCCCGGCGCGATCAGCAGCTCGACCGCGCTGCCGGCGTGGAACAGCCACAGTTCGGTGCCGTCGACCCGGTGCCAGTGCGAGCGCTTGCCGGCCTCGAGCAGGAAATAGATCGCGGTCGCCAGCCCGCGGCCGCCACCGTCGTCGCCCGCACCTTCCCGCCATGTCTGGCGATACCAGCCGCCTTCGGGGTGCGGTTCGAGCCCGAGCGCGGCGATGATGTCCTGAGGGTCAACCACCTGTCTGTTGTCTCATGTTCATGAAACCCGATCTATTTCCGATAGTTGTATCATCACGATGTGTTGCTTTGCGTATCTGGACGGCCTTCGCCCCGCGGCGGAGGCCGTTCATCTTTTCACATCAGCAACGTCTGGAACCACAGCGATTCGCGGACCAGCCGCCCGACCGCGATCGCCATCGCGAACATGCTGAGCCAGCGACCGCTGTCGGCGCGCGAGAGGATGCCGAAGGCGGTCCCCATCGCCGCCAGCGGCACCGCGGCCCAGGCGAAGATCGCATAAGACGGGACGAGCGTGCCCAGCAACACGCACAGACTGGCCGCCCCCAACGCCAGCGAGAACATATTGTACATTGCGCCCCGGCACCATTTCCCTACTTTCGCGCACCAGCCCCCTGCTTGCGCGAACTGTATTATTTTTCTAATACAGCAGAGATGACATTAGCCCAATTTGCTGGCGAGGAGAAAGAGATGCGTGCGAAGACCGTCATGTTGGCCCTTCCCCTTCTGGCACTGTCGCTGGTCGCGCTGGGCGGATGCGAAATGAAGATCGGCAAGGACGACGACAAGGCGAACGTCTCGTCTGTGACGGTCGGCGAGGACGGCAATGTCGCGATCGCGTCGGTCGACGACAGTAAGGGCGTTTCGATCTCGGTCCCCGGCTTCCAGGCCAAGGTCAACATGCCCGGGCTCAAGATCGGCGACGGCAATATGGATATCGACGGGATGAAGCTCTATCCCGGCACCAAGCTCGACGCGATCAACGTCAATGGCACCGACAATGGCCAGAAGGGCGTGGTGATGCGCTTCACCAGCGCCGCCGCGCCGGCCGCGCTCGCCGATTATTATGCCGACGCTGCCGCCGCGAACAATTTCACCGCGGTCCAGTCCTCGAAGACCGCCGCCGGTGCGACGGTGACCGCGATCAAGCCCGACGGCGACCATATCAAGATCGCGATGGCGCCGGCGGCGACCGGCGCGGGCAGCCAGGGCAGCATCAGCGTCGAGGACAAGGGGGAGTAGGGGAGTCTTTGTTTTAGACCCTCAAACGCCGGGCGGTCGGCATCCGCCTCCCTTGGCTTCCTCGCAATAAGCTCGGGCGGCCGGTCGGCCTTGCGGGCCTGCGGCCCGTGGCTTTGTACGCCCTTCAAACGCCGGGCGGTCGGCATCCCCATCTTCGTCGCCCCAGCGCAGGCTGGGGTCCATGTCTTTCTCCAATCCAGATGCCATCATTTGTCGTACGAGACATGGATCCCAGCCTTCGCTGGGACGACGGGGAGAGGTGGGCGCACAAGATCGAGCGGCAGGGAACCGGGCTCAGGCGACCCCAAGATGAAGCGATACGCACCCGCCTTGGGCGGCCCCGGCTTCCGCCGGGGCGGCGGCTGAATTGGCGACCAGGTCGCCCATTCAGCCTTGCACTGGCGCAAAATCATCGCAGCGGCTAAAGGCGGCGCATGCCCCCATTGTTTCTCGTCATGATCGGCGGCGCCATCGGCGCAGGCTTCCGATACCATATCTCGTCCGTCGCGCTGCGCCATATGGGCCCGGGCTTTCCCGTCGGCACCTGGATGATCAACCTGCTCGGCGGGTTGGCGATGGGGATCGTCGCCGGAATCGTCGCGCGCGGCGACATCGGCGCCGAGCAGTTCCGGCTGTTCGTCGGGGTCGGTATCCTCGGCGGCTTCACCACATTTTCCGCGTTCAGCCTCGAGACCTTCGAGATGCTGACCCGCGGTGAAAACATACTGGCACTGGCCTATGTCGTGTCGTCGGTGGCAGGATCGATCCTGCTGGTGATGGCCGGCCTCTGGCTGTCGCGGGGGATCGCATGACCGACAAAGAAAAGCCCGTCGCCCAGGGCGGCGCGCCGGCCGGCGATCCGACCGGCCGCCAGTTCACGGTCGGTTACGACGATGACGGCATCCGGCTCGACCGCTGGTTCAAGCGGCATCTGCCCGACACCAGCTTCAACCTCGTCTCGCGCTGGGCGCGCACCGGCCAGTTGCGGATCGACGGCAAGCGCGCCGAGCCCGGCGACCGGATCGAAGCGGGACAGATCCTGCGGGTGCCACCCGCCGAGATCGTCGCCGAGGCGATCAGCGCGGCGACCAAGGCGCCGCGCCCGAAGCGCGATCGCGAGCCGCTGAGTGCCGAGGACACCCAGCTGATCCAGTCGATGGTGATCCACCGCGACAAGCAGGCGCTGGTGCTCAACAAGATTCCGGGGCTCGCGACCCAGGGCGGCACCAAGACCGACCGCCATGTCGACGGCCTGCTCGACGGGGTCCAGTTCGAGGCCGAGAACCGGCCCAAGCTGGTCCATCGGCTCGACAAGGACACGTCCGGGGTGCTGCTGCTCGCGCGCACGTCGCGCGCCGCCGCGCATTTCGCCAAGGCGTTCAGCAGCCGCACCGCGCGCAAGGTCTATTGGGCGCTGGTCACCGGGGTGCCGTCGATCAACGACGGCATGATCGAGCTGCCGCTCGCCAAGCAGCCGGGCAGCGGCGGCGAAAAGATGCATGTCGACATGAAGGACGGCTCGCCCGCGCGCACCCGCTATCGGGTGATCGAGCGCGCCGGCAACCGTGCCTGCTGGGTCGAGCTCCAGCCCTATACCGGCCGCACCCATCAGCTGCGCGTGCATATGGCGGCGATCGGCCACCCGATCGTCGGCGACGGCAAATATGGCGGGCTCGAAGCCTTTCTGACCGGCGACGTCAGTCGCAAGATGCACCTCCATGCGCGCCGGCTGAAGGTCGACCATCCCGACGGCGGGGTGATCGACGTGATCGCCAAGCTGCCCAAGCATTTCAGCGATTCGCTCAACGTGCTCGGCTTCGAGGAGGAGCTGGGCGACCTGCTGCCGCTCGACGAGGTCAAGGCGATCGATACCCCCGAGGGCAAGCGCCGGCTGGTCGCCAACAAGGCCAAGGATGCGCGGCGTGCGCGCAAAGGCGAGCGGCGGGGCCGGGCCCGCGAGTGATGAAGGCGTTCGTCCGCGCGATCGCCGTGCCAGGGTTAGCGCGATGATCGCCGCCAACCGCCTCGCGATCTTCGACTGCGACGGCACGCTGGTCGACAGCCAGGCCAATATCTGCCGGGCGATGGCCGATGCGTTCGACGGCGCCGGCCTGACCCCGCCCGGCGACAATGCGACCCGGCGGGTGGTCGGGCTCAGCCTGGTCGAGGCGATGCGCGCGCTGCTGCCCGACGCCGATCATGGCCTGCATGTCGATCTGGGCGAGCGCTACAAGCGCGCCTTCCAGCAGCATCGCGGCGCGGGGCTGATCGAGGAGCCGCTGTTCCCGGGGATCGTCGAGACGCTGGCGGCGCTCGACGCCGATGGCTGGCTGCTCGCGGTGGCGACCGGCAAGTCCGATCGCGGGCTCGAGCTCTGTCTCGCGCATCATGGCATTCGCGGACTGTTCGTCTCGCTGCAGACCGCCGACCGCCACCCGTCGAAGCCGCATCCGTCGATGGCGCTGCAGGCGATCGCCGAGGCCGGGGCATCGCCCGAGACCAGCGTGATGATCGGCGACACCAGCTTCGACATCGGCATGGGGATCGCCGCCGGCTGCCCGACGATCGGGGTCGCCTGGGGCTATCACGCGCCCGAAGAACTGTTCGGCGAGGGCGCTGACTTCGTCGCCGACCGCCCCGACCAGCTCCCGGCGATCTGCACGCTCGCGATCGGGGTGCGTGCGGCCGGAGGCGCGGCGTGAAGCGTTTCTACAAGGTGGTGAAGGTCGGCGACGACCTGTCGATCAGCCTCGACGGGCGGGCGGTGAAGACCCCGGGCCGCGCGCCGCTGGTCCTGCCGACCTCGGCGCTCGCGCACAGCGTCGCCGCCGAATGGGATGCGCAGGGCGACGAGATCGACCCGCGGTCGATGCCGCTGACGGGCCTGTCCAACGCCGCGATCGACAAGGTTGCGAGCGACCGTGCGACCTTCGTGCGCGACGTCGCCGGCTATGGCGAGACCGACCTGCTCTGCTATCGCGCGACCTCGCCCGATCCGCTGATCGAACGCCAGCTGGCGACCTGGGATCCGCTGCTCGACTGGGCGCGCAACCGCTACGGGGTCGACTTCGTCACCGTGTCGGGGGTGATGCATCAGCCGCAGCCGCCGGCGACGATCGCGCGGCTGGCCGAGGCGGTTGACGGGTTCGAACATTTCCGGCTGGTCGCGCTCCAGCAACTCGTGACGATATCGGGCTCGCTGGTGATCGGCCTCGCGCTCGCCGAGGGCCATATCGATGCGCGCGCGGCGTTCGATGCGGCGCATCTCGACGAGCTGTGGCAGGCCGAGCTGTGGGGCGAGGACTGGATGGCGACCGACATGCGCGACGCCCGGCGCAAGGATTTCGAAAGTGCGGCGCGGTTTCTGGGGTTGTTGGTGGAGTAGGCCGGCGAGGCTGGGTGCGACCGAAAGCCCTCTCCCACTTCTTGGGAGAGGGTTGGGAGAGGGTTCTTCTTCTTTAAATACAGCGCCCAGCCGACCGTTGGTTCCCTCTCCCAACCCTCTCCCAAAATGGGAGAGGGCTTAGAAAAAGGCGGAATTCACCGAAACGCCCCGCCTTTAGGCAGGAACCAGCGCGCGATGATCAGGCCGCAGACCGACAGGCCGATCAGGTCGCTGGCGAACAGATAGACCCAGTAGCCCCAGCCATAATGGTTGAAGATCGGCTGGCCGAGCTCGGTGTAGACGGTGATCGCCAAAGTGAAGAGCAGGACGATCGCGGCGCGGCTCCCGAAGTCGAGCACCCGCGACCCGATCACGCCGAGCGCGAGCGCGATCAGGACGCCGGTGAGGACCGCGAGGCCGAAGCCGGTCGCGAGCGCGCCGGTGTCGGCGAGCGCGAAGCCGCCGGTGTTGAAATGGATCGTCGCGATCGGGCCGCGGCCATAGAGCACCGAACCGGCGGCGGTGTTGGTTGCCGGGACCAGATAGGTGCCGGTGCCGCCGGTCGTCAGATTCTGCGCGAGCGCGGCCTGCAGCGCGGTCGAGGGCGCTTCCTCGAGCCGGTTGAAGGCGAGCAGGCTGAGCGGGGTCCCCCAGAACAGGAAGCCGACCAGATAGAGCGCGATGCCGCCCAGCACCCCGCCGAGCAAAGTCTTCGCCATGCGGTTTCTCCCCTATGATCAAGCGCGGGAGCTTGCGACGATCGGGGGCGATGGGCAATCCCCGTGCGGCGGAGCGTCGCGCGGGCAGGACTGCCGGGCAGGATATTATTTGACGTCGAGCTTGCGGATGAAGCCGATCAGCCCGGCCTGGCGGCTGCGCTTGAGCCGTTCGGCCTCGAGGATATGCTTCACCTGGTTGAAGCAGGTGTCGATATCCTCGTTGACCAGCACATAGTCATAGCCGTCCCAATGGCTGACCTCGGCGAAGGCGCGCTGCATGCGGCCGGTGATCACCTCGTCGCTGTCGGTCGCGCGGGCGCGCAGCCGGCGTTCGAGTTCGCGCATCGACGGCGGCAGGATGAAGACGCGGACGACGTCGCCGCCACGCATCTGAAAGAGCTGCTGCGCGCCCTGCCAGTCGATGTCGAACAGCACGTCGTCGCCATTGGCGAGCATCGCGTCGATCGGCGCCGCGGGCGAACCATAACGATGGTTGAAGACATGCGCCCATTCGAGGAATTCATTGTCGTCGACCATCGTGCGGAAATGCTCGAGATCGACGAAGTGATAATCCTTGCCGTCGACCTCGCCCGGACGCGGTTCGCGGGTGGTCGCGGAGACCGACATCTGGAGATGGGGATCGGATTCGAGCAGGCGGCGGGCGATCGTGGATTTGCCGGCGCCCGAGGGCGAGGACAGGACAAACAACACGCCGCGTCGCTTGAGACGCTGCTCCAGAGATTTATCGGCCATGGCGGCTCTTGCGCCGGGGAGCCCCCTCGCGTCAATGTCCGCAGGCATGGAGGGCCGATGGAAAAGATGATCCTGTTGCTGAGAGGCATCAATGTCGGCGGCAAGAACCGGCTGCCGATGGCGGAATTGCGCGATGCCTGCCGTGAAGCCGGGCTCGAAGACATCGAAACCTATATCCAGAGCGGCAACCTCGTCTTCTCGGCGAAGAGCCCGGCCGCGGCCGAAGCGGCGGTCGAGGCGGTCATCGCCCAGCGATTCGGAATGACGATCGGCGCGATCGCGCGGTCGGCGACGATCTGGGCGGGCTATGCGCGGAAGACCCCCTTCGCCGACGCCGACGAACGCGGCAACATCGTCCATCTCGGCCTGTCGAAGCAACCGCCGAGCCCGGATATCGTCGACCGACTGATGGAACGCGCGGTGCGCGGCGAGACGGTCGTGATCGAAGGTGACGCGATCTGGATCGATTTCAACGCGGGCGTCGCCGACACCAAGCTGACCCCGGCGTTCATCGACAAGGTGGTGGGCTCGACCGTGACGATGCGCAACTGGCGGACGGTGCGCAAGCTTGCGGAGATGGCGGGGGTATAGAATCTAGAGCATGTCCTGATCAGATTAATCAGAACACACTCTAAATTGTCTTTGTTTGTCGTGATTTCCGAGCCGGCAGATATTCTATCTGCCTCGAAATCACTCTAGCCAGCCCGGTTACGCACCCTCAAGCGTCGCGCGCCAGCCTTACCCCGGAAAACATCCACCGCGACGCGGGCGGAAAGAAATTGCGGTAGGTCGGCCGCGCATGACCTTCCGGCGTCGCCAGGCAGCCGCCGCGCAGCACGAACTGGTTGACCATGAACTTGCCATTATATTCGCCGACCGCGCCCTCGGCGATGCGGAAGCCCGGATAGGCGACATAGGGCGAGGCGGTCCATTGCCAACCGCTGTCGCCCTGCTGGCGCAGCCCGCCATGGCCGGCGGCGACCTCCCATTCGGCCTCGGTCGGCAGCCGGCAGCCGCGCCAGTGCGCGAAGGCGTCGGCCTCATAATAGCTCAGATGCAGCACCGGCTCCGCCGGATCGACCGCGACGCGTCCGCGCAGCGAGAAGCGCGTCCAGCCATCCCCCTCGCGCCGCCAGTAGAGCGGTGCGCGCCACCCCTCGGCCTGCGCGGTCGCCCAGCCGTCGGACAGCCAATATTCGGGCCGGTCATAGCCGCCATCGTCGATGAACGTGCTATACTCGCCCGCATTGACCAGCCGGTCGGCGATCGCGAACGGCTCGATCCAGACGCGATGCTGCGGCAGCTCGTTGTCGAAGGCGAAACCGCCACCCGCATGGCCCATCGTGTAGAGCCCGCCGGGTTGCTCGATCCACGCCTCGGCACCATCGATCCCGATCGCAGCCGGCGCATCGGCGGCATAGACCGGGTCGCCGGGGTTGCGCGAGAAGCCGTGCTGGATGTCCATCAGCATCAGCTCCTGATGCTGCTGCTCATGCTGGAGTCCGAGCTCGATCAGTTCGGCATGGGCGTCGCCCTGCGCGTCGATCAGCGCGCGCATCGCCGCGTCGACATGGCGGCGATAGGCGCGGACCTCGTCGAGCGTCGGCCGCGACAGCAGCCCGCGTTCGGGGCGCGGATGGCGCTCGCCGACCCCGACATAATAGCTGTTGAACAGCACCGCATAGGACGGGTCGATCGGCCGATAGCCTGGCAGATGCGGGACCAGCAGGAAGGTCTCGAAGAACCAGCTGACATGGGCCAGATGCCATTTGATCGGGCTGGCGTCGGGCATCGACTGGATCTGGCAATCCTCGGCCGACAGCGGCGCGGCGAGCGCCTCGGTCCGCCCGCGCACCATCCGGAAGCGCGCCGCGATATCGGTTTCGCCGGCGATCGCCGCGATCGGCGCGCTGCTCATGGTTCGATCATGTCGCCGTTCGCCGCCCAGACATGGACCCCGAACATCTGCGCCTCGTCGAACCAGCTGGCCTGCGGCTCCCACCCGGCGGCGCGGGCGAGCAGCCGCGCCTCCTCCGGGGTGTATTTATAGCTGTTCTCGGTGTGGATGCTCTCGCCCTCGGCCATCGCGAAGCTCTGGCCGGCGGCATGGAAGCGGACGTCGCGGGTCGCGAACAGATGCATCTCGATCCGGCCGAGCCGATCGTTCCAGATCGCCTTGTGGACGAACCCATCGACCGGGACCGTGCCGCCGAGCTCGCGGTTGATCCGGTGGAGCAGGTTGAGGTTGAACGCCGCCGTCACCCCCGCCGCGTCGTTATAGGCCGCCTCCAGCACCGCCTGGTCCTTGCGGGTGTCGAGCCCGATGATCAGCCGGGCGCCGCCGCCCAGCGTCTCGCGGAACGACCGCAGCAGGTCGACCGCGGCGGCGTGCGGGAAATTGCCGAGCGTCGATCCGGGGAAGAAGCCGACCAGCGGCCGCGGCAGCACCGGCAGCCGGAGTGGCGCGGTGAAGTCGCCCGCGACCGGTTCCACCCGGATCTGCCGATAGGCGCGCGCGAGCACGTCCGCCGAGGCGTGGAGGAAATCGTCCGAAATATCGATCGGCACATAGACCGGCGGTTTCAGCGCCTCGAGCAGCAACGGGGTCTTGGTCGAGGATCCCGATCCGAACTCGATCAGCGCGCGGCCGACCCCGGCGAGTTCGGCGATCGCGCCGGCATGATGCTGGAGCAGCCCGGTCTCGACCCGCGTCGGATAATATTCGGGGAGACGGGTGATCTCCTCGAACAGTTCGGATCCGGCTTGATCGTAGAAGAAACGGGCGGGTATCGATTTTTTCGACTGGGCCAGTCCGGCGAGCACCGCCATGGCGAAATCGTCGAGTGCATCGGCAAATACATGGGCCATCCGGTAATTGCTCCCCCGCTTCAGCGGCCTAAAACGCACGGGACCGGGACTCGTTGCCAGCCACGGGGGAAAATGGGCGCGGCCCTGCCGTTCGGCAAGACATACCATCGGTTATATCACCCGTCCGAAGGTTTCCCCGAAGCGGGTTGAAGCCACCCCCGGCTTCTGCCACCGTCGCGGTTCCGCCGTCCCGGCCAAGGAACGCGCCATGGCCGCCGAGCCGATGATCGTCTTCGACAAAGTCGCCAAGTCGTTCGAAAACGGCCGGACCCATGCGGTGCGCGAGGTCTCGCTCGCGATCGCTCGCGGCAGTTTCGTCGCGCTGGTCGGCCAGTCGGGATCGGGCAAGACCACCCTGCTCAAGGCGATCAACCGGCTGGTCGAGGTCGACGGCGAGGTGCTCGTCGACGGGCGGTCGGTGCGGGCCGCCGAGCCCGCCGAACTGCGCCGGCGGATCGGCTATGTCTTCCAGGGGACCGGGCTGTTCCCCCACATGCGCGTCGCCGAGAATATCGGCCTGGTCCCCCGCCTGCTCGGCTGGGAGGCGGCGCGGATCGCCGCGCGCACCGCCGAGCTGCTCGATCTGGTCGATCTGCCGCGCGACCATGGCGATCGCTTTCCCGATGCCCTGTCGGGGGGCCAGCGCCAGCGGGTCGGGGTCGCCCGCGCGCTCGCCGCCGGCCCCGCGATCATGCTGATGGACGAGCCGTTCGGCGCGCTCGACCCGGTCACCCGCGACAGCCTCGCCACCGCCTATCGCGCGCTTCACGACCGATTGGGTCTGACCACGATCATGGTCACCCACGACATCCAGGAGGCGGTGCTGATCGCCGACCGCATCCTGGTGATGGCGGCGGGCCAGATCGTCGCCGACGGCGCGCCCGCCGATCTGATCGCCGGCCATCCCGATCCGCGGGTGACCGCGCTGATGGAGGTGCCGCGCCGCCAGGCCGATCGCATCCAGGCGCTGGTCGCGGGAGCCGCGCGATGAACCCGCAGGTCGCCGCCGCCTGGGCGCTGCTCCCCGATTATCTCGGCCAGCATGTCCTGTTGAGCGCCGCGGCTCTCGGCCTCGGCATCGCCATCGGCCTGCCGCTGGTGCTGCTCGGGGTGCGCCGGCCGCGGCTGCGCTGGCCGCTGCTCGCGGTCGCCGGGCTCGTCCAGACGATCCCCGGGCTCGCCCTGCTCGCGCTTTTCTATCCGCTGCTGCTCGGCCTGTCGGCGCTGACCGCGCGGGCGTTCGGCTTCGGGGTCCAGGCGCTCGGCTTCCTGCCGTCGCTGCTTGCGCTCACCCTCTATTCGATGCTGCCGATCCTGCGCAACGGCATCACCGGTTTCACCGGGCTCGACCCCGCTCTGATCGAGGCCGCCGACGGCATCGGCATGACCGCCCGGCAGAAATTGCTGCTCGTCGAGCTACCGCTCGCCGCCCCGGTGCTGATGGCGGGCATCCGCACCGCCGCGGTCTGGACGATCGGTGCGGCGACCCTGTCGACCCCCGTCGGGCAGACCAGTCTCGGCAATTACATCTTCTCGGGCCTGCAGACCGAGAATTGGGTGTTCGTGCTGTTCGGCTGCGCGGCGTCGGCGCTGCTCGCCTTCGTCGTCGACCTGCTGCTCGGCCTGATCGAGACCGCCGCCCGGCTGCGCGATCCGCGCCGGCTGGCGGTCGGGCTCGCCGTGCTGCTCGCCGGCACCGTGCTCGCCGCTGCGCCCTTGCTGGTGGTCTCGTCTTCGCCAAATTATGTAGTTGGCGCTAAAAATTTCAGCGAGCAGTTCATCCTCGCCGAGATGATGCAGGCGCGGATCGAGCGCGAGGGGGCGCGGGTCGCGCGGCGCGACGGGCTCGGCTCGGCGATCGCCTTCCGCGCGCTCGCCGCCGGCGACGTCGATGCCTATGTCGATTATTCGGGAACGCTGTGGGCCAATGTCCTCGGCCGCCGCGACCATCCGCCCCGCGCGCAGATGCTCGCGATCCTCGGCCGCGAGCTCAAGGCGCGCTACGGCGTGACCGTGCTCGGGCCGCTCGGATTCGAAAATGCCTATGCGCTGGCGATGACCCGGAAATCCGCCACGGACCTGGGGATCCAAACCCTCGACGATCTCGCCAAGGTCGCGCCGCGCCTGCGTTTCGGCGCCGACCTCGAATTTCTCGATCGCCCGGAATATGCCGGAATCCGCGCCTCCTACGGCCTCGCCTTCCGCTCGCTCAGATCCTACAATCCGACCTTCATGTACCGCGCGCTCGCCGGCGGCGACGTCGACGTCATCTCGGCCTTTTCGAGCGACGGCCGGATCGCCGCCCAGCATCTCGTCATCCTCGCCGACCCGCGCCACGCGGTGCCCGGCTATGACGCGCTGATCCTGCTGTCGCCGAAACGTGGGAATGACCCGCTGCTGCGCCGCGCGCTCACCCCGATGCTCGGCCGGATCGCGGTCGCGCGGATGCAGGAGGCGAACCTGCTCGTCGACCGCGACGCTGACAAGCGCTCACCCGCCGAGGCGGCGCGGTCGCTGGCGGCGGCGGTCGGGCTGCGCTGAGCGGGCGATGCCGAGCAGCGGCGCCAGCCCCGGCACCCGCCGAGCGATTTCATAGCTCGTCAGGCAGCCGAGCGCGGTCGCGGCGACGAGCAGCAGCGCCTCGGCGAGCACCGGCAGGTCGCGCGCGTCGAGCCACCAGGCGGCGAGGACGATGATCGTCTGGTGGGTCAGGTAGAAGGGGAAGATCCCGCCACGCAGATAGCGCAGCGCCGGCCCGTCGGCGGCGCGCAGGTGGCGGTGGCCGAAGCCGAGGATCGCGGCGATCGTCGTCCACTGGTTGATCGCGAAAGCGGCCATGATCGGGATCGCCCGCGCATGCTGGGGCGGCGGCAGCGTCGCGTCGATCATCAGCGGGACGACGCTGGCGACCGCGGCGGCGAGCGCGATCCAGCGCAGCCGGACCAGATCGGCCCAGATCGCACGGCTGTCGACGATCAGATAGCCGAGCAGGAACAGCGCGAGCGAACTCGCATGATTATACCAGTCGTTGCCCAGCCGGTTGGTGATGCCGAACGCCGGGAACAGCGCGATCCGTACCGCGGCGAGATAGAGGCAGGGCAGCAGGATCAGCCCGCCGCCGCGCAGGCCGGTCTCGAGCATCGCCCGCAGCCGCGGCGCGACCGGCACGATCGCCATCGCTGCGAAGCCATAAGCCCAGATGTAGAGGATGAACCAGAGATGGTTGAGCGGCACGTCGATCCGCGGCCGGCCACCGGGCAGGAAATAGCCCGAGAGGAAGCTCGCATAGTCCGCGGTCTCGCCGAACTTGGCGACCGCCTCGGCATAGGCCTGCGGCGGGACCAGGACGATCGCGCCGAATATCATCGGCACCAGCAGGCGCCGCGACCGGTCGACGAGCAGCGCGGCCGGCGTCCGTCGGCGCATCAGCGCGATGGCCGCGCCCGACACGAAGAACAGCAGCCCCAGCCGCCAGGGATTGGACATCACCAGCGCGCTGGCGATCCAGCGCTGCGGGTGGCGGCTGTTGAGGTGCCAGTCCCACGGCCCGAAGAACAGGGCGATATGATAGAGGATCAGCAGCGCGAACGCGCCGATCCGGATCCAGTCGAGGTCGGCGCGTCGCAAGCCGGGCTCGCAGGCTATGAGGGGGACTGCGAGCCCGGCGATCGCGCGATCAGCGGCCCGTGTCGACGACGACCGAGACCGCCCGGCGATTCTGGGCATAGGCGACATCGTCCGACCCGGTCACCTCAGGCCGCTCCTTGCCGTAGGACAGGCTGCGCAGCCGATCGGGCGAGATGCCGTTGGCGCTCATGAAGCTGGCGACCGCGTTGGCGCGACGGTCGCCCAGCGCGAGATTATATTCGCGGGTGCCGCGCTCGTCGCAATGGCCTTCGATCGTGAAGCCGACCTGCGGGTGCGCCTTCAGCCAGGCGACCTGACGGGCCAGCACCGCCTCGGCCTCGGCCGACAGGCTGTACGAATCGAGCGCGAACAGCACGCGGTCGGCGCCCGCGGCGGCGATCAGGTCGGCTTGCGACAGCCCGCTGCTCCGGACCGGCGGTTCCTCGGCCGCGGGCGGCGCGTAGATCGAGCTGGCGGCCGGATCGCTCGCCGCCGACACCGGCGGGGTCTTCTTCGCGCAGCCGGAAATGGCCAGAGCAGCCATGGCCACACCAATGATCAAATATTGCTTCATAAATCCCCCCAAAAACGATGAGGCGGGATGTACGCGGCTGGCGCCGGGGGTGTTACTATAGGATTTATATGCATGGACCCCCTGTTCGCGGCTTCCTAGCCCGACTTTGCCGAGGCGCGATCGGCACGATGTGGAACCGAGATGATGGCTGAGACAGCGGGCAGCGAGGTGCCCACCGCGTTCCCGCTGGGACGGGCGCTCAAGCTCCATCTCGACCTGCGCGACCTCGTGACGACCGCGCTGATCGTCGCGGTCACCGCCTTCGCGGCGTTCGCGGCCAAGCCCGATCTCGGCGAGGTCGCCGCGGCGCTGATCTTCATGCTCGGGATCAGCCTGGCGGGGGCGTTCGGCGGGCTGGCAGCGGCGCTGCTCGCGGCGCTGGTCGCCTTCTTCCTCTATAATTTCTACCTGACCGAGCCGGTGCTGACCTTTCGGCTCGCGACCGGCAGCGACATCGCGCCGCTGGTCGTGTTCAACCTGTGCGCGCTGGTCGCCGGCATGCTCGCGGGCCTGCTCAAGGACCGCGCCCAGGCCGCGCACCGCAGCAACATGCTGCTTGCGGGGCTGCTCGAGGCGAGCCGCTCGCTGCAGTCGGCGGTGCGGATCGAGGATGTCGCCGATTCGCTCCACCGCGGGGTCAAACCGCGGCTGCCCGGCCGGCTCGCTTTGTTCGGCCTGCGCGACGAGGCGCTGTTCCCGATCTATCCGCCGGCTCCCGGCGCGGCATGGCGCATCTTCGCCGAGCAGGCGCTCGCCGCCGATGCCGCGTCGATCGCCGACGGGCCGCTCGCGGGCTACAAGCTGGTCGGCGGCGGCGGCCCGGTGGGGGTGCTGCTGATCGAGGAAAGCGCGGCGCAGCGGCTCGAACCCGCCTTCGTCGCCGCGCTTAACAGCCTCGTCGCACTCGCGCTCGAACGCGCGATCCTGTCGGCGCGGATCGCCGAGACCAGTGCGCTGGCGCGCACCGAGGAGCTCAAGACCGCGTTGTTGTCGTCGGTCAGCCATGATTTCCGGACCCCGCTGACGACGATCGCGGCCTCGGCTTCGAGCCTGATCAGCTATCGCGAGCAACTCGGCCCCGCCACGTCCGAACGGTTGCTGCAGGGCATCGTCGAGGAATGCGACCGGCTCAACCGCTACACCGCCAACCTGCTCGAAATGAGCCGGATCGAGGCGGGGCAGGCGGCGGCGCGCGGCCAGATGCTCGACGTCGCCGAGATGCTGGGCTCGGTGATCGCGCGGGTGCGTCCGCGGGCCGGGGCCCGCACGATCCGGCGCGATTATGGCGGCGAGGCGCTGCTGATCCGGGCCGACGCTGCGCTGTTCGAACTGGCGCTGGTCAACGTCCTCGACAATGCCGTCACCCATGGCGAGGACGGCACCCTGATCGAGATATCGAGCCGCGCCGCGCAGGGCGGATGCGAGATCGTCATCGCCGACGAGGGCTGTGGCATCCCGCCCGAGGATCTCGAACGGGTGTTCGAGCGCTTCTACCGCGTGGTCCGGGCCGAGGCCGCGCCGCGCGGCACCGGTCTGGGCCTTGCGATCGCACGCGGCTTCGTCGAGGCGATTGGCGGGCATATCGCGGCGGCGTCTCCCGGGATCGGCGATCGGGGCACGCGCATCACCATCTGGCTGCCGCTCGCCGATCTGGAGGACCGAATTTGACCGCGCATGTGCTTCTGGTCGACGACGAGCCCGCGCTGGCCGCGGTGCTCGAGCCGGTGCTCGGCGCGGCGGGTTACCGCGTCACCATCGCCACCGACGCGCGAAGTGCGATCCGCCTCGCCCGCGAGATCGAACCCGATATCGTCCTGCTCGACCTCGGCCTGCCCGATCTCGACGGCAAAGAGGTGATCCAGCAGATCCGCAACCGCAGCGACGTGCCGATCATCGTCATTTCGGCGCGGCACCAGGAGGGCGAGAAGATCGCGGCGCTCGACGAGGGCGCCGACGATTATGTCAACAAGCCGTTCGAGATCGGCGAACTGCTCGCGCGGATCCGGGTGTCCGAGCGCCGGCGCACGCGCGCCTTCGCCAACGCCACCACCTATGCCGCCGGCGGGCTGACGGTCGATTTCCCGAGCCGCCGGGTGAGTCTCGGCGACGAGCCGGTGCGGCTGTCGCCGAAGGAATATGACCTGCTGCAACTGCTCGCGCAGTATGCCGGCCAGGTCGTCACCCACAAGCGGCTGCTCGCCGCCGGCTGGGGACCGGGGGCTACCGACACCCAATATCTGCGGGTCTATATCGGGCTGCTGCGGCAGAAGATCGAGGAGGATCCGTCCGATCCGAAACTGCTGCTGACCGAGCCCGGGGTGGGCTATCGTCTCGTGTCGCCCGACTGACCCGCCGGTCACTATAGAATTTATATGCATGGAAGGATGGGGGCCGCCTTCCTACCTCTGGCGCCGTCACCCGGCCCGGTCATCGAGGAGAAGCAGGATCGCCGAAGAGACCCCAGCGACCGGCGGAGCGGTCGACGCGATCGTCGAGCGGCATCTGACCGAGCTGTTCGGCCGGCTCGATGCCGAGACCGGCGACATCGATCGGCGCAAGCGGCTCCACGCGATCGCGGTCGGCCAGGCGATCGATCTCGCCGCCAACCGCTTCGCCGACAATCCGCATCTGCGCGACACGCTGGGCAGGGCGGCGGCGACTCATGCACCCGGCCACGCGCCGGCTAGCGAGGACCCGGACTGATGGAAACGCTGTCGATCGTCCTCGTCATGCTCGCGGCGGTGGTGGTGAGCGGCGCGCTGTCGCGGATGGTGCCGTTCAACCTGCCGACCCCGCTGATCCAGATCGCGCTCGGTTGCGCGATCGGGCTGGTCGCGCAGATCCGGGTCGACCTCAATCCCGAACTCTTCTTCGTGCTGTTCCTGCCGCCTTTGCTGTTCCTCGACGGCTGGCGGATTCCCAAGGACGAGCTGTTCAAGGATCTGCCGGTGGTGATCGAGCTCGCGCTCGGGCTGGTGATCTTCACCGTGATCGGCGCGGGGCTGTTCATCCACTGGCTGATTCCGGCGATGCCGCTGGCGGTGTCGTTCGCGCTCGCCGCGATCATCTCGCCGACCGATCCGATCGCGGTGTCGGCGATCGCCGCGCGGGTGCCGATCCCGAAGCGGATGATGCACATCCTCGAAGGCGAATCGCTGCTCAACGACGCCTCGGGCCTCGTCTGCTTCCGCTTCGCGGTGGCGGCGGCGCTGACCGGGGCCTTCTCGCTGCACGAGGCCGCGGCGAGCTTCGTCTGGATGGCGGTGGGCGGGCTGGTGATCGGCGCGCTGACGACGATCGCGATCACCCGCGCCAAGGCCTGGGTCACCCGCCGCTATGGCGAGGAGATCGGCTCGCAGATTCTGATCAGCCTGCTGATCCCGTTCATATCCTATCTGGTCGCCGAGCATTTCCATTGCTCGGGCATTCTCGCGGCGGTCGCCGCCGGCGTGACGATGAGCTTCACCGAAATCTCGCGCCAGACCCTCGCCGCGACGCGGATGCGCCGCAATTCGGTGTGGGACACCATCCAGTTCACCGCCAATGGCGCGATCTTCCTGCTACTCGGCGAACAGCTGCCGATGATCCTCGCCAGCGCCGGCGAGACCGTGAAGCTCAGCGGGCATGGCGAGCCGTGGTGGTTGATCGTCTATATCGTCGCGATCAGCCTCGGCCTCGCATCGCTACGCTTTGTGTGGGTGTGGGCGTCGTTCAAGGTGTCGATGCTCCGCAACACCGGCGCGAGCCCGCTCAAAGGGTCCGAGCTGCGGCTGGTCACGGCGATGAGCCTGGCCGGGGTGCGCGGCGCGATCACGCTGGCGGGCGTGCTCACTTTGCCGCTGACCCTGGTCGACGGCACCGCCTTCCCGGCGCGCGATCTGGCGATCCTGATCGCCGCCGGGGTAATCGTGATGTCGCTGGCGGCGGCCAGCATCGGCCTGCCGATCATCCTGCGCGGACTGGTGATGCCATCGGATCCGTCGGCGCTCGCGACCGAGAACAGCGCGCGGGTGGCGCTTGCCGAAGCCGCGATCCGGCGGATCGAAAGCGAACAGCACCGGCTCGCCGAAGGCCGCAACGACGCCGATCTCTATGCCAGCGTCGCCGCCGAGGCGATGGACCTCTATCGCGCGCGGATCGAGAGCCGGGCCCAGGAGGGCGAAGCGGCGGTGGCGATGCGGGTGCGTGACGGGATCGGGCGCGATCTGCGGCTGGCGGCGCTGGCCGCCGAGCGTGACGAACTGTTCAATCTGGCGCGCGATCGGCGAATCGGCAGCGCGCTGGCCACCAAGCTCACCCGCGAGATCGATCTCAATGAGGCTCGGTTGAGGAATTGATCGCCGGTCGCGGGCGTGGCCTGAAGGGCGGGCCTGCGCGATCCGGTTCGAAGATGTCCGCCGGGTCGCGCGTCGGGGCAGACGCGACGACCGGCAGACCGAACGTCAGATTTCGACGTCGCGCAGGTCGACGATCACCGGCTGCTGGACCTCGCCGGCCCGCGCCACGACCTTCTTGCGCGCGGCATGCATGATTTCGGTGCTCGCGCGACCGAAGGCCTCGGCCAGGCTGGCGCCCGGGTTGATCGGCCCCACCAGCACGTCGAGCACGCCACGCGCGACCCGACCGCGATAGGGATTGGCCTGAAACATCCACTGGGGAATGTCGCGCGCAGCCGCGCCGACCGTGAATTCGAACTCGTGAAATTCGGGTTCCATCATCGCTTGCCCCTTCATCGTTCCGACTGCTGCCAGATGCAGCGCACGCAGACTCAGACACAGGTCCGCTGGACCACTAAGCTACGGAAACTTAACTGGTCCTCTCCGAACGATGGGCCTTGTTGCCAAAGCCTCGCTGCTCGATTCATTACCATATCCGGGCCGACCTGTCGCCCTCATTGCCGCAGGATTCGGCCATTTTTGAGACAAATGTAAAAAAAGTTTACGCGTCACGTCGAATTTCGCGCTGAATCAGCGTGCAGGCCTGGGCGGGGATGTCATCGGGGAATGGCGCGCCCGGCAGGATTCGAACCTGCGACATACCGCTTAGAAGGCGGCAACTCTATCCAGCTGAGCTACGGGCGCGTTGGTGCAAGCGCATAAAGCATTTTCCAGCCGGGTGGAAACACCCCGCAGATCGAAAAATGAATCCGGGCAATGGGGCGGATTGCGCGGGAAGGGAACTGCGCTAGGCTGTGGTTCCATGACCGAAACGCCTTCGAACACAGCGCCGCTCGCGCTCGATGCCGCTGCCCTCGCCGGGCGCCCCTTGCGCTATTTCGACTTCGTGATGGCGGCGTTCGTCACCATCCTGTTGCTGTCGAATGTAATCGGCGCGGGCAAGGTCGCGACGATCGATCTGCCGGGGATCGGCGCCTGGCCGTTCGGGGCGGGCATATTGTTCTTCCCGATCGGCTATGTGATCGGCGACGTTCTGACCGAGGTCTATGGCTATGCCCGCGCGCGCCGCTGCATCTGGGCGGGGACCGGCGCGCTGATCTTCATGGCATTCATGAGCTGGGTGGTGGTGTCGCTGCCGCCGGCCGCCGATTGGGGCGGGCAAGCGGCCTATGAACAGGTGTTCGGGCAGGTGCCGCGGATCGTGTTCGCATCGCTCGCCGCCTTCTGGGCCGGCGAATTCGTCAACAGCTTCGTGCTCGCCAAGATGAAGGTCTGGACCGCGGGCAAGCATCTGTGGACCCGCACGATCGGATCGACGATCGCCGGCGAGGGTGTCGACAGCCTGATCTTCTACCCGCTCGCCTTTTTCGGCGCGCAGGGCTGGACCACCGCGCTGGTGCTCAAGGTGCTGGTCACCCAATGGGTGCTCAAGGTCAGCTGGGAGGTGATCCTGACCCCGGTGACCTATATCGTCGTCGGCTTCCTCAAGCGGCGCGAGGGGATCGACATCTTCGACCAGGGCACCGACTTCACGCCGTTCAAGACTGCACTCTGATCTAGAGCATGTCCTGATCGGATTGATCAGAACATGCTCTAAATTGTCTTTGTTTTCCGCATTTTCCGAGCCGTCAGGTGATTCCACCCGACTTGAAAATGCTCTAGCCCCGCGGTGCGAGCAGGATGACGAGGCTGCCGGCGACGCATAAGGCGGCGCCGATGCCGTCCCAGCGATCGGGCCGCACCCCTTCGACCGCCCACATCCAGCCGAGCGACGCGCAGATATAGATTCCGCCATAGGCGGCGAAGGCGCGGCCGGCGGCGGCGCTGTCGATACGGGTGAGGATCCAGGCGAAACCGATCAGCGCGGCGGCACCGGCGACCGCCCAGAGCGGCGACTTGCCGAGCCGCAGCCACGCCCAGAAGGCGAAGCAGCCGCCGATCTCGCACAATGCCGCCCCCGCGAAGATCAGCAGGCCGGCAGCCCCGCCCATCGTCAGGCGACCGGCGGGATCTGCGCCGGATAGCTGGGGATATCGTCGCTGATGCAGGCCCAGTCGGGCGCGGCCGAGGTCCAGATCGTCGCCTGCGGCGCGATCAGATTGGGATCGTCAAGGGTGCCGGCGCGCAGGAAGATCAGATGCGGCCGCGCGAGCGCCTCGCTGGTCAAGGGCGTCCCGCAGGTCGGACAGAAGCCGCGGCGCATCGCATTGCCGCTGTCGGCGACGCCGTCATGATAGCGGATCTCGCCGTCGATCGTCACCTTGTCGGCGGGGAAGCAGACATTGGTGGTCGCGGTGCCGCCGCCCAGATATTGGCATAGCCGGCACCAGCAGCTGCGCGCCGCCAGCGGCTCGGCATCGATCGCGAAGCGGACCGCGCCACACAGGCAGCCCGCCCCGTGCATCAGGCCATCACCTCGACCAGCCCCTCGAACAGGCGGCGACCGTCGCTGCGGCCATGCGCGGCCTCGATCACCCGCTCGGGGTGGGGCATCATGCCGAGCACATTGCCGGCGTCGTTGAGGATGCCGGCGATGCCGCGTGCCGACCCGTTGACGGGCTCGTCATAGCGGAAGGCGACCCGGCCTTCGCCCTCGAGGCGGTTGAGCACCTCCTCGTCGGCGGTGAAATTGCCGTCATGATGCGCGACCGGCACGACGATCTTCTCGCCTTGCTCGTAGCGGCCGGTGAACGCCGACTGGCTGTTCTCGACGGTCAGCGCGACGTCGCGGCACACGAAGCTCAGGCCGGCATTGCGCATCAGCGCGCCGGGCAGCAGGCCCGCCTCGGTCAGGATCTGGAAGCCGTTGCAGATGCCCAGCACCGGCACGCCGCGGCCCGCCGCCTCGACGACCGCGCGCATGATCGGCGACCGTGCCGCCATCGCCCCCGAGCGCAGATAATCGCCATAGGAGAAGCCGCCGGGGACCGCGATCAGGCCGATGCCGTCGGGCAGGGCGGTATCGCGATGCCAGATCATCTCGGGCCGGGTGCCGGTCACGTCGCGGATCGCGACCGCCAGATCGCGATCGCAGTTGGAGCCCGGAAAGACGATGACCGCGCTCTTCATGGCCTCAGGCCCCCCGTTCGATGCGGAAATTCTCGATCACGGTGTTGGCGAGCAGCTTCTTGCACATCGCCTCGATGTCGGCGTCGCTGACCGCATCGTCATGGTCGAGCTCGATCAGCTTGCCGGCGCGCACATCGTTGACGCCGGAAAAGCCCAGGCCGTCCAAAGCATTGTGGATGGCCTTGCCCTGCGGGTCGAGCACGCCGCCCTTCAGGGTAACATAGACGCGGGTTTTCATCGCGGCCTCATATCTGGGAAACTGGCGCCCCTATGGCGCGGGCTCGGGTCGGGGGCAAGGCTCTTGAACCGAATGTGCGCAAGGTCACGGCCCGATGGCGCGAATCGCGCCATGAAGATGCGGTCGATGAGCAAGGAGGCAGGCATGACTGCGATCACCATATTGGATAAGGCGATACCGGTCAGTTTCGAAGGCGATATCAGCGCGGCCGACCGCGACCGGATCAGCGATGCCCTGGTGGAGATGACCGCGCTGATCGACATGAAGCGGCCGTGGGATCCGCGCTATGCCGCCGCTTATACCGGCCTGAAGGGGATCGTGTTCTTCGCCGGCGAGATATTGGTCAACCAGCATCTGATGAGCCGGCCGTGCTGCGACGAGGACGACGCGATCTTCTACTGGGAGGCGGCCGAGTTCCTGCAGAATATGGAACCCGATCTCCACGCGCACACGCTGTTCCACGATTGCTGGCATGTCGTGCAGTTCAACGCCACCCACCGCTTCGCGACGCCGGGCAACGAGCAGATCGAGCGCGAGGTCGACGCGATCACCCACCAGATCGCGGTCGCCGAGCATCTCGGCGCCAAGCAATATGAGATCGATTTCCTGCGGAGCTTCTGCAACGCCCAGTCGCTCGGCCTGCGGATCGCCGAGGGCGTCGACGACGGCAAGATGCTGGCGGACGGCAAGCAGGTGCGGATGGCGGCGCGCGACAACCGGGCGGTCGCGACGGCCTGACGTAAAAAGGGCGGACCGAAGCCCGCCCTTGATCTTACTGGTCGAGGAAGCTGCGCATCTTGCGGCTGCGGCTCGGATGCTTGAGTTTGCGGAGCGCCTTTGCCTCGATCTGGCGGATACGCTCGCGGGTCACGCTGAACTGCTGGCCGACCTCCTCGAGGGTGTGGTCGGTGTTCATGCCGATGCCGAAGCGCATGCGCAGCACGCGCTCCTCGCGCGGGGTCAGGCTGGCGAGGACCCGGGTCACGGTCTCCTTGAGGTTCGCCTGGATCGCCGCGTCGACCGGGATGATCGCATTCTTGTCCTCGATGAAGTCGCCGAGATGCGAATCCTCCTCGTCGCCGATCGGCGTTTCGAGGCTGATCGGCTCCTTGGCGATCTTCATCACCTTGCGGACCTTCTCGAGCGGCATCGACAGCCGCTCGGCCAGCTCTTCCGGGGTCGGCTCGCGGCCGATCTCGTGGAGGATCTGGCGGCTGGTCCGCACCAGCTTGTTGATCGTCTCGATCATGTGGACCGGGATACGGATCGTGCGCGCCTGGTCGGCGATCGAGCGGGTGATCGCCTGGCGGATCCACCAGGTCGCATAGGTGCTGAACTTGTAGCCGCGGCGATATTCGAACTTATCGACCGCCTTCATCAGGCCGATATTGCCTTCCTGGATGAGGTCGAGGAACTGCAGGCCGCGGTTGGTATATTTCTTGGCGATCGAGATCACGAGCCGCAGATTGGCCTCGACCATCTCCTTCTTGGCGATGCGCGCCTCGCGCTCGCCCTTCTGGACCATGTTGACGATGCGCCGGAACTCGACCAGCGCCATGCCGGTCGCCTGGGCGATCTCGCTGATCTCGGCGCGGATGCGTTCGACCGCATCGCCTTCGTTGGTGACGAACGCCGCCCATTTCTTGTCGATCGAGCCGACCTTGTCGAGCCAGCCTTCTTCGAGCTCATGGTTCACATAGCGATCGAGGAAGTCCTTGCGCGGCACCTTGTGGCGCTCGGCGAGGCGCAGCATCTGGCCGCCCAGCGTGGTCAGGCGCCGGTTGAACGAATAAAGCTGGTCGACCAGATATTCGATCTTCGCGCCGTGGAACTGGACGCTCTCGACCTCGGCGGTGAGCTGCTCGCGCAGTTCCTGATAGCGTTCTTCCTCGCGGCTCGGGAAATCGTCGCCGACGCTGAGCGTCGCGAGCCGCTGGCCCTGGACGTTCGAGAAGCTCTTGTAGAGGTCGGTGATGGTCGCGAACTTCTCGAGCGCCATCGGCTTGAGCTGTTCCTCCATCTGCGCGAGGCTGAGGGTATTGTCCTCGTCCTCGTCGTCCGACGGACGCGGCGCGCGCCGCTCGGTCATCGACTCTTCGTCGTCGCCGTCGGCGACAGCCTCTTCCTCGGGCTCTTCTTCTTCCTTGAAGGTCGGGCCGGTGCTGGTCTCGGAGATTTCGCCGCTATCGTCCTCGGCGCCCTCGACCTGCTCGGCGGTCGGGCCCTTCGAGAGCATCGCGTCGAGATCGAGGATCTCGCGCAGCTGCATCGTGCCTTCGTTGAGCGCGGTCGACCATTCGATGATCGCGTTGAAGGTGATCGGCGATTCGCACAGGCCGAGGATCATCGTGTCGCGGCCGGCTTCGATGCGCTTGGCGATCGCGATCTCGCCTTCGCGGCTGAGCAGCTCGACCGCGCCCATCTCGCGCAGATACATCCGCACCGGATCGTCGGTACGGTCGATCGTTTCCTTCTTGGCGGTCGCGGCGAGCGCGGGGGCGGCTTCGCCCTCGCCATCGTCGGCGGAGGCCTCGTCGGCACCGCTGTCGTCGTCGGGCTGGCCGTCTTCGCCCGAATCCTCGTTGTCGACGATGTTGACGCCCATCTCGTTGAGCGCGGACATCACGTCTTCGAGCTGATCCGAGGACATCTGGTCCTGTGGCAGCGCTTCGTTGAGCTGGTCGTAGGTGATGTAGCCCTTGCGCTTCGCGCGGGCGATCAGCTTCTTGAGCGAGGCTTCGTTCAGATCGATGAGGGGAGCGTCACCTCCGGTCCCTTCGTCACCACTCTCGCCACCATTCGTCTTCGCCATCTAGGACACGCCCTCAATCAAATCGTCCGGCATCACAATCAGATGCCTTGGTCGTCCTCGCCTTCGGCCAGGTCGACAAGCCTTTGTTCCGCCGCGTTCCTTGCCTTTTGCAGCCGCTGCTGCTCGGCAAATCCCGCCTCATCCGTCGCCGCACTAGCCCTTACGGTCGCCTCTTTCAGCGCCGCATCGAGCATTGGCAGTGCCGCCAAGGCCTCGATGGCCGCCGATAGATCGCGCATAGCACGCTCATGATCGGCATTGCCGCGCAAAAATGAAAAGGCAAGTCCGTTCGTCGTCTGCAGCTCCTTCGCTACGACCCCAAGACCCGCATCGACCAATATGGTCTGCAGATCGGCGCTTTCAAGGCGGGTGGCGCCGAAGGCGGCGTCGATCGCGGTCGCGCGCACGCTTTCGAGCCGCGGATCGCCGAACACCAGCCGGCCGATCGCGTCGCTGTTGGCGGCGATCAGCGCGGGATAGCGGATCAGCCCGGCCAATATCGCCCGGCCCATCATCCGGTCGATGCCCGACTGGCGGACCGCGTGAGTCGCGGCGAGCGGCGGCCCGGGTTCGGGGCGCCAGGGCTGGCCGGGGCGGCGCTGCTGGCCGGGGCGGCCCGCCGGGCGCGGGGTGAAGGGGCGATCGAAGCGCTGGCGCGGCTGGGCTGCGAACAGCGCGTCGAAGCGGTTGCGGAACTCCTGCTGATATTGTTCGCGCACGTCGCGATCGGCGATCGTCGCGGCGAGATCGCCCAGCCGCTTGCGCAGGCCCGCCCGCGACTCGGGGGTGGTGAGCGGCTCGGCCTCATGCTCGCTGCGCCAGAGCAGCTCGTCGAGGCTGATCCGGTCGGCGAGCACCGCCTCGAACGCGGCGGCGCCGCCGATGGCGACCAGATCGTCGGGATCCTGCCCGCCCGGCAGCAGGGCGAAGCGCAGGGTGCGGCCGGGGGCGATCATCGGCAATGCGCGGTGGGCGGCGCGGACCGCGGCCTTCTGGCCCGCCTTGTCGCCGTCGAAGCAGAGGATCGGGATATCGTCCATCCGCCACAGCCGTTCGAGCTGGCCCTCGGTCAGCGCGGTGCCGAGCGGCGCGACCACCTCGTCGATGCCGGCCTTGGCGAGCGCGATCACGTCCATATAGCCTTCGACGACGATCACCCGGCCGGCCTTGCGCGCGGCCGGGCCGGCGCGGTCGTGATTGTAGAGGGTGCGGCCCTTGTCGAAGAGCACCGTCTCGGGCGAGTTCAGATATTTGGGCTCGCCCTCGCCGATGATCCGCCCGCCGAAGCCGATCACCCGGCCGCGCTGGTCGCGGATCGGGATCATCAGCCGGCCGCGGAACCGGTCATAGGGTTCCTTGTCCTCGACCTGGATCAGCAGCCCGGTATCGACCAGCTTGTCGACCCCCTGCTTGGCCAGCGCGGTCTTTAGCTTGCCGCGCGAATCGGGGGCGAAGCCGAGACCGAAGGCGCGCGCCAGCTTGTCGCCGATCCCGCGCTTTTGGACATAGGCGCGCGCCTGGGCGCCCTCGATGCCGCCAAGCTGTTCCTCGAACCAGATTTGCGCGGCGGCGGTGACGTCGTGCAGGGTGGACTGGCGCTCGGCGCGCTCGGCGGCCTTGGGATCGGGGGCGGGCACGTCCATGCCGGCGGCGGCGGCCAGTTCCTTGACCGCATCCATGAACGGCAGGCCCTTGGCCTCGGTCAGGAACCGGATCGCGTCGCCATGCGCGCTGCACCCGAAGCAGTGGTAGAAGCCCTTGTCGTCGTTGACGTAGAAGCTCGGCGACTTCTCGTTATGGAACGGGCAGCAGGCCTTATATTCGCGGCCGGCCTTCTGCAGCTTCACCGACTTGCCGATCAGCGTCGACAAGGTGGTGCGGGCGCGGAGCTCGTCGAGGAAGGCGGGAGTGAGGGACATCTTAGGTGTCGCAGTCGGCGCGCGGTGTCTCGACTACGCTCGACACGAACGGCTTTTTCGAATTTTCGCCCCCCTTTCCGTTCGTGTCGAGCGAAGTCGAGACACGTTCCGCAGGTGGTCGAGCAAAAAACGACACGCTTTTCCAATCTCCGTGAATCAACGCTTCCTTCTTCGCCCGGGACCAGGCCTTGATCCGCAGTTCAGCTTCCAGCGCCTCGATCCGCGTCGGACAATATTCCTGCCACGCGAGTTCGACGGGGCGCCTTCGCGAGGTGAAGTCGCAAAAACCACCCGCATGATGCTCGGCTATCCTGCGATCGAGATCGTCGGTGTGGCCGGTATAGAAGCGGCCGTCCGAGCATCGCAGCATATAGACCCAGAACGCCATCGATCGAGATTGCTATAGCGACCGCTCAGAGTCGATAACGCGTGTAGCGTGTCTCGACTGCGCTCGACACGAACGGACGAAAAGGAGCCCCTCCCTCGGCAGGGAGGGGGCTTTAGTTCAGCCCAGCCGCGCCTTCACCAGGCCGCTGGCCTTGGCGAAATCCATCTGGCCGGCGTGGCGCTCCTTGAGCGCGGCCATCACCTTGCCCATGTCCTTGACCGAGCTCGCGCCGATCTCGGTCGCGATCGCGTCGATCGCGGCCTTGGCTTCGTCCTCGCTCATCTGCGCGGGCAGGAAGCGTTCGATCACCGCGACCTCGGCGGCCTCGGCGTCGGCGAGTTCGGGGCGGTTGCCCTTCACATACATGTCGATCGATTCGCGGCGCTGCTTGATCATCTTCTGCAGCACTTCGGTGATCAGCAGATCGTCGTCGGGCTGGGTGGTCGCGGTGCGCAGTTCGATATCGCGATTCTTGACCGACGACTGGATCAGCCGGATCGCGTTGGTGGTCGTCGTGTCGCGCGCCTTCATGGCGACGACGAGCGCCGTCTTGATATCGTCTCGAATCATGGGATGCCTGTCGGAACTGGATCGGAAAGCGGAGCCGATAGCATGGCGGGAAGCTTTTTAATAGAATTGACCCTGCCGCATGTGGTGCCTAGTTACGCCGCCGTTTGCCCAGCACTCGAACCGATATAGGAGCGCCCCGCCAGTGGCCGAAACCGATCACGCGCGTCTGACACCCCCCGAGGGCGCAACGGGCGTATTGGTGTTGAGTTCTCCGGGCTCCGACCAGCCGACCATCGTCTGGGGCCGCGGTTTCGGGGCCGAGGGCGACGCGGTCGGCGAGGTGTGCTTCAACACCGCGATGACCGGCTATCAGGAGGTGATGACCGATCCCTCCTATGCCGGGCAGATCATCGCCTTCACCTTCCCGCATATCGGCAATGTCGGCACCAACCCCGAGGATATCGAGGCGATCAACCCGCACGCGCTGGGCATGATCGTGCGCGAGGACGTCACCGATCCGGCGAGCTTCCGCAGCACCCAGCATCTCGACGGCTGGCTCAAGGCCAATGGCCGGATCGGCCTGTCGGGGATCGACACCCGCGCGCTGACCCGGGCGATCCGGATCGGCGGCGCCCCCAACGGGGTGATCGCTTTTTCGGCCAAAGGGCAGTTCGACGTCGCCGCGCTGATCGAGAAGGCGAAGAGCTGGCCCGGGCTCGAGGGCATGGACCTCGCCAAGGAGGTCTCGGCGACCCAGAGCTACAGCTGGAGCGACGGGCTGTGGACGCTCGGCGAGGGCTATGATGTCGACGCGGTCGCGCCCGGCGCGCCGCATGTCGTCGCAATCGATTTTGGGCTGAAGCGCAACATCCTGCGCAACCTCGTCGCCGCCGGCGCGCGGGTGACGGTGGTGCCCGCGACCGCGAGCTTCGACGAGATCATGGCGCACGAACCCGACGGCGTCTTCCTGTCGAACGGTCCGGGCGATCCGGCCGCGACCGGCGTCTATGCGGTGCCGGTGATCCAGCAGCTGCTCGAAATCGGCAAGCCGATCTTCGGTATCTGCCTGGGCCACCAGATGCTCGGCCTCGCGGTCGGCGCGAAGACCTTCAAGATGCACCAGGGCCATCGCGGCGCGAACCATCCGGTCAAGCGCACCGACGACGGCCGGGTCGAGATCACCAGCATGAACCATGGCTTCGCGGTCGACACCGACTCGCTGCCGGCCAATGCCGAGGCGACCCATGTCTCGCTGTTCGACGGTTCGCTCGCCGGGCTGCGGCTGACCGACAAGCCGGCGTTCAGCGTCCAATATCATCCCGAGGCGAGCCCGGGTCCGCAGGACAGCCATTATCTGTTCGAGCAGTTCGTGAGCCAGCTTCGGTGAAGCTCACCGCCCGGCGCCTGTGGCTCGGCGTGACGATCGCGATCGTCGCGTGGCAGGTCGTGAGCGCATTCCGCTATCCCGACACGCTGTACGGCACCGGTTCGGCCTGGGTCTGCATCCCCGGCACCTATTATGCGCATAGCGAGCAGGAATCGAACGGCTACAGCTATCCGAACGAGGCGCAGATCGCCCGCGAGGCCAGCGTCATGTCCTATTACGGTCCCGATCGCACCGTCGAGCAGCTGCGCACCGCCGCCGCGGGCAAGCTGACCAAGGAAGAATTCAAGACGGTCGACTATTTCGGCTGCACGACCTGGTTTTACCTGATCAAGCGCATCTTCTACGGTCTGCTATGGTCGCTGCTGGCCGGCATCGTCCTGCTGCTGCTGCGCCGGCTGGCCCCCAATCTCGGAAAAGAGCAATAATGCCCAAACGCACCGACATCTCCTCGATCCTGATCATCGGCGCCGGGCCGATCGTCATCGGCCAGGCCTGCGAGTTCGATTATTCGGGGACGCAGGCGTGCAAGGCGCTGCGCGAGGAGGGCTATCGCATCATCCTCGTCAATTCGAACCCGGCGACGATCATGACCGATCCGGACATGGCCGATGCGACCTATGTCGAGCCGATCACGCCGGAGATCGTCGCGCGGATCATCGAGAAGGAGCGCCCCGATGCGGTGCTGCCGACGATGGGTGGCCAGACCGCGCTCAACACCGCGCTGGCGCTGTTCAACGACGGCACCCTCGAAAAATATGGCTGCCAGATGATCGGCGCCGATGCCGAGGCGATCGACAAGGCCGAGGACCGGATGAAGTTCCGCCAGGCGATGGACAAGATCGGTCTCGAAAGCCCGCGCTCCGAAGTCGCGCACAGCGTCGACGAGGCGCTGCGCGCGCTCGATTATGTCGGGCTCCCGTCGATCATCCGCCCGAGCTTCACGATGGGCGGCACCGGCGGCGGCATCGCCTACAACAAGGACGAGTTCGTCAAGATCGTCACCGGCGGCCTCGACGCGTCGCCGACCACCGAAGTGCTGATCGAGGAATCGGTGCTCGGCTGGAAGGAATATGAGATGGAGGTCGTCCGGGACCGGAACGACAACTGCATCATCATCTGCTCGATCGAGAATGTCGATCCGATGGGGGTCCACACCGGCGATTCGATCACCGTCGCGCCCGCGCTGACGCTGACCGACAAGGAATATCAGATCATGCGCAACGCCAGCATCGCGGTGCTGCGCGAGATCGGCGTCGAAACCGGCGGATCGAACGTCCAGTTCGCGGTCAACCCGGTCGACGGCCGGTTGGTGGTGATCGAGATGAACCCGCGCGTGTCGCGCTCGTCGGCGCTCGCGTCAAAGGCGACCGGCTTCCCGATCGCCAAGGTCGCCGCCAAGCTGGCGGTCGGCTATACGCTCGACGAGATCATGAACGACATCACCGGCGCGACCCCGGCGTCGTTCGAACCGACGATCGACTATGTCGTCACCAAGATCCCGCGCTTCGCGTTCGAGAAGTTCAAGGGCGCCGAGCCGTTGCTGTCGACCGCGATGAAGTCGGTCGGCGAGACGATGGCGATCGGCCGCAACATCCATGAATCGATGCAGAAGGCGCTGCGCGGGCTCGAGACCGGGCTGGTCGGCTTCAACATCGTCGATGCCCTGAAGGGCGCGCCCAAGGCCGAGATCGAGGCCGAACTGGCGCGTGCGACCCCCGACCGGCTGCTGGTCGCGGCGCAGGCGCTGCGTGAAGGCCTGACCGTCGCCGAAATCCACCGCATCGCCAAGTTCGAGCCTTGGTTCCTCGACCGCCTCGCCGAGATCGTCGCCGCCGAACAGGGCGTCTGCCGCGACGGCCTGCCCAACGACGCTGCCGGCCTGCGCCGGCTCAAGGCGATGGGTTTCTCCGACAAGCGGCTCGCCTGGCTGGCACTGCAGTCGGGCAATGTCGCCGGCATGAGCCGCGAGCAGGCGCGCGGATCGGGGATCGTCCACGACGCGCTCAAGGCGATGACCGGCGGCATCACCGAAAAGGAGGTGCGCGCGCTCCGCCACAAGCTCGGCGTGCGTCCGGTGTTCAAGCGGATCGATACCTGTGCGGCCGAGTTCGATGCGAAGACGCCCTATATGTACTCGACCTACGAGGCGCCGAGCTTCGGCGAGCCCGAGTGCGAGTCGAAGCCCACCGATCGCGAAAAGATCGTGATCCTCGGCGGCGGTCCCAACCGGATCGGCCAGGGCATCGAGTTCGACTATTGCTGCTGCCACGCCTGCTTCGCGCTCGGCGACGCGGGCTATGAGACGATCATGGTCAACTGCAATCCGGAAACGGTGTCGACCGACTACGACACCTCGGACCGGCTCTATTTCGAGCCGCTGACCGCCGAGGACGTGCTCGAGATCCTCCATGTCGAGATGTCGAACGGCACCCTCAAGGGGGTCATCGTCCAGTTCGGCGGCCAGACCCCGCTCAAGCTCGCGCAGGAGCTTGAGGACGCCGGCATTCCGATCCTCGGCACCTCGCCCGACGCGATCGACCTTGCCGAGGATCGCGAGCGCTTCGCGGCGCTGGTGACCGACCTCAAGCTGCTCCAGCCGCGCAACGGCATCGCCCGCAGCCGCGAGGAGGCGCTCGCCGTCGCCGAGCGGGTCGGCTATCCGGTGCTGATGCGGCCGTCCTATGTGCTCGGCGGCCGGGCGATGGAGATCGTCGAGGATCCCGCGCAGCTCGAACAATATATCACCACCGCGGTCCAGGTGTCGGGCGACTCGCCGGTGCTGATCGACCAATATCTGCGCGACGCGATCGAGGTCGATGTCGACGCGATCTGCGACGGCGACGATGTCGTGGTCGCGGGCGTGCTCCAGCATATCGAGGAAGCCGGCGTCCATTCGGGCGACAGCGCCTGCTCGCTGCCGCCGTACAGCCTGTCGGCCGAGGTCGTCGACCGGATCAAGGTCCAGACCGACAAGCTGGCGCGCGCGCTGATGGTGCGCGGCCTGATGAACATCCAGTTCGCGGTCAAGGACGACGCGATCTACCTGATCGAGGTCAATCCGCGCGCCAGCCGCACCGTGCCGTTCGTCGCCAAGGCGATCGGCGCGCCGATCGCCAAGATCGCCGCACGGGTGATGGCGGGCGAGAAGCTCAAGGATCTGCCGAAGATCGATCTCGACATCGCCCATATCGCGGTCAAGGAAGCGGTCTTCCCGTTCGCGCGCTTCCCCGGCGTCGATCCGGTGCTGAGCCCCGAGATGAAATCGACCGGCGAGGTGATGGGGATCGACAGCGATTTCGCGACCGCCTTCGCCAAGGCGCAGCTTGGCGCGGGCACCAAATTGCCGCTGTCGGGCAAGGCGTTCGTGTCGGTGAAGCCCAGCGACAAGCCGTATATCCTGCCGGCGGTGCGCCAGTTGATCGATCTCGGTTTCACCATCCTCGCGACCAGCGGCACCGCCGACTATCTGCGCGAGCATGGGCTCGCCGTCGAAAGCGTGCTCAAGAAGCGCGAGGGCCGGCCGAACATCGTCGACCGGATCAGCGACGGCGATGTCGACCTGATCTTCAACACCACCGAGGGCTGGCAGTCGCTGCTCGACTCGAAGGCGATCCGCACCACGGCGCTCTACGGGCGGGTTCCCTACTTCACCACCGCGGCCGCTTCGGTCGCGGCGGCGCAGGCGATTGCGTCGCTTCGGGAGCGCAAGCTTGAAGTACGGGCGCTCCAGTCCTATTATTCAGCTTCGCACGCCTGAATCCCCCAATCGTGAGATAGTTGCGGGCGGCCCCGACAAGGGGCTGGCCGGGGTTCAGGAATTTTGACGAAGGGGTTTTGCGGACGATGAGCGTTGAGAAGCTGCCGATGCTGGCGGAGGGCTACCAGACCCTGACCCAGGAATTGTCGCGCCTCAAAATCGAGCGTCCGCTGATCATCGATGCGATCGAGGAAGCGCGTGCGCATGGCGACCTTTCGGAAAATGCCGAATATCATGCGGCCAAGGAGCGCCAGGGCCAGGTCGAGGCGACGATCTCGGATATCGAGGACCGGCTGAGCCGCGCGCAGATCATCGATCCGCGCGACCTGTCGGGCGACAAGATCGTGTTCGGCGCGACCGTCACCCTGCTCGACGACGACGACAAGCCGATCCGCTACCAGATCGTCGGCCAGACCGAGGCGAACGCCAAGGACGGCAAGATCAGCTACAACTCGCCGCTCGGCAAGGCGCTGATCGGCAAGAAGGTCGACGACGACATCGAACTGACGGTGCCGTCGGGCGATCGTTTCTACACGGTGTCGAAGATCGAGTTCATCTGATCGGCGCGCTTCGATGAAGATGCCGCAGGCCCGGACCACCGTCGCGATCGCGGTCGCCGCGGCGGCGACGTGGCTGCTGCTGGCGGCGACCGGCTATGATGCGAGCGCCGACATCATCGGCGGCTTCATCCCGGCGCGGGTGAGCGGCTTCGAGGTCGTCGGCGCGCTGCCGGTGTGGATCACGCCGCTGTCGGCGACGATGCTCCATGGCAGCCTCGTCCATCTCGCCTTCAACATGCTGATGTTCGTCTATTGCGGACAGGCGGTCGAACGCGCGCTGGGCTGGGTCGGTACGGCGATCCTGTTCGTGGTCGGCGCCTATGCCGCCGCTGCCGCGCAATATGGGCTCAACCCGTTCGACATGTCGCCGATGATCGGCGCGAGCGGCGCGATCTCGGCGATATTCGGCGCCTATGCGCTGCTGTTCGGCCGCCCACGCGGTTTCGCCGGCCATCCGCGGATCGCCTTCGCGCTCAATCTTCTGTGGCTGGCGGTGGCGTGGATCGGCGTCCAGATGCTGATCGGTTTCGCCAGTGCGGGGACCGGCTTCGCGATCGCGATCGGCGCCCATGTCGGCGGCTTCCTCGCGGGTCTCGTGCTCGCGCGACCGCTGCTGCTGTTCCGCTATCGCCACGCCTGAGTGTCTCGTCATCCCGGGCTTGACCCGGGATCTCACTTTTTCCTCGGCCGACCAAAGGCAGGGAGATCCCGGGTCAAGCCCGGGATGACGATGAAGAGGCCTTCCGATCAGATCGTGTCGGGCTCGAGCAGCTTGTGCAGATGCACGACCACATATTTCATCTCGGCGTCGTCGACGGTGCGCTGGGCGGCGCTGCGCCAGGCATCCTCGGCCGTCTTGTAATTCTCGTAGAAGCCGACGACGTCGATCTTCGTCAGGTCCTCGAAATCGAGGCCCTGCGGATCCTTGACCCGGCCACCGAACACCAAATGCATCTTGCTCACGCTTACCTCCGATCAGGCTCCGGATCCGTTCGGGCCGTGCGGCCCGATCGCTGAGGCGATCTCTAGAGCGGTTTGGCCGCCGAGGAAATCGTTCGCAGGCCCGAAAAACCCGGAAAAACGACGAAGCCGGTGCAGGCTGGGACCCACACCGGCTTTCATCGGTCGATTATGCGAAGCGTTTAGGCGCGCGACTTCATTATCGCGATCAGGCCGTCGATGCCCTTGCGCTGGATGATCGCGTCGAAATCCTGGCCTTGGGTCACCGCGAGGTTGATATTGGCGACGGTCAGGTTGGTGACCTTGAAGGCGCCGCCGACCTGCGCGACCGACCAGACCGCGGTGATCGGCTGGGCGCCGGGCTTCTGGACCTGGGTGGTGACGTTGAAGCCGCTGCCCGCGGGGACGGTGCGGATCACCTTCATCGTCGCATTGGCATAATCGTAGAGATTGTCCGAATAGGTGCCGATGATGAAGGTCGGGATCGCGGCCTTGTAGGCGGCCTTCTGTTCGGGCGTGATCTGGTTGGCCCAGCGGCGGATCAGCCGTTCGCCGATCGCGTCGATCGCGAAATGCTGCGACAGGAGTTCGCGGAACTTGGCGCGCACCGCATTCTTGTTGCCGGTCTTGAGCACGCCGAAGGATTCGGATCCCAGCGACGAGATGAAGGTCGCGGCATCCTGGTTGGCGACCACCGCGGCGGTTGCGGGTGCGGTCGCGAGCGGGGCCGCGAACGAGGTCGCGATCAGGGCGGCGCTGCCCAATGAAAACATCAGCTTCTTCATGTCATTCTCCGAACATGGCCGGCCTCCACGGGCCGGCCATCCTTGTGATCCTGTTGGCAGACAGGCGGTGAACCGGGCTTGAACCAGCCGTTCACCGCCGGTCGGTCAGGCCTTGGCCTTGACCGCCTCGACCGCGGCGGTGCCGGCGGTCTCGGCGACCTGTGCCAGCGATTCGATCAGCTTGCCGACCTGCTTGCCGGCGGCATCGGTCGAGACGCCGAGTTCGTCGAGCTTGCCGGCGCCGGCGTCGCGCGCGGCGGTGAAGGCCGATCGGGCGCGATCGTTGATCTGGCCGCCGATCCCGCCGAGCAATTCCTCTTCCTTCTTCGTCTTCGGCAGCAGCGCGCCGACCAGCGCGCCGGCGACGATGCCGCCGACCAGCGCCGCGACCGGGAAGCCGTCGACGCTCTCGCTCGCCTTGGCCTTCGCCTTGTCGAGGCTGGCGCGGGCGGCGTCGCTCGCTTCGTGCAATTTGGTGCCGGCGAGCGTCGCGGCGCGCTCGGCGCTATCCTTCACGGTCATGACGTCTTCTCCTCGTCAGTGCGGGGAAGCGCCCGGGGACGGGCGCCTTGGGTCGGGTAACTCTTTCCCTGCGATCCGGTTGCGCCGGTCTTGCCGGCGGCGCGCAATGCCGCCTTGGCGAGCGGGCCGCGGAACAGCAGCGCGGCCGACAGGGCGATCGCGGCGAAGGTCCTGAACGGCCGGAAACGCAGCGCATTGACCGCGCGGTGCGCGATCTTCTGGCCCTGGTCGAGCGCATCGTCGAGGAGGTCGGCCATCAGCGTCTGCGGGCTCAGCCGCTGCTGCGCCTCGCCGACGGTTTCGGCCAGCCGCGCGCGCGCGACTTGCGACCGGGCGCGGGCGCGGGCGAACAGCTCGTCGACCGACAGCAGCGCGGTGCGCCTTTTTTCCTCGCTGTTCTTGTCGTCCCGCTGGGCATCGTCGTCGATGATCAGCGACAGTCGGCGCAGGCCGAAACGGATCGCGATGCCGGCGGCGGCGAAGCCGATCAGCGCGGCGACCGCGGCGCCCGGAAAGGGGCCGATGATCGGGCCCAGCGCGAAGGCGATCGAGATCAGCAGCACCACCGCGGCGGCCTGCGCCATGATCGCGCCGCCGATGCACAGCGCCACACCCAGCTTGGCGCGGCTGATCCGGCGATAGAAATCGACCCGGAACAGCGCCAGTTCATTGGTGATGAGCCCGCGGCCATCCTCGATCAGGCGGGAAAAGAGCTCGCCGATCGATTCCTGGTCCTGGGGTCCCCTTTCGCTCAAGGCTCAGGCCGTGGGCGCGGGATCGGTGCTGTCGGAGCCCTTGTCCGCAGGAGCCTTCTCGGCGGCGGCCGCCGCCGGTGCGGTGGCGGCGTCGAAGCCGGCCTTGACCACCCGCGCGACGACGAAGCCGACCGCGGCGGCGGCGGCGATCGCGATCGCCGGGCTTGACCGGATCGCATCGCGACCGGCGTCGAAGATATCGTCGGCATCCTTCTCGCGCAGCGTATCGGCGAAGCCCGAGACCGCCTCGGCAGCCTGGCGGACATAGCCGCCATATTGCTCGCCGAGCTTCTCGTCGATCTGCGCGGCAGCATCGCTCACCAGCGACGCGACATTGTCGAGCGCGTCGACGGTGCGGTCCTTGCCCTGACCGGTATATTCGCGCGCCTTGGCGCCGGCCTGCTCGCTGAAGCCCGCGGTTGCCGATTTGAGGCTGTCGAAGACACCGTCGAAGGCCGAGCTCTTTGCGCCGCTATCGCCGCTGCCCTGATTGTCGGGGGTATCGAGCGCCATGTCGTTCGTCTCCGTGCTGGAAGCCAATTTCACGTCAACAACCAAGTGGGGCGAGGACCGTTCCTTTTCCAGCCCCGTAACGACATCATAATTGCCTATCCCGGCGGTCGCGGATAGAGCCCGCTCATCCGATCGTCCACCAGAAAGGTCCGCATCCGAAATGACTGCCATCATCGAGGTCCATGCCCGCCAGATCATCGACAGCCGCGGCAATCCCACCGTCGAGGTCGACGTCCTGCTGGAGGACGGCAGCCTCGGCCGCGCCGCAGTCCCGTCGGGCGCGTCGACCGGCGCCTATGAGGCGGTCGAGAAGCGCGACAACGACAAGAGCCGCTGGCTGGGCAAGGGCGTCGGCCTCGCGGTCGAGGCGGTCAACGGCGAGATCGCCGAAGCGATCGTCGGCCTCGATGCCGAGGACCAGAGCGAGATCGACGGCCGCATGATCGAACTCGACGGCACCCCGAACAAGGCCCGGCTCGGCGCCAATGCGATCCTCGGCGCCAGCCTGGCGGTGGCCAAGGCCGCGGCCGATGCGCGCGGCCTGCCGCTCTACCGCTATGTCGGCGGGGTCCAGGCGCAGACGCTGCCGGTGCCGATGATGAACATCATCAACGGCGGCATGCATGCCGACAACCCGATCGACTTCCAGGAATTCATGATCATGCCGGTCGGCGCGGATTCGATCGTCGAGGCGATCCGCTGCGGTTCGGAGATCTTCCACACGCTCAAGAAGGCGCTCCACGACAAGGGCCTCGCCACCGCGGTCGGCGACGAGGGCGGCTTCGCCCCGAACCTCGCCAGCGCCCCCGACGCGCTCGACTTCATCATGCAGTCGATCGAGAAGGCCGGCTACAAGCCCGGCGAGGATGTGGTGCTCGCGCTCGATTGCGCCGCGACCGAATTCTTCAAGAACGGCGTCTATGATTTCGAAGGCGAGGGCGTGAAGCGCTCGCCCGCCGAAATGGCCGCCTATCTTGCCGATCTGTGCGCGCGCTATCCGATCGTGTCGATCGAGGACGGCATGGGCGAGGATGATTTCGAAGGCTGGAAGATCCTGACCGACCAGATCGGCGGCAAGGTCCAGCTGGTCGGCGACGATCTGTTCGTCACCAACCCGAAGCGGCTGGCGCAGGGCATCAAGGACGGGCTCGCCAACTCGCTGCTCGTCAAGGTCAACCAGATCGGCACGCTCAGCGAGACGCTCGAAGCGGTGACGATGGCGCAGCGCGCGGGCTATACCGCGGTGATGTCGCACCGTTCGGGCGAGACCGAGGATTCGACGATCGCCGATCTCGCGGTCGCGACCAACTGCGGCCAGATCAAGACCGGCTCGCTCGCGCGGTCGGACCGGCTCGCCAAATATAACCAGCTGATCCGGATCGAGGAGCAGCTCGGACCGGTCGCTTATTATGCCGGCCGCCAGGCGCTCAAGGCGCTGCGCTGACATAGATCCTCCCTGGGCGTAGCGCGGGGAGGGGGACCGGCGCAGCCGGTGGAAGGGTAAACCTCTCCACCGGTGCCAAGGTTCGACTGTCGGAAAACCCCTCCACCAGCTTCGCTGGTCCCCCTCCCCATCTGCGATGGGGAGGATCTTTCCCGATCCCTTTGGCGAATCGTGCCTCGGCGCGTCGCAAAAAGGCTTGCTACGCGAGTCATTTAGTGATTCTGCTGTCGGGATGGCACGCCTCCCCCTCTTCCAGATGGCGCGTTCCGCCGCGGTGCCGGCGGTCGCGATCCTGATCATCGGTTATTTCGCCAGTTCGGCGATCCTGGGCCAGAACGGCATCCTCGCGCTGGGCGGCTACAAGCAGCAGCTCAAGGCGAAGAGCGAGGCGTTGAAAGCCGCGCAGGCGTATCGCGATACGCTGCGCCATCGCGCGCAACTGCTCGACCCCAATCATGTCGATGCCGATTATGGTGACGAGATCGTCCGGAAAACAACCGGACAGGTTCGTCCCGACGAGGTTATCCTCCCGCGCGACTGATTCTTGCGCAAGTTTGTTGCGAAGCGCGAAGGGCGGCGCCTATAACGGGCGCTCCCCATTGTTCCCCCAGAGGAGCCACCCGCTTTGGCAAGATCCGCACAGCCGCGCGCAGCGTCGAAAAGCGCGCCGCGCAAAGCCCCCGCCAAGGCTGCGGCCGCAGCACCCGCTGCCGGCCCCGCCATTCCGAATCGCGAACGTCCGGCCGAGCCCGAGCGTTACCAGGCCTCGAAGGAGGAGATGCTCGAATTCTACCGGCAGATGCTGCTCATCCGTCGGTTCGAGGAGAAAGCGGGCCAGCTTTACGGCCTCGGCCTGATCGGCGGTTTCTGCCATCTCTACATCGGCCAGGAAGCGGTCGCGGTCGGGCTGCAGTCGGCGCTCGAGGTCGGCCAGGACTCGGTGATCACCGGTTACCGCGACCATGGCCATATGCTCGCTTATGGCATCGACCCGAAGCTGATCATGGCCGAACTGACCGGCCGCGCCGAAGGCATCAGCCGCGGCAAGGGCGGATCGATGCACATGTTCTCGGTCGAGCACCGTTTCTACGGCGGCCATGGCATCGTCGGGGCGCAGGTCAGCCTCGGCACCGGCCTGGCCTTCAAGCATAAATATTCGGGCGATGGCGGCGTCGCCATGGCCTATTTCGGCGACGGGGCCTCGAACCAGGGCCAGGTCTATGAAAGCTTCAACATGGCCGAGCTGTGGAAGCTTCCGATCATCTTCGTGATCGAGAACAATCAATACGCAATGGGCACCAGCGTCAATCGCTCGTCGGCCGAGGATCAGCTATATCGCCGGGGCGAAAGCTTCCGCATCCCGGGCATCCAGGTCGACGGCATGGACGTGCTCGCGGTCCGCGGCGCGGCCGAGCGCGCGGTTGAATGGGTGCGGGGCGGCAAGGGGCCGATCCTGCTCGAGCTCAAGACCTATCGCTATCGCGGCCATTCGATGTCCGATCCGGCCAAGTACCGGTCGCGCGACGAGGTCCAGTCGGTGCGCGACAAGTCCGATCCGATCGACCATCTCAAGCGCGAGCTCGAGGCCGTCGGGGTCAAGGAAGAGGATCTCAAGGCGCTGGAGAAGGACATCCGCGCGATCGTCGCCGATGCCGCCGCCTTCGCCGAGGAGTCGCCCGAGCCGGACGCCTCCGACCTCTACACCGACGTGCTTGTGGGACAATATTGACATGCCCGTTGAACTGAAGATGCCGGCGCTTTCCCCGACGATGGAGGAAGGCACCCTTGCCAAATGGCTCGTCAAGGAAGGCGATGTCGTCAAATCGGGCGATATCCTCGCCGAGATCGAAACCGACAAGGCGACGATGGAATTCGAGGCGGTCGACGAGGGCACCATCGCCCAGATCGTGGTTCCTGAAGGCGCCGCCAATGTGAAGGTCGGCGCGGTGATCGCGCTGATCGCCGAGGAAGGCGAAGACGCGTCGGCCGCCAAGGCGCCTGCACCCAGGCAGGAGCCCGAGGTCGCCGCGAAGGCCGAGGAGAAGCCCGCCGCCGAACCCGAGGCGGCCGCGGCCCCCGCGCCCGAATCGGCCACCCCGCACAAGATGGAGACCGCCGCCCGCGCGTTGGTCGCCAATGTCGCTGACACCGTCGACGCGCCGGAGATGCCCGAGGGCACCGAACTGGTGAAGACCACGGTGCGCGAGGCGCTGCGCGACGCGATGGCCGAGGAGATGCGCGCCGACGGCGACGTGTTCGTGATGGGCGAGGAAGTCGCGCAATATCAGGGGGCCTACAAGGTCACCCAGGGGCTGCTCGACGAATTCGGCGACAAGCGCGTGATCGACACCCCGATCACCGAATATGGCTTTGCCGGCATCGGCACGGGCGCGGCGATGGGCGGGCTCAAGCCGATCGTCGAGTTCATGACCTTCAACTTCGCGATGCAGGCGATCGACCACATCATCAATTCGGCGGCGAAGACCAACTATATGTCGGGCGGCCAGATGCGCTGCCCGGTGGTGTTCCGCGGCCCGAACGGCGCCGCGGCGCGCGTCGGTGCGCAGCATAGCCAGAATTACGCGCCCTGGTATGCCAGCGTCCCCGGCCTGATCGTGATCGCGCCTTATTCGGCGGCCGACGCCAAGGGCCTGCTGAAGGCGGCGATCCGCTGCCCCGACCCGGTCGTCTTCCTCGAGAACGAACTGCTCTACGGGCAGAGCTTCGACGTGCCCAAGCTCGACGATTATGTCCTGCCGATCGGCAAGGCGCGGATCGTCCGGGAAGGCGCCGACGTCACCCTGGTGAGCTATTCGATCGGGGTCGGCGTCGCGCTCGAGGCGGCGAAGAAGCTCGAAGCCGAAGGCATCGACGCCGAGGTGATCGACCTGCGCACGCTGCGTCCGCTCGACAAGGCGACCGTGCTCAAGAGCCTTGCCAAGACCAACCGCATGGTCGTGATCGAGGAAGGCTGGCCGGTCTGCTCGATCGCGTCGGAGATCATCTCGATCGTGATGGAGGAAGGCTTCGACGATCTCGACGCCCCGGTCCGTCGCGTGACCAACGAGGATGTGCCGATGCCTTATGCGGCCAATCTCGAAAAGCTGGCGCTGCTCAATGTCGATCAGGTCATCGAGGCGGCGAAGTCGGTCTGCTACAAGGGCTGACGCCTTTTGCTGCAGCGGCCCCTGCGATATTGCGGGGGTTCGCGACCTGACATTTCTGATAGGCTTGCCGATCTGATGCCGGCCCCATCCGCCTGCGGACGGGCCGGCATCGCTTTTTGTTGATTTTCCGTGACTTCCGAGTCGGCCGATGATTGTATCGGCTCGGAAATCATCCAAGAGAATCACCCAGTCCTGCACCAGGGAAGGGCGCAGCATGCGGAATCGGCCTTTTGTGCAAGATGGCGACATCATGTTGCTCGATCGTTCGACCCTGTTGGCGGTGCTGCGCGAATGCGGGACGCTGACCTTCGCCTCGGACGTCGTCCGGCCCGCGGCGCGGCCGGGCGCGCAGCGGCAGGGGGTCGATGCCGACGGCTTCGAGGGGCGGCTGCTCTATGTCGAGGATAATGTCCGCATCGCCGAGATCACCGAGATGATGCTCGAGGATCTGGGGTTCGAGGTGACCTGGGCCGAAAGCGGCGAAGAGGCGCTCCAGCGCATCGACGATGCCCCCGAACCGTTCGACTTGGTGTTCAGCGACGTCGTGATGCCGGGGATCAGCGGGGTCGGTCTCGCCAAGCGGCTGGCGCGCGACTGTCCCGATCTGCCGGTGGTGCTGACCAGCGGTTTCAGCGCCGAACTGGTCGCGGGCTTCGGCAGCGAATTCGAGCTGCTCCAGAAGCCGTTCACGCGCGCCGCGCTGATCGACGTGCTGCGGCGCCATCTGGACCAGCGGCGCTCCCACTGACCGCCGACGACCTCGTCGACCCCGAGCGCCGGCTGGCGCTCGCTTATGCGCCCGCGGCCGTCCGGGACGCACTCGCGCTGATGTGGCTGCTCGACGAGCGGATGGGGGCGATCGTCGCCGCCGCGCGCGAGCCGGCGATCGGGGCGATGCGGCTGCTGTGGTGGCGCGACGCGCTCGAGGCGCTCGACCGCACCGAGGCCCCCGCCGAACCGCTGCTGGGGGCGCTGGCGCGCGAGGTGCTGGCGCGCGGGGTCGATGGCGCGACGCTGGCGGGGATCGAAGAAGGCTGGGCGGCGCTGCTCGATGACGAGGAGCCCGGCGACGAAGCGATCCTGCTGCACGCGCGTGCCCGTGGTGGCCGGCTGTTCGCGGCTTGCGCGACGCTGCTCGGCGGCCGGACCGACGGGATCGACGCCGCCGGCGAGGGCTGGGCGCTCGCCGATCTGGGCCACCGACTGCGCGACCCGCGTGCGCGCGGTTTTGCCCGAGGAGAAGCTGCTGCGCGACTGCGCGCTGTCGATCTCGCCCGCTGGCCTACCACGCTGCGACCACTGGGCCTGCTGGCGCTGCTGGCGCGACGCGACGCGGCGATGCCGGTCGGCGACGTCCGGCGCCAGGGGGCGCCGGGGCGGGTGTTGCGGGCGATGCTCTACGGGCTGACCGGGCGGTAGCGACAAGATCGATAACGGACCGATCCCTTCTGGCCGAATCGATCGCACATCATAGGATGGCCGCCGATCAACCATCGGGGAGGGGCATCTATGTGGCGATATCTGGCGGGCGGGGTCGCGGCGCTGCTGCTCGGCGTGGGCGGCATGCTGATCTGGCAGGGCGTCGGCGACAGGCCGAAGCTCGCGATCGGACCAGCGCCGGCGCATGCCGCCGAGGACCCGGTTTCGGCCCCGCCGGCGGCGACCGAGGCGACCCGCGAGGAGAAGCGCTTCAACCGCTACGACAAGGACCGCGACGGCACGGTCACCTCGGACGAATATCTCGCGGCGCGGCGCAAGGCCTATGCCAAGCTCGACGTCAACGGCGACGGCAAGCTCGACTTCGATGAATGGGCGGTCAAGGCAACCACCAAATTCGCCGGCGCCGACGCCGACAAGTCGGGCACGCTGACCGCCAAGGAGTTCGAGACGACCAAGGTGGTGCGCAAGGAGAAGGCGATCGTGCCGTGCAAACCGGCTGCGGACAGCGAGGAGTCGTAGCCGCAAAACATGGCGCCGATATCCGATCCGGGCCGGTGATTCTGAAGATATGACACTGAAAAATCTGAACTTTCATGATTGAGTCATGCATTAGACTCGGCTGATTCACGCGCGTCCTGCAGCAGCGCCCGAACACATCGGGGATAACGCATGACACGTCGCATCAGCCTTTTCGCTCTCCTGCTCGCCGGATGTTCGATATCGCCGGCATGGGCCCAGCCGGCGATGGCACCCGCCGACGCGGAGACGCCGGTCGAGAGCAACGACGAGGAAATCCTCGTCACCGCCCAGAAGATCGAACAACGCGCGATCGACGTGCCGATCACCATCTCGACCGCAAGCGCCAAGCGGATGCGCGACCTGGGCGTTTCCGATCTCGACGAGCTCTCCAACTATATCCCCGGGCTCAACATTCAGGAACAGAGCGCCAACAATCCCGGCATCGTCATCCGCGGGATCACCTCGGACAGCGGATCGGCCCAGCAGGCGGCGCGCGTCACCCTCTATTATAACGGCATCGACATATCGCGCTCGCGCGGATCCTATCAGGACATCTACGACGTCGAGCGCATCGAGGTGATCAAGGGCCCGCAGGCGACCCTGTTCGGCACCGCGTCGGCGGTCGGCGCGATCAGCATCATCTCCGCCCGGCCCAAGCCCGGCCTGTCGGGCGAAATATCGGCCAGCTACGGCAATTACGACGCCACCGTCCTGGCCGGCCATATCAACGCCGGGTCGGACAAGGTCGCGGGCCGGATCGCCTTCGCCTGGAAGAAGCGCGACGGCTATGTCGAGAATCTGTCGACGACGCAGGACGATCTCTACGCGCAGGACCAGCTGGGGATTCGCGGATCGCTGCGGCTGACGCCCAGCGAGGCGTTTACCGCCGACCTGATCCTGACCTATGACCGTCAGCGCAATTCGGGCACGCCGTTCATCTCGCTGGCGCTGCCGACGTCGCAGGGGCCCGGCAACCCGTTCGGCGCGGCGAATCTGAGCGGCTCGCCGCTGTCGGGATCGGTGCTGGGCGGCGACAAGCTTGGCCTCCACCGCGACGTCTACGACGCCAATCTGACGCTCAGCTGGGAGATCGCCGACGGTTGGACGCTGGCGATGGTCAACGGCTATCGCGATTTCGACAGCAACGAGGTGTTCGACGCCGACGGATCGGCGGCCTGGTATCTCGAGTTCGCGGAGAAGGCGGTCGGCTGGCAGGCCAGCCACGAAACCCGTTTCTCCTACGACAGCGAGCATTTCCGCGGATCGTTCGGCGGCAATCTGTTCCGCGAGAAAAATTATCAGCGCGTGCCCTTCTCGACCGAGGAGGGGACCTATCTGCAATGCGCGGCCCGGGTCGTTCCCGGCCTCGCCTGCATCGCGCCCAACGGCACGGTGACCGCCGCGGGCGCCACCGCGATCCTGACGCGGGGCGCCGCGACGGTCATCCCCTACCAGTCGATGTTCGAAAATCGCGGGAAGAGCGACAGCTACTCGATGTTCGCCGACGGCACCTGGATCCCGGTTCCGGCGGTCGAGGTGACCGCGGGTATCCGCGCGCTCATCGAAAAACGCCGTTCGGGCTATGTGACGAAGGTGCCCAATTCGGTGCTGACCGGTGCGCCGCTGGTCCCGGGCCAGGTCGACACCGGCGGACGGGTGTTCAGCACCGAGGACAGCTTCCAAGCCTTCCTGCCGCGCTTCAACATCCTCTACCATTTCTCGCCGAAGGTGAACGGGTTCGTCACCGTGTCGAAGGGGCGGCGCTCGCCGACGGTCAGCCTCGACGCGGTCCGCACCAATGGCGTGGTCGTGCCGCGCATCAACAATGTCGCCGAGGAGAATGTCTGGAATTACGAGGGCGGCCTGAAGGGCAGCTTCGGCATATTGTCGGGGTCGCTCGGCGTCTATTATCAGAAATACGACAATTTCCAGGTGAGCGTCGTCCAGTCGAACGGCGTCGCCCAGACCGTCAGCGCCGGTTCGGCGAGCAATCTCGGCGTCGAGGCCGAGGTCGCGCTGCAGCCGACCCGCTGGCTCAACCTGTTCGGCAATATCGGCTATATCGACGGCGGGATCGACGACAAGGCGGCCAATGGCCGGTTCGCCGGCAACCGCTTCCGCCTGCAGCCCGAGTTCCAGGGCGCGGCCGGCTTCACCATCGACATGCCGCTGTCGGAGGATATCCGCCTGTTCGCGACGCCGAGCGTCACCTATCGCAGCCGCATCTATTTCGAACTGCCGAACAACCCGCTGATCAGCCAGAAGGCGGTGACGCTGGTCAATCTGCGCGCGGGGATGAGCTTCTCCGACGACCGGATCGAGGTTGCGGCCTTTGCGCGCAACCTGACCAACCGCAACTACCTGCTCGACGCGGGCAATACCGGCGGTGGCTTCGGCATTCCGACCTATATCCCGGCCGAGCCGCGCTTCTACGGCCTCCAGTTGACCGGCCGCTTCTGATGGGTATCGCCATCGATCGCCGTCTGCTGATCAAGGCTGGGATGCTGGGGCTGGGGGCGCTGGCGATCCCCGGCGCCGCGCAGATCCTCGCGGGCAAGGGTTTCACCCATGGCATCGCCAGCGGCGAGCCATCGGCAAGCTCGGTGCTGCTGTGGACCCGTTATGTCGCGGCAGGCGACAGCAAGCTGCGCTGCGAAGTCGCCACCGACCGCGCGTTCAGGAAGGTCGCGGGCGGCGGCGACGTCGTCGCCCGGGGCGATGCCGACCACACCGCCAAGCTGGTCGTGAAGGGGCTGGAGGCGGGCCGCGTCTATTATTACCGCTTCGTCGCGCCCGACGGCGCGATCAGCCCGGTGGGTCGCACGCGGACCTTGCCGCAGGGCGATGTCGCCCGGTTCGGCATCGGCCTCTTTTCCTGTTCGAACCTGCCTTATGGCTGGTTCAACGCCTATGCCCATGCGGCGACCCGCGACGATCTCGACCTGATCGTCCATTGCGGCGACTATATCTACGAATATCCGATCGGCACCTATCCGACGCTGAAGGATGCGCTGCCCGGCCGGCTGATCCAGCCGAGCCACGAGATCGTGACGCTCGCCGACTATCGCCTGCGCTACGCGGCCTATCGGCTCGATGCCGACCTGCAGCGGCTGCATGCCGCCTTTCCGATGATCGCGCAGTGGGACGATCATGAACTGGCCAACGATGCCTGGAAGGACGGCGCCGAGAATCACCAGCCGGAAACCGAAGGCGACTGGTCGGTGCGCAAGGCGATCGCCGAGCGCGTCTATCGCGAGTGGATGCCGGTCTCCGACGAGACCTACAGCAGTTACCAGATCGGCACGCTGGCGACGCTGTTCCGGCCCGAAACCCGCGCGTCGGCGCGGATGAAGCAGCTGAGCGTCGGCGATGCGCTGGCCGGTCGCGGCGACCTGGCGAAGGCGCTGGCCGAATTTCGCGACGGGGCGTGGAGCGCACAGGACCGGACCCCGATGGGGATGGTCCAGGAGAAATGGCTCCATGACGGGCTGGCCGCCTCGACCCGCGCCGGCACCGGGTGGCAGATCCTCGCCCAACAGGTGGTGATGGGCAATGGCCGTTTCCCCGCCGAGGCGGCGAACTGGGCGCCGGCGACCGCCGAGATCGCCCGCAAGCGGCTGATGGCCGCGGTCGCCGCGTCGCAGGCGGGCCTGCCGTTCAACATGGACGCCTGGGACGGCTATCCGGCGGCGCGCGCGCGGCTCTACGATGCGGCGCTGGCGGCCGAGGCCAATCTGGTCGTCCTGTCCGGCGACAGCCATAATGCCTGGGGCTATGATCTGGGCGAGGGCGGCTTCGGCCAGGGCAAGTCCGACCGTGTCGGCGTCGAGTTTGGCGGACACAGCGTGACCTCGCCCGGTTTCGAGACCTATGCCCCCGGTATCGCGCCGGCCGAGGTCGCGCGCGAATTGCGCGCGGCGAACCCGGGCCTTGTCTTCTCCGACACCAGCCAGCGCGGCTATGTCTCGCTCGAGGTGACGCCCGCCGAGGTGGTGGGATCCTGGCACTTCACCAGCGACATCCGCACGCGATCGAGCGCGCTTGCGGGCACCCACAGCATGCGGGTGCGCCGCGGTCAGCGCCGGCTCGAAGAGCTCTGACCGGCTGGCCGGCGTTTATACCGGATCCGGTGAGCGTGCCTCATCGGATCCGGTGTCAGCCCGTGCGGCGCTTGAGCATATCGATCGAGGATGCGTCAGCATCTTCGAGATCGCATATTAGTCCACGTCTTCGACGTCGACCTTCTCGCCGGTCACCCGCTGCGACAGCGCGGCGGCCATGAACTTGTCGAGATCGCCGTCGAGCACGTCCGACGGTGCGGTCGAGGTGACGCCGGTGCGCAGGTCCTTCACCATCTGATAGGGCTGGAGCACATAGGAGCGGATCTGGTGGCCCCAGCCGATCTCGGTCTTGGCGGCATAGCCGGCCATCGCCTCGGCCTCGCGCTTCTGGAGTTCCTGTTCGTACAGGCGCGCCTTGAGCTGCTTCATCGCCTCGGCCTTGTTCTTGTGCTGCGACCGCTGGTTCTGGCAGGCGACGATGATGCCCGACGGAATATGGGTGATGCGCACCGCCGAATCGGTGGTGTTGACGTGCTGGCCGCCCGCGCCCGACGAGCGATAGGTATCGATCTTCAGGTCCTTCTCGAGCACCTCGATGTCGATATCGTCGTCGACCTCGGGATAGACCCAGACCGAGGCGAAGCTGGTGTGGCGGCGCGCGGCGCTGTCATAGGGCGAGATCCGCACCAGCCGGTGGACCCCGCTTTCGGTCTTGGCATAGCCATAGGCGTTCTCGCCCTTGACCAGCAGGGTCGCCGACTTGATCCCGGCCTGCTCGCCCGAATGATAGTCGACCAGTTCGACCTTGAGCCCGTGGCGTTCGGCCCAGCGCGCATACATGCGGTGGAGCATGCCCGCCCAGTCCTGGCTCTCGGTGCCGCCGGCGCCGGCATTGACCTCGATATAGCTGTTGTTGGCGTCGGCTTCGCCGGCGAGCAGCGCGGTGATCTTGTCCTTCTCGGCGCGTTCGGCGAGCGCGGCGAGGCCCTTGACCCCGTCGTCGATCATGCCTTCGTCGCCTTCGGCCTCGGCCATGTCCATCAGCTCGACGGTGTCGTCGCGCTCCTGCTCGATCGCCTTGACCGCGGCGACCGCCTCGTCGAGGCGGCGACGTTCGCGCATCACCTCCTGCGCGGCCTTGGCGTCGTCCCACAGCTTGGGGTCCTCGACGCGGTTGTTGAGCTCGTCGAGGCGACGCAGCGCCCGATCCCAGTCGAGGAAGCGGCGCACGAGCGCCATCGCCTGGTTGATCTGATCGACATGGGCTTGCGCTTCGGCGCGCATGGTCTCGTCTCCGGTTCTAAATCGTCGATCCGGCGCGGGGCCGGAGCTGAAAGGGCTTCATATAGGGATGGCGCCCCTGCCGAACGAGATCCCAGCCTGCGCTGGGATACGGGCGGCACTGCCCGCCGCCCTAGTAGATGCCGCCCTGACTTTGCAAGAATTCGCTGTCGTTGGTGGCGCGGACCGGCGCCTTGGCGGCCTTGGCGATCTCGTCGCGGCGGATCGTGCGGCGCGGTTCGCTCTCGGGCTTGAAGGCTTCCCAGATGATCGGCGAATAATAGCTGCCGTCGGGCCAGGCGCCGAACACGCGGCGGCCGGTCTTGCGGTCGATGCGGATCATGCGGATGCCGGCCGGGGCCTGGAACGGGACCACCGGCATGCCGGCCATCGCCTTCTGCGCGAACTGGCGGAAGATCGGCGCGGCGATCGTGCCGCCCTGCGCATAGCCGCCCATCGATTTCGGCGTGTCATAGCCCATGTAGAGCCCGCCGACCATGTCGGCCGATCCGCCGACGAACCAGACATTGGTCGGGCCGGTCGAGGTGCCGGTCTTGCCGAACAGCGGCCGGCCGAGATCGCGCAGCACGGTCGCGGTGCCGCGCTCGACCACGCCTTCCATGATGTGCAGCATCTGATAGGCGGTCATCGCGTCGATCACCTGCTTCTGGCGCAGCCGCGGGCGCGGCATCGGCTTACCGTCCCATGCCGCCATGTTGCAGCCCTCGCACGAGCGCTTGTCGGCGCGCCAGATCGTCTTGCCGTTGCGATCCTGGACATAGTCGATCAGCGTCGGCGTCAACGCACGGCCCTGATTGGCGAACATCGCATAGGCGTTGACGATCCGGCTGACCGTCGTCTCGCCGGCGCCCAGCGCATAAGCGAGATAGGGCGGATATTTGCCGATCCCCATCACGTCGGCGGTGTGGATCACCTTGTCCATGCCGATCTGGCTGGCGACGCGCACCGTCATCAGGTTGCGCGACTGTTCGACGCCCCAGCGCATCGTCTGCTGGCCGGCATTGGCGCCCGAGAAATTCTTGAAGCATTTCTGTCCCAGCCGCGCCGACTGGAACACGCAGAACGGCCCGTCGATCACGATCGAGGCCGGGGTCATGCCATTGTCGAGCGCCGAGGCGTAGACGAACGGCTTGAAGGTCGATCCCGGCTGGCGCATCGCCTGGGTCGCGCGGTTGAACGAGCTGCCGCGATAGTCGAAGCCGCCCTGCATCGCCAGCACCTGGCCGGTGTGCGGGTTTTCGACGACCATGCCGCCCGAGATCTTCGGGATCGACTTGAGCGTCCAGCTGTCGCCGTCCTGGCGCACGACGATCACGTCGCCGGCGCGCAGGAAGTCGAAGGCGCGTCCGCCGACCCCGGCCTTGGGCATCGTCGCGCCCCAGGAGGGGAGGGTGCCCTTCGACCCGTCCTCGAAGCCGAGCTCGGCGGCCGATCCGGCGACCGACAGCACCACCGCGGGCCTCCAGTTTGGATAGCCCGCGCCGACATTGGCGCCGACGAGGTCGCGCTGCCAGTCGCCCTGGACGTCGATCTTGGCGATCCGGCCGCGCCAGCCCTGCGCGGCTTCGTAGCGCACCAGCCCGTCGCGCAGCGCGCCCTGGGCGGCATCCTGGACCTTTTCGTCATAGGAGGTCCGCACCCACAGGCCGCCGGCATAGACGCTGTTCGGTCCGGCATCGGCATTCTCGCCATATTGGTCGAGCAGCTGGCGGCGAACCTCTTCCATGTAGTAGCCGGTGACGCTGGGCTTGGACGTGTAGCGCGGCACCACCCCGAGCGGCGCGGCGGCGGCGGCGGCATGCTGGGCCGCGGTGATGAAGCCGTTCTCCTCCATCTGGCGCAGCACATAGTTGCGGCGGTCGAGCGCGCGATCGGCGTGGCGCTCGATCGTGTAGTTCGACGGCGCCTTCGGCAGGATCGCCAGATAGGCGATCTCGGGCAGGGTCAGGTCGGCGACGTCCTTGGCGAAATAGGCGCGGCTCGCCGACTGGACGCCATAGGCGTTGCGGCCGAGGAAGATCTGGTTGAGATAGATTTCGAGGATCTGCTGCTTGGTCAGCGCGCCTTCGATGCGGAAGGCGAGGATCGCCTCGCGGATCTTGCGCGCGATCGAATAATCGTCGCCGACGATCAGATTCTTGGCGACCTGCTGGGTGATCGTCGATCCGCCGCGCGCGCGCCGGCCCGATCCGAGCTTGGTCGTATAATCCCACACCGCGCCGGCGAGGCCGCCGATATCGACTCCGGGATGGCTGAAGAAGCTCTTGTCCTCGGCCGAGATGAAGGCGTTGACCAGCATCGGCGGATATTCGTCGAAGGCGAGCTGGACGCGGCGTTCGCGCGCGAAGTCGCCGATCGGTTCGCCGTCATAGCCGCGGACATTGGTCGGCAGCGGCGGCTGATAGGCGAGCAGCGCGTCGGCCGACGGCAGGCCGCGCGCGAACAGGAACCAGATCAGGATCCAGCCGAACAGCGCCGACCACAATATATAGCCCGACCAGCGCCAGCTCCTGTAGCCCCAGAGGCGACGAATCTCGCTGCCATAGCCGGCGAACGGGTTGCGGAGGGCAGGGAAGGAAACCACGGGACGAGCGTCTAGCAGTTTTGCAAGGCTTTGGAAGCCGGGGCCGCGCCGCCGCCGATCATCATTCGCCGGTCAGCCGGCGGGCGAAATGGGTCTCGACCGCCTTGCGCACCCCGACCGCGACCGCCTGGCGATAGTCGCGCGACTGGAGCAGCTTCAGATCCTCGTCGTTCGAGATATAGCCGGTTTCGAGCAGCACCGAGGGGACGTCGGGCGCCTTGAGCACGATCAGCCCGGCGAAGCGATGGGCGTCGTCCTTGAAGTGGACCTCGGGCGACATTTCGCGCTGGAGCAGGGTCGCGAATTGCGACGAGATGTTCATCGTCTCGCGCTGGGCGAGGTCGATCAGGATCGACGACACGTCGTTGTTCTCGCCGCCCAGATCGACCCCGTTCAAGATGTCGGCGCGGTTTTCCTTGGCGGCGAGCTGCGCCGCGACCCGATCCGACGCGACGTCGGACAAGGTGTAGATGCTGGCGCCGCGCGCCGCCGCATTTGGGGCGCTGTCGCAATGGACCGAGATGAACAGATCGGCCTTGAGCCGCCGGGCGATCTCGCGCCGTTCGCCGAGCACCAGGAAGCGGTCGTCGCTGCGGGTGAGCGCGACGCGCACCCGGCCCGATGCCGCGAGTTCGTCGCGGATCGCCCTGGCCATCGCGAGCGCGAGATCCTTTTCCTTCTGCTGCCCGCTTTGCGACTGCGATCCCGGATCATGGCCGCCATGGCCGGCGTCGATCACCACCAGTGGCCGTTTCGTGCCGCGCGCGCCGGTCACCTGCGGCACCGGTAACGGCCTGGCGGGGTCGAGCGGCACGGTGATGCCGCCGGGTTGCGGCGCGGCCTTGGTTTCGGGACCGAGACCGAACAATTGCCGGCCCCTGCGCACCGTCTTGCCGAAGATCGTCTCGGACACCGGCTTCAGGGTGAGGGTCAGCGTCTGGTGGTCGGGCGAGAATTCGGCGCCCGCGACCACCGCGGGTTCGGTCAGCTCGAACACGATCCGCGCGGTGTTCGAATCATATTGGCCGTGGCGGGTCGAGGCGATCATCCCGCCGGCGGCGCTGATCCGCCCCATCCGCGCGCCGGGCAGGTCCACCGCGATCCGTTGTGGCCCGTTGAGCACGAACGCCGATGCGGTCGCGACCGGCCGGTCGAAGCGCAGGATCACCTGGTCGGTGGCGATGTCGATCGCCGATATGCCCGCCGATGCCGACAGCGGCCCCGGAGACGCGACCGCCAGCAGCGCGAACATCAGCGCCAGCCACGACAGGACCGGCCGCAACAACGATCGGTTGAACATCATCATCGTCTCGAAGCCGGGCAGTTCTTCACTATGTACAAGTTCGTCCTGCCTGTCCGAGATGGGACGCGGTGCGAGCGTCATCGCCTTAGTTAACCAAAGCTTGACGGCTTTTGTCCATAGCGCTGTCGCGCCGAGCTTTTTGTTGCCTGTATGTCACACGGGTGGTAGCACCCCCTATCCGGATACAGGCAGATGCCAGGCATCGCCCGAAAAAAGTAACCGGGCCTGTCGCGGGTGCCGATTTCAGGGACCCGCACAATAGGTTGACGATCGCATGAGTCATTTTTCGCCCGATTGCCAAAGCCGTCCGCCAGTTGGCGGCGCTTGGGATCGGGCCTCTTATCCGGCGCATCGCGCCGGATGTGACTTCGCGACGGCCACGCATACCCGACTATCAACCCCGACGACCCAGGGAGGCTCAGCGCGATCCGCGCTGCTGCTCCCGATGTCGTCGCTTTCATATCGCGCGCGGCACGGCTTCCTGCCCGTAGGCCAGCGCGCCTGGAGACCATTGAATGACAACCCGCATGCTGATCGACGCGCGCCATCGGGAGGAAACCCGCGTGGCCGTCGTCAAGGGGAACCGGATCGAGGAATTTGACTTTGAGTCTGCCGAACGCAAGCAGCTCAAGGGGAATATCTATCTAGCCAAGGTGACCAGGGTCGAGCCGTCGCTTCAGGCGGCGTTCGTCGACTATGGCGGCAATCGCCACGGCTTCCTGGCCTTTTCGGAAATCCATCCGGACTATTATCAGATCCCCAAGGAGGATCGCGAAGCGCTGCTCCGCGAGGAAGCCGAGCATGCCGCCGAAGAAGAGGCGCTGCGCGCCCGCGACGATGACGGCGACCTCGACGAGGACGGCGGCGATCATGACGACGACGATCGTGGCCACGACCATGATCATGACGACCATGATCACGAGCATGGCGAGGACGGCGAAGAGCCGCTGCCGCGTCCGGAATCGACCGGTGGCGCCAGCGACGACCATGCGGTCGAGAATCTCCGCCAGAAGCGGATGAACCTGCGCCGCCGCTACAAGATCCAGGACGTGATCCGCCGCCGCCAGGTGCTGCTGGTCCAGGTCGTCAAGGAAGAGCGCGGCAACAAGGGGGCGGCGTTGACCACCTATTTGTCGCTCGCCGGCCGCTATTGCGTGCTGATGCCCAACACGTCGCATGGCGGCGGCATCAGCCGGAAGATCTCGAACGCCGCCGATCGCAAGCGGCTGAAGACGATCATGACCGAACTGGCCCTGCCGCGCACGATGGGCTGCATCGTGCGCACCGCGGGGCTCCAGCGGACCAAGGTCGAGATCAAGCGCGATTTCGACTATCTCGCCCGTCTGTGGGACGAGGTCCGCGAGAACACGCTGTCGTCGGCGGCGCCGGCGCTGATCTATGGCGACAGCGACCTGGTGAAGCGCGCGATCCGCGACATCTACAATCGCGAGATCGACGAGGTGATCGTCGAGGGCGAGGATGGCTGGCGCCAGGCGCGCAGCTTCATGAAGCTGCTGATGCCGAGCCACGCCAAGAAGGTGCAGATCTACGCCGACGCGGTGCCGCTGTTCCAGCGCTTCGGGGTCGAGGATCAGCTTGCGGCGATGTACCAGCCGATCGTCCAGCTCAAGTCGGGCGGCTATCTGGTGATCAACCCGACCGAGGCTCTGGTGTCGATCGACATCAACTCGGGCCGGTCGACCCGCGAGCATAATATCGAGCAGACCGCGACCGCGACCAACCTCGAAGCCGCGCACGAGATCGCCCGCCAGCTGCGCCTGCGCGACATGGCGGGCCTGGTCGTCATCGACTTCATCGACATGGAGAACAACTCCAACATCCGTAAGGTCGAGAAGGCGATGAAGGAGTCGCTGCGCAACGATCGCGCGCGCATCCAGGTCGGCCGCATCTCCAGCTTCGGCTTGTTCGAGATGAGCCGCCAGCGCATCCGCACCGGCGTGCTCGAGGCATCGACCCGCCAGTGCCCGCATTGCGAAGGCACCGGCCTGGTCCGCACCGCCTCGTCGGCGGGGCTGTCGGCGCTGCGCATGCTCGAGGACGAGGCCGCCCGCGGCCGTGGCTCGCGGCTGCTGCTGCGCGCCAGCCAGGAGGCGGCGCTCTACGTGCTCAACCGCAAGCGCGCCGAACTGGCGGAGATCGAGGAGCGCTACGGCGTCTTCATCGAGATCATCTCCGACGGCACCCTCGAGGGCGCGCGGATGACGGTCGAGGCCGGTGGCCCGCCGCCGGCCCACGCCCCGCGCCTGCCGGCGCCGGTCATCATCGACATCGACGATGACGAGGAAGAGTTCGAGGAAGAAGCCGAGGACGAGATCGAGGAGGAAGAGGCCGTCGAGCCGGCAGCACGCGAACCCCGCGAGCCTCGCGAGGGTCGTGAGGAAGGTGGCGAGCGCGGTAAGCGTCGCCGTCGCCGTCGCCGTCGTGGCGGTCGCCGTGACGAGGCGGGCGAAGGCACCGAAGCCTCCGAAGCCGGTGAAGAAGGCGAAGAGGGTGACGATGACGCCGCCGACGCTGTCGAAGGTGACGTTGCCGAAGCGGCGGAGCCGGCCGAGGCCCGCGAGGGCGATGGCGAACGTGGCGAGGGCCGCGGCCGTCGTCGTGGCCGTCGCGGTCGCCGCGGTGGACGTCGCGATGGTGGTGAAGGCAGCGAAGCCGAGACCGGTGGCGAGACCCCGGTCGAAGCCGAGGCCGAAGCGCCGGTCGAGACCGTTGCCGAGGTGCCGAGCGTAGCCGAGCCGGTTGCTGCCGACGAACCGGTCGCCGAGGAGGCCGCTCCCAAGGGGCGCCGTCGCCCGCGTGCGCGCAAGGCCGCAGCCGAGGCGCCGACGGTCGACGTCGTCATCGACACCCCGGCGGAAGAGCCGGCGGTGGTCGAGGTGGCCCTCGTCGAGCCGGTCGCGGAAGCCCCCGCAGCCAAGCCGCGCCGTTCGCGCAAGAAGGCGGTCGATGCCGTCGTCGAGGACAGCGCGGCAGCCCCCGTCGAAGCGCCGATCGCGGTCGAGCCCGCCCCGGTCGAGGAAGCGCCGGCTCCGGCACCCAAGCGTCGCAGCCGCGCCAAGGCGGCGCCGGCATCGGCCGAGCCGGTGACGGTCGAGGCGCCCGCCGACGAGCCGGCGGCGGCTGCCGAACCGGCGACCGAGGCGACCGAAACCGACGCGACCGATGGCGACGGCAATTCGCCGCGCCGTGGCTGGTGGCAGCGGACCTTCGGGGCCTAGGATGATGTTGGGCGGGGATCGGCACAGGCTGGTTCCCGCCCCACTTCATGGTTTATTAAGTGCGGATCGACGAGGCTCGGCTGCATGACCCATTATCCATCCGCATCGACGAAGCCGGCCTCCTGGCGCAAATGGGTGCGCGGCATCCGGATCGCGCTGGCGTTCGCCATCGGCGTCGCGCTGACCACCCAGCCGCTGGCCGCGCAGAATATATTGCGCGATGCCGAGACCGAGGCCTTTCTCAAGGAAATATCGGCGCCGATCATCGCCGCGGCGGGGCTGCAGCCCGGCAATGTCGACGTCGTCCTGCTCGGCGATAAGGAGATCAACGCCTTCGTCGCGGGCGGGCAGGTCGTCTATCTGCAGAGCGGCCTGATCGAGGCCGCCGACAATGCCAACGAGGTCCAGGGCGTGATCGCCCACGAACTCGGCCATATCACCGGCGGCCATGTCAGCCTCGCCGGCGAAAATGCGAAGGGCGCGTCGAACATCTCGATCCTGTCGCTGCTGGTCGCGGCCGCGGCGATGGCCGCCGGCGCGGGCGAAGCCGGCATGGCGGCGATGATGGCGGGCCAGCAGGCCGCGCTCGGCAAATATCTGTCGTTCAGCCGGTCGCAGGAGGCGAGCGCCGATGCGGCGGGCGCCGGTTTTCTCCAGAAGGCCGGGATTTCGGGCCGCGGCATGCTGACCTTCTTCCTGAAGCTCAAGAAGGAAGAATTCCGCTACGAATCGACCTATTATCAGACCGACCCCTATATGCAGACCCACCCGATGTCGGGGGATCGCGAGGCGACGCTGAAGGGCGACATCGAAAAATCGCCATCCTACAATGTGAAGACCGACCCGGCGATCGACGCCAAGTTCCAGCGGATCAAGGCGAAGCTGGTCGGCTTCATGGACGATCCGACCACCGCGGTCCGCAAATATCCCGAAACCGACCAGAGTGCGCCTGCCCATTATGCGCGCGCTTATGCCTATCATCGCGGTGCCTATCCCGACAAAGCGGTGCAGGAGGTCGATGCGCTGGTCGCCAAGGATCCGACCGACCCCTATTATCTCGAGCTCAAGGGCCAGATCCTACTCGAATCGGGCAAGCCGAAAGAGGCGATCGCGCCGCTCCGGCTGGCGGTCGCGCAGTCGCGCAGCACACCGCTGATCGCGGCGCTGCTCGGCCATGCGCTCGTCGCGACCGAGGATCGGGCCAACCTCGAAGAAGCGCGCGACGTGCTCAAGGTGTCGGTGTCGCGCGATCGCGACAATCCGTTCGCCTGGTATACGCTGGGCACCGCTTACGCCGAACTGGGTGATGAGCCGCGTGCACGGCTGGCGACCGCCGAACGTTACGCGCTGATCGGCGACAATGGCCGTGCCGTCGCGAGCGCCGAGATGGCGATGCAGGGTATCCCTCGCGGCACACCCGACTATATCCGGGCGGAGGATATCGCGGTGTCGGGCCGCGCGACGCAGGGTAATCGGAGAGGCCGTTGATCGATCGGGCGAATATCAAGAAGCACGCACCGCTGATCGGTGCGGCAGGCGTCGGCCTGCTCGCTTCGCTGGCGGTAGCGGCGACGCTGGGCGAAAAATCGCCTGCGCCGGTACCGGTCAAGGATCGCGCGGCGATCGAGGCGGTGGTGCGCGACTATATCCTCGCCCATCCCGAGATCATCCCCGAGGCGATCAACCGGATGCGCGAGAAGCAGGCGACCGACGCCTATGCGGCCAACAAGAGCAAGCTCGAAACCCCGTTCGCGTCGGCCTGGGCCGGCGCCGAAAAGGGCGACGTCACCCTGGTGATGTTCTCGGACTATGCCTGCGGCTATTGCCGGGCCTCGCTGCCGGAGATCAACCGGCTGATCGCCGAAGATCCCAAGCTGAAGGTGGTCTGGCGCGAAATCCCGATCCTGGGGCCGGGCAGCGAGCTTGCGGCCAAGGGCAGCCTCGCCGCGGCGAAGCAGGGCAAGTTCATCGAATTCCACAACCGGATGTTCGCGGCCGGTCGTCCCGACGGAGCGAAGGTGTCGTCGGTGCTCCGCTCGCTCGGGGTCGACAACAAGCGGCTCGAATCCGATGTCGAGAGCGCGGCGGTGTCCGAGGAGCTGCAGGCGAACATGAAGCTGGTTTCGTCGCTCGACAGCGAGGGGGTGGCGACGCCGACCTTCTTCGTCGGCGGCCAGATGCTCAAGGGCGCGGTCGGCTACGAGGCGCTCAAGGAAGCCATCGCCGAGGCCCGCAAGAAAGCCTGACGGCTTATCTCTTGGCGATCACCTGCCCGTCGAGGGTTGCGGTTGCCGGGTGGTACCGATCGAGATGGCGGCGGATGATCTTCAGGTTGCGGCTGTTCGACCGGAAGAAGAAGTCGGGCACCATGCCGACGACCGGGATCGCGCCGAGCAGCATGTCGATCCCGACATTGCCGAACATGCGCGCCATCTGCCATTTCGACATGCCGAGGTTGCGCGCTTCCCAGACCAGCCAGCTGCCCATGGCCGCCGCGATGACGTCGCCGACGAACGGGATCAGGTCGAGGATCACGTCGAGCCCCACCGGCCGGTTGAGCCCGGGGACGACGAACATCCGTTCGAGGACATTCTCCATCGCCTCGATCCGGCGCCGCACCGAAGCGGGATCGCGGTCGAGTTTCGCACCATGGGCGATGCGGTCGAAATCCATGCTGAATTTGGGCGCGCTCTTGCTGGTCATCGTCATTCCTTCACGCCATCAGCGTTCCGCAGGTATCTTGGTTCCCATCGGCCGTTAATCAAGGCCGTGGGTCATCGCGGTCATTGGCCGACGAGCGCCGCGAGCGGATGGGCGGCGCGGGGGTTGGTCGCGAAGCCTTCCAGGCCGGGGGCGACCAGCGACCAGCGAACCGGCTGCCCGATCGGCAGGAAGGGTGTGATATCGGCGAGCCGCTGTTCGGCCTGCGCGAGCAGACGGCTGCGCTCGGCGCCGTCGAGGGTCGCGCGGGCGGCGCCGAACAGCAGGTCGGCCTGTTCGGAGCAGGGGGCGCCGGTGCCGCAGCGAAAATGGGCCAGAAACCAGTCGGCCTGATCGGATGGGGCGACTTCGTCGATCAGCACGAGATCGGCAAGCGCCGCGCGGTCGACCCTCATGGTCCGCACGCCGATCGACCGCCATTGCCGCTCGACCGCACCAAACAGCAGGCGCGATCCGGGACCTTCGGGCAGGTACAGCTTCATCATCGGCGCCGTCCTGCCATGGGCGGCCGTCCAGCCGGCGACATAAAGCTGTGCTTCGGCGATCCGGCCGGCCAGGCCTTGGCCGGCGCCGCCGCGGACATTGGCCAGCGCGCGCGCCCAGAGCGGTCGGGTGGGCGTCGGCACGTCGCTTACGCCGTCCGGCAAGATCGCCTGGGTGCTGTGCCAGCCGGGTATGGCGAGGATCGCGCCGATCGCATCGCGATCGAGCACCATCGACAGGGCTTGTCGCCCTTCCGGCGCGGCGAGCAGCCCAGCTGGACGACGGATCATCAAGCCGAACAGGCCGCGGGTCGGATCGATCTGAAGCGCCTGGGGCGCCAGGCCGGCGACCGGAACATAGGCGAAGTCGGCATAGGTCCCGCCAAGAACCAGTCGGCTCGCACCCTTGGCGAAACGCGCCATCGCCAACCCGACCCGTTCGCCGCGTAGTTCGACGATATGGCGGGGGACTTCGCCCGCGCCGGGATCGGGTGGGGTCTCGAGCACCACCATGCCATGTGCGTTGCGGGTGATGCGCAACGGGCCGCTGCCCTTCGCATCGACGAGAAGGCCAAGCTCCGGGCGTGCGAAGACGGTGAGCAGGTCGGGCCGCGGCGCGCCCAGCCGGACCTCGATCACCTCCGGCGTGACCGCCACCACCTCGTCGACCCCGTCGAGGATGGGGCGCAGTGCACCGCCGCCGGCCAGCGCGATGCGCCGACGCAGCAACTGGGCGACTTTTTCTGCCGGAGGCCCATCGCGATCGAGACGGAAGGTATAATAGAGTCCGTCGTCGGAGACGGCCCAGCGAATGGCGAGGCCGGTAGCGATCTGACCGGTCGCGTCGAACCGCACCAGGCCTTGCGCCACGGCCCCGAGCAACGCCGCATCCGGGCGTGCGGGCCGATCGCGGCCGGGATCGGCGAGTTCGGTCGAGGGGCCGATCACGCTGACGACGATCGGGCCGCCGGCCGGCTTGCGGTCGCATCCTGCGACGGTGGCGGCCAGCAGCGCCAGCACAGGGAGCGCGCGGTTGATCATGGGCGAAGGCTCAGGGTCCGGCTGGGATGGGTGTTCGCCGGATTGTCGTGCCATCCCGCGACCCGGTCGGCAACCAGCGCGCGGCTGACATAATGGTAGATCGGGATGAGTGGAGCGTCGTCGACCAATATGGCTTCGGCGGCCCGCATCGCCACCGCGCGCGCGACGGGATCCGCTGTGGCCATCGCCCGATCGAGCGCGGCGTCGTAGCGGGGGCTGGCATAGCCCGAATAGTTGATGGTGCCGGCGTCCGACCGATGGACCGCGAGATAATTTTCGGGTGCGGCGAGATCGCCGATCCAGCCCGATCGGGCGAGCGCGAAGTCGTGGCGGCGCAGCCCGGCGAAATGGAGCGAGGCCTCGCTGTTGAGCAGATGCGCCTCGACCCCCAGCGGCTTCCACATCGCCGCCATCGCGATCGCCACCCGCCGATGATCGGGATCGCTGTTGAAGCGGATGTCGAAGACCAGCCTGTGGTTCGGCCCATAGCCGGCGGCGGCCAGCAGGGTGCGGGCGGCGTCGAGGCGTCTGGTCGCGGGCCAGTCCGCCCAGTCGGGGCGCAAGGCGCCCTGATCGCCCATGACCGCGGCAGGCAGCACGCCCCACGCCGGCTGTGTGCCGAGCCCGATCAGTCGCGCGGCGATCCAGCGCCGGTCGATCGTCATGCTGAGCGCGCGGCGTATCCGGGGATCGTCGAAGGGCGGCTGGGCGACGTTGAACACGAAATAATAGCTGCCATTATAGGGCGCGACATGCGCCGCGCCGGGCATGCGCCGTGCGATCCAGTCATAGCGTGTCTGGGGAAAGTCATTGGCGGTATCGGCCTCGCCGCCGGCAAAGCTGCGCAGCGCGGTCAGCCGGTCGGTGACAGGCCGCCATTCGACCCGGGCGATCGGTGCCTTGCCGTCGTGCCATCGCGGATTGCGGTCCATCCGCAGCCGTTCGTTCAGCCGCCACTCGACGAGCCGATAGGGGCCCGATGTGACCAGCGGGCGATCGGCAGTCCATGCCTCGCCCGCGGCGTCGATTCGATGCAGCGGCAACGCCGCCATCGACGGCAGGGCCAGCAGTTCGGGCAATGCCGGCATCGGCTCGGCAAGGGTGACCACGACATCGTCGCCATCCGCGGCGACCGCGCGGATGTTGCGGAACAACCCCGCATTGGGTGACGCGGTCGCCGGATCGTTAAGGCGCGCGAAGACCCGGCCGAACAGCCCCGGCGTGATCGCGACCCCGTCCGAAAAGCGCAGGCCGGGTCGCAGTGCGAAGCGCCAAATGCGCCCATCGCCCGATATGCGCCAGTTTCGGGCAAGGCCAGGCTCGGCATGGCCGAAGCCGTCCATCCGGGTCAGCCCCTCGAACTGGTCCTGATGGATCCGGATCGTCGCGAGGTCCGACGCTTTCTGGGGATCGAGATTTTTCAGTTCGTCGTCCTGAAGCCGCACGACGGTGTCGGCCGGCCTCGGCAAGCGGTGATCGCGCTGGCATGCGGCAAGCAGGAAAAGGAGCAGGACGACAGGGCGACGCATCTGGATGGCAGTTAGGCCCGAAGGCATCGCGATGCTCAAGCGCTTTCGGTCGGCTCGACAAGCGATTTCCACGCCTTACTGTGGTGGTGAAGGACAGGGAGGCACAAGATGCGGCACGGTTTGGGGTTGGGCTTGGGCGTGGCGCTGATGCTGGGCGCGACCCCGCTGTTCGCCGCGCCGACCGCCGCCGATCAGCGGTTCGATGCGCTCGCCGCGCGCGAATATGCGTGGCGCCGGGAAAGCTTTCAGAGCGCCGAATATGAAAAGGGCGGCGTGCCGGCGCATCTGTCCGACGAGAGCCTGAAGAATCAGGCGGCCCGCACCGCCTATTGGGAAGGCGTGCTTCGCGATCTCAACGCGATCGGTCCGGCCGACCTCTCGCCCGGCAAACAGGAGGATTATGCGGTCTATCGCACCCAGATCGAGGCGTTCGTCGATCAGCAGCATTTTCGCGACTATGAGAAGCCGCTGAATTCGGACAGCGCCTTCTGGTCGGATATCTCGTTCGTCGCGCGCGATCCGCTCAAGAAGGAACAGGATTATGTGAACCTACTGTCGATGATGCGCGATATCCCGGTCTATTTCGACCAGCAGACCGCGAACATGAAGGCGGGGCTCAAGCGCGGCTTCACCCCGCCGGCGGTGACCATGGTGGGGCGCGACAAGTCGATCGCGGCGATCGCCGAGGCGAAATCGGCCGAGGACACCGTGTGGTACGAGCCGTTCAAGGCGATGCCGGCGTCGATCGCGCCGGCGCGCCAGGCCGAACTCCGTGCCGCGGCGTTGCAGGTGATCAACGCCCAGGTGATCCCGACCTACGCGAAACTGCTCGCCTTCATGCGCAAGGACTATATCCCGGGCATGCGCAAGCCGCTCGCCGCCGAGAGCCTGCCCGACGGCAAGGCCTATTATCAGGCGAAGATCCGCGAGTTCACCACGCTCAACCTGACCCCCGACCAGATCCACCAGATCGGCCTCGACGAGGTCAAGTCGATCCGCGCGCAGATGGACGAGGTGATGAAGGAGGTGAAGTTCGCCGGCGATTTCCCGGCCTTCCTCCATTTCCTGCGCACCGATCCGCAATTTTATCCGAAGACGCCGGCGGCGCTGCTCGAGCGCGCGGCGTGGATTTCGAAACAGTTCGACGGCAAGGCGGCGCGCTGGTTCGGACGGATGCCGCGCGGGCGCTTCGGCATCGTCGAGGTGCCGCCCGATATCGCCCCTTTTTACACCGCCGGCCGCGGCGGCCGCGATACCTATCTGCTCAACACCTATGACCTGCCTTCGCGGCCCTTCTTCCAGCTCACCGCGCTGACCCTGCACGAATCGGCACCCGGCCATAGCTGGCAGGGATCGCTCGCGGCGGAGAACGACGATCGGCCCGACTATCGGCGCCATTATTATATCTCGGCCTATGGCGAAGGCTGGGCGCTCTATTGCGAGAAGCTCGGCGTCGAAATGGGCATGTACCAGACGCCTTATGACCGGTTCGGCATGCTCAGCTACCAGATGTGGCGCGCGGCACGGCTGGTGATCGATACAGGTATCCATTCCAAGGGCTGGACGCGCGAGCAGGCGATCGCCTTCCTCAAGGACAACAGCGCGCTGTCCGAGCATGAGATCGAGACCGAGGTCGACCGCTATATCGGCTGGCCCGGCCAGGCATTGTCCTATTATCTGGGCGAGCGCACGATTCTGCAGGAGCGCGCCCGGGCCGAGAAGGCGCTGGGGAGCAAATTCGACATCCGCGCCTTCCACGACATGATCCTGTCGCTCGGATCGGTACCTTTGCCGGTGATCACCGCCCGCACCGACCGCTTCATCGCCGAAGGCGGCAAGGGGCCCTGGCCGATCGAAAACTAAACTGTCGCGCTCCTGCCGTCAGGCAAGGACGCGGGCGAGGGCCTCGGCCAGGTCACCCGGGCCGAAGGGCTTGCGCAGCACGATCGCATCGTCGCCCATCACCGCGTCGATCGCCTCCGATTTCGCGAAGCCGGTCGCGAAGATGACGCGGATGTCGGGCCAGCGTTCGAGCGTTTCGCGGGCAACCTCGGCGCCGTTCATGCCCGGCATCGCGAAATCGATCACCATCGCATCGGGCTGGCGGGCTTCGACCATCATCAGCGCGGTGCGTCCATCCTGGGCGAGTTCGACCGAACAGCCGAAATCCTCGAGCAGCGATCCGACCACCTCGCGGACGGCTTCCTCATCGTCGACGACGAGCACCGAAAGCCCCGAAAGCCGATCGACATGTTCGGCCATGATCGGCTGGCCGCGCTCGACGATCGGCTCGCTGGCGTCGGCGGCGGGCAGATAGATGGTGACGGTCGTGCCTTTGCCGAGCGCCGATTCGATCTCGACGGTGCCGCCGCTCTGCCGGGTCATGCCGAACACCATCGACAGGCCGAGGCCGGAGCCTTGGCCGACCGGGCGGGTGGTGAAGAAGGGTTCGAACGCCCGCGCCTTCGTCTCGCGCGACATGCCGATCCCGGTGTCGCGCACGCTGATCGCCAGATAATCACCATCGGGCACGTCGTCGCGTCCCGACAGCCGCCGGTCGGAGACCGTGATCGTCAGGCTGCCGCCATCGGGCATCGCCTCGCGGGCGTTCAGGCAGAGGTTGAGGACCGCATGCTCGATCTGGACCTGGTCGCCGACGACCCGGCCGCTGCTGTCGCCGAAATCGGTCCTGATCGCGATCGTCGGCCCGATCGTCCGTCCCAGCAACTCCTCGAGTTCGGTGACGACCGGGCGGACGTCGATCGGCCGGAGTTCGAGCCGCTGGAGGCGCGAAAAGGCCAGCAACTGGCCGGTCAGCCGCTTGCCGCGCTCGATCGCGCCGATCGCGCTGCTCGCGAGCCGGGCGAGCTTGTCGTCGTCGGCCACCCGCCGGACGATGATCTCGAGGCTGCCGTTGACGACCTGGAGAAGATTGTTGAAGTCGTGGGCGATGCCGCCGGTCAGCTGGCCGACGGCTTCCATCTTCTGTGCCTGGAGGAGCTTGGCTTCGGTCTTTTCGCGCTCGGCGATTTCGGCGCGCAATGCCGCCAGCGCGGCGTCGCGTTCGGCGATGCGCGCGCTCAATGCCTCGTTGGCCTCGCGCAGCCGTGCCGGGGACGGCAGTGCGATCGCTCTCGGCAGCAACGGCCAGAGCAGGATCGCGGTGAACACCGATGCGACCGCGGTGACCGCCTTGATCAATGCCTCGGCGGCATAGTCGCCGTGCCAGAGATTCCAGATCGCCAGGACATGGGTCGTTCCACAGGCGGTGATGAACAGCGCGAAGAGCCAGAATATGCCGCCGAAGGCGATATCGCGGCGCTTGCGCACGAACACGATCAACGCCATCGGGATCGAGAAATACGCCAGCGCGATCAGCGCGTCGGACACGGCATGGGTCCAGATCAGCCACGGCTGCCACAGCAGGCAATAGCCATGGGGGGCATAGCTGGTGCCGATGAACTCACGGATCAATTCGAGCATAAGCGCGCGCCCCTTTGCGCAAACGATAGTGGGTCCATTTTCGGATGCACCTGATTTCTGAACCCCTATAGGGTGCGTCGCGCTTGACGCCAGCGGGCCGCTCCGGAATGACCGCAGGATGAATCCTATCCTGCGCGCCCTGAAGGGCATCGATCCGTTCCTGCTGATGCTGATCGCGACGGTGACGCTCGCCTCGCTGCTGCCCGCGCGCGGCGCGGCGGTCGGCTGGTTCGGCCTGCTGACCGACGCCGCGATCATGCTGCTGTTCTTCCTGCATGGCGCGAAACTGTCGCGCGCCGCGATCCTCGCCGGCGCCGGCAACTGGCGCCTGCACCTGATGGTGCTCGCCTCATCGTTCATCGTGTTTCCGCTGCTCGGCCTGGCGATCAGCAAGGGGGCCGTCGGGCTGGCGGCGCCCGAGATATTGAGCGGCCTGCTCTATCTGTCGCTGCTGCCGTCGACGGTACAGTCGTCGATCGCCTTCACCGCGATGGCGGGCGGCAATGTGCCCGCGGCGGTGTGCAGCGCCTCGCTCTCCAACCTGCTCGGCATCGTCGTGACCCCGGTTCTGGTCGGGCTGCTGATGCATGTATCGGGGGTCGCGGGCGGCATTTCGATCGACGCGATCAAGGGCATCATGGTGCAGTTGCTGCTGCCGTTCGCGGTCGGGCATCTGGCGCGTCCGTTGATCGGCGGCTGGATCGACAGCCACAAGAAGATCCTGCTGCCGGTCGATCGCGGATCGATCCTGCTGGTCGTCTATACCGCGTTCAGCGCGGCGGTGGTCGAAGGCATCTGGCACAAGGTCGACGCGATCGATCTCGCGACGATCCTGCTGCTGTCGGCGGCGCTGCTGGCGGTGGTGATGATCGCCAATATCGTGCTGGGCAAGCGCACCGGATTGCCGCGCGAGGATGCCATCGTCCTGCTGTTCTGCGGATCGAAGAAGAGTCTGGTATCGGGGGTGCCGATGGCGGGCGCGCTGTTCCCTGCGGCGCAGGTCGGCGTGCTGATCCTGCCGCTGATGATCTTCCACCAGCTCCAGCTGTTCGTCTGCGCGGTGCTTGCGGCGCGGTACCGCAAGCAGCTCGCGGAAACGATCAGATAAGTTCGATCAGCGGCGTCTCGGGACGGGCGCCGAAATGCGAGATGACCTCCGAGGCGGCGACATGGCCGATGCGCGCGCATTCGGCGAGCGCCATGTCGCGGGTGAGCCCGAACAGCACCCCGGCGGCGTAGAGATCGCCGGCGCCGGTGGTGTCGACGACCTGGGTCACCTTGCCGACGGGGACGCGGATCCGCTCTTCGCCGGCGACGATCAGCGATCCTTCGGCGCCCAGCGTGATGAAGACCAGCGGCGCGACCTTGGCCGCCAGATCGGCGGCGGCCGCGAGGTCGTCGGTTTCGTAGAGCGACTTGATCTCGTCGTCATTGGCGAAGACGATATCGATATGGTCGGCGATCAGGTCGCGGAATTCGGTGCGATAGCGATCGACGCAGAAGCTGTCCGACAGCGACAGCGCGACCTTGCGGCCGGATGCGCGCGCGACCTTCGAGGCCTTGCGGAACGCCTCCTTGGCGAGCGGCGGATCGAACAGATAGCCTTCGAGATAGGTGATCGCCGCCGACGCGACCAGCGTCTCGTCGATATCGTCGGGGGTCAGGTTCACGCAGGCGCCGAGATAGGTGTTCATCGTGCGCTGCGCGTCCGAGGTCACCAGGATCAGGCAGCGCGCGGTCGACGGACCGTCGGTCGCCGCCGGCGTGTCGAAGGTCGCGCCAAGGCCGCGCATGTCGTGCCGGTACACGCCGCCCAGGACATCGTCCTTGACCTTACCGATATAGGCGCCTTTGCCGCCCAGCGATGCGAGCCCGGCGATCGTGTTGCCGGCCGATCCGCCCGACGCCTGGATGCCGGCGCCCATCGCCGCATAGATCGCCTCGGCGCGCTCTTCGTCGATCAGCGACATGCTGCCCTTGGGCATGCCATGCGAATCGAGAAAGGCGTCGTCCGAATGCGCGATCACATCGACGATCGCGTTGCCGATGCCGAGGACGTCGATCGTGGGGGTGGCCATGGGAACTCCTGTTCAAATCCTGGCAGCCGCCTAGAGCGCGGCGGTGCCGAGGGGAATAGAAAAAGCTAATCGTCGCCCGGGCGCTTCATCCCCGCTTTGGCCCAGGGCTGGCCGATCAGCCGGCGATAGACGTCGTGGGTCAGCCAGAGCAGCGGGATGCGGCGTTCGGCGATGCCCGGCAGGCTCCAGGGATCGAGGCCGGTGAACGGCAGGAAGGGATTGCGCCGGTTATAGGCCCATAGTTCGATGCGGGTGCTGCGCGATCTGGCGAGGCCGCGGGCATGGAAACCGAAGGTGTCGGCGACGACCAGCGTATTGGCCGGCACCGCGAAGGGGGTCGGTTGCGGCAGGCCGAGCGTCGGCAACTCCTGCCTTTCGATGCGGAAGGAACCGCGCGCGGACAGAAAATCGCCCTGATCGAGCACGTCGATGCTGCGCCGCGTCTCCCAGGCAAGGCGCTCGGGGGTCAGCCGGTGCGATCCCGCGACATAAGTGAGCGGGCCCTCGTCCGCGGCGACGTCGTCGAGGAACAGCCAGGCCTTCATCGTCGGGTGGAAGGTGTCGGCGTGAAGATCGACCTGCGGGTCCGGCGGCGCATCGTGGCGATGGGTCAGGATCGACTGGATGTAGAGCAGCGGTTCGACGTCGAAGCTCGAGACATAGCGCGCGATGCCCTGCCAGCGCGGATCGTCGATGAAATGCCGGACCGACGGGATCGTGCCGATCGCACCGGGATCGACCGCATATCGCCTGGTGATCGTGTCGCCCTGCACCATCTCGCGGGCGGGGCCGCGAAAGGCGAAAACCTCGTCACGCAGTCGTGCGAAGATGTCGGGCGGCAGGAAGTCGCGAATCTCGACATAGCCGTCGCGATCGAAGGCGGTACGCAGGGCCGGGTCGACCCTCGGCGCGATCGTCGCGCGCCGTCTGGCCGTCATCCGATAGGCTGTCCGGACCCGCCAGCGGTGCAGGCCATATCGGTTCAGCCGCGGCGATCCGATCAGCGGGTTGTCGAGGAAGGATTTGGCGCCGGTCGGCAGCTGGGCGAGCCACCAGGGCGCGAGAAGCGGTCGAAGGAAGGAAAAGGCCATGGGATCAGCTTCAGGCGATCCCGCGCGCGCGCAATACGGCCTCGATCGGTGCGACATCGGTCGGATTGTTGAGTTCGATCGCGTCCCAGCCGATCGGATCGAACGGGACCACCCCGACCGGCACGCCGCCATCGAGGAAGCGAAGCTGCTCGAGGCCCTCGAGCTGTTCGAGTTCCGACGTTTCGAGCGCCATATAGCGGTCGAGGGCTTCGGGCCGGTAGGCATAGACCCCGAGATGCAGGTGAACCGGAGGGAATGCCGCATCGGCCGCCGCGGGCGGCAGATGCGGGACCACGCGCTTCGAGAAATATAGGGCGCGCCGGTCGCGGTTGAAGACGACGGTGGTTCCGCCGACACGGCCTTCGGCCTGGTCCTGGACCAGGTGGCGATAGGTGCTGTTCGCACAGCGTATCGCCGGGGTCATCATCATGATGCCGGGGGCGGCGCGCAGTGCTTCGACGAGCTGCGTCACCACGAAGCCGGGGGTCAGCGGCGCATCGCCCTGCAGGTTGACGACGGCATCGGGGCGGATCCCCAGCCGGGTGATCGCGTCGGCGCAGCGCTCGGTGCCATTGGCGCAGTCGGGCGAGGTCATCACGACCTGGCCGCCGAAACCGCGGACCACGGTGGCGATGCGGTCGTCGTCGGTCGCGACCCAGACATTGTCGGGATCGGCGACCGTGACGGCGCATTCCCAGCTGCGCTGGATCAGCGGCCGGGCTTCGCCGCCCGCACCGCGAAGCAGCGCAAGCGGCTTGGCGGGATAGCGGGTCGACTGATAGCGCGCGGGAATGATGACCGCGAGGGATCCGGACATCGCGGGGATCAGGAGCTCAGGCCGAACCTGACGAAATCATGCATATGGACGATTCCGACCGGCTTGCCGGACTCGTGATCGTCCATGACGAAGACCGTCGTGATCTGCGCGTCGTTGAGGAACATCAGCGCATCTTCGGCCAGCATGTCGGCGGGAACGGTCTTGGGATTGGGGGTCATGACCGCGCTGGCGATCTGGTCGAGCAGGTCGCCGATATGACGCCGCAGATCGCCGTCGGTGATGATCCCCACCAGCCGGCCGCGATCGTTGCGCACGCCGGCGACGCCGAAGCCCATCGAGGTCATCGTCATGATGACGTCGCGCATCGGCGCGTCGCTGTCGACCAGCGGCATGCGATCGCCGCCATGCATCATCTCGCCGACGGTCATCAGACGGAGGCCGATGGTGCCGCCGGGATGAAGCTCCTTCAGGCTGGCACGTGAAATTCCCCGCAGATCCATCAGGGCGAGGGCGAGGGCATCGCCGAGCGCGAGCATCATCACCGTCGATGTGGTCGGTGCGATATTGGCCGAACAGGCTTCCTGTACGACCGGGATCAACAGCGGAACCTCGCAATGCTGCATCACCGGCGAGTCCATCCGCGACGCCACACCGATGATCCGAACGCCAAGATTGCGGCAATGCTGCATCACCGCGCGCAATTCGGTCGTCACCCCCGAATTCGACAGCATCAGCACGGTATCGCCGCGCTTGATCATGCCGAGATCGCCATGAGAGGCTTCGGCGGGATGGACGAAGGTGGCTGCGGTACCGGTCGCGCACAGCGTGGCCATGATCTTGCGGCCGATATGGCCCGATTTACCCATGCCGGTGATAATCACCCGGCCGGTCGTCGCCGCCAGCAGGCGCACCGCAATTGCAAAATTTTCGTCGAGCGCCGCGGTCAGCGCGGTCAGCGCGTCACGCTCCGCCTCAATGACGGAACGTCCCCGATCAAGTATGTCCTCATTGGAAATCTTAGCGGAGACAAGGGGTTGGGTGGCGATCATTCCAAAACTCCGAACAGGCGACACACCGTACGCACCCCCCCGGGTTAGAGCTTCACCATATACTGGCGTGCAATTCTTGCAATAGCGCGCTGCAGCGAAATCCCTGCCGCTATTTTTTGCGAACCACCAGTCCGAACGATGTCGATACCCAGCGCAACAGCGCAAGTTTCAGATGCGAATCGGCCGAATAGGGCGGGAGGTCGATGAACCGGTCGAGCTCGGTGTCGCCGCTGTCGAAGGTGATCGGCATGACGTCATGCCCCTGTTCGGCCAGACGGAGCGCCAGCGCCTCGAAGTCGCGCCGCCGGAAAAGCACGGTGCCGCTGTTGTCGAGGGTCCCCTCGTTGGAGCTGAGATTGAGTTCGGTGGTATGCACGGCAATGCCGCCCGGCTTGAGGCAGGCCAGCGAGTTTTCGAAGAAATCGAGCCCTGCCTTGATCGAACCGAGATGCTCGTAGGCGCAGGACGACCAGGTGAAATCAAAGTCCCTGAGATCGTCGGGGATGGCGTTCATGTCGACGGGCCGGAACGAGACCCGTTCGTGAAAGTCGGCCTCGCTGCACAGGTCGGGATAATGGATCTGCGCCAATGTCGATCCAAGCTGGTCGGTATCGTCCCAGACCTGGGCGCGCGCGTCGGTCGCCTCGAGATCGGTTGCGACGATCGTGCAGCCCGATGCCGCGAACACCGACGAAAGCGGCTCGATTCCGACCCCGAACCCCAATCCCCGTGCCCCGTCGCGCCATGCGCCATGATATTGGAGCGTGCGCAGGATGAACGCGAATTCCCATTGCTTGCGGTGGCGGCCCGGCACCGTGCCCATGCGCGCGCACATTTCGGCATATTCGGGCTCCGCCATCTGATGCGCGGTGCACATCTGCGAGATCGGATGCGCCATGGTCGCCTGACGATCGACGATCAGATCCGCCAGCTTCCCTTCGCCCGGCGCCGCCAGAAAATCGCGACGGGCATCGTCGAGGCGGCGTTTCATCGCCTCTTCGCTGTCGCCGCCCCGCGCGAAGATGCTGATTCGATCGGCCCGCGCATCGGCGTCGGCCGACAGCAGACCCAGCAGGGCATAGTTGTAACCCGACAAGCCGAGCTGGGTTATATCGATGCGTCCGCCGTCCGCCGCGAGTTTCGCCAGCGAATATTCCTTGATCCGCGGCTTGGCGGCGTTGTCGCGCGAATCCAGTATGTTGACGTGAAGCAACAGCTTGCCTCGCGTGGCACGCAATCCATCGAACTGCAGCGTGAAGCGAAGCCGCCCGCCGGTCGATGGGACATATTCGGTATGGAAGGCATAGCCAGCGACCAGCGCGTCCTGGTCGCCGCCTTCGCCGGAAAGCCTGCTGCGATGATTCGGCCAGAAGGAAAAGGGCTTGAGCGCCACTTCCTTTTCGCCGACGCGGGTTCCCGCTTTCCAATCGAGAAGCCAGGCACGGACCAGCCGGCGCAGGTGCCGAAGGGCGGATTGCCCCCTGCCGGTCGTGGCGACGCGAACGGGGGAGGATGTGGAAGCGTCCATCATAAATTTTCGTCTCTATGGCGGCGCCGGCGGATCGGTTCAACAGGTAGATGCGCAACCCGGTGGAATGGGGGTTGTTCCCGAGGCGCCGGATCTGCGAAATCGCCTGGGCTGCAGCAGATGAACCTCGCCCTAACGAATCGGACAGTGGCGACCTATGCCGCGTGCCCGGGAAATGCCGGGCTCGATTGCCATCGGCGACGTGCGGCCCCATATTCCGGGCACGCTGGGAGGCGTGACAGGCGTTGAATGATTCACAGGATAATTCGATCGGCCGGATCGGCGATCGCAACTGGCTGCAACGGATGAACACGTTGACGGCGCGGCGTGCCGATGCCCTGCGGCCGCATATTCCCGTGGGCCAGCGTGTCTATGCGATCGGTGACATTCATGGCCGGCTAGACCTGCTGCTGCCGCTGCTCGCCCATATCCGGACCGACACCGCTGCGCGCCATCCCGCCGATACGCATGTCGTCCTGCTGGGCGATCTCGTCGATCGCGGGCCCTATTCGGCCGAGACGCTCGAGTTCATGATCAGCGCACCGCCGGGTTTTGCGACATTCCACTGTCTCATGGGGAACCATGAAGAGGCGATGCTGCGGGCGCTCGATCCGGCTGCCGATCGGTCGGAAAATCTCTGGCTGAAGTTCGGCGGTTACGAGACGCTTGCAAGTTACGGCGTCCCGGTCGCGATGCTCGGTGACGACATTCCGCCGGTCGATCTGCTCCAGCAGCATATTCCCGATCGGCACCGGCGCTTTCTCGAAGCGCTCGACGACAATATCCGCTTCGGCGATTATTTGTTCGTGCATGCAGGCATCCGCCCCGGCGTCGCGCTTTCCGCCCAGGATCCGCAGGACATGCGGTGGATAAGGGGCGATTTTCTCGATTATCGTGGGGATCATGGCGCGTTCGTCGTCCACGGCCACTCGATTTCCGCCGAACCCGACGTCCAGGCCAATCGCATGGGCATCGATACGGGAGCCTATCGCAGCGGTACCCTCACCGCGCTCGGGCTCGAGGGGGAAGAGCGCTGGCTGATCCGCGCCAGCGTCATCGACGGCGAAGTTCAAACCAAATTAAGTAGCGTCGGTTAAGGCTTCCGACTCGATAGCGGGTAACGGGAGTCACGCCGGCATGCGGCGGGTAAGGGGACGGGCGGCCAATATGGTGGACAGCGCGGTGGCCGAAGGCGGCGATCGCGGTTTCCGCTTCGTGCGTGGTCTGCTTCCGTCCGGTCCGGCGCATGACACCCAGTCGGTGGCGAACCGCGTCCGTATGACCAGCGACGTGCTGCCGATCCTGATGCTGGCCGAACTCGCGGCGGCGGCGGGGATCGCGATGGTCCGCGCGCCGGCGCCGGGAACCCGCGCCTTCTGGATGATCGTCGGACCGTTGTTGCTGATGCTGGCGGCGGGCGGAGCGTTCCGGATCTCGATGGCGTTACGCCTGCATCGCGGGCGCCCGCCCGAACGGACGCAATTTCTGGTCGCGATCGTCGGGCTGCTGCAAGGGATCGGCTGGTCGGTCTGGCTCGCCGGTTTCAAGGGGGACATGGCGTCGTCCTTGTGGCCGATCGTCGTCATCGCGCATTTCGGCCTGTTCGCGCTGGCCGGCATGGCCTTCGTCCCGGTGCCGCTGGCGGCCTTGGCGATGTGGTCGGCGATGGCGATCGCGGCGATGGTCGCGATCGGGCCATGGGCGTCGGCGGTGATGCTGCTGCCGATGTTCGGCCTGGCGGTCATCGCGCTCGGCGGCGTGTCCGAACGCTCCTATCTTGCCTCGCGCCGTTGGCTCGCCACGGCCTCGTCGGCGCTGAAGGCGTCCGTCCTGCTGCGCGAGTTCGAGGAGAATCGGCGCGGCTGGTTCTGGGAGACCGATGCGCGAGGATGCCTGACCTATATCTCCGCGCAGCTGGCGGCGGCGATCGGCCGGCCGGTCGAGGATCTGCTCGGCACGGCGATGACCGATCTTGTGCTCCATGACGGCGGCGATCCGCTGGCGCAGGGCGAGCGGACGCTCGGCTTCCATCTGTCGACCCGTCTCGCCTTCGCCGAGATCGCGGTACGCGCGGCGAGCGGCAGCGATGTCCGCTGGTGGTCGCTATCGGGGCGGCCGGCGTTCGACGAATATGGCAATTTCCTCGGCTTTCGCGGATCGGGCACCGATCTGACCGAGATGCGCCGATCGGAACAGGAGGTGAAGCGTCTCGCGAGCTACGACGCGCTGACAGGCCTGCCCAATCGCATCCTCATGCGCCGCACCCTCGACGAATCGCTGCGCGACATCGCCGGCAAGCCGAAGCGAACCGCTTTGTTCCTGCTCGATCTCGACCGGTTCAAGATGGTCAACGACACGCTCGGCCATCCGGTCGGGGACATGCTGCTGCGCCAGGTCGCCGAGCGCCTCACCCGCGTGATCCAGAATGACGGGCAGGTCGGGCGGCAGGGCGGCGACGAGTTCAAGATCGTGCTGCCCGGGATATTCGACCATGCGCGGCTGACGGTCCTGGCCGAGGCGGTGATCCAGCAGGTGTCGCGCCCCTATGTGATCGAGGGCGCGAACATCTCGATCGGCGCGTCGATCGGCATCGCGATCTCGCCCGATGACGGCGCGACCGCCGACGCGCTGTTCCGCAACGCCGACCTCGCGCTTTACGCGGCCAAGGCCGACGGCAAGGGCGTCCATCGCTTCTACGAGCCCGAGATGCATACCAGCGCCAAGGACCGGCGGCTGCTCGAAATGGATCTGCGCAACGTCATGTCCGACAATGGGCTGCACCTCGTCTATCAGCCTGTGGTCAATGCGCACAGCGAGGAGATCGTCGGTTTCGAGGCGCTGGTGCGATGGAACCACCCGACCCGGGGGCTGGTGTCGCCGGCATCGTTCATCCCGGTGGCCGAGGAGATCGGGCTGATCGCACAGATCGGCGAGTGGGTGCTGCGCACCGCCTGTCTCGAGGCCGCGCATTGGCCCGACCATGTCCGCGTCGCGGTCAACGTCTCGCCGAGCCAGTTCGCCAGCCCGGCACTGCCCGGCATCGTCGTCAGCGCGCTGGCTGCCGCCCAGTTGCCGCCGCAGCGGCTCGAACTGGAGATCACCGAGGGCGTGTTCCTCAACGATGGCGATGCGACCGACGCGATGTTCGCCCGGCTGAAGGCGATCGGCGTGCGCTTCGCGCTCGACGATTTCGGCACGGGCTATTCCTCGCTCGGCTATCTGAAGAAGGCGCCCTTCGACAAGATCAAGATCGACCAGAGCTTCGTGCGCGGGGCCGCGGTTCCGGGCAGTCGCAATGCGGCGATCGTACGCGCGATCGTCACCCTGGCCGACAGCCTGGACATGGAGACCACCGCGGAAGGCGCCGAGACGCCCGAAGAGTTGGCGCTGATCCGCTCGCTCGGCTGCAGCCACATCCAGGGTTATATCTTCGGCAAGCCGATGCTGCCCGACGATGCGCGTGCGCGGGTCGCGGGATCGGGTAAACTGGCGATGCCGGGCCTGCTGGTCAGCCGCGAACCGCGGGTGGCGGTGCTGCGGTCGGTGACCATCCGCAGCGCCGGGGGTATCGTGACGGGCCGGGTGCGCAATCTGTCGCGCACGGGGGCGATGATCGAAGGGCCTGGCGGCCTGGCCAACGGCACCCGGATCATGCTCGAATTCGGCGACGGCGGCCGGGTCGACGGCACGATCCGCTGGGTGGACGAGGCGCGCTTCGGCGTCGCCTTCGATGGGCCGATCGAGGTCGAGCAGTTGACGGCGCAGCGGATCAGCCGCGCCGCCATGGGCTGATCGGCGCGATCAGCCCGGAATTTCGCCGCCCATCAGGCCCGGGAAGAAGCCCTCATGGGCGCTGCGCAGCTCGGCCAGCGTCACGCCTGCGATCTTGTCGCCCCCGGTCACGCCGAGCCGGCAGGCGAAAATGCCCGCGGTCAACGCGGCCGCCATCACCGCGTCGGAATTGGCGGTGGTGACGACATAGCGTGCCTGGTCCTCGCCAAAGGCCCTGCTGTGGCTGGGATCGCCGATCTCGGCGCCGATGCCGCCGGCCAGCGCCATCTCGGCGACGGCGACGAGCATCCCGCCATCGGATATGTCATGAACCGCGCTGACCTGTCCGTCGAGAATCAGGCCGCGGACGAACTCGCCGTTGCGGCGTTCGGCATCGAGATCGACCGGCGGCGGCGGTCCCTCCTCGCGGCCGGCGACGTGGCGCAGCCACAGCGACTGGCCGAGATGGCCCTCGTCGTCGCCGATCAGGACGATGTGCTCGCCGACGGCCTTGAACGCGATCGTCGCCATGCGGTCGACATCGTCGAGCAGACCGATGCCGCCGATCGCCGGGGTCGGCAGGATCGCGCTGCCCGATCCGTCGTCATTCTTGGTCTCGTTGTAGAGCGAGACATTGCCCGACACGATCGGGAAGTCGAGCGCGCGGCACGCCTCGGCCATGCCCTCGATCGCGCCGACGAACTGGCCCATGATCTCGGGCCGCTGCGGGTTGCCGAAATTCATGCAGTCGGTCGTGGCCAGCGGCCTGGCGCCGACCGAGATCAGGTTGCGCCAGCATTCGGCGATCGCCTGGCGCCCGCCCTGCACCGGATCGGCGAAGACATAGCGCGGGGTGCAGTCGGTCGAGATCGCGATCCCCTTGCGCGAACCATGGACGCGGACGACCGCGGCGTCACCGCCCGGCCGCTGCAGGGTGTCGGCGCCGACCATGTGGTCATATTGTTCCCAGATCCAGCGCCGGCTGGCGAGGTCGGGGGATGCCATCAGCGTCAGCAGATTCTCGCCGATCGACCCCTTGGGCGGCACCGCGCCGAGCGGCTTGCGCGGCGGGGTCGCGACCCAGGGGCGGTCGTAGAGCGGCGCGTCGTCGGCCAGCGGCCCCAGCGGGATGTCGCAGACGATCTCGCCGTCGAATGTGAGTACCATCCGGCCGGTGTCGGTGACATGACCGATCACCGCGAAATCGAGTTCCCATTTGTGGAAAATCGCTTCGGCCTCGCCCTCGCGCCCCGGCTTGAGCACCATGAGCATGCGCTCCTGGCTTTCGGACAGCATCATCTCATAGGGGGTCATGCCGGTTTCGCGGCAGGGGACGGCGTTCATGTCGAGTTCGATGCCGACCCCGCCCTTCGAGGCCATTTCGACCGAGGAGGAGGTGAGACCCGCGGCGCCCATGTCCTGGATCGCGACGATCGCGTCCGACGCCATCAGTTCGAGGCAGGCCTCGATCAGCAGCTTTTCGGTGAACGGGTCGCCGACTTGGACGGTCGGGCGCTTCTCCTCCGAATCCTCGGAGAAGTCGGCGCTCGCCATCGTCGCGCCGTGGATGCCGTCGCGGCCGGTCTTCGACCCGACATAGACGATCGGATTGCCGATGCCCGACGCCGCCGAATAGAAGATCTTGTCGGTGTCGGCGACGCCGACGGTCATCGCGTTGACCAGGATATTGCCGTCATAGGCGGGGTGGAAATTGACCTCGCCGCCCACGGTCGGCACGCCGACGCAATTGCCATAACCGCCGATGCCATGGACGACGCCGGCGATCAGGTGCCGCATCTTGGGATGGTCGGGCCGGCCGAAGCGCAGCGCGTTCATATTGGCGACCGGCCGCGCGCCCATCGTGAACACGTCGCGCAGGATGCCGCCGACCCCGGTCGCCGCACCCTGATAGGGCTCGATATAGGAGGGGTGGTTGTGGCTCTCCATCTTGAAGATCGCGGCCTGGCCGTCGCCGATGTCGACGACGCCGGCATTCTCGCCGGGGCCGCAGATCACCTGGGGGCCGGTGGTCGGCAGTTTCTTCAGATGGAGGCGGCTCGACTTATAGCTGCAATGCTCGGACCACATCACCGAGAAGATGCCGAGCTCGGTCAGATTGGGCTCGCGGCCCAGCGCCTGGAGCACGCGCTGATATTCTTCCGGCGAGAGCCCATGTTCGGCGACGATCGCGGGCGTGATGGACGAGGTGGGGCGAGCGGATTCGGTCATGCCCGGCGCGATAGCGAAAGGCGGTCGCCGCGCCTACCCCGTTTTGGCACCGACGACGTGCCGAACGGGGCGAACCGCCTAACGTCGCGCTTCGGTCGCCATGCGGAGGGCCAATCCACCGAGCACCGTCGCCATCAGCCAGCGCTGGGCCGTCGCCCAGCCGGGGCGAGTGCCGAGAAAGCCGGCGATGCTGCCCGCGGACAGCGCGATCAGCGCGTTGACGGTGACGCTGATCGCGATCTGGGTCGACCCGAGCAGGATCAGCTGGCCGAGGATCGCGCCATGCTTCGGATCGATGAACTGCGGCAGCAGCGACATGTAGACCACCGCCGCCTTGGGGTTGAGCATATTGGTCACGAATCCCATCGCGAACAATTTGCGCGGACGATCGACCGGCAGGTCGCGGACCTGGAAGGGCGAACGGCCGCCGGGGCGTATCGCCTGCCAGGCCAGCCACAACAGATAGAGCGCACCGCCGAAGCGCAGCGCGTCATAGGCGAACGGCACTGCCAGCAGGAGCGCGGTGATCCCGAACGCCGCGCACAGCATATAGACGATGAACGCCGCCGCGACGCCGCCCAGCGAGATCAGTCCGGCCTTGCGCCCCTGGCAGATCGATCGCGACACCAGATAGATCATGTTCGGTCCCGGGGTCAGCACCATGCCGAGCGAGACGAGGGCGAAGGCGACGAGGCTGGTGGTCGATGGCATGGGCGCAGATCCCCGATGGTGGCTGCAGCGTCGTGAGGCAGCGCAACGGCGGCGCCAAGCGAGCAAATCTCGTGCGGCGCTAAGCCGTGCTACCCGGCGACCGCCGACGGATCGGGGTTCTATTCGGGCGCCGCCTGGTCGAGATGAAGATAGCGGTCGTTGAAATCGGCGACGTTGCGCAGCCCGTTCCAGTCGAGGATCGTGATCTGCCGCCGGTTGCGTTCGATGAAGCCGTCGGCGGCCAGCGCCTTGAGCACCCGGTTGACATGGACCGGGGTGAGCCCGAGCGCATCACCGAGCTGCTCCTGGGTCATCGGCAAGGCGCAATCGCCTTCGAAGGCGATACCGGCGACACGCGCGCGCACCGCGAATTCGCACAGAAGATGGCTGACCCGTTCGCGGGCGTCGCGGCGACCGATGCTCACGATCCATTCGCGGAAGATCGATGCGTCGACCAGCGCGTCGACCCACAGCGCGCGCGAGGCGTTGGGGCGGGTGGTCGCGAGCTTGCGCAGCGCGACGATCGGTATCTCGATATAATGGAGCCGGGTCAGCGCCTGCACATTATGATCCGACCGGCGCAGGAACATCTGCTGCAGGTCGACGAAATCGCCCGGGATCATCAGCGCGACGATCTGGCGCGATCCTTCGCGGGTCAGCTTCTGGCGATAGGCATAACCCGACAGGATGAACTGGCAGCGTTGCGGTTCGCTCCCTTCGCGCACCAGATAGGTGGCGGGATCGACGGTCTTGCCCTGGCACGGCAACGCCCGGATCGCGGCGCGATCGTCATCGTCCAGCAATGCGCGCGAGGCGAGTTTGGCAACCAGCATTTCCTGGTGAACGTCTTGGTCACCCATCATATTCTCCGCGCAGGGCGCGAGCCGGTGACATGCTCGCTCGCCGTTCGCGTCATAGGGGGAGCGTCGCCGGTCGATCGCTAACATGGATCATGTAACGCGCCGGGTGGCGGATCGGGTCCGAAACGACTGTCCCAATTCAATCCAGATCGATCGCGGACAACAGGATGCGCGACGGCCCGCCACCGTGGGAGACGGTTGCATGACCCTGCTCGAACAGGCGCGCGACGGCTGCCTCGATCACGTCGTGCGCGGCTTGGATCGCGGGCCGCACCTCGGTGCCGACCTGCCTGCCGGCCAGCTTCATCACGGCGCTGATGTCGAGTTCGACGGTGATCGGATTGCCGTCCGCGAAACCGCGGAAAGCGAAGGCCGGCCCCTGTTCGACATATCCATCCAGCCTGATCGTCTTCGGCACCCGTTCGCCCCTAGCGCGCATGCCTAGCTATCGGCGCAACATCGGACTCCTTCGCCGCCATGTGTCAACATTGCGCGTGTCCTGCCGCCGATATTGCACGCTTCGTCGTGTCGATGCGGCGCCACGACAGGGCAATGCTGCACTGGCATCTCGCGCGCCCGCCCCCTATCATGGCGCCATGCACGGCCGGGTCGACACAGAAGAGGCGAAGCGCGGCGATATGCGGCGTGGAGTCACGCGCCGCAGCCTGCTGATCGGTGGCGGTGCGGGGGTGGGCCTGTTGCTCGGCTGGGCGATCTGGCCGCGCACTTACGCTCCCAATCTGGTCGCGGCTCCCGGTGAGACCATCTTCAACGCCTTTCTGAAGATCGGCGCCGACGGCCATGTCACGGTGGCGGTGCCGCAGGCCGAAATGGGGCAGGGCGTCTATACGTCGTTACCGCAGATCCTCGCCGACGAACTCGGCGCCGACTGGCGCACGGTCGCGGTCGAACCCGCACCGATCAATCCGCTCTACGCCAATTTCGCGCTCGCCGACGAAATGGTCGACGGCAGGCTTCCCGATTTTCTGCAGGGTGTCGGCCACTGGGCCGCGCATGAGGTCGCGATGCGGATGAATCTCACCCTGACGGGCGGGTCCTCGTCGATCCGGGCGTTCGAGCAGCGGTTGCGCGAGGCGGGCGCCGCGGCGCGGGCGCTGTTGTGCAGTGCCGCCGCGGCACGGTGGAATGTCGACTGGCTGGCGTGCGATACCGAGGCGGGGTTCGTCACCCATGGCAATGACCGCATCCGCTTCGGCGAACTCGCGGAAGCCGCCGCGAAGCGCGAGCCGCCATCGCCTTTGGCGTTGAAGCCCGCCGCGGCGCGGACCCTGGTCGGCAAATCGGTGCCGCGGCTCGACCTGCCGTCGAAGGTCGATGGTTCGGCGCAGTTCGGCGCCGATGTCCGCCTGCCCGAGATGGTCTATGCGTCGATCGCCCATGGTCCTTATGGCGGCGCCCATCCGGCGAAGATGACCTTTGCCGACGCCGATGCGGTGCCGGGGGTGATGGGGGTCGTCACCAATCCGGGTTGGGTCGCGGTGGTCGCGACCAACTGGTGGGCCGCCGACCAGGGCCTGCAGAAGCTCGCGACCGACTTCGATACCGCGGGCCCGCGCCCCGACAACCGCAGCATTCGCCAGGCCTTGAACCGGGCGCTGGCCGGTGGCGATGCCAAGCGTTTCGTCGAGCGGGGCGATCCCGATACGGCGCTGCAGGGGGCGGGCGTGCTCAGCGCCAGCTATTCGGTGCCGATGCTGGCGCAGGCGCCGATGGAGACGCTGACCGCCACCGCCCGCTTCACCGGCGACCGGCTGGAGATCTGGGTACCGACCCAGTCGGCGCCGCTGTGCCGCGCCGCGGTGGCGCGGACGCTGGCGATGTCCGACCATCTCGTCACCATCTATCCGACCCTGGTCGGTGGCGGCTTCGGTCGCAAGGTCGAGGTCGATGCGGCGTGCGAGGCGGCGATCATCGCCCGCAAGATGAAGCGGCCGGTGCAGCTCGTCTGGCCGCGGCGCGAGGACATCCAGCATAGCCGCTTCCGCCCGCCGGCGATCGCGCGGTTGAGGGGCCGCGTCGGCAAGGCAGCGTCGATCGCCGCCTGGTCGGTGGCGATCGCGGCCCCGGCGACGGGCGCCGAGACGCTCGCGCGACTGCAGGGCAAGCCCGCCGGCGACGCTTCGCCCGAAGCCGGCGCGGTCGAGGGGGCGACCCCGCCTTATGCGATCGCCGCGCTCAGCGTCGATCATGCCGCGGCGTCGATCGGGGTCGGCACCGGCGCCTGGCGCTCGGTCGCGAACAGCTACACCGCCTTCTTCACCGAAAGCTTCATCGACGAACTGGCGCTGCAGGCCGGGCTCGATCCGCTCTCCTTCCGCATGCAGGCGCTCGGTGCCGCGCCGCGGCTGGCACGCTGTCTGTCGATCGCGGCCACGCTCGGCGGCTGGCAGGGCGGGGAGCCGGGGGTGGGGCAGGGGCTTGCCGTCCATAGCTGTTTCGGCAGCCATGTCGCGATGATGGCCGAGGTCCAGCTCGACGGCGACCAGCTCAGGGTCACCGCGATCACCGCGGTCGCCGATGTCGGCCGGGTGATCCATCCCGACATATTGCGGCAGCAGATCGAAGGCGGGATCGTCTTCGGCCTGTCGAACGCGCTCGGCGAACCGATCGAGATCCGCAATGGCGAGGTGGTGGCGACCGGATTCGACGGCCTCGGCCTGCCGATGCTGTCGGACACGCCCGAAATCCGGATCCAGATCATCGAGAACGATCTCGCCCCCGGCGGTGCCGGCGAAATCGCGGTTCCCCCGGTCGCGCCCGCGGTCGCCAATGCGATCTTCGCGGCGACCGGCAAGAGGCTGCGCAACCTGCCGCTCAGGCTCAGCGACGCATGAGCCCAGCCCCCGCGGCGCCGAGGATCGGCGTGCTGCTCGTCAATCTCGGGACACCCGACGCGCCGACGCCGGCGGCGGTGAAGCGCTATCTCGGCGAATTCCTGTCGGATCGCCGGGTGGTCGAAATCCCGCCGCTGCTCTGGCAGCCGATCCTGCGCGGCATCATCCTCAACAGCCGCCCGAAAAAATCGGCGCATGCCTATGCCCAGGTGTGGACCGACGACGGATCGCCACTCGCCGCGATCACCCGCCGCCAGACGGCCGCGGTCGCGGCGCGCTTCGCGACGTTGTTCGGCGACGGGGTCGTCGTCGATTTCGCGATGCGCTACGGCAATCCCGCGCTCGCGGATCGGATCGCGGCGATGAAGGCGGCGGGGTGCGACCGTATCCTCGTCGCGCCGCTCTACCCGCAATATTGCGGGGCGACGACCGCGAGCGTGAACGACGCCGGTTTCGCGGCGCTGGCGGCGATGCGCTGGCAGCCTGCCATCCGCACCCTGCCACCTTATTATGACGATCCCGCCTATATCGCCGCGCTCAGGATGCGGATCGAGGCCGAACTGGCCGCGCTCGATTTCGAGCCCGAGATCATCGTCGCGAGTTTCCACGGCATGCCGCAGCGGACCCGCGATCTCGGCGACCCCTATCACGACCAGTGCCAGGCGACCGCGCGGGCGCTGTCGGCCGCGCTCGGCCGCGAGCTGACCGTCACCTTCCAGTCGCGCTTCGGCACGGCGCGCTGGCTCGAGCCGGCGACCGACGCCAGGCTCGTCGAACTGGCAAGGGCCGGCCATCGCCGGGTGGCGGTGGTGGCGCCGGGTTTCTCGGCGGACTGTATCGAGACGCTCGAGGAACTTGCGATCCGCGGCCGCGCCGATTTCCTCTCGGCCGGTGGCGAGCGTTTCGCCTATCTCGCCTGTCTCAACGACAGCGATGCCGGAATCGCCATGCTCGAAAAACTGTTGGTTCGCGAACTTGAAGGCTGGGCAACGCCCGCTTAACCTGCCTGTGCAGATCGGGAGAAGATGAATGGCACGCGTCGCAATCGTTACCGGTGGAACCCGCGGCATCGGTGAGGCGATCAGCCTCGCGCTCGCGGAAAAGGGGATCGTGGTCGCCGCCAACTATGGTGGCAACGACGACAAGGCCAGGGAATTCACCGACCGTACCGGCATCCGCAGCTATAAATGGGATGTTTCGGACTTCGATGCCTGCCATCGCGGGGTCGAACAGGTCGAGGCCGATCTCGGTGGTCCGATCGATATCGTCATCAACAATGCCGGCATCACCCGCGACGGCACCATCCTGAAGATGAGCTATCAGGATTGGAAGGACGTGATGGACACCAATCTGGGCGGCTGCTTCAACATGGCCAAGGCGACCTTCGCGGGCATGCGCGCGCGCCAGTGGGGCCGGATCGTCAACATCGGTTCTATCAACGGCCAGGCGGGCCAATATGGCCAGGTCAACTATGCCGCCGCCAAATCGGGCATCCATGGCTTCACCAAGGCGCTCGCCCAGGAAGGCGCCAAGGCCGGGGTCACCGTCAACGCGATCGCGCCGGGCTATATCGACACCGACATGGTCGCCGCGGTGCCGCAGGACGTGCTCGCGAAGATCGTCGCCAAGGTTCCGGTCGGGCGGCTGGGCCAGGCGCACGAGATCGCGCGCGGCGTCGTCTTCCTGTGCGGCGAGGAGGCGGGCTTCGTCACCGGTTCGACGCTGTCGATCAACGGCGGCCAGCACATGTATTGACGGGCGCCCGCATGGCGGGACCCGTCAAGCGATCGGTCAACGTCGCGGGCCACGCGACGTCGATCACGCTCGAACCGATCTTCTGGGATGCCCTCGCCCGTGCGGCGGTCGCCGATGCGGTGCCGATCAACGCCCTGGTGGCGCGGATCGATGCCGCGCGGGTCGAGGATCCCGACATGCCGAATCTCGCCAGCGCGATCCGGGTGTGGCTGTTCCGGCGCGCGCTCGACGGGCTATCCGCCGCGACCGATATGATCGATCAATAAACGTCGCGGCGATAGCGGCCATCGGCGATCATCGCATCGACGACGTCGCGGCCGAGGATCGTCACCAGCTCCTCGTCGACGTCGCCGGCCATGCCCTTGAGGCTGCCGCAGACATAGATCGCGCAGCCGGCGAGCACCCAGTCCATCACCTGGTCGTGCGCCTCGGCGAGCGCATGGCGGACATAGCGGGTGCGTTCGCCGTCGCGCGAGAAGACCAGGTCGCAGCGCTCGAGATGGCCGGTGGCGATCCAGTCGGCAATCTCGGCACCCATCAGGCTGTCATAGGCGCTGTTGCGTTCGCCGAAGATCAGCCAGTTGCGGGTGTCGGCGGGCCGTGCCTTGATATGCGATCGCAGTCCGGCGATGCCCGATCCGTTGCCGATCATGATCATCGGCATCGGATGCGGCGGCGGCGCGAAGCCTTTATTCTCGCGGATGCGCATCGCGATCCGCGCGCCCTGCGGCGCGGTCCGGCACAGCCAGCCCGATCCCAGCCCGAATCCGCCATCGCCGAGCTCGCGCAGCCGGACCACCAGTTCGGCGCCGCCGTCCGGCGGGATCGAGGCGATCGAATATTCACGGTGCGGGTGCGGCGGGGCGGCTGCCGCGCCGATCGCTTCGTCGCCGAGGACCTCCTCGGCGGGCGCGGGGTAGATCTCGACGATCGCGCCGGGTTCCCAGCCCGGCAGCTCGCCCTCGGGCTCCAGCCGGATATGATAGACCGGGCTTCCCGCGCTGCCGGCGTTGATCAGTTCGCGACCGGCCAGGCGCCAGGGCGTGTAATCGGGCGGCGTCCAGTCGGCGAGATCGCGCGCGGCGCCCATCAACGGCAATACCTGCTGCCAGTGGCGCAGCGCGCCGGCGTCGCCATTGTCGACTTCGATCGGGTCGAGCAAAGGGGCTGCGCCCAGCACCCGGAGGTGGCGGTCGAGCCGATGGCCGAAGCCGCAAAAATGTTCGTAGCTGCTGTCGCCGAGCGCGAGCAGCGCATAGCTGACGCCGGCGATCGACGGCAGCTCGCGCTTCAGGAACAGATCGGCCCCGTCGGGGGCGTCGCCTTCGCCGGTGGTGCTGGCGATGAACAGCGCACCCTTGATGTCCCGGAACAGCACGTCGTCGGCACGCGCCAGCGGCGCGATCGTCACCGCGACCCCGGCGTTGCGCAGGCTCTGTGCGGTGCGGTTCGCCAGTTGCTCGGCGATCCCGGTCTGGCTGGCCCACAGGATCAGCACCGGCGGCCCCGCGGCGGCATCGCCGGCCAGCGTCGCCGGCCGCTGGCGCATCCGGTAGCGTATATAGACGGTCAGGGTGAGCGCGAGCCAGAGCGAGACCGCCAGTCCCGCCAGCGCCCAGGTTTCCATGTCATAGTCGCTCATCAGGCGAGCATCCCGCGCGCGCGCGCGGAAAACAGCGTCTCGCCGCCGCCATGCTCGTCGGCGACGACCAGGATCGCGGCCAGCCCCAGCGCGTTGGCCCTGACGAGGCCGGCATCGGCGCCGAGGACGGTCAAAGCGGTCGCATAGGCATCGGCGCTCATGCAGTCGTCGGCGATGACCGTGGCGGAAACGATTCGGCTGTCGCTCGGTCGGCCCGTCCGCGGATCGATAGTGTGGCCATGACGACGTCCCTCGATAGCGTGAAAGCGACGATAATCACCCGATGTCGCAACGCACAATCCGGAAAGCGCAATCCGCACCATTTCGGTTTCGAAACCCGGCGGCGGCTCGATATCGACCCACCAGGGCTGCCCGTCGGGCCGAACCCCGGCGCCGCGCAGTTCGCCGCCGATCTCGATCAGGCAATTGTGCACGCCCTGGTCGCGCGCGATCGCGACGAGGCGGTCGACCGCGAACCCCTTGGCGATACCCGAAAAATCGAGATCGACCCCGCCCGGCTGGCAGGCGCGGCGCGCGTCGCGGTCGATCATGATCCGCTGCCAGCCGATCCGCGGCAGCAGCGCGGCGATCGCGGCATCGTCGGGGGCCGCCGCGAACGGCCTGGGTCCGAACCCCCAGATATCGACCAGCCCGCCCGTCGTCGGATCGAACGCGCCGTCGCTTTCGGCGGCGATGGTCAGCGCCCGATCGAGCACCGCGAACATCATCGGCGGCAGCGTGAACCAGGAGCCCGCGGGCGCGCGGTTGAACCGGCAGATCAGCGAGGCCGGTTCCCAGGTGCTCATCTCGGCGACGATCTCGGCCAGGCCACGTTCGAACGCCGCCTGCAGCGCGACGGTCTGGCCGGCGTCGCGCAGCGCCAGGCGCGCCGACCAGCGGGTGCCCATCGTCGCACCGCCGATCTCCGCGATCATCGCCAGCGGCAGATGATCGGCGAAGACCGACGGGTCGATCGGATCGGGAATCAGCACATGAGGTTCGGCGTCCGGCACGACAGGGCCTTCGATCGCGGGGCTGTCGATCAGGGTGCGGGCACCTCGAGCGTGGCCGAGTAGTTCATTCGTCGCTCGGTCGCGCGCGGGATGCTGGTCTTGGCGTCGCTGGCGGTGGCGTTGACCCAGTACATGCCGGCGGCGGGCCATTTGATCGTGACGACGCCGTCCTTGTCGGTCTTGAGCACGATCTCGCCGGCGACGTTGCGATAGCGGGTACCGCCCGAAAGCAGCGTGACCGCCAGGCCGGCGGCAGGCTTGCCGTCGATCAGGAAGCGCAGCTTCGCGGGCTCGTCGGCGACGAGATCGGCCGGATGGGTCACCGGCTCCATCTCGAGGCCCTGGCCGGTCGCCTTGAGCACCTTGTCGTTCGGCGCGCCCAGAGTGACGAAGGTCTCGATCCGCGACGACATCTCGCTGATCTTGACCTCGGTCGCGTCGGCCGGGATCGCGGTCGCGATCGTATCGGCGGTGGTGCCGCGCGGCAGCCGCTTCTGCTCGCCGCCCTGCATATAGCCACCCATCACCATCGCCATGCCATTGGCGATCTTGTAGGTGCCCTGCTGGGTCAGATGCAGGTCGAAGCTGCTGCGGAAACGGCCGGTCGACGCATTTTCGGGCTTCGCCTCGCTGCCGTCGGGCGCCCAGATCTTCAGATTGTCGAGCCGCATCGGCTGGTGATCGGGGATGAACAGATTGTCCGACGCGGCGGTGTCGAACGTCGCCCACGCATCCTCGCCGCCCAGCACGGTGAACGACGGCAGGATCCACGGATGCGCCGCCGGCAGCGCGACCGGGGCGAGGAAAAGCACCGAAGCGGCGATGCCGGCGAAAAGGCGGGGCCTATGCATGGCTGTCTCCCTGCGCCGCGATCAGGACTGGATGGTCGCGACGATCGCGCCGAGCTCGGTCTCGCCGCTGGCCTTGACCGTCTGCGCGCCCTTGGCCGGGATCGTGATCGGCAGCTTGACCAGCTCGCGGCCGCCGCCTTCGCGGGCGGCTTCGACCACCAGGTCATATTTGCCGGGGGCGAGCGCGCCGGTGTCGAGGGTGATCTTCGCCGGCCCGGGCGCGCGGGTCGCGCCGCTGATGCCGTCGGCGGGCAGCTTCAGCGAGCGGCCCGACTTGCGCCACCAGCCGCGCATCTCGTTGACCCACTTGGTGCCGGCATTGTTGCGCTTGCCCTGATCGTACCACACCGCCAGCGACTTGGCGGGGGTGGTGCCGCCGGGCTGATCGATGAAGATCGCCACATAGGGCTTGTGATATTCGGCGACCTTGAGCTGCGGAATGGTGACGGTCAGGTCGATCTTGGCGGCCATCGCCGGAGCGGCGACCAGACCGGTCAGGGCGAGGCTGTAGGAGAGGCGCATAAGTGTCTTTCCGATCAGTGGAGGAACAACAGGATAAGCAGCACGGGAATCAGCAGCCCGAGGCCGACCAGCGGCCAGGTCGCCGGGCGCCGGCGGCCGTGGAGCTGCAGCAGGAACAGACCCGTGGTCGAAAAGACCAGTGCGGCGCCCGCGAAGATGTCGAGGAACCAGCGCCATGCGCCGCCGGTGTTGCGCCCCTTGTGGAGGTCGTTCAGCCAGGCGATCCAGCCGCGGTCGGTCTTTTCGTAGCTGATCTCGCCGGTTTCGCGGTCGACCGACAGCCAGGCGTCGCCGCCGGGGCGGGGCAGCGCCAGATAGACCTCGTCGGACGACCATTCGGCGTCGCTCTTCGGCAGTTGCACCCCGATATGGTCGGCGGCCCAGGCGCGCGCGGGTTCGGGCAGCGGCGCCTTGGTGCCGTCGGCGACCTCGGCCTTGAACGGCGCCATCAGCGCGGCGGGCAGGGTGGCGGTCTTGTCGACCGTCGTCGTCGTCGCGTCGATGTCGGCGGCGTGGTTCAGGGTGATGCCGGTGATCGAAAACAGGATCAGCCCGATCAGGCTGATCGCCGAACTGATCCAGTGCCAGCGGGTCAGATGTTTGAGCCAGAATCCACGCCGCGTCTGGACGATGGCTTCGGGGCGCTGGGCGGGAGGCATGTTTGGCTAGGACTTCCGGGCAATATGACCGTCAGCCCTTAAAAAGAACCCCCCGCCTTCGCAATCGGTTTTTGCAAATCATTATCAAAAGAAAGATGCTTTTTACCGCATCAGCATGCTGCGGGCCTGGCTGGCGATCTGGGCCAGCATCGCTGCGGTCGGACTGGCCGACGTGCGCGCGCGGGCGACCAGTTGCCGGAACTGTTCGACGCGCGCCGGATTGGCGTCGAGCCACGCCTGGACCGCATCGCCGGGCGCCTTCTTTCCGGCCCTGCCGAGGAAGTCGAGCCGGAGCTGGCCGAACTCGCGCGCGAGCCCGGCGACCAGCAGCCTTTCCCACGGATCGACGCTGCGGAAGCGGCCCGCCTCGGCCTTCGCCCAGTCGAGTCCCAGCGCTTCGCCCAGCGCGACATAGGCGCGGGTGACCGCCAGTTCGTCGACCGACAGATCGCTGGCCAGCGCCGCGGTGCCGATCGCGCCGTCGAGTTCGGCGAGCCGCGCGACCGCGTCGATCAGTTCGGGATCGGCGCCTTCGGTCTCGATCCGCGCCCGCAGACGCGCCGATTGCTGGCGCGCTTCGGTCTTGAGCAGTTCCGAGCGGGCATCGTCGAGCCGGGCGAGGCCGGGTTTGAGCATCTGCACGACGGCCGCCATGTCGGTGTCGCCGGGCACGCTGCGCACCAGGTCGGCGACATGCGCGCGCGCGACCTCGGCGAGCGTTTCGAACAGGGTCAGGCGCGGCTGTTCGGCGATCGCCGCCTGCTCGATGCGCGTGAACAGCGCCTCGAGGTCGAGCAGGGTGTCGACGGTGAAGTAAGCGGCGGCGACCTGCGCGAGCGCAACGCCTTCTTCCTCGGCCATCTCGAACGGCGCGACCAGGCCCAGCCGGTTGATCACGCGGTTGGCCATCTTGGTCGCGATCAGCTCGCCGCGCAGCCGGTGCGCGTCGATCGCGCCGGCGAACTCGGCCTGCATCGCCTGCGGGAAGGCGGCATGGAGCAGCGGCGTCAGCAGCGGGTCGGTGGCACGGTCGCTCGCCTCGATCGCCGCCTGCAGCGACAGCTTGCCGTGCGACAGCACCACCGCCAGTTCGGGCCGGGTGAGGCCGCGATTGTCCTGGGCGCGGCGCAGCAGCGTCTCGTTGCTGTCGAGCCCCTCGACCGCGCGGTTGAGCCGGCCGCCGGCTTCGAGGATCTCGATCACCCGGAGCTGCGACGGCAGCGCATCGGCGCCGCCGCGTTCGGCGAGCGACAATGCGAGCGTCTGGAGGCGGTTGTCCTCGAGCACCAGATGGGCGACGTCGGTGGTCATCCGCGCGAGCAGGTCGTTGCGCGCGTCGAACGCCAGCCGGCCTTCGAGCATCTCGCGGTTGAGCGCGATCTTGATGTTGACCTCGTTATCCGAACAATCGACGCCCGCCGAATTGTCGATGAAGTCGGTGTTGATGCGGCCGCCCTTGCCGGCGAAGGCGATGCGCCCCGCCTGGGTCACGCCCAGATTGGCGCCCTCGCCGATCACCCGCGCGCCGACATCCTCGCCGTCGATACGGTGCGCCTCGTTGGCGCGGTCGCCGACCTCGGCATTGGTTTCGCGCGCCGCCTTCACATAGGTGCCGATGCCGCCGAACCACAGCAGGTCGACCTTGGCCTTGAGGATCGCGGCGATCAGCGCCGACGGATCGAGCACATCCTCGGCGATGCCGAGCGCGTCCTTGACCTGCGGGGTGATCGCGATCTCCTTCTGGTCGCGCGGGATGATGCCGCCGCCTTCGGAGATCAGCTCGGCATTGTAATCGGCCCAGCTCGACCGCGGCAGCGCGAACATCCGCACCCGCTCGGCATGGCTCTTCGCGGGATCGGGATCGGGGTCGAGGAAGAAATGGCGATGGTCGAACGCCGCGACCAGCCGCAGCGATTTCGACAGCAGCATGCCGTTGCCGAACACGTCGCCCGACATGTCGCCGCAGCCGACGACACGGATCTCGTCCTTCTGCACGTCGACGCCCATTTCGGCGAAGTGGCGCTGGACCGAAACCCAGGCGCCGCGGGCGGTGATGCCCATCGCCTTATGGTCGTAGCCATGGCTGCCGCCCGACGCGAAGGCGTCGCCCAGCCAGAAGCCGCGTTCGACCGCGATCGCATTGGCGACGTCGGAGAAGGTCGCGGTGCCCTTGTCGGCGGCGACCACGAAATAGGGATCCTCGCCGTCGCGGACCTTGACCTTCGCGGGATGGACGACCTTGCCGCCCTCGATATTGTCGGTGACCGACAGCAGCGCGCGGATGAAGATGCGATAGCTTTCGGTGCCCTCGGCGATCCAGGCGTCGCGATCCGATGCCGGCGGCAGCTGCTTGGGATAGAAGCCGCCCTTGGCGCCGGTCGGCACGATCACCGCATTCTTGACGACCTGCGCCTTCATCAGGCCGAGGATCTCGGTGCGGAAATCGTCGCGCCGGTCGGACCAGCGAAGCCCGCCGCGGGCGATCGGGCCGCCGCGCAGATGGATGCCCTCGACCCGCGGCGAATAGACCCAGACCTCACGCCAGGGCAGCGGCGCGGGGAGCCCCGGAATCCCGCTCGAATCGATCTTGAATGCCAGCGCCTCGCGCGATGCCGGCGAAAAGGCGTTGGTGCGCAGCGTCGACCGCACCACCGCGCGGAAGCGGCGCAGCATGCGATCGTCGTCGATCGCGGTCACCAGCTTCAGCCCGGCCTCGATCTCGGCATTGCAGCGATCGGCCGCGCCATCGTCATGGTTGGCCGGATCGTGGAGCGCGCGGAAATAGGCGATGATCGCGCGCGCGACGTCGGGCGCCTTGGCGAGCGCCTCGACCGCGGTGGCCAGGCCATAAGCGAAGCCGGTCTGGCGCAGATAGCGGAACCAGGCGCGGAACAGCAGGCTGTCCTCGGGCGACAGCCCGACCGCGACGATCAGCGAATTGAACTGGTCGTTCTCCGCCTGGCCCTCGAGGGTCGCGGCGATCGCGGCTTCGGCGATGTCGGCGCGGGCCAGCACCGCGTCGGCGGTTTCGGCATCGCGCAGCGAAACCCTGAATTCGTGGATATAGCCGGTCTTGCCGCCTTCGAGCGGGGTCGGGATCTCCTCGAGCACGCGGAAGCCGAAATTCTCGAGCACCGGCACCGCCTCGGACAGCGGGATCAGCGCGCCGAGCCGGTAGATGTTGAGCCGCAGCCGGTCGGCGCCGTCCTCGGGGTGGCGATAGAGGCGGACCCCGCGCGCGTCGTCGCCCGACAGGCCGGTCAGGCGGACGATGTCGACCGCGGCATCGGCCGGGGTCGAATGGGTGCGATAGGCGGGCGGGAACAGCCCGGCATAGTCGATCGCCAGCCGCGCCGAACGGCGCGCCGGCACCAGTTCGGCGAGTCGTGCCTCGACCGCGGGCTCCCAGCCGCGCAGCATTTCCTGGAGGCGCGCGTCGAGCGGGGCGGTGTCGGGCAGGGCGGCCCCCGACGGCAGGTCGAACATATAGCGGATCTGGGCGACGTCGCCCTCGCCGAGCTGGAGCGCCCAGTTGACCAGGGTCGCGCCCGATGCGGCGGCGAGCATCTCGCCGATCGCGATCCGTCGCGCGGTGGTGAGCAGATCGCGCGGCAGCCAGACGAACGCGAACAGATGGCGGTCGAGCGCCGAGGCGAGCAGCTCGAGCCGCGGGCGCGGGCGGTCGGCGAGCGACATCGCGGTCAGCACCAGCTGCTCGATCCGTTCGGCGGGCAGGGTGGTGAGCAGGTCATGCGGCAGGTCGGACAGCGCATGGCGCAGCGCCTTGCCGGCATGGCCCTTCGGATCGAAGCCGAGCTTGTGCTCGAGCGCGCCGAGCCGCGCGCGCAGCACCGGTACTTCCTCCGAGGTCGCGCGCATCGCCGCGCTGGTCCACAGCCCGACATGGATCGACAGGCCGACGACCTCCTTGCCGTCGCGCAGCGGCACGATGATCATGTCGAGCGGGGCGCGGCGATGGACGGTGGCGATCGCGTCGGCCTTGACCATCAGCGGCGCGGTGCCGCCATGTTCGAACCAGGCGATCGCGGCGGCGTGCGCTTCGGGGCTCCACAAGGCGTGGCCCGGCATGCGCAGCATGCCCAGCGTCGCCGCCGAGGTTCCGTCGCGATCGGTGACGCAATGGCCGAGCAGGGTGAAATTGCCGTCGAGGAACCAGCGCAGGAGGGCCGAGCCCTCGCCGTCGGGCAGCCGTTCGGAATCGTTGCGCAGGCTGATCTGCATCTGCGGCCAGTCGCGCACCGCGGCGCGGACGTCGCCCAGCGTCGCCTCGATCTCGCTCACCAGCGCCTGGCGCGCCCGCGCGTCAACCCGGTCGGCCTCGAGATAGATCAGCGATTCGCGGCGCTCGCCGGCGCCGCCGTCGAGGCGGACCTCGGCGAGATGGCCCTGTTCGTCGCGGCGGACCGCGATCACCGGATGGAGCAGCCGCTGCACCTCGATGCCCTGCGCGGCCAGCACGCCCGCGACCGAATCGACCAGGAAGGGCATGTCGTCGTTGACGATCGCGATGCGGGTCGACCGGCGCGGCGAGGTCGAATCGGTGCCGGCGCTGCGCACCGCGACCACCGCCTTGCCGGCGGGGCGCCGGGCCGCGGTCAGCGCCAGGAATTCGGCGGCGGCGGCGCGATCGGTTTCGGTCAGCCCGTCGGTCTCGCCGGGCAGTGCGCCGCGTTCGAGCGCCTGGGCGAAGACGCCCTCGAAATCGGCGGAATCAACGGCCTTGGTCATGGTTGGGGCGTCCATGTCTATCCACTCCTGCGCACCCTGCCTCGGTTCTGGAAAATGATGGGGCAGATGGTGCTGATGTCGCGGGCATATGGACCCGCCTTGTTACGGGGACAAGAAGCGCCGGTCGGCGAAGGCGATTTCGCAACGATCGTCGGCCATGGCGCCGATGGCTGTCCGTTTATTCCGGCCGAGGCCGGGGTTCGGGCAATATTATCAGCGCGTGATCCCGCGCACCTTCAGTTTCGCGCGATCCCGCATGCCCTCAGTTTCGCGCGATTCCGCGCACCTTCAATTTCGCGCGATCCCGCGCAGGGCGGTCTCGAGCAGCCGGGGTTCGGCGGTAAAGGGGGAAAGCACCGCGACCCGGCCGTCGGCTTCGCGGCGGCCGACGAGCAGGACGAACTCCTGTTCGACGCCGTCGAGGGCGATCGTCGCGCAGGCGGGGGCGGCGCGCAGCCGCGCCTTCGCGACGTCGACCCGGTCGAGTTTGAGCGCCGGACGCTGCTCGCGGCGCTCGGCCGCGACCACCGCCTTGATCCCGCCGGGGAACTGCGCGAGCCAGTCGGCGACCATCCCGCCGGCGATGCAGAGGCGCTTCGCATGGGTCAGCACCGCGGCGAATTCGGTCAGCCGCTTGCGATCGTAATCGGCGCCGAACACCAGCTTGACGATCGGGGTCATCGGCGCGCGCGCCTGGACGGTCAGCCCGGCCTCGGCGATGATCGCGGCGAAGATCTCGGGCGCACGGTCGGCCGCGATCGCGATCTCATGCGCGATCGAGATCGTCTGGTAGAGCGCGATGTGGGTGCGCGCCTCATTGTCATGGGCGTCGTGCGCCGATGCGCGGGCCGCGGCGATCAGCGCGGTGAAGTCGGGGGTATCGTCGGTCGGGGCGGCGAGCACATCCTCGATCCAGTTGCTGGCCGGCGCCGGCTGGGCGGGGCCGGCGAAGGCGGTGGTGACCGCGGCGACGATGTCGGCGGGAAGGCCGCTGTCGGCCGCCAGCTTCCAGCTGATCACCCCGTGAATATAGTCGATCGCGACGCCGTCGGACGAGAACGGCATCAATATGCCGCGATACAGGGTGAGTTCGCCCTTGCGGTTGATGAATTCGGCCTCGAAACCCACCGGCGCGCGATTGGCCTGGACCTCGGCGAAATGGGGGGTGAGCCGCGACAGCACCGAATGATCGGGGACGTCGGCGATCGTCGGCACCAGATCGAGTCCGCCTTCCTCGCGCAGCGCGCGGCCGACGAACATCACCGCGGCGTCGTCGGGCGTCGCGATCGAACTGCCGGTGAAGTCGAGCAGCACGCTGAACGGACCGAATTCGCCCAGCGTCGAGGCATCGAGATCGGTGATCGCGGGAAATTGCTGGCCGCCGAGCAGCGACACCCAGCGATCATAGGCGCGGACATGCATGCGCCGCTCCTCGGCGCCGATGACCGGCGGCAATTCCATGCAGGGTTCGTCCGACACCGGGAAGTCCCCGATCGAATCCCACGCCGTGGCGCTGCTGCCGAAACCACGAAAATCTTCCATCAGCCGTCCCCATGGGCGCCGGCGCGAATCCGGTGCCGAAACAGCCCGATGTCTGCACCGATCGTCCTTTACGAAAGGTAAAGCGGCGGCCCGCCGCCGTCGGCCGACCCTGCGACTTTCGGTTCGCCGGCCTTGAACATGACGGGCGGCGCTGTTAAGGGCCCGATCGTCGTGCCGCTTTAGCTCAGTTGGTAGAGCATCGCATTCGTAATGCGGGGGTCACAGGTTCGAGTCCTGTAAGCGGCACCACGGCTCTCACATAACAAATCGGAAACTGCCTGCGGACGTGCCTCCGTTCGGGACCTCCGGGCGCATATCGGCAGCAGGCAGGAAATGCCCCGCTTTCAGCATCGATTTTGGCAGGTCTTCAATTCTTGATGACCGAGATCTGGATCGCATTCGGGATTTTTTGCGAAGGCCGCGAAAACACAGTGCGTGTGGAGCCGTCCGCTCCTGATATCGTCCATTCGGGCGAATAATATTTGGCCGGATTCCCCTTCTTGTCGAACCTCTTGGCAATGTTGTCCGGAGATTTGCCGGCGATTTTCGAAACCGCATCGAGGATCGAATCGGCGGTGAAGGTCTCGGACGGCGCGAAGGTGAGATTGCACTGCGATTTGGTGTTGAAGAAAATCGCGTTCGCCATCCGCAGCGCCGCGTCCGGCGCGTTCCAGCCGCCGACATCCACCGGATTCTTGAACGGGACGATCTCCTGTCGATAGCTGAAATGCCAATCGCTGGCCGCGGCCGCCTTTTCGACGCTGTTCCGATCGAAGTTGGTTTTCAGGCAGAGCTGGTCAAATGCTTCGACGCCATCAGCGACGGAATGTTGCGCTGCAACGATTGTGATCGGCGTCGTCCTGGGAAAGAAGAGCTCGGTCGTGCGTCCGAACTTGTCGACCCATGTCGCCTAGGCTGCCGTCGGCATCCCCGATATGGCGCATGATCTAGACTCTCTCTGCCCACCCTTTCCGCGGCCTCGGCCAGCAGGTCGAGATGAAGCGCATAATCACCGTCTTCGAAGAAGGTGGGCGCGCGGCGGTTGCCACGCTGGGTCACGTGATGGGGCTGACCGGGCAGGATGAGGCGAGGCAGGCGGGCCATTTCATAAACGTGCCGAAATTCGGGTATTTGGCAAGCTAGCACCTTAATTTTTAACTATTCAGCCTCATCACGCTGCCAATAATTCATAAAATAATATACATCCTATTTCAAAAGTCGACACAATATTCTTAAATTCTTCAGAAACTATAACTGGATAATCCCAATTTTCTAAACGGAATATATGAATATTTTTAGGTATATTTTCATTTTTTATAACTAAATTATATATTGATCTTATTCCTTTTTTATTAAATTTGTTATATTCATCATCGTAATATTGAATAACTGAACTATCGTAATCAATAGCATCGATTTTTGATATAATATTTAATATGTATAAATTTTTATTTGCAAAATTTTCTAAATCTACTCGGATAAATTCGCCACTGATTCCAACTATATCTAATACAGATCGGTAAATTGTTTCTGAAATCATCGGTATATTTGACGGACCCATATTGATATCACATACTGTTCGTCCATTCATTATTTCACATGATACGTAAGGAACATTCGATTTCCTACATTCGCAAAATATTCTCTCATCGATTAATTTGTCTTCGATTTTAAAATTGTCAATATATGCGCAATTCTCAACGGGCCTAGGGCTTATTCTATAATATTTTTTCATCACTTCCTCAAATAACTATATAAATAACTTCCGGAATTCTGTAGTTCTGATTTTATCGCAGATAATTCTTGCTTAAATGCATGCGTGTACTCTGGCGATCCAGGTTTAAAATCTCTCACTGCATTTTTAAGTCTATCGTAGATTATTTGATGATAATCCTCTGGGTGAGGTCCCGTATGCCCTCGAAGTCCTACGACATTCTCCGCATCTTCCATTTTCATTCCAGCATTATCAAATAGCTTTTCGAATCTCGGCGACCAAGGCCCTCCTCGAGCGGTAGAAATCCAATTTTTGTTGGTACATATATGATGCTTCTCGCAATCGGGATCGGGTGACCCGGACGCTGCGTTGGGCGAGCTCCCCCCACCCGGTCGAGAAACGGGAGTAGACAAAGCTCTTGCAATGGATGCGGTGATTGGGTTCCCGCTTAACGCTCCTAAGATTGCAGATCCACCGTCGTCCCAGCAATCGTGAGGCCCTCCTATAGGAGTACTTCCAAACGGGCCTATCAAGTAGGTTTGGAAACACCAGACGCTCTTCCCTAACGGATCGATCCGGTTCACCGGATCATCCGTGGCGTACGCATAAAGATTGATCTGATCGTCATATCCGACAGGATCGGTCTGCAGGAACCGTCCGGTCGCCGACGAATAGAGCCGCGCCTTGTAATGGTAGAGCCCGAGTTCGGGCATCCAGATCTGCCCGGTATATTGGAATCGTCCGACGTTCGTGGCCGCCGGCACGCCCCACGGATCATAGCGGTCGATCGCCACCACCGTGCCGCCAGCATCGGTGATCGCGATGATCGAGCCCTGATGGTCCGCCGACAGATAGCGCCGGGTCGTCGCTGAGATCGCCGCCCCGTCGTACCAGACCAAAGGCTCGTCGACCCCGGGGCCGTGGACGTAGCGTGCCTTGAGGTTGCCCGCGCCGTCATATTCGCCGACCAGCGCGTCGCCGTCGTACAGGAAGCGGGTAGTGCCGTTCGGGCTGGTGACTTCATAGAGCCGACCGAGCGGATCATAGGACAGGCTCGCCGTCTTCGATCCGCTCGCCTGGGTCAGCCGGTTCTCACCGTCATAGACGTAAGCGGTCCAGCCATTGTCCGCGACATTGCCGTTGGTGTCGTAGCTCGGCGCCCGCGGCGTCGGCCCGGTGATCGCGCTGTACTGGTTGAGACCGTTGGCCGTGTAGGTGCGGGTGCCGTTATAGCTTTCGCCGAAGGCATAAGCATTGTTGCTGCGGCTGCGCGTGCGGATCTGCGACGCCGGCGTCCAGCCATAGTCGCTGGTCAGGTTCGATCCCGCGTCGGCATAGCTCTGCACCAGCGATGCCAGCCGCGACGCCGCGTCATAGCAATAGCGCGTCGTCGCCGCCGCGCTACAGTCGCCAGAGGCTGCCGCGCCACCCCGCGCCATCGTCGCCCGCCGGTCGAGCGCGTCATAGCCCAGCGCGATCAGGACGGTCCCGCCGCCCTCCTCGATCTTCGTGGTGCGATTGAGTCCGTCATAGCGGTAGACGAAGCCGCTGCCGTCGGGATGGGTGATCCCAGTCCGGTTGCCGTTCGCGTCATAGCTGTAACCCAGCGTTCGCACCGTGCTGCCGGTGCCGTTGCTGCTGCTCGAGATCAGTCGGTCGGCCTTGTCATAGCCGTTGGCCACCCCCGGCCCGCCCGCGCCGTAGCTCGCGCTCAGCTGATGCCCGACCAGGTCATAGCCGTAAGCCACCGTCGCGATCGCGGGGCCGCTCTTCTGGGTGACCCGGTTCAGCGCGTCATAGGCATAAGTGATCGCATTGCCGTCGCGGTGCCGCAGCCAGGTCCGGTTGCCGGTCGCGTCATATTGATATTGCTCGTAGTCGCTCGCGCTCTCGCTGCCCGCCGTCGCCAGCACCGTCGTCACATTGGCCGCGTTGAACGCGGGTGGCCCGGTCTTCTGCGGGAACAGCCACGCCGACTGCCGGTCGAACCCGTCATAATCGAGCCGCGCCTTGTTGCCCTTGCCGTCGATCACAAACCGGCGCTTGCCGTTGTCGCTGTAGGTGTAGGTCGCATAGGCCTGCTCGTCGCCGGTTCCCATTGCCTTGCGGATCTGCACCACCTGGCTGGCGGCGTCGTAGGTCGTCCGGGTGATCCGGTCGGGGCCGTCGCCGCCAGCCGTCCCCGCCACGCAGGCGTCCGCGGTCACGGCAGGTGCCGGCGCCATGTTCATCCGCACCGTCGCGCAGATCGGCCGGTCGTCGCCGTCATAGCCGGTCTGGCTGATCGTCTGCACTGCTGTGCCACCGGCGGCGCTGGTCAGCCGCTCGTCGATCTTGTTGCCGGCCGCGTCATAGCTGATCGTCACCGTCTCGAGCGCGGTGAAGCCGGTCCACGCGGCGGGCTGCACGCTGTCCGCCTGCCACGCCGCCAGCGTCCCCTTCTCGATCCGGATCAGCTGGCCGTCGTCGTCATAGCTGAAGCGCGTCGCCTGATAAGGGCCGGTCGCGGGCGCCGCCGGGTCGACCGGCGCCGAGATCTGCCCCACCATCCGTCGCAGCACATCCCAGCGCCAGCCGGTGGTGTAGGCCGAGGGCGTCGCTTGCGAAAAAGCCGGCGCGACAGGGAGCGCGACGATCGAGGCGAACGCGAACAGCAAGGCGAGCAACCGAGCCAACGGAAGATCGCGCCGTATCATGGACAGCTTGCCAATCCGGCAGCAGGCTCGATCCCGTCGATGATGTTGCCGCCGATGTCGCTGTCATAGCATTGGCGCAGGTTAAGCCCGCCGCTGTCGGTGACCATTTCCCCGGCGATAAGCTTCTTCACCGTCGCGCTGCTCATCGGCGCATAGGTCGTTCCGAACGTCTTTTGCCCATAGCCGAAGGTCGTGGTCCGGCTGACCCCCGATGCGATCCGTTCGATTCTGGCGGTCAGCAGCGTGGGGGCGGCAACGCTCGTTCCGTTGAACGGATCGTAGCCGGCAACCGGCGTTCCATAGCTGTAGCTGGTCTGCGGGCAGAGGCCACCGGCAAGCTGGCAGTCCGTGCCCGCGGCGTTCCAGCCCTGGCTCTGCGAGGTCGGCAACCCGGTGGTGGCGTTCCAGCCATAGTTGGTACGATAGCCGCGCGCGTCGGTCGCATGGTCCGGTCGGTTGCAGGTGGCAGGATTGATGCAAATGGCGACGGCAGGCCCCTCCAGATAGACGGTCGAGCTCACAAGGTCGACCAGTCCCGATCCCGGCTTCGCCTTTTGTGACTGCTGGATGACATTGCCGCGCACGTCATAGGCGGTCTCCATCGCGTCGCCTTCGGGCCGGGTCACCCTGACCGGCCGGCCGCGATCGTCATAATCGGTGCGGGTCGCGCGCAGCAGTGGATCGACCGAACGGATCGGCTGGGCGTAGCGATCGAAATAGACGGCACTGCCATGGCCGGCTGCGGCTGCCTGCTCGGGGCTGACGACCTCCGACCGGAAGTGCTCGAATAATAATTCCAAACCTGGCTCCGCAGATTGGTCATGGTGACGGCATTCGCATCGCCGCCATAGACGATCGCGATGTCCGCCGCGGCGTTGCTTGGCTTGTAGACGCCTGTGATCGTATCCACCGCGCCGAACATGTTGATCGCCGCCCCATAGCCATAGTTCCAGCTCTTGCCGGCGGCATCGAGCTTGCCGAGCAGATGCGAAGGAGCCTGCAGCCGGATGACCGGCGGGTCGAGCGAATCGGGCGGGCATGTATTTTCCTCCCCCTGCAGCGAATAGCCGACCTGGGCGTCCATCCGATATTTCGCCTCGGCGCCCGACGTGGAGCGATACTGGATGAACGCATCCGAGGGCGGGCGGGTGAGGATCGGGCCGCCCGGCACCGCGCAATAATAGACCGGCGTGAACGATCCCGGGTCATAACCAGGCGTGTCGCCCAGATAGATCGCATTGCCGAAACTGTTATAGGCCCGGTAGAGATACATCATGTCGGGGACGAGCAGATTGCCGACGAAGGCGGTCCAGATCTTCGCGCCGTCGGCAAAGGTCCAGTCGGTCATATAGGCCGATTTGCGCGTCCACAGGCCGGCGATGCCCGGAGACGCCAGGTCGGAACCCGGCGGCAGGGCACCGATCGCATAGTTGCGCGTCGAGCCCTGCCCGTCGACATAGGCCGCGGTCAGCCCGGCATAGATATAGCGATTGATGATGCCGACCGCAGGCGCTGCATTCATCGCGGCGGTCGCCCCATCGGGATTGGCGTTGGTGAAGCTCGTCCCGTTCGCCTGGCGGTAGAAGGTCGCCTCGCCGTCGAAGCCCCTGGCAATGACCAGGCTGTTGTTGAGGGTCTGGTCCGCGAGCCAGGCAACCGTCTGCAGCGCGGCATAAAGATGCTGGGCATCCTGGGTGGCGGTCAGATCACCGATCGCCTGGATCGCCACCAGGAAACTCGCGCTCGCCTGCGCCCCGGCATGGCCGAGCGCAGCCTGGCCATCGTTCGACAGCGTCGCGACCTGATACCAGTTGCTCTTCCAGCCCATGCCGAAGCCGTAATTGGTCTGGTCGCGCTGGTCGTAGCGGCGCTGGAGGCTGAGCGAACGCGGAAAATCACCCGCCCCATCGACGAGATCGGCCGCCGGCACATAGGTAACCGCGCCGCTGCGGCCATCGACGTTCAGCGCCGCCCGGATGAAATCCTTGCCCTCCGCCTTGGGAAGCTCCGGTTTCCGGATCGGGTCGTTATTGCCATTCGCCGCGACCGCGACCCCGACGCCAGCCTTGAGGATGCTTCCCCGCCGCTGGTCGTAGATAACCATTGCGATCCGGTCGGGAACCGAGCCGCCACCCGCCGACGGCCGCCACGCCAGAAACGCCGCACGCTTCACCTCGGCTGCGGTGCTGCCCGGGCCGAAACCTTCCCACAGGCTCGACATCTGGGTCGAAATGCTCGCCACGGTGATCGACGGCTGGCGGAGCGCGCCGATCTGTGGCGCGAGCAGATTATAGCCCTCGCCGGCATAGCCGGCCATGGCCGCGGTCGCGCCGGCCGGATAACCCGCCAGCGAGCCCTGAACCGACGGCCATGTGGCTGGGGTAGCGAGATAATTGGCGTAGGTGCCGGTCGGCGTGGCGCGCGCATCCTGATCGGCAAACAGGTTTATCGCCGCCAGATCATATACCGAATCGGTTTCCTGGCGCGGCACCGCCGCCTCGGCATAGGACAGCGCCAGCGCCGCGATATAGGCCGCGCCGATGTCGCCCGCCGCCGTGCCCGAAAGCGCCTGCGCGCTCACCGCCGCCTCGAAGTCCATCGACAGGCTGGTGGCGAGATTGGTGGTGTAAGCCGAGCCGGCCTGCTGTTTGAGATCGAGACTGTCGAGCGTGTGGATGCCGACCAGGTCATGCATCTGGTAGATCGCATTCTGGGCTGCGGCCGCCGAGTCGAGAAAAGTGCTGAACTGTGCCGGGATATTGGCGAGGGTCGTCGACAGCGTCATGCGGGTCGAGGATGTGAAGTCGAAACGGGTGAGGTTGGCGATCGGAGCCAGGCGACCGGCGATGCCGTCACCGACATAGCCCCAGTCGTTCGAGACATAGAAGAGGCCATAAGCGCATTGTTGCGCGGTGAGCTGACGGGCGATGGTGCGGTCGGCATAGGCGCCGGAGGACGCCGCATAGGGGTGATTGATCGCAACCTCGACCGTCGCGGGCGCCGCCGCCGGCCGGTTGCTTTGATAACGGTCGCATTGGTCGAGGATTGGGCCGGTGACCACCGGACCGGATGGCGGGCCGCCCTTCACGAAGGCCGATCCCGAATATTGATATTCGAAGGACCAGGTCTCCCCGCCGACGATATCGGCGAAATAGGTGCCATAGCTGCCGCCGTTGAGGCTGACCGTGAACGATGTCCGGAAGATATCGGGAATCTCGCCCGACCATGTCCGGTCGGTCGAGATGACATAGGGCAGCGTCGTACGGCGGTCCTCGGATGCCGGGTGGGCCATGATCGTCCGGTATCCGACGACCGCCTCCGCGCGCTTGCCCGCCGCGGACGCCGCCAGGAACGCTTCGAGATTGCCCCGATATGTGCGCAGCTGCGACCGGAAGCCGGCAATACCGAAGCCGCTTACCGACGTCGCCGTCTGGGTTCCGCCCGCCGACGAAAGCAGGTCTGTCGCCGAATAACCCGTCGCGGCCTTCCAGTTGAGCCCGGCGGTGGCGGTGGCAGGCTTGTAACTCGGATCGAAAAGATAGTCGGTTCCGCCGATGCTGACCTTCACCCAGCAATGTACAAGCGTGACGGTGAAGCTCGATCCCGAACCGGCGACCGTCCCGGGAATGCCCCCACTCGCCAGGAGCCGGGACGCCGCGGCGGCATCGCCAACCCCCGTCCACGCCGCGAATTGCACGGCGGTCAACTCGATGCGGCCAAGCTGGTAGCGGGGATTATAGCCTCTCACCGCAACGGCGTCGGCCTCGCGCAGGAGATCGACCATGAACTGCGCCTGGTCGAACGCAGTCCCTCGGCCGTTGAGGATCACGCCCTTGGCGCCCTCCTGCAGGCCGAACAGCGGCGTGAAGTCGATATCGTCGCGGACATAAGCGAAGATCGCGTCGACATCATAGCGCAGCGCCCGGGCGATTTCCTTCTTCAGTTCGCTTCGGGCTGCGGGCGCCGGACTCGCCGGAGATCCATAATAAGCGAGCGCGGTCGCCGGATCGATCAGCGGTGCGGTGGCGATCAGTACGGTCGGGCGATCGGCGGCCGAGGCCGTGCCGCCGAATGCCAGGCCGATCGCAACCGCAGCGTAGCGCAGGGCGGTCCACAGCTTTACGAACCCTGTGGTCTTCGTTGGGCGGCGCTTCATATTATTGCACCGCCGGAGGCAGCGGTATTACGGTCAGCCCGTTCAGCGGTACGACGACGACCCGCTGGCCATTGCCGCTGTTGGGCGATCCCGAGACGGTGTAGCTGCTGCGGTTATCGGCCGCATCATAGGCAAGCGCCGATGTCAGGCCATTATTCGCGCCCCCAACCGTCATGGCCTGTTTCAGGCGGCCCAAAGCATCATAATCATATGTAACAGTCTCCGCTGCGATGGCGGCAGAGTCATATGGTCCGATGAGCGTCAGCGCCGCGATGGTGAGGCATCCGGCTTTTGCCATTTTCCGAGGAATGTCGCGGATCGACGCCCAAGCCCTGTCGAGCCTATTGCGCGATTGAGAGGTCCGACACAGCACAGCCGCTATTCGTGCCATAAATCTTCACTTTCTTGCCGGTCGCGATCGCCGTGAGAAGGGTTGCCGAGATCATCTGGAGATTCGATGTTCGGCTCGCGTCGGAATTGCCGGATGCCGTCCATGTCAGGAGGGTCCCGACGGTACAGGCGCCCGCTCCCAGATCGAGCGTGAAGCCGATCGAGCGTGGTGCATTGCTGCCGTTGACGGTGACCACATGGGCTTCCGCGACCCAGTCATAAGCGAGCGCAGGCGCTGGAAGCAGCGAGGCCGCCGACAGCGCCGCGATTCCGAGAAGCTTCGCGCGCAAAGAATGCACCCCTATCGCCCGGGGACAAGCTGGGGACGGGCGGCCAGATCCAGCCGCGACTTCGGTCGGCATCGAACTCATTTGACGACGGTGAGAAAGCTCACCGCCTCCTGATTGGGAAGGACAGCCAGGCAATCATTGGTTCCCACGATGTTCAGAGTGAAACCGTTTTCGAACGCAGACATCGTCGCCAACAGCAGCGCTTGCCCGGTTCCGGACGACGCATCGAACGCCCATCGGGAAGAGTCGCCCGTCACGCAAGGCGGAGCGCTGCTATGCGTACCTGAAAATGTGAAACTCAATATGCCGTTATTGATCGGTAATATGCTCGTTATCTGTCCGCTGCTACCGGTTCCGGCCAGAGCCATCGATGGCAACGCCATGACGGCAAATGCCAATAAAGATAGTTTGATGCCCGCCACAGTTCGTCCCGATGCTTGCCTGTCCTTCCGCTGGTCGATGCAGCTTAATATGGGATTGAAAAAATCATAATCATGATTGATCGAGAATGGAGGAATTTGGGGCGCTATCTCTGGAGGCGTCGACAAATACAGAATGCAATCGCTGCGCGCTGCCCATTATCGTTGCGCAAATTGATAAGCCGGCACGGCAATCGGATCTGACACATAGACGATGGCGCGCAAGAATTTTGCGCGATTGCGCCGAAAAACTGATCAATGCCGTTGGAAATTTCGCCGGCAGGTCGCGCTTCTATGGCATGGTCGGAGACGGTTGTGACGGTCTGCCGGTCTTATCCGCCGATGAAATACGCGATCCGGCGATCCGGCGATGCGCGGGCGTCATAGGCATTAGCATTGATTATCAGATGGTTGCGCAGCGCGCTGGTCCGGCCACGGGAGAGGCGGCGAGTGGGGCATATGGGCGATCCGATATCCGTTCGATATGCCTATATCCGATCGAGGCCTCGGCCTTCGCAGTGGGGGGCGACGCGCGGACCGGACCATATCCGACCATAAAGTTGCGCGACGGCGATTTACGGCGCAAAAAAATCAGGCTATCTCGGTTGCAGGCATTTCCCTTTGGGGAGGTGGCCAAAAAACAAGAAAACAGCGGATTCGCAGAACGCGGACCGCGCACACCAGGGAAGGGGATGCGGCATGCGCCAGCATTATATTTCTATTGTCTGCGGAGTCAGCCTGTTCGCGATGGCGACCACCGCCAACGCCCAGACCGCGCCCGCCGAGCAGGCCGCCGCGACCGGCGGCTATGAATCGGCCGGTACCGAAGAGATCATCGTCACTGCGCGTCGCCGGGACGAAAGTCTCCAGGACGTTCCGCTGACCGTCAACGCGGTGCGCGCCGAAGAACTCGCCAAGCTCAACATCCGCCGGTTCGAGGATATCTCGACGATCGTCCCGGGCCTGTCGCTGACCAGCAACGCCAACGGCATCGGCGCGACCGCATCGGTGCGCGGCGTCAATTACGACGTGAATGCCAGCGGCAACAACGGCACCATCGAATTCTACCAGAACGACGCGCCGATCTCGGCCGGCAACCTGTTCCAGGCGATGTTCGACATCGGCCAGATCGAGCTGCTGCGCGGACCGCAGGGCACGCTGCGCGGCCGCGCGTCGCCGTCGGGGTCGATGACCGTCACCACCCATCGCCCCGACCTGCAGGAGATCGGCGGCTATCTGACCGCGACCGGCACCAGCATCGGCGGCATCAACGCCAACGGCGCGGTCGGCCTGCCGATCATCAAGGACATGCTGGCGATCCGCGTCGCCGGTATCGTCGACGAGAATGAAGGCAATCGCGTCCACAGCATCAACAACGGCACCGATCCCTATTCGCGCACCAAGGGCGGCCGCGTCACCGCCCGCTTCGAGCCGACCGACACGCTGACCTTCGACACCAGCTTCCAGAAGATCATCCAGAAGCTCCACACGTTCGACCAGGCCGAATCGCTGCAGGCGACCAACGCCGGCGCGGCTGCCAGCCCGGTCTTCATCGACGGCGACGACCGTCTCGCGGTCGAGGATGCCCCGCGCAAGATCCGCCAGCGTTTCACCAATTTCAACCTGCGCGCCCAATGGGCGGTCGCGGGCCAGAAGCTCAACTATGTCGGCCAGCGCAACCGGCAGAAGTTCGACTCGCTCGAGATCACCGACAAGGGCGATTTCTTCACGCCCAACTTCCCGTCCTACCTCCAGGGCTATGGCCTGCAGACCCAGAGCATCGCCAAATCCTGGGCGCACGAGGCGCGGATTTCGTCCGAAGAGCAGATCTTCGGCATGTTCGATTATATCGTCGGCGCCTTCTATCAGAAGCAGACCTCGCCCTCGGTCCTGTCGCAGCCGACCCCGGTTCTCTTCGGCCTGCCGTCATCGACGACGCCGGGGATCATCGTTCAGACGCCGATCCTGCGCGGGGCCGGCACCAAGGAAAAGTCGGCGTTCGGCAACCTGACCCTGCATCTGGGCGAGGCGACCGAAATCTCGGGTGGTCTGCGCTACATCGATTACAAGGCGTTCGGTACGCTGTCGGTGGCGGGCAATGTGCTGGCGGCGGCCGCCGAGAACACCGACGAGAACACCGTGATCTATTCGGGATCGGTCAAGCACCGCTTCAGCGACGACTTCATGGTCTACGGCAATGTCGGCAGCTCGTTCCGCCCGCCGGTTTCGGCGACCGGCGATTTCAGCCTGGCACGCAGCGCGCGCGAAAGCAGCTTCGTCAACATTCCGTCCGAAAAGTCGAAATCCTATGAGCTGGGCTTCAAGTCGAGCTTCATCGACAAGCGGCTGCGGCTGAATGTCTCGGCCTATCATCAGGATTACAAGAATTATCCTTACCGGTCCGCCTCGGGCGTGTTCTACGTCAACACCACCGCCAACACGACGACGACCCCGGTCTCGCTCGTGCAGTCGGTCAGCAGCTTCAATTTCGTTGCCGCAGTTCCGGTCAAGGTCAACGGCATCGAGGCCGAGACCTCGTTCAAGATCATGGATCGCTGGGAGATCAGCGCGAACGGCAGCTATGCCAAGAGCAAGATCAAGAATGGCGTGATCCCCTGCAACGACTATTTCCCGAAGGACGGCGTGCCCGACAGCGTGTCGACCGTGCCGACCGTCGCCCAGATCCAGGCGGCGACCGGTGGCGACACCATCTCGGCCTGCGCGGTGACCTTGCGGGCGTCGCTCGCTCCGTTGTTCAGCGGCACGGTGACCTCGGAATATTCGGTGCCGCTGACCGCGAATTTCGACGGCTATCTGCGCGGGCTGCTATCCTATTACGGCAAGTCGCAAAACGATCCGACCAACGCGGTCGACGATGTGAAGACCTATGCGCTGCTCAACCTCTACGCCGGTATCCGTTCGCCGAACGGGGCGTGGGAAGTGTCGCTCTACGGCAAGAACATCACCAAGACCGAGCGGGTGCTGACGCGCACCAGCACGGCGCAGACCGTGCCCTATAATATCGGCGCCACCGGTGCGATCGGCACCTCGACCTACCGTGGCATCACCTACACCCCGCCGCGCGAATTCGGCCTGAACATCCGTTACGCGTTCGGCTCGCGCTGATCGTCATCATAAGACGACAAGGGCCGGATCACCGCAGGGTGGTCCGGCCTTTTCATGTCGACCGAAGGTCAGCGGGATATGCTGCGTGCGGCGCGCTGCCGATATTGGCGCGGGGTCTCGCCGGTCGACCGGCGGAAGGCCGCCGAGAAATTGGTCGGCGACGCGAAGCCGAGCGCATGCGCGACCGACTTCACGTCGCGATCGCCGCCCAGCAACTGGCGGGCCAGCTGGATCCTGGTGTCGGCGATATGATCGCCGATCGAACCGCCCCGGCTCGCGCGGAAGCCGCGGGTCAGCTGGCGCACCGACAGGTCGCACAGCTTCGCCAGTTCGGCGAGCGACGGCGCCTCGCCCGGCACCGCGAGCCGGTCGTCGATCCGCCGCAGCCGCCACGGCGCCAAGCCGCCGATCGCGGCTTTCTCCTCGATCCCCAGGCAATGGCGGGCGAGTTCGACCGCGAGCTGCGCGATCATCAGCTCGACCAGCGCGCCGCTCGCGAAGCCCGGCTGACGCACCTCCTCGCCCAGCCGGAACAGCAGGCCGCGAATGGTCGGGTTGGCGATGTCGAGCCCGGCCTGCAGCCGCCCGTCGGTCCATTCGATCGGCCGGTCGAGCCAGGTTTCGGCCGCCGCCGGGGCGAAGGTGCACACGATCGACGATTGCTGCCGACACTCGCTCTTCGCATGGACCAGCTGCCCGGCCGGCAGCAGGAACAGCTCGCCGATCGGTTCGAACCGGTGCGGGCCCCAGCGTTCGGGGAAACAGCCGCGCGCGTCGCGCGACCGCGGCAGCAGCGACAATTCGATGCGGTGCCGGTCGGGGCTGCCGAAGATGTCGATCGCGTCGACCCAGGATCGGCGCACCACCTCGATGCCGCCCGCGGCGGTGATCATCTCGGCCTCGAGCCGATGGCTGGGCGCGCCGCCGTCGTCCATAGTCGCTGACTCCTCTCGCCCGCTTGCCGGCCATGCCGGTGCGGCTGTCGCGTCGTTCGGATCAGTCTGCGCCGTCGCGCGGAATAATCAACGACGGACTTGCAACATCGCCATGCCGATCGGGGGTGCGAAATCGTCGATCCCACGGGCGCAACGGACGGGATATCCGCTCGTGCAGCATGATGCGGGGAGGCCGTGCCTGGCGCTGGGCGGACCGCGTCGCGCGACAGGCCCTGATATTGCTGTCGATTGCGTTTGCTTTGGCTATTTGTCTGAGTATATATCGATCGCTCAACGGGGCTGGGGTGGCCACGCTATTCGCCGCCTGTCCCTCACAAGATCGAGAGAAGATTGATGGCCGAATCCCGCAGCGACGCTCCCGCCAAACTCCGTTCGCGGGCGTGGTTCGACAATCCCGACAATATCGACATGACCGCGCTCTATCTCGAGCGCTATCTCAACTTCGGCCTGTCGCTCGAGGAGCTGCAGTCGGGCAAGCCGATCATCGGCATCGCCCAGACCGGTTCGGATTTGAGCCCGTGCAACCGCCACCATCTCGTGCTCGCCGAGCGCGTCCGCGAGGGCATTCGCGAGGCCGGCGGCATCGCGATCGAATTCCCGGTCCATCCGATCCAGGAAACCGGCAAGCGTCCGACCGCAGGTCTCGACCGCAACCTCGCCTATCTGGCGCTGGTCGAACTGCTCTACGGCTATCCGCTCGACGGCGTCGTGCTCACCACCGGCTGCGACAAGACCACCCCGGCCTGCCTGATGGCGGCGGCGACGGTCAACATCCCGGCGATCGCGCTGTCGGTCGGGCCGATGCTCAACGGCTGGCACAAGGGCGAGCGCACCGGATCGGGGACGATCGTGTGGAAGGCGCGCCAGATGCTCGCCGCCGGCGAGATCGACGACAAGGGCTTCATCGAACTGGTCGCCTCGTCGGCGCCGTCGACCGGCTATTGCAACACGATGGGCACCGCGACGACGATGAACTCGCTCGCCGAGGCGCTCGGCATGATGCTGCCCGGATCGGCGGCGATCCCGGCGCCCTATCGCGACCGGCAGGAGGTCGCCTGGCGGACCGGCAAGCGCATCGTCGCGATGGTCGCCGAGGATCTCAAGCCCTCCGACATCCTGACCCGCGAGGCCTTTCTCAACGCGATCGTCGTCAACTCGGCGATCGGCGGATCGACCAACGCGCCGATCCACCTCGCAGCACTCGCCCGCCATGCCGGCGCCGAGCTCGAGCTCAAGGATTGGGAGACCTACGGCCACAAGGTGCCGCTGATGGTCAATCTCCAGCCGGCCGGCGAATATCTCGGCGAGGATTATTACCGCGCCGGCGGCGTGCCCGCGGTGGTCGCCGAGCTGATGCGCCAGGGGCTGATCAACGAAGACGCGATGACCGTCACCGGCCAGTCGATGGGCGACAATTGCCGCAACGCGACGATCGAGGACGAGCGGGTGATCAAGCCGTTCGCCGCGCCGCTGCTGCCGGAAGCCGGCTTCCTGGTGCTGTCGGGCAATCTGTTCGACGCGGCGATCATGAAGACCAGCGTGATCTCGGACGAGTTCCGTGCGCGCTATCTGTCGAACCCCGACGATCCCGAGGCGTTCGAAGGCCCCGCGGTCGTGTTCGACGGCCCCGAGGATTATCATCACCGCATCGACGATCCGTCGGTCGGCATCACCCCCGAGACGCTGCTGTTCATGCGCGGCGCCGGGCCGGTCGGCTATCCGGGCGCGGCCGAGGTCGTCAACATGCGCGCGCCGGCCTATCTGATCCGCGAGGGCGTCACCGCGCTGCCGTGCATCGGCGATGGCCGCCAGTCGGGGACCTCGGGGTCGCCGTCGATCCTCAACGCCTCGCCCGAGGCGGCGGTGGGCGGCATGCTCGCCTTGCTCCAGACCGGTGACCGGGTGCGGATCGATCTCGGCCGCGGCACCGCCGATGTGCTGATCGACGATGCGACCCTCGCCGAGCGCCGCCGCGCGCTCGATGCGGCGGGCGGCTATGCCTATCCGGCGTCGCAGACCCCGTGGCAGGCGATCCAGCGCAGCATGGTCGGTCAGATGAACACCGGCGCGATCCTCGAAGGCGCCGAGCAGTTCCAGCGGATCGCACAGACGATGGGCGTGCCGCGCGACAACCATTGATCGGATAGAGGTCCGGCATTGATCGGATAGCGATCCGGCTTCGGCCGGATCGCCGATGAAAAGAGGGGCGTCGCCGGGCAGGCGGCGCCCCTCTTTTTATTCGGGGATTTCCATGTCGGCGAGCGCCAGCCGGATCAGCTCGACCATGGTCGTGCGCGCCGCCGCCGGATCGCCCGCAACGATCGCTTCGTACAGCGCGCGATGGTCGGGCACCGGGTCGCGCGGCAGCCGGCGCTTGCGCTGCTTGTAGATCGTCGTCCAGGTGACCGCCGCGGCGATCGAGCTCGACAGCGAGGCGAGCGGCTCGTTGCCCGCCGCCGCCAGCACCGTCGCATGGAAGCGTTGGTCGGCCTCGCGGCCCTCGGGGACGGTCAGGCCGAAGCGCGCCATCTCCTCGAGCGCATGCCCCATCCGGGCGAGATGCGCGCCGGTGCGGCGACGCGCGGCGAGTTCGGCGGCACCGGGCTCGACGATCATCCGCAGCTCGAACAGCTCGCGGATGAAGGCCATGCTCGGTTCGGATTCGAAGGTCCAGGCGAGGATTTCGGGATCGAGCAGGTTCCAGCGGGCGCGGTCGCTCACCCGCGTACCGGCCTTGGGGCGGCTTTCGACGAGCCCCTTGGCGGCGAGGATGCGCACCGCCTCGCGATAGACGCTGCGCGAAATGCCGAGCTGCTCGCTGAATTCGATCTCACCGGGCAGGACGTCGCCGGGCTGGTGGCGGCCGGTCAGGATCGCGACCGCCAGATCGTGCGCCACCGCGCCATGGATGCGCTTGGCGTTGGGCATGACCGGTGGCATCCCCGGAGGCGTCGGCGACGATCCTGCCTTGCTCCTTCGCTCCACCGTCATCCCCTTATAATCCCGGCATCCCCTATGGAATTGCGCGTCGTGCTTGTCGAGCGGGTCGGTCAGTCGTGAAACGCCGCGACCGTCCGGCGCTCGCCGAGCAGCAGCGCGTCGGCGACATGGCGCAGCGGGGTCAGATCGACGTCGATCGCCCCCGTCGGCACCAGCGCCGCGAAGCGCTCGTAGAGCCCGGCATATTCGGCCTCGGGACCCAGCGGCTGGACGGCGCCGTCGATCGCCAGGCTATTGCCGCCATGACCGAGCACCAGCGTGCCGCGGTCGGTTTCGACATGGATGTCCCAGCTTTGCGGGCCGGTCTGCAGCCAGTCGAGGCTCGCCGTTACCGGGTGGCCATGATGGGTCTCGAAGGCGAGCTCGGCGGCGATCGGCGCCGCGCGATTCGCGGGATAATCGAGCGTGGCGCCGGTCAGCACCAGGTCGGGCAGGATATGGGTCGCGATCGACAGCGCGTTGATGCCCGGATCGAACACCCCCATGCCGCCCGGAGCCCAGATCCAGTCCTGGCCCGGATGCCAGTGGCGGACATCCTCCTTCCACTCGATCCGCACCGATCGGATGGTGCGCTCGGCGAGCCAGGCGCGCGCCGGCTCGACCCCGGAGGCGTAGCGCGAATGCCAGCTCGCGAACAGCGAGACGCCCTGTGCGCGGGCGAGCGAGATCAGCAGCTCGACCTCGCCCAGCGTCGCCCCGGGCGGCTTTTCGAGGAAGACATGCTTGCCCGCGGCGATCGCGCGCTTGGCCGAAGCGAACCGCACCTGCGGCGGCTGGCAGAGCGACACCGCTTCGATCTCGGGCGCCTGCTCGATCATCGACTCGATGTCGGCAAAGGCGGCGACGCCGTCGATCGTCGCGTTGCGGCTGGCGGTCGCGACCAGGTCGAAATGCGGCGAGGCGCGCAGCACCGGCAGATGCTGGTCGCGGGCGATCTTGCCGACGCCGACCAGGCCCAGCTTGATGGTCATGTCATACTACTTTCATGCTGATCGGGGCGCCGTCGATGCGGTCGACCGGTCCGCGCGACGCCGTCGCGATACCGGATCGGTCGACCGCGGCACGGTGTCAGTCCGCCGCCGAGCGGACGCCGTCGATCTGGCGCGGCAGATGCCAGGGATTGGCGGCCTTGAGCACGTCGGGCAGCAGCGCGTCGGGCAGGTCCTGATAGCAGACCGGGCGCAGGAAGCGCTCGATCGCCAGCGACCCGACCGAGGTGGTGCGGCCGTCGGAGGTTGCCGGATAGGGGCCGCCATGGACCATCGCATGGGTCACCTCGACCCCGGTCGGCCAGCCATTGGCGAGGATGCGGCCGACCTTGCGGGCGAGCAGCGGGATCAGCGGCGCGGCGAGGTCGTGATCGGCCTCGTCCAGCTGCAGGGTCGCGGTAAGCTGCCCCTCGAGCGTCTGGATGACCGCGGCGGCCTGGCTCATGTCGGCCACCTCGACCAGGATCGACGAGGATCCGAACACCTCGCGTGCCAGCGCCTCGTCGCCTTCGAAGCTCGCGGCGTCGGTGCGGAACAGCGCGCCGACCGCGCGGTTGATGCCCTCGCCGACGCAGCCGCGGGCGACGGTCTTGACCGCCTCGTGGCTTTCGAGTTCGGCGACGCCCTTCTCGAAGGTCGCGTAGATGCCCGGGGTGAGCATCTGCTGCGGCTGGCTCGCCTCGAGCGCGGCCGCGGCCGCGGCGATGAAGACTTCGAGATCGGGGCCCGACGGCGCGATGACGAGGCCGGGATTGGTGCAGAACTGGCCGGCACCCAGCGTCAGCGACTGGATATAGGCCGGGCCGAGCGCCGCGCCGCGCGCCTTGAGCGCGGCCGGGAACAGCACCACCGGGTTGATCGAGCTCATCTCGGCATAGACCGGGATCGGCTCGGGGCGGGCGGCGGCGATCCGCATCAGCGCCAGACCGCCGCCGCGCGAGCCGGTGAAGCCGACCGCCTGGACGCGTGGATCGGCGACCAGCGCGCCGCCCAGCTCGTTGCTCGGGCCGGGCAGGTAGGAGAAGACGCCCTCGGGCAGGCCGCAGGCGGCGACCGCGTCGCGGATCGCGCGGGCGACCAGTTCGCCGGTGCCGGGATGGGCGGGGTGGCCCTTGACGATCACCGGGCAGCCGGCGGCGAGCGCCGAGGCGGTGTCGCCGCCGGCGACCGAGAAGGCGAGCGGGAAGTTGCTGGCGCCGAACACCGCGACCGGGCCGACCCCGACATGGCGGCGGCGCAGGTCGCCGCGCGGCAGCGGCTGGCGATCGGGCAGGGCCGGATCGATCGTGACATGCGCCCACTCGCCGGCGCGCACCACCGAAGCGAACAGCTTCAGCTGGCCGATCGTGCGGCCGCGCTCGCCTTCGAGGCGACCGCGCGGCAGGCCGCTTTCCTGCATGGCGCGAACGATCAGCGCGTCGCCGATCGCGGCGATGCCGTCGGCGATCGCCTCGAGGAAGCCGGCGCGGGTTTCGGGGTCGGTGTCGGCGTAGATCGGAAAGGCGGCCTCGGCGAGTTCGGCGGCGCGCGCGACCTCCTCGGGGCCGGCGGACGCGAAATCGGGGCCGAGCACTTCGCCGGTGCTGGGGTCGATCGCCTGGAAGGTGGCGCTGGTGGTCGCCTCGGTCGCGCCGAGCAGGATGGAACCGGTGATCATGATAGTCCTCGCAAAAACTCAGACAAATGCTAACAGCTGGGGGCGTGGCGTCAAGCTGATCGGCAAATCTCTTGACAGGCGTCGCTGATCGATGTTGTTAGCGTTACCATTAATCAGCGTTATCAAGATGCGTGATCGAGCGGGAGTGGAGATGGCTGGGGATTATGACATTTCGGCGATGATGCCGGCGGATTGGCGCGTGGGACTGTTCGTCGGTCGCGTGCTGACGCCTGAAGGGCCGTCGCCGATCCTCGTCCGTCGCGGAGAGGTTTTCGACATGTCTGCGGTGGCGCCGACGGTCGCTGCATTGGTCGAGGCCGGCCTTTTCTCGCCCGAGGGCGGGACGTCGCTCGGCGCGTTCGAGGATCTGGCGCTGCCGTTGCTCAGCCCGGTCGACCTGCAATGCGTCAAGGCCTGCGGCGTCACCTTCGCGCTGTCGGCGGTCGAGCGGGTGATCGAGGAGCGGGTGCGCGGCGACGCGTCGGCCGCGGCCGAGATGCGCAGCCGGCTCGAACTGCGGGTCGGCGGATCGATCCGCGCGGTGGTGCCGGGTTCGCCCGAGGCGGCCGCGCTCAAGGCGGCGCTGATCGAGGACGGCCTCTGGTCGCAATATCTCGAAGTCGCGATCGGCCCCGATGCCGAGGTGTTCACCAAGGCGCCGGTGCTGTCGACCGTCGGCTATGGCGCGACGATCGGCGTGCGGTCGGATTCGCACTGGAACAACCCCGAACCCGAGGTCGTGCTGATCGTCGATTCGCAAGGCGAGGTCGTCGGCGCGACGCTCGGCAACGACGTCAATCTGCGCGATTTCGAAGGGCGCTCGGCGCTGCTGCTCGGCAAGGCCAAGGACAATAACGCATCGTGCGGGCTCGGCCCGCTGATCCGGCTGTTCGACGACAGCTTCGGGATCGACGATGTCCGCCAGGCCGAGATCGACCTCAGCATCGAAGGGCCCGAGGGCTATCGGCTCGAGGGCAGCAGCAGCATGTCGCAGATCAGCCGCGATCCGTTGAACCTGGTCGCGCAGACGCTGAGCGAGCATCAATATCCCGACGGCTTCGCGCTGTTCCTCGGCACGCTGTTCGCGCCGGTCCAAGACCGCGACGAACCCGGCCATGGCTTCACCCACAAGGTCGGCGACATCGTCTCGATCTCGACCCCGCGGCTCGGCATGTTGCGCAACATCGTCGCAACATCGCGCGACGCGCCGCCCTGGACCGACGGCATCGGCGCGCTGATCGCCAATCTCGCCGGACGCGGCCTGCTGGGCAAGCGCGCATGACGGTCGATGCAAATGCGGCACGCTATCCCAGCCTCGCCGGCAAGAAGGTCCTGATCAGCGGCGGCGGATCGGGAATCGGCGCCGGGCTGGTCGAGGGCTTCGTCGCACAGGGCGCGCATGTCGCCTTTTGCGACATCGCCGAAGCCGACAGCCGCGCGCTGGTCGATCGGCTGGCGGCGACCGCCGAGGTCGCGCCTTTGTTCGTGCAGTGCGACCTGACCGACATCGACGCGTTGCGGGCGATGGTCGCGCAAGTCGAGGTCGCGCTCGGCGGCATCGACATCCTCGTCAACAACGCCGCCAATGACGATCGCCATGCGATCGCCGACGTGACCCCCGAATATTGGGACGAGCGGATGGCGGTCAATCTGCGGCATCTGTTCTTCGCCGCGCAGGCGGCGATCCCGGCGATGAAGCGCGCCGGCGGCGGGGTTATCCTCAACTTCGGGTCGATCAGCTGGCATCTGGGCCTGTCCGATCTGGTCATGTATCAGACCGCGAAGGCCGCGATCGAAGGATTGACCCGCGGCCTGGCACGCGACCTCGGTCGCGACGGGATAAGGGTAAACACGATCGTGCCAGGCAATGTCCAGACCCCACGCCAGATGAAATGGTACACCCCCGAGGGCGAGGCCGAGATCGTCGCCGCGCAATGCCTCGACGGGCGGATCCAGCCGGCCGACGTCGCCGGACTGGTGCTGTTCCTGGCATCGGACGATGCGCGGATGTGCACCGGCCACGACTATTTCGTCGACGCGGGCTGGCGCTGATCATGCGGACCGCCGTGGACAGCGTGGCGAGCATCGGTGCGACCCTGGGCGAGGGGCCGGTCTGGCTGCCGCGCGCATCGCAGCTCTGGTTCGTCGACATCAAGCAGCACAAGATCCACAGCTTCGATCCGGGGCAGGGTGTGTCGCGCAGCTGGCAGGCGCCCGCACAGGTCGGCTGGGTGCTGCCCGCCGAGGACGGATCGCTGGTGGTCGGCCTGCAGACCGGCCTCCACCGCTTCGATCCCGCTGCGCAGAGCTTCGGCCTGATCCATGCGCCCGAACGCGATCGGCCCGGTAACCGGCTGAACGACGCCACCGTCGATCCGGCGGGACGGCTGTGGTTCGGATCGATGGACGATGGCGAGACCGAAGCGAGCGGCCGGGTCTACCGGGTCGATCGCGGCGTCTGCAGCGACAGCGGCCTCGCCCCGATCACGATCACCAACGGGCCTGCGGTGTCGCGCGACGGCACGACGCTCTACCATGTCGACACGCTCGGCAAGACGATCTGGCAGGTGCCGCTCGGCGAAGACGGCCTGCTCGGCAAGCCGGCGCTGTTCGCCGAGATCGAACCGGGTGCGGGCCATCCCGACGGACCGGTGGTCGATTCCGAAGGCTGTGTGTGGATCGGCATGTTCGGCGGCTGGGCGGTGCGGCGCTACGATCCGAGCGGCAAACTGATGCGGACCGTCGATTTCCCGGTCGCCAACGTCACCAAGATCGCCTTTGGCGGCGACGATCTGCGCACCGCTTATGCGACCACCGCGCGCAAGGGGCTCGATGCCGCGGCGCTTGCCGGGCAGCCGCTGGCGGGCGACCTGTTCGCCTTCGATCCCGGCGTCGCCGGGGTCGCGGTGACGCCCGCGAAGATCTGACCGAAGAGCACGCACACAAAACACAATATCGAGGGGATGAGGGTGATGGACGCAGCGGATGACGACCGGGTGAACATGGGCTTTATCGCGGCGATCGTCGCGGTGGCCACGATCGGCGGTTTCATGTTCGGCTATGATTCGGGCGTGATCAACGGCACCCAGGAGGGTCTCGAAAAGACCTTCGACCTGTCGAAATTCGGCACCGGCCTCAATGTCGGTGCAATCCTGGTCGGCTGCGCGATCGGCGCGTTCATCGCCGGCCGGCTCGCCGATATCCTCGGCCGGCGGCTGATGATGATCATCGCCGCTCTGCTGTTCATGGCGAGCGCGCTCGCCGCGGGCGCCGCCAGCTCGTCGCTGATGTTCATCCTCGCCCGGCTGGTCGGCGGGCTCGGCGTCGGCGCCGCCAGCGTGCTGTCGCCGGTCTATATCAGCGAGGTCACCCCCGCGGCGATCCGCGGGCGGCTGTCGTCGATCCAGCAGATCATGATCATCTCGGGCCTGACCGGCGCGTTCCTCGCCAACTATGCGCTCGCCCATATCGCCGGCGGATCGCTCGCGCCGCTCTGGGCCGGCTATCCGGCGTGGCGCTGGATGTTCTGGATGCAGGTGATCCCGGCGGCGATCTATTTCGTCACCTTGCTGTTCATTCCCGAAAGCCCGCGCTTCCTGGTCGCGCGCGGCCGCGAAAGCCAGGCGCTCGCCGTTCTCACCCGGCTGTTCGGGGCACCCGCCGCCGGCCGCAAGGTCGCCGACATTCGCGCAAGCCTGTCGGCCGATCAACATCAGCCGAAATTCTCCGACCTGATCGACAGGAAGAGCGGGCGGGTGCGCCCGATCGTTTGGACCGGCATCGGCATCGCGATGTTCCAGCAGCTCGTCGGCATCAACATCGTCTTCTATTATGGCGCGGTGCTGTGGCAGTCGGTCGGCTTCAGCGAGGACGACGCGCTGCTGATCAACATCGTCTCGGGCACGCTGTCGATCCTCGCCTGCATCTCGACCGTCTTCCTGATCGACCGGATCGGCCGCAAGCCGCTGCTGCTCATCGGTTCGGCGGGCATGGCGGTGACGCTGGCGACGGTCGGCATCTGCTTCGCGACCGGCAGCATCACCGACGGCGGGCTGCAGCTGGGCGATACCGCCGGCCGCACCGCGCTGGTCGCCGCCAATCTCTACGCGGTGTTCTTCAACCTGAGCTGGGGCCCGGTGATGTGGGTGATGCTTGGCGAGATGTTCCCCAACCAGATCCGCGGATCGGCGTTGGCGGTTTCGGGCTTCGCGCAGTGGATCGCCAATTTCGCGATCTCGGTCAGCTTTCCGGCGATGGCCGCCGGCATCGGCCTGCCGGTCACCTACGGCCTCTACGCCACGGCCGCCTTCCTCTCCTTCTTCTTCGTGCGGGCGATGGTCCAGGAGACCAAGGGCCGCGAACTCGAGGATATGGCGGGCTAGAGCGATATGAAATCAGGTGGAAACCTGATGACTCGCATATCGCGGAATCAAAAACTTAGAGCGGGGCATCTGATGCAATCAGATGTTACCCTGCTCTAAATGCTCGTCCTGCGGCATGGCACCACCGAGGCCCGGCTGTTGCCGGACCTCGGTGGTGCGCTCGCCAGTCTGCGGATCGGCGATGTCGATATCGTCCGGCCGGCCCCCGTGGGAACGGGCGATCCGCTCGACACCGGCTGCTTTCCGCTGGTCCCCTATGTCAACCGCATCGCCCATGGCCGCTTCGCCTGGGCCGGCGGGGATCACCGGCTGCCGCGCAATTTCGGCGATCACCCGCACAGCCTCCACGGCATCGGCTGGCAGCGGCCCTGGCGGGTCGAGGCGGTCGGCGAGGACCGGGCGACGATGGTCTTCGATCATGACGGCGGCGCGGGCTGGCCCTGGCTATTCCACGCCGAACAGCAGGCGATCGTCGGCGACGCCGGCCTGACCCTGACGCTGTCGCTGACCAACCTTGCCGATGTCGAGGTGCCGGCAGGGCTCGGTTTCCACCCCTATCTGCCCGCGAGCGCCGACACCCGGCTGCGCTTCACCGCCGGGCGGCTCTGGCTCGCCGATGGCGAATGCCTCCCGACCGAGCCCGCTGCCGCCGATGCGATGGGCGACTGGAACGCCGGCGCGGACGTGGCCGGCGAGACGCTGATCGACAACAGCTATGAAGGCTGGGACGGCCTCGCCACCATCGAGACCGCGGCGATGCGGGTGCGGGTGACCGCGACCGGCGCGTCCTGGCTGCACCTGTTTCGGCCGCCCGGGCGCGATTTCCTCTGCGTCGAGCCGATGACCCACATGCCCGACGCGATCAACCGCGGCGCCGGGTTCGACCGTCTTGCTCCGGGTGCAACCCTGGCGATCGCGATGACGATCGTCGCCGAGCGATAGTTCAATACAAGCGGCTTTAGCTTCCGTTCGTGTCGAGCGAAGTCGAGACACGCTCCACCACCGCAACGTGTCTCGACTTCGCTCGACACGAACGGAGAAAAGAAAGGCGTTTCGATCGCCGTCTAGGCGGGAGCGCCGTCGGACTCGCGCTGGATCAGGGCGAAGTCGAGCACCACATGCCGCGGCGCCTCGGGCTTGCCCGCCTTGCGCGCGCGCGCCTCGCGGATCAGCATTTCGAGCGCCACCCGCGACATTTCGGCGATCGGCTGGCGGATCGTGGTGAGTTCGGGCCAGATCGTCGTCGCCAGCGCGGTATCGTCGAAACCGCAGACGGTGAGGTCGCGCGGCACGTCGAGGCCGATGCGGTGGGCGATCGACACCGTCGCCGCCGCCATGTCGTCGTTGCTGGCGAAGATCGCGGTCGGTCGCGCGGCGAGCCCAAGCAGTTGCTCGGCAGCCTCTAGACCCGATCGATAGGTGAACAGACCCGGCGCGACGAGCGTCTCGTCATAGCTCACCCCGGCGTCGGCCAGCGCCTTGCGATAACCGAGCAGCCGCCGCTCGCTTGCCGACTGGTTGGGGTTGCCGACGATGAAGCCGATCCGGCGATGGCCGAGCGCGATCAGGTGGCGGGTCATGTCATAGGCTGCCTGGTGATCGTCGATCGACACCGCCGACATGTCCGCGGGGGTGCGCCCGGTCGCGACCGCGACCGCGGGGATCGCGTCGCGCGCCAGCGCCGCGATGATCTCGGGCGAATCGCACAAGGGCGGCGGCAACACCACCCCGTCGATCCGGCCGCGCGCGATCTGTTCGATCGCCGAGCGTTCGCTCGACGCCTCGTCGAACTTCTGGATGACGAGCTGGATATTGCTGCGGCTCGCCTGGTCGAGGCTGCCGACCAGGAACTCGCTCAGATAGGACGAGCTCGGATTGCTGTAGAGCAGGGCGATGCGAATCTCGTCGCCGCCCGCCAGGGTGCGTGCGGCCGAGCTCGGCGCATAGTTGAGCTCGGCGATCGCCTTGAGCACCTTCTCGCGGGTGGCCTCGCGGACGATCGCCTCCTTGTTGATCACCCGCGAGACCGTCATCAGCGACACGCCGGCGGCACGCGCGACATCGTTGATCGTCGGCACATTGCGCTGCCGTCGCGACGTCCGCTGCTCCATTAGCTCGTCCTTCTCATCTTTCAGGCGGCTATCACCCGCCGGTATCGCGGCGCAAGACCGGCGACGGCCCGGTCAGGGATTGCCGGGGGCATAGGGAAAGCTGAGCGCCTTGTAATAGTCGAGGTCGTGCGCCGGCGGTGCCGCGCCGGCGGGCAGCGGCCTTTTCGAGATGCTCTGGAAATAGGCGATGCTCGCATCGCGCCACCAGCGCGCCTCGCGCTCCTGGATGCCCAGGAAGATCGCGGTCTCGGCGAAGCGCTCGGGATCGACCAGCGGCCGCAGCCTGTCCCAGTCGCCGCGCATCCCGACGACATAGGCGACGCCGGCATCGTAGCGATGGACCAGCCCGTCCCACAGCGTCTCGCCCGACCTGAGCCGGCTGTCCCACGGGCGGTGATGGAACCACAGCAGTTCGCTTTCGGGGGTCGTCGCCGGATCGGCGAGCAGCTTGGCGACCCGCGGCGCATATTGCGCGACCGCATCGCTGCCGGTGGCGGTGCGGTCGAAGCCGATGCCGGCGGCGTCGGCGCGGTGATAATAGACCGGATTCCATTCGGGCCGGGCGAGATTGGCGATCCAAGGGCCCGGGCCGTAATGATGGCCGGTCGCCATCACATGGGCGAGCCCGAGCGGGGTCATATAGTCGACCGCCGCCTCGCGCGATCCCATCATCATCTTCACCACCGGATCGACGATGCGCGGATCGGCGCCGAAGCTCATCGCCGCCCAGTCGCGGGCGATCGGCAGCGCGCGGTCCTGCGGATCCCAGGCGAGCCGGCCGAACGCATACCAGTCGGCCTGGTTGAAGATCGATCCGCTCCAGTTGCGGTCGGTGCCGATGTTGGCGACCCCGGCCATGCCGGTCAGCCGGTGACCGTCGAGGCTGCCGTCGATCACCCGCGCGACGGTCGATCCCTTGCCCTTGGCGAAGGTATCGCTCTGCAGCACCTCCTCGAACAGCGGCCCGAGATAGGTGAGGTGGGTCGCCTGCCCGACATATTCCTTGGTGATCTGGAATTCCATCATCAGCGGGGTCTTCGGCATCGCCCCGAACAGCGGATGGAAGGGCTCGCGCGGCTGGAAGTCGATCGCGCCATTCTTGACCTGGACGATGACATTGTCGGCGAACCGGCCGTCGAGCGGCTTGAAATCGCTATAGGCCTGCTTGGCGCGGTCGTCGGGATTGTCGTGGGCATAGACGAAGGCGCGCCACATCACGATCCCGCCATGCGGCTTGACCGCGGCGGCGAGCATGTTGGCGCCGTCGGCATGGCTGCGCTTGTAATCCTGCGGGCCCGGCTGGCCTTCCGAATTGGCCTTGACCAGGAAGCCGCCGAAATCGGGGATCGCCCGGTAGATCTCGTCGGCCTTGTCGGCCCACCAGCGCGCGACCGTGGGATCGAGCGGATCGGCGGTCTTGAGCCCGCCCAGCTCGATCGGCGCCGAGAAGCGCGCCGACAGATAGACCTTGATCCCGTAAGGCCGGAAGATGTCGGCCAGCGCCGCCGCCTTGGCGATATAGGGCGCGGTCAGGCTGTCGGCCTTGGCGTTGACATTGTTGAGGACGGTGCCGTTGATCCCGATCGAGGCATTGGCGCGCGCATAATCGACATAGAGCGGCGACCGCCAGTCGGGCAGCTTCCACCAGTCCCAGATCGACGACCCGGCATAGCCGCGTTCGACGGTGCCGGTGAGATTGTCCCAATGGTCGAGCACGCGCAGCGTCAGCCGCGGCGCGGAGGCGATGTCGAGGCCGCGCAACGGCACGCCGGTCTGGATCAGGCGCAGCAGATGGAAGCTGCCATGGAGCAGGCCGACATCGCTGTTCGCGGCGATCAGCGTCACCGACGAGCCGCCGAGCACCAGCTGGCGAATCAGATAACCCTCGTCGCCCAGCTTCGCGAGCGGCAGGTTCAGCGCCGCGACCGCGGGCGACTGGGCGGGGGTCGCGACCAGCAGCGCGCCGGGGGCGGGGCCATCGGCATGGGCGAGCGGGCCGCCGGCCATCCCTGCGAACGCGCGGTCGAGTTCGGCGGTCGCGGCGGCGAGCGTCGGCGACCGTCCCGGAACCACCAGGCTGTGCAGCGCGGCGCGAATCTCCGCCTGCCTCGCGGCCTCGAGCGGATGGTAGCGCAGCCACAGCTCATAGCCGTCCTCGGCGAGCGCTGCCGAACCGGCGCATAGCGCCAGCCATCCCAGCAGGAAAAGGCGCAGGCTTCGACCGATCATGGTTCCTCCCAAATATTGCGGCGTTCTCGCGCGCTGTTCGGGCATTGACAATGCCGCGCCGCCTGCGGCAATGGTAACGCTATCATTGAAGCGACATCAACAAGAATGTCGCACCATCGTCAAATTGGGGAGGCCCGCATGCTGCGCACCCGCGCTGTTCGACTTGCAACTTCGACCGCTCTGGCCGCGCTGCTGCTGGTGGCCCCCGCGCTCGACGCCGCCCCGCGCAAGGCCAATGCCGCCGCCGAAGCGGGCGCACCGGTCTACAGGAATGCGACCGCGCCGATCGAGGCGCGGGTCGACGACCTGCTGTCGCGCATGACCCTCGACGAGAAGATCGCGCAGATCACCACCGTCTGGGAAACCAAGGGCGGCATCTTCGACGACAAGTTCCAGCTCGTTCCGGCCAAGCTCAAGACCCGCTATCCCAACGGCATTGGCCAGTTCGCGCGTCCCTCCGACGCACGCGGCGCGGTCAGCCCGCGCGTCGCCGCGGGCCGCGACCCGCGCCAGACGGTCGCCCTGGTCAACGCGCTGCAGCGCTGGGCGACCACCCAGACCCGGCTCGGCATCCCGATCCTGTTCCACGAGGAGGCGCTGCACGGCTATGCCGCGGTCGGCGCGACCAGCTTCCCCCAGGCGATCGCGATGGCATCGTCCTGGGATCCCGACATGCTGCGCGACGTCAACCAGGTGATCGCCCGCGAAGTCCGCGCCCGCGGCGTCACCCTGGCGCTGTCGCCGGTCGTCGACGTCGCCCGCGATCCGCGCTGGGGCCGGATCGAGGAGACCTTCGGCGAGGATCCCTATCTGGTCGGCGAGATGGGCGTCGCCGCGGTCGAGGGGCTGCAGGGCCGCGGCCGGGCGCGGCTGCTGACCCCGGGGCATGTCTTCGCGACGCTCAAGCATCTCACCGGCCATGGCCAGCCCGAAAGCGGCACCAATGTCGGTCCGGCGCCGATTTCGCAGCGTGAGCTGCGCGAGAGCTTCTTCCCGCCGTTCGAGGAGGTGGTGAAGCGCACCGGCATCGAGGCGGTGATGGCCTCCTATAACGAGATCGACGGCGTCCCGAGCCATGCCAACAAGTGGTTGCTCGAGGATGTGCTGCGCGAGGAATGGGGTTTTCGCGGCGCGGTCGTCTCCGACTATTCGGCGATCGACCAGCTGATGAGCATCCACCATATCGCCGGCAATCTCGAGGATGCGGCGATCCGCGCGCTCGACGCCGGGGTCGACGCCGACCTGCCTGACGGCCTGTCCTATGCGACGCTCGCCAAGGCGGTGCGCGAAGGCCGCGTCAGCGAGGCCAAGGTCGATCTCGCGGTGCGCCGCATGCTCGAACTCAAGTTCCGCGCCGGCCTGTTCGAAAATCCCTATGCCGATGGCGAGGCCGCCGCGGCGATCACCAACAATGGCGAGGCACGCGCGCTCGCGCTCAAGGCGGCGCAGCGGTCGATCACCCTGCTCAAGAATGACGGCATGCTCCCGCTGAAGCCCGAGGGGACGATCGCCGTGATCGGGCCGAGCGCCGCGGTCGCGCGGCTCGGCGGCTATTATGGCCAGCCGCCGCACAGCGTCTCGATCCTCGACGGCATGCGCAGCAAGGTCGGCACCCGCGCGAAGCTGGTGTTCGCGCAGGGCGTCAAGATCACCGAGGACGACGACTGGTGGGCCGACAAGGTCCAGATCGCCGACCCCGCCGCCAATCGCAAGCTGATCGCCGAGGCGGTCGAGGCCGCCCGCGGCGTCGACAAGATCGTGCTCGTCATCGGCGACACCGAACAGAGCAGCCGCGAGGGCTGGGCCGACAATCATCTCGGCGACCGGCCGAGCCTCGATCTGGTCGGCGAGCAGCAGGAGCTGTTCGATGCGTTGAAGGCGCTCGGCAAGCCGATCACCGTGGTGCTGATCAACGGCCGCCCGGCATCGACGGTCAAGATCGCCGAACAGGCCGACGCGCTGGTCGAAGGCTGGTATCTCGGCGAGCAGGGCGGCAACGCGATGGCCGATGTCCTGTTCGGCGACGTCAATCCGGGCGGCAAGCTGCCGGTGACGGTGCCGCGTTCGGTCGGCCAGCTGCCGATGTTCTACAACGCCAAGCCCAGCGCCCGCCGCGGCTATCTGTTCGACACCACCGCGCCCCTGTTCCCGTTCGGCTATGGGCTGAGCTATACCAGCTTCGACATCGGCGTCCCGCGGCTGTCGGCGGCGAAGATCGGCACCGGCGGATCGGTCACCGTCTCGGTCGATGTCCGCAACAGCGGCGCGCGCGCCGGCGACGAGACCGTCCAGCTCTACATCCGCGACAAGGTCAGCTCGGTCACCCGGCCGGTCAAGGAATTGAAGGGCTTCCAGCGCGTCACCCTCGCCCCCGGCGAGAAGCGCACCGTCGAATTCACGCTGACCCCGCACAGCCTCGAGATGTGGAACGACCGGATGGAGCGGGTGGTCGAGCCCGGCCAGTTCGACATCATGGTCGGCGGCAACTCGGTCGATGTGAAGTCGACCCTGCTGACGGTGGCCGAATGAGCGCGACCCGCCGCCAGGCGCTGGCGCTGCTCGGCTCGACCGCGCTGGCGGGCGCGGTGCCCGCGGCGCTGCGCGCGGCGGTACCGGCGCCGCTCTACAAGGATGCCGCTGCGCCGATCGACCTGCGCGTGCGCGATCTGCTCGGGCGGATGACGCTCGAGGAGAAGGTCGGGCAGATCATCGCGCTGTGGGGCACCAAGGAGGAGGTCATGGACGACCTCACCTTCTCCCCCGCCAAGGCAAGCAAGGCCTATCCGAACAGCTTCGGCCAGATCACCCGCGCCTCGGATCGGCGCGGCGCGCCGCAGGGTTCGACCCAGGCCGGCGGCACCGGCGCGCGTTGGCGCACCCCGGCCGACACCGTCGCCTTCGTCAACGCGGTCCAGCGCTGGGCGACCGGCCAGACCCGGCTCGGCATTCCGGTGCTGTTCCACGAGGAATCGCTGCACGGCTATATGGCGACCGACGCGACGATGTTCCCGCAGGCGATCGCGCTGGCATCGAGCTTCGACCGCGAGCTGATGCACGACGTCCAGAGTGTGATCGCGCGCGAGGTTCGCGCCCGCGGCGTCCACCTCGCGCTGTCGCCGGTCGTCGACATCGCCCGCGATCCGCGCTGGGGCCGGATCGAGGAGACCTTCGGCGAGGATCCCTATCTGTGCGGCGAGATGGGAGTTGCGGCGGTCCGCGGGCTGCAGGGCGACGGGCGCACGCTCGGCCCGGGCAAGGTGTTCGCGACCCTCAAGCATATGACCGGCCATGGCCAGCCCGAGAGCGGCGAGAATATCGGTCCCGCGCCGATCGCCGAGCGCGAGCTGCGCGAGAATTTCTTCCCGCCGTTCCGCGCGGTGGTGACCCGCACCGGCATCGGCGCGGTGATGCCCTCCTATAACGAGATCGACGGGGTGCCGTCGCACCAGAATCGCTGGTTGTTGCAGCATGTGCTGCGCGGCGAATGGGGTTTCCAGGGCGCGGTGGTCAGCGATTATGGCGCGGTTCCCGAACTCGCCAAGATCCACCATGTCCAGCCCGACCTCGAAGCCTCGGCGCGCGCCGCGCTCGAAGCCGGGGTCGACTGCGAGCTTCCCGACGGCATCGCCTATCGCACCCTGGTGTCGCAGGTGCGCCGCGGGCTCGTCCCCGAGGCGGCGGTCGACACCGCCTGCGCGCGGATGCTGCGGCTGAAGTTCGAGGCGGGGTTGTTCGAACATTGCTGGGCCGATCCCGCTTATGACCGGCTGACCGGCAATGCCGAGGCGCGCGCGCTCGCGCTCAAGGCGGCGCATCGCTCGATGATTCTGCTGACCAATGACGGGCTGCTGCCGCTGAAGGCCGGCGCCCATCGCCGGATCGCGGTGATCGGGCCCAATGCCGCGATCGCCCGGCTCGGCGGCTATTCGAGCACCCCGCGCCAGGCGGTGTCGCTGCTCGACGGGTTGCGCGCGAAGGTCGGCGCCGGGGCCGAGATCGTCCACGCCCAGGGCGTGTTCATCACCCGAAGCGAGGATCGTTCGGCCGACGAGGTGCTGCTCGCCGACCCGGTCCGCAACCGCGCGCTGATCGCCGAGGCCGCCGAGCTGGCGAAGACCGCCGACCTCGTCATCCTCGCGGTCGGCGACACCGAGCAGACCAGCCGCGAAGGCTTTGCCGCCAACCATCTCGGCGACCGCACCAGTCTCGACCTGGTCGGCGAGCAAACCGAGCTGTTCGAGGCGCTCCACGCCGTCGGCAAGCCGATCGTGGTGTGTGCGATCAACGGTCGGCCGCCGAGCTATCTCGCGGTCGCGGCCAGGGCGAACGCGTTGCTCGAATGCTGGTATCCGGGGCAGGAGGGCGGCACCGCGATCGCCGACCTGCTGTTCGGCGACGCCAATCCGGGCGGCAAGCTGCCGGTGACGGTCGCGCGCGACGCCGGCCAGATCCCGATCTTCTACAACCGCAAGCCGAGCGCACGGCGCGGCTATGTGTTCGAGGATATCGCACCGCTGTTCCCGTTCGGCTTCGGGCTCAGCTATACCCGGTTCGAGATCGGCGCGCCGACCCTGTCGGCCGCGAAGATCGGCCCCGCGGGCGAGGTCGTCGTCGAGGTCGTTGTGCGCAACATCGGCACGCGCGCCGGCGACGAGGTCGTCCAGCTCTACGTCCATGACAAGGTGGCGTCGGTGACCCGCCCAATCAAGGAATTGAAGGGCTTCGAGCGGGTGACGCTGCAGCCCGGCGAGCGCCGGACGGTGCGCTTCACCCTCGGCCCCGACGCCTTCGCGCTGTGGAATGCGCGGATGGAGGAGGTGGTCGAGCCCGGCCAGTTCGACATCATGGTCGGCGCCAACTCGCGCGACCTGAAGACCACCACTCTCGAGATCGCCTGACAGGACCTGCCATGCCCAAGATCATTTCCGCCAAAGTCATCGTCACCTGCCCCGGCCGCAACTTCGTCACCCTCAAGATCGAGACCGAGGACGGCGTCTATGGTCTGGGCGACGCGACCCTCAACGGCCGCGAACTGTCGGTCGCCAGCTATCTGACCGATCATGTCATCCCCTGCCTGATCGGCCGTGACGCGCACCGCATCGAGGATATCTGGCAATATCTCTACAAGGGCGCTTATTGGCGCCGCGGGCCGGTGACGATGTCGGCGATCGCCGCGGTCGATACCGCTTTGTGGGACATCAAGGGCAAGATCGCCGGTCTGCCGCTCTATCAGCTGCTCGGCGGCGCCAGCCGCGAGGGGGTGATGGTCTATGGCCACGCCAACGGCACGACGATCGAGGACACGATCGAGACCGCCAAGGTCTACCAGGCCGAAGGTTACAAGGCGATCCGCATCCAGTGCGGGGTCCCGGGCCTGCCCTCGACCTATGGCGTGTCGAAGGACCGTTATTTCTACGAGCCCGCCGATGCCGATCTGCCGACCGAGAATGTCTGGTCGACCGAGAAATATCTGCGGGTCGTCCCCGAACTGTTCAAGGCGGCGCGCGAGGCGCTCGGCTGGGACGTCCATCTGCTCCACGACATCCATCACCGGCTGACCCCGATCGAGGCGGGCCGTCTCGGCAAGGATCTCGAACCCTATCGCCCGTTCTGGCTCGAGGATGCGACCCCGGCCGAAAATCAGGAGGCGTTCCGGCTGATCCGTCAGCACACCACCACCCCGCTGGCGGTCGGCGAGATCTTCAACTCGATCTGGGACGCCAAGGATCTGATCCAGAACCAGCTGATCGACTATATCCGCGCGACTGTGGTCCACGCCGGCGGCATCACCCATCTGCGCCGCATCGCCGCGCTCGCCGATCTCTACCAGATCCGCACCGGCTGCCATGGCGCGACCGATCTGTCGCCGGTATGCATGGCGGCCGCGCTGCATTTCGACCTGTCGGTGCCCAATTTCGGGGTGCAGGAATATATGCGCCACACCCCCGAGACCGATGCGGTCTTCCCGCATGCCTACAGCTTCGACCGGGGGATGATGCACCCGGGCGACAAGCCTGGCCTCGGCGTCGACATCGACGAGGTGCTGGCCGCCGACTATGATTACAAGCGCGCCTTCCTGCCGGTGAACCGGCTCGAAGACGGCACGATGTTCAACTGGTGACCCCGGTGGGCGAGACCGTGGCGGACATCGTCGAAAAGCCGCGCGGGCGCATCCGCTGGATCGTCTGCGGGCTGCTCTTCGCCGCGGTCGCGCTCAGCTATATCGACCGGCTGGTGCTGCCGACGCTCAAGCCCGAGCTCCAGGCGCGCTACAACTGGAGCGAGCAGGGCTATGCCGATCTCGCGATCGCGTTCCAGGCGGCTTACGGTATTTCCTATCTGCTGTTCGGCCGGTTCGTCGATCGGGTCGGCGCGCGTCTCGGCTATGCGATCGCGGTGACGATCTGGACGATCGGCCATATTGCCCATGCGCTGTTCACCAGCGCGGGTGCGATGATCTTCGCGCGGCTGCCGCTGGCGATCGGCGAGGCCGGGGCCTTCCCGGCGGCGCTCGCCGCCGCCAACGAATGGTTTCCGCGGCGCGAACGCGCGCTGGCGATCGGCATCTTCAACGCCGGTTCGAATGTCGGCGCGATCCTCACCCCGCTGATCGTGCCGGTGATCGCGGTCGCGTTCGGCTGGCGGATGGCGTTCATCGCCACCGGCGCGCTGACGCTGATCTGGCTCGCCGCCTGGCTTGGCTTCTACCGCAGCCCGCGCAAGCATCCGCGGGTCTCGCCCGAGGAACTCGCCTGGATCGAGGCCGAGCCCGCCGTGCCGGTCCGGCCGGTCGCCTGGCGCACCTTGCTGCGCCTGCCGCAGACCTGGGCCTATATGATGGGCCGCTTCCTGATCGATCCGATCTGGTGGACCTTCCTGTTCTGGCTGCCCGATTTCTTCAACCGACAATATCAGGTGAAGATGCTCGATTTCGGGCCGCCGCTGGTGGCGGTCTATCTGCTCGCCGATGTCGGTTCGATCGCCGGCGGCTGGCTGTCGTCGCGTTTCCTGTCGCGCGGCTGGAGCGTGAACCGCGCGCGCAAGACCGCGATGTTCTGCTGCGCCCTGTTCGCGCTGCCGATCATCTTCGCCGCGCACGCCCCGACCCTGTGGTGGGCGGTGCTGGCGATCGGGCTCGCCTGCGCCTGCCACCAGGGCTTCTCGGCCAATGTCTATGCGATGCCGGGCGATCTGTTCCCGCGCGGCATGGGCGGGTCGGTGATCGGCCTGGGCGGCCTCGCCGGCGCGTGCGGCGGCATGTTGATGGCCAAGTTTGCGGGGACGATCCTTGCGGGAATTGGTGGCTACGGACCAATATTCGCGGTTGCCGGGGTCGCCTATCTTCTTGCACTGCTCGTGATCCACCTGCTCGTGCCGCATTATGCCACCGTCAACACGGAAAGCCTCGCATGACCCGTCCGCTCCGCCTCCACCCCGACCGGCTGTTCCCGGCCGATCCCACCACCCGCGGCATCGCCCGTGCGCTCTACGCGGGCGTCAAGGACCTGCCGATCGTCAGCCCGCACGGCCACACCGATCCGGCCTGGTTCGCGACCGACGAGCCTTTCAGCGACCCGGCGAGCCTGCTGATCGTCCCCGATCATTATGTGTTCCGGATGCTCTATTCGCAGGGCGTCACCCTCGACCAGCTCGGCGTGCCGACCCGCGACGGCAGCCCGACCGCGACCGATCCGCGCGCGATCTGGCATCTGCTCGCGCAGCATTATCATCTGTTCCGCGGCACCCCGTCGCGGATGTGGCTCGACTGGGTGTTCGCCGAGGCGTTCGGGCTCGACGTCGCGCTCGAGCCGGCGACCGCCGATCTCTATTATGACCATATCGACGCCGCGCTGAAGACCGATGCCTTCCGCCCGCGTGCGCTCTACGATCGCTTCAACATCGAACTGATCGCCACCACCGAAAGCCCGCTCGACCCGCTCGACCATCATCGCGCGATCCGCGCGAGCGGCTGGAAGGGGCGGGTGGTCACCGCCTATCGCCCCGATCCGGTGATGGACCCCGAACATGCCGGCTTCGCCGACAATCTGCGCCGCTTCGGCGAGCTGACGGGCGAGGATATCGGCAGCTTCGCCGGCTATCTGCGCGCGCATGAAAAACGTCGCGCCCATTTCCGCGAGGCGGGCGCCACCTCGACCGATCATGGCCATCCGTCGGCGTTCACCGCCGACCTGCCGCGCGCCGAGATCGAGGCGCTCTATGCGAAGGTCCTGGCCGGGCCGGTGACCCCGGCCGAGGCCGAACTGTTCCGCGGGCAGATGCTGACCGAGATGGCGCGGATGTCGATCGAGGACGGCATGGTGATGCAGCTCCATCCCGGCGTCTATCGCAACCATAATCCGGGCGTGCTCGCCCGCTTCGGCCGCGACAAGGGCGCCGATATCCCGACCGCGGGCGAGTTCGTCCGCGCGCTGAAGCCGCTGCTCGACCGCTTCGGCAACGACCCGCGGCTGACCCTGATCCTCTTCACCCTCGACGAGGATGTCTACAGCCGCGAACTGGCGCCGCTGGCCGGCCATTATCCGGTGCTGCGGCTCGGCCCGCCCTGGTGGTTCAACGACAGCCCCGAGGGCATGCGCCGTTTCCGCGAGCGCGCGACCGAAACCGCCGGCTTCTACAACACGGTCGGTTTCAACGACGACACCCGTGCCTTCCTGTCGATCCCCGCGCGCCACGACGTCGCCCGGCGGATGGACTGCGCCTTCCTCGCCCAACTCGTCGCCGAGCATCGGATCGAGGAGGACGAGGCGCATGAGGTCGCGCGCGCGCTTGCCTATGATCTGGTCCGCGAGGCGTACAAGCTGTGACGCGGCTTTCGAACGCGACCCTCGCCGGCCTGCCGGGCAATGTCGAACGTCCGGGTTACGACCGCGCCGCGGTCAAGCCCGGCGTGGTCCATCTCGGCATCGGCGCCTTCCACCGCGCCCACCAGGCGGTGGTCTTCGAACGCGCGCTCAAGGCCGGCGACCTGCGCTGGGGGATCGTCGGCGCTTCGCTGCGTTCGCCGGGCGTCCGCGATCAGCTTGCGCCGCAGGACGGGCTCTACACGGTGATGGTGCGCGACGGTGCCGACATAGGCTGCGAGATCGTCGGCGCGATCCGCGCGGTCATCGTCGCGCCCGAGGATCCGGCGGCGCTGGTCGCGGCGCTTGCCGATCCCGACACCCATATCGTCACGCTGACCGTGACCGAGAAAGGCTACAAGCTCGATCCGTCGACCGGGCAGCTGGTCGAGGGCGACCCCGATGTCGCCGCCGATCTCGCCAGTCTCGATGCGCCGCGCACGGCGCCGGGCTTCCTTGCTGCGGGTCTTGCTGCGCGGCGAAAGGCTGGTTTGGCGCCGTTCACCGCGGTCTCGTGCGACAATCTGCCGCACAATGGCAAAAGGCTGCGTGCGGCGGTGCTCGCGATCGCCGCGGCGCATGATCCTGTCTTGGCCGAATGGATCGCCGAACAGGGCGCCTTTCCCGCGACGATGGTCGACCGGATCGTGCCGGCGACCGTCGACGCCGACATCGTCGCGCTCGCCGATCGGATCGGCGTCGAGGACCGGGCGATGGTCAAGACCGAACCCTTCATCCAGTGGGTTGTCGAGGATCGCTTCTGCGGTCCGCGCCCCGATCTCGCCGCCGCCGGGGTGCAGCTCACCGTCGATGTCGCCAAATGGGAGGATGCCAAGCTGCGCCTGCTCAACGGCGCGCATTCGGGCATCGCCTATCTCGGCGGCCTCGCCGGAATCGACTTCGTCCATGAGGCGGTCGCGCTGCCCGAGGTCGAGGCCTTCGTCGAGGCGCTGTGGGACGAGGCGGTGACCACGCTCGATCCGCCGCCCGAGCTCGACATCCCCGGCTATCGCGCCGCGCTGATGGCGCGCTTCGCCAATACCGCGCTCGAACATCGCACTCGCCAGATCGCGATGGACGGGTCGCAGAAACTGCCCCAGCGGCTGCTCGCGCCGATCGCCGCGCGCCTCGCCGCCGGCCTGCCGGTGCGTGCGCTCGTGCTCGCGGTCGCGGCGTGGATGCGCTGGCAAGGCGGGATCGACGATGCGGGCAGGACCTTCACTGTCGACGATCCGCTCGCCGCCGAAACCGCGGCGCGGCTCGCGGCCTGCGCGACCGCGGCCGAACGCGTCGATGCGCTGCTGGCGATCGAGGCGATTGTTGCGCCCGATCTTGCAGCAAATCCGACTCTACGGGCGACGCTGGTCGACCATTTGACGGCATTGGAACAGGGCGGCGCGCACGCGGTGCTGCGATCGCTGTGGGGAGAGTGGAAATGACATTGGGCAAGGCCGCGGCGTCGCTGGCGCTGATCGCGACGATGCTGGCGAACCCGGTCGGCGCTGCTGCACCCAAGCTGGTCAAGCAGGGCAGCGCGACCCAGCTCGTCGTCCAGGGCAAGCCGATGCTGCTGATCGCCGGCGAGCTCGGCAATTCGAGCGCGTCGAGCGCCGCCTATATGGCGCCGCACTGGGCGAAGCTCAGGAAGATGAACCTCAACACCGTGCTCGCACCGGTGTCATGGGAGCTGATCGAGCCCGAGGAAGGGCGGTACGACTGGTCCTCGGTCGACGCGCTGATCCGCGACGCGCGCGCCAACGACCTCAAGCTGGTCGTGCTATGGTTCGGCGCGTGGAAGAACAGCATGTCGACCTATGTGCCCGCCTGGGTGAAGCGCGACCAGGCGCGCTTCCCGCGCGCGCAGCTGCCCAACGGGCGCGGGGTCGACATCCTCTCCGCCTTCGCCCCGGCGACGCTCGACGCCGACGCCCGTGCCTATAAGGCGCTGATGGCGCATATCCGCAGCATCGACGATGCCAAGAACACCGTGCTGATGGTCCAGGTCGAAAACGAGATCGGCATGCTGCCGGTGGTGCGCGACTATGGGCCGCTGGCCGAAGCGGCGTTCCGCCAGCCGGTGCCGGCCGATCTGATCCGCTATATGACCGAGCATCGCGCCACCCTGGTGCCCGAGTTCAGGGCGCTGTGGGAGGCCCATGGCGCGAAGACCGAAGGCGACTGGACCACGGTGTTCGGGACCGGCGATGCCGCCGCCGAGGCCTTCACCGCCTGGCATTATGCGCGCTTCGCCGACGCGCTCGCCGCGGCGGGCAAGTCGGCCTACGCGCTGCCGATGTATGTCAATGTCGCGCTCAACCGGCCGTTGAAGGCGCCGGGCGAATATCCGAGCGGCGGCCCGCTGCCGCACCTGATCGACGTCTGGAAGGCCGGCGGTCCGTCGCTCGACCTGCTCGCGCCCGATATCTATTTCGACAATTTCGTCGACCTGATCGGCCGCTACAAGCGCGTCGACAATCCGCTGTTCATTCCCGAGGCGAATAACGCCGACAAATCCGAGGTCCCGGCCAACGCCTTCTACGCGATCGGCAAGCATGACGCGATCGGCTTCGGGCCGTTCTCGATCGAGTCGATCGACGATGGCCCGAGCCGGCTCGCCGATGCCTATGCGATGCTCGCCCAGATCTCGCCCGAGATCCTCGCCGCGCAGGGCCTCGGCCGCATGTCGGGCTTCCGTCCGCGCGTCCTGTACGACGGCACCGTCGTCGACGAACCGGTCAGCGAGACGATCGGCAGTTACCGCTTCACCGTGACCTATTGGGATGCGACCAAGCCCAAGGGCGACCAGATCACCGCGACCAAGGGCGGCCTGATCATCCAGACCGGCCCCGAGGATTATCTGATCGCAGGCCAGGGAATCACCGTCACGATGGCGCCCGTCGGCGAAGGGGCACCACTCGCCGGACTCGATTCGGTGTGGGAAGGTCATTTTGATGCGGCGCACAATTGGGTGCCGGGACGGTTGCTGAACGGCGATCAGACCCATCAGGGCCGTCATGTCCAGCTTTCCAGCGACAGGTTCGAAATTCAGCGGGTGCGGCTCTACCGTTACCACTGAGCAACTGCAGCATCATTTGAACTAGTCTTGACAACTTCTACTCAGACAAGTAGCAAAACCTGATAGCGCTAACATCAACTGATGGCGCCGGGATAAAGCGTCGGCAGGCCAGGGAGGCCGCCGACATGGAGGGGATATATGATGACCGCACCACGCCGTCCGATCGTCCGCGCAGCATTGCTAGCCGCGACCGCAGCATCGACGATCGCCATTTCGAGCGTTGCCGCCGCCCAGACGGCGACCCCGGAAGCGCCCGCCGCCGCCGAGGCGACGCCCCCGGTCGTCGATAGCGGCCAGACCGAGGACATCATCGTCACCGGCATCCGCGGCAGCCTGCGCAGCGCGACCAACGCCAAGAAGGACGCGGTCACCTTCGGTGACTCGATCTTCGCCGAGGATATCGGCAAGCTGCCGGCGACCAACCTCGCCGAGACGCTCAACCGCATGCCCGGCGTCCGCCTCAACCGCGACATCAACGGCGAAGGCACCCAGGTCTCGATCCGCGGCCTCGGCCCCAGCTTCTCGCGTGTCCTGCTCAACGGCAACCAGTTTTCGGTCGCATCCGATGGCGGCACCAACGGCGGCAGCGCCAACCGCGAGGTCGATCTCGACTTCTTCCCGTCCGAACTGTTCACCCGGCTCGATCTCGCCAAGAGCTCGACCGCGTCGACCCTCGAAGGCGGCATCGCCGGCACCGTCAACCTGCGCAACGCGCGTCCGTTCGACAAGCCCGGCACCCATGTCACCGTCGTCGCCCAGGGCCAGTATACCGACAGCAACGAGAAGTTCAGCCCGCGCGGCGCGATCGTCGCCAGCCACACCAGCGACACCTTCGGGGTTCTGATCGGCGTCGCGGGCGTGAAGACCAAGACCCGCGTCGACGGCTTCGAATCGCTCGGCTGGACCGACGGCAACACCGGCGTCGCCGGCGATCCGGGCGCCAATAATTTCTCTTACGCCACCGTTGTGCCGCGCAACACCGGCCATGGCCTGGTCGCGGGGACGCCCTACAACATCGCCACGACCTCGGGCCTGCCGCTCAACACGATCAGCACCGCGCTGATCCCGCGCCTCGGCCGCAACAGCTACACCACCGGCGATCGCTCGCGCATTTCGGCGCTGGCCTCGTTCGAATGGCGGCCCAGCGATGAGCTCCATTTCAACCTCGACAGCATGTATGCCAAGTCGAAGCGCGACTATTACCGCCTCAACATGAACTGGCAGGTCCGCAATTCGGGGCCCGGCACCACGCCGCAGTCGACCGGCGGCATGGTGCCGTTCAACGTCACCGTCGATCCGAATGGCGTCGTCACCAGCGGCACCTTCGCCAACTCGTCCTTCTTCCTTGAGAACAACATCTTCAACCAGAAGACGACCTTCTACAACATCAACCCGTCGATGAGCTGGGAACCGACCGAGCTGCTCAAGGTCAATGTCTCGGGCAGCTACAGCAAGAGCAAGTTCTTCCGCGAACAGCCGACCTTCGCCTTCCAGACCGCGCCGCAGTCGGGGGTCGAGGTCAACTTCCAGAACAATGGCGGCGATCAGCCGATCATCACCCCCAATGTCGATCTCGGCAATCCGAACCTCGGCTGGCAGTGGTACCGCGTCAACGTGCAGAATGTGCGCCGCGAGACCGAGACCAAGGGCGCGCATATCGACACCGCCTATGGCGACGATCAGCTGACGATCAAGCTGGGCGCGGCCTATGACAAGGCCAGCCGCACGATCCGCGCCTACGACAACAGCACCGCCTATCAGAACGCGGTGTGCGGCACGAGCTGCGCGGGCACCAGCGGGCTGATCCCGAACAGCGCCGTCGCGCAATATCTGTCGCGCTGGAACGTCGATAATTTCGGCCATCTGGGCCAGTCGAAGATCGGCTATACCAGCATGATCATCCCCGACTTCCAGGCGCTGATGAAGGCGACCAACTATGCCAGCTTCCGCGACAGTGCGCCCGAAGCGCGGGGTGCCGTGACCGGCGGCGCCACCGGCGATATCGACGAGGAAGTCTATGGTGCCTATTTCGAGCTGAACGGCGTCACTACCGTGTTCGACCGCGATCTGCACATCAATGCCGGCATGCGTTATGCGCACACCAACCAGCTCGTCGTCGGTCCCAGCCAGGTCGGCACCGCAATCGTCGATATCAGCGCGCGCCAGAAATATGAGAATTTCCTGCCGTCGATGAACCTGACCTATGATCTGTCGGATCATATCAAGCTTCGCGTGTCGGCGGCCCGGACCATGACCCGGCCCGACGCGAGCCAGGTGCTGCCCGGCCTGGTCTTCTCCGACCCGTCGGCGCTCACCGCGAGTGCGGGCAACCCCGCTCTGAAGCCGTTCACCTCGGACAATATCGATTTCGGCGGCGAATATTATACCGGCGGCATCGGCTATATCGGCCTCGCGGCGTTCCAGAAGAACATCCAGGGCTTCACCGTCACCCAGCAGTCGCAGACGACCTTCGGCGCGCTCGGCGTGCCGTTCGAAACCCTGCAGTCGACCCAGGCCAATGCGCTGCGCGATCGGGCCGCCAACACCGGCGTGGCGATCGACGCGCTGCCGATCACGATCACCCGGCCGATCAACCTCAGCGGCCTGAAGATCCGTGGCCTCGAAGGCACCTGGGTGCAGCCGCTCGACTTCCTGGTCCAGGGCCTCGGCTTCTCGGCCAACGGCACCTACATCAAGCAGACCTCGTCCTCGGGTCTGGTCGCGACCGGCGTCTCGCCCTACTCGTACAACCTCCAGGGCTTCTACGAAGGCCATGGCGTCTCGGTCAGCCTCAACTATGTCTGGAACGACAAGGCGGTCGCGGTGAACGGGCCGCAGAACGGCCTGCCGCTCTCGCTCAACTCGGATGCGCGTGGCCAGCTCGACATGTCGGCCGGCTATGAACTGCCCTTCCTCAACAAGGCGTTCCGCCTGACCCTCGACATTCTCAACATCACCAACGAGCCGATCCGCACGACCTTCGGATATTCGAACGCGACCTACAGCGTCTATTATCCGGGCCGTCAGATCCTCGCCGGTATCCGCGCCAAATTCTGACGCAGGCCTCTCTCCTGCTAAACCTGGAGGGGTCGGCTTGCGAAAGCCGGCCCCTCTTTCTGTCTTTCGGGGACATGCCGATGATCAGGACCGCTTTTTCTGCCGCACTGATGCTGCTGGCGGCATCGACCTCCGCACAGGCCGCCTGCAGCCGCGGCTGGTCGGCGGGCTGGTCGGCGGCGCTGATGCTTCCCGACAAGGCCAATGCCCTTCCGGAGGGCTCGTTCGCCGGGGCCACGCTGCGCCAGATTGTGCGCAGCACGGTCGGCGGCCAGCGGGTCCGGCTGCGGCTGTCGAACCGCTTCGGCACCGCGCCGCTCGACATCAAGGGGGTGACGATCGCGCGCCCGGTCGACAAGGCGGGCGCGGCGATCGTCACCGGCACGTCGCGGCCGGTGCTGTTCCAGGGGGCGGCTTCGGTCCGCATTCCGGCCGGCGCCGACTATCTGTCCGATCCGGTCGACCTTCCCGCGGCGGCGCTCGGCAGCCTGACGGTCAGCATTGCCTTCCTGTCCGAGCCGGCCGGCCAGACCACCCATGCCGGCGCGCGCGCGACCTCCTATCTGCTCGCGGGCGATCATCTCGGCGATGCCGATCTGGCCGGCGCGACGCGCTTCGAACATTGGTTCACCCTGGCGGGGCTCGAGGTCGAACGCTGCGATCCGGTCGGCACCATCGTCGCGCTCGGCGATTCGATCACCGATGGGCGCGGCGCCACCACCAATGGCGACGATCGCTGGCCCGACCTGCTCGCCGACCGGCTCCGCGCCGCCCGCCGCGATCGTGCGCCGGCGGTGATCAATCTCGGTATCGGCGGCAACCGGCTGCTGCTCGACGGGCTCGGTCCCAACGCGCTCGCCCGGTTCGAACGCGATGTGCTGTCGCAACCCGGCGTGACCCATCTGATCCTGCTCGAAGGGATCAACGATATCGGTACGCTCACCCGCGAACAGCCGGCGAGCGCCGCCGAACATGACGCGCTGGTGGCGCGGATGATCCAGTCCTACGCGCAGATCGTCGCCAAGGCGCACAGCCATGGCATCAAGGTGATCGGCGGCACGATCCTGCCGTTCATGGGTACCGACTTCTACCATCCCGATGCCGCGAACGAGGCCGATCGCCAGGCGGTCAACCGCTGGATCCGCACCCCCGGCCATTTCGACGGGCTGATCGATTTCGACCTCGCGATGCGCGATCCGGCCGACCCCGCACGGCTGCGCGCCGCCTATGATTCGGGCGACCATCTCCACCCCTCGCCGGCCGGTTATCGTGCGATGGCCGACACTATCGACCTCGCGCTGCTCCGTTGAACGCGAATCGGCGGCCGGTCGCCGCGCCGGGGCGCCGCTTACGTGCCCGCAGGCACGCAAAGGGCTTGTCTATGGTGCGGCGCAACATCACCATCGGCGCATGGAGATCGTCTATTATAAAGACCCGGTCGGCAATTTCGGCGACGACCTCAACGAGCTGATCTGGCCGCGGCTGCTGCCCGACGACGTTCGCGCCGACGACGGCCCGCTGCTGGTCGGAATCGGTAGCCTGCTCGACGAGGCACGCTTCCGCGACCGCCGGACCGGCGGCCGGCGGGTGTTCGTGCTCGGATCGGGCGCCGCTTATGGCCGGCTCCCCGACGGCTGGGACCAATGGCGCTATCTCGCGGTGCGCGGGCCGCTGACCGCGGCGCTCGTCGGCCGGCCCGATGCCGCGATCACCGACAGCGCGGCGCTGCTCGCCACCCTGCCCGATCTGGTGCCGAGGGCCGAGCGGCGCGATGCGATCCTGTTCATGCCCCACCACCGCACGTTGGTGAACAGCCGCTGGGCCGAGGCGGCGGCGCGCGCGGGAATGGAATATGTCGATCCGCAATGGGCGCCCGACCGCATCCTCGCCGCTTATGGCCGTGCGAAGCTGGTGGTGACCGAGGCGATGCACGGCGCGATCGTCGCCGACACGCTGCGCATCCCCTGGGTGCCGCTGCTGATCTCGCCCGAGGTCAGCATCTTCAAATGGCGCGACTGGCTCGGCTCGCTCGACCTGTCCTATCGGCCGGTCGCGCTGCCGCCCTCGACCCGGCTCGAAGCCTATCGCTATGCGCGCATCCGCCGGCTGACCGAGGCTGGCGGCCGGCGCGTCGCCGAGGCCGGCATGGCCGATATCAGCAATGCCGATCTGATCGCCGACTTCCATCAGCGTTATCGTGACGAGCCCGAGGTGATCGACGCAGTCGCCGCCCCCCAGGGGGTCAAGGCGCTGCTCAAGGCCGCGATCGCCGCCTTCGACGGCCCGATGGTTGCGGCCGCGGCGCGCGCCTTGCGCATGGCGGCGCAGGGCCGCGCCTGGCTGAGCGACGATGCGCTGTTCGCGAACCGGGTCGAGCGGCTCGAGGAAGCGGTCGCGACCCTGATCCGCGAGGCGCGCGGCTGATTATCCCCGCCGCCGCTTGCGGATGATGCCGCCCGCCTGGCCGATCAGCCGCCGGCCCGCCGCAAAGGGGGTAAGCCCCAGCAGGAACAGCGCATAAGCGAGCCCCAGCGCCAGCAGCAGCGCCGGAAAGCTGTTCCAGGCGATCAGCGGCCGCAGCAGCGCGAGCGCGCCGCCGCTGACCAGCGCGGCGAGCCCGATCGGCGCCAATATGCCCAGCGCGTCGCGCGCCGAAACCGGCCCGCTACGGGTCACCGCCCACCACATCAGCGGGATCTGGACGAAGGCGCTGGCGACCGCGGCGCCGATCGCGACCCCGAGCGGTCCCCAGCCGATCCCGACCATATAGGCGGCGACGATCGACAGCGATCCCAGCCCCCCCCATTTGAGCTGTTCGCGCGCGCGGCCCTGGCTGACGAACAGCCAGGACGCCGCCTGGCGCAGCTGGAGGGTCAGCGCGCAGGCACCGAGCCACGCGAAGATCGGCGCGGCCGCCAGCCAGCGCGCGCCGAGCAGTACCTCGATCACCGGCGCGGCGAAGATCATCGCGCACAGCAGCCCGGGGGTCGTCAGGACCAGCACCATCCCGAGCATCGTCATATAGGCGCTGCGATAATCGGCGGGCTCGGCTTCGAGCCGCGACAGCAGCGGCACTGCGACCCGCGCCGCCGGTGCGGTCATCTGCCACAGCGGCTGGAACATCAGCTTGTAGGCGCGGTCGTACAGGCCGAGCGGCCCGGCGCCGAAGCGCGCGCCGATCAGGATATTGTCGAGATTGGTGATCAGATAGCCGAGCAGATTATAGCCGGTCACCGCCCCGCCGAAGCGGATCAGGTGGATCGCCTCGCCGTCGATCCTCGGGCGCGACGGCCGCCAGCGCGAGAAGCTCCACGCGATCGCCAGCGCGACCAGCCCGTTGCCGATCTGCATCGCGACCAGCGACCAGGCCCCGCAGCCGAGCAGCGCCGCCGTCACCCCGATCGCCACGCTCGCGACCAGCGATCCGACCTCGATCGCGGCGATCGCGCCGAACTCCATCCGCCGGTTGAGGATCGCCAGATGCTGCGCGGTCAGGCTCGACAGCAGCAGCGACGCCGACATTGTGACGATGATCCAGGTCAGCGCCGGGGTGTCGTAGAAGGATGCCAGCAGCGGCGCCGCGATCGCGGTCGCGGTCGCCAGGATGCCGCCGATCAGCAGGTTGAACCAGAACAGGCTCGACAGTTCGACCTGGCTGATCGTCGGGCGCTGCACCGTCGCCTGCGACAGGCCGAGATCGGTCAGCAGCATGGCGCCGGCGATGATCGGCGCGACCATAGCCACCAGCCCGAAATCGACCGGCAGCAGCAGCCGGGCGAGCGCGATCTGGCTGCCGAACTGGAGGATGAACTTGATCGCCTGCGCGGCGAGCGTCACCATCGCCCCCGATGCCGATCGCGCCTTGAGCGCGCCGGCATCGCCCGCGGGCTGGAAATCGGGAGAATCGGCCATGGTCAGCGCCGATATCCGCCGCGCAGCGCCTTGCGCAGGATCACCGGCACCTGGCGCGCGCTTTCGCCCGCGACCAGCGGGAAGCTGTCGGGCGCCGCGAACAGCCATGACAGCGCCTCGCCGAACCGCCGGGCTTTGACCGCGTCGGTGAAGCCGCGATAATAATAGTTGCGGTCGATCCCGCGCAGATGCCGACGGATGATCGCCGCGAAGCGCGTGTCGCCATCGGCCCGCGCCTCGGCGAGCAGCGCGCGCTGGCGCCGGCGCAGCCGGTCGAGATCGGCGGTGGTCTGGATCTGGGTCAGCGACCCGGCGCGCACCAGATAGAGATACATCGGATCGGGATGGAGCCACCATGTCGCGCCCGCGCGCAGGCATTCGACATAAAGCGCGAAATCCTCGGCGAAGCGGACCTGCTCGTCGTAACGGATCGCATGATCGATCAGGAATTGCCGGCGCATCAGCGGCTTGAGGAAGCCGTAATTGGTGCGCGGGGCGTCGGGTTTCGAGATGTTGCGCTCGACGAAGCCGACCAGGTCGATCGGCTGCGGTGCGGCGACGACATCGCGTGTCATCATCGGCTCGGACGACCCGTCGGCGGCGTCGATCAGCATCATATTGTCGGCGACCAGATCGGCCGCCTTGTCTTCGCCGAGCTTCACCAGCGCCGCGATCCGCTCGGGGGCATAGGCGTCGTCGGCGTCGAGCAGCGCGATCCATGTCCCGCGCGCCGCCGCGATCCCGGCATTGCGCGCGCCCGACGGCCCGCGATTTTCGGGCAGCGCCAGCAGCGAGATGCGCGGGTCGCGTTCGCGCATCCGCGCCACCCGATCGGCGGTGTCGTCGGTGGACCGGTCGTCGACCACGATGATCTCGATATCGGCGAGGGTCTGGCGCGTTGCCGAGGCGATCGTCGCCTCGATATAGTCGGCGGCATTATAGGCCGGGATCACCACGCTCGCGACCGTCATGCCGCGCCTCCAACCCGCTTTGACGCGCAGGGGAGCCGGTTGCCCGCTCCTGCGTTGCCCGAACTGGAGGACAGTCCATGCCGATAGCCGCGAATCCGCCGAAGATCAGCGTCATCGTCCCGGCCTATAATGTCGCGGACTATATCCTGCCGTGCCTCGATTCGGTGCTCGCGCAGAGCTGGCCCGCGGTCGAATGCGTGGTGGTCGACGACGGATCGTCCGATGCGACCGCGGATCGGGTCGCAGCGCTTGGCGATCCGCGCGTCCGGCTGCTCCGCCAGGCCAATGCCGGGGTCTCGGCCGCGCGCAACGCCGGCTTCGCGGTGAGCGGCGGCGACCATGTGATGTTCCTCGACGGCGACGACCTTCTCCACCCGACCGCGCTCGAACGGCTCGCGGGCACGCTCGCCGATCGGCCGGAGGCGGTCGCGGCGTTCGGGACCTTCCTCAAGATTTTGCCGAGCGGCGCCGCTTATCCGGGGCAGAAGCCGCTCGCCCGCCACGCCTATCCCGACGGCGACGTGCTCGCGGCGATGCTCCACGGCAATTTCCTCGCCAATGGCGGCCATGTCCTGATCCGGCGCAGCGCCGTCCAGGCGGTCGGCGGCTTCGATACGCGGCTGCGGCTGAGCGAGGACTGGGAATATTGGTGCCGGCTGGCCGCGCAAGGCGACTTCGCCTTTGCCGGCCGCGAGCCCGAGATCTTCTCGCTGCGGGTGCGGCCGGGCAGCTCGTCGGGCGGGCTGTCGGTCGACTGGGCCAATCATCTGCCCTGCCTTGAGACGATCGCCGCCAATCCGGCGATCGCCGGGCGCTTCACCGCGTCCGAATGGCGCGGCATTCGCGACGCGATGTGGGCGGCGCAGATGTGGGAGGCGGGCCGGGTCAATTTCACCATGCGCCATTTCGCCGAGGCGCGCCGGCTGATGCTCGGCGCCTTGCGGTTGAAGGCGACCCCGAAACGCTGGGCGATGTTCGCCGCCGCCCAGCTCCAGCAGCTCACCAACTATCCGCTCGTCTCGCGGCTGCGCTTCCGCGACGCCGATCTGGTCGCCGACAGCACCGGCTGACGCTGCGGCCCTCGGCTGCCAGCGAATCATTGGGTTGTTAACCAATTTATGGCACAGCCGTCGCGCGTCAGGCTCGTGACGGCGCGAAAATGTCCCAATGCTATGGTCGTTGGTTGCAATCACGAAGATGAACCTTAGCTAAACGGGCAGGAGAGATGCGATGGCCGGACCGGGTTTGCGCGATGGAAGCGATGGCAGGGGCAAGAGCGTCCCGCCCGTTTCCCTGCGCGCCGACACCGCCGCAGGCCTCGCCGCGGGCGCCGAACTGCCGGTCGCTCCGCCCGAGTCGTTCGCCGGACGGCGTATCTCGTTCACCGCCTGGGCGCTCGCGCTCGCGGCCGGCGCGTCGATCTGGGTGCTGATCTTCAAGCTGATCTGACCGCGTCGGGAATCCGGTCGTGCCGCTCGCTCCAGATGCACAGCAGGAATGACAGCACCAGGATCGGCGTGAACAGCAGATAGCCGCCGCCGAGCAGGAAATTGGTGAGCGCGGTCAGCGACATCAGCGCGATGTCGCGCCGCCATAAAGTCCCCACCAGCATCGCCATGAACGCCGCGAAGCCGATTACGCCATAATCGAGGATCAGCTTGGCGATCGAATTGCCGGTGCCCTCGACATGATAGTCGTAACGTTCGGTGGCGCCCGGCCCATAGCCGATCAGGATCCGCGGCTCGCCGGCGACGTCCTCGACCGGCAGGAACGGACCGATGAAGCGCGCATAGCTGCTGCTGCCCGAATATTGGATCTCGGTCGCGCGGCTGGTGAAGCTGGCGAACTGGTCGGGCACCGCCAGCGCGGCGATCGTCACCGCGACCGCGCCGACCGCGAGCAGCCCGCCCAGCCGGCCGATATTCCTGAGTGAAAGACAGGCATAGAAAGGCAGCGCCACCGCGAGCGCGAGCGCGCCGGTCCCCGAGAAGGACAGGATATAGGCGGCCAGATAGAGCGGCAGCCAGCGCGCCCGGCCGCGCACGAACCAGTCGAGCACGATCGCGAACACCAGCAATTGCGAAAAGATGCTCGGCTCGATCAGCAGCAGCCCGTTCGACCGGCGGATCGCCGATCCATAGGCGATCACCGGATCATAGTTGAACTGGGTCTCGACCAGGATCGGCCGCAGCGCGGGCACGCTGACGAAGAAGGAGAAGAAGCGGATCCCCGCGAACTGGACCAGCCACTGGACGATGCCGAGCGCGGCCAGCGCCCGCATATAGGCGAGGAACAGGTCGATCACCGCTCCGCGGTCGAACCGCTCGGACGGGCCGACGATCGCCAGCGCATAGGTCAGCAGCACCCCGCCGAGCGAGGCCAGACTGATCCCGAACCGCATGTCGGGGGCCGCCAGCGCGCCGAGCGTGCTGATCAGCGCGACGCAGGCGAACAGCAGATAGAGCAGGGTTGCACGCGGCCGCAGCCGGGCATGGCCGGTCGCGACCATCATCAGGATCAGCAGCGCGAACAGCGGCAGGCTGACGAACAGCGCGCCGCCGCCCATCATCAGCCCGAACCGCTGGAGCAGCAGGCACATCACCATCACGGCATGGACATAGAAACGGCTCAGCCGGGCGTCGCCGGGCCGCGCGAGCATCGTCGCGCCGGGCATGGATGGGGCGGCAAGGCCGATCGTCATGCGGCCGCCCCGCGCGTCGGCCCGGCGGCACGATCGGGCGCTTCGCCGTAACAAGCCTTGGAAAACCGCGCTTCGTTCCCCAGCTGCCGGGTCCATGCCGTGTGAGGAGACTTGTGATGCTCCGTCCCCTGCTTGCCACCTTGCTGTTCTGTTCTCCGGTCGCCGCGGCCGCTGCCGACCCCGCGCTGTTCGTCTACAAGGGCGCCGGCTGCGACGGCCGCGACCGGATCGCGCGCTTCGAAAGCGTGATGGGGGTCAAGGTCGCCGGTGCGGTCGACTTCCTGTCGCAGGAAGGCTGGCCGCAAATGTCGAGCGGCGCGCGCTGGGCGATCGACTGCTGGTCGAAGACGCCGATCCAGCTCGCGATATCGGTGCCGATGCTGATGAAAAGCGAAACCAGCTTCGCCAACGGCAATGCCGGCGCCAACGACGCCGCCTTTACCGAGGTCGCCAAGCTGCTCGTCGCCAAGGGCAAGCCCGATGCCTATGTCCGCATCGGCTGGGAATTCAACGGCGACTGGTATCCCTGGCAGATCAAGAAGGATGTGCCCGGCTTCAAGGCCTATTTCCGCCGGATCGTGGGCCTGTTCCGCGCGGTGCCGGGCCAGCGCTTCCGCATCGTCTGGAACCCCAGCATGGCCGCGGGCACGGTCGACGCCGAAACCGCCTGGCCCGGGGACGATGTCGTCGATGTCGTCGGCCTCGATGCCTATAACCAGTCGTGGCGCCCGCAGGATGCCGATCCGCTGACCCGCTGGAACGGCCATCTCGCGTCCTTCTACGGGCTTAACTGGCTGTCCGATTTCGCGGTCCGCCACGGCAAGCCGATCGCGCTGCCCGAATGGGCGACCGGCACCCGCCCCGACGGCCATGGCTGGGGCGACGATCCGCTGTTCATCCACAATATGGCGGCGTTCATGCGCGGCCGGAACACGCTGTTCGCGGGCTATTGGGACTTCAACGCCTCCGATTATAACGGCCAGCTTTCGACCGACCTGTTCCCGGCGTCGAAAGCCGCGTTCACCCAGGAATTCGCGCCGCGCTGATAGGGCACACATCGCGCTATCAGGCCTGCAGCGCGCCATAGGTCTGCAGCGCATAGTCGGCCTCGGCCTCGCCCGACCTTGCCAGCGCCTTCATGTCGACCTGGGTCAGCACCGCGCCGAGCGGCTCGATCCCGGCGGCGCGCAGCCGGCGTAGTGCTGCGATCGCGGTCGGGCGCGGGGTCTTGCGCCACTGCACCGCCATCAGCACGTCATCCATCAGCCGCAGCAGCTGGCGCGCATCGGCGGCGACCAGCGCCGGTGCCGCATCGACGATCACCAGGTCGAAACGGTCGCGGCAGGCCGCCATCAGCCGGTCGAAGCGGGCCTGGTCGAACAGCTCGCCGCCGATGTCGCGCGGCTGGCGGATCGGCAGGATCATCAGCCCGCTGGCATCATCCTCGATCAGCGCGGCGTCGAGCGCGATGCGCCCCTCGAGCAGCTCGACCAGCCCGGCCGCCGGGCGCAACCCCATCAGCCCGGCCACCGCCGGCCGGCGCAGATCGGCGTCGACCAGCAGCACCCGGCTGCCCGCCTGCGCCGACGCGCGGGCGAGCGAGACCGCCAGCGTCGTCTTGCCCTCGCCGGCACAGGCCGAGGTCACCCCGACCCAGATCGGGTGCTGGTTGGGGTGGCCGCCGATCACCGCCAGCCGGATCGCGCGCAACGCCTCGGCATAGAGCGACAGTGGCCGCTGGATCGCGAAGTCGATGGGGGCGATATGCGCCTCGTCGGCGCGCGCGATCGTCGCGACATGCGGCAGCAGCGCCAGATTGGGCAGGCCGAGCCCGGCCTCTACCCCGCGCGATCCGGCGATGCCGCGATCGAGCGCCTCGAGCAGCCAGAGCAGCGCCCCCGCCGCGATCGCCGCGAGCACCAGCCCGATCGCCAGCATCAGCGGGCGGTTGGGCGAACTCGGGCTGAGCGGCAGCAGCGCAGGCGAGAAGAGCTGGGCATCGTCGCCTGCGACCAGCGCCTGCGACCGGATCGAATTGCGCCGGCCGAGCAGCGTCTGATAGCTCTCCTTCAGCCCGTCGGCCTTGCGCTGAAGCTCGTTCAGCCGGACGCTCGCGGCGTTGTTGACCGCCAGCGTCCCGCTCGTCGCATATGCGGTGGCGCGGGCGTTGGCGGCGCTGTCGGCGGCGACGCGGGCATTGGCGTCGAGGTTCGAGATCACCCGGCGGGTCTCGGCGCGGATCGCCTGGTCGATGTCGGCGACCTGGTCGCGCGCCTTGACCAGATCGGGATGGCCGGGCTGATATTTGGCCTGGAGTTCGGCAAGCCGCGCGGTGGTCTCGGCGCGCTGGGTGCGCAATTGCTGGATCACCGGCGACTGCAGCGCCGCACCGACATCGTCGCCCTGCGATCCGCGGGCGAGCTGCGACCGGGCGGTGCGCAGCCGGGCATTTTCCTGGGCCTGGACCGCGCGCGCGGTCGCGTCCTGCTGCTTGTAGAGCGACAATTCCTGTTCGGTCAGCGTCACCCCGTCGGCGCTCAGCAGGTTGTTCGCCGTCTTGTAGCGCGCGACGTCGGCCTCGGCCGTCTCCAGCCGGACCCGCAGATCCTCGATCTCGCGGCCGAGCCCGGCATCGACGGTGCCGACCGCCTGGCGGCGCGACGCCGCCTTGACCGCCAGATATTGCCGGCCGACCTGGTCGGCGACCGCCTTGGCCAGCACCGGATCGGGCGAGACATAGGCGATCGACACGACATTGGATTCGCCCGGGCGGCTGATCTTCAGGTCGGCCTTGAGCATCGCCGTCGCCGCCGACATCTGCGCCTCGGGCGGCAGCTTGGCGATCGCCCTGGCGAACAGCGGATGATGAACCAGGTCGAGCGCCCTGACCGTCGCCGCGGCGACCGCGGTCGACCGCAATATCTCGACCTCGGTGTCGGGCGCGCCCTGGTTGGTGGGCAGGCCCGGCAGCACCTCCTTGTCCTTCTCGGCGATGTTGAGCTCGCGCGAATTCACCACCATCCCCGCGGTCGCCGAATAGAGGCGGGTGCGGGTGAAGGTGTAGAGCGCCACCGCGCCGAAGATGACGAGGAACAGCGCGCCACAGGCGATCCAGTGCCGGCGGATCGCGCCGATCAGCCGCCGCGGCGCCTCGGTGCGGTCGGGAACCGGCTCGGCCGGCCATCCATGGGCGCCATTCAACGCGGGATGCTGGGCGGGGCTGATTATGTCCATGGCCTTACCTCTTCAGGGTGACGCCCAGCATCAGCCGGTTGTCGGTGAAGGATCGATAGCGATCGACCCCGCGCGACGACTGGTCGATGCGGTCGTAGCGGAGCTCGAGATCGAGATGGCGGTTCGCGCGGTATGTCGCCCGCGCCGAGGCGCTGACCCGCCTGTCGCGCCGGTCGAGATTGTCGAACCGGTCGCGCTGCAGCCCCAGCGATCCGCTGAGGATCAGCTGGCGCAGCAGCTCGTGATCGACCTCGATCGACGTGGTCGTCGATAGATAGCCGCCCGATCCGGGAATACCCGAATCGCGGACCTGGCGATCGGCGCGCAGTGTGAAGGTGGTCAGCTGGGTCGGAAAATATTCGACCTTGGCGTTGACCGCGAGGCCCGACAGGTCGCCGTAGACCGGGCTCCTGAACCGCTGCTGGATATAGCCGACCCCGACCGAGCCGCGGATCAGCGCCGCCGGTTCGAATTCGACGCCGCCGAGCAGCTGGAAACCGCGCGAGTCGCGCTTGGGGGTGATCGGGGTGCCGATCCGGAAGTCGCGTATGTCGGCGATCGCCCGGACGAACAGCCCGACCGACGGGGTCGGCGCGAAGGTCGCGCGCAGCCCGAACCGCCAGGCATCGCTGTCGACCGTATCCTGCTCATAGACCGATCCGTCGGCGAGGATGCCGTCATGATAGTTGCGCCTGGCATGGGTGGCGTCGGCCGACAGCCGCAGCCGGCCGAGATCTTGGTCGATCGCGGCGGCCTGGTTGAATATGGTGTAGCGGATCGGGCGCTGCGTCTGCGCCGAGATGTCCTGCGACTGGCGCGACTGATGGCCGTCGAAATAGCCGGCGCCCGCGCGCAATTTCGTGGTCGCCCCCAGGTCGATCACCGCCTTGGCGCCCAGATCCAGATCCTCGATATTCTCCGACGATCGCCGCGCATGGCGGTCGATCACCGCCTGTCCGGACAGGGTCAGGCTGTGGCGCGCCCAGTTCGACTGGAGCGTCGCGGCGGGTTTCAGCCGCAGGATCGTGTCGGACACCCCGTCGGGCTGCGCGAAGATATTGTCCTCGGCGATCGCCTGGACGGTCAGCGACGGATAGAGCCGCCAGCCGCCCAGCGGCAGGCCCAGCGCATCGTAAGCGGGCTGCTTGCGATCGCGGACGGCGGTATAGCGTTCCATATCGACCTGCGGTGCCTCCATCGGCAGCAATTGACTCTGCTGGGCCAGCGCCGGGCCGGCGAGCGCGGTGACCAGTCCGCCCGCCAGTCTCCCGGCCAGGCCCAGCGTCCGGAGATGCGGCACGTATCGCATCGCCGGCTCAGAAATAGCGTTCCCGGATCCTGATCGTGTCGCCGGGATAGACGGGCAGGTCGGCGGTCAGCGGCGCGCGGGTTTCGGCGGGGGCGCCGGGATGGCGCAGCATCACCACCTTGGCGTTGGCGCGATAGGTGAAGCCGCCCGCGGTCGCGACCGCGCCGAGCACGGTCATGCCGGCCTTGTAGGGATATTGGCCGGCCTTGTTGACCTCGCCCAGCACATAGACCGGGCGATAGTCGATCAGGTCGACCGAGACCTTGGGATCCTTGATATAATGCCCCGCCAGCGCCTGGGTCAGGCTCGCGCTGAACTCGCTGATCGTCAGCCCGTCGGCCTTGACCATGCCCGCCAGCGGGAAGGACACCAGCCCCTCGGCATTGACCGCATATTCGCCGGCGAGCGGCTCCTCGCCATAGACCGATATCCGCAGCCGGTCGTCGGGGCCGAGCCGGTGGACATAGCTGGCGGGGGCGGCACCGGCCTGGGGCGGGGCGATGTCGTTGGCGCAGGCGGACAGACCCAGCAGCAGCGGGGTCAGCAGCAGCGAAGCGAACAGAGCGGGGGCGATGCGCATCACACGAAATCCTTGTTTCGGGCCGGCAAGTGCCGTCGCTCAACGCCGCTTCGAGCATTACGATCCCGGAATATTCGCATCTGCACAAAATATCGGGTCAGAAAGCCGCTGGCCCAGGCGAAATGCATGGTTGCGACTGCGGGCATGGCGAGCAGAAGGCACGCCGATCGGCCGCGCAGCGCCAGCGCGATCGCCGCGGCGCCGATCAGTCCGAAATAGCCGAGCGGCAGCAGCAGCGCCCATAGGCTGATCGGGCTCAGCAGCAGCCCGGCGAGCACGCCGAGCAGCGCGACGGTGGGCAGCATCTGCCGCAGCCGCAGCGTCTCGCCATGTTTGAGCCAGGTCCGCGCCCGCCCCGAACCATAGCGATGATATTGGCGGGCGAGCGCGCCCAGCGTCGCGCGCGGGACATAGGTCAGCACGATATCGGCGGCGAGCCAGATCCGCCCGCCCGCGGCGCGGATCCGGACGTCGAGTTCGGCATCCTCATTGGCCTCGAAATCCGGATCATATCCGCCGGTGCGCTCGAAGATCGTCCGGCGCATCGCGGCATGATGGCCATGGTCGATGAAGCCCGAGGTTCGTCCCATCCGGTGCGCCGATCCGCCGGTGCCGACCGGGCTGTTCGACGCCGCGGCGATCGCGCGCTGCAGGCAGGTCGTGCCGACCGTGTCCATCCGCACCACCACGCTGTCGGCGCCGCTGTCGGCCATCGCCGTCAGCAGCCGCCCGACGAAGGCGGGCGGATAGCCGGCATGGGCATCGACCCGGACGATCGTGCGGCTGGCCGGATCGGCGACCGCGACCGCGCGGTTGACGCCCGAGGCCTGGATGCGGTCGGGATTGTCGACCAGCCGGATGCGCGGGTCGCGCCGCGCGCGCGCCTGCACGAGTTCGCGGGTGCCGTCGCGGCTGCCGCCGTCGGCGACCAGTATCTCGGCCACCATCTCGACCGGTTCGGCGAGCAGATGGTCGATCAGTCCGCCGATATGCGCGATCTCGTTCAGGGTCGGGATGACCACGCTGGCCGGTGCGTGGACGCTCATCGTGCCATCTCCGCCCATCATTTCTGCCCCGTCATTTCTGCAGCGCCGTGACGAAGCGCGCGGCCGAGCGGGCGAGATCGCCGTCGCCGATCCGGCGCCGCGCGGCCGCCCGATAGGTCTCGATCGCCGCCGGGACGATCGCTGTCGCCATCGCGTCGGCCAGCGATCCGGTCTCGAAATCATGGCACAGCGCCGACGGCAGATATTCGCGGAACACGTCGATCCGCGATCCGAGCAGCGGCACGCCATAGGTCATCGCCTCCAGCATCACCAACGGCACGCCTTCCCAGCGCGACGGCATCAGCAGCAGGTCGGCGGCCGCCAGATAGTCGTGCGGCCGGTCGGTCCAGCCGAGCCGGCGCAGGTCGACCCGGCCGGCCAGGTCGGCGGCCAGCGCATCGACCAGCGGTGCGCCGTCGCCGTCGCCGATGATCAGGATCGTCCAGCCGGCCAGCCGGTCGCGGTCGCGCCGGATCGCCATGGCCAGCCGGTCGATCCCCTTCTGGCGGGTGTCGAGCCGTCCGAGCATCAGCGCGATCGGGCGATCGGCGGGCAGGTCGAGCGCGGCGCGCGCCTCGGCGCGGTCGCGCGGCGGTGGCGGGGCGACGATATTGTCGACGACGATCGCCTCGGCGCTGCCGCCGGCGGCGCGCACCTGCGCCGCGACCGCCGCCGAGGGCACGATATAGCGGTCGGGGCGGCGGTAGAGCCGCCGCCGCACCAGGTCGCCGGGCACGCTCGAGCGTTCGAGCTCGGCGAGCTTCTGCGCCATCGGCACATAGGAGACGAGGAAGGTCTCGGGCGGCGCCGCGAGCATCGGCACCGCCAGATTCTCGATCCGCCCCTGCAGCAGCAGCAGCGCCGACGGCCGCTCGCGGGCGATCAGCGACCGCACCGCGCCGGCATAGCGGCGGCGGAAGCCAGCGAAATAGGGCTCGCCGCGCTGCTTGGCGAATGGCCAGGCCTCGGCCTCGACCTTCGCCGGCCGCCGTTCGGCGAACCAGCCGCGCAGTCGCTCATTCCCCTCGGCGAAGCGGATCACGATCCGCTCGAACGCGCCGCTCGCGGCGACGTCGGGCAGCAGCCGCAGGAACATCGCCTCATGCCCGCCATAATCGGGACTGTCCTGGAGGACGAGCAGGGTCGATCCGCTCATGCCGCATCCTCGAACAGCGCCTGGGCATGGTGCCGGGCGATCGCCTGGTCGTAGACCGCACGGGTGCGCGCCCCGATCTCGATCCAGCCGGGGACGTCGCCGGTCGGGGCGGCGCTGGGGCGGCGGCCGATCGCATCGACCAGCGCCCGTGCCAGCGCCCCGGCATCGCCGGGCGGGACCAGCGCCCCGGCCTGCGGCGTCACCAGTTCGCGAAAGGCGCCCAGGTCGCTGGCGACGATCCAGCGGCCGAGATCGGCGACGAGGTGGAGCACCCCGCTCGCCTCGATCGCGCGATAGGGGAAGACGAAGGCGTCAGCACTGTGCAGCAGCGCCGCCATCTCGCGCTCGCCGAGCCGGCGCGGGCGGAACTCGATCGCATGGGCGAATCCCAGCGTGCGCGCCTTGGCGTAGACTGGGTCGAGATCGATCATCGGCTCGCCGGCGATCACCAGGTCGATGCGCTGCCGGTCGCCCGGCGGCAGCATCGCCATCGCGTCGATCAGCACGTCGATGCCCTTATAGTCCTGCATCTTGCCGAACAGCACGATCCGCCAGCGGCCCGGCTGATGGCGCGGTTCGGGATCGGCGGCGGCCAGCGGCAATATCCCGTGCGGCACCACGCTCACCCGGTCGGGCGCGATGCCGCGGTCGATCAGATTGGTGCGCCCTGCCTCGCCATGGACGATCAGATGGCTGACCGATCGCAACAGCGCGTCATAGCCGTCGGTCTGCAGGCGCGACACCGCCTTGCCGTTGAACGGCTGGGTGTCGTGGACCGTCAGCACCACCGGGCAGGCGCGGCGGATCCGCGCGATCGCGCGCCGGTCGAACCCCGGCAGCGCTGCCCATTGGAAATGGACCAGGTCGACCGCCTCGCGGTCGGCGAGCTGGCACAGCCGGTTGAGCCCGACCAGATGCTCGATGCCCTTCAAGGCCTGCCAGCTGCGCCCGGTGCGGCGGCGGCGCCCGTCGGTCAGCGGGTAGAAGATCCGCTCGACCCGCTCGCCGGTCAGCGCATCCTCCTCGCCCGGCCGGCAGCCGCGGGTCGCCCAGCGCACATCGATCCCGTTGGCGACCAGGCCCCGCGACAGCGCGCTGTCATAAGGGCCGGTGAACAGCGAGGGGTCGACCTGGAGGACGCGGAGTTCCTCATCCGGGGATGACGATATCCACGGGCCAGGCGGCAGCGCGGCGTTCAGAACGAACCCCGGCTCATCAGCACCGCCGGAACGGTGCGGCCCAGGATCGCCAGATCGCCCTTGAGCGATTTGGTCCGGCTATAGACCGTGTCGATCGCGACCCGGCGCCGGTAGCTGACATTGTTGCGCCCACTGACCTGCCACAGTCCGGTGATGCCCGGACGGACCGCGCAATAGAGGCTGAAATAGCGGCCATAGCGCACGATCTCCGCATCGACGATCGGGCGCGGCCCGACCAGGCTCATATGGCCGCACAGCACGTTGACCAGCTGCGGCAACTCGTCGAGGCTCGACTTGCGCAGGAAGGTGCCCAGCGGTGTGATCCGCGGATCGTTGCGCAGCTTCTGCTCGCGTTCCCATTCGGCGCGGGCGTCGGGGTCGCGATCGAGCAGGTCGCGCAGCTTCTGCTCGGCATCGACCACCATCGTCCGCAGCTTCAGGCAGGGGAAACGCTGGCCCCCTCGCCCGATCCGGCGGTGCGCGAAGATCGGTCGTCCGCCGTCATGCGCGAACACCGCGCCGCATAATATCGCGATTACCGGAAGTAAAATCACGATTGCGGTCAACGCAATGATGATGTCGACCAATCGGGTCAGGCGATCGTCCCAGCCGGAGCCGGGGCGGATGCCACCTGTTCGCCGATCGATATTATTGCCCATCGGGTAGGAATCATGGCTGTCGCGCATGGATTTGTTCCCGTAAAAGACCTGAACCTTGTTCTGGCCGCGATCTCGTCGCGGCCGACTTGCGCTGCACTGCACTATCCCAGATCATCATCTGGTTGGCGAGGGGCCGGCTGGTCGGTCGATCCCTGCCATCGCTCAGCCCGTCGCATCAGTGAGCCAAAACAAAGCGCAAGCGACTTTGCTCCATGAACAAATATTCAGAAATGGCTGAAAATGGCGCTTTTTCGCGGAAGCGCATCGCGACTCGGTGCACTAGTGCGCCGACGCGACGATTCCGGGCGATGAGCAGAGCGTGAAGGCGGCCGATCAAGGCCTGCCGATTTCTATTGCATCGCGTCACCGCGGCGGCAGCCGCAAATCGATGGTGCCGGCTAGAGTTTCGCGGCCGCTACGATCGGGCCGCCCTTGCCGGACTGGATCAGAATTGCGGACCGATAGGCGGGGTCGGCTGCGGTCGGCAGCGACAGCGACAAGGCGGTGCCCCGCCATTGGCCGAGCGCTTCGATCGATCGGACGATGTTGCGGTGGGGCAGGGTTCGTCCGCCATTTTCTCCCGCGCGGATCGTGACATTCTGGACCCTGGGATCATAGCGGACCAGCCAGACCGTCGCGGGCCGGCTGGTCGTGCCCGGGCCGATCGCGATCTTCCCGGAAATGCTGACAATCGTCGGGGCCGCCGCTCCGCGCGCGCTCCGGGCGACCACCGCCTCGACCTCGCGCTGGTTGCCGCCGTTGAGCACTGTCTGGCCGTCGACGATCATCTGCGGCGTGGCGACTTCGCCACGGCCGCCGGCACGGGCATAGTCCCATTGGCGCGCGGTGTAAGCCGGGCTGGCGAAGCTGTCCTTCCAGCCGAGCCGGTCCCAATAGGTCACCGCGAACGACAGCGCGAGTATGTCGGACCGCCCCGCGATCGCGTTGAGGGTGGCGTTGGCCGGCGGGCAGGACGAGCAGCCCTGGCTCTGGAACAGCTCGACCACGATCGGATGCGCCGGATCGGCCGCGGCTGCGGGACTCGCAAGGGCGAGGACCAGGGACAGGACGGCGAGGTGGCGCATGGCGGTTCTCCTGCGAACGCGATCGATGTAGGCGTCAGGCGACCAGGTCGATCCGCGTGCCGGGCGTCTCGGTCGTGGCATAGGCCCGGATCGGATGGCTGCGTCGCCGCTCGTCCGCCCGATCGGCGGGCGTGGCCCGGTCGATCGCATCGGCATCGAACAGTTGCGCATGCGCCTTGCCACCCGATGTCGCGTTGACTCCGAACGGCCCGCCTTTCGGATCGGCGGGGTCGATGAACCGCTTGGCGCGATCGACATCGGTACAGTTGCGGCACGAGAAGCCGTTGACCGTGACCGGATGGGAATAATCGCCGCTGATGGCCATGCCGCCTCCTACCGCAAAAAGATGAACGATCGGATCTTAGGAGGCATGCCCGACGAGGACCGGCGTTGCCCGATACTGCGCGGGAAACCCCTGGCGGAGCGCGGCGACCTTGGGCATGTCGTTGACGCGGATATAGGGCGCATCGGGGTTCAGCGTCAGATAGTCCTGATGATAGGCCTCGGCCGGGAAGAAGCCCTTATACGCTTCGATCCGTGTCACGATCGGGCGCGGCCAGGCACCCGATGCACCGAGCTGCGCGATATAGCGCTCGGCGACGAGCCGCTGTTCGGGCGTCGTCGGGAACAGCGCGCTGCGATATTGCGGGCCATGGTCCGGACCCTGATAGTCGAGCGTCGTCGGATCGGCGACGACCGCGAAATAGATCTGCAACAGCGTGCCATAGCTGACCTGCCGGGGATCATAGGTCACCCGGACCGCCTCGGCATGGCCGGTCCGGCCGGAGCCGACTTCGCGATAATGGGCAGTCGATTCCACGCCGCCGCTATAGCCCGACACCGCGCTGGTGACGCCCTTCACATGCTGGAACACGCCCTGCACGCCCCAGAAGCAGCCACCCGCGAAGATCGCGGTCGCACGGTCCGCCGTCGACGGCGCGTCGAAGGCGGGCGCCGGCACCTTGACCGCGATGGTCGCCGCGCTCGCGCTGTCGTCGATCCGGCCGAGCAGGCTGGCCGAACCCGCCAGGGCGGCTAGCGCGACGACGATGTTGAATGCGGCACTCGACATGGTGAACCTCCGGGCGATCTGATTGAGATACGCAGCAGAGGCCTGCGAAGTTACAGTCAGCGTCAGCCCTTGGGGGTGAGGGGCAACCCGGTGGCGACGAGGGCCACCTCGTCCGCGCGGGCGGCGAGCGCCTGGTTGATCCGCCCGGCGACGTCGCGGAGACGCCGGGCGAGCGCATTGTCGGGGACGATCCCCAGCCCGACCTCATCACCAGAGCACGCCGCCGATCGGCTCGACCGGTGCCGGCGGGGATTCGCCGATCGCCTCGCGCAGGTCGGCCTCGATCGTCGTGCAGATGCTGGTCAGCGGCAGGCCGTGCACATCGGTGCTGAACGGATCGACCAGGTCGTCGCCGATCTGGAGGACCGCGAGATACATGAAGCCGGCCATTGCCGATCCGATCGGGGTGGCGATGTTCAGCGTCTCGACCAGCCCCACCGGCAGCAGGATGCAGAACAGCCGGGTGAAGAATTTGGGGAAGCTGCGATATTGGGCAGGCAGCGGGGTGTTCTTCAGCCGCTCCATCCCGCCTTGTGCGTTCGACATGTCGACCAGCAGCCGCTCGATCTGGGTCTGCTGGATGCTGTCGATCCAGCCATGTGCCAGCGCCTCGCCGATCCGCCGCGACGATCCTTCGAGCAGGCCGTTGGCCGGATTGCGGCGGGCCAGTTCGGCGATGTCGTCGGGGCCCAGCGTGCGATGGGCTTCCTCGGCTGGATCCTGCCGCCGCAACTGGCGGCGCAGGACATGGACATAGCCGATCTGGCGCCGGACGAGGGTCCGGCGCAGTGGCTCCGCCCCGGCGTCGGGCAGGAAGGTGAGGATTGCGCGCGCGAAGCTGCGCGACACGTTCACCATCGCACCCCACAGGATCCGGCCCTCCCACCAGCGCTGATAGGCCGAGTTGACGCGGAAGCCGAGCACGAGCGCGAGCGCGGTGCCGAAGATCGTCAGCGGCAGCGCCGGTGCGTGGAACGGCGAGATGAAATAGAAGATGGTGACCGCGACATCCCAGACGAACAACGCTGCGAGCGCGCGCCACGCGGTTCGAAAGCTCTGCCGGATACGCGGCGCCGGGCCGACGATCATGGCTCAGCCGCCGGCGCGCTGGTCTTCGTCGAGCCGCAGCCACGCCTGGCGCAGCGCCAACGCACCGAAGATGCCGACGGCCTTGAGGCCCTCGCTGCGCATCGTCGGCTCGATGTCGGCGAACAGGTAGAACAGGAACAGCAGCAACAGCAGCGCCGCCGCATGGAGCGGCAGCGCTTCGATGTCGTTCCAGGCGGGCCGTGTTCCGGCCGGCCTGGCCGCCGGCCCGGCTGCTGGCGCGGCCGTCCAGCGGGTTGCGGGTTTTGCGGGGGAAGCAAGCGCGGTCGTCATGATGGATCCTCTTCATATGATGCTGTCGGGACGCTCGGTCGAGCATGTCGGGGATCGAAAATGATGCACCGCAAAAGCCGCCGTCAACGCCGGCAAACGGTTGCAAGCCAGCCTTGCATTTCGTGAAAATTGGCAAGATTTCGTCATAAAACAGTGACGATCGGGACAGGCGGAAACGATTCCATACGGTCGTGCAACACTCGCTATCTTGCGTCGCAGCATCACCGTCCTAGCTTTCATGCATGTCCGATCGCTTCTCCGAAATCCTGTCCTTCGTGCGCATCGCCGAATCGGGCAGCCTGTCGCGCGCCGCCCGCAAGCTGGGTTTGTCGCTGGCTGCGACCAGCCGCCGGCTCACCCAGCTCGAAGCCCGGCTGGGTGTCTCGCTGGTTCGCCGCAACAGCCGCAATCTCAGCCTCACCGACGAAGGCATCGCCTTCTATGAGCGCGCCGCCAGCGCGCTCGGCGAGATCGACAACGCCGAAAGCGCGGCCATGCGCAGCGCGACCCAGGCGAGCGGCACCCTCCGCGTGGTGACCGCGATCAGCTTCGGCCGCAGCCGGCTGGCGCCGCTGTTCCAGCATTATGCGATGCTTCACCCCGAGGTGACCGTCCATCTCGAGACCGCCGAACAGGCCGCCAACATCGTCGAGACCGGCCATGACATCGCGATCTGCTTCGATCCGCCGCCCGACTCCACGCTGGTGATGAAGCGCCTGGCCGACAATCCGCGGATATTATGCGCGTCGCCCGACTATCTGCGCCGGCGCGGCCGTCCGCACGATCCGTCGGATCTGGCGCGGCACGATGCGATCATGGTCGGGGAGGGGCTGCCGTCGGGCTGGCGCGCGGTCGATCTCTGGCCGGCGCGCACGATGCGCACGCTCAGCACCAATGATGGCGAACTGGCGCGCCGCTGGGCGCTCGACGGCGCCGGCATCGTCATGAAGTCGCGCTGGGACGTGGTCGAGGATCTGGCGGCGGGAAGGCTCGAGCCGGTGTTGCCCGATCTCGCGCTGCCCGAGACCCCGATCTGTGCGCTCTATCTGCCGACGCAGGGCGAGACCGCGAAAGTGCGTAGCTGCCTCGACTATCTCGCGCGCCATCTCGACCCCGACATCGTCGCACCGCCGACGCCGACAGCGCATGCCCGATGATCTTCATTTGAGCCGCAGCGGCAGCCCCGCCGCCACGAACATCACCTCTTCGGCCTGACGCGCCACCGCCTGGTTGATCCGGCCGGCGACGTCGCGGAAGCGTCGGGCGAGCGCATTGTCGGGGACGATCCCCAGCCCGACCTCGTTCGAAACCAGGATCACCGGGCCGCGTGCCGCGCCGATCGCGGCGGTCAGCCGGGCGGTCTCGGCCTCGCAATCGCGATCGGCGAAGATCAGGTTCGACGCCCACAAGGTCAGGCAGTCGACCAGCAGCACGGCCCCCGGCCGGGCCTGCGCGGCGATGATCGAGGGAAGTTCGACCGGCGCCTCGACCGTGCGCCAGCGCGGCCCGCGATCGGCCTGGTGGCGGGCGATGCGATCGGCCATCTCGTCGTCATGGGCCTGGCCGGTCGCGACATAGATCAGCTCGCCGTCGAGCGCCTCGGCGCGCGCCTGCGCATAGCCGCTCTTGCCCGATCGCGCGCCGCCCAGCACCAGCAGGCTGAGCGCGGTCATGCCGCCACCGCCAGCGCGATCAGGCCGTCGATGTCGAGATGCGCCTCGAGCGCGGCGGCGATCGCATCGAGCGCCGCATCGACCGAGGCGCGATAGTCGCGGCCGCCGCCTTCGACCCCGATCCGCGCGAGCAGCGCCCGGCGCTGGCCGGCATCGGCGAGCAGGCCGTGGACATAGCTGCCGAGCACGGTCCCGTCGGCACTGATCGCGCCGTCGCGGCGGCCGTCGTCGAACGTCGCCAGCGGACGATCGCTATCGGGCCCGCACGTCTCGCCCATATGCATCTCATAGCCTTCGAAACGGGCGCCCAGCGCGGTCCCCTGCACCCGGCGCAACGCCTTGGTCGGGCCCAATATCGTGTCGACGTCGAGCAGGCCGAGCCCCGCGGCCTCGCGCACCGGGCCTTCGATGCCGTCGGGGTCGGCCACCCGCCGGCCGAGCATCTGATAGCCGCCGCACAGGCCCAGCACCGCGCCGCCGCGGCGATGATGCGCGAGGATGTCGATGTCCCAGCCCTCGGCGCGCAGCGCGGCGAGGTCGGCGATCGTCGCCTTCGATCCCGGCAGCACCACCAGCGCCGCCTCGGCCGGGATCGGCTGGCCGGGGGGCACCATCATCAGCTCGACCCCGGGTTCGAGCTTGAGCGGATCGAGATCGTCGAAATTGGAGATGCGCGGCAGGATCGGGCAGGCGACCAGCACCCGCCCCGCGCCGCGGTTCGCGCCTTTTTCGAGGATCACCGCATCCTCGCTCGGCAGCTTTGCAGTCGCCGGCAGCCACGGCACCACCCCGAAGCCGCGCCAGCCGGCGATCGCCTCGATCTGGCGATAGCCGTCCTCGAACAGCGCCGGGTCGCCGCGGAACTTGTTGATGATGAAGCCGCGGATCATCGCGGCATCGTCGGGATCGATCACCGCCCGGGTGCCGGCGATCGCCGCGATCACCCCGCCGCGGTCGATGTCGCCGACCAGGATCACCGGCACCCGGGCCGCGCGCGCGAACCCCATATTGGCGATGTCGCCCGCGCGCAGATTGATCTCGGCGGGCGATCCGGCGCCTTCGACGACGACGATGTCGCATTCGGCCTGCAGCCTTGCGAAGCTCGCCATGACATCTTCGAGCAGCGCGCCGCGGGCCTGGCGATAATTGCCCGAGCCGAGCGTGCCGCGCACTTGGCCATGGACGATCAGCTGCGAGGTGCGGTCGGCCTGCGGCTTGAGCAGCACCGGGTTCATGTCGCTATGCGGTTCGACCCGCGCCGCGATCGCCTGCAGCGCCTGTGCCCGGCCGATCTCGCCACCGTCGCTCGTCACCGCGGCATTGTTCGACATGTTCTGCGGCTTGAACGGCCGCACCCGATAGCCGCGATGGACGAGCGCGCGGCATAGCCCGGCGACGAGCACCGACTTGCCGACGTCGGAGCCGGTCCCCTGGAGCATCAGAGCAGCCATGCCGTGCCTCCTGCGATGATCCACAGGCCCAGGCAAGCGCGTCGAGAGAGGATGAGCGCGCGATCGATGTCGGCGGCGCGCGCGATCTCGCGCCCGTCGCCGATCCATGGCTTGGCCTGGACCACCCCGTCATAGGCGATCGGCCCGGCGAGCCGCAGGTCGAGCGCACCCGCCATCGCCGCCTCGGGCCAGCCGGCATTGGGCGAGGCATGGCGGCGCGCATCGCGCAGCATCACCCGCCAGCCGCGCATGCCGCACAGGCAGATCAGCAGGCCGGAGAGCCGGGCCGGGATCAGGTTGAGCAGGTCGTCGGTGCGCGCCGCCGCCCAGCCGAAGGCGCGCCAGCGTTCCTCGCGATGGCCGATCAGGCTGTCGGCGGTGTTGATTGCCTTGTAGACCCACAGCCCCGGCAGCCCGAGCAGCATCAGCCAGAACCAGGGCGCGGTCACCCCGTCGCAATAGCTTTCGGCAAGGCTCTCGATCGCCGCCCGCGCGACCCCGGTTTCGTCGAGGGCCGCGGTGTCGCGCCCGACGATCATCCCGACCGCCGCGCGTCCCCGATCGAGATCGCCGGCGGCGAGTGCCGAGGCGACCGCGCGGACATGGTCGTGCAGGCTGCGCTGGGCGAGTCCGGGGGCGGCGAGCAGCGCGACGATCGGCCAGCTCCATGCGCCGAGCAGCGCGACCAGCACGCGCTGGAGGCCGAGGCCGACCCCGCCGGCCACCACGACCAGCATCAGCACGGTCGCGACCCCGGCGGCGCGCCGGGCGAGGTCGGCCGATCCCGGCCGGTTCCACCGCGCCTCGCACCAGCCGATCAGCCGGGCGAAGCCGCCGACCGGATGCCCGACCCGGCGATAGAGCCATGCCGGCCAGCCGAAGCCGGCATCGATCGCCAGCGCGAGCAGCGCGACCGGTTCAGCCATCGCCGGCGAGCGCCGCATCGAGCCGGGCCAGCGCCCCGGCGCCGTCTGGCAGGCCGAGCCGCAGCCAGTGCGGATCATAGTCGAACGGACGGGTGAGGATCGCGTGGCCCGCAAGCTTGTGGAACAGCGCCGCGGCATTGCCGGTCTCGATCAGCCGGAACAGCGGGCATGCGCCGCGCACGGTCAGCCCGTGGCGGGCGAGCAGCGCGTCGAGCGTAGCGGCCTGTCCGTGGAGGCCGGTCCGCATCGCCGCGATCCAGTCGCGGTCGCGATAGGCGGCGGTGCCGATCGCAAGCGCCGCCGCCGAGACCGGCCAGCTGCCGATCCGCGTGCGCAACCGGCCGATCAGGTCGCGCGGGCCGATCGCGAAGCCGAGCCGCACCCCCGCTAGCCCGAAAAACTTGCCGAACGACCTGAAGACGATCAGCCGCCGGTCGTCGCGCACCGTGCCGGCGATGCTGGCCTCGGGCAGCGCATCGGCAAAGGCCTCGTCGACCAGCAGCCAGTCGGGCGAGTGGTGCAGCCGGTCGAGCAGCACCGCCGCCGGCGTCACCCGGCCATCGGGATTGTTCGGGTTGGCGAGGATCAGCGCGCTCGCCGCCGCACCGATCGCGCCGGCGGCGATCGGTGCGGCGCCCGCGGCGATCTCGGCATGGGTGCGATAGCCGGGGGCGACATGCGCGACCGGCCCCGGCAGCATCTCGCCGATCAGCCGCAGCCCGATCTCGGTTCCCGGCAGCGCGCAGACATGATCCGGATCGACCCCGAAGAAATCGGCTGCCGCCGCCTCGAGCCGGCCGAGCGCGGCCTCGTCGGGCAGCCGCTGCCAGTCGATCGCGAGATCGGCGACCCCCGGCCAGGGCTGCGGATTGATTCCGGTCGACAGGTCGATCCACGGCCCCGGCGCGTCGGGATAGGCCGCCTGGGCGACGCGCAGCCGCCCGCCATGAAAGGACCAGGCGCGGATATCCTCGCTCATGCGGCCTGACCGATGATGAGCAGCCCGATCAGCAGCCCGGTTTCGACCAGCTCGATTCCCGCGCCATGGCCATCGCCCGATATCCCGCCGATCATACGCAGCAGCCGCCAGCCCCACAGCGCGATCAGCGCCGGCGCGATCAGGATCGCGGGCGCGAACCATGCGCCGGCGACCAGCAAAGCTGCCCAGAGGGCGAGGTCGACGATCCGCACCGACGCGGCGAAGCGCGCGGCCAGCCCCTGGTGGAGCGGCGGCAGCCAGCGCGCCCATGCCAGTGGTCCGATCCGCGCGGCGAACGGGACGAGGATCAGCGGCAGCAGGATCGCGGCGTCGATCAGCGCATGGAGCAGCACCAGCTTGGCGATCAGCTGCAGCACGATCGCGACCGCGCCGAAGCTGCCGATATGCGGATCGGCGAGCACCGTCAGCAGATGCTCGCGGCCCTTGTGGATGGCCCCTGCGGCGTCGGCGAGATCGGCGAGACCGTCGAGATGGAGCGCGCCGGTGACCGCGACCCACAAAGCGAGCGCGGCCAGCGCCCCCGTCCATGGATCGATCCGCGCGCCGAGCCAGGCGGCGCCGGCAACCAGGGCGCCGATCAGCAGCCCGACCGCGGGGAACCAGCGGATCGAGGCCGCGAACGCCGCGTCGTCGCTGCGCACCCGCGGCGTCGGCAGGCGGGTGAGGAACTGGACCGCGATCACCAGGCCCCTCATGGCCATAGCCCGACGATCTGCGCCGACGGGGTGTCGCCCGGCCAGACCTTGAGCGACAGCAGCGACGCATAGCCGAGCTCGAACGCCCAGATCTGGCGTTGGTCGAACCCGCACAGCACCGCCAGCGCGGCGCGCATCGCCCCGCCATGGGTGACGACCAGGGTCGGCAGCGGCGCCAGGTCGGCGATCGCCGATCCGACCCGGGCGGTCAGCGCCGACCAGCGCTCGCCGTCCGGCGGCGGATTGGCGTCGGGATCGTCCCAGAATCGGCCGATCGCCGACGGATCGACGTCCGCGCTCGACAGCCCGTCCCACGCGCCGAAATCGAGTTCGCGCCAGCGCGGATCGATGCCGAGCGGCACCGCCAGCGTCGCCGCGATCGCGTCGCCGGCCAGCCGCGTCCGTGCGAGGTCCGATGCGATCAGCCGGTCGACCGCGAGATCGGCCGCCTGATCGACACAGGCGGCGATTCCGGCCGGGGTCGGCGCGCCATCGGTGCGGCCCATCATCCGTCCCGGCGTCTCGGGCGCGCCGTGGCGCAGCAGGTGCAGCAGGAAGGCGGTCATCCGTCTGCCGGCACCGCTTCCTTGTCGGAGACCCCGGCTTCGGCGAAGGTCGCCATGCCGTTGTGGGCGGCGATCGCCGCGCGGATCACCGCGACCGCGACCGCGGCGCCGCTGCCCTCGCCCAGCCGCATGCCGAGATCGATCAGCGGTTCGAGGCCCAGCCGTTCGAGCAACCGGACATGGCCGGGTTCGGCCGATCGATGTCCGGCGAGGATATGGTCGGTGATGCCGGGATGGAGCGCCTTCAGCGGCGCCACCGCCGATCCGCTGATGAAGCCGTCGAGCACCACCGGAACCCCGAGCTGGCGCGCCCGCACCACCGCGCCGGCGATCGCCGCGATCTCGCGGCCGCCAACCCGCCGCAGCGTCTCGAACGGCGTCGCCGGCGCATCGGCATGGAAGGCGATCGCGCGGTCGACGACCGCGACCTTGCGGCCGATGCCGTCGCCATCGACCCCGGTACCGGGGCCGACCCAGTCGGCGGCGGTGCCGCCGAAGCTGCGCGCGCACAAGGCGGCGGCGGCGGTCGAATTGCCGATTCCCATCTCGCCGACGACGAGCAGATCGAGTCCCGGCTCGACCACCTCGGCCCCCGCCGACAGCGCGTCGAGGCATTCGGCGACCTCCATCGCCGCGGCGACGGTGAAATCGGCGGTCGGCCGGTCGAGATCGATCGCGACGACCTTGAGTTCGAGCCCGGCGGCGCCCGCCAGCGCGTTGATCGCAGCACCGCCGGCCTCGAAATTGGCGACCATCTGTGCGGTCACCGCCGCCGGAAAGGCGCTGACTCCGTGGACGGTCACGCCATGATTGCCCGCGAAGATCGCGGCGCGCCCGCTGGCGATCGCCGGCCGTTCGCGGCCCTGCCAGCCGGCCAGGAAGATCGCGACATCCTCGAGCCGGCCGAGCGAGCCCGCCGGCTTGGTGAGCTGGGCCTGGCGCGTGCGCGCCGCCGCGACCGAGCGGTCATTGGGCGGGGTGAGGCTGGCCAGCGCGGCTTCGAACGCGGCGATCGTCGGAAAACAGGTCATTCGGCAACATATCCATCGGGAGGGGAACGGGTGATGAAATGGCCTTTGACGCCTTGCGGCCAGTCGCGAAAGGGGACCCGGCCATGCTCCGACGCGGCATAATGGACCGCATAATCGAGGATCGCCTGCGCGGCCTCGTCGTCGGGGGTGAAGCGGCCGAGCACATAGCCGACCTTGGCGGGCGCGCGCAGATGGACCGTGCAAAACTCGGTGCACGCGAACAGGCAGGGCATTTCCTGCACCGCGACCCCGTCATAGCGCGGATCGCTGGCCTTGACCCGGTGCAGCGCCTCGACCAGCCGCGCGCCGCCGCGCACCCCCTCGTCGTCGTCGCGGGCATCGGCCGAAAGGCGGCAGGTGTTGCAGGCGACCACCGCCGGGCCGGGTTCGACCTTGCGCAGCATCGTCAGGCGCGCCGGACGGGCAGGGCGAACAGGGGGTCGGCAGGCATAGGGTCCATTGGTCGGTCCTCGGCAGATCTGACATCTTGCCGGTCGGGATCGTGCCGATGCGGAACCGCCCCGCATCCGCGCTTGCCCGCACGGCGCCTTGTCGTTGCGCGAGGTCAAACCCCGTTCGGCCGGCACACCCTGTCCGGACGAAGAACGACCGCGACCGGCAGGTCTCCTGGCTCGCGGGTCGATGCCGGTTCGGGCCGCCTTCTCAGGACATGGCGTCCCAATGGCATATGGCCCGATGGCTCACCGCTCACAGTTGCAGGGGCAGCCGGGGCTTCAGACCCCATTCCCTTTTGATCCCCTTCCGGGGAACCTGTCGCACGCGGCGGGGTAGGGGCTTTGGCCCGGCCGATCAAGGGGCGACGCGGGGCGTTCCTGGTCGAAACGGTTCGCCCTATTTCCGTTCGTGTCGAGCGTAGTCGAGACACGCTCCACCACCGCGGGGTGTCTCGACTACGCTCGACACGAACGGATCAACATTTCCGGCCATCCGCTACGCGAACTTGCGCCGCGCGGCGGCCAGCGAGGCGGGCAGCGGGGTGCCCTCGACGATCCGGTTGTCGTCGACCGGACGGCCGAGCGCGGTGGTGACGGGGACGATGCCCGCCCAGAACGGCGTCGCATAATCCTCGTCGTCGTCGATCGGGGCGCCGTCGCGGACCTTCGCCGACGCGGCCTCGATCGGCAGCGCCAGCACCCCCGTCGCCTTGCGCTCCTTGGCCAGCATCGGGCGCACCTCGTCCCAGCGGCCCGGCAGCAGATGCTCGGTGATGATCCGCAGCGCATGGTCATGCTCGTCGGCGTCGGTGACATGGCGCGCGCTGCCATGCACGACCACGCTGCGATAGTTCATCGAATGGTGGAAGGCCGATCGCGCGACGACGATGCCGTCGACCAGCGTCACCGTCAGGCAGACCGGCATCGCCTCGGCGACCCCCTTGATGATCCGCGTCGTGCTGGCGCCATGGATGTAGAGCGTCGACCCGTCGCGGCCATAGGCCATCGGCATCACCATCGGCCGGTCCGACGCGACGAAGCCGACATGCGCGACCAGCCCCTGGTCGAGGATCGCGTGGACGGTCGCCTCGTCATAGCGCGCGCGGCGCTGCTGACGGGCGATGGCGTAGCGGGGCAGATGATCGGGACGCGCGGTCATGGTCGGGCTCCTGTTGGCGATCCGCGCCTCTTGCCTCAGCGACTGGTCTGGTCAAAGATCAGCTTTTGGAAATTGCGAGGTGCCAGTGTCTGCCGGATCGCCGCTCGCCGGATGGATCAACCTCGCGCGCGGATCGCGCGTCCCGCTCGCCGAGCAGATCTATCGCCAGATCCGCGACGGCGCACGTAGCGGTCGGATCGCCACCCCTGGCCCGTTGCCATCGTCGCGCGCATTGGCCGGCGCGCTCGCCGTGTCACGCAATACGGTGACCGCCGCGTACGAGTTGCTGCGCGGTGAAGCGATCGTCGATGTCGGCGCGGGCGCGGCGCCGATGCTGCGTGCGCAGGCGCCGGCGTTGCGGACCGCACCCACGTCGCAGCCCGTCGAGATAAGCCTGTCGGCGCGCGGCACCGCGCTCGCGGCCGATCGCCATGCCCTGGCCTATGCCGGTACCGGTGGAGCGATGCGGCCGGGCCAGCCCGATGTCGCGCTGTTCCCGCGCGATCTGTGGGCGCGCGCGTTGCGCCGGGCGACGCGGATGCTCGACGGCAAGGCGATGCTCTACGACCATGGCGACGGCCTGCCGGTTCTGCGCGCCGCGCTCGCCCGCTATCTCGCCGAGGCGCGCGGCGTGGTGGTGAAGCCCGACCAGTTGCTGGTGGTGCCGACGGTGCAGTCGGCGCTGGCGATGCTCGGGCAGGCGCTCGCCGATCCGCGCGAGACGGTGTGGATCGAGGATCCGGGCTATCTCGGCGCACGCGCGGCCTTTCCGGGGATGACGCTTGATCCGATGCCGGTCGATGCCGACGGCGCCGACATCGCCGCGATGACGAGCGTGCCGCGGCTGATCTACACCACCCCATCGCACCAATATCCTACGGGCGTGCGGATGAGTCTCGCGCGGCGCACCGCCCTGCTCGCCGCGGCCCGCCGTCATGGCGCGATCGTGATCGAGGATGATTATGACAGCGAGTTTCTGTGGAGCGGCCGCCCGATCCCCGCGCTCCATGCGCTGGGGGAGGCGGGCGAGGTCGTCTATATCGGCACCGTCGCCAAGTCGCTGCTGCCCGGGCTGCGCATGGCATGGCTGGCGGTGCCGTCGGCGCTGGCCGCACGGCTGGTCGAAGTGCAGCGCAATCTCGGCCTGCTCGTCAACGTCCATGCCCAGGCCGCCTTCGCCGACTTCATCGATGGCGGCCAGTATCGCGCGCATCTCAACCGGATCAGCGGCGTCTACCAGGCCCGCGCCGACGCGCTGGCCGCGGCGATCGCTGCGCATTGCGGCGGCGCGGTGACGATCGCCCCGCCGCTCGGCGGGCTGCAACTGCCGATCCGATTCGATCCCGCGGTCGACGATGCCGCGGTCGCGGCCCGGCTGGCGGCGGCGGGCTATAGCGTGCCGTTCCTGTCGGGGATGAGCCTCGGCCCGCCGCTGTCGGGACTGCTCGTCGGTTTCGCGAGTGCCGACGCGGCGGCGGTGGACCGTTTCGCGCTGGCGCTGGCGGCGGCACTGGGGCTGCGGTGATGGTCAACAATTGGACGGTCAACACCACCAGGCGAAATAGCTGACTCTCTTCTCCGTTCGTGTCGAGCGAAGTCGAGCGCGCCGCAGGTGCGCTCCACCACCGCGAGGTGTCTCGACTACGCTCGACACGAACGGTTCAAAACTAAGCCTGCTGGCATGCCTCCGATCATCACGCGATCAGGTGGAAGAAGCCCCCCGTGACCCGGCCGACCCGATGACCCGCGGGCGCCAATGGCCGCCCTTCGGCATCGGCCATGTCGGCCAGCGGTTCGCCGGCCTCGGCGTCGATCGTCGCATGATGATATTCATGCCCGAAATATTCGATGCCCGGCTGTGCAAAGCCGGTGTCGGTGCGGAAGCGGGCGCGCCTGTAGCCCAGCACCATCTTCGGGCGGGCGATGCTCGTCGCGATCGGTAGCAGCCCGGCCATCTCATGGGTGCGGCCGTCGCGGTCCTCGATCGAGCGGCCGAGCACCATATAGCCGCCGCACTCGCCATGGACCGGCGCCCGTTCGGCGAAGCCGCGCAGGCCGTCGAGGAAGTGCCGGTTGGCGGCAAGCCGGCCGGCATGAAGCTCGGGATAGCCGCCGGGGAGCCAGCACGCGTCGCAATCGCCGGGCGGGGCCTCGTCGGCGAGCGGGGAGAAGAAATGCAGTTCGGCCCCCGCCGCGCGCCAGCCCGCCACCAGATGCGGGTAGAGGAAACCGAAGGCGGCATCGCGCGCGATCGCGATGCGCTGTCCGGGCGGCGTGATCGGCGCATGCGGCAGCGGCGCGGGCCGGGTGGCGCCGGCCGCCGCGCGGATCGCCACGAGGTCGCAGCCGGCGGCGACCCGGTCGGCGATCGCATCGATCCGCGCGTCGAGATCGTCGGTTTCCGCGGCCTGGACCAAGCCCAGATGGCGCGACGGCAGCACGAGCCGTTCCTCGCGGCCGATCAGCCCGAGCAGCTTCAGGTCGATCCGCGCGAAGCCGTCCTCGACCATCGCCGCATGGCGTGCGCTGGCGATATTGTTGGCGACGACCCCGGCGATCCGCGGCGCGCCGGGAAAGCTCGCGCAGCCATGGGCGACCGCTGCGACCGACTGGGCGGCGGAGGCGGCGTCGACCACCAGCAGCACCGGCCAGTCGACCAGCCGTGCGACATCGGCGGCGGCGCCCGACCGATCGGCGACCCGGGCGCCGTCGAACAGCCCCATCGCTCCCTCGGCGATCACCAGGTCGACATCGCCGGCGATCCGCGCCGCCAGACCCCGCAGCACCGTCGCGTCCATCGCGAAGCCGTCGAGGTTGATCGACGGCCGGCCGGTTGCCGCCAAATGGAAGGCCGGATCGATATAGTCGGGGCCGCATTTGGCGCCGCCGACCGCGAGGCCGGTCCGGGCGAAGGCGCGCTGGAGCCCGATCGTCACCATCGTCTTGCCCGATCCCGAGCGCGGCGCGCCGACCAGCAGCGCGTCGGCGAGCCTGGCGGGGGATGGCCTAGCGTGTGAGGACATGATCGTCGCCCTCCAGCCTCGCCTGCCAGCCGCGCTCTTCGAGTTCGGGCGTGTCGGACGCAACCTCCGGATAGCCGAGGCACAGCAAGGCGACGAGGCTCCAGTCCGCGGGCACCTCAAGCTGCGCGGTCACCCAGGCCGGATCGATCACCGACACCCAGCCGAGCCCGATCCCCTCGGCGCGCGCCGCCAGCCAGAGCGTGTGGATCGCCATCACCACCGAATAGCGCCGCGCCTCGGGCATCGACGCCGCCCCCAGCCCGGCCCCGGCCGCCGGCGCCTCGTCGCAGAACACCGCGACGATCTCGGGCGCCTCGCGCAGCCCGTGCAGCTTGAGCCGGCCATAATCGGCGAGCCGCTCGCCCTGGTAGCGTTCGCCGGCGCGCCGGACCTCGGCATCGGCATGATCGGCGAGCGCCGCGCGCAGGTCGGGCGATCGTACCCGCACGAACCGCCACGCCTGCGAATTGCCGACCGACGGCGCATAATGGGTCAGCGCGAGCAGCCGGAGGAGTGCGCCGTCGGGCAGCGCGTCGGTGCGGAAATGGCGCACGTCTCGGCGCCAGCGCAGCAGTTCCTCGAACGCTGCCCGGAAATCATCGTCGAAGGCGGCGGCGGTCGTCAGAATTCGATTCCCGCCTGGGCCTTCACCCCTCCGCGGAAGGGGTGCTTGATCAACGTCATCTCGGTGACCAAGTCGGCGATCTCGATCAGCCCCTCGGGGGCGTTGCGGCCGGTGACGACGACATGGGTCATTTCGGGCTTCGCGGTCAGCACGGCCAGCACCTCGTCGAGCGGCAGATAGTCGTAGCGCAGGACGATGTTGAGTTCGTCGGCGAGCACCATATCATAGCGCGGATCGGCGATCATCCGTTTGACCTCGTCCCAGGCGGTGCGCGCGGTCGCGATGTCGCGGCTGCGGTCCTGGGTGTCCCAGGTGAAGCCTTCGCCCATCGGCTTGAATTCGACCTGCTCGGGAAAGGCGTCGAACACGACCTTCTCGCCGGTGGTCATCGCGCCCTTGACGAACTGAACGACGCCGACCTTCTTGCCGTGGCCGATCGCGCGCACGACCATCCCCAACGCGGCGGTGGTCTTGCCCTTGCCCCTGCCGGTGTGGACGATTAGCAGCCCCTTCTCGATCGTCTTGGCGGCGACGATCTTGTCGTGCGCGGCCTGCTTCTTCTTCATCTTCTCGGCGTGCTGCTCGTCGGTGCGCTCGACCATGCCCATGCTCATGCTCCTGCAAGATCCGCGAGCAGCATGCCCGCGCTGTTCGATTTCGGTTTCCACATGCCGCGGTCGAGCGCCTCGGCCAGCCGCGCGGCGGTCTCGCGCAGCGCCGCCGGATTGGCATCGGCCATGAAGGCGCGGACATCCTCATCCTCGATGAAGGCGGCGTGGACGGCGTCGAAATGATGGTCGCGCACCGCATGGGTGGTCGCGGCGAAGGCGAACAGATAGTCGACCGACGCGGCGATTTCGAACGCGCCCTTATAGCCGTGGCGCATCACCCCCGCGATCCATTTGGGGTTGGTGACGCGCGCGCGCACCACCCGGCCGATCTCGTCTTCCAGCGTGCGGACCACCGGCCGCTCGGGGCGGCTGAGATCGTTATGATAGGCGCGGGGCACCTTGCCCGACAGCGCCTCGACCGCGGCGGCGATGCCGCCTTCGAACTGATAATAATCGTCGCTGTCGAGCAGGTCGTGCTCGCGATTGTCCTGGTTCTGGACCACCGCGTCGGTGCGCGCGAGCCGGGTCGCGAACAGGTCGCGTTCGGCATCCCCCTCGACCCCGCCGCCATAGGCATAGCTGCCCCAGTCGAGATAGACCCCGGCAAGGTCGGCGCGGCTGTGCCAGAGCTTTTCGTCGATCATCGCCTGAAGCCCCGCGCCATAGGCGCCCGGCTTCGATCCGAACACCCGCGCGCCGGCGCGCCGTGCCGCGCTCGCCGCGTCGGTGCCAGCGTCGACCAGGCCGGCCGTCTCCGCGCGATGGCGAGCTGCGGCGGGATTGTCGTGATCGGGCTCGTCGAGCGCCATCACCGCGCGCGCGGCGCTGTCGATCAGGTCGATCTGCTCGGGAAAGGCGTCGCGGAAGAAGCCCGACACCCGGAAGGTGACGTCGACCCGCGGGCGGTTGATCTCGGCGATCTTCATCACCTCGAACCCGATCACCCGGCCCGAGGTCCAGTCCCAGCGCGGCCGCACCCCCATCAGCGCGAGCGCCTGCGCGATATCGTCGCCGCCGGTCCGCATATTGGCGGTGCCCCAGGCCGACAGCGTCATCGCCTGCGGATAGGCGCCCTCGCGCTGGAGATAGTCGTCGACCAGCAATTGCGCCGACCGCTGCCCCAGATCCCAGGCGGTCGCGGTCGGCACCGATCGCGTGTCGACCGAATAGAAATTGCGCCCCGTCGGCAGCACGTCGGGCCGCCCGCGGGTCGGCGCCCCCGACGGCCCGGGGAGGATGAACCGCCCGTCGAGCCCCGCGAGCAAGGCGGCCTGTTCGGCATGTCCGCACGCGTCGACCCGCGGCGCGAGATCGTCGCGGATCGCGGCCAGCACCGAAGCTGTCGCCACATCCAAACCGTCATGCTGAACTTGTTTCAGCATTCCCTCATCCACGCGGGCATCCCCTCGTGGCGCGGTGGATCCTGAAACAAGTTCAGGATGACGGAGAGAAGAGACGAGCGCGCTCGCCAACATCTCGAGCCGCTCGACAGTATCGCCGACCGTCCGCCAGACATCCCCCGAAACCGCAGCCAGCACCGCCGGCTTCGGCCCGGCCCACGCATCGCCCATCCGGCAATCGAGCGGGTCGAATCCGAGCCCGAGATCGTCGGCCATGGCCCGCAGCAGCGACCCCTGGCCTACATGATCATAGCCGCGCGGGGTGCGCGCCAGCGCCACCAGCAGATCGGTCCGCAACCGTCCTTCGGGCGACCGGGTGAAGATGTGCAGCCCGTCGCGGATCTGCATCTCCTTGAGCTCGCACAGATAATTGTCGAGCGCCGCGAGCGCGTCGTCGCCCTCGCCGACCGCGCCGGCATCGGTGTCGATCCCCTGGCTGCGCGCGAGGTTGAGGATCTCGGTCCTGAGATGGTTGATCCGGCGCGGGTCCATCCCGGCGGCGAGATAATATTCGTCGACCAGCGCCTCGAGCTGCTTGAGCGGGCCATAGCTTTCGGCGCGGGTCAGCGGCGGGGTGAGATGGTCGACGATCACCGCGCCGATCCGCCTTTTGGCCTGGGTGCCTTCGCCGGGGTCGTTGACGATGAACGGATAGAGCTGCGGCACCGGCCCGGCGCAGATTTCGGGAAAGCAGCTCTCCGACAGCGCCAGCGCCTTGCCGGGCAGCCATTCGAGATTGCCGTGCTTGCCGACATGCACCACCGCCTGCGCGCCGAAGTCGCGGTTCAGCCAGATATGGAAGGCGAGATAGGCGTGCGGCGGCACCAGCGCCGGATCATGATAGCTGGTCTTGGCGTCGATATTATAGCCGCGCGCCGGCTGTACCGCGACCGCGACTTCGCCGAAGCGGTGGACCGCGAGCCGGAAGGCGCCGTCGCGGACGAACGGATCGGCGTCGGCTTCGCCCCAGCGTTCGGTCATAGCGCACCGGACGGCCTCGGGTAGCCGGTCGAACGCCGCCCGATAGTCGGCGAGCGAAAGTGCGATCTCGCCGGGGCGATCGATCGAATCGCGCGCATTTGTGACCCCGCCCAGCATGATCGCCATCAGCGCCGCGCCGTCGACAGGCACGTCGCCGGTAGCATAGCCCGCCTGTCCCAGCGCGGCGAGGATCGCCGCCGCGCTCGCCGGGGTGTCGAGCCCGACGCCGTTGCCAACCCGGCCGTCGCGGTTGGGGTAGTTGGCGAGCACCAGCGCGACCCGGCGTTCGGCGACCGGGGTCCGACGCAGCCGCGCCCAGTTGGCGGCGAGCTCGGCGACGAAGGCGACCCGGTCGGGGGCGACCTTGGGCACGACGATCCCGCATTCGGTGCGGGCGTCGAAGCGCTCGGCGGCCTTGAAGGCGATCGCCCGGGTGAAGATCCGGCCGTCGACCTCGGGCAGCGCGACGTTCATCGCGAGGTCGCGCGGGCCGAGGCCGCGGGCGCTGTCCTGCCAGTTGCTCTGTTCGACCCCGGCGAAGATCGTCTGGAGGATCGGGCAGTCGGCGGCTTCGAGCACGCTCGGGACCCGCGGATCGCCGGGCGAGGATGCCGCGAACGAGGTCGCGTTGAGGATGATGTCGGGCCGGATCTCGGCGAGCACGCCGCGCAGCCAGTCCGATGCGAACGGATCGCGCAACGCGCGGACATGGACCGCCGCCACGTTGAGCCCGCGCGTGCGCAGCGCCGCCACCATCGCATCGGGCGCGTCGAGCGTGCCGGCGACCATCAGCGCGCGGTAGAAGACGAACAGCGCGGTCGGCTGGACCGCGATCCAGTCGGCCCGGGCGTCGGCGAGGGTCGCGCGGTCGCGGCCGGGGACATAGAGGCCGGCATCGGCAACCGGCACCGGATCGTCGGGCGCGCCGATGTCCCGGCCGATCAGCCGCGCCGCCTGGCGCAGGAAGCTGGTGGCATTGGCGATCCCGCCCTGGCGCAGATAGCCGCGGAGATGCTCGCAGGTCGCGAGCGGCAGGGTCGATGCCGCGTCGAGCGTCGGATCGTCCTCGCGCCCGTCGGCGACCGCGGCGAAGGCGATCCCCTGCTCGCGCGCGGTGCGGGCGATCTCGTCGATGCCGTAGGGCCAGTAGCTCTTGCCGCCGAGCAGGATCACGCAGACGAATTTCGCCCTGGCGATCACCTTCTCGACATAGAGATCGACCGAATAGGGATGTTTGAGCTGGAGCAGGTTGGCGAGCCGGATGCTCGGGCCGCCATCGGGCCCCAACCTATCTTCTTCGATGCGTTCGGCGGCGCGGGCGAAGCAGGCGAGTTCGCTGTCCGCCACCGTCAGGATCACGATGTCGCCCGGCGACTGGGCGAGGTCGATCGCCTCGTCGCCGTTCGAGACCGTCCCCGGGGTGGCGGCCAGCAGATGCATCAACGGGTGCCGGCGCCGAGGGCCACCTTGAGCGCGGTGGCGATCGCCGCTTGCTTGAGGCCCTTCTGGCCGATCACCACGAACTGCGAGATGCGCGCCTCGTCGGCTTTCCACGCACGGTCGAAATGATGCTGGATGCGCGGACCCACCGCCTGGATCACCAGCCGCGCGGGGCGGCCATGGACCGCGACGAAGCCCTTGATCCGGAGGATGTCATGCTCGGCGATCAGGTGCGCCATCGCCGCGAGCAGCGGCTCGACGCTTTCGACCTCGCCGCCCTTGACGACGAAGCTGTCGAAATCGTCATGGTCGTGATCGGGGTCGCTGTCATGGTGCGACGGTCGCGTGTCGAGATCGTCCTCGGCGCCGGCGAACAGCCCCAGCAGCACGCTGGCATCGACCGCGCCGTGATCGGCGCGGACGATCTTGACCCCTTGGCGGGTATCGGCGGCGATGTCGCCCTCGATCCGGGTCAGCGTCGCGCCGTCGACGAGGTCGGACTTGTTGAGGATGACGAGGTCGGCGCAGGCGAGCTGGTCCTCGAACAATTCCTCGAGCGGGCTGTCATGGTCGAGCGAGGGATCGGCGGCGCGTGCGAGCGCCAGCGCCGCCTCGTCGGTCGCGAAGCGCCCGGCCGAGACCGCATCGGCATCGATCAGCGCGACCACCCCGTCGACCGTCGCGCGGGTGCGGATGTCGGGCCACTGGAACGCCTTCACCAGCGGTTTGGGCAGCGCCAGCCCCGAGGTCTCGATGATGATATGTTCGGGCGGGTTCGGCCGGTCGAGCAGCTTCATCATCGTCGGCAGGAAATCGTCGGCGACGGTGCAGCAGATGCAGCCATTGGCGAGCTCGACGATATCGTCCTCGGGGCAGGCTTCGTCGTTGCAGCCCTTGAGCAGCTCGCCGTCGACCCCGACGTCGCCGAATTCGTTGACGATCAGCGCGAGCCGGCGGCCCTTCGCATTCTGCAGCAGATGGCGGATCAGCGTGGTCTTGCCGGCGCCGAGGAAGCCGGTGATGACCGTCGTCGGAATCTTGCTCATGCCTGGTGTCCTATGATGGCGGGAAGGGGGGCGTGGGTCTGGTGGTCAGGCATCGAGGCGGACTTCGATTTCGTCGAAGCGCTTCCAGCGGTAAATCGCGTAGCTGGCAACCCAGCAGGCGACAAAAAGTCCGATGATCGCAAAACCGATGCTGTTGAAATTCTCGCCGAGCTCGGCGGCCAGGGTGAAGGCGGCGCCGTCGAAGCCGAGCTTGTCGCCGAGCAGCGACATCGTCTCGATCCCGCCGATCACGATCGCGACCAGCGCCGAGATCAGGGTGATGGTGATGTTGTAATAGAGTTTGCGGATCGGTTTCACGAACGCCCATTCATAGGCGCCCAGCATCACCACGCCATCGGTGGTGTCGATCAGCGCCATGCCGACCGCGAACAGCAGCGGCAGCACCAGCACCGTGCCGATCGACAGTCCGTGCGACGCCTGGCTGGCCGACAGGCCGAGGATCGCGACCTCGGTGGCGGTGTCGAAGCCCAGCCCGAACAGGATGCCCAGCGGCGCCATGTGCCAGCTCCGGCTCACCAGCCGGAACAGCGGCCGGAACAGCCGCGCGACCAGCCCGCGCCCGCCGAGCAATATGTCGAGATCCTCCTCGACATAGATCCCGCCGGCGCGGACATGGTTGAAGGTCCGCCACACCGACCGCAGGATGATCAGGTTCATCGCCGCGATCGCGAACAGGAAGATCGCCGAGATCGTCGTCGCGACGATCCCGCCGGTCGCCTTGACCGCCTCGAACCCCGACAGCGCGTTGGCGGTCAGTGCGATCGCGATCGCCGCGACCATCACGATCCCGCTATGCCCGACCGCGAACCAGAAGCCGACGGTCAGCGGGCGCTGGCCGTCCTGCATCAGCTTGCGGGTGACATTGTCGATCGCGGCGATGTGATCGGCGTCGACCGCGTGGCGCAGGCCGAGCCCCCAGGCGAGCAGCGCGGTCCCGAGCATCAGCGGCTGGTCGCGGAACAGCGCGAACGCCCAGGCCCAGGCCAGGATATTCGCCGCGATCAGCAGCACGTAGAGGACGGTCAGCCGCCCGCGAAGAGGAGCCTGCGTCATGCGATGCCCTTTGCCTTTCCTGACGGCTTGCGCCGCAAATAACGCCAACCGATCACGACCCCGCTGATCGAGATCGCGAGCCCCGCAGCCGACAGGATCCACATCAGCACATCGCGCACCGGCCGCCATATCAGCAGCCATGGCAGGTCGAAGCTGTGGAGCGCGCTGAACAGCCAGCGATAGGTGCGGCGGCCGCTGCCCGCCTGGCCGAGCAGCTCGCCGGTCGCGGGATCGATGTGGAGCCAGGTCTGGCCGGGGTCGTCGAACACCAGCCGCAGCACCGGCAACGGCCGCGCATCGCTGCGCGGATCGCCGGTGCCGTACCAGTAGAGATCGTAGCGATCGAGCCTCTCGACCCGGACCAGCCTGGCGCCGGGTATCGCCGCTTTGGCGACGGCGCTGATCGCGGTGCGGTCCGGATGCCATGGCTGGGCGCTGGCTCCGTCGAGCAGCCGCTCGCCGCCCGGCCCGCCGAGCGGCGCGATCACCGGCCGGCCGCCGAGATAGGCGAAATCGACCTCGTGCGCGCCGGCGGCGGTGCGGGCGAGCGTCGCCAGATCGGTCGCGGGAAAGCCAGGCCGGTCGCCGGCATAGGCCTTGGCGACATCGGCGCTGTTGGCATCGCGAAAGCCGCCCCACGGGCTCATCGACATCCAGCCGCTGAACACCCAGGTGATGACGAAGATGCCGCCGACCAGGCCGATGACATGATGCCATTTCATCCAGCCGCGATAGGGGCTGACCGACCCCGACCGGTAGCGCTTTGCCAGCCGCACCCGCAGGATGCCGATCCACACCCCGGCGATCGCGCCGACGATGCCGATCCCCGACGTCCAGATAACCGTCTGCCGCCAGGGCTCCTGATGGACCCGCAATATCTCGAAATAGATCCAGTGCGGGACCGCGCCGAGCCAGTTCCAGAAGCGCTCGTGCGCGGTGGTGTTCTGGACGATCTCGCCGGTCTTCTGCGCGACATAGATATCGGTCGCGGCGCCATCGGCCATCCGCACCCGCCAGAAGGGCGCGATCTTCGCATAGGCCTTGGTCACCACCCATTGGTCGTGATCGACCGGCGCGACCGCGGCGACGGGGGCATGGGCGAAGGCGCTGGCGATTGCCGCAGCGCGGCCGGCCGTGACCGGGCCGACCTCGCGGCCGGTCTCGGCCGAGACCGCGCGGCGCCCGTCCTCGGTGGTGAAGCGATAGACCGGCTCGTCCGCGGTCGTCTCGATCCGCATTTCCGACGGGAAGGCGGTCGTCGCGCCGATCGATCGCAGCGCGGCGTCGGGGGCGATCCGCACCCGCGTCCAGTCGATCGGCGGCGCCCCCGCGATCCGCTCGGGCGCGCGGAACGACGGGAAGGGGACGTACATCATCACCACCCCCGACACGAACCAGATCGCGAAGAGCAGGCACAGGATGATCCCCGACCAGCGATGGCCCAGATAGAGCCACCGCTTCGCCTGACGCCCAATATGAGCGAACGGCACGCGGTCAGAACGCGACATTGATCGACGCCTCGACCGCACGGGGATCGCCGAGCACCCATTGGGTCGCGCCGTAGGTCGACCGGACATAGGTCTCGTCGAACAGGTTGCGCACCCGCACGCCGAGGCTCGCCTGCTCGACGAACTGCCAGCGAATGCCGATGTCGGTGACGGTGTAGGACGGGATCAGCCGGGTATTGGCGGCGTCCTGGTAACGCTTGCCGACATAGGACAGGCCGCCATCGGCGACCCAGCCGTCGGCGAACTCCCAGCTCAGGAACAGGTTGGCGGTCTTCGCGGCGACGTTGGTCGGCCGGTTGCCCGCGCGCTGGAAGCGCACCCCGCCGACCGATTCGGCGAAGTCGTCGTAGCGCGCCTTGAGGATCGATCCGTTGGCGGTGATGCCGAGATGGCGGATCGGTTCGATGAACAGCGATGCCTCGAGCCCCTTCGACGATTGCTGGCCGACCTGGACCTGGATCGTCGGGATCAGCGGGTCCGAGGTCAGCAGCTTCTTCTTGACGATGCCATAGGCGGCGAAGGTCCACTGGCCGCGGCTGCCCCAGAAGATATGCTTGATGCCGACCTCATATTGGCGGCCGGTCGACAGGTCGAAGCTGCTCTGGGCGAGGCTGGTCGACACCAGCGCGCCGACCGGATCGGCCGCGGTCGCATATTGGCCGTAGAGCGACAGCGTCTCGACCGGGTTGTAGACCGCGCCGACCCGCCAGGTCACCGCGTCGGGGATGCCGGTGAAATTGTTCGCGGCATTCACATAGTCGGTCTTGCGGATCTTCGGCCGGTCGTAGCGCAGCCCGCCGACCAGCGAGAATTTGGGATCGAGGACCAGCCGATCCTCGCCGAACACCGAATATTGGTGGATGTCGTTGGTGTAGCGCGGCTTGGTCGCGGCCGCGCCGGTCTGGTCGATGAAGCCGCCGACGACCGGGTTGTAGACGTCGACCAGCCGGGTCGCGTTGTTCCCCGAATTGCTGACATTCTTGTAGCTGATCCGGTTGACGTCGAAGCCGATCACCGCGTGATTCTCGATGCCCGCGATACTCTGGCCGAGGCTGATCGTAGTGCGGTTCCCGGTCTGCTTCTGGATATGGTAGAGTTCGAGGAAGCTCGACTGGCGGACCTTCGCCGGGGTGGTGCCGGCGGCCGGCACATAGGTGACGTTCTCGGCATTGTGCCAATATTTGTTGGCCCACAGATGATAGACGTCGCTCTGGATGGTGACATCCTCGGCGGGGGTCCACGCGACCTTGGCCTGGCTCCAATTGTCGCGGAAGCGCAGCCTGGCATCGGTGACGTTGTAGTTGTTCTTGCGGATCGACCGGTCGAGCTTGCCGTCGACCAGCGGCACCCCGAACCAGGTGCGCGGGCGCTGGGTGCTGAAGTCGTGCGACAAAGTGATGGCGAGATCGTCGACCGGCTTGAAGCGCAGCGCGCCCGACAGCGACAGCGCGTTCGAATGGCCGCGCTGCATCCAGCCGTCCGAACTCTTGTAGCTGGCATCGACCCGGTAGCCGAGCTTATCGCCGAGCGGTCCGCCGCTGCCGCCGGCGATGGTGTAGCTGCCGAACGAGGCGAGGCCGAAGCGCGCGCCGGCCTGGGGCGTGTCGGTCGGCTGCTTGCGCACGACATTGACCGCGCCGCCGATCGCGCCCTCGCCATAGAGCACCGAGGCCGGCCCGCGCAGGATCTCGACCCGCTCGGCCATCCACGGATCGGCCGGGAAGGTCAGCGTGTTGTTGTACATCCGCATGCCGTCATAGAGCTGCATCACCGAATTCTGGCCAGTGAAGCCGCGCGCCGACAGGCCGTAGCCGAACACGCCGGAAGTGTTGACGATGCCGGTCGCGCGGGCGGCGGCGTCCTGGATGGTGAGGTCGCCGCGCAGCCGGATCGCGTCGCCGTCGATCGTCTCGACGCTGGCCGGCGTCTGCAGCGCGGTCAGGCCGAGCCGGCTGGCCCCTTCGGACTTCTCGGTCAGGCGCAACGGATCGATGACGCCGGTGACGACGATCGCGTCGGCATCGGCGACGGCCTCTTCGGCATGGGCGATGGTCGGAGCCGTGGCCAGAGCCGCGACCAGGCTTGTGTGGAAAGTCCTGTTCAAGGAAAACATGCAAAGTCCCCCGGCGCCTGTGCGACAGGACGGGGACGTGCCGTTCACGAACGGTCGGCGCCGCGCATCGGCCGGGCGCCATGGGCGGCCGACGCACGTCTCCGATGCGGCCCCCGCCGCTCGTTCGTCGCTCAGACGGAGTTCACCGTGCCGCGGCCATCCCCTGGACCAAGGCAAGAGCGACCAGACGCCGGCAGGTCTCCTGGCTCGCGGGTCATCGCTTGATACACGGCCTTCCCAGGCCTCGCATGACTTAGCGTCCGGCCCAGTGGCTGGTCCTTCCTCCGTGGGAGGGACCGATGTGCATCGCGCTCGCCGCTTACAGTTGCAGGGACAGCCCCGGATTCGGTCGGCCGAAGCCGTCCTCACCGCGTTCCCATTTTAAGCCTCTTTCGAGGCACCGGCGCGATCTATGAGGGCCGGATTTCTCCGGCCTTCGCGGGGCGGCATAGCCTCGGCGATCGGAAATGCCAACAGATCTTAAAGGGTGACGCCGCGCTTCCAGATGGCGATGCCGCGCTCGTCGTTGGTCTCGTTGCGCGCGGGCGCGCCCGAGGCGGTGGCGATGACGAGGTCGAGCAGCGCCTCGGCGGTCGGGGCCATTCCCGCGCTCAGCGCGGCGCCGCCGTCGAAGTCGATCCAGTTCGGCTTGGCGGCGGCGAGCGCGCTGTTCGAGGCGATCTTGAGGGTCGGCACCGGGCTGCCGAGCGGGGTGCCGCGCCCGGTGGAGAACAGGGTGATGGTCGCGCCGGCGGCAGCGAGCGCGGTGGTCGAGACCGCGTCGTTGCCGGGCCCCTCGACGATCGCGAGCCCGGACCGGGTCGCGCGGCCGGCATAAGGCAGCACCTCGGTCACCGGCACCGCGCCGCCCTTCTGGACCGCGCCGAGCGACTTCTCCTCGAGGGTGGTGATGCCGCCCTTGATGTTGCCGGGGCTGGGGTTCTCCGAGACCGGCTCGCCATGGTCGGTGAAGTAGCGCTTGAAGCGGGCGACGAGGCCGGTGAGCTCGTCGAAGCGGGTGCGGTCGACGCAGCGGTCGAGCAGGATCTGCTCGGCGCCGAACATCTCGGGGATCTCGGTCAGCACGACCGCGCCGCCGGCGTCGCCGACCGCGGTGGCGACGCGACCGATCAGCGGGTTGGCGGTGAGGCCCGAGAGACCATCGGAGCCGCCGCACTTCACGCCGATGCGAAGTGCGGAAATCGGCATATTTTCGCGTTTGTCGCCGGCGGCGATCGCGGCGAGTTCGGCAATGAGATCAAGGCCTTCGGTGATTTCATCGGGCGATGTCTGGGCACCGATAGTGCGAATTCTGGCGCGGCGTTCGGGGGGGATCTGGTCGAGCACCAGCCTGAGCTGGTTCGACTCGCAGCCGAGCCCGATCAGCAGCACCCCGCCGGCATTGGGATGGCAGGCGAGCGCGGCGATCAGCCGGGTGGTGCCGCTGAGATCGTCGCTCAACTGCGAGCAGCCGAACGGATGCGGGAAGGCGTGGATGCCGTCGATCCCGGGCGGCAGGTCGCGGCCGGCGAGCGCCGCGAGGCGTTCGGAGGTGCGGCCGACGCAGCCGACGGTCGGGATGATCCAGATCTCATTGCGGGTGCCCGCCGACCCGTCGGCGCGGCGATAGCCCGCGAAGGTCCGCGCCGTGCCGGTCGGCGCGCGCGGCGCCGGCGGCCCGGCATAGTCGGTGGCGCCGTCGATCCCGAGCATCGTTTCGACGTCATGGCTGTGGACATGCTCGCCGACCGCGATCGGCGCGGTCGCGCGGCCGAAGGGAAAGCCGTAGCGGACCGCCGGCTCGCCGGCGGCGATCGGCCGCAGCGCGAATTTATGGCCCGAGGGGATGTCGTCGGCGACGGTCAGGTCGATGCCGTCGATCGTCAGCGCGGTGCCGCGATCGATCGATGTTAGCGCTACCGCTACATTGTCCGCCGGGTCGACCCGGACCGCCTTCACCACCGACACGTCAGTCCTCCACGCTTACCCGCTCGAGCCGGGGCGACAGCACGTGCACCGCGAGCAGAGCGATCAAATAGGCGCTTCCGGCCACCGCGAAAAGGGGCGTGTAGCTGCCGAAGGTGTCGAGCACATAGCCGGCAGTTTTGGCCATCGCCATGCCGCCGACCGCGCCGATCGTGCCGCCGATGCCGACCACCGACCCGACCGCGCCGCGCGGGAACAGATCCGACGGCAGGGTGTAGAGATTGGCTGAGAAGGCCTGGTGCGCGGCGGTGGCGATGCCGATCACGAGGACCGCGACCCAGAGATTGTCGATGTCCTGCGCGAAGAAGATCGGCAGCACCGCGATCGCGCAGACCAGCATGGTCAGTTTGCGCGCGGCATTGACGGTGCGCCCCGCCTTGATCAGCCGGCTCGACATCCAGCCGCCGAAGATGCTGCCGCCGTCGGACAGGATGTAGATCGCCACCAGCGGCGGCCCGAAGCTGACGAGGTCGAGCCCGTAGCGCTTGCCGAGATAGCCGGGCAGCCAGAACAGGAAGAACCACCAGATCGGGTCGATGCAGAATTTGCCGATCGCATAGGCCCAGGTCTCGCGCACGCCGAGCAGGCGGCCCCAGCCGATCGGGACCAGCGGATCGACCGGATCCTGCTGGATATAATCGAGTTCGGCCTGGGTGACTTTGCGATGCTCGCCGGGGCGACGGTAGAAGACCAACCAGGCGGCGAGCCAGGCGACGCCGAGCACGCCGGTGACGACGAACGCCATCCGCCAGCCATAGGTGATGGTGAGCCACGGCACGAGCAGCGGGGTGACGATCGCGCCGATATTGGCGCCGGCGTTGAACAGGCCGATCGCGAAGGCGCGCTCCTTCTGCGGAAACCATTCGGTGACGGCCTTGATGCCCGCCGGGAAATTGCCCGATTCGCCGATGCCGAGCCCGAAGCGGGCGAGCGCGAACTGGGTGACGCTATGGACCCCGCCATGCGCGACATGGGCGATCGTCCAGATGGTGACGGCGATGCCATAGCCGAGCCGCGCACCGATCAGGTCGACGATGCGGCCGAAGCCGAGATAGCCGACCGCATAGGCCGCCTGGAACCAGAAGACGATATTGGCGTAGTCGGTCTCGTTCCAGCCGAGTTCGGCCGAGAGGGTGGGCTTGAGCACCCCGATCATCTGGCGGTCGACATAGTTGATCGCGGTGGCGGCGAAGAGCAGCCAGACCACGACCCAACGGTGGCGCCCGATCTTCGGGAGTTGCGTTTCCATCTCGACCCTCATCCTCCCGGATATTTCCTGTTCGTCGCAGGCGCTCTTGGCGGCGCCTGGTGCGACCTTATCCTTTCGGCCGGCTGGCGGCGATGGTGCAGGTCACCGTGCCGAGCGGTCCGAAATCGGCTTCGACCGTCTGGCCGACCCGCACCGGATGGACACCGGTAACCGCCCCGCTCGAAATCCACCAGCCGGGCTCGATCGCAAAGCCGCGGCCGACGAGATTCTCGATCAGGAAACGCACCGAACCGATGAGGCCGTCGGGGAAGGCGCTGGCCACGCCCGACTTGATCAGCGCGCCGTCGATCCGGGTGGTGACCTCGATGTCTTCGAGCCCGCGGGTGCGCCAGTCGGCGATCGCCGCACCGACGATCAGGCCGTTATTGTTGCCGAAATCGGAGATCGTCGCGACCGGCCCATGCTCGTTGATCCCGGTGAAGGGCGAACTGGCGATCTCGATGCCGATATGGACCGCGTCGATCAGGTCGGCGGCCTCGTCGAGGGTGAAGCTGGTCTGGCCGGCCGCGGGCGCCTGGCCGATTCGCAGCAGAAATTCGGCCTCGGCGGCGCCGAAGCCGTCGGCGAAGATCGCGCCCGCCGAGCCTTCGGGGCCGACGCTGTCGGCGAAGATCGGGCCGGCGAGGCGATCGGTGCCGAAGCGTTCGGACAAAGGCGGCATGATCCGCCCGACCTTCCAGCCGGCGATGGTCCCGCCGGCGATCGCGATTGCCTGTTCCTGCACGGCATAGCCCTCGGCGAGGGTCGCGGGGACGTCACCCGGATAGTCGGTGAAGCCGGTGGCGTCGCGGCGCGCGGTCACGAAGCGCTCCGAAATGGTCTTTGCCTGCGATGCCCCGTCCACAGATTGCCTCTCACTTACATATTCGATTGGTGACGGGGTTAAGAGAAACCGGTGTCAATTACAAGCGGGGCGAGTCGGGTGAGGGGAGGTGGGATGGGGAGAGGAGGGGGATTAACGGGTGATGTGGCGAGGTTTCTGGCGGATTTGCGGGTGTTGTGGGTTGGTATAGCGGTTCGACGCGAGGGGATTATGCCGAAGGTGGGCGGGATCGATGTTGCTTTCGGGACGATGTAGTTCGGTCCAGGTCTCTCCTTCCACATCCGTCATCCCGGCGGAGGCCGGGATCTCAGGAGGCCAGCGCGCGCCCTCGCCGCACGAGATCCCGGCCTCCGCCGGGATGACGAAAGTAGACGGAGGCCGCGAGAGGGCGCGTTTCGCACCCGCTGGCGCCGCGGGGCGGGCGTGCTATGACGGGGGGATGGCGAAGCAAATCCCGGAAGACGGCAATGCGCCGAAGCTGACGATCAACGATATCGCCGCGATGGCCGGGGTGTCGAAGAAGACGGTCAGCCGGGTGATCAACCGGTCGCCTCTGCTCAACGAGGCGACCCGCGAGAAGGTCGAGGCGATCATCCGCGACACCGGCTATGTGCCCAATCCGCAGGCGCGGGCGCTGGCGCTGGGGCGCAATTTCCTGATCGGGCTGATCTACGACAATCCCAACGCCCAGATGATCCTGAGCATGCAGCGCGGTATCCTCGAGGCGCTGCACGGCACCGAGTTCGAGCTGGTGGTGCGCCCGGTCGACCGCGGATCGGCGCGGGTGATGGACGATATTCGCGGCTTCATCACCCGGCAGCGGCTCTACGGGGTGGTGATCCTGCCGCCGATCTCGGAGAATGACGCGCTCGCGCGGCTCTGCGACGAGGAAGGGTGCCGCTATGTGCGGATGGGGTCTGCGGTGCTCGACGATCCCGAGCATATGGTGGTGTCGAACGATCGCGACGCGGTCGCCGAGGCGGTCCGCTATCTGATCCAGCAGGGGCACAAGCGGATCGGCCTGGTCGCCGGGCCGCATGGGTTCCGCTCGGCCAAGGAGCGGCGCGACGGGTTCGAACTGGCGCTGAGCGAGGCGGGGATATCGCTGCCGCGCAGCCTGATCGCCGACGGCCAATATACGTTCGAATCGGGGGTCTCGGCCTCGGAAAGCCTGCTCGACCTGTCGCCGCGGCCGACCGCGATCTTCGCCGCCAATGACGAGATGGCGGCAGGGGTGCTCTATGCCGCGCGGATGCGCGGGATCGAGGTCCCTGACCAGTTGTCGATCATCGGCTTCGACGATACCCCGCTGACCACCCGGGTGTGGCCGCCGCTGACGACGGTGCGCTGGCCGATCGTCGCGATGGGCCGCGCCGCCGCGCTCAAGCTGATCGGCACCGCGATCGGCGAGGGCAGCGCGGTCAACGAACCGTCGACCTTCAGCTCGACCCTGATCCGCCGCGCATCGGTTGCGCCGCCCGCCGAGCGCTGATAGGAAGGCTGCGATCTGACACCGGTGTCTAGTCCGGTGGCCGAATATCGACCAAATAGCAGCGAGGCAGGACGAGGACATGTTCGAAAAGACCTATCATGCGACCCATCCGGACATGATGGACGGGGTCGACAATGACGCGCTGCGCGCGCGCTATCTGGTCGGCGGCATGTTCCAGCCGGGCAAGGTGGTGCTCAACTATTCGCACAACGAGCGCTTCGTGATCGGCGGCGCGGTGCCGGCCGGCGAGAAGATCGCGCTCCCCGAACAGAATGTGCCGCCGTCGGCGGTGGGCAAGCCGTTCCTCGAGCGGCGCGAGATGGGCGTCGTCAACATCGGCGGCCCGGGCGCGGTGACCGTCGACGGCGAGCGGTTCGAGCTCGGCAACAAGGAATGCCTCTACGTGCCGATGGGGTCGACCGAGGTCGTGTTCGAGGGCGCCGAGGCGCGCTATTATCTCGCCTCGCTGCCCGCGCATAAGATCTGCCCGATCAAGAAGATCACGTTCGCGGAGGCCAATCCGCTCGAGCGCGGCGACCTCGCGGGATCGAACCACCGCACCATCTATCAGCTCGTCATTCCGGGCGTGTGCGAATCCGCCCAGCTGCTGATGGGGCTGACCGTGCTCGAGACCGGCAGCGTCTGGAACACGATGCCGCCGCATCTCCACGACCGGCGCAGCGAGATCTACCTCTATTTCGACCTCGAGGGCGGCGACCGGGTGTTCCATTATATGGGCGAGCCCGAGGCGATGCGCCACATCGTGATCCAGAACGAGGAAGCGGTGATCTCGCCGCCCTGGTCGATCCACATGGGGTCGGGCACCCGCAGCTATGCCTTCATCTGGGCGATGGGCGGCGAGAATCTCGACTATACCGACATGAACGTCCTCGACATCTGCCAGCTCAAATAAGGGTAGCGCCATGTCCTATCTGTTCGATCTGAGCGGCCGGGTGGCGATCGTCACCGGCGCCAACACCGGCATCGGCCAGGCGATCGCGCTGGCGCTGGCCGAGGCCGGCGCCGACATCGCCGCGGTCGGCCGCACCCCCGCGGAGGAGACCGTCGAGAAGGTCCGCGCGCTCGGCCGCGAGGCCGCGATCGTCTCGGCCGACCTGTCGTCGATCGAGCCGGTCGACCGGATCGTCGCCGAGACGCTGGACAAGCTCGGCGGGCTCGACATCCTCGTCAACAATGCCGGGATCATCCGCCGCGCCGACAGCGTCGACTTCAGCGAGGCCGACTGGGACGCGGTGATCGACACCAATCTCAAATCGACCTTCTTCCTGGCGCAGGCGGCGGGGCGGCACATGATCGCCAATGGCCGCGGCAAGATCATCAACATCGCCTCGATGCTGACCTTCCAGGGCGGCATCCGCGTGCCGAGCTACACCGCGTCGAAGAGCGGGGTCGGCGGCCTCACCAAGCTGCTCGCCAATGAATGGTCGGCCAAGGGCGTCAACGTCAATGCGATCGCGCCGGGCTATATCTCGACCAACAACACCACCGCGCTGCGTGAGGACGAGGTGCGCAACAAGTCTATCACCGAGCGGATCCCGGCCGGGCGCTGGGGCAAGCCCTCGGATCTGGGTGGCGCGGCGGTGTTCCTGGCGTCGTCGGCGTCGGATTATGTCGATGGGCATATCCTCGCGGTCGATGGCGGCTGGCTGGCGCGCTGAGCTTTCCGTCGCCCCGGCGGAGGCCGGGGCCGCCCAACACGGGAGCGCGGTTCCGCTAGCTGGCTGGCTTCAGTCTATTGCTCGGTTGATCGAGTTGATTGGTTTCAGGGCTGCGCTCCAACCTTGGGCGGCCCCGGCCTCCGCCGGGGCGACGAGTGAGGCGAGGATGCTGACCCGGTCGCGCGGATAACAAAAGGAGAGGCGATGACCCTGCTGGTGGCGTTCGGCGAGTTGCTGGTGCGGTTGTCGCCGCCCGATCGGCAATTGCTGCGCAGCACGCGCAGCCTTGATCTCCAGGTCGGCGGGGCCGAGGCGAATGTCGCGATCGGGCTGGCGAGCCTGGGGCATCGGACGCGGATGCTGAGCGTGGTGCCCGACAATGCGCTGGGCCAGCTCGCGCGCGGGAGCCTGATGCAGGCCGGCGTCGAATGCGGGCCGGTCGCGAGCGTGCCCGGACGGATGGGGCTCTATTTCCTGACCCCCGGCGCGGGCCTGCGGTCCTCGGACATCGTCTATGACCGGGCGGGCAGCGCGTTCGCGCGCGCCGATCCCGGCGATTTCGACTGGGACGCGGGTCTGGCCGGCGCGACCCATCTCCATCTGTCGGGGATCACCCCGGCGCTCGGGCCGCGATCGGCCGAGGCGGCGCTGGCGGCGGCGCGGGCGGCGAAGATGCGCGGGATGACCTTGGTCTTCGACGGCAATTATCGCGCGCGGCTGTGGGAGGCGTGGGACAGCGACCCGCGCAGCATATTGCGCGAACTGGTCGGGATGGCCGACATCATGTTCGGCAATCATCGCGACATGGCGCTGCTGCTCGACCGGCCGTTCGACGGCGGCGGCGCCGATCGCAGGCGCGAGGCGGCCGAGGCGGGGTTCGCGGCCTTCCCCAATCTGCGGCTGATCGCGTCGACCGCGCGCCATGTCGAGGATGTCGACCGCCATCGTATCGCCGCACGGATCGATACCCCCGACCGTGCGGTACAGACCGACGAGATCGCGATCTCGGGCATCGTCGACCGGATCGGCGCGGGCGATGCGTTCGCCGCGGGCATCCTCCACGGGTTGCTGACCGCGCCCGACGATCTCGACGCCGCGGCGCAGGCGGGGCTGGCGCTGACCGCGCTCAAACATTCGCTTCCCGGCGACGCCAGCCTGTTCGGCCAGGCCGATCTCGACGCCTTTCTCGCCGGCGAGCTCGATGTCCGGCGCTGAGGCGTTTGCTATCGATCGGCGCGGGCTGCTGACCGGCGCCGCGGCGCTCGGCGCGACCCTGGCGATGCCGGCTTTTGCCAAGGGCGGCGATCCGGTCGTCGCGACCCGCGCCGGGCGGCTGCGCGGGCGGCGCGAGGGTGGGCTGAGCGTGTTCCGCGGCATCCGCTATGGCCAGGACAGCGCCGCGCGGCGCTTCCAGGCGCCGCTGGCGGTCGCGCCCTGGCAGGGCGTGGTCGATGCGTTCGCCTTCGCGCCGTCCTGTCCGCAGCTCGGGAGTCAGGAGCCCGAGGGCGAGGATTGCCTCGCGCTCAACATCTGGACGCCGGGGCTCGACCGCGGTGCGAAGCGGCCGGTGATGCTCTATATCCATGGCGGCGCCTATTCGAACGGCAGCGTGGTCGATCCGCTGAACTATGGCGACAGGCTCGCGGCGGCGGGCGACGTGGTGGTGGTGACGGTCAACCACCGGCTGAACGCGCTCGGCTATCTCTATCTCGCCCGGCTCGATCCGCGCTTCGCCGACAGCGGCAATGTCGGGCAGCTCGACCTGATCCTCGCGCTCGCATGGGTGCGCGACAATATCGCGGCGTTCGGCGGCGATCCGGGGAATGTGCTGGTGTTCGGCCAGTCGGGCGGCGGCGCCAAGATCGCGACGATGATGGGGATGCCGGCGGCGAAGGGGCTGTTCCACCGCGCGATCACGATGTCGGGCCAGCAGGTCACCGCCTCGGGTCCGCTCAACGCCCAGCGCCGCACCGATGCCTATCTGGCCAAGCTCGGGGTGGCGCCGCGCGACCTGTCGCCGCTGCTGACGATGCCTGTCGAAAGGCTGGTCGACGCGCTGCACGCCGAGGATCCGATCCTGGGCGGCGGGGTCTATATGGGGCCGGTGCTCGACATGCGCTGGCTGCTGCGCCACCCGTTCTGGCCCGACGCCAATCCGCAGGGCAACATGATCCCGATGATGCTCGGCAACACCCATGACGAGACCCGCGCGTTCATCGATCCCAAAGGGCCGAAGCTGCAGGGGCTGGACTGGGACAATCTCGCGGCGCGGATGGCGCCCGACCTGCGGATGGACATCCTGCCCGAATGGATCGTCGCGCAATATCGCGGCCATTATCCCGACTGGTCGCCCGAGCGGGTCTTCTATGCGGCGACCACCGCCGGGCGAAGCTGGCCGGGGCAGGTGATCGAGGCCGAGGCGCGGGCGCGCGCCGATGCGCCGACCTGGGTCTATCAGGTCGACTTCGCTTCTCCCACGAAGCCCGAACGCGGCGCTCCGCACACCATGGACATCGCGCTAAGCTTCGGCACGCTCGATGCGCCGGGATCGCTGACCGGCACCGGCGCGGGGGCGCGGGCGGCGTCGCAGGCGGTGATGGCGCGGTTCCTGGCGTTCGCGCGGACCGGCGATCCGAACGGGGCGGGGCTGGAGGCGTGGCCGCAATATCGTCTCGACCGGCGCGAGACGATGATCTTCGATGCGGCGAGCCGGGTGGAGCGCGATCCGCGCGGGTGGGAGCGGGAGCTGTTTGCCAGAGTGCCGTATATCCAGCCGGGGAGCTGAGGCCGGCCGTCATTGGTGTCATGCGGGGCTGGTCAATTCTTCCCGCATGTGAAGCGGGTCGTTCCAAGCGCGAACCAGCCTAAACATGTCGCCCCGGCCTTGTGCCGGGGTCCATGGCTGGTGCGTCGGGCACCGTGGTAGAGGGAAAAAGCGGGGGGAATGCTGCATGCGCCCCCGGCGCTGGTCTGCGCGGCAATAGCCATGGACCCCGGCACAAGGCCGGGGCGACGATATGTGGTCGTGCGTCGTCGGGCATATCGTCAGTGGATCGAAGAACCCCTCCACCGCTTCGCGGTCCCCCTCCCCAAACCTGTGGTTTAGGGAGGATCGGGAGGCCGAAAGCATTTATTAAGCATGTTCGATTAGGCCGATCCTCCGAGTTCACAGAGGTTGCGGCATGGACAAGACGGAAGCGGCGGGGACGTTCGGCGACAAGCTGTCGTTCTTCAACTATGGCGCCGGCAGCTATCGCGGCTTCCCGGCGGTCCGGCGCGCGGTCGAGCGCTATGCACCCAAGGCGCTGCGGCAGTTCTACGATCATATCCGGGTGACTCCGTCGGCGAGCCGCTTCTTCGGTTCGCCGGCGATGATGGACCATGCCAAGGACAAGCAGCTCGAGCATTGGCGCGAGCTGTTCTCGCGGCCGCTCGATGCCGGCTATGTCGTTCGCGCCGAGCGGATCGGCCAGGTCCATGCCCGGATCGGCCTGTCGCCGACCTTCTATATCGGCGGCTATGCCCGCATCCTCGACTATATGCTGCCGCGGATGATGCGGCGGGCGCTGTTCTGGCCGTTCGGGGTGTCGCGGGCGGTATCGACCCTGGTCAAGGCGTCGCTGCTCGACATGGAGGTCGCGCTGTCGGCCTATTTCCATGCCGAGGAAGCCAATCGCCGCACCGTGATCGACAAGGTCGGCAAGGTGTTCGACGCCATGGCCAATGGCGACTTCACCGCCACGCTCGACCTGCCGGAGGAATATGCGGCGCTGGTCGCCGATTTCGAGGCGATGCGCACCCGCATGTCGGGGACGCTGCTGCAGGTCGCCGAGGCCGCTACGCGGATCAATTCGGGATCGGCCGACGTCCGCGCGGCGTCGGACGACCTGTCGCAGCGCACCGAGCAGCAGGCGGCCTCGATCGAGCAGACCGCGGCGGCGATGGACGAGATCACCAGCACGGTGCGCCGGACCGCCGCCGATGCCGGCCGCGCCAACGACACGGTCAGCCAGGCGCGCGACGTCGCCGAGCATTCGGGGACGGTGGTGCGCCGCGCGGTCGAGGCGATGGGCGACATCGAACGCTCCTCGGCCGAGATTTCCGAGATCATCTCGCTGATCGACGGCATATCGTTCCAGACCAATTTGCTGGCGCTCAACGCCGGGGTCGAGGCGGCGCGGGCGGGCGATGCCGGCAAGGGCTTCGCGGTGGTCGCGTCCGAGGTGCGGGCGCTGGCGCAGCGATCGGCCGATGCCGCGAGCGACGTCAAGACGCGGATCTCGGCCTCGTCCGAGCAGGTCGAGATCGGGGTGCAGCTGGTCAGCGAGACCGGCGAGGCGCTCGATGCGATCATCGTGCGGATCGGAGAGGTCAGCCAGCTCGTCTCGACGATCGCGTCGTCGGCCGAGCAGCAGTCGACCGGGCTTCAGCAGGTCAACACCGCGGTGTCCGAGATGGACGGGGTGACCCAGCAGAATGCGGCGATGGTCGAGGAAGCGACCGCCGCGGCGCGCAGCCTCGCCGCCGAGGCCGATGCGCTGGCGCGCGAGGTCGCGCGGTTCAAGCTGAGCGGGACCGCCACCGGAGCCGCGACGCGTCCGGTCGTCCACCAGATGCAGGACCGCGCCGCCAAGGCCGGTCGCGAGCTGGCGAAGACCGCGCGGGTATCGCGCGGGAGCGTAGCGCGGGCGGTCAGGTCACAGGGGAATGCGGCGGTGGCCGTGAACACGGACGATTGGTCCGAATTTTGATTGGTCATCTGGGAGCGAGCCGACATGGCCATGCATAAGCTTATTACCTTCGACATCGGCGAACAGTGCCTCGGCATCGACGTGATGGCGGTGCGCGAGATCCGCACCTGGGCGCCGGCGACCCCGCTGCCCAACACGCCGCCCTATATGAAGGGCGTGGTCAATCTGCGCGGGGTGGTGCTGCCGGTGTTTGACCTGCGCAACCGCATCGGCTGGGGCGTCACCGAACCGAGCGAGCGCCATGTCATCATCGTCGTCCAGAGCGGCGCGCATCTGTGCGGGCTGATCGTCGACGCGGTCAACGACATCGTCACCCTCGACGAGGCGGTGATCCAGCCGGTCCCCGAGACCGGCAGCCGCGCATCGGACTTCATCACCGGGCTGGCCAACCATGGCGACCGGATGGTGCTGATGCTGTCGCTCGACGCGATCGGCGAGGATGTGGGGATTCCGCAGGCGGCGTGAGGCGGGGCGGGGCCGCCGATTGGCCGCCGCGAATCGTCGCCCCGGCCCCCGGATCGGGGCTTTGCCCCGTCCGAGGACGGGCATCGCCCGGGGCCGCCCAAGGCTCCTGTCCTACCCGTTGATCCGATCGAACAGATCATCCCAGGCCGGATTCGCCTCGACGATGAGTCTGATCTTCCACGCGCGCTTCCAGTTCTTGAGCGCCTTCTCCCGCGCGATCGCCTCTTCGATCGTCGGATGCGCCTCGACCAGAACGAGCCGTTTCAAATTCCATTTGCGGGCGAAGTCCGAACCGCGTCCTTCGCGATGTGCGACTATTCGCGCAGCCAGATCGGCCGTCACCCCGACATAGAGGATGCCGAGCGGTCGATCGGTGAGGATATAGGTCCAGCCTCCCTGCATGCTCTCCTGCCTTCGGCGGCCCCGGCCTCCGCCCTAGGGGATGCACACATCTCATTGCGTAGGTGAAACAGTGCTGGCCTGTTTGGGCGTGTAGTGATTCAAGTTGC
>NZ_JBXANN010000012.1:0-212917 GCF_058801765.1 Rhizorhabdus sp. GW822-FHT03C02
GCTCGTCAGGCTCATAACCTGAAGGTCACAGGTTCAAATCCTGTCCCCGCAACCAACACACACACACACACACACACGAAAGCCCCGGCGCCACAAGCGACCGGGGCTTCGTGCGTCCAGCAAACATGAAACTCAGCGGGTTTACCCGCTGCCGTGCCTCGCGAGTTCGGCCTGCACCAGCGCCTGAATATCGATCCCGAAGATCGTCAGACCCTCGATATTGGCATTGTCGATTGAGACATCGCTGAAATTGACATCGGTCAGGCGTGCGCCGCTCAGATTGACGTTGCCGAAGCTGGCCTGCGACAGATCGACATCGTCGAACGCCGCGCCGGCGAGCCGGCAATCTTCGATCGAGACGCCGCCGAGATTGGCGTTGGTCACGCGTGCGCCGCTGAGATTGACGTTGTCGAAGCTGGCCTGAGACAGATCGACGTCGTCGAACGCCGCGCCGGTGAGCCGGCAATTGACGAAGCCGGCGCCGGTGAGGTTCCGGTCCTCGAAGCGCCGCGGCGCGCCGCCCTCGATCGGCTGTCCGACGTCGATGCGGTTGCCGTCGAGGTCGGCGAAGACGAAGGCGCGCAGGCCATAGTCCTTGTCGGCCAGCGATTTGATGATCCGCACACCGGCCGCGACCAGCACGTCGTGCAACGCGTCGACATTGTCGACCAGCAGGCTGGCGATATTGGTGGTCGAGGGCGTATGGCCCTTGACCAGGCTGAGATGCAGTTCGGCGTCGTCCTTCTGCAGGATCATGAAGCCGACCGGATTGCCATTTTCGAAGCGCTTCGTGAAGCCGAGCACGTCGCGATAGAAGGCATAGGCCTTTTCGATATCGCGCGTGAAGGCAGACGCGGCCAGTCGGCCGAAGCGGATGGTCGAGATTGATACGCTCATCGCTCGCGGTCTCCCCGTGGAAGAAAAAGCGGGAAGGGCAGTGGCGGCGGTGCGCGTGCCCGAAATGGAGCGGTGTCCGGCTCCGCTTTTCCCACAGGGGCCTTCCGGAGGCAAGCCGCGGGCCGCCCGTTCCACGCACGGCCCCCTTGGCCGAAAACAAGGCATCTAAGGCGTTCGGCGGGCTTCATCGCGCGCCTAATCTTCGACGATGAGGCCGCGGCATCTCGCTGGGCCGTCGCAGGAGCGCACCATGACACCACTCGCGAACCTGGCCATCGAAGCCCATGGCGGGCTCGATCGCTGGCGCAAATTCGAACGGGTCTCGGCCGACCTCGTGCAGGGTGGCGCTTTATGGTCGCTTAAGGGCCAGCCGCTGACTCTCGAACGGACCAGCGTTACCGTGGGCCTCCGGACACAATGGGCGGAGCATGCTCCGTTTGGCGCCGGCGATCGGCACTCGCGTTTCGAGCCAGGCCGCGTCGCCCTCGAGGCTCGCGAGGGAACGGTCCTCGAGGAGCTGATCGACCCCCGCGCCAGCTTCGCCGGTCACGGGCTGCAGACGCCATGGAGCGAACTCCAGCTCGCCTATTTCGCCGGCTGCGCGATGTGGACCTATCTCAACATGCCGTTCCTCCTCGCCTGGCCGGGGATGGAGATGGAGGAACTCGAGGCCTGGCCGACCGACAATGGCTGGCGCCGCCTCGCGGTGCGTTTCCCAGCCGGCATCGCGACCCACAGCCGTGTCCAGACCCTCTATTTCGAGCGCGACGGCCTGCTCAGGCGCCACGATTATGATGTCGAGATCGCCGGCAATACCACCGCCGCGCATATCATCGAGGATTATGGCGAAGTCTCCGGGATCAAATTCCCCACCAGGCGGCGCATCTTCGCCCGGCAACCCGATGGCGGTTTCAACGCGGAGCCTCTCGTCGTTTCGATCGACCTGTCGAACTTTCGGCTCGTCTGAAGCGACATGCCTTGGGGGGCACCTCCCGCAGGCGGCACGCCGCCGATCGCTCCGCGCTCCAATTCCGGGATCAAGATATCATGAAAGCCGTCGGTTTCCGTTCTCCGCTTCCGATCGCCGATCCAGCCTCGCTCATGGACATCGAACTGCCGCTGCCCGAACCCACCGGCCGCGATATTCTGGTCCGGGTCGAGGCCGTGTCGGTCAACCCGGTCGATACCAAGGTCCGGATGCGGGCCCAGCCCGAGCCGGGGTCATGGAAAATACTCGGCTGGGATGCCGCCGGCACGGTCGAGGCGGTGGGGCCCGAGGCGAGCCTGTTCACGCCGGGCGACACGATATTCTATGCCGGGGCGATCGGGCGGCCGGGCACCAATGCCGAGTTTCACCTCGTCGATGAGCGTATTGTCGGGCGCAAGCCGGCCTCGCTCGATTTCGCCGAGGCCGCGGCGCTGCCGCTGACGGCAATCACGGCATGGGAGACGCTGTTCGACCGGCTCGACATCCGCAAGCCGGTGCCCGGCGCTGCGCATGCCCTGCTGATCGTCGGCGGTGCCGGCGGGGTCGGCTCGATCGCGACCCAGCTCGCGCGCCGGCTGACCGACGTCACCGTGATCGCGACGGCCTCGCGTCCTGAAACGGTCGAATGGAGCCATAGCCTCGGCGCGCATCATGTCATCGATCATGCCAGGCCGCTCGCGGCGGAAGTCGAGCGGCTGGGAATCGGGCAGCCGGCGTTCGTGTTCTCGACCACCAACACCGGCGACCATCTCGACGAGATCGCCCGGCTGATCGCGCCACAAGGGCGCTTCGCGCTCATCGACGATCCGGCGTCGCTCGATGTGTCGACGTTCAAGGCGAAGAGCGTATCGACCCACTGGGAATTCATGTTCACCCGCTCGATGTTCGGCACCGCCGATATCGCCGAGCAGGGCGCCCTGCTCGGCGAGGTCGCCAGACTGATCGACGCCGGCACTCTGCGGACGACCCTGGCCGCCAGCTTCGGCGAGATTTCGGCCGAAAATCTCCGCCGCGCCCATGCGCTGATCGAGAGCGGGCGCGCCAGGGGCAAGATCGTGCTCGCGGGCTGGCCGAGTTCGGGCGAGCGCTGACGCGAAACGCATCGGCGCTCCCTGCTAAAGCGCCGCGAGCGGTCCGGCGTCGTTGCGGATCGCGCGCGGGACCTCGCCATGGACGCGGGCAAAGGCCAGGCGCATCCGCTCGCGGTTCGCAAATCCGACCTCGCGGGCGATCGTCTCGATCGGCAGCCGGCTCTGTTCGAGCATGAATTTCGCGGCTTCGAGCCGGAGCGCTTCGATCGCCTTCGCGGGCGTGGTCCCCGTTTCCGACCGGAACAGCCGCGTGAACTGGCGCGGACTGAGGCAGGCGGCCTCGGCAAGCGCGTCGATCGTCAGGTTCGCGGCAAGATTCTGGCGGGCGTGATTCAGCGCGCGTTGCACCCTGTCTTCGTTGGCGCCGAGATCGAGCAGGGCCGAATGCTGCGATTGTCCGCCCGAACGGCGATGATACATCACCATGCCCTTCGCGACCGAACGGGCGACATCGACTCCATGGTCGCGCTCGATCATGCCCATCACCAGATCGGTGCCAGCGGTCATTCCCGCCGAGGTCCAGATCGGGCCGTCGGCGATGAAGATCCTGTCCATATCGACGTCGCATCGCGGGAAGCGATCGTGCAGCGCCTGCGCATAACGCCAATGGGTGGTTGCGCGTCGCCCGTTCAGCAGGCCGGCATCGCCCAGCACGAATGAGCCGAGGCAAATCGCGGCGACCCGCCGCGCGTCGCGGGCCGCGGCGCGAAGCAGCCGGATCAACCCGGGCGACGAGGTCGGTATCTCCAGCCCCGCGGCGACGATCAGCGTGTCATATCGGGTATCGCCGAACGGGGCGGTCATCACCTGCATGCCCGACGTCGCGGCGATCAGCCCGCCGGTCTCCGAAACGACGTCGACATCGTAGAGCGTCGTGCCGGCCTGCTTGTTGGCGACGTCGAACGCCGCGACCGCCCCGAAGCAGACGGGTTGGAAATTCGGGCAGAGGACAAGGCCGATCTTCATGCTTTCTCCGTGACGGTCGCCATCGCTACCAGCCTGTGCGGCAGTCGGGCAAATCGATCCGGGATATCCCCGCATCTTCATAACCGCACGCAGATGGCGGTCGGCGCGGCACCCCGCCATGGCCATGGCGGGAATGACGGCATCTACGTCCTGTCGGTGCGGTGGGGTTGCCGGTAGCGCTCGGGCAGCAATGCGATGCTGGAGCATCGACGCCGGGCCCTCGTCCGGATCGATGCCGCATCGGGCGACACCGCGCGCAAAGGAAGATGCCATGACCCTCGAAACCGCGACGACCGAATATCTTCCCGTCGGTGACGCCCGCTTCGCGTTCAGGCGGTTGGGGTCGGCGGCCGGAACGCCGCTCATCCTGCTTCAGCATTTCACCGGTATGATCGACGGTTGGGATCCGGCGGTGGCGAACGGCCTGGCCGCAACGCGGCCCGTCATCGCCTTCGACAATCTCGGCGTTGGCGGTTCGACCGGCCGGACGCCCGATACGGTCGAACAGATGGCGACCGACGCCGCAGCCTTCATCCGCGCCCTCGGCTTCGCGAAGGTCGACCTGCTCGGCTTCTCGCTCGGGGGCATGATCGCCCAGATCCTCGCCGCACGACACCCCGATCTGATCGGCAGGCTCATCATCGCGGGCGCCGCGCCGCTCGGCGGCGAAGAGCATCTGCGCGCGGTCATCGACGACGCCTTCTCCCGCGCCGCGCCCGACATACGCCTGCCGCTTTTCTTCACCCCGTCCGAACCCAGCCAGCGCGCGGGCCGCGCCTTCGTCGCCCGCGCGGCGGCGCGTTCGGCAGATCGCGATCCGGACAATGGCGACGCCGTCGGCGAACCCCAGGCGCGGGCGATCATCGGCTGGTGCGCCGGCAAGGATGAGGGCGACGCGACGCTGCGCGCGATCACGCGGCCGGCGCTGATCGTCCACGGCAGCGACGACGGCATGTTCCCGCTCGTCAACGCCCTGACCATGGCCAGGGCGATGCCCGACGCGCAGCTCCTCGTCTATCCCGATGCCGGCCATGGCGCGCTGTTCCAATATCCGGCGCGGTTCGTCGCCCATTGCCGGACCTTCCTCGACGAGTGACGCGAGGTGGCCGCCGAATATTTTCCGCGGCGTCGGCGATCGTGATTCGCCGCGGCAATCGGCGTTTTTGCGTCCGATTTTCGATTCTTAGCGGTCGCTATATCAACCCTATATCAACCGATATCGGCCATATCAGCCGATATCATGTCCATTCGCGGCGTTTGACGCCCATGCGAATCGCTTTGATACGACGCTGATACACGGCATATGCGGAGATTGAGTGGACGCTGGAACCATGCGTACATATTAGGTGTATTGCATGAGTCGAGCACTGGGCGAGAACGTGGGCAAAATGGATATCGATCCCATTGCCAGGCTGACCGAGGGTCAGCGTGACTGTCTGCGCCGTGTGCTGATGCACATGTCCTCGAAGGATATCGCCCGCGAACTGGACATTTCGCCGCATACGGTGGACCAGCGCCTGCGTGTCGCGATCCAGACTCTCGGGGTTGCCAGCCGCTTCGAGGCGGCGCGTCTGCTCGCGCAATATGAGCGCCCGGACCTGTATCAAACGTCCGTATATCAACCACCGTATGTTGCTCCTGCCGCCCCGCAGCCCATTCTGGCTCCAACGGGCAATCACGAAGATCGGCGCTACGGCCAGTCTCTCGGCGAGAACATGCTGAGAGAAGAACAGGCTGCATTCCAGGCATCGTCCTGGAGAATGGCACCGCCGCTTCGTCTGCCCGTGCCGATGGCGGGAGGCGAACGTAATGACTTAGGCTATCTTTCTCGTGTGGGCTGGATCCTGGCGATCGCCGTTGGAACCGCCCTTTCGTTCGGTGCGCTGCTCGCCGGACTCGATGCGCTCTCGCGGCTCCTCTAAGCCCGAAGCACCCCAAGATTGATAGATATTCAGACGTGTCGCTGCGGCGGCGCGCCAGGAGACCCACATGCTCAACAAACGCCGCCATGCCGCCCAGGAAGTCGCCGCTCGTCTGATCGCCGCGGAGGAGGCCATCGATGCCGCCCTCACCGCCGTCGCTGATCTGAACGGCTATATCCCGGTCGCTCGCTGCGAGGCCAATCTCTCGGCCGTGATCGGCCAGGGCGCGGTCGAAGCCGCCGCCGAGACGCTGGCCGCGCTGGTGCGCGCCCGCCGCGGCATCGTCGACACCCATCATCAACTCGCCGAAACGCGCGACCAGATCGGTCTGCGCACGCTGGCGCTCGGCGGACTGGGCGACAAGGCTCAGCTCAACCCGGGCGGCCTGACGATCGTCGAGCGTACTGCTGCCTGATAGACGGCCCCCCCCGATGAGGTAGGCCGGCGAGCTTGACCGGGCCCCCCCCTTATGGTCCGGTCAAGGGATGACGTTAATCGCCATCCTCAAGCTGGTCTACCTCATCACCCTGCTCTCTTGCTGTGCCTATGCGATCCGTTTCGGTGGGGAGACGGAGCGCCACGGCGCCGGGATCATGGCGGGCGGATCGGTCCTCACGGCCGTTGCCGTCGCCTTCGGATCGAAATGGCAATCCCTGCAGACCGGTGTGTTCATCGTCGATCTCGGGGTCCTCGCCGCCTTCCTCACCCTGGCGCTGCGCAGCGACAAATATTGGCCATTATGGACAACAGCCTTTCAAGTCATCGGAGTCGCAACGCACCTCGCAAGGCTCGCCGACCCCGCGATAGTGCCGCGGGCCTATTCGATCGCGCAGGGGTTCTGGGCCTATCCGATGCTGGCGGCCATGGTGATTGGGGTCAGAGCGGCCCATACCGCAGCGATGCGCAGGGGCGTGCGCTACTAGAATCGCTGTTGCAGCCGTTCGGCTGGACCAGCGCGCAGAGCCTGGCGCGATCGCTGTTCGCCGAATTCGGCTCGCTGCCCGCGATCTTCGCCGCCAGCCCCGACGCGCTCAACGCGGTGGTGCCCGAAGAAAGCGGCATCGTCGGCTTCCTGATGATCGTCCGCTCGACCATGCTTCATTGCCTGCGCACCGAAGCGCGGCGCGGCCCGGTCTTCTCGACCTCCGAGACGCTGATCGCCTATCTCACCGCCAGCATGGCCTATGATCCCGCCGAACATCTGCGGGTGCTGTTCCTCAACGCCGGCAATTGCCTGCTGCGCGACGAGGTGATGGGCAAGGGGTCGGTCACCCAGGCGCCGATCTATCCGCGCGAGATCATGAAGCGTGCGCTCGAGCTCGGCGCGACCGCGCTGATTCTCGTCCACAACCACCCCTCGGGCGATCCCTATCCGAGCCGCGGCGACATCGAAGCCACCGAACGCATCGTCGCCGCCGCCTCGGTGCTCGAAATCGCGATCCACGACCATCTCGTCATCGCCCGCTCGGGCTGGACCAGCTTCCGCGAGCGCGGATTGCTCTGACCCCTCCGAATTTCCGCCATCCCGGCGTTCGCCGGAATGGCGAGGTTTGAGGGATCTTGCTCCGATATCGGCGCAAAAGCGGTTCCCACCGCTCCATCCCATGCACTAGGGTCGCCGCCCATGGCGGGCGCAGACGCAGACATCCGGGCGAAGATCGCCATCGTGGGGACCGGCTATGTCGCCGATCTCTATCTGCCGTCGCTGCGCACCTTTCCGGGGCTCGCGATCGTCGGCGTCTGGGATATCGACCCCGTCCGTCTCGCCGCCTTCACCGGCCATTGGGGCATCAAGGCCGCTGCTGGTCTCGACGCGCTGCTCGGCGACGGCCCCGATGCCCCCGACATCGTCCTCAACCTCACCAACCCTTATGCGCATGGTGCGATCAACCTCGCCGCGATCGAAGCAGGCCGCCATGTCTGGTGCGAAAAGCCGCTCGCGCTGACCCTCGGCGAAGCCGAGCGGCTCGTCGCCATGGCCCGCGCCCGGGGCGTGCATCTCGCCTCGGCGCCGTGCAGTCTGCTGGGCGAGGCGGCGCAGACCGCCTGGGCCGCGCTGCGCCAGGGGCGGATCGGCACCCCGCGGCTGGTCTATGCCGAACTCGACGACGGCTTCCTGCCCGACGCTCCCTATCGGCTGTGGACCAGCGCCAGCGGTGCGCCCTGGCCGGCCGAGGACGAGTTCCGCACCGGCTGCACCCTCGAACATGCCGGCTATTATCTCGGCTGGCTGATGGCGATGTTCGGCCCGGTGCGCCGGATCGTCTCGGGATCGGCGCGGCTGCTCGATGACGGCCAGACCGGCGCCGGCCACGATACCCCCGATTATGCCTCGGCGAGCCTGTTCTTCGATGAGCGGGTGGTCGCGCGGCTGACCTGTTCGATCGTCGCGCGCCATGATCATCGGCTGCGGATCTTCGGCGATGGCGGCACCCTCGAGATTGACGAGGCCTGGGCCAATGGCGCGGCGGTGCGGATCCGCCAGCGGCGGGCGATCCGGCGGCGGCTGGTCGAATGGCCGTTCGCGCGCCGGGTCCGGCTGTCGGGTCCGACCCATCCCAAGGTCGGCCGGCGCGGGGCGGCGTCGATGAACTTCGCGCTCGGAGTCGCCGAGATGGCGGGGGCGATCACCGCCGGCCGCGCGCCGCGGCTCGCCGGCGATTTCGCGCTCCACCTGACCGAGGTGTCGCTGGCGATGCAGGCGGGTGGCGACCAGGCGATGCGCACCGGCTTCGATCCGATCGCGCCGATGGACTGGGCGCTTTGATCGGTTTCGCGGTCGCTGGCACCGGGGCGATGGCGGCGCGGATGCTCGCGACGATCACCGGTTCTGCCGAGGCGCGGGTCGTGCGGATCGCCTCGGGCGATCCGACCCGCGCCCGCGATTTCGCGATCCACAACCGGGTCGCGGCGGCGGGCAGCTTCGACGAGGCGCTCGCCGATCCCGCGGTCGACGCGGTCTATATCGCCGGCCGCAACGCCGATCACGCCCGGCTGTCGCTCGCGGCGCTCGCGGCGGGCAAGCCGGTGCTGTGCGAGAAACCCGCCGCCTGCGATCCCGACGAGGCCGAGGCGGTGGTGGCGACCGCCCGGGCGGCGGGCTGCCTCTATATGGAAGCGGTCGCGACCCCGTTCCTGCCGGCGGTCGCCGAAGCGATCGCGATCGCCCGCGCGCATGGCGCGCGACGGGTCGAGGCGAGCTTCGGCTATCCGACCCGCGAGACCGGGCTGTTCGCGCCCGATGCCGGGGTGCTGCTCGACCGCGCGGTCTATCCGCTGACGCTGGCGCGGCTGATCCTCGGGCCGGTCGACCAGGCGGCGATCGAGGTCCGCCGCGATTCGGCCGGCCGCGACATCGTCGCGCGCTTCCGGCTCGATCATAGCGACGGCGGCGGCTCGGAGCTGGCGGTGTCGCTGGTCGACCGGCTTGCCAACCGGCTCGACGTGACGCTCGCCGACGGCCATGTCGCGGTGCCGGCGCCGCTGCTGACCGCGCGGCGGATCGGCGATCGTCCTGCCGGTCCGCTCGCCCAGAACCCGTTCGTCCGGCGTGGCGCCGACCTGCTCGCGCGGCTGGCGGGGCGCTGGCATCCTTATGGCCGTTCGCCTTATGCGCCCGAACTCGCCCATTTCTGCGCGCTGGTCCGTTCGGGCGCGATCGAGAGCCCGGTGCTCACCCATCAGCTCACCCTCGAGGTCCAGCGGCTGATCGGCCAGGCACGCGCGTCATGACCCTCGCTTATCTGCTCAACAGCTATCCGATGACGAGCACCACCTTCATCCGGCGCGAGATCGCTGCGATCGAGGCGGCCGGTGTGCCGGTCAAGCGCTTCGCGGTGCGCCACTGGGACGAGCGGCTGGTCGATCCGCTCGACATCGCCGAGCAGCGCCGCACCGAATATCTGCTGACCCGCAATCTCGGGGTGCTGCTCGTCGGCGCGATCGCCGCGCTGCTGACCCGCCCGCGCGCGGTCTTCGCCGCGCTGCCGGCGCTGCGCTCGCTGATTGCCTGCGCCGGCGGCGGGCGGGTGCGGCACATCGCCTATCTGCTCCAGGCGATCCGGCTGCGCGCGCGCTGCGCGGCGCTCGGCATCGACCATCTCCACGCCCATTTCTCGACCAACGCCGCCGCGGTGGCGATGTTGTGCCGGCTGATGGGCGGGCCGCGCTACAGCTTCACCGTCCACGGCCCCGACGAGTTCGTGAATCCGCACGCCGCCGGCATCGTCGCCAAGGCCCGCCATGCCGCGGCTATCGTCGCAATCAGCTCATATTGCGCGGAAAAATTGCACGAACTGCTCCCCGAAAGCTGCTGGCCGCGCATCGAAGTCATCCCCTGCGGCCTGAATATATGCGAAATTCCGCACATCGCCCCGCCCGTCGCCGCCGGACCGCTGCTTTGCGTCGGCCGGCTGTGCGCGGAAAAGGGGCAGGTCGAAATTCCGGCGGCGGTCGCGGCGCTCGCGCCGCGCTTCCCCACGCTCGAGATAGTGCTGGTCGGCGATGGGCCGATGCGCGCGGCGATCGAGGCCGAAATCGCGGGCCGGGGGCTCGGCGACCGGGTGACGCTGCTCGGCTGGCGCAGCAATGCCGAGGTTCGCGACCTGATCGCCGCGAGCCGCGCGCTGCTGCTGCCGAGCCATGCCGAGGGGCTGCCGATCGTGATCATGGAGGCGTTCGCGCTCGGCCGGCCGGCGATCACCACCCGGGTCGCGGCGATCCCCGAACTTGTCGACGCCGCAACCGGCTGGCTGTGCGATCCGGGCGACGGCGACGGGCTGCGGGCGGCGATCGCGGCGGCGCTCGATGCCTCGCCCGAGCAGCTGGCGGCGATGGGCCGCGAGGGCCGGCACCGGATCGAGACGCGCCACGACCTCGCGACGATCGCCCCCCGGCTGATCGCGCTGTTCGGCCAGACCGGTTCGGCTGCGTAAGCAATTTTCCGGACTCGGGTGCAGTGCCCGGCAGGCATATGAACGACTCACCGCAGGCGACCAGCCCCGCGTGCCGCATTCCGGGCGTTCCCTCGTTCCCCAATCCGAGGCCGCCCGCGCCGCGACAGATGCGGGATACCGGGCTGACGTCCGGCCGACAGGATCGGCGGTTGTGCCGAGAGGCGCTGCCCCCCGCCGATCCTGTCGTACCGCTTCCGCTTCTTCTCAGTAGCGCACCCGCGCCCCGACATAGGCGGCGCGGCCCGGCGATCCGTACTGGAAGGCGGTCTCGTAGCGCTCGTCGAACAGATTCTCGATCCGCCCGAAAATCTCGACCTTCTCCATCACCGGATAGGCCGCGCGCAGGTCGACCAGCGTATAGCCCTGGAGCCGCTGGTCGTTGCCGGCATCGTTGAAGCTGTTCGAGACGCTGGTGATGGTGGCGCCCGCTGACAGGCCGAAGTCCCAAGCATAATCGGCCGAAGCGCTGACGCTGTTCCTGGGCCGCCGCGCGAGGGGCTTGCCGAAATCGCGGTCGCCGAATTCGCGATTCTCGGCGTCGCTATAGGTGTAGTTGGCCACGATCGTGAAATGTTCGACCGGATTCACCCGCACGCCGAGTTCGACCCCACGCGCGCGAGCCCGGGCGATATTGGCATAAGTGGAGCTCGACAGGTCGAAGTCGATCTGTTGTCGTGTCCGCCGCTCGAACCAGGTCGCGCTGACCTCGAGCGCGCCGTCGAGCATCCTCTGCGTGATTCCGGCGTCCCAGCCGCTGGCCTTCTCGGGCTGGAGATCCTTATTCCCGAAATCGCCCTTGAGCTGGTAGAGCGACGGTGCCTTGAAGCCCTCGCCATAGCTCGCGCGGAAGGTCGTCGCGCCTGCATTCGGGCTGTAGACCGCATTGGCGCTGAGGGTGGTCGCGTCGCCGAACTGGCTGTGATCGTCGTAGCGCAGCCCGGCTCCGGCGCTGAGCCCGGTCACCGGCGTCACCGTCACCTGGCCATAGACGCTGTCGATATCGACCTTGGCGCGCGACACCGCTCCGGCCGGGAAGGAGAAGATGCTGGTGGTGCGGTAGCGCGATTGCTCATGCTCGGCGCCGAAGGTCGCGTGGACCGCATCGGCGATCTCGGCGACTCCCTGATATTCGAACCGCTGGTTGCGGCCGCGGCCGGTGAAGGTGCTGGTCGTCATGCTCGCCGGATCGAAACTGTCGCGGTCGACATTGGTGTAGGCGAAGGCGATCCGGTTCTTCAGCCGGCCGTCGAACAGCGCGGCGTTGAGCCCGGCATAGCCGACGAACTGCTCGGTGCGGTTATATTCGCCGGTGTCGGCGAAGCTGAAAGCCGGCGAGGGGAAGCCGTCGAGATCGGCACGGCTCTTCGAATAGAAGCCGCGCAGGTCGAGGCTGACGCCGTCGGCGATCGCGATTCCCAGCTTCGCGTTGGTCGCGAACACATGATAGCCATCGCGCTCGGTGCCGCCGAGTTGCTCGTCGAAGGTCGAGATGCCGTCGGTACGGAAATAGGTCGCGCCGACGCTCGCCGAGACCGGCCCCATCTTGCCCGACATATTGCCGCTGACATGACCGGTGTCGCGATAGCCATATTCGCCGCGCAGCGATGCCGACGGCGTGTCGGTGGGCGTGCGGCTGATGATGTTGACGACGCCGCCGATCGCCTGGCTGCCCCACAGCACCGACTGCGGCCCGCGCAAAATCTCGATCCGCTCGACATTGTCGGTGAGCAGGTCGGCGAAGTCGTAGCCGCCGCCGGTCGAGGCGGGATCGTTGAGCTTGACCCCGTCGATCAGCGCGACGGTCTGGTCGCTGCTGGCGCCGCGGATCGCGATGCTGGTCTGCGACCCGACGCCGCCGTTGCGGATCACGGTGATGCCCGGCGTCGTGCGCAGCAGGTCGGGCAGCGACAGCGTCTGGCGCTGCGCGATCGTCCGGAGGTCGATGACCGTGATCGACTGGCCGACCTCGGCGATCGGCTGCTCGGACCGCGCCGCGGTCACGACGATCGTGTCGGCTTCCTCCTCGGCCCGCGCGTCGGCGCCGGCACCGAGCGCGATCATCGCGAGAGCGATGCGCCCGGCGCCAAGAAGACCCCGATCAAGATGATGGTCGTGCATGTGCGTCTCCCTCGGTGGCCCCTTTCGAACGTCGCCACGCGAGGATCACCTCGACCGCCCGGTACACCCCGCCCGCGCGATGGAACGACCGCAACGGGCAGGTTTCCTGACTCTCGGGTCTGCGTGGTCGTCCCGCCTTCCCGGATGCAGGCATCCAGTGGCGTGCGTGGGACGGCGACTCGCCGATCACAGTTGCGGGGGCAGCGCCGGGATGAGGGACCGTTCCCCGCACCGGCTTCCCTTTTTCCCATCGCTGGGAACCTGTTGCGTCCGCTGCTCTAGGCCGCAACCTTTTGCCGGGCAACAACGTAACGTTAATCATTGTGACGGCCGTCACGGTCCGGTGACTTGGTCAAGACTATGAGGTTGTTGCAATTGTGCGTTTATCGGAGGCAGAATTGCGTTCAATGCTTGGGGCATCCCCCGCCAGAGATGCTCGACCTGTCCGATTCGACGGGTCGCTTCGCCGCAGTGCATGGCCAGGCAGGATGACAGGGCGATAGTTATTAACTAAGACCCACGATGCGACGGGGCGGTCGCAAATATATGTTTCGGGGGGAATTGTGCGTAATCGTATCGTACCGATCGCAGGCGTCCAGGCAGTAGCCCTCGCTACTTTGCTCTCCCCCACCATCGCCACGGCCCAAGCCGTTCCGACTGCCCAGCAATTGGCGCCGACCCGCGAAGAGGTCACCCGGGTGCAGCCGCAGCAGGCGCCGAAGGCGGCAAGGCTGACCGTCGACGGCGGCATCGAGCGGGCGCCGTGCGCGCTCGACGACCCGGCCTATGCCGATATCAAGGTCACGATCACCGCCGCCGAATTCAACAATCTCCAGGGGGTCACCCCCGACGAACTGCGCCCGGCCTATGCCGCCTTCCTCGGCCAGGCGCGGCCGATCAGCACGATCTGCACGATCCGCGACGCGGCGGCGACGATCCTGCGCGACAAGGGCTATCTCGCCGCGGTCCAGGTCCCGACCCAGAAGATCGAGAATGGCGTCGTCAAGTTCGAGGTGCTGTTCGCCAAGATCGTCGCGATCCGGGTGCGCGGCGATGCCGGCAATTCGGAGAAGATTCTCGCCGGCTATCTGTCGAAGCTCAACAACGGCCAGGTCTTCAACCGGTTCGAGGCCGAACGCTATCTGCTGCTCGCGCGCGACGTGCCGGGCATGGACGTGCGGCTGTCGCTCAAGCCCGCCGACACCGTGCCGGGCGAACTGGTCGGCGAGGTCAGCGTCGTGCGCACCCCGCTCGACGTCGATGCCAATATCCAGAATTTCGCCTCGCACGGCACCGGCCGCTGGTCGGGCCTGGTCCGCGGGCAGGTCTACGGGCTGATCGGCAATGGCGACCGGCTGACCGGATCGCTGTCGAGCACCGCCGACTTCAAGGAGCAGCAGATCGCCCAGCTCGGCTACGACATGAAGCTGGGCCATGAGGGGCTGACGATCGGCGGTAACCTCACTTATGCCTGGACCAAGCCCGACATCGGCCCCGGCCTGCCCGATCTCAAGGCGCGCACCCTGTTCGCCACCGGCAGCCTCAGCTACCCGGTGGTGCGCAGCCAGAAGTTCAGCCTCTCGCTGACCGGCGGCCTCGACTATCTCAACCAGTCGGTGAAATTCGCCGGCCTCGACCTGACCCGCGACCATCTGCGGGTTGGCTTCCTGCGCGCCGATTTCGAGGCGAACGACGTCTCCGAACAGCGCGTGCAGCGCTGGCGCGCGTCGGGCTCGCTCGAATTCCGCCATGGGTTCGATATCTTCGGGGCGAGCAAGGGCGGTTCGACCGGTTCGGTCGCGACCAGCCGCCCGCTCGCCGATCCGACCGCCTCGCTGATCCGCTTCCAGGGTCAGGCCGAAATCGACATGGGCCGCGGCGTGCGCTTCGCGGTGCTGCCGCGTGCGCAATATGCGTTCGACAGGCTGCTGAGCTTCGAGCAATTCTCGACCGGCAATTATTCGGTCGGCCGCGGCTATGATCCGGGCACGACGATCGGTGACGACGGTCTGGGCAGCTCGTTCGAATTCCGCTGGAATTATTTCTCGCCGCTGCCGCGCTATAATTTCCAGGTCCAGCCGTTCGTGTTCGCCGATGCCGCGCTCACGTGGATCAAGGGTCCGCCGGGCGTGCGAACCGACGAGGACGGGATCGTCTCGCTCGGCGGCGGCTTCCATGCCGCGCTCAACAGCCGTTTTCGGCTCGACGCGACCGTCGCCGTGCCGATGCGCGCCGCGGGGGCTCAGACCCACCGCCACGATCCACGCTTCCTGATTTCCTTGTCCACCAAACTTTGGCCCTGGGGTGCCCGGTAATGCGTATCGATAACCAGCCGATCGGTGATCAGCCCCGGCGCAAGCCGATGTTCACGTCGCGGACGAGCACCTCGCTGATGGCGCTCGGCGTCGCGCTGGCAATGCCGGTGAGCAACGCCTTCTCGGGCAATTTCACGCTGTCGAACACGGTCGGCACCTATAATGGCGCGGTCGTCATTCCCGGTTCCTACCAGGGCCAGGCCTTCCAGGGCGTGATGACGAGCGGCCAGTTCAGCACGTCGGCGTCGGGCTATGCCGACCCCAACGGCAACACCGATCATATCTATATCGGTTCGAGCACGGCGATCCTAAACTGGGCGCCCAACGATACCGGCACGACCGGCAACATCAATTTTCTGCCGGCCGGCAAGACGGTCAGCTTCGAAGGCGACGGTGTCAGCAATTTCACGGTGATCAACCGGATCCTGCCCAGCACCGAAAGCCGCGCGATCGAGCTCAACGGCGCGATCAACAGCTTCACCAGCACGAGCCAGTCCAATATTGGCGGCAATGTCTGGATTTATTCGCCGGGCGGCATCCTGATCGGCAACACCGCGCAGATCAATGTCGGCGGCCTGGTCCTGTCGACGCTCGATCCGACCAATTTCTCGGGCAACCACGCCACCTTCACCAACACCAGCGGCCTGGCGACGACCGGTGCGGTCACCGTCCTCCAGCAGGCGCAGATCGCCGCCCAGAATACCGGCTCCTATGTCGCGATCGTCGCCCCGGCGATCAGCCAGCAGGGCACGGTCACCACCGACGGCGCCGCCGCTTATGTCGCGGCCGAGCAGGCCGACATCACCATCAACGGCAATCTGTTCGATATCAACATCACCACCGGCTCCGACGCCAATAACGGATTTGCGCTTCAGCATAGCGGCACGACGTTGTTCGGTTCGGGGGTTTCGGCCGGGCACAGCATCTATCTGGTGACGATGCCGAAGAATTCGGCGGTCACTTTGTTGTTGACCGGAAACACCAGCCTCGGTTTCGACGTCGCCAGCTCGGCCGAACTCCAGGGCGATTCCATCGTCCTGTCGGCGGGCCACAATGTCGTGAACGGCGGCATCGACTATACCTCCGGCACCGGCTCGGCGTCGCTCCAGATCAGCGGCGGCAGGTTCAATGCCAACACGTTCGCCGCGGCGCGCGGCTTCGCCAGCGTCAACGCCTTCCAGGGGCAGACGCTCCGCTTCGCCAGCAGCCTGCATGTCCATGGCGGCACCGGTGTCCAGGTCGCGGCCGATGGGGCCGGGTCGGTCCTGTCGATCGCCGGCGATGCCATCCTCAGCACCGCCAAGAGTTTCGGGCCGACCGACGGCCCGCTGACGGGGGCCAACGTCTCGCTCCTCGCCACCAGCAGCGGTTCGGTACAGATCGGCGGCGATGCGATCCTCACATCGCAGGTGATCGGCCAGGGCGTGTCCGGGTTCGGCGTCAGCGCGACCGGCGGCAATGTGACGGTCAACGCCAGCAATATTTCGGCGCAGGCCAATGCGCCGGCTGCCCAGCTGACGATCGGCGGCATGCTCGACATCGATTCGCGCGCACTTGCGCCCGCTGACGTCGGCGGCGGCGTCAAGACGCTGCAGGGCGGGCAGGTGTTCCTGGGGGCGAGCACCAACTCGACGGTGAGCCTCGGCAGCCTGCGGATCGATGCCGGCGCGGGGCCGGCGAGCTCGGGCGCGACCGATGTCAACGCCACCGGTGGTCGCGTCGACGTCTATGCCAATGGTGGCTCGCTGTCGGTCACGGGGGCGTCGAACATCTATAGCTGGGGCGTCGGTGCCGACTCGAGTGTCGGAACGACGGGCGGTTCGGGCCAGGGCGGACTCGTCTATATCAGCGCCGCCGCCAATTCGTCGGCGACTTTCAACGGCCTCAACGTCGAGGCGATCGGCATCGGCGGCGCGGGCGCCAACGGTGCCAATGGTGGCGCGGGCACCGGCGGTACCGCCAGCCTGGGTACTGGCGGCACCGGCAATGTCGGACAGAGTGTCATCAACAATGGTGTCACCACGCTGGCGACCCGCGGCTTCGGCGGTTCGAGCGATACCGGAACCGGCGGACTGGGCAAGGGTGGCACTTCGATTGTCTTCAACGCCGGCGGCACGATGACGCTCGGCGCGGTCAGTGCCGATGCCAGCGGCTTCGGAGGCAACGGCGCGCGGGGCGGTGCCGCAATCGGCGGCGGCGCACCGACGCTTGCCGTCGGCGGCGGCGCGACCATCAATGCAGCCGGCGGCACGCTGACCATCAATGGCACGGTCGACCTGACGGCCGATGCCGCCTCGGGTTCTGCCTTCACCGATGACGTGGTCGGCAACGCCAATGGCGGGCAGACCGGCATCTTCCGCAGTGGTGCCGGCACGACGACGATCAGCGGCGCGGTAACTGCCGCGGCCAATGGCTATGTCGACAATCCGCCCTTGGAAGCGGCCAGCGTCGGCGGCGGAATCGCCAAGGGCGGCAATTTCGCAATCAACGCCAATGCCGGCACGATTCAACTGTCGAGCGACCTGAGCGCCTATCTCGACGGCTTCGGCGGGACGGGCAACGACAATCTGACCAGCATCACTCCGGGCACGGGCACCGGCGGCAACTTCAACATCAACACTTCGGCCGGCGCGGCGGCTTCGGTTGGCGGTGCCACCGTCGTTAGCGCCAACGGATATGGCGGAGCGGCATCCGCTACTACCGCCGGTGCGCTCGGGACGGGCGGCTTTGCCTTCATCGGCGGGAACGGCACAGTTTCCATCAACACGCTCGACCTCAGCGTAAACGGCTTCGGCGGTCGCGGTACCCTCGGCGGCAATGGGATGGGCGGCCAAGCCTATCTGCAACCCAATCCGGGCGGCACGCTCAATGTGACCGGCGGCGCCGTGCTGTACGCCAATGGTGAAGGCGGCGCCGGGTCGGGAGGCTTCGGCGCGGTGGCGATCGGCCCGTCGAACAACTCGACCGGCGGCGACGGCATCGGCGGCGATGTCGAGGTGTTCGCGAATGCCGGTACGGCGAACTTTTCCAACTATCTCGTCCTCCATGCGCAGGGCCAGGGTGGTGGCGGTGTCAATGGCGGCGCCGGCACCGGCGGTTTCGCCGGCATACTCGCGCAGGCGGGCGGCACGATCACCGTCACCGACGGCGGGTCGAGCAGCTTCGGCATCGGCGCGTTCGTCTCGGCCAACGGCACGGGCGGCGAGGCCGATTATGGCAGCGGCGGGATCGGCGGCAAGGGCACTGGCGGCGAGGCCGATGTCGAGGCGCTGACGGTGACGTCGGCGCCCAATGCGATCAGCACGGTGACGCTCGGGGGGCTGCGCGCCGAGGCTGTCGGTTTGGGCGGCAATGGCGGCTATAATTACGACACCGCCGCTGGCGGGGCGGGCGGCGACGGCATCGGCGGCAATGTGTTCGCAGGCGGCAGTGCGGGCGGCGGGCGGCTCAGCGTCGCCGACGCGACGCTCGATGCCGGCGGCTTCGGCGGCTTCGGTGGCGACGGCGGCTATGATTCGGACACGGGCACCGGCTATGTCGGTGGCGTCGGCGGTCAAGGCTTCGGCGGCAACGTCCAGGGTGGCGTTTTCTCCAGCGTGTTGACGACCGCGACGTCGGGATCGGCGACGTTCGGGACCTATCGGGCCTATGCGCTCGGCTATGGCGGCAGTGGCGGCAATGGCGGTTATGATGGCGAAAGCGCCTATAATGGCGTCGGCGGCGCCGGCGGCCGCGGTGTCGGCGGCTTCGTCAACATCCTCGCGCGCGGGACCACGGTTACCGCCAATGCGATCCAGTTCGCGGCGTCGGGTTTCGGCGGCGCCGGCGGTGACGGCACGACGCTTGGCGCCGGCGGCGCGGGTTTCGGCGGCAACGCAACGGTCGCCTCGACCACCCGTTTCACCACGACGATCGCGGGCACGCTGACCTCGAGCGGCGGTGTCGTCGGCAATATCGACGGAATCGGCGGCAGCGGCGCGACCACGGGCGCGGCCACCAACGGTCGCTTCGATGTGCAGGCGCTCGGCGGCAGCACGATGACGCTGGGCAATCTGACGCTGACCAATGCCGGCTCCTTCGGCACGGTGCCGCGCTTCGACGCCAACGGCGTTCTTACCGATGTCGCACAGACGCCGAGCGAAATAACCGCGCTGGGCGGCAGCACGATCACCATCAACGGCAATGTCTCGCTGCGGACGCCGGGTGCGATGGGAATCACCGCCGATGCCGGCAGCCTGATCGCGGTCGGCGGTACCGCGACGATCGATGCCGGCTCGATCGTGACTTATGTCGATCAGAACGGCGCGACCCCGCTCACCGGGATCCAGAGCACCGGAACCTTCCGCGCCAACAGTCTCGCGCTGACCGTCGCCGATTCGATCACCACCGGCACCGCTTTCCAGCAGTTGGCGGCGGCGCCGCTGGTCATCCAGGCGCCGAACAGCGTCACCATCGGTGGCGCGACCGCCAATGGCAATGTGGTGGTCGCCAGCTCCAGTGGCGCGCTGACGGCCGGCAATGTTTCCGGTACCGCAATTCAGCTCACCTCGGGCGGTAATCTCCAGGCGGGAATCCTCCAGTCCACGGGTAATGTCACCGCCACGAGCGGCGGCACGTTTACCGCGACGGGAGCGATCGGCGGACAGGCCGTCCAGATCGGCGCGACGGGAGCGATCGTCGCGCAGGCGGTTACTGCAACCGGGGCGCTCGGCATCACCTCCACCAGCGGCGGCGTTTCGACCGGCGCGCTCGGCGGCACTGCGATCACGGTGACGGCACCCGGCAACGTGACAACCGGCGGTGTGACCGCCACCAGCGGCGGGGTACAACTCGCCAGCACCGGGGCCGTGCTCAACGTCCAGGGGGCCATCGCCGGCAATGGCGCGATGCTACGCGGCCTGACCGGGCTCTCGGTAGGCAATGTTCAGGTCGCCAATTCGATCAACCTGATCTCGAACGGCAACATCGCCACCGGTGCGCTCACTGCGACCAGTGGCGTGATTGCCGCGGGCAGCGTGCTCGGCCAGAGTTCGATCACGCCCACCGCGGGCACGATCACGGTCGGCGGACCGGTCGTCAGCGGGCGTAGCACCTATCTGAGCGCCACGGGCAATGTCACCACCGGCGCGATCACCGCCAATGACGGCATCAAGATCTTCACCGGCGGTACCGCCAATCTGGGAGCGCTCAGCGCCGGCGCCACGCCGGTCCAGTCGCCGACCGACGCCTATGTCGTCACGATCGACGCCCAAAGCGGTCTGACGGTGGGCGGAAACACCTCGGCACGGGGCAATGTCGGCCTGCTGTCGCGGGCCGGCAGCATCAACGCCCAGGGCAGCATCGGGTCGACGACGGCGGACGTCGTCCTGCTGGCGGCCAATAATGTGACGACCGGCGCGCTGTCGTCGGGGTCGACATCGGGCGGCGTCTATATCGCCAATGCCAGCATGTATGGCCAGAACGGCAGCAGCCTGAATCCCGCGACCTATCTCGCGCTCGATCCCGTCGCGATCGGCGGCACGCTGACCGTCAACGGCGCCGTCAACGCCAGCCTGTTCAAGGCCGCGGCGCTGGGGGCGATCAACACCGGCGCGATCAATGTCGGCCAGTTCGTCAAGCTGTCGGGCGGATCGATCAACACCGGCGCGTTGATTTCGAGCGGTTCGATCGATCTCGAATCGGGTTCGACGCTGACCGTGGCAAGCGCGGCGGGTGGAACCGAATCGTCCGGTTTCGATACGAGCGTGGCGCTCAAGGCGTCGGGCAATCTCACGGTCGGCACGATCACCGCATCGGGCGATGTCGGGCTGCTGTCGAAGACCGGTAGCGTCTCCGCCGCCGCTATCACGACCACCGGCGACGTCGGTATATTGGCCGCGACCAATGTCGCGACCGGGGCGGTCGCCACCGGCACCGCGGGCACCTTCGCGATCGGCAACAGCAGCGTCTATCCGACCAGCGGCAATCCGGTGTTCGCCAATCTGATCGCGATGACGCCGCTCAGGGTCGGCGGGACCATCAATCTCGGCGGGACGGTTTCGACCGGCCGCTTCGATATCGCCGCCGCCAACGGCGTCACCGCGGGATCGACGATCAACAGCGCGACCGCACGCATCGACAGCGGTGCGGGGATCGGGCTGAACGGCAGCCTGATTTCGGTCGGCAATGTCGGCCTGTCGGCGGTCAGCGGCGTCACCTCGACCAATTCGGTGGTGGTGCGCAGCGTAAACGGCTCGGTGGCGATCGCCGGCGACGTCTCGGCGCCGATGGGCGGGGTGGCGCTGCTGTCGCCGGTCTCGATCAGCGTGCGCGATATCGTGTCGGGTGGCGTCGCCCAGCTCGGCGGCCTCATCAACACCTCCACCGGCATGGTCACGCCGACGAGCGGGACGATCACCGCCCGCAATATCAGCACGGGGCTCAGCGCGAATCTGAGCGCGGTCGGCAATGTGACGACCGGCACGATCACGGCCGGCGATTCGATCGGCATCACCACCAGCGGCAATGCGACGCTGGGCGCGCTCAGCGCGGGGGCGACGCCGTCGCAGCTGGCGCAGCGCGGTTTCGTCGTCGGTATCAACGCCCAGGGCAATGTGACGACCGGCAGCATCTATGGTCGGGGCAATGTCGGCATCCTCGCCAATGGCGGCAGCATCGCCACCGGCGGGATCACCTCGCTTTCGGACATCGTCCTGCTCGGGCGCACCAATGTCGCGACGGGCGCGCTGTCGGCGGGCGATCCCAACGGCGGCGTCTATATCGCCAATTCGACGATGTATGCGGGGGAGGGCGGCAGCCTCGATCCGGCCGCCTACCTGCCGCTCGATCCGGTCGCGATCGGCGGCACGCTGACGATCAACGGCACCGTGACCGCGAACCAGATCAAGGCGGCGGCGCTCGGCGCGATCACCAGCGGCGCGATCAATGTCCAGGCGCGGGCGGAACTGGTCGGGAGCGGCCCGATCACCACAGGCCTGATCAATTCCGCCGGCAGCGTCAGCCTCAACAGCAGCGGCGCCCTGTCGGTCGCGGGCGTCACCGCGGGGGCGGCGGGCGACGAGCTCAGTGTCGCGCTGGTCGGCAGCAATGTGACCATCGGCAGCAGCCAGGCGCCGGGAAGCATCCAGGCAGGCGGCGGCATCGGCATCGTCGCGCAGAATGGCAACATCGTCGCCGGCAGCATCACGACCACCGACAGCCTGGCCCTCCTCGCATCGAACAATGTCACGGCGGGCGCGCTGACCACCGGTGCGGCCGGCACCGTCTATGTCGCGAATGCGAGCATGTTCGCGACGCTCAGCGGCGATTCGACCACGGCCGACCTGTTCGGCCAGACCCCGGTGCGGGTCGGCGGCGCGATCAATCTGAGCGGTCCGATCTCGACCGGTACGCTCAATCTCGCGGGCAACAGCGTGGCGCTCGGATCGGCGGTCAATGCCGGGGCGATCCGCATCGACAGCGCCACCGCGCTGCAACTGCCCAACAGCCTGACGGCGACCGGCGCGCTCTCGCTGCTGTCGGCAGCCGATATCGTCGCCGGCACCGTCCAGGCCGGCGGCGCGGTCCAGCTGGTGTCGTCTGCGGGCAATGTCACCGCGGGCAATGTCACCGCGGGCCGGGGCATCACGCTCACCGCTGCGGGAACCATCACCACCGGCGATCTGAACGCGGTCACCCGGATCTCGGCGAGCGGCAATGGCGGCGCGGTGCGCGTCGGCAATGTCGAGAGCAGCGGCGGCGCGGTGAGCCTGTTCGCCAACGGCACGCTGGGAACGGGGAATGTCCGTGCGGCGGGATCGATCGATCTGACCGCGCTCGGCGCGGTGACGGCCGGCAACCTGACCGCGGGCACCGGGCCGCTGGTCGCCGATTCGACGACCGGTGTCGTCAACGGCAACGGCAACGGCAACACTGGCGCCAACGGGACCGGTGGGGTCAGCGGCGGGGTGGTTTCGGGCTTCGACAGCAATTTCGTCCAGACCTGCGACGATTGCTTCGCGCCGGAGACCGCGCTCGGCTTCGCGGCCAATTATTTCGGTACGACCTACAGCAGCACCTATGTCAGCAATAACGGCTATGTGACCTTCGGCCAAGGCAGCGCGTCCTACACCCCGACCGGTCTCGGCGCCGATTATGTCGGTCCGCCGATCATCGCCGCCTTCTTCGCCGACGTCGATACGAGCAATTCGGCCTCGGGCCGGGTGAGCTACGGCACCGGCACCTATGCCGGCCGGAACGCCTTCGGCGCGACATGGAACGGCGTCGGCTATTATAGCAGCAGGGTCGACAAGACGAACACGTTCCAGATCGTGCTCACCGATCGGGTCGACACCGGCACCGGCAATTTCGACATCTATCTCAATTATGCGAATGTCGGCTGGGAGACCGGTGAGGCGAATGGCGGGGTCGCCGGCCTCGGCGGCAATTCGCCGGCGGTCGGCTTCAACGCCGGCACCGGCGCCGCGGGCAGCTATTTCGAGGTGGCGGGATCGCGCGTCGCGGGCAGCTTCATCAACGGCGGCACCAGCCCGCTGATCAGCATGAGCAACGACGGCGTCGCCGGACAATTCCTGTTCACGGTGCGCAACGGCATGGTCGTCGCCCCGACCACCGGCAAAGCCACGATCAACATCACGACGACCGGTGCGCCGGCCGGCGTCAATGCCGATATCGTCACGGGCGATCTCAAGGCCGAGGCGGTGAACATCGCGGGCGGCGGCAAGGTCACGGTCGGCGCGGTCGCGGTGTCGGATCTCAACAGCGGCGGTACCGCGACGGGTGTACCGTTCGGGGTCACGATCGATGCGGTCGGCGATCTGTTCGCGGGTGCGGTCAATGCCACCGGCTTCGTCGATCTGAGTTCGGGGGCGGCGATCAATGTCGGCGCGGTCGGATCGAACGGATCGATCACGCTCGAAGCGGGGTCGACGCTGACCGCCGCGAGCCTGCAGTCGGGGCTTTCGACCGGCGCCGAGCTCGGCATCGGCATCGAAGCCGGCGGCAATGTCCTGCTCGGCGGGGTCACCTCGACCGCCGATATCGGCCTGCTGTCGCGTACCGGCAACATCACGACCGGCAATATCGCGACCGGCGGCAATGTCGCCCTGCTCGCCGCCAATGCGGTTTCGGTGGGCGCTGCGAGCACCGGCAGCGCCGGCGCGCTCTATGTCGGCAACGCCAGCATGTACGGCCAGCTTCGCGACGGCACCATGTTCGCCGATCTGCTCGCGCTGACGCCGGTTCGGACCGGGGGCGCGATCCAGTTCACGGGACCGGTCAGCAGCGGTCGTTTCGACGTCGCGGGCAATGCGTTCAGCGCGCTGTCGACGATCTCGGCCGCGACGCTGCGCGTCAACAGCGCCGGCGCGATCGCTCTCGGCGGTGCCGTCAACGGCGGCGGTGTCAGTCTTGCGGGAACGTCGCTCAATGCCGCCGCGCCGATCAGCGCGACGACATTGACCATGGCCACCACCGGGGCGGCGACCTTCGGCGGCAAGCTCACCACCACGGGCGCCCTCAGCTTCACCGGCGGGGCGTTCAACGCGGCCGCGGTCGACGCAGGATCGCTCAACGTCACCAGCACCGGCGCGGTCAATCTCGGCGGGGCGGTGAACGCCGGCGCCATCACCGTCAGCGGGACGTCGTTCGGCGCCGCCGCTCCGATCAATGCGAGTTCGGTCGCGGTCACCAGCAACGGTGCGGCGAACTTCGTTGGCGCCGTCACGACCAGCGGCGCCTTCGGGGTGAATGCGGCGAGTTTCACCGCGGGATCGTCGCTCGGCGCGGGCAGCGTGTCGGTCACGAGCAGCGGCGCGGCGAATTTCGGCGGGGCGGTAACGACCGCCGGCGCATTCGGGATCACCGCGGCGAGTTTCACGGCTGGATCGTCGGTCGGTGCGGGCAGCGTGACGGTCGCGAGCACCGGCGCAGCGAATTTCACCGGGGCGGTGACCACCACCGGCGCCTTCGGGGTGAACGCGGCGAGTTTCACCGCAGGATCGTCGCTCGGCGCGGGTAGCGTGTCGGTCACGAGCAGCGGGACGGCGAATTTCACCGGGCCGGTGACGGCCAGCGGCGCCTTCGGGGTGAACGCGGCGAGTTTCACCGCGGGATCGTCGCTCGGCGCGGGCAGCGTGACGGTCACCAGTATCGGTGGGCCGAACACTGGTCCCGGTACGGCGAACTTCGTCGGGGCGGTGACGACCAGCGGCGCCTTCGCGGTGAACGCGGGCAGTTTCACCGCGGGATCGTCGATCGACGCAGGCAATGTGGCGGTCACCAGCAGCGGCGGCGCTTCGTTCGCCGGGGCGGTCACCGCGCCGACGATCAGCGTCACCTCGGCCGATATCACGATCGGCCAGGCGGGCAGCCTCGGCGGCGCGTCGACCACCGCGCTGACCCTCACCAGCAGCGCCGGCCAGACCACGCTGGGCGGGACTGCGCAGACCGCGGGCTATCTGCTCGATGCGGCGGAGATCGGACGGCTGCGCGCCACCCAGATCTCGGTCGGTACCGCGGGCGATGCGACCGTGCAGGCGTTCACGCTCAACGCGGCGACCCAGCTGAATGGGGCGAATGGCGGGTTCAGGCTGACCAGCCCGGGGGTGGTCCGGGTTGCCGGCAATGTCGACTTCACCAACATGGCGGCGGCCAACAGCGCGGCGTTCGCCGCGGGCTCGCGCTTCGAAGTCGCGACCGACAGCGGCCGGCTGCGGTCGCTGGGGAGCGACAATATCGTCAATGGCGTGGTGTCGATCTCGGCGACCAATATCGCGGTCGGCAAATCGAGCCTGCTCAGCCAGCTCGCCGCCGATCCACGCTTCGTGGGCCGCGACGCGGCACTGGCGGCGGGCGAAACCGGCGATGCGGTGAACAATGCGGGCTTCGTCCAGGCCGGGCGGCTGAACTTCGCGACCGGCAATACGCTGCTGGTGGCGAACAGCGGCACCAGCACGGCACCGGCCGGGCTCACGGTCGGAACCGGGGGCGTCAACATCGCGGCGCTCGGCAACGGCACGACCCCGATCGACGTGGTGCTGTTCGGCAACGCGGTCAATGCGACCGGTACGCCGGTCAGCCAGTCCGCGACGTTCAATGCGGTCGTGGTCGATAGCGCGGTCACGCCGCGGATCACCACCGGCTCGGGCGTGAATGGCTGTGCTTTCGGCAGCATCACCTGCGGCGCGGCGCCGATCGAGACGGTCGCGCAGAACCAGGTCGTCCAGATCGCGGCGAGCATCCAGTCGGCGATCAGTGGCAGCGGGACGAGTGCGGTCGGTCCGGGCTCTGACGGCGGCGGACCCGCCGGCGGCAGCGGCGCGGGCGGCGGATCCGATGACGGGGATGACGGCGGCGATGATGGTGGCGATGACGCGGCCGCGGCAGCGTCGAGCAGCGTCAAGGTCAACGTCCTGATCGACACCAGCAGCATCGGCGGGGGCGCCCCGACGATCGATACTCCGGTGACCTCTAGCGGCAACAGCAGCCTGTGGGGCGGCGAAGATGGCCTGAGCGGAGATGCCGGCACCCCAAGCGATGGCCCGAACGGCCCGACGGAGATGAACCCATGATCCGCGTTCGTGATCTCGGCCTCGCGATCGGGGCGATCGGCCTGGTCGCCGTCTCGGCGATGATGTCGGTGCCGGCGGTCGAAGCCGCACCATCGCTGTCGCTGCGCAACAGCTTCAGGATCGGCAATGCCGGGGTGCTGTGCACCGCGCAGAGCAAGGCGGTGACGCCGCTGCTCGTCGACATGTTCGACCGCGGCTATTCGATCGTCTGTCGCGACGCGGCCTCGTCGGTCGGCACGCTGCATGCGCTGCGCAAGGGCAAGGACGATGTCTATGCCCGGATCGCCGCCAAGCGCAGCAGCGACCTGAAATGCGATGCGCCGGTCGCGGTGAAGGTCGAGGGCATCGGCGACGCCAAGACGATGACCTGCACCGACCAGACCAACCAGCTCGCCTATAAGAGCTATACGGTCGAGCGCGGCAACATCGTCTATGCCGCCGAGGGCCTGGGCGGTTACGACAGCGCGCTCCAGCTCGGCCTGCGGACGATCATGGCCGACCAGCCGGTCAAGGGCGAGGTCCAGGTCGCGACCACCTCGGCCGGCGATCCGGCGGCGTTCGCGCGGGTCCAGGCGGGCGCGCTCGATTCGGAAAGCGCGCTGGCGGAGGCCTATTCGCGCAACAATGACGGTTCCTATGCCGAAGCGGCCGAGTTCTTCGAGGCGCTGGTCGAGCGCGACGCGAGCGGCGCGCGCGCCGATGCGCGGACCTCCGAATATCTCGCCAACCAAGCGCTTCAGGAATCGAACCAGCGCAATTTCCAGGCGGCCGACACGCTGTTCGCGCGGGCCTCGACCCCGTCGGCGCTCGCCGATCCGATCGTCGGCCGGCTGCTGCGCAACTTCCACGCGATCCACCAGCTCAACCAGGGCAAGGTCCAGGCCGCGCTCGACGAACTGGCCAAGCCGGTCGCGCAGGTCCAGGGCACGGCGGTCGCCGATGCGGCGCTGACCAAGGGTTCGATCTCGCCGGCGGTCGCCGACCAGATCAACCGCGACAACAAGGCGATGGCGCAGCTCGGCGGTGCGATCGACGGCCAGCTCCAGCCGTTCGAGCGCGCGCAGATCCTCGACGCCCAGGCGCTCCAGCTGCGCGGCGTCGCGTTCCGGATCGACAAGAAATATCCGCAGGCGCGCGCGAGCTTCGCCGACGCGGTCAAGGCGATGGGCGCGGTCCGCGAGGGCAAGCTCAATTCGACCGCGTGGCTGCGCTCGAGCATCCAGTCCGAGCTCGGGCTGCTCGCCGAGACCGAGGGCAATATCCCAGAGGCCGAGCGGCTCTATGCCGATGCGCTCCAGACCACCGAGATCAACAACCCGCAGACCGCGGCGCTGCTGGCGGCGCGCGCGCGCTTCGCGGGCTTCCTCGCGCGGCACGGCCAGGCCGACCGCTCGCGGCAGATGTTCGCCGACGTGGTCAAGAGCGCCGAGCAGATCCCCGGATCGATGGCATCGGTGCGCAACCTGCTGCGCCCTTATTTCCGGGTGCTCGCCGACAAGGCCGACAGCGATCCGACCGCGGTCGCCGGCATGTTCGCGGCGAGCCAGGTGATGCTGCGGCCGGGCATCGCCCAGACCCAGGCGCTGCTCGCGCGCGAGCTGTCGGGCGGCGACGACCAGGCGGCGACGCTGTTCCGCCAGTCGGTGACGCTGACCCGCGAGATCGCCCGCTCCACCGGCGACATCGCGCGGATGACCTCGCAGCCCAATCCCGACGAGAAGGATGCGCTCGAGGCCGCGCGCAAGCGGCTGGCGCGCTTCGAACGCGACCAGACCGCGCTCCAGTCGCAGCTCGCCCAGTTCCCGCGCTACCGGGTGCTCGCGCCGGCGACGATGGACGTCAGCGAACTGCAGAAGGTGCTCAAGCCCGGCGACGGCTATTTCAAGGTCACGCTGGTCGGCCAGGACGGCTATGCGATGTTCGTCACCCCCGATGGCGCGCGCGCCTATCGGATCGGGGTCACCACCAAGCAGCTCGAGGACATGGTCGCCAAGATCCGTGACTCGGTCGTGAAGATCGAGAACGGCCAGGTCGCGACCTATCCGTTCGACCTCGTGCTCGCGCGCAAGCTCTATGTCGCTTTGCTCGGCCCGGTCGACGCGCAGATGAAGTCGGTCACCAACTTCATCTACGAGCCCGACGGCCCGCTGCTGCAGCTGCCCGCCAATCTGCTGCCGACCGAACAGGGCCCGGTCGACGCCTATGTCGCGCGGGTGAAGAAGGGCGGGGACGATTTCGACTTCCGCGGGGTGCCCTGGCTGGGCCGCGACCGCGACGTCTCGACGGTGGTGTCGCCGCGTTCGTTCGCCGACGGCCGCGGGACCGCGCCATCGAAGGCGAAGCTCGGCTATATCGGGCTCGGCGAAAATGCCCGGCCGAGCGCCAATCCCTTCTTCGTGCCGCCGCCGGCGCTGTCCGACGACTGCGCCTGGCCGGTCGGCAACTGGAACCACCCGATCAGCGCCGCCGAACTCTATCTGGCGAGCGGGATCATCGGGAAGGACCAGTCGAAGCTGATCGTCGACGACCAGTTTTCCGACACGACGATCGAGGGGCTGCCCGACCTGTCGCAATATCGGATCATCCATTTCGCGACCCATGGTCTGGTGACCGCGCCCCGGCCCGAATGCCCGGCGCGTCCGGCGCTGCTGACCTCGTTCGGCGGCGGCACCTCGGACGGGCTGCTGTCGTTCAAGGAGATCTTCGACCTCAAGCTCGACGCCGACGTCGTCGTGCTGTCGGCGTGCGACACCGCCGGCATGGCGACGGTCTCGGCGACGCGCGAGGCGGGCATCACCACCGGCGGCAATTTCGCGCTCGACGGTCTGGTCCGGGCCTTTGTCGGCGCCGGCGCCCGCACCGTGATCGCCAGCCACTGGCCGGTGCCCGACGATTATAACGCGACCAAGCGGCTGATCACCGGGCTGTTCACCGCGCCGCCGGGAACCCCGATGGCGACGGCGATGCGCAAGGCGCAGAACGGGCTGATGGACGACCCCGACACCTCGCATCCTTATTACTGGTCGGCATTCGCGATCGTCGGCGACGGCGAACGTCCGCTGATCCCGGCGGGCGCGGAGAAGCCGCAGACGGTCGCGACCGCGCCGACTCCGACGAACGTCGCCCAGCAATAAATGTCCGACCACCCGCCGCAGGCGGGTGGTCAGTGACTATCGTTCAGGATTGCGCCGATCCGCGATCGGTCGCGGCTCCAATAGATGAACAGCGGCCTGCCGCGGATGTCGTTCGACGGGACCATCCCGACACCGTTGCGGGTGGCATCGACCCGGCTGTCGGCCGCCTGGTCGCGATTGTCCCCCATCACGAAGATATGGCCTTCGGGCACGATCGCCTCGGCCATCTCATCGAGTTCGGTCGGCATGAGATCGAGAACGTCGTGAGGTTTCGCTGCTTCACCGGGGAGCGTCTCGTGACTTTTCCTCGCGATGCCGCTGTCCGGCAGGAAGAGACCGGGATCGTCCAGGGTTCCGACGAAGCGTTGCCGTGCCGGGCGGCCGTCGATCACCGGTACGCCATCGCGAACGGCAATGCGCTGGCCCCCGACCGCAATCACGCGTGCGACCCGCAGCTGATCGCGAAACGCGATCAGGACGATATCGCCCATGCGAGGGGGCGTCGTTGCGCGCATGTCGGCGAGAATTTTGTCGTTCGGCAGAAGCGTCGGCGCCATGCTTGCCGCGGGAACGTAAAATGGCTTGTAGAAGGCGTGCAGCATCGTGACACTCGCCTGAGCCAGCAGCCACGATGTGATCGCGACCAGGACAAGGCCGTACCAGCGCGACCACCAGGCGATGCCGGCGACCGAATCCCGGCTCGCACGCCAGCTATGGGCGATGGCACCGATATAAAGAATGGCGGTGCCGGCAATGGCGATGGCGGCGATCACGGCCGCGACCGGGAAATTCGGCCGGGCTCCTGCCGCGGCAAGCGCCGTCAACGCCATGATGAAAAAGATAGGGGCCGCAACATAGCTGGTCGCGGCGCGCGCTTTTCCCAACCGAAGCAGGCCCAATCCCGGCGTCAGCAGATTGAGCAAGGAAATACCGATTCGTGCGCCGAAAGAGCGTTCTTGCTCCATATGATCCCCCATCAACTGCGGGCATCGTGGCGGAGCGAGACGCGGCTTTCAACGCCGGGTCGGCCCGTTATGGAGCAAGCGCCGCGTCGGGCGCTTTCAACGCGCCGAATGCCGCCCAAGCTTGCGGGCCAGCCACACGCTGTGCCCGCCGCAGGCGGGATCGTCGAACACCGAATCGACGACGGCGAAGCCGTGATCGGCGAGCAGCATGCGATATTCGGCCGGGTCGAGGCTGGCATGGTAGAGCGGGTCGCCTTCGAAACGGCCTATCGCCACGCCATGTTTCGGACCGCTGGTGAACATCAGCGCGCCGCCGTCGCGCAGATGGTCGCGGAAGATCGGAAACATCGCGCGCTGGTCGTCGACGCGCAGATGGAAGAAACTGTCCCATGCGAGCAGCCCATCGAAGCGTCGGCGCAGCGCCAGCGTCCGCATGTCGGCGACGAGCGTGGTCGCGCCGGGCAGATTGGCCGCGAACATCGCGACCATCGCCGGCGCCGAGTCGACCCCGGTGAGCGCGTGGCCGCGTCCGGCCAGATCGCGCGCGATCGGCACGCCCGGACCGCAGCCCAGATCGAGAATGTCGGCACCGGGCGGCAGCAGCGCCGCGAAGCGATCGAGCCAAACGCCCTCGATAAGATGTTCACCGCGCGCCCGCGTCCAGGTCGCCGCGTGGCGCTCATAATGTTCGATGATCCGGTCGGCGTCGTCCTGCATCGGGACAGGCTGGCACGAACGGCGATCGCAGCCAAGGCCAAGGCTGGACAGCGAAGTCGATGGAACATAATAAGAACATATGGCCCAACTCGATACACGTCAGAAGCTCGAGATCCTCGCCGACGCCGCCAAATATGATGCGTCCTGCGCGTCGTCGGGCACGTCGAAGCGCGATTCGGCGGGCAAGGCCGGCGGGATCGGATCGACCGAAGGCATGGGCATCTGCCATGCCTATGCGCCCGACGGGCGCTGCATCTCGCTGCTCAAGATATTGCTGACCAACAGCTGTATCTTCGACTGCCATTATTGCATCAACCGCAAGAGCTCGAACGTCCGCCGCGCGCGCTTCACCGCGAAGGAGGTCGTCGACCTGACCCTCGCTTTCTACCGCCGCAATTATATCGAGGGACTGTTCCTCTCGTCGGGGATCATCCGCTCGTCCAATTATACGATGGAGCAGATGGTCGAGGTCGCGCGGTCGCTGCGCGAGGATCACCAGTTTCGCGGCTATATCCATCTCAAGACGATACCCGATGCCGATCCCCAACTGATCGAGGCGGCGGGGCGGCATGCCGACCGGCTGTCGATCAATGTCGAGCTGCCGACCGATCCGGGCCTGGCGCGGCTGGCGCCCGAAAAATCGGCGATGGGCATCCGCGCGGCGATGGGCGGGATGAAATCGGCGATCGAGGCCGGGCATGATGCCAAGAAGCGCTATCGCTCGGCGCCCAATTTCGCGCCGGCGGGCCAGTCGACCCAGATGATCGTCGGCGCCGACAGCGCCAACGACCGCGACATCGTCACCACCGCGAGCCGGCTCTACGACCGGTTCGGGATGCGCCGGGTCTATTATTCGGCGTTCAGCCCGATCCCCGATGCGTCGTCGGTGCTGCCGCTGAACCGGCCACCGCTGATGCGCGAGCACCGGCTCTACCAGTCGGACTGGCTGATGCGCTTCTATGGCTATGCCCCGGCCGAGGTCGCGGCGGCGGCCGACGATGACGGGATGATGCCGCTCGACATCGACCCCAAGCTCGCCTGGGCGCTGCGATTCCGCGACAGCTTTCCGGTCGACGTCAACCGCGCGCCGCGCGAGATGCTGCTGCGGGTGCCGGGGCTGGGGGTGAAGGGCGTCGATGCGATCCTCGCGTCGCGGCGCTGGCGGCGGCTGCGGCTGGCCGATCTCGGCCGGCTCAGCGTCTCGATCGCCAAGCTGCGCCCGTTCATCGTCGCCGCCGACTGGCGCCCGACCGGGCTGATCGACCGGGTCGATCTCAAGCGGCGGGTGATGACCCAGATGGAGCTGTTCGCGGCCTGATCGCCATGGGATATCGCGTCCAGCTCGAACGGCCCGACGATGTCGAGGGCTGGCGGACCGCCGCCCGGCGGCTCGCGCTGATGGGGGTGGCGCCGGCCGATATCGGCTGGGACGGCGGCGACGGCACCGATCTGTTCGGCGGCGGCGGGGACGATCTGCCGATACCGCCCGCCGGCGCGGCATTCGACGTGCCGCGTGCCTTTCTCGGGCTGGCCGACAAGGTGATCCTGCACCGCGATCGCGAGCGCTTCGCCCTACTCTATGCGATGCTGGTGCGGCTGCGCGACCAGCCGCGGGCGATCGAGGACGAGGCCGATCCGCTGAACCGGAGGCTCGCGCTGCTGGCGAAGGAGGTCGGCCGCGACATCCACAAGATGCGGGCCTTCGTCCGCTTCCGCGAGATCGAAGAAGACCAAGCCGTCCGCTTCGTCGCCTGGTTCGAACCCGAACATCATATCGTGCGCGCCAATGCCGGGTTCTTCATGCGGCGCTTCACCCATATGCGCTGGTCGATTCTGTCCCCCGACCTGTCGATCCATTGGGACGGCGCAACGCTCGCCGAAAGCCCGGGGGCGCACCGCTCGGATGCGCCCGCGGGCGACCCGGTCGAGGATCTGTGGAAGGGCTATTATGCCGCGATCTTCAACCCGGCCCGGCTCAAGGTCGGGATGATGGTGAAGGAAATGCCGCGCCGTTATTGGGCCAATATGCCCGAAACCGCGTTGATCCCGTCGCTGATCGCGGGCGCGCAGGCGCGCGAGGCGAAGATGGTGGAGCGCAGCATGGCCGGCGGCAATGCGAAGACGGCGTGGGAGGGGCTGCGCGAAGAGGCCAAGGGCTGCACGCGCTGCGACCTCCATCGCTGCGCGACCCGGACGGTGTTCGGCGAAGGGCCGCTCGATGCCGATCTGATGTTCGTCGGCGAACAGCCGGGCGATCAGGAGGATCTGGCGGGCAAGCCGTTCGTCGGTCCCGCGGGGCAGGTGTTCGACCAGGCGCTCGCCGATGCCGGTATCGCGCGGTCGCGCGCCTATGTCACCAACGCGGTCAAGCATTTCAAATATGAGCAGCGTGGCAAGAGGCGGATCCACGCGAGGCCCAATGCCGGCGAGATCAGCGCCTGCCGCTGGTGGGTCGATCAGGAGCGCAAGCTGATCAGGCCCGCGCGGCTGGTGATGCTGGGAACCACCGCGATCCATTCGCAGATGGGAAAATCGCTAACGCTGACCTCGCAGCGCGATCGCGACCTGATCCTGCCCGACGGGACGAAGGGCCTGGCGACGATCCACCCGAGCTTCCTCCTCCGCATGCCCGATCCGAGCCGCAAGGAGGAGGAATATGCCCGGTTCGTCGACGACCTCAAAAGGGCCGCCGAGCTATAGGTCAAATCAGACGCCGAGGCCGCTGAGCAGTCCGAACGCCTGGAGCAGCCACAGGATCACGACGATCACGACGACCGCGTTGAGGATGCTTTTGATCTTGCCGTCCATCGGGATGTAATTGTTGACGAGCCACAGGAGCACGCCGACGACGATCAGGACGATGATGATATGGATGAGCACGCCGGTTCTCCTGGTTGGGGGGCGCAGGTTTCAATCTGTGCCTGTCCGAACCCGGATGACGCGGCTTTTGTTCCGCCTGCGGAGCGGTCGCCCGACTGCGGTGGCGGATCAGCCGGACGGAATCATCAGGACGAAGCGGGTTTCGGCGATGCTCGAATCGACGTCGATCCGGCCGCCATGGGCCTTGGCGATCTCCGAGGCGATGTAGAGACCCAGGCCGAGGCCATCGCGTGGATTGCCCTGTTCGCCGCGGGTGAACGGCCGGAACAGCCGGGCGCGTTTGTCCTCGGGAATGGGTTCGCCCTGGTTGACGACGTCGATCCGGAAATGGCCGTCGCGGTGGCTGGCCGACACGCGGATCGGGGCGGCGGGGTCGCCATGGCTGACCGCGTTGGCGAGCAGGTTCGAACAAAGCTGGGCGATCCGCGCGGGATCGCAGACCACGGTCGTGTCGAGCGCGATGTCGGCCTCGATCTGGCGCGCGGGATGGGCGACGCGAATCTCGTCGACCACGCCATGCAGCATGTCGCCGAGGGTCGCGTGCACCTGCGGATCGATCGGCAGGCCGCCGCCGAGGCGGCCGCGCGCGAAGTCGAGCACGTCGTCGATCAGCCGCGACATCCGCGCGGTGCTGGTGCGCATCATCCCCAGCACCATCTGCGCCCGGTCGTTGAGCGGGGTGCGCTCGAGCAGCCGCAGCCCGCCTTCGACCGCGGCGATCGGATTGCGCAGATCATGGCCGAGCACGGCGATGAACTGGTCGCGCAACTCGGCGGTGGTCTCGGCGTCGAGCAGCCGGGCGTCGCGTTCCTGCGCGCGCTCGTCGGCCTCGAGCTGGGTGGAGATCAGCTGCGCGAACAAGGTGAAGGTGTCGAGCGCGGCCGACGAACGCAGGTCGCGCGGATTGGGATCGATTGCGCACAGCGTGCCGAAAAATTCGCCGTTGGCGCGCAGGATCGGCACCGAGATATAGCTCTGGAAACCGTACATCGCCGGGGTGTGATGATCGCGGAAGACGGGGTCTTCGGCGACATGGTCGATCACCACCGGGGCATGGTGGCCGCGAATCTCGTCGCAGATCGTGGTGGCGAGATCGAGCTCGCCGCCGGGTTTGAGCCCGAAGTCGATCTCGTCGCGCACCGCGCAGGCGATCCAGCGTGTGTCGGTGACCCGCGCGACCGCAGCGAAGCCCATGCCGGTGACCCGGCAGACCGCGCTGAGGATCGTCGGCACGGCGGTGAGGCCGGCGATGGTCTCGACATCGCGCGAGTCGGGATCGGCCATCGCCGCGCCTTGATATTCCCCCTCGGCCTTCATGCGCGCACCATCATGCGCGAAGCCTTATCACGAAATCGCGGGTTGGCGATTGCGCGCTGTCGAACCGGCGGCAACAAAAAGGGGCGAAGCCTCGCGGCTCCGCCCCCTTGTGTCATCCTGGTACAACCAATCAGCCCAGATCATCCGATTGCATCGATCGATCCGGGCTGAGCTTTTGCTGGTCGCGATATGCGAGTCATCGGGTGATTCCACCCGATTTCATATCGCTTAGAGTTTGCCGGTGAGCTCCGGGACGACCTTGAACAGGTCGCCGACCAGGCCGATGTCCGCGACCTGGAAGATCGGGGCGTCCTCGTCCTTGTTGATCGCGATGATCGTCTTGGAGTCCTTCATGCCGGCGAGATGCTGGATCGCGCCCGAGATGCCGATCGCGATATAGACTTCGGGGGCGACGATCTTGCCGGTCTGGCCGACCTGATAGTCGTTGGGCACATAGCCCGCATCGACCGCGGCGCGCGAGGCGCCGACGCCGGCGCCGAGCTTGTCGGCGAGCGGTTCGATGATCTCGTGGAAGTTCTCCGAATTCTGGAGCGCACGGCCACCCGACACGATGATCTTCGCGCTGGTCAGCTCGGGGCGTTCCGACTTGGAGATCTCGGCGCCGACGAAGCTCGACAGGCCCTTGTCGCCGGTCGAGGCGACGGCTTCGACCGTTGCCGAACCACCCTCGCGGGCGGCCTTCTCGAACGAGGTGCCGCGCACGGTGATCACCTTCTTCGCGTCGGACGACTGGACGGTCGCGATCGCGTTGCCGGCATAGGTCGGACGGGTGAAGGTGTCTTCGCTTTCGACCGACAGGATCTCGGAGATCTGCATCACGTCGAGCAGGGCGGCGACGCGCGGGGCGATGTTCTTGCCGTTGGCGGTCGCCGGCGCCAGGAAGGCGTCGTGCGAGCCCATCAGCTCGACGATCAGCGGCGCGACATTTTCGGGCAGGACATGGTCGAAGGCGGCGTCGTCGGCGACCAGCACCTTGGCGACGCCGGCGATCTGCGCGGCGGCGGCGCCGACATCGGCGACTCCGGCGCCTGCGACCAGCAGGTCGACTTCGCCAAGCTTCGCAGCGGCGGTGATCGTCGCCAGCGTCGAATCCTTGATCGCGCCGGTGTCGTGTTCAACCCAGACAAGCGTCTTCATGCTGCGACTCCCATCGCCTTGAGTTTGGCCACCAGCTCGTCGACATCGGCGACCTTGACGCCGGCGACGCGCTTGGGCGGCTCGCTGACCTTGAGGGTCTTGAGGCGCGGGGTGACGTCGACGCCATAATCGGCGGTCGTCTTCTGCGCGAGCGGCTTGGACTTGGCCTTCATGATGTTGGGCAGCGACGCATAGCGCGGCTCGTTGAGGCGCAGATCGGTGGTGACGATCGCGGGGGTGGTCAGGCTGACGGTCTCGAGACCGCCGTCGACCTCGCGGGTGACCTTGACGGTGTCGCCCTCGACCTCGACCTTCGAGGCGAAGGTGCCCTGCGGGCGGCCGAGCAGTGCTGCGAGCATCTGGCCGGTCTGGTTGCTGTCGTCGTCGATCGCCTGCTTGCCGAGGATGACGAGGCCCGGCGCCTCTTCCTCGACGACCTTGGCGAGCAGCTTGGCGACGCCCAGCGGCTCGACCTCACCTTCGGCGACGATCAGGATCGCGCGGTCGGCGCCCATCGCCAGCGCGGTGCGCAGCGTTTCCTGCGATTTCGGTTCGCCGATCGACACGGCGATCACCTCGGTGGCGACGCCCTTTTCCTTCAGGCGGATCGCTTCCTCGACCGCGATCTCGTCGAACGGGTTCATCGACATCTTGACGTTCGCCAGGTCGACACCCGTGCCGTCGGCCTTGACCCGCGGCTTCACGTTGTAATCGATCACCCGCTTGACGGGCACAAGCACCTTCATCTCAGCTTCTCCTTCGATTCCTTCGACCTTTTCGGCCGAAGGATAGGAAGACCCGGTCGATGAGCGTCGGTCCTTGCGGGTTGAAGATCTGCGGAGCCTTGCCCTGCGCGCCCGGATGTTCCGGGTCTTTCCCCATCCTGCTTCGACCGGGCCTTGCCGCCGGGTCTCTTGTCCCCCTCCCGCCGGAGCGGGAGGGGGGTTGAAATCACGCGGCCTTCTTGACCTCGGCCACGATCTTCTGCGCGGCGTCGCCGAGATCGGCGGCCGGAACGATCGGCAGGCCCGAATTGGCGAGGATGTCCTTGCCGGCCTGGACGTTGGTGCCTTCGAGGCGGACGACCAGCGGCACCGAGAGGTTCACTTCGCGCGCGGCGGTGACGATGCCTTCGGCGATCGTGTCGCAGCGCATGATGCCGCCGAAGATGTTGACGAGGATGCCCTTCACCGCCGGATCGGCGAGAATGATCTTGAACGCTGCGGTCACCTTCTCGGTGGTGGCGCCGCCGCCGACATCGAGGAAGTTCGCCGGGAACATGCCATTGAGCTTGATGATGTCCATCGTCGCCATCGCCAGGCCGGCGCCGTTGACCATGCAGCCGATGTCGCCGTCGAGCTTGATATAGGCGAGGTCGTATTTCGACGCCTCGATCTCGCTGGCGTCCTCTTCCGACTCGTCGCGCAGCGCGAAGATGTCGGGGTGGCGGTACAGCGCGTTCGAATCGAAGCTCACCTTGGCGTCGAGCACCAGGATCTTGCCGTCGACGGTCTCGACCAGCGGGTTGATCTCGAGCATCGACATGTCGGTGGCGACGAAGGCGTCGTAGAGCTGCCCGGCCACCTTGGCGGCCTGCTTGTTGAGGTCGCCGCTGAGCTTGAGCGCGAAAGCGACCGCGCGGCCATGGTGCGGCATGAAGCCTTCGGCCGGATCGATGACGATCGTCTGGATGCGCTCGGGGGTCGAATGGGCGACCTCCTCGATGTCCATGCCGCCTTCGGTCGAGACGATCATCGCGATGCGGCCAGTGGCGCGATCGACGACCATCGACAGATAATATTCCGACTTAATGTCGGCGCCGTCGGTGATGTAGAGGCGGTTGACCTGCTTGCCGGCTTCGCCGGTCTGGATCGTCACCAGCGTGTTGCCGAGCATGTCGGTGGCGTTGGCGCGCACCTCGTCGAGGGTCTTCGACAGGCGGACACCGCCCTTGGCCTCGGGCGCGAGTTCCTTGAACTTGCCCTTGCCGCGGCCGCCGGCGTGGATTTGCGACTTCACGACATAGAGCGGCCCGGGCAGCTTGCCGGCGGCTTCGACCGCCTCGTCGACGGTCATTGCCGCATAGCCCGCGGGAATGGCGACGCCGAATTTCGCGAGCAGTTCCTTGGCCTGATATTCGTGGATGTTCATGGTCTGCGAGGTCCCCGAGTCCGAGAGAATCCGCCGCGCTTAAGCACAGCCGGGCGGGGAAGGAAACCCCAACTCGACCGCGCGAGCGGCGAAGCGGGGCTTTTCAGTTCGCGATCGAGCAGCCGATCCCGGCGCGAAGCACCACCGAGGTGATTTCGGGGTCCTTGAGCGCGCGCAGCCGATAGACGATCTCGTCGATGCTCAACGACTTCGCGTCCTGCTTCGGGAGACCGCCGAGCGACTGGAGCCGCTTGAGCTGGACCAGCGACAGCCGGTCGACCATCCGTTCGGCCATGCAGGCGGCGACCCGCGGTTTGACCCCGGCCTCGATCAGCTTGGTCCGCACCCGCGCCTCGGGCGAGACCGTGGTGCAGGCGGCGAGCGCGATCAGGCCGGCGAAGCCGGGCAGGAGCAGGCGGTGCAGGCGAAGAGGACGGACCATGGCGAGCTTTCCGATGGAAGACGGTCGGGCGGATGAACCCCGGCATATTGATCGGCCATGAACGTCGCGGAGTCTTGCGGGTCCAGGGCGGATCGATCTCATCCGGTGCGATCGCTATCGAGCCGCGCGAGAAAGGCCTCGCGCGCCGCCTTGCGCAGCAGGTAGCGCCGCCGGACGAACAGCCCGGCCATGCCGAAGGCCGATGCGTAGAGCAGGCCGATGCCGATCATCGCCAGGCTGCCCCCGGCCTTGTCGGGTTCGGCGATCGCCTGCCAGCCATAGAGGCCGACCACCAGCAGCGACAACAGCCCCCACATCGCCAGCAGCATACGGTGCCAGATCGGCGGCGGCACCGAGGCGGCGGTCGGGTAGGCGCTCATCGTTCGAGCGCCTCGATCCATTTGCCGAGTTCGGGCGGGGCGTAGCCGCGCATCGCGTCGATCAGCGCGGACGGGTCGGTGCCGGTGATCAGCATCGCGCGATGTTCGGGCTTGAAGAAGCCGGCGGTGACCAGCTGGTCGAGGAACGCGATCAGCGGATCGTAGAAGCCGGCGACGTTCATCAGCGCGACCGGCTTGCGATGGTCGCCGAGCTGGCCCCAGGTCCAGATCTCGAACAATTCCTCGAGCGTGCCGATCCCGCCCGGCAGCGCGACGAAGCCGTCGGCGAGATCGGCCATCATCGCCTTGCGTTCGTGCATCGATCCGACCACGCGCAGTTCGGTGAGGCCGGCATGGCCGACCTCGCGATCGAACAGCGCCTGCGGGATCACCCCGATCGCCTCACCGCCGGCCGCCATCGCCGCGTCGGCGACGATTCCCATCAGTCCGACCCGGCCGCCGCCATAGACGAGGCCGATCCCGGCGCGGGCGATCGTCTCGCCGAGCGCGCGGGCGCCCGCGGCATGGACCGGGTCATGGCCGGGGCTCGATCCGCAGAATATGCAGAGCCGTTTCATGCCTTCCTCCCCCCGAGCATCGATGCGATCGGCATTGGCCCATCGCCGAGGCTGAGCGCAAGCCGGTCGACCATCGTCAGGCGCATGCCGTGGAAGCGCGCGACCAGCGCCGGTTCCTTGTCATAGAGCGATTCGAACAGCCGATATTGTTCGGCCGGGGCGTTGCCGCGCATCATCTGCGCGGTGAAGCGGCGATAGAAATCGCGCTGGCTCCAGGCTTTCTTCGCATGGGCATGGAGCGCCTTGTGGAGCGCCGCGCCCGACCAGTCGGACAGTCCGGCGACCAGCCGCGCGGTGCGCGCGGCGTCGGCGAGCGATCCGCCGGTGACCGGATGGAACAGCCCGGCGCGCAGGCCCGCCTTGGCGATGCCGGCGCCGCCCGACTGCCAATAGGCCTCGAAATCGCCGCCCATCGCGACCGGGATCACCCCGGCCTGGCCGCGCGCCGAATCGATGATCTTCCAGCCGAGCTTGGCGGCGAGGTTGAAGATCCGCCGGGCATAGGCCTGGACGTCGAGCGCGGTGTCGGCGGCATAATGGACGTCCTCGAGGAACAGCCGGCTGGTGTCGAGCGGCATCAGCGTCAGGAAGCTGAGGCCCTCGTCCTGGCTTTCGATGCCGGCGTCGATCAGCCGCGCCTGGCGGACGCTGTGCGGCCCCGCGAGCTGGAGTTCGTAGCCGACGAACTTGCGCCACGCGGTGTCGATCAGCGACAGGTCGGCGGCGCCGCGTGCGTCGATCACCCCGCCGGCGGCGATCAGCGACCCATCCTCGAGCACGATGCCGTCGGGAGCGACGCCGATCGCCTGGCGGCCGCTGACGATGAAATCGGCGGGCAGTATCTCGCGCAGCGCCTGGTCGAAGCGGTCGGAGCGGATCGCATAGACCCCGTCGGCGATCGTCCGGCGATAATCGGGGAACATCACCTCGAGATTGCGCCAGCCATAGCTGATCAACGGTTCAAGCAGCGCGCGGTCGGCCTTGTCGATGTCGCTGTCGAGGAAGGTCCACAGATGGTTGCCGCCGAGCGCGGGCTTGGCCTCGACCAGCAGGATGCGCGCGGTCGGCCGCGCCCGATGTGCGGCGAGCGCGATCAGCCCGCCGGAAAGGCCGCCGCCGATAATCGCCAGATCGCAAGCCGTCGGTGGGGTCATCGGCGGCGACTATAGCCCCGGGGGCCGCACATGCCACCCTTCGCCGATCAAGTCGTTCCGATCCGGATCGAATTGTCCGCCGACTCGTCGGGCGATCGCGGTCGGGCCGACGCCGCCGCGATCGATTTGCCGGGGTACCGGATCGGGTCTTTCCCCGGACCGTCGCTGCGGTTAGGATGGCGCCAACCCCGGGGAGCCGATGGCTGAGAGGCGGTGCTGCGATGCGCCGCGACCCGAAGAACCTGATCCGGCTTGTACCGGCGGAGGGAGCGGGCAGCGCGGCCAGTCGGTGGGACTGGCGAGCAGACCGCTCAGACTCCGACATGAAGAGGAAAGCAGTCGATGGCCGATATTCCCGCGCGCACCGAAATGAAGGTCACGACCGGCCCGATCCGCGGATCGAAGAAGATCCATGTCCAGGGCCCGGCGCGCGACGACGGCGCGGTGGTGCGGGTGGCGATGCGCGAGATCGCGCTCGAGCCGTCGGCCAACGAGCCGCCGATGCGGGTCTATGACTGTTCGGGCCCCTATACCGACGACAAGGCGCGGATCGACATCATGGCCGGCCTGCCGGCGCTGCGCCGCGACTGGATCGTCGGTCGCGGCGACGTCGAGGAATATGAGGGCCGCGGGGTCAAGCCCGAGGACAATGGCTTGAAGGGCCCCGACCGCAGCGGCGGCGTCGCGCCGTTCCCGAACGTCGTCCAGCGGCCGCTGCGCGCCAAGGCCGGGCAGAATGTCTCGCAGATGCATTATGCCCGCCGCGGCATCATCACCCCCGAGATGGAATATGTCGCGATCCGCGAGAATGTCGGCCGCGCCGCGCTCAAGGAGAAGCTGCTGCGCGACGGCGAGGATTTCGGCGCCGAGATCCCCGATTTCGTGACCCCCGAATTCGTCCGTTCGGAGGTCGCGCGCGGCCGCGCGATCATCCCGTCGAACATCAACCATCCCGAATCCGAGCCGATGGCGATCGGGCGCAACTTCCTGGTCAAGATCAACGCCAATATCGGCAATTCGGCGGTCGCCTCCGACGTCGCCGCCGAAGTCGACAAGATGGTCTGGTCGATCCGCTGGGGCGCCGACACCGTCATGGACCTGTCGACCGGCCGCAACATCCACGACACCCGCGAATGGATCATGCGCAACTCGCCGGTGCCGATCGGCACCGTGCCGATCTACCAGGCGCTCGAGAAGGTAAACGGCGTCGCCGAGGACCTGACCTGGGAGATTTTCCGCGACACGCTGATCGAGCAGGCCGAGCAGGGGGTCGATTATTTCACCATCCATGCCGGCGTCCGGCTGCCGTTCATCCCGATGACCGCCAAGCGCGTTACCGGCATCGTCAGCCGCGGCGGATCGATCATGGCGAAATGGTGCCTCGCGCACCACAAGGAGAGCTTCCTCTACGAGCGGTTCGAGGAAATCTGCGAGATCATGAAGGCCTATGACGTCGCCTTCTCGCTCGGCGACGGGCTGCGCCCGGGATCGATCGCCGACGCCAATGACGAGGCGCAGTTCAGCGAACTCGCGACGCTCGGCGAACTCACCCAGATCGCGTGGAAGCATGACGTCCAGGTGATGATCGAAGGCCCCGGCCATGTGCCGATGCACAAGATCAAGGCCAATATGGACAAGCAGCTCAAGGCCTGCGGCGAGGCGCCCTTCTACACGCTCGGGCCGCTGACCACCGACATCGCGCCCGGTTACGACCATATCACCTCGGCGATCGGCGCGGCGATGATCGGCTGGTTCGGCACGGCGATGCTCTGCTACGTCACCCCCAAGGAGCATCTGGGGCTTCCCGACCGCGACGACGTCAAGGTCGGCGTCGTCACCTACAAGCTCGCCGCCCACGCCGCCGATCTGGCCAAGGGCCATCCGGCCGCCAAGCTGCGCGACGACGCGTTGAGCCGCGCGCGCTTCGAATTCCGCTGGCGCGACCAGTTCAACCTGTCGCTCGATCCCGACACCGCCGAGCAGTATCACGATCAGACGCTGCCCGCCGAGGGCGCCAAGAGCGCGCATTTCTGCTCGATGTGCGGGCCGAAATTCTGCTCGATGAAGATCACCCAGGAGGTGCGCGACTTCGCGGCGACCCAGAACCAGCCGGCGGACGCGTTTCTGGCCGCCGAAGACGGCATGCGCCAGATGAGCGAGGTGTTCCGCGAGAAGGGTGGGGAGATCTATCTGCCCGCGGCGGAGTGATCCGACGGATTGCTGAATGGGGACCGCCGCCACCTGCTTCCCGGCTCCTATGACGATGGGAGCCGGGGCCGCCTGTGCGCGGCGAGTCGCCCGAATGCCTGGCAAATCACCATATCGGTGAAATTCTTCTTGCGTCGCGTGAATCGATTCGCTATTCGCCGCATCATCATGGAACGCCATACGCTCTTTACCACCGCGCGAATTACCGCCTTCACCTGTTGAAGGGCGGGCGTTCGTGCGCACTGCCGGATGCAGTGTAGCTCAGTGGTAGAGCAGGGTCCCGATAAGGCCCAGGCCGCCGGTTCGATCCCGGCCGCTGCAACCAATTTCATTTCCCGAAGATATTAATCGCCGAAGTAGCTCAGGGGTAGAGCGGCGGTTTGAAAGACCGCGCGTCGGTGGTTCGATTCCACCCTTTGGCACCAGCACGCCGTGGCGGAAAGGCTACGCACCGGACTGCAACTCCGGTCATGCAGGTTCGAGTCCTGTCGGCGTGTCCATTCGCGTCCGCGATCTTGGGTCGCGGCGCTCTACAGACATGTTTGAACCAAATTGGTTAAATCAGATGGCGTCTCACTTGGCGGATCGCGTTCGTTTTTTCCCGACGTCCTACAATCGATCGCGATGCCATCGCGAAGCAGGCCTAATAATGATAGCGGCACTGCGCGATCTCGAGCGCCTGGGCATCGCCTTTGCCGCTGACCCGATAGACCAGCCGATGCTCGGAGTTGATCCGGCGCGACCACCAGCCGCTCAGATTGCCGGCCAGCGGTTCGGGCTTGCCGGTGCCGCGAAACGGATCGCGGGTGGCCTCGCGGATCAGCATGTTGATCCGTTCGAGGATCTTGCGATCCTCGGCCTGCCAAGCGAGATAGTCGGTCCAGGCGCGGGGACCGAAAAGGATCTTCACGGTTCGATCAGCGACCGTTCCTCGCCCTTGCCGGCATCGAGGTCGGCAATGCTCGCGAGCAGATTTTCAGCGTTTTTCGGCGATTTGAGCAGATAGAGCGTCTCTTCGATCGACGCCCATTCGCTTTCGGACACCATCACCACGCTCTCGGCCTTCTGCCGGGTGATCACCATCGGCGCACGGTCTTCCGATACACGGTCCATGACCGTTTTCAGATTGGCACGCGCGTCGGAAAAGCTGATCGATTTCATGATGAGAATGTTGTACCTATATTGGTACAACGTCAAGCCTGACGTACTGTCAGCGCGCCTAGCTCAGGCGGTCACCGCCGGCACGAACATATAGCCTTCGTTGCGCACGGTCTTGATCAGCTCGCTGCCGTCGGATCCGAGCTTGCGGCGCAGCCGGCTGATCTGGACGTCGATCGCGCGGTCATATTGTTCGGCATCCTGGCTCCACGCATAGTCGAGCAGCTGGTCGCGGGTGAGCACCCGGCGCGGATGCTCGACGAAGGCGCGCAGCAGCCGGAACTCGCCGGTCGACAGGATCACCGGGCGGTCCTCGGGATCGTGGAGCGCATGGGCGAGCATGTCGATCCGCCAGCCCGAGAAATGGAGCACGCCCTCGGACGACTGGCGCGCGGCTGGGGTGGCCGAGGAGGCGGGCTTGGCCTCGCCGCGGTTGCGGCGCAGGACGGTCCGGATCCGCGCGAGCAGCTCGCGCGGGTTGCACGGCTTGGCGAGATAATCCTCGGCGCCCATTTCGAGGCCGACGATCCGGTCGACGTCGGTGCCGACCGCCGATAGCATGATCACCGGCGGCGCGGTGCCGCGCTGGAGCTCGCGCAGCGCGGTGAGCCCGTCCTCGCGCGGCATCATCACGTCGAGCACGATCAGGTCGTAGGCGCGCTTTTCGAGCTTGCCGCGCATCTCGACCGGGTCGGCCGCGGTGTCGGTCTGGAACCCGTGCTTGTCGAGGAAGGACGACATCAGCGTGCGGATCCCCGGGTCGTCGTCGACGATCAGGATATGGGTTTCGAGATCCATGGGGGGGAGAATGGCGTTCATGGCCCCCAATTGCCAGCCGAACATCACCGGCATTTTGCAGAAGGCCGAAAAAGTGGCGTTCCGAACGGTGCGATTGCCATATCGGCGCAACATTCGCGCCATCCGCCGACATTGGCGGGTAACCGGCAGCCCCGAATCTCCCTGCCATGAGAGCAGTGAGGCGACATTGGTGGAGCGGCCCGGCGGTCAAGGCGTTCGGCGTCTTGTCGGCGTGCGGTGCCGCCGGCTTCGCTGGTCCCACCCAGGCCGACGTGATCGCCATCGCCCCCAACGGGGCGGTGGCGATCCGCGCTGGCACAGGCGCTGTCCGCTGGCACGGCGGCGCCAAGGAGACCGAGCCGCCCGCAGACGCCGACCCGTCGGATATCCCCTTGCCCGACAGCGCGGCATCGCCTTTTCGGGCGAGCTCGGCACTTCCCATGATCGCGGCCGCGGTGCCCGCGCCCTATCGCGCCGCGATCGAGCGGATCGCCGCCGCCAACGACATGAGTCCGGCGCTGCTCGAGGCGCTGGTGTGGCAGGAGAGCCGCTGGAACGCCCAGGCGGTGTCGAAGGCAGGCGCCATCGGGCTCGCCCAGCTGATGCCGGCGACCGCGCGCACGCTCGGGGTCGATCCGCGCGACCCGATCGCCAATCTCGCCGGCGGCGCGCGCTATCTGCGCCGGCAGCTCGACCTGTTCGACGGCGACATCGAGAAGGCGCTCGCCGCTTATAATGCCGGCCCCGCGCGGGTGCTGCGCGCCGGCGGCATACCGCCCATCCGCGAAACCCAGGCCTATGTCGCGGCGATCGTCGATCGCCTGGCGACCGCCGTTCCGATCGCGCCCGCAGGAGAATGACGATGCGCATCCCGCTTTCCCGATATCTGGCCGCCGCGACGTTCGCGTCGAGCCCCGCCGCCGCCCTCGCCCAGTCGGCCGATCCGCAAGGTGCGGGTCCGATCGTCGCCGCGCTCGGCTGGCTGCAGGGGACGCTGCTCGGCAATGTCGCGACGATGGTCGCGGTGATCGCGGTCGCGATGGTCGGCTTCATGATGCTGACCGGCCGGCTCAACTGGCGGTTCGGCGCGACCGTGATCGTCGGCTGCTTCATCCTGTTCGGCGCCAGCGCGATCGTCAGCGGCATCCAGTCGGCGGCGATGGTCTCGCGCTGATGCTCGCCCGCTCCGCCCTGTTCCGCGCGCTGACCCGCCCGCAGATGTTCGGCGGGGTGACCTACAGCTTCTTCGTGATCGAAGCCGCGGTGACCACCGAGGCCTTCCTGATGACCCGCAGTTTCCTGGCGCTGCCGGTCGCCGCCCTGATCCACGCCGCGGGCTATCTCGCCTGCCTGCGCGAACCCCGCATCTTCGACCTGTGGCTGACCCGGGTCAGCCGCTGCCCGCGCGTCCGCAACTGGCGGCGCTGGGGCTGCAACAGCTACGCGCCGTGAGGAGAGCCGCCATGACGACCAAGCCCGCCCGCTGGATCGGACCCGCCGCCTGGGGCCGGCGCGAAGCCCGCGCGGGCGACCGGCTGCCTTATGCCGAGCATGTCGACGCCGCGACGCTGATGCTGCGCGACGGGGCGCTGATGCGGTCGATCCATGTCGCCGGGCTGCCGTTCGAGACCGAGGAGAGCGACACGCTCAACCATATGGCGGCGGTGCGCGAGGTGATGCTGCGCAGCGTGCTCGACGCGCGGTTCATCGTCTATCATCATGTCATCCGCCGCCGGGTGCGGGTCGCGCCGCGCGCGGTCGAGGCCGATCCGCTGTCGAGCGAGATCGACCGGATTTGGCGCGAGCGGCTCGGCGGGCGGCGGCTGTTCGTCAACGAACAATATCTGACGCTGGTGCGGCGGCCGGCGCGCGGCAAGACCGGGCTGCCGGCGCGGCTGCGGCGGCGCTTTTCGCGCGATTTCACCCTCGACGCCGCCGAGCTGCGCGATCTCGACGCGGCGGTGACCGCATTGCTCGCCGCGCTCCAGCCTTATGGCGCGCGCGCGCTCGGCATCGCCGATGGCTGTTCGGAGCCGCTGGCGCTGCTGTCGGCGCTCTACAATGGCGACATGCGGCCGGTGCGGATGCCCGACACCGACAAGGGGCGGGGCGATCTCGGCCATCATATCCCTTATGCGCGGGTCAGCTTCGGGCTCGACGCGATCGAGACGCGCGGGCCGATCTCGCGCGCTTTTTCGGGCATGCTCGGGATCAAGGACTATCCCGACGCGACCCATCCGGGGATGATCGACGGGCTGCTGCGGCTGCCGCACGAGCTGGTGCTCAGCGAGAGCTTCGCGCCCGCCGACCGCCAGATCGCCCGCGAGCGGATCGACCTGGCGCTGCGCCGCCAGCGCGCGAGCGAGGACGAGGGCGGCACCGAGCGGCGCGAGATGCTCGCCGCGCGCGATGCGCTGGGCGCCGGCCAGGTCGGGTATGGCGATCATCATCTGAGCCTGCTGGTGCGCGAGGCCGACCCGGCGCTGCTCGACCGGGCGATGGCGACCGCCGCCGCCGCGCTCGCCGAGATCGGCGCGGTTGCGGTGCGCGAGGACATCAACCTCGAGCCCGCCTTCTGGGGCCAGTTTCCCGGCAACGAGGCCTATCTGGTGCGGCGCTCGCTGATCTCGACCGCCAATGCCGCGGGCTTCCTGTCGCTCCACGGCTTCCCGATCGGTCGCCCCGACGCCAATCATTGGGGCGACGCGGTGACGGTGTTCGAGACCACCAGCGGCACCCCCTATTTCTTCAACTTCCACGAGGGCGATCTCGGCCATTTCACGCTGATCGGCCCATCGGGGTCGGGCAAGACGGTGGTGCTCAACTTTCTCGCCGCGCAGGCGCAACGCTTCGCGCCGCGCACGATCATCTTCGACAAGGATCGCGGCGCCGAGATCTTCGTGCGCGGGATCGGCGGCCATCATGCCCGGCTGCAGCCGGGCGAGCCGACCGGCTTCAACCCGCTGCAGCTGCCCGACAGTCCGGTCAACCGCGCCTTCCTGCGCGACTGGCTGGGGATGCTGCTCGACGCGGCGACGGTCGAGGAGCAGGCGCGGATCGCCGCCGCGGTCGATGCCTGTTTCGATCATGACCCGGCGCTGCGCCGGCTGCGCCATTTCCGCGAACTGCTCGGCGGGGCGCGCCGCCCCGAACCGGGCGACCTCGCCGCAAGGCTCGATCCGTGGATCGGCGACGGCGAGCATGGCTGGCTGTTCGACAATGAAGCCGACGCGCTCGACCTCGACCAGCGGGTGCTCGGCTTCGACATGACCCTGCTGCTCGACCAGCCGCGGCTGCGCAGCCCGGCGATGATGTATCTGTTCCACCGGATCGACGAGCGGCTCGACGGCGAGCCGACGATGATCCTGATCGACGAGGGCTGGAAGGCGCTCGACGATCCGATCTTCGCGGCGCGCATCCGCGACTGGCTCAAGACGCTGCGCAAGCGCAACGCGATCGTCGGCTTCGCCACCCAGTCGGCGCGCGACGCGCTCGACAGCGCGATCGCGCCGGCGCTGGTCGAGCAGACCGCGACGATGATCTTCATGCCCAACCCCAAGGCGCGCGCCGAGGATTATATCGATGGCTTCGGCCTGTCCGAGCATGAACTCGACCTGATCCGGGCGCTGCCCGCGCACAGCCGCTGCTTCCTGCTGCGCCACGCCAATCATTCGGTGGTGGCGCGGCTCGATCTCGCGGGCTGTCCCGACGTGCTGCTGGTGCTGTCGGGGCGCGAGGCGATGGTGCGGCGGCTCGACATGCTGCGGTCGGTGGTCGGCGACGATCCCGCGCGCTGGTATCCGATCCTCGCCGGATCGCCCTGGCCGGGCGCCGCCGAGGCCGACGCGGCGCTCGAGGCCGCCGAATGAGCGGCTGTCCGACCCTGGGCATCGACGGGCCGGGCGGTATCGCCGAGGCGCTGCGCAGCGTCGACTGCATGAGCGGCGAGGCGACCGCGATCGCGTTCGGCCGGCTGTTCGGCGCGCATGCGGTGCTCGGCACCGCGCTGACGCTGATGCTGACCCTCCATGTCGTGCTGCTCGCGATCAACCTGCTGACCGGCCGGTCGCGGCTGAGCCTGTCGATGCTGACCCCGCGGATGATGGGGCTCGGGCTGGCGCTGACCTTCGCGACCTCGTGGCTCGCCTATCAGAGCGTGGTGTGGAATCTCGCGACCGGCGCGCCCGACCAGATCGCATCGCTGATCGTCGGCACCAAGGGATCGGCGACGGCGCTGTTCGCCGACCGGCTCGACGCGCTGTTCGCGGCGATCACGACCGCGGCCGGCGCGGCGCAGGTCGCGAGCGAGCCGGCCAGGGCGGCGGCGTCGTTCACCCCGGCCGACCTGCTGTGGATCGCGGCGCTGATGCTGCTGCTCGGCACGGTCGGGGTGCTGATCGTCGCGCGGATCGCGCTGGCGGCGCTGCTCGCGCTCGGGCCAGTGTTCATAGTGTTCGCCCTGTTCGCCGGCACCCGCGGGCTGTTCGAGGGCTGGCTGAAGGCGATGGTGCTGTTCGCGCTGGTGCCATTGCTGACGGTGCTGATCGGCGGCGGTGCGCTGGCCATGCTGACCCCGGCGATCGCCGGGCTGGCGATGGGCGGCGAGCCGACGATGCGTGCGGCGGTGACGATCTTCCTCGGCGCGGCGGTCTATCTGATGCTGATGGCGATGGTGCTCAAGGTCGCGGTGACGCTGACCGCCGGCTGGCGGTTGGGCCGGCAGGCGCCGGCGGGCGGTGACGATCGTCCCGCCGACCAAATCCGCACGACCGCGCAGGGCGACCGTTATTTCGAGACGGCCGTGCCGCGGGCGCGGGGTGGCGGCGCGCGGCCCGCGGCCGACCGTGCGCGCGTCGACGCGATCGTCGCCGGGCTGGGCGTTCCCGCCAACGACCGCGCCCCGAACCTGCGCGGTGCGCCGCTGGCGTCGCTCGGCCTCCTCGTGCCGCCCGCTTCGCCGGCGAGCGATCGGTTGCGGGTCATCGGCCGGCCGGTTCCGCCGTCGAAGGAGAAGATGCCATGATGCTGCGAATCACCGCATGGGTGGCGGGACTGGCAGCGGCCATGCCCGCACTGGCCGACGATGGCCGGGTCCGCACCCTGTTCTACGACGCGCAGGCGGTGGTGGCGGTCGCGGGCCGCACCGGCATCCAGTCGACGATCCTGTTCGCGGCCGACGAACGCATCGAAAATGTCGCGCTGGGCGACTCTTCGGCGTGGCAGGTGACCCCGAACCGCCGCGCGACCCTGCTCTTCCTCAAGCCGGTGGTCGCCAATGCGCGCACCAACATGACCGTGGTGACCGACCGGCGGACCTATATGTTCGATCTCGTCGCGCGGGCGAAGGGGGCGGCGCCGCTCTACGCGCTACGCTTCACCTATGCCGAGCCGCCGGCGATCGCGCCGGCCGCCGAGCCCGCGCCCGCGCCGGTCGTGGCGCCGGTGCCGTCGCCGACCCGGCTCAATTTCTCGTGGACGGCAAAGGGGGCCAAGGCGTTGGCCCCCGAACGCGCGTTCGACGACGGCCGGTCGATCTATCTCGCCTGGCCGCGCGGGGCGGATCTTCCGGCGATGCTCGCGATCGGCGCCGACGGCAGCGAGGGGCCGGTCAATTACAGCGTCCAGGGCGACTATATCGTCGTCGACGGGGTGCCACAGCGGCTGGTGCTGCGATCGGGCCGGCAAAGTGCCGCGATCGAACGGATCGCGCCGATCGTCCCGGCGGCGACCGCCCGCACCGCGGAGCGCTGAGATGAGCGGCACCAGTCTGATCCTGAACGACGACGCGACCGTGCAGTCCGATCCCCGGCTGACGCTCGACGACAATGCGCTGATGGTCGCCAGCCGCAATGGCTTCCCGATCGTCGCCGGCCGCACCGCGCGGCGCGACGGCTTCGGCCTCGCCGCGGGCGGTGCGGTGGCGCTGGCGCTGGGCGGGCTCACCTTCTGGTCGATGAGCGCGAATCGGTCGGTACCGGTGGTCGAGCCCGCCCGTCCTGCCGCCGTCGCGCTGCCCTCGGTCAAACCGGCGCCGGTTCCGGCGTCAGCGCCGGCGCCGGTCGTCGCCGCCCCGGCTTCGGCGATACCGATCGCACCGCCGGCGACGACGCCCGCGATCGATGCCGCCCATTCGCCGGTGATGGTGTTCGATGCGAGCCCGGTTGCCGTCCAGACCGCCGCTGCCGCGCTTGGTATCGCCGCGCCGACCGTGAAGCCTGCGGGTGCGGCCGGCCTGTCGGAGAACGAAGCCTTCGCGGCGCGGGTCGGCGATGGCGGGGTCGAGACCGCGAGCGCGACCCGGATGGCCGATCCCGCCAACACCGTCAGCCAGGGCACGCTGATCGCGGCGATCCTCGAGACCGCGATCGACAGCGACCTGCCGGGCTATGTTCGGGCGGTGGTCAGCCAGGACGTCCGCTCGTTCGACGGCAGCCATATCCTTATCCCGCGCTCGTCGCGGCTGATCGGCCAGTATAAATCGGGCCTCGCCGCCGGTCAGACCCGTGCCTATGTGCTGTGGACCCGGCTGTTGCGGCCCGACGGGGTGTCGATCGCGCTCGGATCGCCGGCGACCGATTTTTCGGGGCGGAGCGGCCTGGGCGGCGAGGTCGACGGCCATTTCGGCAAGCGCTTCGGATCGGCGATCCTGCTGTCGGTGGTCGGCGGGCTGAGCGCGGTCGGCACCGGTGGCGCTTCGCTGATCGTCTCGGGCGGGCAGAGCGCGGCGTCGGTCGCCGCTCAGCGCGATGCGCAGATCCCGCCGACCGTCCGCATCCGCCAAGGCCAGCCGATCCGCATCTTCACCGCACGCGATCTCGATTTCTCGACGGTCGCCGCCGAGTCGGCGCCATGAGCGCCGCGCCGGTGGATGCGCGGTTCGACGAGGATGCCGGGCGCGACGTCTATCTCGCCACCTATCTCGCGCCGTTCGCGGGCTGGCTGGCCCAGGGCGACGTCACCGAGATCCTCGTCAACCGACCCGGCGAGGCGTGGATCGAAACGCCGGTCGGCATGGCCCGGGTCGATGCGCCGGGGGTCGACGACCGGCTGCTCCAGCGACTCGCCGAACAGGTCGCGCGGGTCAGCCATCAGGGGATCAACCGCGAACGGCCGCTGCTGGCGGCGACGCTGCCCGGTGGCGCACGCGCCCAGTTCGTCGGGCCATCGGCGACGCGGGCGCATTGGGCATTGGCGATCCGCCGCCACCGGCTGATCGACCTGCCGCTCGATGCCTATGCGGCCGGTCCGATCGGGTGGATGCCATCGCCGCCGGCGATCGATCGCGAGGCCGAGCCGGTCGCCTGGCTGCGCGAGGCGGTGCGGCGGCGGCGGACGATCCTGATCAGCGGCGGTACCTCGACCGGCAAGACCAGCTTCCTCAACGCGCTGCTGCGGGAGGTTCCCACCGACGAGCGGGTGATCCTGGTCGAGGATACACCCGAGATCAGGCTGCACGGCGCCAACGGCCTCGGCCTGGTCGCGGTGAAGGGCGAACTGGGCGAGGCGCGGGTCTCGACCGACGACCTGCTCCAGGCGGCGCTCAGGCTGCGGCCCGACCGGATCGTGCTGGGCGAGCTGCGTGGTCGCGAGGCGGTGAGCTTCCTGCGCGCGATCAACACCGGCCATCCCGGCTCGTTCAGCACGATCCACGCCAATTCGCCGGCGGGCGCGCTCGAGCAGCTCGCCTTGATGGTGATGCAGTCCGGGCTCGGGCTCGGCCGCGTCGACACGATCGCTTATGCGCGGTCGGTGATCGATGTCGTGGTTCAGCTCGATCGGGTGAACGGGCAACGGCGGATCGGCGCCATCGTCGAGACGCGCGATCTCGATGACGGCAAACGATAGCGAGCCGTGCGGGGCTATGGCAATATGGGGGCATGATGCCGGGATATCTCTCTCCTCGCCGCTGGGGCGGTCCGCCGCTGGTGCTCCAGATATTGGCGCTGCTGCTCGCGGGGCTGATCGTCGCGCAACTGGTGACGCTGCTGCTGACGATGATCCTGCCGCCGGCGCCGACCCCGCAGCACAGCCTTGCCGAGATCGGTGCGGCGCTGCAGGGGGTACCGACCGCGGAGAAACGCCCCGATCCGCTGCAGCGGGTGATCCAGCCCGGGCCGCCCGATCTCAACGGCGCCGGCTGGCTGGTGTCGACACGATCCGAGAAGGAACTGGCCGAACGGCTCGGCGTCGATCCGGCCGATGTCCGGCTGGCCTTCTACACGCCACTGCCGTTCGCCGGCACCTCGGCGGGCCGCAAGACCGCGCTCAAGGCAAATGACGGCCCGGTCCTCGGCTGGTCGCCTCCTGCCAAGACGGGCGTCGAACAGGCATCGCTGCTGATCCTCGCCCAGGCGACGGTGCCGCCGCCGCGGCCATTCCCGCCGAGCGACCTGCCCGCCGGCGCCAAGCCGCCGAGCCGCGACATGCTGCCGCCGGGAATGCTGCCCGATGGCGCCCAGCATGGCGGGCCGCGCCGCGACCGCGTCATGGTGCCGCCCGGCAGCGATGCGGTGCGGCCGCAGCGGCCCGAGCCGCTGATCCGCTTCGACCCGACGCGGGCCGATCGCAGTCCCGGGGGGATCTGGATCCGCGGCGACAATGGCGAGACGGTGCCCGATATATTGCGCAACCCGCATCGGCCGGATCCATCGCAGACCGGTACCGTGGTGCCGACGAATCCGAACCAGCCATCGGGCGGCAACACGACCAGTCCGGCGGGGGGCGCGGTGCTGCCGCCGGGCGGGCAGACGCTGCAGCCGGGCAGCAATTTCGAACCGCGGATCGGCGGGCCCGGCGGCGCCGGTCAGTTCCCCGGCCAGAATCAGGGCCAGCCGCTCGGCCAGATGCCGTTCCAGGCGATGCCCAGCCGCTCGTCGATCGTTCCCGAGGCGCAGGCCACGCCGACGCGTCGCCCGGCGATCGAGGGGCAGCGGCTGCCGTCCGAGTTCGCCCGGCCGGCGCAGCCGGTGATGCCGCGGGGCGAGGCCGCATCGTCGGCCGGCGCGGCCGCCGTCCCGGGGATGTTGCTGCGCCAGCCGCCCCAGGCCGAGGTCGATATCCGCCGGCCCGAACCGGCATCGTCGGCCTCGCCCGAGCCGGTGATCCCGCTGCCGGGCCGCGCCGGTGGCCTGTTCGGCCTGGCGCCGGCGCCGTTCGTCGAGGGCGATTTCGTCGCCGCGCTGCATCTCGGCGACGGGCGCTGGGCGGTGGTACAGCCGGCGCCCGAGGGCTTCCCCAATGCGTGGCAGCGCCGGGTGCTGCTGTGGTTCGCGATCGCGTTCGCGGTGGTGGCGCCGCTCGGCTGGCTGTTCGCGCGGCGGATCGTCAAGCCGCTGAGCGGCTTCGCCGCCGCGGCCGAGCAACTCGGCCGCGATCCGGCGGCGCCGGTGCTCGATCTCGACGGTCCGGCCGAGGTCGGCCGCGCGGCGCGTGCCTTCAACATCATGCAGAGCCGGCTCAAGAGCTTCGTCGACGATCGCACCGCGATGATCGGCGCGATCAGCCATGATCTGCGCACCCCGCTGACCCGGCTGCGCTTCCGGATCGAGGATGTCGACGACGACGATGTCCGCGCCGGTATGATCGAGGAGGTCGAGCAGATGGAGGCGATGATCACCTCGGTGCTCAGCTTCATCCGCGACGCCTCGTCGCCGGGAATACGCGAGCGGCTCGATCTCGGTACCATCCTCGAGGATGTCGTCGAGGATGCGACGATGGTCGGCGGCAGGGTGACGATCGAGCGCAGCGAGCCGGCGCCGGTCGAGGTCGACGTGCTCGGCATGCGCCGGCTGTTCTCGAATCTCGTCGAGAACGCGGTCAAATATGGCGATTGCGCGCGGGTGCGGCTGCATGTCGATGCCGACGAGGCGGTCGCCGAGGTGATCGACGACGGCCCCGGCGTGCCCGAGGAGGATTATGAGCGGGCGTTCGAGCCCTTTTACCGCGCGGCCAATGCGGTCTCGTCGGACAAGCGCGGCAGCGGGCTGGGACTGGCGGTGTGCCGATCGATCGCGCGCGCGCATGGCGGCGACGTGCGCTTCGCGCGGTCGGTGAACGGCTTCGTCACCGAGCTGCGGGTGCCGCTGTCGGAAGCGAAGGCGGCCTGAGTTTCCGATTCATACCGGGGGCCTTGAATACCAGCTGTTCGTGTCGAGCGTAGTCGAGACACCCCGCGGTGGTGGACCGTGTCTCGACTACGCTCGACACGAACGGAGAGGGGGCGGGAGTTCTGCCGGTTGTTCTCAAAGCCGCCGGGCGGAGACGATCTTGAACGGTTCGCGGATGATCTGGCCCATCGTCTCGCGCGAATAGCCGCCGGGAAAGGTCGGGGCGGCGAGGATGCGCCGGATCGCCGGCCAGCCGCTCACGACATGGCCGAACGCGGCATAGCCCGGATAGCCCTGGCTCGCGTCGAGCTGTGGGGCGGCGCCGATCGTGATGAAGAAATCGCCCATCGCGCTGCCGGGGGCGTTGCGCGCCATCGATACGGTACCGTTCTCATGCTTGATCCCGGTGCGGTCGTTGGGTTCGTGCGGGATCGGATTGCGCGCGTAGCGGACCTTGTTGTTGATGCCGCCCTGGATCAGCCCCCTGCTCGGATCGCTTTTCGCGCGGGCGGTGCGGTAGAAGGTCCTGCCGTCGAACCGCTTTTCGTCGACATAGGCCAGGAAATTGCCCGCGGTGATCGGCGCGCGCTTCGTGTCGACCGCGATCACGATCGGCCCCGCGCTGGTGTCGAAGCGGACGCGGACGATGCCGGGCGCGGCGGATGCCGGCGGGGCAACGACACCCAAAGCTGACAGGAACGCGGCGAGGCACAGCAGAAAACGGCGAATCATCGTCGATATCTAGCGATATTCCGCGATGCTAAGCTAGTCTTGCAGCGGCAACAGCAGGTCGAGACGGTTGCGACCGTCGCCGCTTCGATAGTCGAGGACCGTCGTCCACGCTGCCACGAGCGCGAGTCCCGCGCCGCCGCCGCGATCGGGGATCGCCTCGGTCGAACGATGTCCGCGGGGATCATAGGCCTGGCCGGGATCGGCGAGCGCGAGCACGACCCCGGCATCGGTCAGCGCCAGCGCGAGTTCGATCATGTCGCCTTCGGTGACGCCGCCATGGTCGAACAGGTTGAAGACCAGTTCCTCGACGATGATCGCGAGCCGCGCGCCATCGGTATCGGCGAGACGATGTTGCCCGGCGAAGCCGCGCACCAGTTCGACGAAGAGATGGACGCTGGCATTCGCGTCGAGGCAACTCGTTACCGCCGCCGATTTGGATTCGCCCCCGCTCATGGCCTGAGCTATGTCACAATGATCGCGACAAGGGGATGCGAATGCGCCGGGCGATTCTGACTTTGTTGGCGATCGGTCTGGCGGGCTCGCCGGCCTGGGCCGAGATCGGCCGCATCAAGCGTGCGGCCGGCAACGCCGCCATCGAACGCGGAACCAAGAAGGTCGCACCCGCACCGGGCACCCAGCTCCAGGCCGGCGATGTGCTGGTGACCGGCAAGGACGGGCAGATGAGCCTGACCTTCATCGACGATACCCGCTTCGCGGTCGGTCCGAACAGCCGGATCGCGGTGAGCAAGTTCGATTATAATCGCACGACCCAGGCCGGCAGCTTCCTGACCGAGGTCAATCGCGGATCGCTGGCGGTGGTATCGGGCCAGATCGCCAAGTCGCAGCGCGATGCGATGAAGGTGCGCACGCCGACCTCGCTGCTTGGGGTGCGCGGCACCCGCTTCATCGTCGAGGTGCCATGATGGCGAGGATGGGAATGATCGGCCTGACGGCGCTCGTCGCGCTCGGCGGATGCGCGACGCCGTCGCTGGTGTTGCTGCCGGGCGAACATGGCGACCAGGGCGCGGTCGCGGTGCTCGAATCGGGCGGTCGTGCGCAGGAGATGGTGGTCGCGCAGGGCAACAGCCGGACCCGGCTGGGCGGCGCCCGTCCGCGCACCGTGGCATTCTCGCCCGGCGGGTTGAGCGCGAGCGAGGCGTCGCTGATCGATGCGCTGCCGCCGGCGGCGGTGCCGTTCACCCTCTATTTCACCGAAGGCACGACCAATCTCACCGAAACCTCGCGTCCGGAACTCGATCGGCTGAAGGAGGAGGTCGCGACCCGCCCCGGGGTCGAAGTGCAGGTGACCGGCTACACCGACACGCTGGGCAGCGACGCGGATAATGACCTGCTGTCGCAGCGCCGGGCTGAGGAGATATTGGCGGCGCTGGCCGAACAGGGGATCGATCGCCGGCTGATGACCGCGGTCGGCCGCGGCGAGCGCAATCTGCGCGAACCGACCGGTGACGGGGTACGCAATGCCCTCAACCGCCGGGTCGAGGTGATCGTCAGATAGCGCGGTAGCGGATCGCCATCGCGGTGAGGTCGTCGGTCGGCTCGGTGCCGGCCTCGAAGACGCGGACGGCATCGCGAACCGCGCCGATCAATGTCGCCATATCGTCGCCGGCATGGGCGGCGACCGTTGCGAGCGCGCTGCCGAACAATTGCCGCCCGGTATTCTGCGCCTCGCCGATGCCGTCGGTCAGCACCACCAGCGCTTCGCCGGGCAGCAATGTCATCGCTTCCTGGGGATAGGGATAGTCGACGACGCAGAAGGGCGGGCCGCCGTCGAGCTTGACCGGTACCGCGCTGCCGTCAGCGCGGATGTGGATCGGGTCCTCATGGCCGGCACTGACCAGCCGGACCTCGCCGCTGGCAAGGTCGATCACCCCCAGGATCATCGTGACGTTCATCGCCTCGCTATTGTCGCGCGACAATTCGGCGTTGAGGATTTCGGCGGCGACGCCGAGACCGTCGGGATCGCGCAGCAGCACGCTCTTGGTCAGCGCCTTCGACAGCGCCATGAACAAGGCGGCGGGCACCCCCTTGCCGGTGACGTCGCCGACGACGAAGGCGATGCGATCGGCGTCGAGGCGGATCACGTCGTAGAGATCGCCACCGATCGAGCGCGCGGGTTCGAGCAGGGCGGCGATCTCGATGCGCGGGTCGAGCGTCGCAAGCGCCTCGGGCGGCGGCAGCATGCCGAGCTGGATCGATCGCGCGGCCTGCAGTTCGCCTTCGGTCGCCGCGGCGGCGAGCCGTTCGGTGAGCAGCGCGTCGCGCAGCCGCTCGCGCTCGCGGCGCGCTTCGAGGAACAGCCCGCTCGCGACCCCCGCCAGGCTCGCACCGCCCAGCGCGATCGGCTTCAGCGGATCGAGCAGCAGCGCGCCGAGATCGAACGCGAGCCAGGCGCCGATCGGAATCGCGACGGCGAGGACAAGCGGCGCCGTCCACCAGATCGTGCGGCCGCGGCTGCCGAGTCCGACGATCAGCAGGACGAGCAGTCCGCCGGTCGCCCATTCGGCCGCGCCGGCCCAGGCCGGCCGCACGAGCCATCCGCCGCGGCGGATCGCATCGACCGCCTGCGCCTGGACCAGCGTGCCATAGGCTTCGGCGGCCAGCGGGGTCGCGACGATGTCGGCGCTGCCCTCGGCGGCGAGGCCGATCAGCACGGTCTTGCCGGTGAAGCTGCCGGCCGGCACCCCGCGCTGGAGCACCGCCAGCGCGTTGATGATCGATCCCGGCGGCATCGTCCCGAAGCGCAGCGCCATCCGTCCCTGGCGGTCGACCGGCACGCGGCGGCTGCCGAGCGCGATCGTCGCGCGGCCGGTCGCCACCTTGTCCTGGTCGAGCCCGATTCGCGCCAGTTCGAGCGCGAAGCCCGGCATCGGCCGGGTGCCGACCCGGAGCAGCATCGGCACCCGGCGGACGATGCCGTCATCGTCGGGCGGGCCGTTGACGAGACCATGGCCGAGCGCGGCGCCGTCGAGTTCGGGGATGTTCGCCATCGCGCCGGGAAAGGCGGGCACATCCGGCGGCAGCGTGCCGGCGAAGACTGCCTCGACCGGCAGGTCGGCCCCACCCGACGGCCCGTCGGCGATCGCCGCGCGGGCGAGGATGGCGGGGGCACGGCCGAGCACCTGGCCGAACAGCTGGTCCATCGGTTGCAGCCTGACGATCTCGGCGATCGCCGCGGGGCTGAGTTCGGGATAGAGGCCGGCGAAGATCTCGGGCTTCATCCGGTCGGGCTCGGCGAAGATCATGTCGAAGCCGATCGCGGCGGGATGCTGGGCGGCGATCTCCTCGGTCAGCCGCGCCATATGATAGCGCGGCCAGGGCCAGGGACCGATCGCGGCGAGGCTGTCGGCATCGATCAGCACCACCCGGACATCGGTGCCCGCCAGGTCGCGCGGCGACAGCCGCTGCCAGGCGTCGAACAGCGGCCGGCTCAGCCGGTCGCCGGCGCCCAGCAACAGCAGCGCGGCGAGGATCGCCGCCGACAGCCCGCCGAGCCAGACCCGCCGGGACCGCCGCGGGTCAGAGCCGGATTTCGAGGCCGTCATAGGCGCAGAGCACGTCGAGTGGGCGCTCCTGCCGGGTCAGTTCCTCATAGCGGATGCTTTCGCGGTGCATCTGCTCGATGTCCTCGTCGCTATAGGTCGGCTCGTGATGGAACAGCGCCAGCTGGCGGGCGCCGGCGGCATGGCAGATGTCGATCGCGACGATATTGCTCGAATGGCCCCAGTCTTCCTTCATCGAGACGCTGTCGGCGAGCGAGTACATCGTGTCGCAGACCACCAGATCGGCGTCGCGGAAGAAATGGGCGATATCCTCCTCGCCCTCCATGCTCTCGATCTTGTGCTCGCTGTCGGTGCTGTAGATCGCGACCTTGCCGTCGGGATCGGTGAAGCGGAAACCGAACGAACTGTGCGAATGATGCTGCTCGATCAGTTCGACGTCGACTCCGCCGATTCTGTAGCTGTGGCCGGGGGCGAGCGTCACGAATTCGATCTTCGCGCGCAGCCAGGCGAAGGGGACCGGGAAGCTGATCTCCTCCTGCTGGCGGCGCAGCGCCTGTTCGGCGTCTTCATGGCCCGAATGGATGACGATATGCGCGCCCGGATCGAAGGCGACCCCGAAGAAGGGGAAGCCCATGATATGGTCCCAGTGCAGGTGCGACAGGAAGAAATGATAGGTCTTCTCATGACCTTTGGCGCAGCGCGCCGCCGCGCTGATCCCGAATTCGCGCAGGCCCGATCCCATGTCGCAGACGATGAACGAACCATCGCCGGCCTCGATCTCGACGCAGCTCGTCGCCCCGCCATAGGTACCGCCGGTGGCGAAGGCGAGCTCGCTGTCGATGAAGTCCCCGGCGGCGGCCTCGTCGGCGAAGCGCCGGCCATCGGCGGCGACCAGCGTGCGGGCGAGCTTGGCGCGGATCGCCGCCGCCTTCGGCGCGACCGGCAACGATCCGCGTGTCCCCCAGAATCGCACCAGCATCGCTTACTCTCCCACACACGCCCCCGCGGGGCCGTTTCCGGCGTCAGAGCGCCGCGTCGACCGTGTCCGTCACCGCGAACAATTTGTCGTAGCGGCTGATCGCCAGGATCTCGCGCATCACCTCGTTGGGCGCGGCCAGCGCGATGCTGACGCCCGCGCCATCGGCCTTGCGCTTGGCGAGGGTCAGCGCCCTGAGGCCGCGCGACGACATATAGTCGACCCCGGTGCAGTCGAGGATGAGCTTGCGGGTCGCGACGGTCGCCGCCCGGTCGACCAATACGGCCAGGTCGTCGGCGAAGCCTTGCGCGGTCGATTCATCGATCCGCCCCTTCGGCATCGCGACCAGCGTGTCGCCGCGTATCTCGTCCGCCCAGATCATGGCTTCCTGCTCCCCCGAAACCATCGGCAATCTAGCCGAGATCGACGCTATCGCAATGGCCGGGATGTCGCCATGCGCAGGCTGTGAAAATCAATCGATTTCGGATGCGATTCGATCGTGGGCGAGGCCGAAATGCTGTCCCGACTTGAATTTTTCGGCTGATGCCGCTTTAGGATGCGCGACCGCGGGGCCGCGTTGCGACTCCGCCGCACATATAAATGGTAGAATTTTGACCAGCTCCGCACCCACCGACCCGATGCAGGCGAACAAGATACTGTTCGAGGCCATTGCCACGCACAAATGCATCGAGGCGACCTACAACAAGATGGCGGTGCGGCTCGCGCCCTATATCCTCTACACGCGCCATGACGAGATCTATGTCGACGCGGTCACGCTCGAGCGCGACGGCCAGCCGCCGCGCGAGATCAAGCTCGGCACCTTCAAGCTGGCGGGTCTCAAGGATCTGAGCCTGGCGAGCCTGCCGTTCCTGCCGGAAAAGCCACTCTTCGACCCGAAGAGCGAGAAATATGAGGGTGTGACCCTCTTCGCGGTCGAGGCATAAATCCCGACTTCTCGTCATCCTGATGAAAATCAGGATCCAGACGCGCAACGCGGCACATCCAGCCGCAATGTTACCGATAGTCCTCGCCGTAAGCGCGTCTGGATGCTGACTTCCGTCAGCATGACGGAGTTGGGGCGAGCGCATTTGTCCTGGCGCTCATTGGCACGGGCCGGCGCGAGCCCGCGCCGCAATCTATGCCGCGTAGCGCTCGGCCGTGGCCTTGATCAGGGCGATCATGTTGGGAATACCCTGGGTGCGGTTCGAGCTCAGCTGATTCTTGAGGTCGAACGGCGCGAGCGCGGCGGCGATGTCGGTGTCGCGGACGGTGGCTGCGGGGCGGTCCTGGACCGTCAGCAGCACCAGCGCGATGATCCCCTTGGTGATCGCGGCGTTCGAATCGGCGAGGAAGTGGAGCGTGCCGTCGTCGCGGACCATCGGATAGACCCACACCGCCGCCGAACATCCGCGCACCAGCGTGGCATCGGTCTTGAGCGGATCGGGCATGGGTTCGAGCGCGCGGCCCAGATCGATCAGCAGTCGGTAGCGATCGTCGGCGTCGAGCAGCTCATAGTCTTCCTGGACTTCGGTCAGCGCGGGCATCGTCATGCCGGCTGCGCTAGACCATTTCGCCGCGGATTTGAAACCCTATAAGGCGGCGAACAAGGCGGGAAAGCCGGGCGCCCGGCGATCCCCGCAGCTTTCAGATATCGACGCCGGCGGCGATCGCCTCGAGCTTGCGGACGCGTTCCTTCAGATCGGCGATCTCGATCCGCGCCCCCGAGGACGGAGCGGTGCGCATGTCGGGCTGGTCGCCACGCTGCTCGCCGATGCGCTGCTGGAGCGCCATGCGCTGCAGTTCGAGCCAGCTGCGCCATCCCGACAGGGCGGCGAACACGGTGATCGTCAGGCCGGCGAGGCCGGCGCCGCTGATCGCCATCCAGACAACAGGATCGTGCATGGTCATGTTCCCTTTCCTCAGTCGCGGTGCCGCAGCGCCTCGATCTCGCGATCGAGCTGCTGGCCGCGGTTGTTGTCGGTGGCGATCCGTTCGAGGACGGCCACCCGGTCGCGCAGCGCGCGGATTTCCTCGCGCATCCGCAAAGTCTCGGCACTGTCGTCGGGGCGGCCGACAAATTCCTCGCCCTTGCCGCGCCGGACCACGCCATATTTGGCGCGGAAGATGCTGGCGACCGCGGTGATCGCGACGATCAGCACCACCATTTCAAAGGGGTTCATCGCTTTTCTCCCTTGTTCTTATGCGATCAGTTGAGCGGCTGGTCGCGGAGCCGGTCGATCTCGTCGGCCAGATGGGTCGACCGGTCGGTCAGGATCCGTTCGAGGACGGCGACCCGCTGTTCGAGGCGCTCGGTCTTGGCGGCATATTGCGCGGCCTTTTCGGCGGTGTCGCGCGATGCCGTCTCGATCTGGCGCTCCTTGATCCGCAACCATTGCTGGACCGTGCGGGCGGCGATCGCGGTCAGCGGGATCAGCACCCAGACCCAAGTAGCAATTCCGTTCATGGCGAAATTCCCGTTGCTATCAGTTGGCCGGGCCGCGCAGCGTCTCGATCTCGCGGTCGAGCCGGTAGCTGCTGTCGGTGACGATCCGCTCGACATTGGCGAGGCGATCCTTGATCGCGGAGAGCTCGGCGCGAAGCTGGGCATTCTCCTGGCTGAGCAGCTTGACCCGCTCGACCATCTCCTCGTTCTGGCGCGGATAGACCGCCTTGCCCCAGCTGTTTTCGAGCGGGTAGCCGTGCTTGATCCTGAGCCAGGTGGTGAAAACCCACCCGCCGACACCGAGGACCACCGCAAGCGCGGCGACCGGCGCCAATATGTCGAATGGAATAACCATCGTTCAAACCCCTAAACTTTGATCCGATTGTCGTTTTCCAGCCTCGTTCACGGTCTTTTCGACGAACGGCATGCCCGATCGATCAACCGCATGGGCCGGTCAGCGCAGCGCGTCGATCTCGCGCGCCAGTGCCGAATTGCTCGTGGTGACGTGGGTCTCGACGTCGGCGATGCGGCGATCGATGTCGCGGAACTTCGCGCGAACGTCGCGGACCGAATGGCCGGGGCGCGCCCGCACCGTCTGCCAGAATTTCTCGTCCTCGCGATTGCCCTCGTAGAACTCGCGCGGCTTGTCGTTCGCCACCCAGGCGGTGACGAAATAAGCGAGGATCGCCCAGCCCGAGGTCATGAAGGTCAGCAGCACGACCCCGACCCGGATCAGCGTGACGTCGATGCCGGTATAATCGGCGAGCCCCGAGCAGACGCCCGACCATTTGCGGTTACGCTTGTCGAGGTAGAATTTGGTGCGACGAGCGGACATTTCGAACTTTCCTTCCTGTTATATGGGCTGGGTGGGATTGGCGGCGATCAATGCTCGCGGCGCCAATCCTCCTCACGGGTGCGTTCCGGGGGCTGGCGGGGGCGCCAGGTGGGATCCTCGGCACTGAGGATCCGCTCCAGCGTCGCCAGCCGGTCGTCGAGCCGGCGGGCCATCTCATGCATGTCGTCGAGCAGGCGCTCGTCCTCGACCGTGAGACCGCCATTCTTCTTCCACTGGGTGACATAGTGGAAGATCAGCCAGGGCAGGCCGATGAACAGCATGCCGACGACGCCGATAGGGACGAGTACGTCTTCCATGACGATCAGGCCTCCTTGCCGGCGCTACGGGCCTTGAGCGCGGCGAGCTCGGCTTCGACCTTGTCGCTCGAGCGGAGTTCGGCGATCTCCTCGTCGAGGCTCTTCGGCGCGGCGCCCATGCCGGCGGCTTCGGCGCGGCCCTCGGCCCAGTCGACCCGGCGCTCCATCATCTCGAAGCGCGAGAAGGCGTCGTCGATCTTCGGGCCCGCGTACATCTCGCGCATCTTGGCGCGGTTATGTGCGGATTCGAGCCGGGCGACGATGCTGTTCTGGCGGGCGCGGGCTTCGCGCAGCTTGCCCTGCAGCTTGGCGATATCGGCTTCCGAAGCCTTGAGTGCCTCGTCGAGCAGCGCGATCTCTTCGTTGAGCTGGTCGGCGAGGTCGCCGGCCTTCTGCTTTTCGACGAGCGCGGCCTTGGCGAGGTCTTCGCGATCCTTGGAGAGCGCGAGTTCGGCCTTCTCCATCCAGTTGGCCTGCACCGTGTCGAGCTTGGCGATCTGGCGGCGCATTTCCTTCTGGTCGGCGATCGTCCGGGCGGCGGAGGCGCGGACTTCGACCAGCGTCTCTTCCATCTCGAGGATGATCATGCGGATCATCTTCGCCGGATCCTCGGCACGATCGAGCAGATCGGTGACGTTCGCGGCGATGATGTCTCGGGTTCGGGAGAAGATTCCCATGGTACAAAACTCCTTCGGGGGCGTTCGGGGTTGTTGTGGTTTAGTTGGCGACGGTGGTGGCGGGAGCCGCTGCAACCGAAGCGATCGGGGCGGCCTTGGCGGGGCCCGCCACCGCGACGATGGAGGCGGTCGAGAGGATCAGCGCGCCGATCGAGGAAACGGCGATACGCTGGAGGTCGATCTTGTCGAACATCGGTCTTGTCCTTGAATGCGAATATCCTGTCCGGCGGGGCCGGTATGTCAATATCATTGCAGACTCCGTGCCAATTTCGATTTTTGCCTGTTTTCAAGGAGATGGTGGGGATTGGGTTGCGGGTTGGTATTTTCCGCTTGCGACATGTTGGGAAAATCCGCCAACTGTCCGCGTGGAACGGGAAAATGCCTTCATCGGCCAGTCTTTGGCCTTTCTGGACTCGGTCGAGCGCGCGAGCCGCGCCGCGGAGCTGAACCGGCCGGTGCTGGTGATCGGCGAGCGCGGCACCGGCAAGGAACTGATCGCCGAGCGGCTTCATCGCCTGTCGAAGCGCTGGGACGGGCCGCTGGTGACGATGAACTGCGCGGCGTTGCCCGAGACGCTGATCGAGGCCGAATTGTTCGGGCACGAGGCGGGATCGTTCACCGGCGCGACCAAGGCGCGGGTCGGGCGGTTCGAGGAGGCCGATGGCGGTACCCTGTTCCTCGACGAGCTCGCGACCCTGTCGATGGGGGCGCAGGAAAGGCTGCTGCGCGCGACCGAATATGGCGAGGTTACGCGGATCGGGTCGTCGCGGGCGATCCGGGTCGATGTCCGCATCGTCGCCGCGACCAACGAGCATCTGCCCGAGCTGGTCGAAAAGGGTCGCTTCCGCGCCGATCTGCTCGACCGGCTGTCGTTCGAGGTGGTGACGCTGCCGCCGCTGCGCGCGCGAGAGGGCGACGTGCCGGTGCTGTCCGACCATTTCGGCCGACGCATGGCCGCCGAGCTCGGCTGGCCCTATTGGCCGGGTTTCGGGCCCGAGGCGACGCAGTTGCTCGCGCACTATGACTGGCCCGGCAATGTCCGCGAACTGCGCAACGTCGTCGAGCGCGCGGTCTATCGCTGGGACGATCCCGAGCGGCCGGTCGATGCGATCCAGTTCGATCCGTTCGAAAGTCCGTGGCGGCCGGCGGCGTCGGCGGTGCCTGTGCCGGGGCCGTCGCTGGTCGCGACGGGGCAGCCGACCAACGATCCCGCGCCCGGCCTGCCGGTTGCGGCGGCGCCCGCCTTCGCGCCGGCGCCGGTCGTGTCGCTCGACTGCGAGGATTTCCGCGCGGCTTGCCTCGCGCATGAAAAGGGATTGCTCGAGGCCGCGCTAAAACGCTGCCGCTTCAACCAGCGCGCGACCGCGCTCGCGCTCAAGCTCACCTATGACCAGCTTCGCCACGCGCTGCGGCGGCACGAGCTGCTCGACCGGGCGAGCTGAAGGCGATGTCGTCGAAGCTCGCCGACCGCCTCTTCGCGAGCTTCGACCGGATCTATATCGTCAATCTCGTCCATCGCGCCGATCGCCGCGACGAGATGGCCGGCGAACTCGCGCGGCTGGGCACGGGCTTCGCCGATCCGCGGATCAGCCTGTTCGAGGCGGTGCAGCCCGCCGATGCCGGACCGTTTCGCAGCGCCGGCGCGCGCGGCTGTTTCCTGAGCCATCTCGGCGTGCTGCGCGACGCGCTGGTGCACGGACACCGCCATATCCTGCTGCTCGAGGACGATGCCGACTTCCCCCCACGGATCGACACGCTGCTGCCGGCGGCGCTCGACGCGCTCGATCGCGGTTTCGGGATCTTCTATGGCGGCTATGCGCTGCCCGATGGCCGCGCGATCCCGCCGGGGCGGCCGGTCGCCCGGATCGAGCCGGCCCGCCCGGTGCGGCTGACCCACTTCATGGGATTCGATCATCACGCGGTCGAGCGGCTGGTGCCCTATCTCGAACTGATGCTCACCCGCCCCGCGGGGAGCGCCGAGGGCGGCCCGATGGACGTCGATGGCGCCTATAGCTGGTTCCGCGCGGCGCATCCCGAGATCGCGACCTGGCTTGCTCGGCCCCAGCTCGGCGTCCAGCGGCCATCGCGGACCGACATTTCGCCGCCGGGTTTCGTCGACCGGCTGCCGCTGCCGACTCCGGCGCGGCATGCGATCCGCGCGGTGCGCCGGGTGTGGCGCCGCCGCGCGGGCCTGTAGGCGATCTCGACGCCGGATAGGCGGCCGGATCAGCAAGACCGTCGACGCGATATCGATCGACTTCGCCGGGCTTATCGATGAGTTCTGCTTGATGCAGCGCCGGAACGATCGTCTCCAAGTGGAAATTTTCGTTGGACCTGCGTAGGATTCGGTTCGTTGAGGGGGCGTCCCTCAAGTTCTTCAACGGAGATTCCTGCAATGGCGTTCATCCTGCCCCCGCTGCCTTTCGACAAGGCGGCGCTCGAACCCGTCCTGTCGGCCGAGAGCTTCGACTATCACCACGGCAAGCATCACAATGCCTATGTCGTGAAGACCAATGGCTGGATCGACGAAAAGGGTCTGGCCGGCAAATCGCTGATCGAGGTGGTGCAACTCGCCAAGGACACCGGCGACAAGGGCCTGTTCAACAATGCCGCGCAGATCTGGAACCACAGCTTCTTCTGGCAGGGCCTGGCCCCCGAGGGTTCGACCAAGCCGTCCGACAAGCTCGCCAAGCTGATCGAGAGCAGCTTCGGTTCGCAGGCGGCGCTGCTCGAGAAGCTGGCCGCCGAAGCGGTCGGCCATTTCGCGAGCGGCTGGGCCTGGCTGGTGCTCGAGGGCGACGCGCTCAAGATCACCTCGCTCCACGACGCCGACACGCCGCTGGTCAACGGGCTGACCCCGCTGCTGACGCTCGATGTGTGGGAACATGCCTATTATATCGACTATCGCAACCTGCGGCCGAAGTTCGCCGAGGAAGTGCTCGGCAAGATCGTCAACTGGGACTTCGTGTCGCAGAATCTCGACGGCGAAGGCGCGTCGCGCGCCGACCAGCAGCAATAAACTTTCTGCGCGGCATGATTCCTTCGGGGATCATGCCGCGCGAATGTCGTCGAGGAAGGCGTGGAGCCGGTTCTGAAGCGCGGTCGACCGCGCGGTCAGGGTTCCCGCCACCGCGATCATGCCGTCGACATTGGCCGCCGCCTTGGCCGCGGTCTCGCTGATATCGTGGGCATTCTGCCGGATATGGCCGTTCGCGGCCGCGGCATCGGCGACGTTCGCGGCGATCTCGTGAGTCGCCGCACCATTGCGGCCGACCGCCGCCTCGATCGAGGCCGAGAGACTGTCGAGCATCGCGATCGCCTGTTCGAGCCCGTCATGATGGCTGGCGACGCCGTTGATCGCCTGGCGGATCGTCGCCATCTGCCCGCTCACCCGCCCGGCGGCATCGCGGGTCTGTCCGGCGAGCGCCTTGACCTCCGACGCGACCACCGCGAAGCCACGCCCGGCGCTGCCGGCACGCGCCGCCTCGATCGTCGCGTTGAGCGCGAGCAGGTTGATCTTGCGGGCGATCGTATCGATCGTCCCGATCACGCCGCTCACGTCCGACAGGATCGCCACCAGTTCGCGCGACCGCATCCCGCCCTGGAAGATCAGGTCGGCGGCGTGGGCCGCCGAGCGATTCGCGTCGGCGGCGTCGATACCGAGAATGTCGAGCGCGCGCGCCAGCGCATCGCCCTGCGCGGCGATCGCGGCGACATTGTCGGCGGCCTGGCTCGCGGCCGTGGCTACCGACATGCTGCGCACCCCCGCGGCGGCGGCGCGATCGCCCATCTGCTCGGCCGATTCGATCAGCCGCGTCGAAATCTGTTCGATCTCGACCGATAGCGCCGCCGCCTCCTCGCGCATCGTCAGGCTCGCCGCGTCGATGCGGCTCAGCCGCTCGATGCGTTCGGTGGCGACCGCGGTCTCGCGCGCCGCGGCCAGCCGCAGCAGCGCGCCATTGTCGATCGTGCCGACGAACCGGCCCTGCCGGGTGAGGAGCAGCGCGTCGTGGCTGCCGTTCTCGGCGATCCGGTCGAGCATAGCCGGAAGCCCGGCGTCGATCTCGCTCACCGGGACCCGGCTCGTGTAGCGCGCGAGGTCGCGCGAAAAGCCGGGGTTGAGCATCAGCGAATAGCCGAACGGGCTGAGCAGCTGGGCGCGGATGCGGCGTTCCTCGATCGCGCCGACCGGCCGCCCGCCATCGTCGAGCACCGGCAGCAGCCGCAGCCCGTCATGGTCCTGGAACAGGGCGATCACCTGCGACAGCTCGGTGTCGAGGCGGACCGCTAGGCGGGACAGCAGCGTGGCGGGCGGTTCGGCGGGGACAGCGGGGCTCGTCATGCGGCTTCGCTACCGCGCAGAGGGTAAAGCCAAGGTAATTTTCGCGTGACAGTTCGATGTCAGGCCGCAGAAATCCGCGATTTTTCCGCGCGATAAAATCCGTCGGGCCGATCAGCCCTGCGGCGGAATCGGCGTTTTCTCGGGGTCGGCGTTGAAGCCGTGCCGGGTTAGCATCGGGAAATTGGCGAGCGCGAACAGGATCGTCGCCGGCATCGCGCCCCACAGCTTGTAGCCCAGCCAGAAGTCCATCGACGTCGTCCGCCACACCGCCTCGTTGGCGACCGCCATCGCCAGGAAGAACAGCGCCCAGTTGCGGGTCAGCTTGCGCCAGCCGAGGTCGGACAGGCCGGGAAAGGACTGGCCGAGCACCATCTTGAGCGTCGGCCGGTCGGTGTAGAGCCCGAATCCCAGGATCGCGGCGACGAGCAGATAATAGATGCTCGGCTTCATCTGGATGAAGCGCGGATCGTTGAGCCAGACGGTGAGGCCGCCGAGCACCAGCACCATCGCCCCCGAGAACCACAGCATCGCCGACACCCGGCCGTGGAGCAGCCGCGACACGAAGATCGCGACCGCGGTCGCCGCCATGAACACCGCGGTCGCCATGATCGCGGCGCGCGACACCGGCAGGTGCAGGACCGACTTCATCGCCCAATAGGCGACCAGATAGACGATCAGCGGACCCAGATCGATCGCCGCCTTCAGCAGCGGGCCGGGTTCGCGATTCGCTTTCAGCGAGGTGCTGTTCACTTGGTGATCCTCTCCACGCCCGCGATCGCGCGGGCCACTTCGGCCGGATCGAAGGGGCGCAGATCGCCAATCCCTTCACCCAGTCCGATGGCGTGAACCGGCATCCCGTATTTCTCCGCCGCCGCGACCAGTACGCCGCCACGCGCCGTCCCGTCGAGCTTGGTCATCACGAGGCCGGTCACGCCTGCCATTTCCTTGAATATCTCGATCTGGCTTAACGCATTCTGTCCGGTGGTGGCGTCGAGCACCAACAAGACGTCGTGGGGCGCCGCCGGGTTGAGCCGGCCGAGCACCCGGCGGATCTTGGCGAGCTCGTCCATCAGCCCGGCCTTGTTCTGCAGTCGGCCGGCGGTGTCGACGATCAGCACGTCGGTGCCGATCTCGGTGCCGCGCTTGACCCCTTCGAACACCAGGCTCGCGGCGTCGCCGCCCTCCTTGCCCGAGATGATCGGCACCCCGACCCGGTCGGCCCAGACCTTGAGCTGGCCGATCGCCGCCGCGCGGAAGGTGTCGCCGGCGACCAGCATCACCTGATAATCCTGCTCGGTCAGCAGATGGGCGAGCTTGGCGATGGTCGTGGTCTTGCCCGAACCATTGACCCCGATCACCAGGATCACCTGCGGGCGCGGAAACGCCTCGATCTCGAGCGGCTTGGCGACCGGCGTCAGGATCTTCTCGATCTCCTGCGCGACGATCAGGCGGATATCGTCCTCGGTCAGCCCCTTGTCGTAGCGGAAGGCGTCGAGTCGCGCGCGGATCTTCGCGGCGGTCGCCGGGCCCAGGTCGGACGCGATCAGCGCCTCCTCGATCTCGTCGAGGGTCTTGTCGTCGAGCTCGGCGGTCGAGAGCAGCCCGGACAGATTCTGGCCGAGCAGGCTGGATGTGCGCCGGAAGCCGCCCAGCAGCTTTTCGTGCCAGGGAGTTTCGCTCATGCGGGGGTTCCTGTGAGGCTGTTGCCGTCCAGCGCGACGCGGACGGGGATGATCTGTCCGACCATATTGTCGGTGTGGATCGCGGCAAGATCGATGCGCGCGAAATTGGGGGCATGGCCGGCGCCGCCGCGCTCGACCAGCACGTCCTGGACGGTGCCGGCGAGACCGCGCCGCCAGGCGGCCTGGCGTGCCTCGGCCTTGTCGCGCAGCTTTTTCGCGCGCGCCCTGATCGTATCGCGGTCGAGCTGCGGCATCCGTGCCGCCGGGGTGCCGGTGCGTGGCGAGAAGGGGAAGACATGGCCGAAGACGATGTCGCAATCGTCGATCAGCGCGCTGGTGTTCGCCGCCATCGCCTCGTCCTCGGTCGGGAAGCCGGCGATCAGGTCGGCGCCGATCGCGATCTCGGGCCGCTTCGCCTTGAGCCGCTCGACGATCGCGACCGCCTGCGCCCGGCTGTGCCGGCGCTTCATCCGCTTGAGGATCATGTCGTCGCCGGCCTGGAGCGACAGATGGACATGCGGCATCAGCCGCGCCTCGCCGGTCAGCAGCTCGAACAGCCGGTCGTCGATCTCGACCGAATCGAGCGAGGACAGCCGCAGCCGGCGGAGCCCGGGCACATGGACGAGGATGCGTTCGACGAGCTGGCCCAGCGTCGGGCTGCCCGGCAGGTCGGGGCCGTAACTGGTCAGATCGACCCCGGTCAGCACCACCTCGGCATGGCCGCGATCGACCAGCGTGCGGATATGGTCGATCACCGCGCCCGCCGGCACCGACCGGCTGTTGCCGCGGCCAAAGGGGATTACGCAGAAGGTGCAGCGATGGTCGCAGCCATTCTGCACCTCGACGAACGCGCGGACATGGTCGGCGAAGCCCGACGCCAGATGCGGCGCGGTCCGGCGCAGCGCCATGATGTCGGAGACCCGGACGTCGGCGGTGCCGGTCGGCATGAAGCGGAACAGCGCGGCGTCCTGCTTGTCGGCATTGCCGATCACCCGCGCGACCTCGGGCATCGCCGCGAAGCCGGCGGGTTCGATCTGGGCGGCGCAGCCGGTGACGACGATGCGCGCCTCGGGGCGCGCCCGGGCGGCCTTGCGGATCGCCTTCTTCGCCTGGCGGACCGCCTCGGCGGTGACCGCGCAGCTGTTGACGATGATCAGGTCGTGCTGGTCGGCGGCGAGCGCCCGCATCGTCTCGCTCTCGGCGATGTTCAGCCGGCAGCCGAACGAGATCAGGTCGGGACCGCTCATCCTGCCGGGGTCAGACCGGCGCGAGATCGGTGGCGCCGAGGTCGATCATGCCGGTGAAGACATGGGTCGCCGGGCCCGACATCAGGATCGGCCGGCCGGGGGCCCAGTCGATGACCAGCGAGCCGCCGGGCAGGGTCACCGTCACCGGCGTATCGACCAGCCCGGCGCGGATCGCCGCGACCCCGGTCGCGCAGGCGCCGGTGCCGCAGGCGTCGGTGAGCCCGACGCCGCGCTCCCACACGCGCAGCCGCAGATGGCGGCGATCGTCGACGGTCGCGACATTGACGTTCACCCGCTGCGGGAAGAGCGGATCATGTTCGATGATCGGCCCCAGCCGCGCGAGATCGACGATGTCGGTCTCGGCAACGAAGAAGATGACATGCGGGTTGCCGACATTGACCGCGGCCGGCGCGTCGAGCTCTTCCCAGCCGACCGGCATGGCGCGGGTGTCCATCGCATAGCCGAGCGGGATCGCGTCCCAGTCGAAGCGCGGCGCGCCCATGTCGACCGAGACGGTGGCGCCGATCGTGCTGCCCTTCAATATGCCGGCGAGCGTCTCGATGCTGGTTTCGCCGCCGAGCAGGCTCACGACGCAACGCGTGGCGTTGCCGCAGGCCTCGACCTCGCTGCCGTCGGCGTTGAAGATCCGCATCTTCACCTGCGCGACCTGGCTTGGTTCGAGCAGGATCAGCTGGTCGCAGCCGATGCCGGTCTTGCGATCGGCCAGCGCCAGCGCGCGCGCCGAGGTCATCGCGACCGGCGCTTCGCGCGCGTCGATCACGACGAAGTCGTTGCCCAGCCCATGCATCTTGTGAAACTGCACCATCGGGCGCGATCTAGGGATTACGGCTCCGCAAGTCCATAAGAGCCGCCTTGTCGGCATAGGCGAATATGTGGATGGTCGTGCGCGATGACCCGCTGCTTCCTCTGCGATCACAGGATCGAGCCCGCGCCGGCGCGCGTCACCTGCCCGTTGTGCGGGATCGTCTTCGATCCGGCGCAGCGTGAACGCGCCGCCACCGAACTGGCGGCGCTGCTCGATCGGACAAGCCTCGCGGTGCCGCCGTCGGGCCTGACAGGCGCGTCGGGCTGGACGCTGCCGCTGGCCGGGTTGCGGATGGCGGCGAGCCGGGCCGGGCGGCAGGCTATTCCGGCGGGGCTCGCGCGATTCGTGCCGTTGCCGCTGCTCGACCGGCTGGCCGGGGGGATCCGGGTCGCGCTGGCGCCGCGTCCGGCCGGAACCGGCGCGAAGGTCGCGCTCGGCTGCATCGCGCGCACCAGCGAGGCCGGCGCGCTCGACCTGTTCGTCGAGCGCTATGCGGACATCTTCGCGCAATTCATCTTCATGCTCGACGGGCGCGAGGCCGAGGCGCGGGCGATCGCCGATCATCTGCGGACGCTGGCCCCCGGCGCCGACATCGTCGTCCGCGCGCAGGCGCTGGCGGGCGATTTTTCCGCCCAACGCAACCGCGCGCAAGCGCTGTGCACGGTGCCGTGGATCGTCCAGCTCGACACCGACGAGCAGCTCGACCGCGGGCTGATCGAATCGCTCGGTGCGGTCGCCGCCGAGGCCGAGGCCTGGGGCACCAGCATCGTCGGCCTCCCGCGCGCCAATCTGGTCGATGGCCAGCTCTCGAATTTCTACCCCGACGTCCAGTATCGGCTGACCCGTTCGCATGTCCGCTATCATCGCCGGGTCCACGAGACGCCGCTCGACGGGGTGCACTGGCGTCAGGTCGCGGTGTCGCTGGCGGGCCGGATCGAGCATCAGCTGTCGCGGGCGCGGGTGATCGAGCGGTCGCGCCAATATGAGGCGATCGCCACGGGCGGCGGCAAGCCGCAGGACGAAAGCTGGCTGCTCGAAGCCTATGAGGCGTAGTTTGGTTCGGCCCCCAAACGCCGGGCGGGACGCATCCGCGTTCCTGGGCTTTCTAGAGCATGTCCTGATCAGGTTGATCAGGACATGCTCTAAATTGTCTTTGTTTTCCGCATTTTCCGAGCCGTCAGGTGATGCCACCTGACTTGAAAATGCTCTAGCATAGGCCTGGGTGGCTGTCCGGCCTTGCGCGCTCAGACCGCGCGGAGGCGGTCCTGGCGGCCGGCGACGATCGCGCCGGTGCGGTGGACCGCGGCGACACCCGCGAGCTGGCCCTTGCCCGCGAGCAGTGCGGCGGTGGCGCGTGCGCTCATCGGGCGGCCGAGATGCCAGCCCTGGCCGGTAGTGCAGCCGGCCTGGCGCAGCAGCGCCTCGATCTCGGCGGTCTCGACGCCTTCGGCGAGCACCGCGACCCCGAGGCTCTTCGCCAGCCCGATCACGGTGCGGACGACGACTTCGCTATTCTCCTCGTCGACCATCGTCGTCACGAAGCTGCAGTCGATCTTGATCCGGTCGAGCGGGATCGTCCGCAAATGGGTGAGGCTCGAATAGCCGGTGCCGAAATCGTCGATGGCGATGCGAATGCCCTGATTGCGGATCGAGGCGATGATCGCGGTGGCGCGCGCGGGATCCTCGAACAAGGCGGTCTCGGTCAGCTCGATCTCGAACCGTTCGGGCGGCAGCCCGGTTTCGGTCAGCAGCTTGACGAGCTTCTGCGCCAGCCAGGGGTCGCGCATCTGCGCGGGCGCGATATTGACCGCGAGGCTCAATCCGGAATTCCAGCCGGTGGCTTCGGTCATCGCCGCGCGGATGACATGCATCGACAATTCGCCGATCAGCCCGCATTCCTCGGCGACCGGGATGAACAAAGCGGGCGGGATCAGGCCGCGATCGGGATGTTCCCAGCGCGCCAGCATCTCGAAGCCGGTGATCTGCCGGGTCGCCAGATCGAACTGGGGCTCGAAATAGGGGACGATCTCGCCGCGGGGGAGGGCGTCGCGCAACGTCTGCTCCAGCGCGCTGCGCGCGTCGCGCTCGCGCTCCATGCCGGCATCGAACCAGGCGAAGCGATTGCGTCCGGCATGTTTGGCCGCATAGAGCGCGATGTCGGCGCGCAGCATCAGCCGGTCGACCGTCGCGGTATCCTGGTCGGTGCGGGCGATGCCGATCGAGGCGCCGATCTGGGCGTGGACATCGCCGATCATGAAAGGCTGCGCCATCCGGCCGACGATCGTCGCGGCGATCGCATCGACCGTCCCGGGGGCATTGCGGTCGAAGGCGAACAGGCAGGCGAATTCGTCGCCGCCGAGCCGGGCGACCAGCGCGTCGTCGGGCAGCGCCGCGCCGATCGCGATGCTGGTCGCTTGGAGCAGTCGGTCGCCGACGCCATGGCCATAGCGGTCGTTGACCGATTTGAAATGATCGAGATCGATCATCAGCATCGCCACCGGCCGGCCGAGCGCGGTCTCGCGCGCGATCAGCCGGTTGCCGACCTCGTCGAGTGCGCGCCGGTTGCGGGTGCCGGTCAGCGGGTCATGGGTGGCGAGACGCCGGGCATGGCTTTCGGAGGTTCGCCGGCGATGGATTTCGCCCTGGAGAACGCGGAATCGCCGCCAGCCGAAGCCGACACCGGCGGCGTTGAGCAGCAGCACGACGAGCAGCACCTTGTCGCTGACGCCGAGGCCGTGGGTGCGCAGCGAGTGGATCAGGGTCCAGGCCGAAACCAGCACCAGAAGCAGGGCGAAGGCCGTCATCGCCGCGGTCAGGATGTCGCGACGATCGTCGGCGCGTTGCTCGGACACGCCTTCAGGGGGTGGGACGGCGTCGCCGGCCATCATTTTCCTCTCTGGAGCCTCGACCGCCATTAGCCGATCGTCGATTAACAAGATGTAAAAATCGATGGTTAACGCTGCTGGCCGGCGCGGGTTGCAATCGATAATCCGGGGCCATGCACCATCGCCTGCCCGCCCTTTTCGCTTTGCTGCTGGCGGTCGGGCTGGGGGCGAGCTGGGCCGTCGGGTCGATCATGGTCCGGACCCGGCCGAGCGTGGTGGCGCCGGCGCGGCCGCCGGCCGAGGATCTGCGCCTGACCGCCGCCGACGGAATCGGCATCGCCGCCACCTACCGGCCTGGCCGCAGGCCCGATTCGCCGGGGGTGCTGCTGCTTCATGGCAATGATTCGTCGCGGGCGGTGAACGCTGCAAACGCCGCCTGGCTGGCGGGGCAAGGTTTCGCGACGCTGGCGATCGACTTTCGCGGGCATGGCCAGTCGAGTCCGGCGACGCACAGTTTCGGCCTGTTCGAGGCCCGCGACGCGCGGGCCGGCTTCGCCTGGCTCAAGCGGCACCAGCATGGGGCGCCGGTCGCGGTGATAGGCGCCTCGCTCGGCGGCGCGGCGAGCCTGCTCGGCGAAGATGGGCCGCTGCCTGCCGACGCGCTGGTGCTGCAGGCGGTCTATCCCGATCTGCGCCATGCGATCCGCAACCGCATCGCCTCGATCGTCACGATCGGTCCCGCGCTGCTGCTCGAGCCGCTGTTGAGCTTCCAGGCGCTGCCGCGGATGGGCGTCTGGCCGGCGCGGCTCGCGCCGATCGACGTGCTGCGACACTATCATGGGCCGGTGCTGGTGATCGGTGGCGGGGCCGATCGCTACACCCCGCCCGGGGAAACCCAGGCGCTCTACGCCGCGGCGGCCGGGCCGAAGGCGCTGTGGTTCGCCCCCGGGGCCGACCACGCCGCGGCCTGCGTGCTGGAGACCCCGGCCTATCGCGCCCGGCTGCTGGCCTTCCTGCACGCGACGATCGGACGCCGCGACCTTGCCGGCCAGCGCGCGGCCATCGGCCGTCGCGACCTTGCCGGCCAGCGTGCGGCCATCGGCCGCCGCAACCTTGCCGGATCGCGCCAAATCGGCTAGGGGCGCCCTCGTCGTTTCGATACGAACGCAAATCACCAGCGTCCAAGGACGCCCGCTGGCCGGCGAGGTTTCGCCCGCCGGCGTATTTTGCGTTATGCATCAAGTGGCTGGAATCATGGCGCAATGTCGCGTCGGGAGTATGGCATGTTCGAAAGTCTGAGCGATCGGCTGGGCGGTGTGTTCGACAAGCTGCGGGGACGCGGCGCGCTGAACGAATCGGACGTGCGTGCGGCGATGCGCGAGGTGCGGATCGCCCTGCTCGAGGCCGACGTCGCGCTGCCGGTGGTTCGCGAGTTCGTCGACAAGGCGACCGAACAGGCGATCGGCCAGAATGTCCTGCGCTCGGTCACCCCGGGCCAGCAGGTCATCAAGATCGTCAACGACGCGCTGGTCGAGATGCTCGGATCGGACGCGGTCGACCTGAACGTCGACGTGACCCCGCCGGCGGTGATCATGATGGTCGGCCTGCAGGGCTCGGGCAAGACCACCACCAGCGCCAAGATCGCCAAGCGGCTGACCGAGAAGAGCCGCAAGAAGGTGATGATGGCGTCGCTCGACGTCAATCGCCCGGCGGCGCAGGAACAGCTCGCCACGCTCGGCACCCAGACCTCGGTCGCGACGCTGCCGATCGTCCAGGGCCAGCAGCCGGTCGACATCGCCCGGCGCGCGCTCCAGGCGGCCAAGCTCCAGGGCTATGACGTCCTGATCCTCGACACCGCGGGCCGGCTCCATGTCGACCAGGCGCTGATGGAGGAGATGAAGGCGGTCGCGTCGGTCGCCGAGCCGCAGGAGATCCTGCTCGTCGTCGACGCGCTGACCGGCCAGGACGCGGTCAACGTCGCGCAGAATTTCTCGGCGCAGGTTCCGCTGACCGGTGTCGTGCTGACCCGGATGGACGGCGATGCGCGCGGCGGCGCCGCGCTGTCGATGCGGTCGGTCACCGGCAAGCCGATCAAGTTCGTCGGCACCGGCGAGAAGCTCGACGGGCTCGAGCTGTTCCAGCCGGGCCGGGTCGCAGGCCGCATCCTCGGCATGGGCGACGTCGTCAGCCTGGTCGAGAAGGCCGCCGAGACGATCAAGGTCGAAGAGGCCGAGGCGATGGCCGCGCGGATGGCCAAGGGGCTGTTCGACCTCAACGACCTGCGCAACCAGCTCAACCAGATGACCCGGATGGGCGGCCTGTCGGGGCTCGCCGCGATGCTGCCCGGGGTCAAGCAGGTCAAGCAGGCGATGGCCTCGGGCGCCGCCGACGACAAGGTGCTGGTGCGGATGGACGCGATCATCGGATCGATGACCCCCAAGGAGCGCCGCAAGCCCGAACTGCTCAACGCCAAGCGCAAGATCCGCGTCGCCAAGGGGTCCGGCACCACGGTGCAGGACGTCAACAAGGTCCTGAAGATGCATCAGGAAATGGCGACGATGATGAAGAAGATGAAGAAGATGGGCGGGCTCAAGGGCCTCGGCGCCCTGCTCGGCGGCGGTGGCGGCGGCCTGGGCGGCCTTGGCGGGCTGCTCGGCGGCGGCGGAGGAGCCGGCGGTGCCGGCGGTCCGGCCGGCGGCGGCCTGGGTGGCCTGCCCGGCGGGCTTCCCGGCATGCCCGGCAATCCCCAGGGGCTGCCCCCCGGTTTCCAGAATTTCCTGAAAAAGAAGTGATTTAACCCAGAATTTTCGAAGTTTCAGAAAGGAAGTCTCAATGTCCGTTTCCATCCGTCTCGCCCGTGGCGGCGCCAAGAAGCGTCCCTATTACCGCATCGTCGTCGCCAACTCGCGCAGCCCGCGCGACGGCGCCTTCATCGAGAAGATCGGGTCGTACAACCCGCTGCTCGCCAAGGACGACGCCAACCGCGTCGTGATCGACGCCGATCGCGCCAAGCATTGGCTGTCGGTCGGTGCGCAGCCGACCGATCGCGTCGCCCGTTTCCTCGACGCCGCCGGCGTCAAGGAGCGCGCTGCCCGCAACAACCCGAAGCGTGGCGAGCCCGGCGAGAAGGCCAAGGAGCGCGCCGAAGAGCGTGCCGCCAAGATCGCAGCCGCCGAGGAAGCCGCCAAGGCTCCGGTCGAAGAGCCGGCCGCCGAAGTTGCCGCCGAGGAAACCACCGAGGCGTGAGCCCTGGTCGGGGGTGGATGACGCGTCATGGCATCCGAGGATAATATGGCGACGATTCCACCCACCCCCTCTGCCGAAGACCAGCCCGTCACGCTCGCCGTCATCATCGGCGCGCATGGCGTGACGGGCGAGGTGCGTCTCAAGCTCTTCACCGAAGAGCTGAAGGCCTATCCGAAGCTGACCGGCGCCGGCCGCGGCTTCACCGTCAAGTCGCTGCGTCCCGGACCCAATGGCGCGGTCGCGCGGCTGGCCGAGGTCACCGACCGCAATGCCGCCGAGGCGTTGCGCGGGACCGAGCTGACGGTGCCGCGGTCGGCGCTGCCGCCGCTCGGCGAGGGCGAATATTATCATGCCGACCTGATCGGCCTCGCCTGTGTCTCGACCGACGGCAGCGATCTCGGTCGGGTCGTGCTGATCGAGAATTTCGGTGCGGGCGACGTGATCGAGGTCGAGCGGCCGACCGGCAAGCGCTTCATGGTGCCGATGAAGCCCGAGGCGGTTCCCGAGTGGACCGCCGAGCGGCTGGTGATCGACGCGGCCTGGGTCGAGGCCTGAGGCTTAGGGAGATTCCCCTCAACGGGAAATCACTTTAGAGCATGTCCTGATCAGATTGATCAGGACATGCTCTAAATTGTCTTTGTTTTCCGCATTTTCCGAGCCGTCAGGTGATTCCACCCGACTTGAAAATGCTCTAAGCCCGCCGCATGACCGAAGACAGCCTCGCCCGTATCGCCGCCGCGCTCGAACGGATCGCGCCGCCGCTTGCCCCGCATGCCGATCCGCTGCTCCACCCCGCTTATGTCTGGCGCGACGGCGGGCTGGCCGAGGCGCGTGCGTTCGCGCCGCTGCCGCTCGACCTGCTCAACGGCATCGACACCCAGAAGGCGGCGGTGCTCGAAAATGCCCGGCGGCTGGCGATGGGCGCGGCGGCGCATGATGTGCTGCTCTGGGGCGCGCGCGGCGCGGGCAAGTCGGCGCTGGTCAAGGCGACCGTCGGCGCGCTCCAGCACGAAGGCTATGATATCGCGCTGATCGAGGTCGCCGGCGAGAAGCTCGACCTGCTGCCGCGGCTGTTCGCGGCGATCGCGAACGTCGAACGCGCCTTCATCCTGTTCCTCGACGATCTCGGCTTCGACGAGGCCGCGGGCGGGCAGGGGCCGCGGCTGTTGCGGTCGCTGCTCGAAGGCGGCGCCGAGGCGCGGCCGGCCAATGCCCGGCTCCATGTCACCGCCAATCGCCGCCATATCGTCCCGCGCGATCTCAAGGAACAGGACAGCCCGATCAACCCGCGTGACGTCGTCGACGACAAGCTGGCGCTCGCCGATCGCTTCGGCCTGTCGATCGGTTTCCATGTCGTCGACCAGGACCATTATGTCGCGATGGTCGCTGGCTATGCCGCGGCCTATGAGCTCGCCTTCGAACCGCTCGAGGCGATCGCCTGGGCAACCCAGCGCGGCAGCCGCTCTGGCCGCGTCGCCTGGCAATATGTCGTCGAGCTGCTCGGCCGTGCGGGAAAGCATATTTGATTTTTAGCCCTCGGACGCCGGGTGGGGCGCATCCGCGCCCCTCGGCTTTGCGGGTCCGTTTACACTGCTTCAGCCGCTGTTGCGGAGCGCCGTCGCGATCGCGTTGATCGACAGCTGGATGCCTTCGCGGACCCGGGGATCGTCCTCGCCGGCGCGGTGGCGCTTGAGCAGTTCGATCTGGAGCAGGTTGAGCGGCTCGATATAGGGCAGGCGCAGCCGGATCGACTGGTCGAGCGCGGGATTCTTCTGCAGCAGCCGGGTCTGGCGGGTGACGCTCAGCAGGCAGTCATGGGTCATCTGCCAGCCTTCGCGGATCCGCCCGAAGATCGCCTCGCCCATCGCCTTGTCCTCGACCAGCGCGACATAGCGGCTGGCGAGATCCATGTCGGACTTGGCGAGCACCATTTCGAGATTGGCGAGCGTCGACTGGAAGAAGGGCCAGGCCTCGAGCATCTCGCGCAGCAGCCCCATGTCGCCGAAGCCCTTGAGGGCATGGCCGACGCCGTACCAGCCGGGCAGCATCACCCGCGCCTGCGCCCAGCTGAACACCCAGGGGATCGCGCGCAGATCCTCGATCCGGTCGCTCTTGGTGCGGCTGGCGGGGCGCGACCCGATCTTCAGGTCGGCGATCTCGGCGATCGGCGTCATCTGGCGGAAGAAGGTGCGGAAACCCTCGGTGTCGTAGACGAGGCCGCGATAGGACTGGAACGCCTTCGACGACAGTTCGGACATCGCCTTGCCGAAACGCTCGGCCTCGTCGGGCTTGAGCAAAGGCTTTTCGAGGCTGGCGAGCAGGGTCGCCGAGGTGACCGCCTCGAGATTCGCCATCGCGCTTTCGCGGGTGCCATATTTGGCGGCGATCACCTCGCCCTGTTCGGTGATGCGGATGCGGCCCTGGACGGTGCCCGGCGGCTGCGCGCGGATCGCCGCGAAGCTCGACCCGCCGCCGCGACCGACCGAGCCGCCGCGGCCGTGGAACAGCTGCATCGCCGCCCCCGCATCGGCGAACACCGATTTGAGCGCGCTCGACGCTTCGTGAAGGCTCCAGACCGAGGTCAGATAGCCGCCATCCTTGTTCGAATCCGAATAGCCGACCATCACCTCCTGATAGCCGCGCACCGCGGTGACCGCGGCGACCTCGGGCAGGCCGAACCAGCTGGTCATGACCTCGGGCGCGCTTTCGAGATCGCCGATCGTCTCGAACAGGGGGGCGACCATGATCGCGGCCCGCGGCGGATCGCCCGGGATATAGAGGCCGGCTTCCTTGAGGACGATGTTGACCTCGAGCATGTCGGAGACGGTCGCCGCCTTCGAGATCAGATAGGTGGTGATCGATTCGGGGCCGTAGAGCTTGTGCGCCTCGGCGGCCGCCTCGACGATCGCCAGTTCGGACAGCGTTTCGTCGGCATATTCGCCGAACGGGGTGCGCAGCAGCCGCTTGCTCGCCAGTTCCGAGCGCAGCAGCGCGACCCGGGCATCCTCGTCGAGCGCGATATAATCGGCCTCGACCCCGGCGACCTTGAGCAGGTCGGCGATCACCCGTTCGTGGACGTCCGAATTCTGGCGCATGTCGAGGGTGGCGAGGTGGAAGCCGAAGGTTTCGACCGCGCGGATCAGTCGGCCGAGCGCGCCGCCGCCCGACAGCGACCCGGCGCCGGTGCGGTTGAGCGCCTGGCTGAGATCGACGAGATCGGTGCGCAGTTCGGCCGGCGTGGCATAGGCGCCGCCTTCGGCTTCGGTCTTGGGCAGCCGCTCGGGGGTGCGGCCCGAAAGCTGTTCATAGGTCTTGGCGAGCCGCGAATAGATGCCGGTGATCGCGCGGCGATAGGGTTCGTCGCTGCGGGTCGAGCTCTTGTCGCCGCTGGCTTCGGCGAGCTTCTCGACCTCCCAGGTGACGTCGGCGAGTTCGGTCGAGATCGACAGTTCGGCGCCGAGCGCGTGGAGCTGGCGCAGATAATGGCCGACCACCGCCTCGGCGCCGCGCGAGAGCGCGAGCCGCAGCGAGTCGGCGGTGACGAAGGGATTGCCGTCGCGGTCGCCGCCGATCCAGGTGCCCGGGCGCAGGAAGCTCGCCGGGCGGTGGCCGAGCGCGCGCTGCCAGCGCGAATAGAGCGCGGGAAGCGCGGGGAGGAAGACGTCGCGCAGATAGGCGAGCGCGGTCTCGACCTCGTCGGCGACATAGAGGCGCTCGCGCCGGAGCGGGCGGGTCTGCCACAGCAATGCGATCTGGCGGTAGATCGCCTGGTCGATCAGGTCGCCGTCGACGGTCTCGGTGCGGCCGATATCCTTGAGCGCCATCAGCTCGGCGATATGGTTGCGATGGTCGATCATGCTCTTGCGCCGCACCTCGGTCGGGTGGGCGGTGAGCACGGGGGCGATCAGCGAGCGGTCGAGCAGTTCGAGCGCCTGGCTGCGCGAGATCCCCTCCTTTTCGAGCCGGTCGAGCGCGGCCGCGACATCGGCGCCGGGTTCGGCGGCGACCCCCTGCCGGTCCTCGGCAAGGTTGGCGAGCATCGAGAACAGCATGAAGCCGCGTACGAAGGCGAGGGTGTCGTCGAGGCTGAGCGCGTCGAGCCCCGGATCGACCGTGTCGGCATCGACGATCCCGCGCGCGCGGTCGACCGAATTGGATCGGATATATTCGATCCGTCGGAACAGCTGCTCGCCGCCATAGGCCCGGATCACGTCGCCGAGCAGGCGGCCGAGGAAGCGGATGTCGGGATTCTGGGTGATGGGCGGGGCGCTGGACATGGACGAATGCTGCGCCGCACACAGGCCGCCCGTCAATGTCGGAAATCAGTGTCCAGCGCCCATAACCTCAAATAAAACCCTCTCAGGCTTCCAGTTCGATGTCCCAATAGAGCCAGTCGCGCCAGCTCTGGTGGAGATAATGCGGCGGAAAGCTTCGGCCATGTTCCTGGAGCTGCCAGCTGGTCGGCCGGATCGGCTGTTCGTAGAGTCGCATCCCCGCCTGTTTGGGGGTGCGGCCGCCCTTGCGCAGGTTGCACGGCGCGCAGGCGGTCGAGACATTCTCCCAGGTCGTGCGGCCGCCTTGGGCGCGGGGGACGACATGGTCGAAGGTCAGGTCGGCGCCCGATCCGCAATATTGGCAGGTGAAGCGGTCGCGCAGGAACAGGTTGAACCGGGTGAAGGCCGGATGTTCGGACTGGCGCACATATTGGCGCAGCGCGATCACCGACGGCAGCTTCATGGTGTGGGTCGGGCTATGGACCTCGCGCTCGTAATTCGAGACGATGTCGACCCTTTCGAGGAACACCGCCTTGATTGCGGTTTGCCACGACCAGATGCTGAGCGGATAATAGCTAAGCGGAGTATAGTCCGCGTTGAGCACGAGCGCCGGGCAGCTATCGGGATGTCGGATGAGATCGGGGTGGTACATGAACGAACCAGGGCCTCCCGCACGTGATGGTAGAGCCCATCCGGCTTGCCCCAGGTTCCGTTCGCACACCGGAACGCAAAGCCTGTCCGGCTGCGCCCTTGTGATCACGCCTTTGGCTGCAAAGCGTGACATGCGCATGACAGCATCATCATTGACTCGCCGTCAAGAGTCCGTCTGCCGAAAATGATCATTTCCCGATTCGCACCGAGCCCGACCGGGCGCCTCCATCTGGGCCACGCCTATAGTGCGGTGCTCGCCCACGACCTCGCGCGCGGCGCCGACGGGCGGTTCCTCGTGCGGATCGAGGATATCGATGCCGGCCGCAGCCGTCCCGAGCATGTCGAGGGGATTTTCGAGGATCTGCGCTGGCTCGGCCTCGGCTGGGACGACGAGCCGGTGTTCCAGTCGCAGCGGATGCCGCTCTATGGCCGCGCGCTTGCCGATCTCAAGGCGCTGGGGATGGTCTATCCCTGTTTCTGCACCCGGTCGGAGATCGCCGCCGAGATCGCCGCCAGCGCATCGGCGCCGCACCCTCCGGCGTCGGGCCCCGACGGGCCGCTCTATCCGGGCACCTGCCGCCATCTGAGCGACGACGATCGTGCGGCGCGGATCGGCTGCGATCCGCATAGCTGGCGGCTCGACGTCGAGCGCGCGCTGGCGCTGACCGGCCCGCTCGGCTGGTGGGACGAACGCCGCCGCCGGGTCGAGGCCGATCCGCGCGTCCATGGCGACGTCGTGCTGGCGCGCAAGGATCTCGGCACCTCCTATCATCTGTCGGTGACCGTCGACGACGCCGCGCAGGGGGTGAGCGACGTGGTGCGCGGCGCGGATCTGTTCGCGGCGACCCATGTCCACCGGCTGCTCCAGGCGCTGCTCGGCCTGCCGACCCCGCGCTATCATCATCACGACCTGATCGCCGATGCCGATGGCCGGCGGCTGGCGAAGCGGCATGGCGCGCCGAGCCTGAAAGCCTTGCGCGAACAGGGGGTTGACCCAGTCGGGCTGGTGGCGGGGCTGCGAATCGGCGAGGCGCCGTTCGCCGGTCTGCCCGTGGAGTCCTGATCACAGTCGCGATTCAAAGCGTCGAACCGTTGCCCTTTGACTTGATCCGCTGCCCCGCCAGCCGCTAACGGGTCACGCCCGCATAGGTTGGCAGGGCAACGGGGTGAAGATGTCGGACGTCGAACAGCTACAGTCGGGCCTGCTGGCCGAGATCGCAGGCGCGGGCGATCTTGCCGCGGTCGAGGCGATCCGCGTGGCGGTGCTCGGCAAGCAGGGCAGCGTCACCGCGCTGCTCAAGACGCTGGGGAGCATGACCCCCGAACAGCGCCAGGCCGGGGGGCCGCTTATCCATGGCCTGCGCGAGGCGGTCACCGCCGCGATCGGCGAGCGCAAGGCCGCGCTCGAGGCGGCGGCGCTCGACGCGCGGCTCGCGACCGAGAAGCTCGACATGACGCTGCCGGTGTCGACCGGGCCGCAGGGGTCGGTCCACCCGGTCAGCCAGGTGATGGACGAACTCGCGGAGATCTTCGCCGATCTGGGCTTCGCGGTCGCGACCGGTCCCGAGATCGAGGACGACTGGCATAATTTCACCGCGCTCAACATTCCCGAGACCCATCCGGCGCGGGCGATGCACGACACCTTCTATTTCCCCGAAAGCCAGATGCTCGACGGGAAGAAGGCGCTGCTGCGCACCCATACCTCGCCCGTGCAGATCCGCACGATGATGAGCCAGCAGCCGCCGATCCGGATCATCGCGCCGGGGCGGACCTATCGCTCGGATTCGGATGCGACCCACACGCCGATGTTCCATCAGGTCGAAGGGCTGGTGATCGATCGCGGCATCCATATGGGGCATCTCAAATGGACGCTCGAGACTTTCGTGAAGGCCTATTTCGAGCGTGACGACATCGTCTTGCGGCTGCGCCCGAGCTTCTTCCCGTTCACCGAGCCCTCGGCCGAGGTCGATGTCGGCTTCACCTGGGAAAAGGGGCGTCGCGTGATCGGCGGCAACCCGGCCGACGGCAATGGCGGCTGGATGGAGATTCTCGGCTCTGGGATGGTCCATCCGCGGGTGATTTCCGCCTGCGGGCTCGACCCCGACGAATGGCAGGGCTTCGCCTTCGGCTGCGGCATCGATCGGCTGGCGATGCTCAAATATGGGATGGACGATCTGCGCCCCTTCTTCGACGGCGACCTGCGCTGGCTGCGCCATTATGGCTTCGCGGCGCTCGACGTACCCACTTTGTCGGGGGGAGTCGGCGCATGAAGTTCACCCTGAGCTGGCTCAAGGAGCATCTCGAGACCGAAGCGACGCTCGAGCGGATCCTCGAGGCGCTGACCGATGTCGGCCTCGAGGTCGAGGGCGTCGACAATCCGGCCGAGAAGCTCGGCGCGTTCCGCATCGCGCGGGTGCTCAGCGCCGAACGCCACCCGCAGGCCGACAAGCTGCAGGTGCTGTCGGTCGATGTCGGCGGGCCCGAACCGCTCCAGGTCGTCTGCGGCGCGCCCAATGCGCGCGCCGGGATGGTCGGGGTGCTCGGCCAGCCCGGCGACTATGTGCCGGGGCTCGACGTCACCCTGAAGATCAGCGCGATCCGCGGCGTCGAATCGCGCGGGATGATGTGTTCGATGCGCGAGCTCGAACTGTCGAGCGAGCATGACGGCATCATCGACCTGCCGGCCGACGCGCCGGTCGGCGCGGTCTATGCCGACTGGGCCGGGCTGAACGATCCGGCGATCGACGTTTCGGTCACCCCGAACCGGCAGGACTGCATGGGCGTACGCGGTATCGCCCGCGATCTCGCGGCGGCGGGCGTCGGCACGCTCAAGCCGTTCCATGCGCCGATGATCAAGGCGAGCGGCGAGAGCCCGATCGCGATCGCGACCCTCGACGAGGATGGCTGCCCGGCCTTTTTCGGCCGGGTGGTGCGCGGCGTGACCAATGGCGCCGCCCCCGACTGGATGGTCAAGCGGCTGACCGCGGTCGGCCAGCGCAGCATCTCGGCGCTCGTCGACATCACCAACTATGTGATGATCGACCATGGCCGTCCGCTCCACGTCTATGACCTGAAGACGCTCCAGGGTTCGCTGGTCGCCCGCCGCGCGCGCGACGGCGAGACCGTGCTCGCGCTCAACGGCAAGACCTATACGCTCGACGCGACGATGACGGTGATCGCCGACGACGCGCAGGTCCACGACATCGGCGGCATCATGGGCGGCGAGCATTCGGGGGTGACCGAGGCCACCACCGACGTGCTGATCGAATGCGCCTATTTCACCCCCGAGGCGATCGCGCGGACCGGGCAGAAGCTCGGACTAAGCTCGGATGCGCGCACCCGTTTCGAACGCGGGGTCGATCCGGCCTTCCTCGCCGACGGGCTCGCGCTGGCGACCAAGCTGGTGACCGACATCTGCGGCGGGACCCCGACGCTGGTCGTCGAGGCGGGCACGCCGCCATCGGGCCGCAAGGCGCTGCGCTACGATCCGACCCTGACCGAGAAGCTGGCCGGGCTGCGGGTCTCGCCCGACGAGCAGCGGCGGATCCTGACCTCGCTCGGCTTCGGGATCGATGCGGTGTGGAATGTCGGGGTGCCGAGCTGGCGCCGCGACATCGACGGTCCCGCCGACCTGGTCGAGGAGATCGTCCGGATCACCGGCATCGACAAGGTGCCCTCGATCCCGCTGCCGCGCGCCGAAGGCGTCGCGCGTCCGACCGCCACCCCCGAGCAGATGATCGAGCGCCATGCGCGCCGCGCCGCCGCGGGGCGAGGTCTCAACGAGGCGGTGACCTGGAGCTTCATTTCCGAGCGCGAGGCCGATGCCTTTGGCGGCGGTGCGTGGAGCCTCGCCAACCCGATCAGCGAAGATCTCAAGGTGATGCGGCCGTCGCTGCTGCCCGGCCTGATCGCCGCGGCGCGGCGCAACGCCGATCGCGGTGCCGACAGCATCCGCCTGTTCGAGATCGGCCGTCGTTACACTGCGACGGGCGAACGTACTACGCTCGGCCTGCTGCTCGCCGGCGACAAGGCGCCGCGTGATTGGGCCTCCGGCCGCGCCCAGCCGTTCGACGCGCTCGACGCCAAGGCGGAGGCGATCGCGCTGCTCGCCGCGGCGGGGGCGCCCGCCGACCGGCTGCAGATCTTCGAGGCGGTGTCGCCGACCTATCATCCGGGCCGCTCGGCGACGCTGCGGCTGGGGCCGAAGACGATCCTCGCCGAGTTCGGCGAGCTCCATCCGGCGACCGCCAAGGCGTTCGACATCGACGGACCGGTGATGGCGGCCGAGCTCTATCTCGACGCGATTCCGATCCGCCGCGGCGGCAGCGACCATATGCGCAGCGCCTATGCGCCGCCGGCGCTGCAGGCGGTCCGCCGCGACTTCGCCTTCCTGATCGCCGCCGACAAGCCCGCCGACGATCTGCTGCGCGCGGTGCGCGGTGCCGACAAGGCGGCGATCACCGCGGTCAAGCTGTTCGATGTCTTCACCGGCCAGGGCGTGCCCGAGGGCGAGAAGTCGGTCGCGATCGAGGTGGTGCTTCAGCCCGCCGAGAAGAGCTTCACCGATGCCGAGCTTCAGGCGATCTCGGAGAAGGTCGTCGCCGCCGCCGCCAAGCAGGGCGCCCGGCTGCGCGGCTGATCGGGCGATGGTGATCCGGCTCGCGACGCCTGCCGACCGGCCCGCCATCTGGCGCATCCTCGAACCGGTGATCCGGGCGGGGGAGACCTATGCCCTGCCGCGCGACATGCCGGAAGGCGATGCGATCGCCTATTGGTGCGCCGCCGATCGCGAAACCGTGGTGGTCGAAGAGGACGGGCGGCTGCTCGGCACCTATTATCTGCGCGCCAACCAGCTGGGCGGCGGCGCTCATGTCGCCAATTGCGGTTATATGACCGCCGCCGATGCCGGTGGCCGCGGGGTGGCGCGGGCGATGTGCCACGATTCGATCGATCGCGCGCGCGGCCGCGGTTTCCGGGCGATCCAGTTCAACTTCGTGGTGTCGACCAATGTCCGTGCGGTCGGGCTGTGGCAGTCGATGGGCTTCGAGAAGGTCGGTCGCCTGCCGAAGGCCTTCGCGCATCCGGCCGAAGGCGATGTCGACGCCTTCGTGATGTTCAGATCTTTATGAGCCCTCAGACGCCGGGTGGCGGGCATCCGCCCATCTTGGCTTCGCGCCAATAGAGCGCGGCGGCTGTTCGGCTTGCGGACCCTGCGGGTCCGGTTCGATCAACTCGCCGCGGGCAGTCGTACCCGCACCAGCAGCCCGCCCAGATCCTCGCTCTCCTCGAGGCTGATCGTCCCGTCATAGATCTCGACGACGTCGCGCACGATCGCGAGGCCGAGGCCGGTGCCGGGCTTGCCGGTGTCGAGCCGGGCGCCGCGCTCGAACAGATTGCCGCGATCGGCCTCGGGGATGCCGGGGCCGTCATCCTCGACCTGCAGCTCGACGAAGCCGGCCTCGCGTACGACCGTGACGAACACCCGGCCCTGGCCATATTTGGCGGCATTCTCGATCAGGTTGCCGACGATCTCGTCGAGATCCTGGCGTTCGACATGGACCAGCGCATCCTTCGCCCCGGCGAGGTCGATGGTGACATGGCGGTGCATGCGGCTGACCGCGCGTTCGACCGCCTTGAGCGCGGGCCAGACTTCGGTCCGCGACTGCGCGGTCGCGCGCCGGCCGACCGCACGGGCGCGGGCGAGATGATGGTCGACCTGGCGCCGCATCGTCGTGGTCGCGCGGATCACGATGTCGGCGAGTTCGGGGCTGTTCGAGGTCGCCTCGTTCATGATGACGGTGAGCGGGGTCTTGAGCGCATGGGCGAGGTTGCCGGCATGGCGGCGGGCCTCCTCGGCCTGCTTCTCGTTATGCGCGAGCAGCGCGTTGAGTTCGACCACCAATGGCGCGACCTCGTCGGGCAGATGCGCGTCGATCCGCTGGCTCGCGCCCGACCGCACCGCCGCCACCGCGCGGCGCAGGCTGCGCAGCGGCCATAGCCCATAGGTCGCCTGCAGCGCCGCGAGAATGATCAGGCCGAGCCCGAGCAGCGCGAACGACCGCACCAGCGTGCGGCGCAGGATCGCGATCTGGTCGTTAAGGGTCGCGCGGCTGCCCGCCACCTGGAACCGCCATTCGACCCCGGATCCGGGCAGCCGCACCTCGCGGTCGAGGATGCGCAGCTCCTCGCCCTCGAATTCCTTGCTGTCGTGGACATGGTCCTGCTGGCCGATATGGCTGGCGCCGGGCGCGAGCGCGCGGTCCCACAGCGACCGCGACCGGAAGGGTTCGTGGGCACGGCCCGACACCTGCCAGTAGAGCCCCGAATAGGGTTCGAGAAAGCGCTGGTCGCCGAGCGTGCGCGTGAAGCGGACCTCGCCATCGGGGCCGATCTCGGCCGAGGCGACCATCGCGGTCAGCAGATAGGAGAGCTGCGAATCGAAGTTGCGGGTGATCGCGTCGCTCAGCACCCGGTCGAGCGCGAAGCCGCCGCCGATCAGTAGCACGCTGATCCACAGCGCGGCGATGCCGATCATCCGGCGGGTCAGCGATCCGGTCGATTCGCCGGGCGCCGCCCGCGGCCGCCCGCGCGCGAAGCCGATCGCCAGCGCGCGCAGCATCTTGATCCGGCGTCGAAGCGTCATCGGCCTGGGCTCGGTCCCAGATGTGGGATCAGACTCAGGCGGGATCATCCAGCGAATAGCCGAGGCCGCGGATCGTGGTGATCACATCCTGTCCGAGCTTCTTGCGGATCCGGGTCACGAACACCTCGATCGTGTTCGAATCGCGATCGAAATCCTGATCGTAGATATGCTCGATCAGTTCGGTGCGGCTGACCACCTTGCCTTTGTGGTGGAGCAGATAGGACAGGAGCTTATATTCCTGCGCGGTCAGCTTGACCGGCTCTCCGGCGAGGGTGACCTTGCCCGAACGGGTGTCGAGCCGGACGTCGCCCGCGATCAGCTCGGACGAGCTGTTGCCCGAGGCGCGGCGGATCAGCGCGCGCAGCCGGGCGATCAGCTCCTCGGTCTGGAACGGCTTGGCGAGATAGTCGTCGGCGCCGGCATCGAGCCCGGCGACCTTGTCGGACCAGCTGTCGCGCGCGGTCAGCACCAGCACCGGCATGTCCTTGCCGTCGCGGCGCCAGCGGTCGAGCACGGTCAGTCCGTCGACCTCGGGCAGGCCGAGATCGAGGATCACCGCATCATAGGCTTCGGTCGAACCGAGATAATGGCCGTCCTCGCCATCGGTGGCGAGATCGATTGCATAGCCGGCGCCTTCGAGCGTGGCCCGCAGCTGCCGACCGAGATTGGGTTCGTCCTCGACGATCAGGACCCGCATGGCTTCCCCTTCTTCCTAATTCTTGGCGACGTCAGTCGCCGACCCGGCCGAGCTCGCGACCGGTCCGACCATCCATGTCGAGCCATATCACCGAGTTGCCGCGCTGAAACTTGAAACGATAGCGTCCGGTTCCCGGATCATATTCGGAGCCGATCATCTGGCCGCCGACCCGTTCCTGCGCGCGGGCGCGCATCTCGCCATAAGGCAGGACCATGCCGGCGCGGACATCGTCGCGCAGCCGATCCTGTTCGGGCGCGCGCGGACGATCGGCAGCCGCAGGGGCCGCCGCGGTCACGATCGCGCCGAGGGCGATAAACAAGTTACGCATTACCATAGGGTTGTGGCATAGGGCCCACGCGTTGAATAGGGCATGAATATTGCGTTCTGCCGGTCGACGTGCCCACCCCCTTTTTCGTCACTATATGGCAGCCATGTCCGCACCCATCCTCGCATATCAAAATCTCGGCCTCGTCCAGGGCGACGGCTGGTTGTTCCGCGGCCTCGATATCAACATCGCACCGCGCGACCGGCTGGCGCTGATCGGCCGCAATGGCGCCGGCAAGACGACGTTGCTCAAACTGCTCGCCGGCCGGATCGACAGCGACGAGGGCACCCGTGTGATCGTGCCGGGCACCCGCGTCATCCTGCTCGAACAGGAACCGTCGATGGCGGGGCATGCGACGCTGCGCGACTATGCGCTGGGCGGGGCGGATGCGCCGGCGGTCCATGAGGTGGAGGCGATCGCCGACCAGATCGGGATCGATCTGTCGCGCGAGGCGGCGACCGCGAGCGGCGGCGAGCGGCGCCGCGCCGCGATCGCGCGCGCGCTGGCGATGGAGCCCGACGTGCTGCTGCTCGACGAGCCGACCAACCATCTCGATCTCGCGGCGATCGAATGGCTCGAATCCTGGCTCGGCCGCTATAATGGCGCGTTCGTGGTGATCAGCCATGACCGGACCTTCCTGACCCGGCTGACCCGCCAGACGCTGTGGCTCGACCGCGGCGCGATCCGCCGTGCCGAGATCGGCTTCGGCGGCTTCGAGGCGTGGACCGAGAAGGTCTATGAGGAAGAAGCCCGCAACGCGGAACGGCTCGATGCCAAGCTCAAGATCGAGGAGCATTGGAAGCTGCGCGGGGTCACCGCGCGCCGCCGCCGCAACCAGGGGCGCCTCACCAAGCTTTACGAGATGCGGGCCGAACGCAAGGCGATGCTCGGGCCGCAGGGCACTGCGCGCCTCACCATCTCGGCCGACGACAGCAAGACCAAGGTCGTGATCGACGCCGAGCATGTGACCAAGGCGTTCGGCGAGGGCGAGTCCCGGCGGGAGGTTATCAAGGATTTCAGCCTGCGGGTCACCCGTGGCGACCGGATCGGTGTGGTCGGCGCCAATGGCGCGGGCAAATCGACCTTGCTCAAGCTGATGACCGGCGAGCTTGCCCCCGACAGCGGAACGGTCAAGCTGTCGCGGACCCTCAACGGGATCGTCATCGACCAGCAGCGCAAGCTGATGGAACCCGAAAAGCGGGTGCGCGACATCCTCGCCGATGGCGGCGACTGGATCGATGTCCAGGGGGTGCGCAAGCATGTCCATGGCTATCTCAAGGAGTTCCTGTTCGACCCGTCGATCGCCGAGGCACGGGTCGGTACGCTGTCGGGCGGCGAGCGCAGCCGGGTGCTGCTTGCCCGCGAATTCGCCCGTCCGTCGAACCTGCTGGTGCTCGACGAGCCGACCAACGATCTCGATCTCGAGACGCTCGATCTGCTGCAGGAGGTGATCGCCGATTATGAGGGCACCGTCCTGATCGTCAGCCATGACCGCGACTTTCTCGACCGCACCGTCACCGTGACGCTCGGCCTCGACGGATCGGGCAAGGTCGATGTCGTCGCCGGCGGCTATGAGGACTGGGAACGCCAGCGCGCCGCGCTCGCCGAATCGCGCACCCGTTCGGGCACGCCGAAATCGGCGGCACCGGCCGCCGCGCCGGCCAAGGCGCGCACCAAGCTCAGCTACAAGGACCAGCGCGACCTCGACCTGCTGCCGAAGGAGATCGAAAAGCTCGAGGTTGCGATCGCCCGCGACGAAAAGGCGCTCGCCGATCCCGATCTCTACGCCAAGAATCCGGCACAGTTCGACAAGCTGATGAAGGCGATCGAGGCGGCGCGCACGAAGAAGGACGAGGCCGAGATGCGTTGGCTCGAACTGGCGGAAATGGCCGAGGGCCTGGGCTGACATTTGCTCGCAGGACCGGCCGAGATTTGGCTCAGGCCGTGGCGAAAATGGTGATGATCGAGACCCGGCGCGCAGCGTCCTGTATGGACGTGAGCACCGGAAGCGCAGAGCAGCGCCATTTGCAGTCCGGCATGGGCCAAATCTCGGCCGGTCCTATCGGCTGCCCGCCTTGCGGTGGTGGTGGATCACCTCGTCGATGATGAAGCGCAGGAATTTTTCGGAAAAGTCGGGGTCGAGATTCGCGCTTTTGGCGAGCGAACGGAGCCGTTCGATCTGCACCGATTCGCGCTGCGGATCGGCAGGCGGCAGACCGGTCTTGGCCTTGTGCTCGCCGACCGCCTTGGTGATCTTGAACCGTTCGGCGAGCATGAACACCAGCGCCGCATCGATATTGTCGATGCTTTCGCGGTAGCGATTGAGCATATCGTCGGTCATGGCAGCCGGGTCCCCTTGTCAGCGATCGCCTTTTGTTGACGGATCGGCCCGTTGGCAAGGCCCGGATGCTTGCCTTTCTCGGGCCATCGTTCCATGGGCATGCCCATGACCGCCACCGTGACGCCGATCCGCAGCGCTTCCACCCCGTCGCTCGATCCGATCATGTCTCTCGTCGCGAACGACATGAATCAGGTCAACAGCGTGATCCTGGCGCGGATGCAATCCGACGTGCCGCTGATCCCCGAACTCGCCGGGCATCTGATCGCCGGCGGCGGCAAGCGGATGCGGCCGATGCTGACCCTCGCCTGCGCCAGGCTGCTCGATTATCACGGCACCCGCCACCACAAGCTGGCGGCGACGGTCGAGTTCATCCACACCGCGACCCTGCTCCACGACGATGTCGTCGACAATTCGGGCCTCCGCCGCGGACGGCGCACCGCCAACATGATCTGGGGCAATCCCGCGAGCGTGCTGGTCGGCGACTTCCTGTTCAGCCGCTCGTTCGAACTGATGGTCGAGGACGGCTCGCTGCGCGTGCTCAAGATCCTGTCCAACGCCTCGGCGGTGATCGCCGAGGGCGAGGTCAACCAGCTCACCGCCCAGCGCCGGATCGAAACCAGCGAGGACCGCTATCTCGACATCATCGCCGCCAAGACCGCGGTGCTGTTCGCCGCGGCCTGCAAGATCGCCGCGGTGGTCGCCGAGCGCGAGCCAGCGGTCGAGGAAGCGCTCGACAATTATGGCCGCTATCTCGGTATCGCCTTCCAGCTCGTCGACGATGCGATCGACTATGAATCGGACGGCGCGACGATGGGCAAGGATGCCGGCGACGATTTCCGCGACGGCAAGGTGACCCTGCCGGTCATTCTCGCTTATGCGCGCGCCGGCCAGGACGACCGGGTCTTCCTGCGCGAGGCGATCGAGGGACTGCGCAACGACGACGAGGATCTGGTCCGCGCGACCCGCATCCTGCGCGAGACCGGCGCGCTCGCCGACACCGCCGCGCGCGCGCGCCATTATGGCCGCCGCGCGATCGATGCGCTGGCGAGCTTCCCCAACGGCCAGGCCAAGGCGGCGCTGGTCGAGGCGGTCGAATTCGCGGTGGCCCGCGCCTACTGACATTCGCGTCATCGACCGCTAGCCTGTCCGCGAGAACAGGGCTTGGAGGTTCGATGAAGAAGGTTTCGGCGCTGCTGACCGCAGCGGGCATGGTCGTGGCGCTCGGCGCGACCGCGGCGATCGCGCAGACCATAGTGCCGAAGAAGGTGCTGACCCACGAGACCCTGTGGATGATGAAGCGGGTCGGTGCGCCCGTGGTCAGCCCCGACGGCAAATGGGTGCTCTATTCGCTCAACGAACCGAGCTATGAGAGCGACAAGGCGGTCGTCGACCTGTGGATCGTGCCCGCCGACGGATCGGCGCCCCCGCGGCGGCTGACCAACAGCAAGGCCGGCGAAAACGGCCCGGTCTGGGCGCCCGACAGCCGGCGGATCGCCTTTTCGACCAAGCGCGAAGGCGATGACGAGGCGCAGATCTACATCCTCGACCTGGCCGGCGGCGACGCGAAGCGCGCGACCAGCGTGCCGACCGGCGCCAGCAATCCGCAATGGCGCCCCGACGGCAAGGCGATCCTGTTCGAAACCAGCATCTATCCTGGCGCGATCGACGAGGCCGCAAACAAGAAGGCTGCCGCCGACAAGAAGGCGCGCAAGTTCAACATGCGGGTCTATGAGCATTTCCCGATCCGCTACTGGAACGAGTGGATCGACGAGCGCCGGCCGAGCCTGTGGATCCAGCCGCTCGAGGAGGGGGCGAAGGCCCGCGACATCCTGGCGACGACCAAATTCGCGCAGGCTGAGGGTTTCGGCGGCAATGCCCAAGGCGATGGCGGGGTCTCGCTCTCGCCGGCCTGGAGCCCCGACGGGCGCGAGATCGTCTTCACCGCGACCAGCGAGCGCTGGAACGCGGCGTTCGCGCGGGTAAATTTCCACCTCTATCGCATGCCGGCCGCAGGCGGCGAGCCGGTGCCGGTGACCCCCGAGCCCGGCGAATATGGCGATCCGAGCTTCACCCCCGACGGCAAGGCGCTGCTGTTCAAATATAATGGCCAGGGCGGCGAGGTGTACGACCTGCCGCATCTGAGCAAGGTCGCCTGGCCCGCCGGCGGCGCGGCGAGCCTCGTCACCCGCGATTTCGATCGCGATCCCGACAGCTACCGGATCACGTCCGACAGCCGCACCGTCTACATGACCGTCGCCGAGGCCGGGATCGAGAATCTCTACCGGGTGCCGGTCGCCGGCGGGAAGCCCGAGCTGGTGATCGCGCCCAAGACCGGCGGCTATACCGCGATCGACATTCCCTCCGACGCCAAGGGCGTCGAACTGATCGCCAGCTATGGCAGCGCGATCAGCCCGGCCGAAATCGTCCGGATCGATCCCACCCGGAAGAGCCATGTCAACCTGACCAACGTCAACACCGCCGAAGCGGCGACGATCGACTGGGCGAGCCCGGAGCATTTCTGGTTCACGGCCACCAACGGCCGGCGCATCCACAGCATGATCGTCAAGCCGCCGGCGTTCGATCCGGCGAAGAAATATCCGCTGCTGGTGATCATCCATGGCGGCCCGGCGAGCAGCAACATGGACCAGGTCAGCCTGCGCTGGAACTATCACCTGCTCGCCAGCGCCGGCTATGTCGTGCTGCTGACCGACTATACGGGTTCGACCGGCTATGGCGAGGCGTTCGCCCGCGCGATCAAGCTCGATCCGCTGCGCGGGCCCGGCGAGGAGATCGACCAGGCGGTCAACGAGGCGGCGAAACGCTATACCTTCATCGATGCGACCAATGCCTGTGCCGGCGGCGCCAGCTATGGCGGCCATCTCGCCAACTGGATCGAGGCGACGACCACCCGTTACAAATGCCTGGTCAGCCATGCCGGCGAGGTCGACCTGCTCACCCAGTGGGGCAACAGCGACTTCAATTATAGCCGCGAAGTCGCCAGCGGGGGGCCGCCCTGGGAGGGCGGCAAGGTCTGGCGCGACCAGAGCCCGATCACCTATGGCGCCGACTGGAAGACGCCGATGCTGCTGACCGCCGGCGAGCGCGATTTCCGGGTGCCGCTGGCGAACACGCTCGAGACCTGGTCGACGCTCCAGCGGATGAAGGTGCCGAGCCGGCTGCTGATCTTCCCCGACGCCTGGCACTGGATATTGAAGCCCGAGGACAGCCGGCAATTCTACCGCGAGGTCCAGGGCTGGCTCGGCCATTATCTGAAAGGCGCGCCCGCGGTCATCGGAGGGCCGCTCGCGGCGCCGGAGGTAACGAAGGCGCCTTGACCTATACTGCTCAGGGGGCTGTCGGTGCCGCGGCAGCCCCCCGTGGCACCGGATAGGCGGGCGGCAGATCATGTTCGGCCAGCGCCTCGACCAGTTCGAGCCACAGGATCGGCTTCTTGACCCTGTGTGTGTTGGCGTCGAACGCCGCCCCGGTCATGTCGCCCGCGGTGACGAACACCACCGGCACATGCCCGATCTCGTTGCGGATCGCCTTGACTGCGGCGGTGCCGGTGCCTTGGCGCAGGGTGACGTCCGCGGTGATCAGATCGGGCGGACGGGCCAGCGCGGCCTCGATCGCGTCCTGCTCGCTGTCGGCGACATCGGAGGAATCGGCCCCGAGCTCCTCGAGAAAGCATTGCAGGTCGGCGGCGAGCATTGCTTCGTCTTCGATAATCAGGACGTGCATGGCTGCACCTCTCCCGGTTGCGAGCCTCTTATTAACAGAGCGTAACATGAATCGGTTCCGAATCATGCGCAATCGTTCGAAAACAGGGTTCGAATCGAACCTTTCGTCCGGGACTGGCCACGGGCTGGCCGATCTGGCAGGGGACGACGCCATGGACGATGCCTTCCGTCTGCCGATCGATGCGGTGTTGCCCACGCTCGTCGCCGCGCTCGAATCGGGCTCGAATGCCGTGCTGGTCGCCCCGCCCGGGGCCGGCAAGACCACGGCGGTCGCGCCGGCGCTGCTGGGTCGCCCCTGGTGCAGCGGCCAGATATTGCTGTTGTCGCCGCGGCGGCTCGCCGCGCGTGCCGCGGCCGAACGGATGGCGCAGATCGCCGGCGAACCGGTCGGGCGGACGATCGGCTATGCGACCCGGCTCGACAGCAAGCAGTCGGCCGCGACCCGCATCCTCGTCGTCACCGAGGGGATTTTCGTCAACCGTATCCAGGCCGATCCCGATCTTCCCGGTATCTCGGCGGTGTTGTTCGACGAAGTCCATGAGCGCAGCCTCGACAGCGATTTCGGCCTCGCGCTGGCGCTCGACGCCCAGGCGGCGCTGCGTCCCGACCTGCGCCTCGTCGCGATGTCGGCGACGCTCGACGGCGGCCGCTTCGCGGCCTTGATGGCGGACGAGGCCGGCGATCCGGCGCCGCTGGTCGAGAGCGAAGGACGCAGCTTCCCGATCGAGCTCCGCCATCTGCCGCGCAATGTCGAGCGGCGGGTCGAGGACGATATGGCCCCCGCGATCCGCCGTGCGATCGGCGAGGAAAGCGGCAGCTTGCTCGCCTTCCTGCCCGGGGTCGCCGAGATCGAGCGGACCGCCGAACGGCTTGGCGACCTCGCGCCCGATATCGACCTCCATCGGCTCCACGGCACGCTCGACGCGGCCGAACAGCGCGCGGCGATCGCACCGTCGCCGCCGGGGCGCCGCAAGATCGTCCTCGCCACCGCGATCGCCGAAACCAGCATCACCATCGACGGCCTGCGCGTCGTCGTCGATTCGGGGCTCGCGCGGCGGCCGCGCTACGACCGTGCGGCAGGCATGACCCGGCTCGTCACCGAACGGGTCAGCCAGGCGGCGGCAACCCAGCGCGCGGGCCGCGCCGGCCGGCAGCAGCCGGGCGTGGTCTATCGGCTGTGGGAGGCGGCGGCGACCGCCGGTCTGCCGCGCTTCGATCCGCCCGAGATCCTCGAGGCCGACCTGTCGTCGCTGCTGCTCGACTGCGCGCTGTGGGGCGTCACCGATCCGACCAGCCTGCGCTGGATCGATCCGCCACCGGCCGCCGCAATCGCCGAGGCGCGGACGCGGCTGGCCGGGCTCGATGCAATCGATGCGGACGGGCGCGCGACCGCGCACGGCAAGGCGATGGCGGCGCTGCCGCTGCCGCCGCGTCTCGCCCATATGATGATCCGCGCCGCCGAGCGCGACATGGCCGGCACCGCCGCGGCGGTCGCGGTGCTGCTGTCCGAACGCGGGCTGGGCGGGAATGATGCCGATCTCGACTTGAGGCTCAGGCGCTGGCGCGGGGAGCGCGGCCGCCGCGCCGATGCCGCGCGCCAGCTCGCCGGGCGCTGGACGCGGCTGGTCGGTGGCGGCAACGATATCGACGAATCGGATCTCGCGGCCTGCGTCGCGCTGGCCTTTCCCGACCGGATCGCCCGACGCCGCTCGGTCAGCGGCGAAGACTGGATTTCGAGCGGTGGGCGCGGTTTCCGACTCGATCCGACCTTGCCGCTGGCGCGCAACGAATGGCTGGCGGTCGCCGAGACGCAAGGGTCGGCATCGGGGGCGCGCATCCTCGCGGCCGCGCCGATCGATGCCGCGGCGGTCGAGACGCTGTTCGCCGACCGGATCGAACTGCGCCGCACCGCGCGTTTCGATCCCGCGACCGGCGCGGTCGAGGCCCGGCGCGAGCGCCGCCTTGGGGCGATCCTGCTCAGCGGCGGGCGCGACGAGGCCGCCAATGCCGATGAGATCGCGCGGGCTCTTGTCGAGGCGGTGCGCGAGCGCGGGCTCGGCCTGCTCGACTGGTCCGATGGTGCGATCGCCTTGCGCGCGCGGGCGATCTTCGCGCGGACGCACGATGCCGATGTCGCCGACCTTGCCGACGAGGCCCTGCTCGCCGGGCTCGATAATTGGCTGGCGCCGCTGGTCGAGGGCAAAAGGCGGCTACCGACGATCAACGCCGATGCTTTCGACGGGCTGATCGGTTGGGACGGTCGCCAGAAGATCGAACGGCTCGCACCCGAACATCTCCAGTCGCCCGCCGGCAGCCGTCATCCGATCGATTATGCCGCCGAAGGCGGTCCGGCGGTCGAGCTGCGACCGCAGACGCTGTTCGGCCTGTCGAGCCATCCGATGATCGCGGGCGGGCGGGTGCCGTTGACCCTGCGCCTGACCTCGCCGGCGGGCCGGCCGATCCAGACCACCAAGGATCTCCCCGGTTTCTGGGCGGGAAGCTGGACGGCGGTCGCCAAGGAAATGCGCGGCCGCTATCCGCGCCACCCCTGGCCCGACGATCCGGCCGCGGCCGATCCGACGCTTCGGACGAAGAAGGCCAGCCAGCGGTCTTGACGGCTTCGCGGCGCTGCGGCATCGCACCCCCGATTTGTCGCGATTTCCGAGGCCGCGAAATCGCTTGAGGGAAAACCGACATGGTCCAGGCGCGTATCTATCAGGGCATCAAGAACAGCATGCAGTCGGGCCGTGCCCGCACCGCCGACTGGGTGCTCGAGTTCGAACCCGTCGAGCCGAAGCAGCCCGATCCTTTGACCGGCTGGGCAGGGTCGGGCGACACCCGCGGTCAGGTCAAGCTGAGCTTCCCGACGGTCGACGCCGCCAAGGCCTATGCTGCGGGCCAGGGCTTCGCGGTCGAGATCGTCCCGCCGCCGGCGAAGACGCTCAAGCTCCAGACCTACGCCGACAATTTCAACGTCGGGCCGATCGATCCGGCGTGATTTGTTAGGGCCAACGACGTTGGCCCGCCCTCAGACGCCGGGCGGCGGGCATCCGCCCGCCTTGGCTTCTTCCCCCGGACTTGATCCGGGGTCGGGCGGCCGTTCGGCCTTGCGGAGCCTTCGGCTCCGTTTCCCGCCTCATTATCGATATTTCAGGGTCACGCCCCCGCCAGGATATCGTCGGCGAGCAGCAGCAGCAGTTTGACGTCGATCATCTTGCCCGCCGCGCGCTGGGCGGCGACGAAGGCGGTGATCTCGGTCAGCGCGACGCGGTGGACGATGATATTCTCGCTGTCGACTCCGCCGCCGTCGCCGACCTTGGTCAGGCCGGTGGCGCGGACCAGGGTGAAGGTTTCGGAGACCATGCCCGGCGACGAGGCGAAATTGCCGAGCGAATCGATCCGGTCGGCGCGGTAGCCGGTTTCCTCCTCGAGCTCGCGTCCGGCGGCGATCTCGACCTCTTCCTCCTCGTCATGGTCGCCGACCAGCCCCGCGGGCAGTTCGATCGTCCACGCCTTGAGCGGTACCCGATATTGTTCGACCAGCAGGACATGGCCGTCGTCGACCGCCAGGATCACCCCCGCCTTGATGTTGCGGGCGCGGCCGACATATTCCCATTTGCCTTCGCGCATCGTCGTGATGAAGCGGCCCTGCCACATGATCTCGATCGGGCCATATTCGGTCGTTTCTGCATCGCTCACAGGCTGATCATCCGGTTGGGGATTTCGTCGGGATCGGTACCCGTACGTGGAAAATGCTGCGAAAGCACGTCGCCGACCGCGGCGACTGCTGCGGCCATGCCCTCGCCGGGCCGGCCGTCGCGCAGATGGTCGATCAGCAGCGCCATCGCCGCCCCCCAGGTCTCGGGCGCCACCTTGGCCGCGATCGATTCGTCGGCGACGATCTCGGCACGATGTTCGGCGAGCGAGAGATAGATCAGCACCCCGGTGCGGGTCTTCGTTCTCTGCTCGGTGCCGGTGCGGAACAGCATGATCGCCTGGGCATGGGCGCGGCGGGTCTTGGTCTTGGCCGGGGTGAAGAACATCCGCACCGGCCACCAGCCGATGATGAAACGCGCGGCGAGGAACTTGATCGTCACCGCGACCAGCAGCGCGGTCAATATTTCGCGGTGGGTCCATTCATGCTGCCAGCCGCCGCTCAGCCGGTCGACCAGGCCGAGATAGAAATCGGGGAAGGCGGCATAGACCGCGAGCGCCAGCAGCGCGGTCAGCGCCGCCCAGATCAGCGGCACGTCGTTGTAATTGTCCGATCGCCGCGCGACGATCGTGGCGATTTCGCCATCGGTTCGGGTTTCGGCTTCGGTCACCGCCTGGGTGACCAGTGCGATATCGGCTTCGCTGATGCTGTCGACCATGCCCGGCATCACCAACTCCCCGACGAACCGCCGCCGCCGAACGACCCGCCGCCGCCCGAAAAGCCGCCGCCACCGCCGCCTCCGCCCCAGCCCGATCCGCCCGACGAACCGCCACCCCAGCCGCCGCCGAGCCCCGGACCCCACAGGATCACCGGTCCACCGCCGTCGCGGCGATAGCGCCGGCCGCCACCGAAACGCCCGACGATGTTCGAGATCACGACGAAGGCAATGACGATCAGCCAGAAGATCAGCGAGATCGGCACGCCGCCGCCATGCTTGCGCTCTTTCTTGTCGGCGCTGACCATCGCCTGCGCGCGCGCCTGCGCCTGATCGTCGGGCAATTGCAGCAGCCCGACCAGCGCATTGGCACCGGCGACGATGCCGCCGGCCATGTCGCCGTCGCGAAAATGCGGCAGGATCTGGCGCTGGACGATGACGCTCGACAGCGCGTCGGTGACGATCGGTTCGAGCCCATAGCCGACCTCGATCCGCACCTTGCGCTCGGTCGGCGCGACCAACAGGATCAGGCCGTCATTGCCCTTCTTCTGCCCGATGCCCCAGGCACGGCCGAGCTTGTAGCCATAATCCTCGATCTCCTGGCCTTCGAGGCTGGGGACCGTGGCGACCACCATCTGATGTCCGCTTTGCGTTTCGAGCGCCGCGAGCTTGGCATCGAGATCGGCGGTCTGGGCGGCATCGAGCAGATGCGCGGCGTCGACCACCCGGCCGGTCAGTGGCGGGAAGGTCTGGGCGAAGCCCGGCGCGGCGAGCAGCAACACGATCGCCGCCAGCAGCACGACCCACGCCGTCCTGGCCCATGCGGCAGGCGCGTGCGGGCGCGGCGCGGCGAATGCGGCGGCGGTCATGCCGGTCAGAAGCCGACGGTCGGTGCTTTGTCGGAGCCTGCGCTGGCCTCGAACGACTGCATCGGCTGCGCGCCATGGAAGATCTTGGCGCCGATCGCGGTCGGGAAGGTGCGGATCAGCGTGTTATAGCTGCGCACCGACTCGTTATAATCGCGCCGCGCGATCGCGATCCGGTTCTCGGTGCCTTCGAGCTGGCTCTGCAGCGCCATGAACTGGTCGCTCGATTTGAGCTCGGGATAATTTTCGGAGGCCACCAACAGCCGGCTGAGCGATCCGCTGAGCTGGCCCTGCGCGTCGGCGAAGGCCTTGACCTTGGCGGGGTCCTGCAGGTCGTCGGCGGAAAGCTGGATACCGGTCGCGCGAGCGCGCGCGTTGGTCACGTCGGTCAGGACGGTCGATTCCTGCTTGGCATAGCCCTTCACCGTGGCGACGAGATTGGGGATCAGGTCGGCGCGGCGCTGATATTGGGTCTGGACGTCGGCCCATTTGGCCTTGGCCTCTTCCTGCGCGGTGGGAACGCTGTTGATCCCGCAGCCGCTCAGCGAAATCGCCGCGACGGGGACGAACAGGGCAGCTGCGAAACGGCGGTCGATGGTCATCTGGAGGTCTTCCCCTGGTCCAACTGTATTATTCGCGTAGGTAGGCCCGGTTTGTCCGGCTTCAATGCCGCGCTTGACCTTTATTGCACGGCCGCGATGATCGCGCCAAGGCTGTCGGTAGCGGAGTGAAAAGATGCTCAACGATTTCAAGACGTTCATCAACAAGGGCAACATCATTGGCCTTGCGGTCGCGGTGATCATCGGCGCTGCCTTCGGCAAGATCGTCTCGTCGCTCACCGACGATATCATCATGCCGGTGATCGGCTATGTCTCCGGTGGGCTCGATTTCTCGAGCTATTTCCTGCGGCTGAGCGCGATCCCGGCCGATTTTGCCGGTTCGGCGAGCAACTATGCCGATCTCAAGAAAGCCGGCGTGGCGATGATCGGGTTTGGTCAGTTCGTGACGGTCGCGGTCAATTTCCTGATCGTCGCCTTCGTGATGTTCCTGATCGTTCGGGCCGCCAGCAAGTTCGAGAAGGCCGAGGAAGCCAAGCCGGCCGCGCCCGCCGCCCCGCCCGAGGATGTCGTCCTGCTGCGCGAGATCCTCGAGGAGCTGAAGAAGAAGGCGAGCTGAACGGGGGCGGTGCGGTTCGCCCTTCAAATTCGCTGCGCACCCTCTATATAGGTCGGTGCCGGGTTCGCCCGGCTATGGCGATAAATGATGTCGTGAAATAGATGCAGCGGACCCGGGGGCGGTACCCGGCGACTCCACCACAAACCTTGGTTCGCCAAGGATTATGACGGGGTCGAACTAGGATCGACGTGTGTTCAAAGACGATGTTTTTGCCCGGCCTGAATGAGCCGTAAAACCGTTCAAAACTACAAGTGCTAACGATAACGAGGCACTCGCGATTGCCGCGTAACTGAGTCCTAACAGACGAAGTTACAAGGCTTAAGCGCGGTTCGGTCCGCACCGGGCAACAGAAGCGGAATCCAGCGGTACGGGGAGCACCGGGCAACAGAAGCTCCCCACTTCCGGGCCGGCCGGCATTCGCTTGGGCTGGCCTGCAAATGACGCTTTTCTGCGCTTCCGGTGCTCACGTACTGAAAGTACGCTGCGCGCCGGTTCTCGAAAAACATCATTTTCGGCACAGCCCAAGTCGAATGTCGACCGGCCCTGTCCGGCTTCAGATACAGGGCTCACGCGGCCCGCGACCCCAGCGCCCTTTGGCGGCGGCGTTGGACCGAGGAGCCGAGGCCGATCGCCTCGCGATATTTGGCCACCGTGCGCCGGGCGAGGTCGAAGCCCTTGTCCTTGAGCAGGTCGACCAGCTTGTCGTCGGACAATATGTCGTCGCCTTCGGCGGCGATCAGCTTGACGATCTGGCTCTTGACCGCCTCGGCCGACACCGCGTCGCCGCCATCGGAAGCCGAGACCCCGCTGGTGAAGAAATATTTGAGCTCGTGCAGCCCGCGCTCGCACATCAGATATTTGTTCGATGTCACCCGGCTGACGGTCGATTCGTGCATCGAGATCGCATCGCCGACCGCCTTGAGGGTCAGCGGCCGCAGATGCTCGACGCCGTGGACGAAGAAGGCTTCCTGCTGCTTCACGATCTCGGTCGTTACCTTCAGGATCGTGCGGGCGCGCTGGTCGAGCGCCTTGACCAGCCAGTTGGCGCTGGCGAGGCATTCGGACAGCCAGGCCTTGCTCGCCTTGTCCTGCGGGCCGCTCGCCAGCTCGGTATAATAATCGCGATTGACCAGCACCCGCGGCAGGGTGGCGCGGTTGAGTTCGATCGCCCAGCCGCCCGGCAGTCTGGCGATGAAGATGTCGGGCGACACCGGGGCCGCGGTCTCGCCGCCGAAGCGCAATCCGGGCTTGGGATCATAGCCGCGCAGTTCGCGGATCATGTCCGCCATATCTTCCTCGTCGACCCCGCAGATGCGCCGCAGCTGCGGCAGCGCGCCGCGCGCGAGCAGATCGAGATTGGCGATCAGCCGCGCCATCGCCGGATCGTAGCGATCGGCCTCCTTCGCCTGCAGCGCGATGCATTCGGCGAGATTGCGCGCACCGACCCCGGTCGGATCGAGCCGCTGGATCGCGAGCAGGACGCGGTCGACATGGTGGAGCGGCACCCCCATCTGCTGGGCGATCTCGAAGGTCTGGCCGGCGAGATAGCCGGCCTCGTCGATCATATCGATCAGCTGCTGCGCGATCAGCAGGTCGCCCCCCGACAGGATCTGGCCGATCTGCGCGATCAGATGGTCCTGGAGCGAGATGGTCGCGGTCGCGAAGCTGTCGAGATCGATCCCCTCGTCGCCGCCCCCGCCGCCTTCGAGCCCCAGCCCGCCGTCGAGGCCGCGGCCGCCATCGCTCATGCTGTCGGCGGCGCTGTCGTGATGGAAGGTCTCGGCGCCATAATCGACGTCGAGCGGGGCGTCGCCCGCGGCATCGCCCGCCGCCATCAGCCGGTCGGCGGTCGGCGGATCGTCGGCGCTGAAACCGTCATCGTCGAAACCCGATTCGCCGCCGGCGCCGTCGCCGGGATCGAAATCGGGGCCGTCCTCGCGATTCGGCGCCTCGGACTCGCCACCGCCGGCTTCGAGCAGCGGATTCTTGTCGATCTCCTCGGCGATGAACGCCTCGATCTCGAGATTGGAGAGCGCCAGCAGCTTGATCGCCTGCTGGAGCTGCGGCGTCATTACCAGCGACTGGCTCTGACGCAGGTCGAGGCGGGGGCCGAGCGCCATTATGCCAAGGGCCGTCGGATCATCTCAAAGCGAGAAACTCTCGCCCAGATAGAGGCGGCGGACATTGGGATCGGCGACCAGTTCGGCGGGGCTGCCCTGGAACAGCACCTTGCCGTCATAGACGATGCAGGCGCGGTCGACGATGTCGAGGGTCTCGCGGACATTGTGATCGGTGATCAGCACGCCGATGTCGCGGCGCTTGAGATCCTTCACCAGGTCGCGGATGTCGGCGATCGAGATCGGATCGATGCCCGCGAACGGTTCGTCGAGCAGCATGATCGACGGGCTCGCCGCCAGCGCGCGGGCGATCTCGCAGCGGCGGCGCTCGCCGCCCGACAGCGCCATTGCCGGCGCATCGCGCAAATGGGTGAGGTGGAATTCGGCGAGCAGCGATTCGAGCCGGTCGTTGCGCACGCCTTTGTCGGGCTCGATCAGTTCGAGCACGGCGAGGATATTCTGGCTGACGCTCAGCCCGCGGAAGATCGAGGTCTCCTGCGGCAGATAGCCCAGGCCCAGGATCGCGCGGCGGTACATCGGCAGGGTGGTGATATCGTCGCCGTCGAGCAGGATGCGGCCGGCGTCGGGTTTCACCAGCCCCATCACCGAATAGAAGCAGGTCGTCTTGCCGGCGCCGTTGGGGCCGAGCAGGCCGACCACTTCGCCACGCGCGACATCGAGCGAGATGTCCGACAGGACCTGGCGCTTGTCGTAGGATTTGGCGATCGAGACGACCGACAGGCCGCGCCCGATTCCCTCCTCGATCGGACGGCCGGAGCGTTCGCCAAAGCGTTCAATCGTGGCGGTATCGTTCATGAGCGGACCATCCTGGCGGCTTTCAACGCAAGCCGCGGTTTAGCGATACGCCGGGCGCGGGGAAACTGGCAAGCTTCGTGCATGCCGAAGATTCATCGCGACGGGCGCCGGTTCGGCGAACCTCAATCCTTGCGCGGCGGCGGCGTGAAGCGACCGGTGACCCGGCCGCCACGCCCGCCGACGGCGCCGCCGTCCATCGTGGCGATGCCGGTGTTGAGGTTCATCACCAGCCGGGCGCCGTTGGTATCGCCCTGGCCCGGACGGGTGAGCGTCACTCCGCCGATCATCGTGATCAGCCGCTTCTGGAGATCGTAGATGCCGAATTGCGCGCGCGCGGTTTCGGTCGGGCTCTTGACGGTGACGCCGCCGCTGGCGTCCATCCGGGTCACCTGGGTGCTGCCGGCCTTGTTGTAGGCGATCGTCAGCCGGTCGGCGTTCATCGTCATATTGCCCTGCTTGACGTCGACATTGCCGGTCAGCACGGCGCGGTCGGCGCGGTCCTGCAGCTCGATGCGGTCGGCCGAGAAATCGACCGGCGCGTTGCTGTCGTGATTCTTGAGCGCGGAGACCGCCTGCGCCGAAACCGGGGCAGGGGCGAGCACCGCGACAAGCGCGAGGGCGATGATCGGATGAAGCGTCGCGTTCATGGTTTCGCCTTGCCCTGCCCCTGTACGATATGCAAGCGCGCGCGCCCCTCGAGCACCACGACATGGGTGTTGAGATCCGCGGTGAAATGGTCGCCGGTGAAGGTGCCGAGCGGCATGATCCCGTCGACATTGCCCTGGCTCGCCAGCGTCCGGCTTTCCATGTCGACGCCGACGTCGCGGGTCTTGATCTTGTAGCCGTCGGCCGACTGGAACAGCACCGGCCCGTCGATCGCGATCTTCTGGCTGTCCATGTCGTAACGGCCGCGATTGGCGACGATCGTCGCCGGGCCGTCCTGCAGCTGGATCTTCGCCGCGAGGGTCGACAGCTTGACCACGGGATCCCGCGAGGTCGCCTGGACCGCCGACGCGGCGGTCAGCTGAAACGGCTCGCCCTTCGAATCCTCGCCGCGATAGATCGCCTTGGTCACGCGCAGCCGCTCGCGGGCCAGTTCGACTCGGTCCTTCGACAGCACGAAGCTGATGTCGCTGCCGATCGTCAGCGGCGCGATCGTCAGCACCACCACCAGCACCAGGATCGCCGCGGGCAGGACCAGCCGCAGCAGGCCGATCAGCCGGTCATGGCTGCTGCCCGATGCGGCCCAGAGCTGCCGTCTGGATCTGGCGCTGTCGGCGAGTTCGGACATCTAGATATGCGCGAAGATGTCGACTTCGGGCCAGCCGGCGAGATCGAGATCGGCGCGGGCGGGCAGGAAGTCGAAACAGGCCTGGGCGAGCTCCATCCGGCCTTCGCGAATCAGCCGCTCGTCGAGCTTTGCCTTCATCGCATGGAGATAGCGCACGTCCGACGCGGCATAATCCTTCTGCGCGTCGCTCAGTTCGGGCGCCCCCCAGTCCGAGGATTGCTGCTGCTTGGAGATTTCGGCACCGAGCAGTTCGCGCACCAGCTCCTTGAGGCCATGGCGGTCGGTATAGGTGCGGATCAGCCGCGAGGCGATCTTGGTGCAATAGACCGGCGCCGCGACCACGCCGAGATAATGGCGGATCGCCGCGAGATCGAAGCGCGCGAAATGGTAGAGCTTGAGCCGGTCGGGGTCGCCTAGCACCGCGCGCAGATTGGGCGCGGCAAAGCTGCTGCCGGCGGCGAAGCGAACGAGATGTTCGTCGCCATGGCCGTCGGAGATCTGGACCAGGCAGAGCCGGTCGCGCGGAGTGAGCAGGCCCATCGTCTCGGTATCGACGGCGACGGGACCGGGGGCGAGGACGCCCTCGGGCAGGTCCTCCTGGTGCAGATAGACAGTCATCCCGACCGCATAGGCCCCAAGCCCGCTGCGCTCAACCCGTTTGGCGACCGGGATCCTGCAGGGTCGCGCAATCGCCTCACGGCCTGTTGCGCGCCTGTCGCCGGTTGCGCGCGAAGATGTTGAGCGCCTCGACCGCGGCCGAAAAGGCCATCGCGGCATAGATATAGCCCTTGGGCACATGCACCCCGAAGCCTTCGGCGATCAGGGTCATGCCGATCATGAACAGGAAGGCGAGCGCGAGCATCACCACCGTCGGATTGCGTTCGATGAAGCGCGACAGGGGGCCGGCGGCGGTCATCATCGCCGACACCGCGGCGATCACCGCGAGGAACATGATCGGCACATGGTCGGTCATGCCGACCGCGGTGATGATCGAGTCGATCGAGAAGACGAGGTCGAGGATCACGATCTGGACGATCGCCGCGCCGAAGCCGAGTCCGGCCTTGCCGGTATCGGCCGCCTCGGCACCGTCATCGGCGTCGACGCTGTGGTGGATTTCGGTGGTCGCCTTCCAGACCAGGAACAGTCCGCCGGCGACGAGGATCAGGTCGCGCCACGAGAAGCCATGGCCGAAAGCCTCGAACAGCGGCTGGGTGAGCCGCACGATCACCGCGATCAGGCTGAGCAGCACCAGCCGCAGGATCAGCGCGAGGCCGATCCCGATCTGCCGCGCGCGTGCCCGATAGCGTTCGGGCAGCTTGTTGGTCAGGATCGAGATGAAGATGAGGTTGTCGATGCCCAGCACCACCTCCATCGTCACCAAGGCGACGATCGCCGCCCAGTTGGCCGGATCGGCGAAGATGGCGATGATGTTCGACATGATGGTCCGGCCCCCGATGATCGCGTTCGCGGGAGGTGGCGCTTCGTCCGGCGAGCGGCAAGGGGCGCTTGCGAATCGCTCGCGGCCAGCGCCGCTTTTTCACCTGAATTCAGGATGACCGATGTCACAATTTCTGGGGAAAATACGGTAACAGGCTCATTTCGGCCGCGCTTTGCACCGCATCGGCGCTCGGATGGCGGCGAAACCGCTCGCAGCAGCCCCCGTTTTGCTTTATGGCAATTATTAGGCATGGCTCATTTTGCGTGCCGAAGGGTCTGTGTGCTGCGCCCGGCACGCTTGGCCCTTCGATGATTTGGGGCGACATTCGGGAAGACTTGGACGGCATGAGTTTCGATAGAGGGCGGCGCGGTCAGCGCGGCGGCAGGGACAAGCGCGACGGCTTCGGCGAGGACAGCTATGGTGGCGGTTTCGGCGGCGGCGGCGATCGGTTCGGTGGTGGCGGCGGCTTCGGTGGCGGTGATCGTTTCGGCGGTGGCGGCGGCTTCGGTGGCGGCGATCGCTTCGGCGGTGGCGGCGGCGGCGGTGACCGCTTCGGCGGCGGTGGCGGCGGCGGCGGTTATCGCGGCGGCGGTGGCGGCGGCTTCGGTGGTGGCGGCGGCGGTGGCCGTGGCGGCATGCCGGCGCAGGTCATCGGCGAAGGCAAGGGCGTCGTCAAATTCTTCAACGGACAGAAGGGCTTCGGCTTCGTCGTTCGTGACGATGGCGGCGAGGACGTGTTCGTCCATATCTCCGCAGTCGAGCAGGCCGGCCTGACCGGTCTCGCCGAAGGTCAGCCGCTCGGCTTCACCCTCGTCGATCGTGGCGGCCGCATCTCGGCGACCGATCTCAAGATCGACGGCGAGCCGCTGCCGGTCGAGGACCGCGGTCCTCCGCGTGATCGCGACGCCCCCCGCGCCGGTGCCGGCGCTGGTGGCCCCTCGCGTCAGCTCACCGGTGAAAAGGCGAGCGGCACGGTCAAGTTCTTCAACGCGATGAAGGGCTTCGGCTTCATTCAGCGCGACGATGGACAGCCCGATGCGTTCGTCCACATCTCGGCCGTCGAACGTGCCGGCATGACCAATCTCAACGAAGGCGACCGGCTCGAGTTCGAACTCGAGGTCGATCGTCGCGGCAAATATGCGGCGGTGAACCTCACCCCGCTTCAGTGATCGTCGGTGCCTGGCCTCGGCCAGGCACAGTCACACGATAAGGAGAGGGCCCGGCTTCATCGAAGCCGGGCTTTTTCTTTGGGTATCGATCGGCGTGTCGATCGACCCCGGACTACGCGCACCGAAGGCTTTGCGGGCCTCGGCGAAAGACCTGGACGATCAGACCTTCGCGGGAATGAACTTCAGCGCGACCCCGTTCATGCAATAGCGCTTGCCGGTCGGCTGCGGACCGTCGTCGAAGACATGGCCGAGATGGCCGCCGCAGCGGTGGCACAGCACCTCGGTGCGCGGATAGCCGAGTTCGAGATCGGTCTTGGTGGCGACTGCGCGGGGCAGCGGCTGCCAGAAGCTGGGCCAGCCGGTGCCGCTGTCGAACTTGGTCTTCGATGCGAACAGCGGCAGCGCGCAGCCCGCGCAGGCAAAGGTGCCGGCGCGATGTTCGTTGAGCAGCGGGCTGGTGCCGGGCCGCTCGGTCGCGGCGTGCCGCAGCGTCTGATAGGCGGCGGGCGACAGCCGCTTGCGCCATTCGGCGTCGCTCAGCGTCACCTCATATTTCGCGTCGTCGGCCGACCAGGCGCGGCCCGCGCCGAGCATGGCGACCACCGCGGCGCTCATCCCCGCGCCGATCAAGGTCCTGCGATCGATCCTGCCAGCCATCGTCCACTCCATATCGCTCTCCCTTCCTATACGGATTGGAAGACGGTGCGGTTTCACTGCGCCCTTGGATATCGACCGATTTCCCAGCGGCACAAAAGCGCGGTAACGGGCGGGGCATGAACCATGGCTTGCCCGCTGTCGACCTGCGCGAGGCGATCCGGGCCGAGGCGTTGCGCCTCGGCTTCGCCGCCTGCGGTTTCGCGCGCGCCGATGCCGCCCCCGAAAGCGCCGGCCGACTCGACCAATGGCTCGAAAGCGGCGCGCATGGCAGCATGGCGTGGATGGAGGCGCGCAAGGACCAGCGTGCCCGCCCGCGGACATTGTGGGGCGATGCCCGGTCGCTGATCATGCTGGGGATGAGCTACGCCCCGGCCGAAGATCCGATGCGGCTGGCGGACGAACCCGGGATCGGCCGAATCTCGGTCTATGCCCAGGGCGCCGACTATCATGACGTGGTCAAGAAGGCGCTCAAGGCGCTGGCGCGCTGGCTGGTCGAGCGGGCGGGCGGCGAACTGAAAGTGTTCGTCGATACCGCGCCGGTGATGGAGAAGCCGCTGTCGGCGGCGGCGGGGTTGGGCTGGCAGGGCAAGCACAGCAATCTCGTCTCGCGCGATCATGGCAGCTGGCTGTTTCTCGGCGCGATCATGACCTCGATCGACCTGCCGCCCGACGATCCGACGCCCGATCGCTGCGGATCGTGCGATGCCTGCCAGCGGGCCTGCCCGACCGATGCCTTTCCCGCGCCCTATCAGGTCGATGCGCGGCGCTGCATCTCCTATCTGACGATCGAGAACAAAGGGCCGATCCCGCGCGCTTTCCGGGCCGCGATCGGCAATCATATCTATGGCTGCGACGATTGCCTGGCAGTCTGCCCGTGGAACAAGTTCGCCGAAGCCGCCGCCGCCAATCGGGCGTTCGTCGGCCGTGCCGAACTGATGGCGCCGCGTCTCGCCGACCTGATCGGGCTCGACGATGCCGATTTCCGTAGCATTTTCGCGGGTTCGCCGATCAAGCGGATCGGTCGCGACCGGATGATCCGCAACGTCGCGATCGCCGTCGGCAACAGTGGCGACCCGGCGATGGTCGCGAAATTGCTGCCGCTGCTCGACGACCCCGCGCCGATCGTCCGCGGTGCGGCGATCTGGGCGCTGGGGCGGCTCGATCCCGAGCGTTTCGATCGGGAACGCGACCGCCGGGTCGTCGGTGAAGACGATCCGGCGGTCGTCGACGAGTGGCTCAGCTTTCAGCCTTAAGGCTTGCTGCTCTCGCCGCACCGGCCTCCTTGATGAACGCCCATACCGCCATCGCGAAGGGCGGCTTCTGCTGTTGCTGCCAGTCGCCCATATTGTCGTAGAGCCGGGCTGCCCCCGCCTGCATCTCCGGAGTCGCCACCCGGGTGAAAGGCTCGAGCAGCGCGGTCCATTCGGCGAGGAAGGCCTGCGCCTGCGCGCCGGCGGGGTCGAGCGGCAGCGCCGTCTCGATCCGCGCCGAAAGCGCGGCCCATTTGGCGCTGTAATCGGCCTGGTCGAATCCGGCGGGCACGTCGCCCATCTTCTCCGCCCAGCGTGCCTTTTCCTCCGGGGTGAAATAGCGGTCGGTGACCGCCTGCCAATTTTCGGGTTCCATGATCGTCGTCCCTTGTCGAATCAGCGAGCAGAGGGTCGCGACGTCGATCGGCTCGCCACGATCGATGCGGGACTGGACCGAAAGCAGCAGGCCCCGGGCGCCGTCGATCTCGGCGCGCTTCGCGTCGAGCGCCTCGATCTGGGCGGCCACCATCCGGCCGAGGTCGGGTGTGCGCTGCCCGATCATCCGGCCGATCTCGGCCAGGCTGAACCCGGCCTGCTTGAGCGCGACGATCGCATTGAGCCGCGCCAGCTCGCCGCGGCCATAGCAGCGGCGGCCGCTCGCAGTGCGCAGCGGGCGCACGAGCTGGCGCGCCTCGTAGAAGCGCAGCGCGCGGCTGCTGAGCCCGGTGAGGCGGGCGACTTCGGCGATGTCGATCACGTCTTCCATGAGCGCTTGGTAGCGGTTGACCCTAGGTCAACTTCAAGCGCCAATTCACCGCATCGGGAAAATTACTGGACGCAGGGCCGCGCCGGCAGTGTCTTGCCGCTGCCCGCCAGCGACAGGGTTGCGGCGGCGCCGTCGACATAGCTGATCGCGATGCTCGATCCGCTGCGGATCGCGGCCCAGAGCCGGGCGAATTCGCCGCGCTTCTTGTCCGAATCGATCTGGAGGCCGCCCTTGCCGCCGGCGCGCATCAGGATCGTCTGCCCGGCCGCCTTGAACCCGACCTGCTCGTCTCCGGGCGGCAGCGCGCCGCGGATCTGGACCGAGACGCTGGCCGGACCCTCGCTGGGGCACGAGATGATCAGATTGGTCGCCTTCTCGCCCAGCGGGCCGACGCTATATTCATGGACGCCCTGGTTGAAGCCCGAAGACCAGCGCGAGGGCAGCGCCATCAACGGTGCGGTTACGATCAGACCCGACATGATCGCGAGCGCGACTTTCATTCCATCCTCCTTGCGAAACCTGTGCGCTGAACGCGCGAAGGTCGTTTCGGTGGCATGGCATGATCCGGTTCAAAAATGCTGAACGGGCATCGCCTCAAAAATGCCGAATCTAGAGCAGCAGTCCGGCGAGCGCCGCCGACATCAGATTGGCGAGGCTGCCCGCCGCCAGTGCCTTCAGGCCCAGCTTGGCGATCATCGGGCGCTGGTTGGGGGCGAGGCTGCCGGTCGCCGCCATCTGGATCGCGATCGACGAGAAATTGGCGAAACCGCACAGCGCGAAGGTCGCCACCGCGATGCTGTGTTCGGACAAGGTGGTCTTGATCGTGCCGAGATGGATATAGGCGACGAATTCGTTGAGCACGACCTTCTCGCCGAACAGCCCGCCGACCTGCTGCGCCTCGGCCCAGGGGATGTTGAGCAGCAGCATCACCGGCGCGAACACATAGCCGAGCAGCCCCTGGAAACTGAGGTCGGCGATCCCGAACATCGCACCGACTCCGGCGAGCAGCCCGTTGGCGAGCGCGACCAGCGCGACGAAGGCGAGCACCATCGCCCCGACCGCGACCGCGATCCGTACGCCGGTCTGCGCACCCTGGCTCGCCGCCATGATCAGATTTTCGGGGCGCTCTTCGTCCTCATGGGTCTCGGCGATCGCGATCACCGCATCTTCGGGATCGTCGCCGAGCGGGAGTTCGCCCTGGGGCTTGCGCGGATCGGGCATGATGATCTTCGCCATCAGCAGCGCCCCCGGCGCCGACATGAACGACGCCGCGAGCAGATAATCGATGCGGATCCCCATCGCCGCATAAGCGGCGAGGATGGTGCCGGCGACCCCGGCCATGCCCGAGGTCATCACCGCGAACAGCTGATAGGGGGCGAGCCCGGCGAGATAGGGGCGGATCACCAGCGGCGATTCGCTCTGGCCGACGAAGATGTTCGCCGCCGCGCACAGCGATTCGACCTTCGAGACCCCGATCACCTTCTCGATGCCGCCGCCGACCCAGCGGATCACGAACTGCATGATCTTGAGATAATAGAGGATCGAGACGAGCGCCGCGAAGAAGATGATCACGGGCAGCGCGGCGATCGCGAACGAGGTGCCGCCGATTTCGGGCTTGGCGAGCGGGCCGAACAGGAAATTGGTGCCGGCCTGGGCATAGCCGAGCAGGTTGGCGACGCCGTTCGACAGGAAGGCGAGCGCCGCCCGCCCGGGTTCGAACCGCAGCACCAGCACGGCGATTCCGGCCTGGAGCGCGAACGCCGCGCCGACCACCCGCAGCCTGATCGCCTTCCTGTCCGATGACATGGCGAAGGCGAGCGCGAGGATCACCAGGATGCCGGCCAGGCCGATCAAGATCTTGTTCATATGGTAGAGCGCGCCCCCGGTGCCGATCGCGTCAGCCGCCGGGCGCGCGATCGATCATGCAAAGCGACAGCATGCCGCTTCGCCGCGGCCGGTCAAGCGCCTCTTTCGCACCCGCGAAATTGCCGTTAGCGTGGATCGATGCAGACACGTCCGGCACCCGTCCTCACCCGCTCGCTTTTCGTCTTCTCGCTCTTCTATGGCGGCATGGTCTGCATATCGGGGGTGCTGGGGGTCAAGCAGGTCGCGCTCGGGCCGCTGGCGGTCGAGGCGGGCATCTTCGGCTTCCTGCTGCTGGTGGTGATGGGCAGCGCGGTTGCCGAACTCCATGGCCGCGCCACCGCCGACGCGCTGGTGCGCTGGGGTTTCCTGCCGCTGATCGTCTCGGCGGGGCTGATCCAGCTGGTGCTGGCGCTGCCGACCGATCCGGGCATGTATCCGCCCGCGGTCGAGGCCTTTCCGATCGTCGTCGGCCAGGGCGCGCGGATGATGATCGCCGGGCTGATCTCCTATGGCAGCTCGCAGACGCTCAACGTCTTCATCTTCTCGAAGCTCAAGGGCAGCGAAGGCCAGGGCCGGCTGGTGTGGTTCCGCGGGATGATCGCCAGCGTCGTCAGCCAGGTCATCGACACGCTGCTGTTCATCAGCATCTCCTTCTATGGCGAGCGCCCGATCCTGGGGCTGATGGCGGGGCAGATGACGACCAAGGTCGTGCTGTCGATCGTGCTGGTGCCGCCGCTGATCACCCTGTTCGTCGCGATCGGCCGCAAGCTCGACGCGAGGGGCTGATCCGCTTTTCGCGATTTCCGGGCGGTCTGCTGTTTCCTCCAGCCGTGAAATCGCTTTAAGGCATTCTCATGCCTTCCCCGATCGAAGCCCTTCAGCGTACCTTCGGATATGCCCATTTCCGCGGCCGCCAGCAGGACGTCATCGACCGGGTGATGGCCGGGCAGCATAGCCTGGCGGTGATGCCGACCGGCGCCGGCAAGTCGCTGACCTATCAGATCCCGGCGCTGTGCCGCGAAGGCACCGGGCTGGTGGTGTCGCCGCTGATCGCGCTGATGCACGACCAGGTCCGCTCGGCCGAGGCCGCCGGCATCCGCGCCGCCGCGCTGACCTCGGCCGACGACAATCGCGACCAGACGATCGACCGGTTCCGCAACGGCGATCTCGATCTCCTCTATGTCGCGCCCGAACGCGCCTCGACCGAGGGGTTCCGCCGGCTGATCGACCGGGTCCATCTCAGCCTTATCGCGATCGACGAGGCGCATTGCGTGTCCGAATGGGGGCATGATTTCCGCCCCGACTATCGGCTGCTGCGCTCGCTGGTCGAGGCGCACCCCGAGGTGCCGCGGCTCGCGCTGACCGCGACCGCCGATCGCCACACCCGCGCCGACATATTGGCGCAGCTCGGCATTCCCGACGAGGGGCTGATCCTCGCCGGCTTCGACCGGCCGAACCTGCGTTACGCGATCACCCCGCGCGACGGGATCGGTCGCCAACTCGCCGACGTCCTCGCCGAAAATGCGGGGTCGGGAATCATCTACGCGCCGACCCGCGACGCGACCGAGAAGCTCGCCGCGCAGCTGGGCGCCGGCGGCCGGCCGACACGGGCCTATCATGCCGGGCTCGATGCGAGCGTGCGCGCCGCCAACCAGCGGGCGTTCGTCGCCAGCGAGGACATGGTGATGGTCGCGACCGTTGCCTTCGGGATGGGAATCGACAAGCCCGACGTGCGCTTCGTCGCGCATGCCGGGCTGCCCAAGTCGGTCGAGGCCTATTATCAGGAAACCGGCCGCGCCGGCCGCGACGGCGATCCGGCGGTCACCCATCTGTTCTGGGGCGCCGAGGATTTCGCCCGGGCGCGGCGCCGGATCGAGACCGACGTCGAGGAGGCGCGGCGCGCCGGCGAGCGCCAGCGGTTGAACGCGATGGCGATGCTGGTCGAGACGCCAACCTGTCGCCGTGCGATCCTGCTGCGCCATTTCGGCGACAGTCCGCCCGAGCGCTGCGGCAATTGCGACAATTGCCTGACGCCGCCCTCGTCGATCGACGCCAGCATCGTCGCGCAGAAGCTGCTCTCGGCGGCATTCCGCACCGAGATGCGCTACGGCGTCACTCACCTGACCGACGTGCTGGCGGGCAAGGAGACCGACAAGATCCTCGGGGCCGGCCACAACCGGCTGTCGGTGTTCGGCATCGCCGACGAAGAGGAGCTGCGACTGGTGAAGCCGGTCGCACGCGCCTTGCTTGCACGCGACGCATTGCGTGCCGATGACTATGGCGGGCTGTCGTTCGGGCCCGCGGCCAAGGCGATCCTGAAAGGCGAGGAAAGCCTGTCGATCGTGCTGGCGCCGAAGCGAGAACGCCGCCGGAAGGACCGGACTGGTGGTGGCGCCGACTATCCGCCCGATCCGCTGTTCGACGCGCTGCGTGCGCTGCGCCGCGACCTCGCCCGCGCCGCGGGCGTGCCGCCCTATGTCGTCTTCCTCGACGCGACCCTGCGCGAGATGGCGGCGCTCAGGCCCGAAACCGCGGGTGGCCTCGCGCAGATTTCGGGGGTAAGCGCGAAGAAACTCGAAAATTATGGTGACGACTTCCTGGCCGTCATCCGTTCGCACAGTTGAGGGGAAGCCCATGTTCCGCAAGATCGATGAGACGCTGTCGGTGTTCGGCCAGATCCAGCCCGACGATGTCGAGGCCGCTGCGGCCCAGGGTTTTGCCCTGATCGTCAACAACCGCCCCGAAGAGGAAGAGCCCGGCCAGCCATCGGGCGAGGCGATCCGTCAGGCGGCGCGCGATGCGGGCATCGCCTATGTCGCGATCCCGATCACCCATGCCGGCTTCTCGGTGGCGCAGGTCGACGCGATGCGCGCGGCGCTTGCCAAGGCCGAGGGACCGGTGCTCGCCTTCTGCCGCTCGGGGACGCGCTCGACTCTGTTGTGGGCGCTGGCGAAGGCGGCCGACGGCGAGGATGCCGATGTGCTGGCGCGCAAGGCGGCCGGTGCGGGCTATGATGTGTCGCCGGTGCGCGCCTTCATGGCGCCACGTTGAACTTGTCCATCAGGGCGTCACGCGCGCCCAGATCGGCAGATGGTCGGAGGCGAGCCGCGCGCGTTCGCTGATGTGCACCCCGCACGAGACGATGTGCAGGTCCTGGCTGGTGATGATCCGGTCGAGGCAGCCGACCGGGCGGCGGCTATGATAGCTGCGCCCGGTCGCGGCGACCCGGTGGTCGATCAGGAAATCGCGGATGCAGCCGCCATAGAGCGACCATTCGTTGAGGTCGCCCATCAGCACGGTCGGCATCGGGTGGCGGCGCGCGCGGACATGGGCGATGATCGCGCGGACCTGGCGCCGCCGCCACATCCCCGACAGGTCGAGATGCATCCCGACCACGCGCAGCGCGACCCCGCGGACTCGCAGTTCGGCGAGCACCGCGCCGCGCGGCTCGAGCGTGGGCAGGTGGATCGGCTCGTAATCGATCAGCTCGACCCCCTGGCGGATCAGGATCGCATTGCCGTGCCAGCCGATCCCGCCGGGGCGGATGTCGAACGGCACCGGACGATAGTCGCCCTGCGCGGCGATGATCTCGGGCGGCAACGCGCTTTGCCGTGCGCCGAACCGGCGGTCGGCCTCCTGCAGTGCGACGACATCGGCCTTGATCTCGTGGAGGACCTCGAGGATCCGGCCCGGATTGCGGCGGCGGTCGGTGCCGATGCCCTTGCGGATATTGTAGCTGGCAACGCTGATCATGTTCGTACCTTGGACGTCTGATCCTGCTTAACAAAAAAAGGGCCGGTAGGTTGCCCCACCGGCCCGAGTGCGTTCGCAGGAGGAACGCCTGGAGGGGCCGCCGCGGCGGACGGCCCCAATGCGATTACATGTTGTAGGCGCGCTCGCCATGTTCGGTGATGTCCAGGCCTTCCAGTTCGGTCTCGACCGAGGGGCGCAGCCCGATGGTCTTGTCGATGAGGAAGAACAGGATCGCCGACACGCCGCCCGACAGGACGAGGGTCAGTGCCACCGCCTTTGCCTGGGTGATGACCTGCGCCACGATGTCGTACGCTTCGGGATGGAACGCCGCCGGGAAGACGGTGTAGTCGTAATAGCCCTGACCACCGAGCGACGGCGCGGCGACGATGCCGGTGCCGATCGCGCCGACGATGCCGCCGACGCAGTGGACGCCGAACACGTCGAGCGTGTCGTCATAGCCGAGCTTGTTCTTCACCGTGGTGACGAAGAAGAAGCAGACGATCGAGACGACGATGCCGAGGATGATCGAGGTGAGCGGCGCGCCGAGGCCCGCCGCCGGGGTGATCGCGACGAGGCCGGCAACCGCACCCGAGGCCGCGCCGAGGAGCGAAGGCTTGCCGTGCACGAGCTGCTCGATCACCGCCCAGGCCACGGCCGCGGCGGCGGTCGCAACGAAGGTGTTGATGAAGGCAACCGCGGTCACGCCATTGGCTTCGAGGTTGGAACCGGCGTTGAAGCCGAACCAGCCCACCCACAGCAGCGAAGCGCCGATCATGGTCATGGTCAGCGAGTGCGGCGGCATCGGCTCGGTCTTGTAGCCGACGCGCTTGCCCAGGACGAGGCAGCCCGCGAGGCCCGCGATACCGGCGTTGATGTGCACCACGGTGCCGCCCGCGAAGTCGAGCGCGCCCATGCCCCACAGGAAGCCCGCGTCGGTCGGAGCGTCCGGCAGGAAGTCCGGGCCAGCCCAGTACCAGACCATGTGCGCCATCGGGAAATAGACGATGGTGAGCCACAGGACCATGAACAGCATCAGCGGCCAGAACTTCACGCGTTCGGCAAAGGCGCCGACGATCAGCGCCGGCGTGATGCAGGCGAAGGTCATCTGGAACACCACGAACACATATTCGGGCAGATAGACGTTGTTGGAGAAGGTCGCCGCATAGGTGCTGGCGTCGACGCCCTTGAGGAAGGCCTTGCTGAACCCGCCGACGAACGGCGTGCTGCCGGACGTGAAGGCCATCGAATAGCCCCAGCCGACCCAGACCAGTGCCGCGATCGACACGATCATCAGCACCTGCATCAGCACCGACAGCATGTTCTTCGAGCGGACGAGACCGCCGTAGAACAGCGCCAGCGCGGGAACCGACATCATCAGCACGAGGGCGGCCGAGGTCAGCATCCAGGCGACGTCGCCCTTGTTGAACATGCCGGCCTGAGCGGCCGCGTCGGGCGCCTTGATAAGATCCGCCGCGAAAGCGGGCATCGCGGTCAGCGCGGAGACGGCAAGGATGCCGAGACCAGCCGCTATCTTGTTAGAGAGCTTCATGTTTCCCCCTTTGCTCAGAGCGCGACGTCGTCGGTCTCGCCGGTGCGAATGCGCACCGCCTGAGCGACGTCGAGAACGAAGATCTTGCCGTCGCCGATGGCGCCGGTGTTGGCGGACTGCTGGATCGCCTCGACGACCCGGCCCGACAGGTCGTCGGTGGTCGCCACCTCGATCTTGATCTTCGGGACCATGTTCGTGCTGTATTCGGCCCCACGGTAGATTTCCGTCTGACCCTTTTGCCGTCCGAAGCCCTTTACCTCGGTAACGGTCATGCCCTGCACGCCCAGCCCGGAAAGTGCTTCACGCACTTCATCGAGTTTGAACGGCTTGATGATGGCAATGACGAGTTTCATTTCGCCTCCCTCTTTTAAGCCCGATTGTGCAACGCAATAAGCGTGCCAGCCGGGCGAGGGCTGGATTCATTCACCGGATTGTCACGAATCGATCGGCGCAGGCGCCGCATTTCACGGCACTTTGATCAAAGATTAAGCCGTGCCTGCTTTTTGGGCAGAATTCGGCGGCAGCGTAACGAGCAGCACGGTCACCGGTTCCGCAGGGCGGCCGAATGCGCAATCGATGGGCAATAGCTGTGAGGCTACCAACCCTCGCTCGCGGCGATCGCGTCGGCCTCGCCGGGACGATCGCCGCGGCCGAGCGCGGCATTGCGGCCCGGAAAGCGCCCGAAGCGCGCGATCATGTCGCGGTGGAGTGTCGCGAAGCGCACGGCTTCGACATCGCCGAGCGCGGTGAACAGCGCGACCGAGCGGTCCTGGTCGTGCGCGTCCTCGCTGTGCTGGAACGGCATGTAGAGGAACTGGCGCCGTTCGGCCGGCAGCGCCAGGTCGAACCGCGCGTCGACCGCGCCGCGGGCAATGGCCAGGGCGAGCGGATCGGTCGCGAAGGCATCGGCCCGGCCGCGGAACATGTTGCGCGGTAACTGATCGAACAGCACCACCGCGGCGAGCGCCTGGTCGGCCGAGCCCAGAAAGGATTCGGGCACGCGGTCGCGCCATGCGTGCCAAAGGTCGAAAAAGCGCGCGCGGATCGCGTCGTCGAGCGCGGGGTCATGGTCCCACCAGCCGCTTTCGCCGCACGTGCCGAACCAATAGTCGAGGACCGCGCGCGTGTCTTCTTCGTCGGTCATCATGCCACCGGCCGGCCGCGGGTGGCGAGCGCCTCGACCTTGGGCATGATCGCCTCGATCGAGGCGCGGCCGATGTCGATCAATTCCCGGGCGCGGGTGAAGTCGTGGATCTCGACATGGCCGACCGGCAGATTGAGCGCGAGGTCGGGCGGATCGAGCGCGAGCGAGGCGCGCGACAATTCGGCCATCAGCAGCATCGTCGAGGCGCGCACCACTGCCATCGTCGAATGATTGCCGCCGGGGCGGTTGCGGATCAGCCCGGCGACGCGGCGGCCATGATAATCGCCCTGCAGGTTGATCGCGAGGATCGGCAGGTCGGGCGCGATTGCGCGGGCGGCGGCGACCGGCACCGGCATCACCACCCCGCCGTCGACCAGGAAATGGCCGTCGCGCCGCACCGGCCGGAACAGGCCGGGAATCGCGATCGACGCCAGGATCGCCGGGGTCACCGGGCCGCGGTCGATGATCACCGCCTCGCCGGTGGCGAGATCGGTCGCGACGGTCGCTGCCGGCATCCACAGGTCGCGGAACTGGAGATCGGCGAGATGGATCTGAAGCTCGCGGGCGATCGTGCGCCCGCCGAGCACCGCGCCGGGCTTCAGATGCAGGTCCATATAGGACAGCACCCGCAGCCAGCTCGCGGTGCGGGCGATATGTTCGAGCGCGTCGAGCTTGCGCGCGGCGAGGCAGACCGCGGCGAGCGCGCCGATCGAGGTGCCCGCGGCCGCCCGGACCTCGATCCCGGCGGCCTCGAGGCCGCGCAGCACGCCGATATGGGCCCAGCCCAGCGCCGCGCCGCCGCCCAGCGCGACCGCGATCGCCATCTCAGGCCGCCGTGCCGCCCACGGTCAGCGCCGAGATCATCACCGTCGGCTGACCGACCCCGGCGGGAACCGACTGGCCACCCTTGCCGCAGATGCCGACGCCCTCGTCGAGCGCCATGTCGTTGCCGATCGCGGTGACCTTGGTCAGCACCGACGGACCGTCGCCGATCAGGGTCGCGCCCTTGATCGGCTGGGTGATCCGGCCATTCTCGATCTTGTACGCCTCGGTGCACGAGAAGACGAACTTGCCGCTGGTGATGTCGACCTGTCCGCCGCCGAAGCTCTTGGCGAAGATGCCGTTCTTCGCGCGCGCGACGATCTCGCCGGGATCGTCGTTGCCGCCATACATGAAGGTGTTGGTCATCCGCGGCATCGGCGCATGGGCATAGCTTTCGCGGCGGCCGTTGCCGGTCGGCTCGACCCCCATCAGCCGGGCGTTGAGCCGGTCCTGGATATAGCCCTTCAATATGCCGTCCTCGATCAGGACGTTGCACTGGGTTGGGGTGCCCTCGTCGTCGATGCTGAGCGAACCGCGGCGGTCGGCGATCGATCCGTCGTCGACCACGGTCACCCCGGGGGCGGCGACCCGCTCGCCGATCCGGCCCGAAAAGGCCGAGGTGCCCTTGCGGTTGAAATCGCCCTCGAGCCCATGGCCGATCGCCTCGTGGAGCAGCACGCCGGGCCAGCCGGGGCCGCAGACCACGGTCATTTCGCCGGCGGGGGCGGCGACCGCGTCGAGATTGACCACCGCCTGGTGGATCGCCTCGTCGATCGCGCGGTTCCAGGTCGCCGGCTCGAACAGCCGGTCGTAGAGATAACGGCCGCCAAGGCCGAAAAAGCCCGATTCGCGCCGGCCATTCTGTTCGACCACGACCGAGACGTTGAGCCGGACGAGCGGGCGGATGTCGAAGGCGACGAATCCGTCGGGGCGGACGATCTCGACCACGCTCCACGATCCCGACAGCCCGACCGAGACCTGCTGGACGCGCGGGTCGCGGGCACGGGCGGCGGCGTCGATCTCCTGGCAGAGCGAGACCTTGCGCGCGAACGGGATCAGGCCAAGCGGATCCTCGCCGGTATAGAGCCGGCTGTTGGTCCGGCGCGGCGGCGGCGAGCGCACCCCCTTGCTCGGATCGAGCAGGGTCATCGTCTCGCCGGCGCGGCGGATCGCCGCCTCGCTCAGTTCATTGGCATGGGCGAAGGCGGTCGTCTCGCCCGACACCCCGCGCAGGCCGAAGCCCGCCTGGGTGTTGTAGTCGGCGGTCTTGAGCCGGCCATCGTCGAAGGCGAAGCTCTCCGACGAGATATATTGGAGATAGAGCTCGCCGTCGTCGCACCCCTTGAGCGTCTCGGCGGTGAGCCGGAGTGCGGCGTCGGGATCGAGCGCGTTCTCGCGATAGAGGAAGCGGCGGGGGTCTGCGGGCATGATCATGTCCGCAGATATAGGCCGATTGTTCGTGCGATCTAGGGCCGAAACGCCGAATCAGCCCGTGCGGCGCTTGAGCAAATCGATCGAAGATGCGTCAGCATCTTCGAGATCGCGTATCAGTGGTGCGATCCGCCATGGCCGCCGTCGAGGATGAAATGCCGGTCGCAATAGCCGCAATCGGCATAGCCGATATCGGGATCGATCTCGATGAACACGCGCGGATGGCCGAGCGCGGCCCCGCCGGGAATCTCGGACGCGCCGTCGCAGACGACTCGGCTCGAGGTGACATGGACCGTTTCGGGGGCTTCGGGCTGCGTGCTCATGGCCGTCAATTAGCAACCGGCCAGCGCCAGCGCAATCGGCGGCGGCCGCCGCGCGACAGCTTAATAGCGATAGCGGCGATTGCCGTAGCGGCTGTTCTCGAACGAGAAGGTCGCCATCCCGTCCTGGCCGATCGGTACCGCGGCGGTGCCGAACACCCCGCGCGCGCCGCCGGTGCCGACAAAGGCCCCGACCTCGCCATGGATCTTGCCGCTCAATCCATTGACCGGCAGGTCGGATGTCGACGGGCCACCGCCCTGTTCGGCGGTGTCGAGGATCTTCGCGCGCGCCTCGGGCGACAGGGTGACGACCTGTTCCTGCGCGAAACCGGCAGCCGGCAGGGTCAGCAACAGCAAGGCGGGAAGGATGCGGATCATAAGCTGACGTTGGGCATATCGATGTGAAGCTTCGCTGAACAGCGCGAATTGCGGCCGCGCGCATGTCGGCTCTTCATGGCCGGCAACGCTGATCGCCCTTTGCACCCGCGCGCGCCAGCGGCTATGCCGCCCCCGTCATGAATGAAGCAGCCATCAGCATCCGCGGCCTCTCCAAGATTTACGGCGACGGCAAACAGGCGCTGTTCGACGTCGATCTCGACATTCCGCGCGGGCAGATCTTCGGATTGCTCGGCCCCAATGGCGCCGGCAAGTCGACCACGATCAACATCCTCGCCGGGCTGGTCAACAAGACCCGCGGCGATGTGTCGATCTGGGGCTTCGACATCGACAAGGATCCGCGCAACGCCAAGTTCGCGATCGGGATCGTGCCGCAGGAGATCGTGTTCGATCCCTTCTTCTCGCCGCGCGAGACGCTCGACAACACCGCCGGCTATTATGGAATCCGCAAGGTCGACCGCAAGACCGAGGAACTGCTGCGCGCGGTCCATCTGCTCGACAAGGCCGATGCCTATGCCCGGTCGCTGTCGGGCGGCATGAAGCGCCGGCTGCTCGTCGCCAAGGCGATGGTGCACAGCCCGCCGGTGCTGGTGCTCGACGAGCCGACCGCGGGCGTCGACGTCGAACTGCGCCAGCAGCTCTGGGCCTATGTCCGCGAGCTCAACGACCGCGGGGTGACGGTGGTGCTGACCACCCATTATCTCGAAGAGGCCGAGGAACTGTGCGACCGGATCGCGATCATCAACCATGGCCGCGTCATCGCCAACGAACCGACCCGCGAACTGGTCGGCAAGGCGCAGGAAAAGGCGGTCGAGGTCACTGTCGACCGCGATCTCGAGGTTGCACCGCAGGCGAGCTGCTTCTCCAAGGTCGATCTGCTGTCGCCGCGGACGATCCTGATCGTCTACGACAAGAGCCAGGTGAACGCCGGCGAAGTGCTCGCCGCGGTCCAGCAGGCCGGGCTCGGCATTGTCGACGTGTCGACCCGCGAGGCCGATCTCGAGGACGTCTTCCTCAGCCTGACGAGGGCATCCAACGCGCAAGCCGCCTGAACCCCGCTATGCCGGGACCGGCCAGCCGCCGTTTCGGGCGGATGCCGGCGAAGGTGGCCGAGAGGACCGATAAGACAGAGCATGGCCGAGCATAGTTTCGATATCGTCGTCATCGGTTCGGGCGCCGCCGGGCTGACCGCCGCGCTCAATCTCGCCGATCGTTACCGGGTCGCGGTCCTCGCCAAGGCGGGCATTTCCGAAGGGTCGACCGCCTGGGCGCAGGGCGGCATCGCCGCGGTGCTCGAGGAAGGCGACACGTTCGAGGCGCATGTCGAGGACACGATCGTCGCGGGCGCGGGCCTCAACAACCGCGCGACCGTCGAATATGTCGTCGAGAATGCGCCGCTGGCGATCGAGAAGCTCGCAGCGCTCGGGGTTCCGTTCAGTCCTGGCGAGCAGGAGCGCTGGCACCTGACCCGCGAGGGCGGGCACAGCCATCGGCGGATCGTCCATGTCGACGACGCGACCGGGCGGTCGGTCCAGCTCGCGCTCGAAAAGGCGGCGGTCGCCCATCCCAACATCACTTTGTTTCCCGATCGCGCCGCGATCGACCTCGTCACCAGCCGGCACGGCGAGCGCTATTCGGGCGATGGCCATGTCTGGGGCGTCTATGCGGTCGACCGGGCGTCGGGCGCGGTCGAGCTGTTCACTGGCCGGGCGACGGTGCTCGCGACCGGCGGTGCGAGCCGCGCCTATCTCTTCTCGACCTCGCCGCGTGGCGCGACCGGCGACGGCATCGCGATGGCGTGGCGCGCGGGTTGCCGCGTGTCGAACATGGAGTTCATGCAGTTCCACCCGACCTGCCTCTACAATCTCGAGGTCAAGAATTTCCTGATCACCGAGGCGATGCGCGGCGAGGGCGGCCAGCTCAAGATCCCGACCACCGGGCGCCGCTTCATGCCGCGTTTCGACGCGCGCGCCGAACTCGCGCCGCGCGACATCGTCGCCCGCGCGATCGACCATGAGATCAAGCGGCTCGGGCTCGACTATGTCCATCTCGACATCAGCCATCAGCCCGCCGATTTCATCCTCGGGCATTTCCCGACGATCCACGCGCGGCTGCTCGAACTCGGTATCGACATCACCCGCGAGCCGATCCCGATCGTGCCGGCCGCGCATTATACCTGCGGCGGGGTGCTGGTCGACCTGAAGGGGCGCACCGACCTGCCGGGCCTCTATGCCGCGGGCGAGGTGACCCAGTCGGGGCTGCACGGCGCGAACCGCCTCGCGTCGAACTCGCTGCTCGAATGCCTGGTGTTCGGCGACGCCGCCGCCGAGGACATCAAGCGCCATTTCGACGAGATGCCGCTGCCGCCGCCGATCCGCCCCTGGGATGCCAGCCGGGTGACCCATTCGGACGAGGAGGTCATCGTCCAGCACAACTGGCGTGAGATCCGCCGGTTCATGTGGGATTATGTCGGCATCGTCCGCACCACCAAGCGGCTCGAGCGCGCCGCGCACCGGGTCGCGCTGCTGCGCCAGGAGGTCGCCGAATATTATGGCAATTTCCGGGTGACCCCCGACCTGATCGAGCTGCGCAACCTCGTCGACGTCGCCGACCTGATCGTGCGGTCGGCGCTCCACCGCAAGGAAAGCCGCGGGCTCCATTATACGATGGACTATCCCGACCTGCTCGACGAGGCGAAGGATACGATCCTCGTTCCCTGAGCGACGGCTATCAGCAACCGATCGATGGATGGCGCCTGATGACGCAGGATTATAGCCGCGACAGGGGAGGGGCGGCGCTGGCGGCGCGGTTGCGGCGGGTGTCCGAACGCCTCGATCGCGACGGTACCCGCGCTTATGCCGATCGTGGCATCGCCTTCGAACAGCGCTGGTACGGGGTGTTGCGCCAGATCGTCGAATCGGGCCCGCTGGCGATCGGCGAGATCGCCGTGCGGCTGAAGATCACCCATGTCTCGGTCAGCACCGCCAGCCGTTCGCTCGAAAGATCGGGCTATGTCGAATCGCTGCCCGACAGCCATGACAGCCGGCGACGACTCATCGCCCTGACCGACGAAGGTCGACGGCTGGTCGAGCGACTGACCCCGTTGTGGGACGCGTTCAACGCCGCCGCCGAAGAATTGAATGCCGAGGCCGGCGATGTCGTCCGGCTGCTAGACCGGCTCGACGATGCGCTCGACGCGCAATCGATGCTCGATCGCATCAACGCGCACTTCGATAGCTCCGATTGACAATATGTAGTTGACTACATAATCACTCCCCAGCGGCATCGCAGGGAGGATCGCGTGCGCCTGGCTGATTTTTCGATGGGCATGGCGTCGGCCGGCCTGCTGGCGGCTTCGCTGGCCCTGGCCACGGCGGGCTGGGCGATCGCGCGACCGCCCGTTCGCAGCGGCATCCTGCTCGCCGACATGGATCGCGCGGTCCGTCCGCAGGACGATCTCTTCGACTATGCCAATGGTCATTGGCTGAAGAGCGTCGCCATTCCCGCCGACCGGTCGAGCTATGGCGTCCAGCAACTGATGGTCGAAACCGCGCAGGCGCGGCAGAGGGAGATGGCCGAAGCGGCCGGTTCCTCGCAAGACCCCGACATCCGCAAGGTCGGCGCGCTCTACGCCAGCTTCATGGACCAGGCGCGGATCGACAAGGCCGGGCTCTCGCCGCTCGCCGGCGAACTCGTCCGCATCGATCGGATCGCCACCGCCCGCGATCTTGCCGAGGCGATCGGCCGGCTCGACCGGATCGGGATGACGGTGCCAATCTCGACCTATGTCGCGCCCGATGCCCACGATTCGGGTCATTATGCCCTGTGGCTGTCGCAGAACGACCTCGGCCTGCCCGGTCGCGACTATTATCTGAGCGACGATCCCCGATTCGTCGGCATGCGCGCCAAATATGGCGTGCATGTCGCGACGATGCTGCGGTTGTCGGGCGACACGGCGGCCGACGCCGATGCGGCGGCGATCGTCTCGCTCGAGACCGCGATCGCCCGGCTGCAATGGGCGCCGGTCGATCGCCGCGATCCGAAGAAGACCTACAACCCCAGATCGGCCGCCGGATTGGTCGCGCTGGCCCCGGATTTCGACTGGTCGGCCTATTTCGGCGGAAGCGGGATGGCGGTGCCGGCGCTGGCGATCGCGCGTCAGCCCGATTATCTCGCCGGGGTCGCCCGGCTGGTGGCCGAACGGCCGCTCGCGACCTGGAAGGCCTATCTGCGCTACCTGTTGGTCGCGGGCACCGCGCCCTATCTGCCCAAGGACTTCGCGACCGAGGATTTCGCCTTCAACCAGGGGGTGGTGCGCGGCGCCACCGGGCAGTCCGAACGGTGGAAGCAGGGTTGTGAGCTCGTCGACCGGCTGCTCGGCGAAGCCTCGGGCAAGCTCTACGTCGAACGCTATTTCGCGCCGCGAACCAAGGCGAAGGTCGATGCGCTGGTCGCCAATCTGCTCGCCGCTTATGCGCAGCGCATCGCCACGCTCGACTGGATGGCGCCGGCGACCCGCACCCAGGCATTGGCGAAGCTGTCGGCGATGACCGTCAAGATCGGTTATCCGGCGCGGTGGCGTAGCTATGCCGCGCTCGACATCCGCGCCGACGATCTGGCCGGCAATGTGCTGCGCGGCCAGATGTTCGACTATGACCGACAGCATCGGCGGGTCGGTGCGCCGGTCGATCGCGCCGAATGGCAGATGACGGTTTCGACCCCCGACGCCTATTATTCGCCGCAGACCAACGAGATCGCCTTTCCCGCGGGGATCCTCCAGCAGCCGCTCTACGACGCCGATGCCGACGATGCCTATAATTACGGCTCGACCGGCGCGACGATCGGGCATGAGATGAGCCATGGCTTCGACAATCGCGGCAGCCAGTTCGATGCCGCCGGCAATCTGCGCGACTGGTGGACGCCTGCCGACCATGCCGAATATGACCGGCGGACCGCGAAGCTCGTCCGGCAATTCGACGGCTTCGAGCCGCTGCCGGGGCACTTCGTCAACGGCAAGCTGGTCCTGCCCGAGAATATCGCCGATCTCGCCGGCCTCAGCATCGCCTGGCGTGCCTATCTGCGGACGCTGCACGGGCGAACCCCGCCGGTGATCGGCGGTCTCAGCGGCGCCCAGCGCTTCTTCATCGGCTATGCCCAGAGCTATCTCGGCAAGCGCCGCGACGATGCGCTGCTCGCGCTGATCCAGAACAACCCGCATCCGCCCGAGCGCTACCGGGTCAACGGCATCGTCGTTCATCTGCCGCTCTTCTATCAGGCCTTCGGCGTCGGCAGCGGCGATCGCATGTACCTGCCGCCCGATCGGCGCGCTTCGATCTGGTAGCGAGGGCCTGAGGTCAGGCCGCCGAACGCCCGCCCGGTGCGGCGAGCAGCAATTGCTCGGCCGCCCAGCGCTCGCGGGCGATATGCCTGCGCAGCCGGGTGATGATCGCGAGCGCGGCCGCCTTATATTCGGCCCAGCGGTCGGTGATGCCGACGGCGCTCCATTTGGCGACATAATGGCGGAAATCCTCGCCGATCGCGATGCAGTCCGCCTTCAATCCGATCGCGATGCGTGCTCTGTCGGGGCGGCCGCCGTCGATCACCGGCTGGAACAGCTCGCGGTGCATGAACATCTGATAGGCGGTCAGCACGCGGGTCAGCTCCCAACGGGCATGGCCGAGCTCGATCGCATTCGCCGCCGATCCGCTGCGCAATATCGCCTCGGTGTTCTCGACGATCGCAAGGGCACGGTCCTGAAAGCCGTGGAGCCGTTCGAGCAGTGATCCGCATCCGTTCATGCGACGGGCGTGGGCGATCGGGGTTAGCGACTCCTTACCGGGGTGATGAGGCTTAGACCAAGGTATTGTCGTTCCACGGTTTTGCCGGTTTCGGTGGCAAGCGGCTGGGGCCTCGCCTAGGGTCGCGGCATGAAACCGATCTACGCGCTGCGCGATTTTCTCCACCAGGAAGCTGCCGGCGGGATCGTGCTCATGGCGGGCGCGGCGCTGGCGATGATCGTCGCCAATGGGCCCTGGGCCGAAGGCTATTTTCACGCGCTCCATGCGCAGCTCGGGCCGCTCAGCGTCCACCACTGGATCAACGACGCGCTGATGGCGCTGTTCTTCCTGCTCGTCGGGCTCGAGATCAAGCGCGAGTTCGTGCGCGGGCATCTCGCCCGCTGGTCCGATCGCGCGCTGCCGTTCATCGCCGCGACCGCCGGCATGCTCGTCCCGGCGGCGATCTTCCTGGTGGTAGTGCAGGGGGCGCCACAGCTGGCGCGGGGCTGGGCAATCCCGTCGGCGACCGACATCGCGTTCGCGATCGGGGTGCTCGCGCTGCTCGGCTCCCGCGCGCCGCCGTCGCTCAAACTGTTCCTGACGACGGTCGCGATCGTCGACGATATGGGCGCGGTCGCGATCATCGCACTCGCTTACACCCCCAGCATCAGCGGTCCGGCGCTGCTCGCCGCGGCGGTGATCCTCGCAGCAATGTTCGGGTTGGGGAAAATCGGCGTGCGGTCGCTCTGGCCCTATATGCTGCTCGCGCCATTGCTGTGGCTCGCAGTCTATCTGTCGGGGGTGCACGCGACGATCGCCGGAGTGCTCGCGGCCTTCGCGATCCCGATCGGCGACGACGCGCATTCGCCGCTCGAACGGCTCGAACATGCGCTTCACCCGTGGGTCGCTTTCGCGATCGTGCCGCTGTTCGGTTTCGCCAACGCCGGGGTGAGCCTGGGGGGCATCGGCCTGGCCGAGATCCTGTCGCCGCTGCCGCTCGGCATCGCCGCCGGTCTGTTCGCGGGCAAGCAGATCGGCATCTTCGCGAGCGTGCGGATCGCGGTCGCGCTGCGAATCGCCGATCGGCCGGCGGGCGCCAGCTGGATCCAGGTCTATGGCGTCGCGCTGCTGTGCGGGATCGGTTTCACGATGAGCCTGTTCATCGGCGGGCTGGCCTATGCCGACCCCTTGCTCGTCGACGAGGTCAAGATCGGCGTGCTCGGCGGATCGATCCTGTCCGCGCTCACAGGTTTTGCGCTGCTGCGATTCGCCAGGAACGATTAGGACGGGCTGAGCTTATCCTTCAGTGCCTTGAGCGCGGCGAACGGCCCGGCATCCTCTTCGGACAAAATGCCCGCGGCCTTGAGAACCTCGTCGGCGTCGGGCGCACGCGGAAAAGGATCGAGCGACAGCGCCATCGTCTCTGCCACCGCCTCGCCCAGGTCGATCGCGCCGCCGGTATAATCGACGGTGTCGCAATCCTCTTCCGACAGCTCGATCTCCTCGGCGTCGCTGTCGGCGGCCAGTTCGGGGACGAAGCGCAGCTTGAACGGCTCGTCGATCGCCGCGGGAACCGGCTGCCCGCTGGCGACACAGGCCTGGACGACCTTCGCCGTCAGCTTGCCTTCTGCGAGGATCGCGTCGCCCTGGCGCGACAATGACGCCTCGGCCGACAGCGATTCGATCGCGATCAGCCCGAATCGCCCGGCGAGCGCGGCGCGCTCGGTCTCGTCGGCCTCGATCGCGACGCCGCGCAGGCCTTCGCCGAGCGTGTCGATGCGATAGCTGCGGGAAAATTCGGGGGTCATGCGCCGATCGTCCGGTCGGAGGGAAGCCCGTCGGTCAACAGGCCGGGCAGGTCCACTGCGGCGAGCCGGGCGGCGATGTCGCGCAGCCGGTCGGCGACCAGCGCGGGACGGGCCGTGGCGCTGTCTTCGCCGCGCCACAGATTGCGCAGCAGCGCATCCTCGAGCGCGGGTTCCGAATCGATCGCGTCGCGATAGGCGGTCAGCCGGCCGCCCATCGCGCTCATCATCTTGCCGATATGCTTGCCGACGACGACGTCGCCGATCCCGATCTGGCGCAGCTGCCCGTCCATATCGTCGATGAACACCTCGGTGAGCTTCGCCGAAGGCTCGCGTCCGGCCTCGCCTTCGGCCTCGAACCGGATCAGCACCAGCGCCAGCACGGCCGCGATCATGTCGAACCGCCCGTCGAGCGTGTCGGGGACGCCGCCGGTCGCATACCACCAGGGCTGCCGGGCTTCGGCGACCACCGAGCCATAGAGCGGGATCATCGCCTGCCGCGGATCGGCACCCAGGCCGAACAGCTTCTTCACCAGCTTCACTTTTTTACGTCTTCCCTGTTCAGCGCGCGTCCATCACGCGGGCTGCATCTTGCCACCTGCCGGCCGCTCCGCATATTGAGGCGGATCGCGTCGGGCGCAATGGTCCAGACAAGTGCCGCACTGAGTTCCCAAGGAGATTGCAATGCCCCGACACCTGCCGCGACTGGCCGCGAGCATCGCCGCCATCGCCGTCCTGGGCCTTGCCAGTGGCTGCGCGCGGACTCGCGACCATAAGGGCTATGTCGTCGACAGCCAGCTGATCGGCACCGTCCAGCCCGGGATCGACAACCGCGAATCGGTGTCGCGCACCCTCGGCCGCCCCAGCTTCGCGGGCGAGTTCGACAAGGACAAGACCTGGTATTATGTCGCCCGCGACACCCGCCAGCTCGCCTTCGCCAATCCGCGTGCGGTGGCGCAGACCACCCTGATCGTCCGCTTCGACGACAAGGGCAATGTCGCTTCGGTCGACAAGACCGGCGTCGAGAAGATCGTGCGGATCACGCCTTATGGTGACAAGACCCCGACCCTGGGTCGCGATCGTGGCTTCTTCTCCGAGCTGTTCGGCAATATCGGCCAGGTCGGTTCGGTCAGCCCGACGGGCGGGTCGACGGATAATCCCACCGGCAACTGATCCGCGTGAGGCGGCGGCAGGCTTCAGACAAGCTGGACCGCCGCCCGTCGGTTTTTTTGTTTAGGCCCTCAGACGCCGGGCGGTCGGCATCCGCCTCCCTTGGCTTCCTCGCAATAAGCGCGCGTTCGCGCTTGCGGAGGCTGCGTCTCCGTTAACTCCCCTCGCGCCTCAGCGGTCGCGCGAGCAGGGCGCCGACCACCTGGTCGACCGTGGCGCTGCCCGACAGCAGCGCGTTCACGGCATCGACGATCGGCATGTCGACGCCGGCCGCACGGGCCGCCTCGGCGAGCACCGGCGCGGTCGCAGCTCCCTCGGCGACAGAGCGGCGGTCAGCGAGCAGGTCGGTCGCCGAGCGGCCTTCGCCCAGGCCCTTGCCCAGCGAGAAGTTGCGCGAACTGGTCGACGAACAGGTCAGGACGAGATCGCCCAGCCCGGCGAGTCCGGCCAGCGTCTCGGGCTTGGCGCCGCGGGCGATGCCGAAGCGGGTCATCTCGGCGAAGCCGCGGCTGATCAGCGCGGCGCGCGCGTTCTGGCCAAGGCCCGCGCCCTCGACCACGCCGCAGGCGATCGCCAGCACATTCTTGACCGCGCCGCCGATCTCGGCACCGATCACGTCGTCGGACAGATAGGGACGAAAGCCCGGCCGGGCGAGGCGCGCCGCCAGGGCCTCGCCGAGCGCCCGATCGGCGCAGGCGAGGGTGATCGCAGTCGGCTGACCGCCCGCCACTTCGTGTGCGAAGGTCGGGCCCGACAGCACCGCGATCGGTGCCTCGGGCGCGCAGGCGGCAGCCAGCTCGGAAACGAGCAGACGGCTGCCGGCCTCGATTCCCTTGGCGCACAGGATCAGCGGTCGGCCTTGCGCGGGCAATTCGGCGAGCACGCCGCGCAGGAACTGGGTCGGCACCACGATCAGCAGCGCATCGCAAGCGGCCATGTCGGCGAGCGCGCCGGTTGCGCGGATGCGATCGGACAAGGCGAGACCGGGCAGGAACAGCGGATTGGCATGGGTACGGTTGACCGCCTCGACCACCTCGGTCTCGCGCGCCCACAACAGCACGTCGGATCCGTCCGACGCGGTCACCTGTGCCAATGCAGTGCCCCAGGCGCCGCCGCCCACCACGCCTATCCGTCGATAGCTCATGCCTTCACCCCTGCTCCACGCGCCTTTTCTGCGGTCGGATCGAGCGGCCAGCGCGGGCGCGCGGGCAGATCGCGATCGTCGACCGGGCCGGCGGCGAAGCGCTCCGCCCCGGCCCAGGCGATCATCGCGCCATTGTCGGTGCAGAGCCAGAGTGGAGGCGCCGCGAATGGCAGATTATGCGCCGCGGCCAGAGCGGACAGGCCGGCGCGGACCGCCTGGTTCGCCGCGACGCCGCCCGCGACCACCAGCGCGGTCGCGCCATGGGCGTTGCCAAGCGCGCGGCGGGTGCGGTCGACCAGGCAGTCGACCACCGCCTGCTGGAACGAGGCCGCGAGATCCTCGCTGCGGTAGAGCCCGGCATCGCGCGCGCGCAGCACCGCGCTCTTGAGTCCGGCGAAGGAGAAATGGGGTTCACCGCTGCCGACCAGCGGGCGCGGCAAGGGCACTGCCTTGGGATCGCCGGCCAATGCCGCCTTCTCCACCGCCGGCCCTCCGGGGAAACCGAGGCCCAGCAGCTTGGCGGTCTTGTCGAACGCCTCGCCCGCGGCATCGTCGATCGTCGTCGCCAGCCGGGCATAATCGCCGACCCCGCGCACGAACAGCAGCTGGCAATGCCCACCCGAGGCGAGCAGCAGCAGATAGGGAAAGCGCAGGTTCGGATCGGCGAGCCGCGGCGACAGCGCATGGCCCTCGAGATGGTTGATCGCGATCAGCGGCTTACCGGTGGCGTGGGCGAGCGCCTTGCCGGTCATCAGCCCGACCATGACCCCGCCGATCAGCCCGGGGCCCGCGGTCGCGGCGATCGCGTCGACATCGGCCAGCTTGAGGCCGGCCTCGGCAAGCGCGGCCTCGACCAGCGGCACCGCCATTTCGACATGCGCGCGCGCCGCCAGCTCGGGAACCACCCCGCCGAACGGGCGATGGGTGCTCTCCTGTCCCGCGAGTTGATGCGCCAGGATCCGGCGATCGCTCGTGACCAGCGCCGCCGCGGTTTCGTCGCAGCTCGATTCGATACCAAGGATGATCGCCATGGCCGGGGCGTCTAACCGATCATCGCCGACAAGTCAGCGTTCAAGCAGTGGGTGCCTCGGCGGCGATGCTGCGCAGCGCGCGCTCGAAGGCTTCGGGCGGCTGGCCGCCCGAGATCAGATAGCGGTCGTCGATCACCACCGCCGGCACCGCGGTGATCCCGGCGCCGCGCCAAAATTGCTCGGCCTCGCGAACCTCCGCCGCATAGCGCCCCGACTCGAGTATCGCGCGCGCCGCGGCGCCGTCGAGGCCCGCGGTTTCGGCGGCGGCGACCAGCACCTCGGGATCGGCCGGGCTCAGCTGCTCGCCGAAATAGGCCTCGAACAATGCGTGTTTGAGCGCGGCCTGCCGGCCCTCGATTCCCGCCCAGTGAAGCAGCCGATGCGCATCGAACGTGTTGTAGATGCGGCTGTCGGGGCCGGTGCGCATCGCGAAGCCGACGGCGGCGGCGCGCTCCTGGATCGCCTTGCGGTTGACCGCCGACTGCTCGGGGGTCGATCCATATTTCCACGCCACATGCTCGGTCACATTCTCGCCCTCGGGCGGCATGTCGGGATTCAGTTCGAACGGATGGAAGCGGATCTCGGCGGCGACATCGTCGCCGATCCGCTGCAGCGCCTCTTCGAGGCCCTGCAGCCCGATGATGCACCAGGGGCAGGAAATATCGGAAACGAAGTCGATCTTCATGGGCCGGGTCATGCGCGCGCCTGTCGGTTGATATCGATCGGATATGGGTGCGCTAGCGTGGCTTGTCGAGCAGCGCCTTGAGCCGGGCGAGCTGCTCGCCCATCACCATGTCGACGACCGGTGCGATCTTCGCGGTGCCGGCGGTCAGATAGCCGCCAACGACATAGGTCTGGGTGATCGTCGATCCGCTGCCGTCCGCCGCGTCGATCTTCCAGGTCAGCGCGCCGTCGACCCCTTCGCCCTGCAACGGTCCCAGCGCGCCGCGCAGCCGCAGCATCGCGCCGGGCACGACATTGACGACGCGCATATGCTCGACCGATCCGCCGCTCTTCGGCAGCGTTTCGCAGAAGCAGCCGCCGGCCTTGGCATCGAGGCTGAAGTTGGCGGCATCTTGGGAAAAACTGTGCGCCGGATTCCACCAGCGGCGCGGTTCGATCAGCGCGGCATAGGCCTGGGCGGGGCTGGCGCCGGTCACGACCCTGTTGACGATCATGAAGCCCTGCGGCTCGACCGACTTGACCTCGGCGATGGCGGCCGCCGGCCATCCCAGCGCCGCTGCGAGCAGCATCATCGTCATCTTCGCCATCGCCGATCCCCTCCGCCGATATCGAAAAGGGCCCCGCGCGGTCGGCCAAGTCAAGCGCCGATCCGCACCGCCTTTCGCTCATCGCCGCATGTCTCTATGGAGACCGGCCCCATGACCGTGCCCACCGCCCTTGTCGCGCCGATCGATGCGCCGCCCTCGTCGGGCCAGCTGTCGTGGCGGGCCGAGGCCGCGGCACTGCTGCGGCTCACCGTGCCGATGGTCGTCGGCAATCTAGGCTGGTCGGTGATCAGCGCGACCGATCTGCTGCTGCTCGGCCGGCTCGGCGCATCGGCGGTCGCCTCGGGCGCGCTCGCGATCAATCTCTACACTGCCTTCCTGATCTTCGGCATCGGCCTCACCACGGCTGCATCGCCGCTGATCGCCAGCGAGCGCGGGCGCCGTCGCCATTCGGTGCGCGACATCCGCCGTACCGTGCGCCAGACTTTGTGGGCTGCAACCCTGCTCTGTCTGCCGGCCTGGCTGATCCTGTGGCATGCCGAGGCGATCCTGCTGGCGATGGGGCAGGACCCGCTGCTCGCGAAGGGTGCCGGCGAGCTGACCCATGGGCTGCAATGGGCGCTGCTGCCTTATTGGTGCTATCTGACGCTGCGCAACTATATCGCCGCGCTCGAACGGCCGATCTGGGGCGTGGTGGTGACGCTGCTCGCGATCCCCTTCAACGCGCTGGTCGGCTGGGCGCTGATCTTCGGCCATTTCGGCGCCCCGGCGATGGGGCTCCATGGTGCGGGCGTCGCCAGCGCGATCTCGTCGCTGTTCCTGCTGCTGGGCATGGTCGCGGTGATCTTCGCCGACCGGCGCTTCCGCCGTTACCGGCTGCTCGGGCGCTGGTGGGTGGCCGACTGGCCGCGCTTCCGCGAGGTCTGGCGGATCGGCTTGCCGATCGCGGTCACCGTCGGTCTCGAGGTCACCGTGTTCAATGCCGCGGTGTTCCTGATGGGGCTGATCGACGAGCCTTCGCTCGCCGCCCATGCGGTCGCGATCCAGATCGCCGCGCTCAGCTTCATGGTGCCGATGGGCATCGGCCAGGCGGCGACGGTGCGGGTCGGCATCGCTTATGGCGCGCGCGATCCGGTCGCGGCCGGCCGCGCGGGCTGGCTGGCGCTCGGCCTCGGCCTGGCCTTAGCCTGCTGCGCGGGAATCTTCCTGATCGGCTGGCCGCGCATCCTCGTCGGGGTGTTTCTCGACCTTGGCGATCCGGCCAATGCGGTGGTGCTGCACCATGCGATCGACTTCCTCGCGATCGCCGCGCTGTTCCAGATCGTCGATGGCGCGCAGGTGATCGGCGCGGGCGTGCTGCGCGGGCTGCAGGATACGCGGGTGCCGATGCTGTTCGCGGCGGTCGGCTATTGGGTGATCGGCATCGGTGCGGGCACCTGGCTCGCCTTCCCGATGGGCATGCGCGGGGTCGGTATCTGGCTCGGCCTGGCGATCGGTCTCGCCGTCGTCGCCTGCCTGATGGTGACGCGCTGGGCGCGCCGCGGCCGGCTGGGGCTGGTCCCGCAGGCCGACGCCGCCTAAGGATCCGAACCGATGACGACTGTCCCGCCTCCCCTCGACAGGCCGCTGCGCCTCGGCACCCGCGGCTCCCCGCTCGCGCTCACCCAGGCGCATATGGTGATCGCCGCGCTGTGCGCCGCGCATGGCTGGGATGAAGACGCGATCCGGATCGTCGAGATCCGCACCAGCGGCGACCGTATCCAGGATCGTGCGCTCGCCGAGGTCGGCGGCAAGGCGCTGTGGACCAAGGAACTCGATCGCGCGCTGGCCGAAGGCGAGATCGATTTCGCGGTCCATTCGATGAAGGATGTCGAGACGATCCGGCCTGCCGAGATCATGATCGCGGCGATGCTGCCGCGTGCCGATGTCCGCGACCGGCTGATCGGTGCCGAGAGCCTCGCCGCGCTGCCGGCCAATCCGCGGATCGGCACCTCGTCGCCGCGCCGCGCGGCCCAGCTGCGCCGCGAGCGCCCCGATGCCCGGATCGTGCTGTTCCGCGGCAATGTCGATACGCGCCTCGCCAAGCTGCAGGCGGGCGAGGCCGAGGCGACCCTGCTCGCCGCCGCCGGGCTCGATCGGCTCGGCCGCGAGGTCGGCCATGCCATCCCGACCGAGGTCATGCTGCCGGCACCCGCGCAGGGCGCGGTCGGCATCGAGACGCTCGCGGTGCGCGACGATCTGCGCGCGATCCTCGCCGCGATCGACCATGCCCCCACCCACGCCTGTGTCGCCGATCGCCGCGCTTGCCGTCGAAGCCGGCGAAGCCATCCACCTGCGGGCCGAGATCATCGCCGAGGACGGTGGCGAATGCCGCAGCGGCGATGCGATGCTGCGCCCCGGTTCGATCGACGAAGATGCGGCGGCGCTGGCCGGCGAGCTGCTCGGTGCAGCGTCGCCCGGGCTGCGCGCGCTGTTCTCCGGCGCATGAGGATATAGGCCGATGGGTGTTCCGCTGCTGATCCTGCGCCCCGAGCCGGGCGCGACGATGACGTCGAAGAGCGCATGGAACCAGGGCGGCTGGCGTCCGTTGCTCGCGCCGATCTTCCGGATCGAGCGGGTCGCCTGGGAAGCACCCGATCCCGCCGGCTATGACGCGCTGATCGTGACCAGCGCCAATGCGGTGCGCGAAGCCGGTACGGCGTTGCGACTCTACACGGGCCTGCCGGCCTTCGCGGTGGGGGCGGCGACCGCGCGGGCGCTCAAGGCGGCCGACTTTCCCGACATCCGGACCGGCCGCGGCGACGCCGCGGCGCTGCTCGATATCCTCGTCGAGGAAGGGATGACGCGCGCGCTCCATCTCGCGGGCGAGGATCATCGCGACGCCACGCACCCCGCGCTGCAGCTCGATCGCCGCATCGTCTATCGCAGCGCTGCGGTCGACAAGCTCACCGATGGCGCGCTGCGCGCGCTGGCGGGCGGCGAGGCGGTGGTGCTGCTCCATTCGGGTCGCGCCGCCGAGCAGTTCGCGATGCTCAGCGATCGCGCCGGTATCGCGCGGCCGACCGTCGCGCTGGCTGCGCTGTCGCCGGCGATATTGGCGAGCGCGGGCGAAGGCTGGCGTGCGACGATCGCCGCCGACAAACCTGATGATCTGCGCCTGCTGGCGGCGGCCGCGCGCTTGTGTCACTAAGGGCGCTCAACCGAAGGAGAAACAGGCTTGCCGCTGCCCGAGCTTGATCAATATCCGCGCCGGCGGTCGATCTGGCCGATGCTGCTCCTGTTTCTCGTCGCGCTGCTGCTCGGCATGGGCGTGATGGCCTGGCTGTTCGCCCGCTACGATGTCGTCGCCGACTATATCGCGCCCAAGCCGCCGACGATCGTCGCGCCGAAGCCGGCCAGCCCGCCGCCGGTGATCCACATCGCCGCGCCGCCGCCTTCGGAGGTGGTCGGCGCGGTGGTCGACCAGCGGATCGATTCGCTCGAGGAGAAGGTCGACCGGATCGACGAGCGCGCCCAGGCAGCAACCGGCGAGGCATCGCGCGCCGAAGGGCTGCTGGTGGCGTTCGCCGCGCGCCGCTCGATCGATCGCGGGGTGCCGCTCGGCTATCTCGAGGGGATTTTGCGCGACCGGTTCGGCGGGGTCGAACCGCAGGCGGTGGCGATGGTGATCAGCGGATCGCGGACCCCGGTCACGATCGACCAGCTGCGCGACCAGCTCGATGCGCTCCGCCCGAAACTGACCGGGGCCTCGGCCGACGAGGGCTGGTGGGACGGTTTCCGGCGCGAGCTCGGCGGCCTGATCGTGATCCGCAAGGCCGACGTCCCGAGCGCCGCGCCGGTCGATCGACTGGCCCGCGCCCGCGACAATCTCGCTGCCGGCCAGGTCGACGCGGCCCTGGCCGAGGTGGCCCGGCTGCCCGCACGCACCGCTGCGCAAGGCTGGATCGTCGCGGCCCGCCGTTACGTCCAGACGCGCGCCGCGCTCGACCGGATCGAGACCGCGGCGCTGCTGCGGCCGGCGACCCCGGTCGTTCTGGCCGCGGAGCCTGTAACGGCCGAATAGCCGCCGCGCCGCGAGTCTGTTCCGGCCTTAGAAGCGGTAGCCGGCGGACATCTGCACCACCGGATAATAACGAAACCGATCGATGTCGTGCTGCATCTGCGCCTGTTCGGCCGCAAGATCGGCGGCGGTCACCCACATGCTGGTCGACGTCAGTGGGCCGATCCTGGGCTTGCCCTGGACCATCACCCCGACATCGGCGCCCAGCGAGAATCCCCGGGCGACGGTGCCCGCATAGCCGATCGTCGCCAGCGGCGCATATTTGCGGGTGGTGATGTCGCCGCTCAGCGTGCCGATCATCCACGGCGCATAGGTCATGTTGCCGATCCGGATCGGCTCCATCGGCGTCGCGTGCAGCCCCAACCGATGATCGGTCGACCGGATTCCGGCCGAGATCCGCCAGCCATTGCCGAACGGATAAAGATCGGCCGCGAGCCCGTAATTTTCGAGCTTGAGCCGCCCGCGATAGTCGATCCCGTCGATCTGGGCGTGCGGCTTGACCTTGCCGAAGCCGGCCCCCGCGCGCAGCGAGAACCAGCGCGAAGGCCGATAGGTCACCTCGGGGCCGATGCCGAGCGAGCCGACGCTCAGCGCCAGCCGCATTTGGCTGGTTTTGGGGCTGGTCTCGTGGACCGAAGCAGCCTGCGCCATGGTGGCGGACAGGAAACAGGCAAAAGCAACGCACACACGACCGGACATCATGTTCATCACCAGTTATACGGATTGGAATTTCCGTAAAAATGGCAGTTTTCCTTGAAAATATAGTTAACGGTCAGACTATATTAACAATATTACGCAGTCGCAACGAACCCGCTTGCCTATGTTGGTCGATGGTGCGTGCGACGATCAGAAGTCGACCGCGATGCCTTTATTTTCCCAGTCGCCATAACGCGTCGGGTCGGGGCCGTTGCGGCCGCCCGATTCAGGGGCGGGGGCGATGGCCTGCGGTTCAGGAACCGGCGGGTTGGGCGACAGGTGCGCGGGCGCTTTGATGTGGGGCGGACGTTCGCCGGGCATGGTTGGAGCCTTTCGGGGCAATTGAAGATCAATGGCGTCTCCCCCACATTGGCGGGACGAGGAGCAAAGGCAAGATGAACGCGTTGAGGACGACCATGATGCTGGCGGCATTGACCGCCTTGTTCATGGCGCTCGGATTCACCCTGGGCGGCAGCGGCGGCGCGATCGTCGCCTTGCTGGTCGCGGCGGGCATGAACCTCTTCACCTTCTGGAACGCCGACACCATCGTACTCAAGATGCACGGCGCGCGCGAGGTCGATGCCCGGTCGTGCCCCGAATTCGTCGGCCTGGTCCAGGGGCTGGCGCGGCGCGCCAACCTGCCGGCGCCGCGCACCTATATCATCGACAGCCCGCATCCGAACGCCTTCGCGACCGGCCGCGATCCGCAGCATGCCGCGGTTGCCGCGACCACCGGCCTGCTCGGTCTGCTCGATCGCGACGAGATCGAGGGGGTGATGGCGCACGAGCTCGCGCATATCCGCCACCGCGACACGCTGATCATGACGATGACCGCGACGATCGCCGGCGCGATCTCGATGCTCGCCAATTTCGGCATGTTCTTCGGCGGCGGGCGCGATCGCGACGGCGGCCAGGTGCTGGCATCGATCCTCGCGGTGTTCGTGGCGCCGTTCGCGGCGATGATCGTCCAGATGGCGATCAGCCGGCACCGCGAATATGGTGCCGACGCCGGCGCGGCCGAGATTTCGGGCAAGCCGCGCGCGCTCGCCTCGGCGCTGGCCAAGCTCGCGCACGGCGCGGCGAACATCCCCAACCCGGTGGTCGATCGCAACCCGGCCGCGGCGGCGCTCTATATCGTGCCGGGGCGCAGCGGTGGCCGCGACAGCCTGTTTTCCACCCACCCCGCGACCGAGAACCGGATCGCCCAGCTCGAGGCGATCGCCAACGAGATGGGGATATCGTCGCCCCATTTCGTGGCCTCCGACTTTGTAACGGTGCCGGGGGCGCGGTCGTCGGTGCCGATCATTCGTCGGCGGGCGAGTGCGCTCGATCCCACCCGTCGGCGCTAGATGTCATTGTCGGCCATTGCCGATCTCGTCGGCAATCTTCTGGTTGATGGCGGCCTCGAAGCCATAGGCCGAACATGTGTCGGGACCGGCCGGCGAGTCATTCGGCTGCTGCCTTTTGGGCGGTCTTCGGGCGTTCGCCTGTCTGCACAGGCAGAGACCGAATCGATGCCTCACGTGGTTGGAGCCTTTTTTCTGGGCTTATTCTGCTGGCTTGCTCTACTGGGCGCGATCATCGCCCTGTTCCGGATATTATGAAAAACCATATCGCCGACCCTGCCGGCACCCCGACGCGGCGCGCCGCGCTGAAATTGCTCGACGCAGTACTGCGCCGTGGTCTGCCGCTGGAGGCTGCGATCGACGGGGCGTGCGGCGAACTCGACCGCGCCGACGACCGGGCCTTCGCCCATGCGATCGCTGCCGAGGTGCTGCGGCGCATGCCCGATCTCGACGCGCTGATCGATGGCGCGACCGAGCGGCCGATCCCGCCCGACGCCAAGGCGCGGATGGTGCTGCGGATCGCGCTGGTCCAGGCGCTGGCGATGAAGACCCCGCAGCATGCCGCGATCTCGACCGCGCTGCCGCTGCTCGACGGCGGACCGCGCAAGCTGGCGCACGGCGTGTTCGGCACGATCATGAAGGCCGGCGCGGTGCTGGTCGATCCGCCGCATATCGCCGTCGAGGTCGCCGAGCGCTGGACCGCGACCTGGGGCGCCGCCGCGGTCGAGGCTGCGCGGGTCTCGATCGCCGCCCCGCCGCCGGTCGACCTCTCTCTCAAGCCCGGGCTCGATGCCGCCGAATGGGCGGCCCGGCTCGACGGCGAAAGCCTCGCGCCGGGGCATGTCCGCATCGCCGCCGGCCGGCGCGTCGTCGATCTCGACGGCTATGACGAGGGCGTCTGGTGGGTGCAGGACATCGCCGCCTCGATCCCGGCCCGGCTGGCCGGCGTCGGGGCCGGGCGTGCGCTCGATCTGTGCGCCGCACCCGGCGGCAAGACGATGCAACTCGCCGCGGCGGGCTGGGAGGTGACCGCACTCGACCTGTCCGAGCAGCGGCTGGCGCGGCTGTCCGACAATCTCGACCGCACCGGTCTCGCGGCGGCGGTCGTCGAGGGCGATGCGGGAAGCTTTGCCGATGGCGCGCCCTATGACGTGGTGCTGCTCGACGCCCCCTGTTCGGCGACCGGCATCTTCCGCCGCCACCCCGACGTGCTCCACCGCGCGAGCCCGCGGGTGATCGCCGGGCTCGCCGAACAGCAGGCGGCGCTGATCGATCATGCCGCCGGTCTCGTCGCGGCCGATGGCGTGCTGATCTACGCGGTCTGCTCGCTCGAGGCCGAAGAGGGCGAGCAGGTTACAAAAGATTTCATCGCTCGCCAGGCGGGCGCGTGGGCGCTCGATCCGGTGCGGGCCGACGAACTTCCTCAAGGCCTTAGCACCGACCGGGTCGGCCGGGTCCGGGTGAAACCCGGCGCGCTGGCCGAACGGGGTGGCGCGGATGGCTTCTTCGTCGCCCGTTTCCGGCGGGGTTGATCTTGCCGATGGGATGAGGCGCAGCTAATCCGCTCGCATCATGACCAGTCCCGTCCTCATCGCCCCTTCGATCCTCTCCGCCGATTTCGCCAAGCTGGGCGAGGAGATTCGCGCAATCGACGCGGCCGGCGCCGACTGGATCCATGTCGACGTGATGGACGGCCATTTCGTCCCCAACATCACAATCGGGCCGGGGGTGGTGAAGGCGCTGCGCCCGCACACGACCAAGACCTTCGACGTCCATCTGATGATCTCGCCGGTCGATGCCTTTCTCGACGATTTCGCCAATGCCGGCGCCGACATCATCACCGTCCATCCCGAGGCGGGACCGCATGTCCACCGCACGATCCAGCGGATCAAGGGGCTCGGCAAGAAGGCCGGCGTGTCGCTCAATCCGGCGACCCCGATCCAGACGCTCGACAACATCATCGACGATATCGACCTGGTGCTGGTGATGAGCGTCAATCCCGGCTTCGGCGGCCAGAGCTTCATCGAGAGTCAGCTGCGCAAGATCGAGGCGATCCGCGCGATGATCGATCGCACCGGCAAGCCGATCGATCTCGAGGTCGACGGCGGCATCGACATCAACACCGCGCCGCGCGCGATCGCCGCCGGGGCGACCGTGCTTGTCGCGGGCACCGCGACCTTCCGGGGCGGCCCCACGGCTTATGCCGCCAATATCGCCGGGCTCAAGCAGGCGGGGACCAGCATCGCGTGAGCCAAGCCGACGACGGGGTGGTGCCGGGCAAACGGCTGATCCGCGTCGAGGGCGACAAGAGCCAGTCGCTTGCCGAACGGGTGTCGAGCCGCGTCCATGCGCTGGCGTGGCGCACGCCGATCCACCGTTTCCGGCTGCGCGGTCGGCATTCGCTGCAGCTGCTCGGGGTGCCGATCGATCCGGTCGAGGGGATGGTCCGCGCCGGCGGCGCGATGCTCGACGGCCAGATCGTCTGGCGCGGCGAAAGCGTCGCGATCGCCGATTATGATTTCCGCGCGCGGACGATGTCGGCGGCGTTCAGCGATCATCTGCAAAGCTTCGCCTGGCTGCGCGATCTCGCCGCCGGCGGCCCGCGCAACCGCGTCGCACCGATCGCCGAACTGCTCGCGCGCCGCTGGGTCGACGCGTTCGGCAAGCAGCTTCACGAAGCCGCCTGGCGCCCCGACCTGTGGGGGCGGCGCATCCTGTTCTGGGGCGCGCATGCGCCGCTGATCCTGTCGTCCGACGATGGCGACTACCGGTCGCGGCTGCTCAACGCGCTCGCGCGCGGCGCCCGGCATCTCGACGCCAGCGCCGACAAGGCCGCGCCGGGCCTGCCGCGGGTGGCGGCCTGGGCGGGGGTGGTGGCCGCGGGGCTGCTGATCCCCGGCGGCGAGCATCGCCTGTCGCATGGCGAGCGCGGCCTCGAACATGCGCTCAAGGCGGCGCTGCACGACGATGGTGGCGTCGTCAGTCGCTCGCCGGTCGCCCAGATCGACCTGGTCGACCTGCTCTCGCTGCTGCGCCGCTTCTACGAGATGCGCGAACAGCGCCCGGCGACCCCGCTGACCGATGCGCTGCAGCGCGCGGTCCCGGCGTTGCTCGGCCTGACGATGGGCGACAGCGGGCTTTCGAGCTGGCAGGGCGACGCGCCGATCGACGCCGGCCGGATCGACGCGGTGGTCGCGGCGTCGGCCATGCGGGTCCGGCCGCTGCGCCAGGCGCATGACTGGGGCTATCAGCGGCTGTCGATGGGCCATAGCCGGATCATCCTCGACGCCGCGCCGCCGCCGATCTCGCGCTTCGCCAAAGGGGCCTGCGCCTCGACGCTGGCGATCGAGATGTCCGACGGGCCGTGGCGGTTGATCGTCAATTGCGGCGGCGGCGGCGGTGCCAACAATGCGCTGCAGCCTTCGCTGGCGCAGGCGCTGCGCAGCACCGCGGCGCATTCGACGCTGACTCTCGACGATTCGAATTCGACCGCGATCCATCCCGACGGCTCGATCGGCAAGGGGGTGAGCGCGGTCGAGCATGACCGGCGCGAGGGCGTTCATGGCAGCGTCATCGATGCCAGCCATGACGGCTATGTCCGGCGCTATGGTTTCGAGCATCGCCGCCATATCGCGCTGTCGCCCGACGGTCGCGAGGTCCGCGGCGAGGACATGCTGCTGCCCGAAGGCCGCAGCCGCCGTGCGAAGGAGATCGACTATGCGATCCGCTTCCACCTCGCCCCCGGGGTCGAGATTTCGGCGACCGCCGACGGAGTCGGCGCGCTGCTGCGCATCTCGGGCGGCGCGCTCTGGCGGTTCCGGGTGGTCGGCGGCGAGGTCGCGGTCGAGGACAGCCTCTGGATCGATCCGCGCGGCCGGCCGCAGCAGACCCGGCAGATCGTGATCACCGGCCCGGTCCCGGCACAGGGGATCGAGGTCAAGTGGGTGCTCACCCGTTCCAACTGATCGGGGTCAGTCGGACATCCAGACCGTATCGAACGAAGCACCGTTCCAGATCGCATACGCTTCGGACGCTTCCGGCGTTCCGAAGGCCAGCACGTCGCCACTGACATCGACATGCGGCACGCACTGTGCCGTGGCGGGTCCTGCGCCCTTGCCGCATGCGGTGCGGGAGCGGCCGGAGGGCGCCTTGGCCAGGAAGATCGGCGAAGCGTCGGCGAAATCGCTTATCTTCAACGGCCGATCCGGCCGCGCAGCGAGCAGCACGACCAGCGTGCGGCGTCCGCTGCCGCCATCGACCAGTCCAGCGGTATCGACCCGGCCGTCATGATCGAAATCGCCTGTCACGGGTGGAGGTGCGGCGAGCAAAGCGGTGGCGGCAAGCATGGCAAGGAAGGTCATGACCGGTCTCCTCGTTCGACGTCAGGATGAACCGGATCGACGCGGGTGGCAATTCGCGACGGCTTCGCCTAACGGGTGCGCGACTCTCGATCGCCCAGGGACCCCAGCCATGACCGACATTGCCATCAAGCGCGCGCTCCTTTCGGTATCCGACAAGAGCGGGCTGGTCGAACTCGGCCAGGCGCTGGCGGCCAAGGGGGTCGAACTGGTGTCGACCGGCGGCACCGCCAAGGCGCTGCGCGAGGCCGGGCTCACCGTCCGCGACGTGTCCGACCTGACCGGCTTTCCCGAGATGATGGACGGCCGCGTCAAGACGCTTCACCCGATGGTCCATGGCGGGCTGCTCGCGGTGCGCGACGATGCCGCCCATGCCCAGGCGATGGCCGACCACGGCATCGGCGCGATCGACCTGGTGGTGGTCAATCTCTATCCCTTCGCCCAGACCGTCGCCAAGGGTGCGCCGCGCGACGAGGTCATCGAGAATATCGACATCGGCGGCCCGTCGATGGTCCGCTCGGCCGCCAAGAACCACGCCTATGTCGCGATCGTCACCGATCCGGCCGACTATGCCGACATCATCGCCTCTGGCGGGGTCACCACGATCGAGCAGCGCAAGCTTTATGCCGCCAAGGCGTTCGCGGCGACCGCCCAATATGATGCGACGATCGCGTCCTGGTTCGCTCATGCCGACCAGGGCCAGTTCTTCCCCGATGCGATCTCGGTACCGATCCGCAAGGCGGCGGGCCTGCGTTATGGCGAGAATCCGCACCAGCAGGCGGCGCTCTACGTCCCTGCCGGCCCCGGCGCGCGCGGCATCGCCCAGGCGACCCAGATCCAGGGCAAGGAACTCAGCTACAATAATTACAACGACGCCGACGCCGCGCTCGAACTGGTCAGCGAATTCCGCGACGGCCCGCCGACCGTGGTCATCGTCAAGCATGCCAATCCGTGCGGGGTCGCGACCGGCGAGACCCTGATCGAGGCTTATGAAGCCGCGCTCGCCTGCGACAGCGTGTCGGCGTTCGGCGGCATCATCGCGGTCAACCGCCCGCTCGACGGCAAGACCGCCGAGGCGATCAGCGGCATCTTCACCGAGGTCGTCGCCGCCCCCGACGCCGACGACGAAGCGAAGGCGGTGTTCGCGAAGAAGAAGAATCTGCGGCTGCTGCTGACCGGCGAGTTGCCCGATCCGGCGCGGCCGGGCCTGGCGATGAAGACGATCGCCGGCGGACTGCTGCTCCAGTCGCGCGACAATGGCCGGATCGGGCCGGACGACCTCAAGGTCGTGACGAAGCGCGAGCCGACCGAGCAGGAGCTGAAGGACTGCCTGTTCGCCTGGACCGTCGCCAAGCATGTCAAGTCGAACGCGATCGTCTATGCCAGGGACAATGCCACCGCGGGTGTCGGCGCCGGCCAGATGAACCGGCTCGAATCGGCGCGGATCGCCGCCTGGAAGGCGAAGGACGCCGCGGAAAAGGCGGGCTGGAGCGAGGCGAAGACGATCGGTTCGGCGGTCGCCTCCGACGCCTTCTTCCCGTTCGCCGACGGGCTGCTCGCCGCGGTCGAGGCGGGCGCCACCGCGGTGATCCAGCCCGGCGGATCGATCCGCGACAATGAGGTGATCGCCGCCGCCGACGAGGCCGGCCTGGCGATGGTCTTCACCGGGATGCGCCACTTCCGCCATTGACCTCGACCGCCTGCAACGTGTCTGTTGCAGGCGGGAGAGTGCGATGGACGACAGCAAGAAGGCGGGTGAACCGTCCGTTACGGCGGCGATAGCGCCGACGACCGCAGGCGGCATGTTCGCCCCGCTGCGCACCCCGGTGTTCCGGCGAATCTGGCCCGCCAGCGTCCTGTCCAATTTCGGTTCGCTGATCCAGGGGGTCGGCGCCGCCTGGGCGATGACCCAGATGACCGGCGAAGCCGACATGGTCGCGCTGGTGCAGACCGCGCAGTTCCTGCCGCTGATGCTGTGCTCGGTCGCGGCGGGGGCGATCGCCGACATGTACGACCGGCGCAGGATCGCGATCTTCGCGCTGGCCGCGAACCTGATCAGCGCCAGCATCCTGACCCTGCTCGCGCTGACCCATCTGCTCAATCCGGTGCTGCTGCTCGGCTTCTGCTTCGCGATGGGGCTGGCGGGGGCGCTGTTCAGCCCCTCCTGGCAGGCGTCGGTTCGCGAACAGGTCGAACAGAAGGACCTGCCGGCGGCGATCGCGCTCAACAGCATCTCCTACAATATCGCGCGCAGTTTCGGCCCGGCGATCGGCGGGGTAGTCGTCGCGGCGGCGGGATCGGTCGCGGCCTTCGGGGTCAATGCGCTCAGCTATGCGCCGATGCTGGTGGTGATGCTGTTGTGGAAGCGCCGGGTCGAACCGTCGCGGCTGCCGCCCGAAGGGATCGGCCGCGCGATCATTTCGGGGGTGCGCTTCGTCTTCCATTCGCCGCCGCTGCGCACCGTCTGCCTGCGGATCCTGATCACGATGCTCGCCGGCTCGTCGGCCTCGGCGCTGATGCCGATGGTCGCGCGGCAGCTGCTCGGCGGCGATGCATCGGTGTTCGGCTTGATCCTCGGCGCGTTCGGGATCGGGGCGGTGATGGGCGCACTGAGCGTCGCCAAGGCGCGCACCCTGTTGTCGAACGAGAAGATCATGCTGCTGACCGCGCTGCTGATGGGGCCCGCGCTGGTCGGCGTCGGGCTCAGCCGTTCGGTCGCGCTCACCGCGGCACTGCTGGTGGTGTCGGGGGCGGTGTGGACGATGTCGGCGTCGATCTGCAACATCACCATCCAGACCTCGTCGCCGCGCTGGGTAACCGGTCGCGCGCTGGCGATCTACCAGACCGCGGTGACCGCCGGGATCGCGGTCGGCAGCTGGTTCTGGGGCGAGGTTGCGGCAGGCCAGGGCATCGGCACCGCGCTGATCATCTCCGGCATGGCGCTGGCGGCGACCGCGGTCGCCGCATTCGTGCTGCCGATGCCGCGGATCGACGACGCGATCGATCATAGCCCGCTCGAAATGGCCGACCCCGAGACCCGGCTCGATCTGACCGGCCGCAGCGGTCCGATCGTGCTGACCCTGCAATATCGGGTGCCGGTCGCCGACGCGCGCGCCTTTTACGGGATCATGCAGAAGGTGCAGAAGCTGCGCCAGAAGACCGGCGGCTATGGCTGGTCGATCGCCCGCGACATCGCCGATCCGGAGATGTGGACCGAACGCTATCACACCCCGACCTGGCTCGATTATCTGCGCCAGCGGTCGCGCGCGACCGTCGCCGAGATGGATCTGATCGCCCGCGCCCGCGCCTTTTCGACCGCGGGGCCGCCGACGGTGCGGCGCGACCTCGAACGGCCGTTCGGTTCGGTGCGCTGGACCGACGAAGCCCCCGACCATGGCGTCGTCGATACTCTGCCGATCGGCCCGCAGCCCGGCGCCGCTGGTTAGGCGGTCTTCAGCCGGAACAGGGTGCGATCCTCGCTGGTGAAGCCGAAGCGCCAGATCACCGCGCCGAAGATCAGCAGGATCAGCGGGATCCCCGCCGACAGTTCGAGCCATTCGGGCAGCCGGGTCACCAGATAGCCGAGCGCCCCGGCGGCGGCGGCGGCCCAGACCAGCGGCCAGCGCCAGCCCGACACCGGCGCCCCGAGCAGTTGGGCGAGCAGCCGCGACTTCATGATCGAGGCGATGCCGAGCGCCGCGGCCAGCGCGATCGCCGGGCCCGCTGCCTGGGTGAGGGTGGGCAAGTGCAGTTCGCGTATCGCGATCACGATCGCGAAGCTCAGCGCGATCTGGATGCCGATCATCCCCAGCGAGATCATCAGGTTGAGATGGCGCGCGACATAGATCAGCGCCGATTCGGACACCGCCGCGGTCGCGGCGACGACCTCGGCGAGCAGCAGGAAGGCGAGCGCGCCGTTGCCGCCGACGAAGTTCGGGCCGACCAGGCCCATCACCCCTTCGCCGGGAATGCCGAGCGCGAGACCGACCCCGGCCTGGGCGGCGATGATCCAGAAACCGACCTGGCGCACCTGCCTGGCGACCGCGGCCTTGTCGCCGGCTTCGAGATTGCGGGTTATCACCGGGCCGAGGATCGGATCGAAGCTGGTCTTGAGCTTCTGCGGCAGCGAGGCGACCTGCTGCGCGACATAATAGATGCCGACGATCGCCGGCGAGAAGAACAGGCCGAGGATCGCGATGTCGAGCCGGCGCGATCCCCATTCGATCGCGTCGGCGGCGGCGAGCGGCACGTTGCGGCGCGCCAGCCCGAACAGCGCGGCGGGGCGGGGGCGCCAGCCCTTGGGCCAGCCGAAGCTGCGGATCAGCGGGATGATCGACGCGACCAAGGCCGCCGCCATCGAGCAGACATAGGCGATGATCAGCCCGTCGCGCAGCGAGTAGAAGGCGAGGGCGAAGGCGGCGATGCTGATCGTCCAGGGTTCGATGATCGAGCGCGCCCGCACTGTCGCGCCGATGTCGAGCCGATAGGCGAGCGCTGCCAGCGCGATGTCGGACCAGGCCAGCGCGAAGATCGACAATGGCAGCAGCCATTCGAGCCCGTTGATGCCGCTGTTCGGGAACATCAGCTCGGGCAGCGCGCCGAGCACGGTGGCGGCGATCGCCGAGGCGACGGCGCCGACCAGCAGCGCATCCCACACGACATGGACATGCGGCCGGTCGGTCTTCGACAGCTGCGCGGCGAGCCCGCGCTTCAGCCCGAGGGTCGCGAGGGTCGCGACGAACTCGATGATGATGATCGCATAGGCGAAGCGGCCGAGCGCGTCGGCGCCGTACCAGCGGCCTGCGATGAACAGAAAGGGCAGCCGCGCGGCGAGCCGCAGCAGGAAACCCAGGAAATTGGTGCGACCGCCCTTGGCGAGCGCCTTGATGTCGTCGTCGGGCTTGGGTGGTTCCGCGCCCTCGACGGGCGCGATGTCGGGGGCAAGGCTCAATGCGCGGCGCCCCAGCTCGCACCCGTGCCGATCTCGACGCCCAGCGGAACCGACAGCGGCGCGAGCGGCGCGGCGGCACCCGCCATCACCGTGCGAATCACCGCCGATGCCGGCTCGACCTGGTCGGGGGCGAGCTCGAACACCAGTTCGTCATGGACCTGCAGCAGCATCCGGACGTCGCCGAGGCCCGCGGCGGCGAGCGCGGGATTCATCCGCAGCATCGCCCGCTTGATGATGTCGGCGCTGGTGCCCTGGATCGGCGCGTTGACCGCCTGGCGTTCGGCGGCCTGACGTTCGCCCTGCTTGGCGCTGCGGATCCACGGCAAATGGGTCTTGCGGCCGAACAGGGTGGTGGTGAACCCCTTCTCGCGAACCTCGCCCAGTGTCGCGGCGATATAATGGTTGATGCCGGGGAAGCGCGCGAAATAGCGGTCGATCATCTCCTGCGCCTCCTGGCGCGAGACTTCGAGCCGCCCGGCCAGCCCCCAGGACGAGATGCCGTAGAGGATCGAGAAATTGATCGTCTTGGCGCGGGCGCGGGTGTCGCGGGTGACCTCGCCGAACACCTCGTGCGCGGTCAGCGAATGGATGTCGTCGCCATTGGCGAAGGCGTCCTTCAGCGCGGGCACGTCGGCCATGTGCGCGGCCAGCCGCAGCTCGATCTGCGAATAGTCGGCCGACAGGATCACCTTGCCGGGTTCGGCGACGAAGGCGTCGCGGATGCGCCGGCCCATCTCGGTACGGATCGGGATGTTCTGCAGGTTGGGATCGGTCGACGACAGCCGCCCGGTCTGCGCGACCGCCATCGAGAAGCAGGTGTGGACCCGGTCGGTGGCGGGGTTGATCTGCGCCTGCAGTGCCTCGGTATAGGTCGATCGCAGCTTGGTGAGCTGGCGCCATTCGAGCACCAGCCGCGCGATCGGCTGGCCGTCGCCAGCGAGCCGTTCGAGTTCGGTGACGTCGGTCGAATAGACCCCGGTCTTGCCCTTGCGGCCGCCCTTCAGGCCCATCCGGTCGAACAGCACGTCGCCGAGCTGCTTGGGGCTGCCGATCGTGAACGGACCGCCCGCGACCTCGTGGATCTCGCCTTCGAGCCGGCTGGTCTCGCGCGCGAACTCCGCCGACAGCCGCGCCAGTTCCTCGCGATCGACGCGGATGCCGGCGCGCTCCATCTCGGCGAGCACCGGCACCAGCGGCCGGTCGACCAGCTCATAGACCCGGGTCGCCGCCTCGCTCGCCAGCCGCGGTTTCAGCAATTGCCACAGCCGCAGGGTGACGTCGGCATCCTCGGCGGCATAGTCGGTCGCCTGGCGCAGCCCGACCTTGTCGAAGGTGATCTGGCTCTTGCCGGTGCCGCACACCGATTTGAACTCGATGCAGCTATGGTCGAGATGGCGCTTGGCGAGCTCGTCCATGCCATGCCCGCCGAGGCCGGCATCGAGGTCGTAGCTGAGCAGCATCGTGTCGTCATAAGGGGTGATGTCGACCCCGTTCCGGCGCAGCACGATCAGGTCATATTTGACGTTCTGGCCGATCTTGAGGATCGACGGATCCTCGAGCAGCGGCTTGAGCTTCGCCAGCGCGAGCGCCTTGGGCAGCTGTTTCGGGGTTTCGGACAGCAGTCCGTCGCCGACATGGGCGAGCGGGATATAGCAGGCCTTGCCCGGCGCGGTGGCGAGGCTGACCCCGACCAGCTCGGCGCGGACCGCATCGACCGAATCGGTCTCGGTATCGACCGCGACATGGCCGCACGCGAACGCCGCGGCGATCCAGCGATCGAGCGCCTCCTCGTCGACGACGGTCTCATAATCCTTGTGGCTGAACGGCACTGCCTCGACCTGGCGGGGCGGGGGGGCTGCCTCGGTGCCGGTCGGCGCCAGCGCGAGCAGGGTCGGGCCGCCGGTCGACGGGCCGCCGACCTTGGCGAGCAGCGACTTGAAGCCCTGGTCCTCGAGGAATTCGCGTAGCGGCTCGGGCGGCAGGCCCTTGAGGATCAGTGCATCGAGCGGTTCGGGCAGCGGCTCGGTGCAGCGCAGCCGCACCAGTTCGCGCGACAGCCGGGCATTGTCGGCATGGTCGATCAGCGATTGCTTGAGCTTGGGCTTGGTGATCTGGTCGGTCGCGGCGAGCACTGCCTCGAGATTGCCGAACTGCTGGATCAGCTGGCTCGCGGTCTTCGGACCCACGCCGGGGACGCCGGGGACATTGTCGACGCTGTCGCCCATCAGCGCAAGCACGTCGCCGAGCTGCTCGGGGGCGACCCCGAACTTCTCCAGCACATGTTCGGCGCCGAGCCGGCGGTTGTTCATCGTGTCGAGCAGGTCGAGTCCGGGCCGGATCAGCTGCATCAGATCCTTGTCCGACGACACGATCGTCACCTGCCAGCCCTGCGCGAGCGCGGCTTCGGCATAGCAGGCGATGATGTCGTCGGCCTCGAGGCCGAGGGTTTCGATGCACGGCACCGAAAAGGCGCGGGTCGCGGTGCGGATCAGCGGGAATTGCGGGACCAGGTCCTCGGGCGGCGGCGGCCGGTGCGCCTTGTACTGGTCGTACATGTCGTTGCGGAAGGTCTTCGACGAGGCGTCGAGGATCACCGCGAGATGGGTCGGCCCGTCGGCCTCGGTCAGCTCGTTGACCAGTTTCCACAACATGGTGGTGAAGCCATAGACGGCGCCCGCGGGGATTCCGTGCCGGTTGGTGAGCGGCGGCAGGCGATGATAGGCCCGGAAGATATAGCCCGACCCGTCGACGAGATAGAGATGATTGGACGACATGCGCGCCGGGATAGCAGGGGCGAGGCGATCGGGGAACCGGCTGCGACGCTGCCGGCTGCAAAGCGGGTTCGCCCCGTTCACCGGGCGTACAGCCCGCGACCGGCCGATCCCTCGGCGCTTTCCTTTTGCCATATGAAGGCGTATGGGCGGCGCAGTTTTCGAAAACCCATAGATTCCAAGAGGCCGTTGCTTGGCAAAAGAAGAATTGCTCGAGATGCGCGGGCAGGTGGTGGAGCTGCTGCCCAACGCCATGTTCCGCGTGAAGCTGGAAAATGATCACGAGATCCTCGGCCACACCGCCGGGAAGATGCGCAAGAACCGCATCCGCGTGCTGGTCGGCGACGAAGTTCTGGTCGAACTGACGCCCTATGACCTCACCAAGGGCCGCATCACCTATCGCTTCAAATAAGCCGCGCGGCGCCATGTTCGACGCGCGCCCCCGCCTCATCCTCGCCTCGTCGTCGCCGCGCCGGCGCGAGTTGATCGCGCGGCTGGGCCTCGTCCCCGACGCGATCGACCCTGCCGATATCGACGAGAGCGAGCGCAAGGGCGAGCTCCCGCTCGCTTATGTGAAGCGCATCGCCGCCGAGAAGACGATGGTCGTCGCCGCGCGCCACCCCGGTGCGGTGATCCTCGGTGCCGACACCGTGGTCGCGGTCGGACGGCGGCTGCTGCACAAGAGCGACGACCGCGCCGAGGCGCGCGGCTTCCTGAAATTGCTGAGCGGGCGCCGCCACCGCTGCCATTCGGCGATGACCGTCGTCGACGCCGCGGGCACCGCGCGCCATCGCGTCTCGTCGAGCATCCTTGCCTTCAAGCCGCTGAGCGACGCCGAGATCGATGCCTATCTCGACGGCGACGAATGGCAGGGCAAGGCCGGCGCCTATGCGATCCAGGGCTATGCCGAAAGCTGGGTGCGGATGCTGTCGGGCAGCTATTCGGGGGTGATGGGCCTGCCCCTGTTCGAAACCCGCGCGCTGCTGAATGCTGCGGGGCTCCTTCCCTAAATGGCCGAATGGCTGTTCGAGGCCGGGATCGGCGAAAGCCGCGCCGCGCTGGTCGAGGATGGTCATATCGTCGAGGCCGAGGTCGAGCCCGATGACGAAGGCGTGCGCGCCGGAACGGTCGTCGCGGCGCGGCTGACCCGCATCCTCGTCCCCGGCCGCCGCGCGGTCGTCACCCTCGCCGATGGCGAGGAGGTGCTGATCGAACCGGTGCCGGGCGGGGTCGGCGACGGTGCGAAGCTGCTGGTCGAGATCATGCGCGCGGCGCTGCCCGAACCCGGGCGCGCCAAGCTGGCGATCGCGCGGCGCGCGGTCGACGGCGCGGTGCCGGTGGTCGGCCCGACGCTGCGTGAACGAATCGCCGCGAGCGGCCATCCGGTGACGTTGTTGCAGCAGCATGGGCCTGACCGGCTCGAGGCCGCCGGCTGGTCCGAACTGATCGAGGAGGCCGCGACCGGCCATGCCGATTTCGACGGCGGCGCGCTGCGGCTGTCGCTGACCCCGGCGATGACGCTGATCGACGTCGACGGCTGGCTGCCGTCGGCCGAACTGGCGGTCGCGGGCGCGCGGGCATCGGCGGTGATGATACGCCGGTTGGGCATCAGCGGCTCGATCGGGCTCGACCTGCCGAGCGCGGACAGCAAGGCGGGGCGGCTCGCTGCTGCCGCAGCCGTGGATGCGATCCTCCCGCAGCCGTTCGAACGGACCGCGGTCAACGGCTTCGGCTTCCTCCAGATCGTCCGGCGCCGCGCGCGGGCGTCGCTGCCCGAGCGGCTCGCGCTCGATCCGGTCGGGATGGCGGCGCGGGCGTTGCTGCGCCGCGCCGAGCGCACGCCGGGGGCCGGGCTGCGCACGCTGACCGCGGCGCCGGCGGTCGTCGCGCTGATCGAATCGCGCGCCGACTGGATCGACATGCTGGTTCGCCGGATCGGCGCGCCGGTTCGCTTGCAAGCCGCGCCTGCGCTCGCCATATCGGCCGGACATGTCACCGCCCAAAATCCCTAGATGCCCGATCTGCGGCAAGCCCGAAGTGCCCGTGCACGAACCTTTTTGCAGCCAGGGATGCCGCGACCGCGATCTGCTGCAATGGCTCGACGAAGGCTATCGCATTCCCGGCAAGCCCGCCGATCCCGACGGCAACGAGATCGATCCCGACAGCTATGACGGCTGATCGGCCGATCGCGCGGCGCTGAAAAATATTCGCACGGCGATGAAAAATATCGGCAAATGAGGGGCTGGACAGCCGCCTTCACCCGCCTCTATAGGCACGCCTCCAACGTGCCAGTGCCCAGGTAGCTCAGTTGGTAGAGCATGCGACTGAAAATCGCAGTGTCGGCGGTTCGACCCCGTCCCTGGGCACCATTTCCCCGCCGTGTGGATATCCCGAAGCTTTGACAGGCTCATGACGTTGGCCACCCGCATCGCGTGCACGATGCGGTTGCAAACTACGCCATTGCGTGGGGGGCGGACGTTTGAGAGCATATCGTCCGTGCCGACGAGTCGCGGTCGGTACGGTTGCGTGCACGAAAGGATGGGGGCATCCGAAGGAGCTTTCGCATGATCTATTCCGCACCACGTCGACTGAATCATTGTGCGCATCATCATGGCCGGGCGGGCCGGCGGATCGATTCGCCCGAGGCCCGCGGTGCGGCGCTGATGGCGGACCAGACCAAGCCGGTGTCGAAGCCGAAACCCTATCAGGCCTGACGCGATACGGGCGCTGGTTCGTCCAGTCGCCGAAGCCTGCGATCAGACCTCTTCGGGCAGCAACTCGGTATCGATCTGCGCCTGCATCGCCTGCGGATAGCGGGGGCCGGCGACCGCGCCGGGCACGAACAGCGCATCGACCGCAGCGAGGCTCTCGGGTGCGAAATCGAGGCTTGCCGCGACCAGATTCTCGTCGAGATGCGCGATGCTGCGGGTGCCGGGGATCGGCACGATGATCTCGTCGCGCGACAGCACCCAACCGAGCGCCAGCTGCGCCGGCGTCGCGCCGGCGGCTTCGGCGATCGCCGCGAATCGTTCGAACAGGCCGAGATTGTGGCGCAGGTTGGTGCCGACGAAGCGCGGCATCGCCCGGCGGATATCGCCTTCGACATAATCCTCGTCCGCGACCGCGCCCGCGAGGAAGCCGCGGCCGACCGGCGAGAAGGCGACGAAGCCGATGCCGAGTTCGCGGCAGGCGTCGAGCACCGCGACCTCGGCATTGCGCACCCAGGGCGAATATTCGGTCTGGACCGCGGCGATCGGATGGACGGCATGGGCGCGGCGGATCGTCGCCGCCGACATTTCGGACAGGCCGATCGCGCCGATCTTGCCGGCTTCCTTGGCGCGCACCAGCGCGCCGACCGAGTCCTCGATCGGCACCGCGGCGTCGAGCCGGTGGAGATAATAGAGATCGATATGGTCGGTGCCGAGCCGGCCGAGCGCGCCGTCGAGGGTGCGAGCGATCGCCGCGGGCGATCCGTCGAGCGCGCGCTTGCCGTCGATCATGTCGAGCACGCATTTGCTCGCCAGGGTGAATTCCGACCGGCGATGCATGACCGCCGATCCCAGCAGCCGCTCATTGCCGCCGCCGCCATAGAGCGCGGCGGTGTCGAGCAGCGTCACCCCCTGGTCGAGCGCATGGTTGAGCAGCTTGGCGCCCTCGTCGGCGCTCGGCGCGACGCCATAGGCGTGGCTGAGATTCATGCAGCCAAGGCCGATCGCCGAAACCGTGAAGGGGCCGATCCGGCGGGTGGGCATCGAGGTCATCGGGGGCTCCGTGGTTGGGCTATCTGTCGGGAAGGAAGCGCCGTGCCGGCTCAGACGCGGCGGTAGCGGAAATACCAGACCTCATGGCCGATGCGGCGCGCTTTGGCCTCATAGCGGGTCTCGGGCCAGTCGTCGGGGCGGACGAGGAAGTCGGTCGGGCTTTCGCCGAGCCAGGCGAAGTCGGGCGAGCGGCCCATCACCATCATCGCCCAGCGGACATAGACCGGATGATCGGTGCCGAAGCGGAATTCGCCGCCGGGCTTCATCTTGCGCGCGATCAGCCCGATCGGGCCGTCGTTCATGAAGCGCCGCTTGGCGTGGCGCGCCTTGGGCCAGGGATCGGGGTGGAGCAACCACGCACGGTCGAGCGAGGCGTCGGGCAGCCGCTCGAGCACGTCGATCGCATCGCCCATATGCAGGCGGATATTGGCGATGCCGTCCTCGTCGACCTTCATCAGCGCGCCGACCACCCCGTCGAGAAAGGGCTCACAGCCGATGAAGCCATGGGCAGGGCGCATCTGCGCTTGCGCCGCCATATGCTCGCCGCGGCCGAAACCGATCTCGAGTTCGAGCGGGCGATCGTCGCCGAACAGCGTTGGCGCGTCGAGCGGGCCCTCGAGCGGCACCTCGAGCTCGGGCAGCAGCCGCTCGACGAGGTCGGCCTGTCCCTGGCGCAGTTTATGGCCCTGGCGACGGCCATAGAGGCGGCGAATGGAAAGCGGATCGTTCATGGCCGCGCTCTTAGAACATTCTCCAGTCAGGTGGAATCATCTGACGGCTCGGAGAATGCGGAAAACAAAGGAAACCCAGAGCACTGAGCGACTCAATCTAATCGCTCAGTGCTCTGGGAGGATTCGGCGGTTTGGGAAATCGTCCGCTGCGGCTGGCGTGGGTCGGTCGATCAGCCCTTGCGGGTGAATTTATAGACCGAGGCCGGCGGCAGGTTGCGCAGCGTCCCGGCGACGCGGCGGGCGCGCAGGCCGAGTCGATCGAGCACCGGCCGCGACACCGGGCAGACCGGGCCGTAGGTGAACTGGTAGAAGGCACCTTCGGGGCGCATGAGGTCGAAACAGCCACTCAGGATCATCATCTGCTGGCGGCGCTTCATGTTGAGGATCGGCAGGCCCGATATCGTCGCGCCGGCGGGCCGCTCGTCGAACAATTGCCGGTGGCGGCGCATCCGCGCGGCGTCCATGCCGAAGATCGTTGCGCCCGGGAAGCGCTGGGCGAGGACCCCGGCGAACTCGGATTCGCTTTCGATCAGGACGAGGTCGCTCTCGCTGACCCCCTTGGCGATCAGCGCCCGGGTGAAGACCCCGGTGCCCGGCCCCAGTTCGATGATCGGGGCCATGTCCGGCCGGATCTCGGCGGTGATCAGATGGGCGAGCGTGGCGCTCGACGGTGCGATCGCGGCGACGCCCAGCGGGTCGTTGGCCCAGGCGCGCAGGAAGCGGCCGAGGTCGGTCATTCGATACGGTTCCACGCAGGCATGAGCGCGCTTTAGCGGCAAAGAAGAAGGGGCGGAAGATCGCTCCTCCGCCCCTCGCATCATTTATGTCGATTTGGTTGCACCGAACCGGTGCACCGGTCGATCGGGCCGGGATCAGGCCAGCGCCGCCTTCAGCTTGTCGGCGAGGTCGGTCTTTTCCCACGGGAAGAGATCGCCCTCGGGCTTGCGGCCGAAATGGCCATAGGCCGCGGTCTTGGCGTAGATCGGCTTGTTGAGGCCGAGATGGGTGCGGATGCCGCGCGGGGTCAGGCCGCCCAGCGCCTCGATGCTCTTGATCGCGTCCTCGATGCCGGCGTCGGTCAGGCCCTCGGCAGCGGTGCCATGGGTGTCGACGTAGAGCGACAGCGGCTCGGACACGCCGATCGCATAAGCCAGCTGGATCGTGCAGCGCTTGGCGAGACCGGCGGCGACGATGTTCTTGGCGAGATAGCGGGTGATATAGGCCGCCGAACGATCGACCTTGGTCGGATCCTTGCCCGAAAAGGCGCCGCCGCCATGCGGGGCCGCGCCGCCATAGGTGTCGACGATGATCTTGCGGCCGGTCAGACCGGCGTCGCCGTCGGGGCCGCCGATCTCGAAGCTGCCGGTCGGGTTGATGTGGTAGACGGTCTCGTCGGACAGCAGCTCGGCGGGCAGCAGGTCGGCGACGACCTGCTTCACATAAGCGTGGAGCTCGGCTTCCTTGGCGCCTTCGTCATAGCCCTTGCCATGCTGGGTCGACACCACGATTGCGGTCGCCGCGGCGGGCTTGCCGTTCTCGAAGCGCAGCGTGACCTGGCTCTTGGCGTCGGGTTCGAGGAAGGGCGCCGCGCCCGAATGGCGGTCGGCGGCCATCCGCTCGAGGATCTTGTGGCTGTAATAGAGCGTCGCCGGCATCAGGTCGGGGGTCTCGTCGCAGGCGAAACCGAACATGATGCCCTGGTCGCCGGCGCCTTCGTCCTTGTTGCCCGAGGCATCGACGCCCTGCGCGATATGCGCCGACTGGCCGTGCAGGTTGTTGTGGAAGGTGAAGCTCTTCCAGTGAAAGCCGTCCTGCTCGTAGCCGATGCGCTTCACCGTCTCGCGGACCGCCGCCTCGATCTCGTCCTGGGCGCCAGCGGCCCATTCGCCATTCTCATAGACGCCCTTGCAGCGGATTTCGCCGGCGAGCACGACCAGCTGGGTGGTGGTCAGCGTCTCGCAGGCGATGCGCGCCTCGGGGTCCTTCGACAGGAACAGATCGACGATCGCGTCCGAGATCTGGTCGGCGACCTTGTCGGGATGGCCTTCCGAAACGCTTTCGGACGTGAAGAGATAATTGCTGCGCATGGGTGTCAGAGGTCCTTCGAGAAACCGGAGGCAGTATGTACCCGCCCCTCACATATAAAGATATAAAGACTTCGTTATATCTTCCTTAGCGCGGCTTGCGCGCCACCGCAATTCCCGTCGCGGCGAGCAGCAGCGCGAACAGCATCGGCAGGAGGTTGCCGAGCCGTGCAAACAGCGTCGGCGGATGCGCCGACGGCAGGGTGGCATCGATCGCGCCGGCGGTGCGCCAGGGGATGCTCTCGAGCAGCCGGCCATCGGCGTCGATCACCGCCGAGATCCCTGTCGGGGTCGACCGGATGATCGGCATCGCCTCCTCGACCGCGCGCAGCCGCGCCTGGGCGAGATGCTGCGGCGGGCCGAACCGGCCGAACCAGGCGTCGTTCGACGGATTGAACAGGAAATCGGGTCGGTTGTTCGCATCGACCACCTGCCCCGAAAAGATGATCTCGTAGCAGATCTGCACCCCGGCCTTGCCGAAGCCCGTCACCGCGAAGCTCGCCGGGCCCTTGCCCGCCCAGAAGTCGATGTCGCCCGGCACCAGCCGTGACAGGCCGATCGCCGACAATATCGGCCGCATCGGCAGATATTCGCCGTACGGCACCAGATGCGCCTTGTCGTAGCGCGCGAGCAGGTCGCCCTTGGCATCCATCGCGAACAGGCTGTTGTGCGCGCCGATCAGATTGCCGTCCTTGTCCCATTCGAGCGCGTCGCCGCCGGTGAAGATGATGTCGTGTGGGCCGAGCAGCGCCGCGATTCGTTCGCGTGCCGCGGGCTGCAGTTCGAGATAGTCGGCGGTCGCGGCTTCGGGCCACAGCAGCAGGCGCGGCGTCGCCGGCGGCTTGCCGCCCCCCGCCTTGTTGCTCAGCGCCTTCAGCCGCGCGAAATTGCGCGCCTGCAGCTGGGTGTCCCATTTCTCGTTCTGGTTGATGTTGGGCTGGACCACGGTGATCCGCGGGCCGGCCGGCGCGGGCAGCGGGCGCAGCAGCATCGCCGACAGGATCTGGCACAGCATCGCCGCGATCAGCGCCATCGCGAAGCGGCGCCAGCGCTGGCGCTTCTCGCCGGGCAGCACCGCGATCAGCCAGATGCCGGCGAGCAGGATCACCCCGCCCGACAGGCCATAGGTGCCGATCACCCGGGTCAGGCCGACAAAGGCGGGTTCGGCCGCGCGCGCATCGACCAGCACCGCGGCGAGCGGGTTCCAGGCGAAGCCGGTAAACATCGACGCGCGCAAATATTCGGTGAGGATCCAGGTCGCGGCGAACAGCAGGATGAAGGCGTAGGGGTTGCGGTCGGGCGCGGGATCGGCGGGCATGCTGATCGTGTCGAGCGACTCGGGCGGCACGAATTTCGCGATCCGCGCGCGGCGTTCGGCCTGCAGCCGTTCGATCCGCGCGCGGATCGTCTGGATCGGGCGATCGGCGAGCCACCAGGCCAGCGCCACCGCCAGCATCGGATAGACCGCCAGATAGAGCGACAGCACCACCACCGCGATGGGGCCGAAAAATTGCGGCATCGCCTGCTGGAAGGTGAAGGCGGTGGCGATCCAGTAGAGTCCGACCGTGAAATGGCCGACGCCGAACCACCAGCCGATCGCCAGCGCGCTGCGCAGCCGCGGCGCGCGCAGCGTCAGCCACATCAGCGCGGCGATCGCCAGCAGCGTCAGCGGCCACCAGTTGAGCGGGGCGAATCCGAGCGCCGAGACAAGCCCCAGCGCGAGCGCGATGAACAGGGTCTTCAGGGGGATGCTCCGTGGCTGGGCGCGGGTTGAACGGGCGGGTGCTGTCCCCATATCGCGCTACGCACGAAGGGCGAAGGGCCGAGCGCGTCAACCTGTCACAAAAATGGTCGAAAGCCATTCTTGACAGCCATATGCGCGTCCCACATATCCCCGCTGGCACTCGTCATGGGCGAGTGCTAACAGTTTCGAGAGGTTCTGCGGGCGGCCGATCATCGCGCCGGCCTGCATTCGCATAGAGGAAAGGACAATTATGGGTTTCCGTCCGCTGCACGATCGCGTGCTCGTTCGCCGTGTCGAAGCCGAAGAGAAGACGGCTGGTGGCATCATCATCCCCGACAGCGCCAAGGAAAAGCCGCAGGAAGGCGAAGTCGTCGCCGTCGGTGGCGGTGCCAAGGCCGAAGATGGCAAGGTCACCCCGCTCGACGTCAAGGCCGGCGACAAGATCCTGTTCGGCAAATGGTCGGGCACCGAGGTCAAGATCAACGGTGAAGACCTGCTGATCATGAAGGAAAGCGACATTTTGGGGATCGTCGGCTGACAGTCGACGGAGCTCGGAATCACATCCTGAGCAACCCTCAATCACGCACCTGAATTTTCCTAACATATTCTAGAATAAGGAATTACCAACATGGCAGCGAAAGACGTCAAGTTTTCGCGCGACGCTCGTGAGCGCATCCTGCGCGGCGTCGACATCCTCGCCGACGCGGTGAAGGTCACGCTCGGGCCGAAGGGCCGCAACGTCGTCATCGACAAGTCGTTCGGCGCGCCGCGGATCACCAAGGACGGCGTCACCGTCGCCAAGGAGATCGAGCTCAAGGACAAGTTCGAGAATATGGGCGCCCAGATGGTGCGCGAAGTGGCCTCGAAGACCAACGACATCGCCGGTGACGGCACCACCACCGCGACCGTGCTCGCCCAGGCGATCGTTCGCGAGGGCATGAAGTCGGTCGCCGCCGGCATCAACCCGATGGATCTGAAGCGCGGCATCGACCTCGCGGTCGAGAAGGTCGTCGCCGATCTCAAGGCGCGCTCGAAGCCCGTCGCCGGCACCAACGAAGTCGCCCAGGTCGGCATCATCTCGGCCAATGGCGACACCGTCGTCGGCCAGAAGATCGCCGAAGCGATGGAGAAGGTCGGCAAGGAAGGCGTGATCACCGTCGAGGAAGCCAAGGGTCTCGATTTCGAGCTCGACGTCGTCGAAGGCATGCAGTTCGACCGCGGCTATCTGTCGCCTTATTTCATCACCAACCCCGACAAGATGCTCGTCGAACTCTCGGATCCGTACATCCTGATCCACGAGAAGAAGCTGTCGTCGCTCCAGGCGATGCTGCCGATCCTCGAGGCGGTCGTGCAGTCGGGTCGTCCGCTGCTGATCATCGCCGAGGACATCGAGGGTGAGGCGCTCGCGACGCTGGTCGTCAACAAGCTGCGTGGCGGCCTGAAGATCGCCGCCGTCAAGGCGCCGGGCTTCGGCGATCGCCGCAAGGCGATGCTCGAGGACATCGCGATCCTGACCGGTGGCGAGATGATCTCGGAAGATCTCGGCATCAAGCTCGAGAGCGTGACCCTGGCGATGCTCGGCACCGCCAAGCGCGTGTCGATCGACAAGGACAACACCACGATCGTCGATGGCGCCGGTTCGGGCGATGCGATCAAGGGCCGCGTCGAGGCGATCCGTCGCCAGATCGACATCACCACCAGCGACTATGACAAGGAGAAGCTCCAGGAGCGTCTTGCCAAGCTCGCCGGCGGCGTTGCCGTGATCAAGGTCGGCGGTGCGACCGAAGTCGAGGTCAAGGAGCGCAAGGACCGCGTCGACGACGCGCTGCACGCGACCCGCGCGGCCGTCGAAGAAGGCATCGTCCCCGGCGGTGGCACCGCGCTGCTGTACGCCACCAAGGCCCTTGCCGGCCTGAAGGGCGCGAACGACGACCAGACCCGCGGCATCGACATCATCCGCAAGGCGATCGAAGCGCCGATCCGTCAGATCGCGCAGAATGCCGGTCATGATGGCGCGGTCGTCTCGGGCAACCTGCTGCGCGAGAATGACGAGACCAAGGGCTTCAACGCCTCGACCGACGTCTACGAGAACCTCGTCGCCGCCGGCGTGATCGACCCGACCAAGGTCGTTCGCACCGCGCTGCAGGACGCGGCCTCGGTCGCCGGCCTGCTGATCACCACCGAAGCCGCGATCTCGGACGCTCCGTCCGACGAGAAGGCCGGTGGCGGCATGCCCGGTGGCATGGGCGGCATGGGTGGCATGGGCGGCATGGACTTCTAAGTCCGAACCCGCTCGGCATCTGCCGAACGAAAAGAGGGCCCGGGGAGCAATCCCCGGGCCCTTTTCGTTTGCGTGGGGTCGCGAGCGTCGACGACGCGCTACGCGCTACGCGCCAGTTCGCATGCTCACCCTTTGACCGCCCGCACCGGCGGTACGACATTGCAAATATCGACCCCGCCCGCCGGCCGGATGAAGAAATCATCCTTCCGATTCGCCCGCGCTTTCACCCACGCCGCGAAGATCGGCCGGTCGGTGCGCAGCAGTTCGAATCGCGGGCGTTCGGCCGCGGGCAAATCGGCGGCGATCCGCGCGCTGGCGATCACCGGCCGTGCGGCATCCTCCTTGTAGAAGCCCATATTGGCTTCGTCGCCGCGGGCCAGCGCGCTCAGCGCATCCATTCCCGCGATCACCCGGCCGACCGTGGCGATGTTGCGGTCGAGATGGCGCGGGGCATGGCCGATCACCGTGTAGAGCTCGGCGCCGGTGCCGGTATCGGGCGCCATGTTCCGGCCGACTCCGACCATGCCATAGCAATGGGTCAGCCAGACCCGGCTGCCGTCACGCGCCGCCGGCCAGCCCGCGACATGGCCGGCCTGCGCAGCATAGGCATCGCGATAGGGCAGCGCCGCGAACGGAAGACCTTTGGCCGGGCGATCATATTCGGCGGGCGGCTGTGCGACGATCCCGGCGGGCAGCGGCTTCTTCTCGGTCGCGTCGCCCCATTGGGTGACATAATTGTCCTGCACCCGGTTGATGCTGATCCCCGCGAACCAGCCGGCGCGGGTCAGCGCGCGGATATTGGCGATATGGACCGGCGCGAAGGCAGGCGCGAGCGCGATCACCACCCGCCGGCCGTTGCTCAGGTCGAGCAGCAGCAGATCCTCGGCCGGCACCACCGCCCAGTCGGCCGCGACCGCCTTGGCGACGATCGCGCCCGGCGTCACCGGGACAGGGGCGGGTGCGGGCGATGCGGCGCCGACGATCAGGGCGATCGGCAGGGCGGCGGCGAGACGGCGGGTAATGCGGGTCATAGGACGATGATGGCATGCGCGCACGCCTTGCGGAAGCGCGCCCGACGCATTAGGGAGCCAGCCTTCCAGTGCATGCGGAGCGGTGGCCGAGTGGTCGAAGGCGCTCGCCTGGAAAGTGAGTATACGTCAAAAGCGTATCGAGGGTTCGAATCCCTCCCGCTCCGCCACGCACCTCTCCACAGCGGTCCGCAAATGACCACTGGGATCGACTTTTTCCTCCTGATTACCTATACTTAACAGACCGGTTCGGCCACGGCCGTCCGTCCCCGTCCATGTCCGTCCGACGAATCGGAGGGGCGGAAACGAGGTATCGGCGGTCGGAAAACGAGGTATCTCAGGAGACCGAGTCATGCTTACCGACACCAAGGTCCGCACCGCAAAGCCGCGTCAGAAGCCCTATAAGATTTCCGACACCAACCGCCTGTTCCTTCTCGTGGCCCCAGGGGGCGGCAAGCTCTGGCGCTGGAACTACGCCTATGACGGCAAGAACAAGACCATGGCGTTTGGCGCCTATCCGCTGGTGTCGCTCGCCGACGCCCGCGCCAAGCGCGACGAAGCTTACACGATCCTGTGCGAAGGCCATGACCCGGCCATGGCGAGAAAGCTCAAGATCGAGGCAAATCTCGAAGCCGCTCGTCGCACGTTCGAGCGGGTAGCGCGCGACTGGCACGAGAACGCAAAGGCACAATGGGCAAGGATTCACGCTGCCGACGTCATTCGCAGCCTCGAGCGTGATGTCTTCCCGGCGATCGGCGACCTGCCGATCGCGCAGCTGACGCCGCCGCTCATCCTCGCGGCTCTTCGCGAGATCGAGGCGCGCGGCGCGATCGAGACCGCCAAGCGCGTCCGGCAGCGCATCTCCTCCGTTTTCATCTATGCGATCGCACAGGGGATCGCCACGAGCGACCCGGCCGAGAAGCTCGGTGCGGTGCTGAAGCCCCTACGCAAGGGTCGGCAGCCGGCGATCACCGACCTTCAGCCGTTGCGCAAGATGATCATCACCGCGGAGCAGGATTATGCCCGTCCGATCACCCGGCTGGCGTTGCGCTTCCTCGCGCTCACGGCCGTCCGTCCGAGCGAACTGCGCGGCGCCCTATGGTGCGAGTTCGAAGATCTGAACGGCAAGGAACCGCTCTGGCGCATTCCCTCGGCGCGCATAAAGGGCGACCTCGATCGCAAGGAAGAGGTGGACGGCGATCACCTCGTGCCACTGACGCCGCCGGCGATCGCGGTCCTCAAGGCGCTATGGCCGCTGACAGGCGACGGACCCCTGCTGTTCCCGAGCAGTCGCCACACGCACCGTCCGATGAGCGAGAATGCGATCGGCTACCTGCTCAACCGTGCCGGCTATCATGGCCACCATGTGCCCCATGGCTTCCGGGCCGCCTTCTCGACGATCATGAACGAGTGGGCTGAGCGTGAGGGGAAGGATCATGACCGCAAGGTCATCGACCTCATGCTTGCCCATGTCCCGAAGGAAAAGGTCGAGGGCGCCTATAACCGTGCGGCCTACATGGCCCGCCGCCGGGAACTTGCGAGCATATGGGCTGACATGCTCAGCGATGGCCTGCCGGAGGCGAGCTCGCTGATCGAGCTACCGGCCAAGGCGATTGGGTTGCGTTCGCGCCGTAGTTTCGTGGCGCCGATGGGCGCCGATTTCCGCTTTCCGAGTCGCATGGGTTCGAGACCAGGGTTGTAAACCGGGAGCTGCCCGCAAGCCGATCCGGCGGAAGCAGATTCGGCCACTTCGTATTACGGCGGCCGCAGTCTTGCAGGGAGCTGCGCGCCCTGACTCGGCCCGGCCGGCTTCAGTGTGACGAGGTGCCGCGCGAGCGGGTGGCAAACCCCGTCTGCTGGCGCTTGAGTCGCGTCAGCGTGCCGGCCGCCTTGGCGAGCGCAACTTCGACAGCGTGGACATCGGCGGACAGCGCCAGTTCGGCGCGCCCGCACATCGCCAGCATCACCGAAAGCACCGCATCGGATTCACGTGCCAAGCAGATCAGGTGATATCCACTCGGCCCCGCGGCGCCACTCATCCAGTTGCGTGCGGTGCGATCGGAAGTGCCGGTCCAACGCATGATGGTCTTTGCGGCGGCTCGCGTGCCGCCCAGTTCACCGCGCAATGCCGTCCGGATTTCCTCGATATACTCGACCTCGGACGGCCGCGAATCGGCCCCCGGAAGTTTGGTGCCGCTTTTGGGAAACATATTTCCGGCCCTTCCGATCTATGAGGTTAAGCCTTGGATCTGGCTGTAAAAGCGACCGTCTCCGATGATGGTGATCAACTGGAGCGACCCTGAGCAAACGCGCACGCCGCCGGCGATCACCCGGGCCGCGCAATATGTGCGCATGTCGACCGAGCATCAGCAGTTCTCCACCGACAACCAGATGCAAGCAATTGGGAATTATGCCGAACGCCGGGGTTATGTCATCGTCCGCACCTATGCCGACGAGGGCAAGAGCGGCCTGAACCTCGAGGGCCGGCAGGCACTGCAACGGCTGCTCCAGGACGTCGAGGAGGGATCCGCCGATTTCAAAGCGGTCCTCGTCTATGATGTGAGCCGCCTCGGGCGCTTCCAGGACCCGGACGAGGCGGCCAGCCACGAATTGCGGCTGCGCCGGGCTGGGGTCGCGGTGCATTACTGCACCGAGCAATTTGAGAATGACGGCAGCATGGGCTCGTCGATCATCAAAACCGTCAAGCGGGCCATGGCCGGTGAATATAGCCGCGAACTTTCGGTCAAGGTGTTCGCGGGGCAGTCTAACCTTATTCGGCTCGGGTTTCGGCAAGGCGGGCCGGCGGGATACGGACTGCGGCGGCTCCTGGTGGATCAAACGGGAGCGCCCAAAGGTGAGCTAAGTCGGGGCGAGCACAAGAGCATTGCGACCGATCGGATCATCCTCGTCCCTGGGCCTGCCGACGAGATCGAGATCGTGGATGAGATATATCGCCTGTTTGCCGATCAAGGGCGCAATGAAGGCGAGATTGCACAACTGCTCAACGAACGTGGCGTTCGCAACGATCGTGGACGCGACTGGACGAGGGCCACTGTCCACCAGTTGCTTATCAACGAAAAATATATCGGGAATAACGTCTGGGGACAAACCTCCTTCAAGCTGAAGCAGCAGCATGTCCGCAACGCACCCGAGGACTGGGTGAGGTCAAACGACGTTTTTGCACCCATTGTCGGGCGACCGCTGTTCGAGCGTGCGCAGGCGATCATCGCGGCCCGATCGGAACGGCTGAGCGATGACGAGATGCTTGATCGCCTGCGGACGATCCTCGCGGGCCGAGGCGTCCTTTCGGGGCTGATCATCGATGAATATGATGATGCACCTTCGAGCAACGCGTACCGGACGCGCTTCGGCAGTCTGTTGCGCGCTTATGCGCTCGTGGGCTTCGCGCCGAGCCACGACTATCGCTTCCTCGAGATCAATCGCAAATTGCGCGAGTTTCATCCTGTGGTCGTCGCGCGGGCGATCGCGGGCTTGAGAGCTGCCGGCGGCGAGATCGAACAAGATCCCGCGACCGACCTGCTCACAGTCAACAAGGAGATTACGGTCTCGATCGTGGTCATGCGCTGCTTCGAGAGCGCCGTCGGCTCGTTGCGCTGGAAGCTGCGCTTCGACGCCGCGTTGAGGCCCGATCTGACCGTCGGCATCCGGATGGATGAATCAAATGACGGCATTCGCGATTATTATGTGCTCCCGCAACTGGACATGCATGACGCCGTCCTGAGGCTGGCTGAGTTTAATGGCCTTTCGCTCGACGCATTCCGCTTCGAAGGGCTCGACGGATTCTACGATATGGCCAGGCGGGTCCCTTGGCCGAGGGCGGCATGACCTCGGCTCGTCCAGCACAGAGGATCGAATGGATCCCGCTCGACCGAATCACGGTGGTGAATCCGCGCATTCGAAACCAGCGGATGTTCAAGGAGATCATCGATAATATCGCCCAAATCGGACTGAAACGGCCGATTACGGTTACCCGGCGGATCGAGGCGGATGGCCCATTTTACGACCTCGTATGCGGGCAGGGGCGGCTCGAAGCATATGAGGCGCTCGGGCAGCTCGAAGTGCCGGCGTTGGTCGTGTCGGCGGATCCCGAGGACGTCCTGATTGCCAGCCTGGTAGAGAACTGTGCCCGGCGGCAGCACAGCGCCTTTGACCTTCTTCAGGACATTGGAGGCATGCGTGAGCGCGGCTACAGTGTCGCAGAAATTGCCAGGAAAACGGGTCTATCGCCTGAATATGTTCATGGCGTGAGCCGTCTCCTCGAGAAGGGTGAGCAGCGACTGCTGCGATCGGTCGAGTCGCGGATCATGCCGCTCAGCGTAGCCGTTGCTATCGCCGACGCCGATGACCGGGACGTTCAGGATGCGCTGCAATCTGCCTACGAACAGGGCATGCTGCGTGGCCGGAAGTTGCTCGCCGCCAAGCGGCTCGTCGAGGCCAGGCGACGGCGGGGCAAGGGCCTGTCGTCACGCGACCCACGTACTACCGAAAAACTCTCCTCTGCGGCGCTTGTCCGCGCTTATCAGGAGGATGCCGGGCGCAAGCGTGACATGATCCGCCGAGCAGAGGGCGCGCGGAAAAGCTTGCTACTCATCACTGAAGCGATCCGCCGCCTGTCGCGAGACGACCGATTCATGAGGCTTTTGGAGGAGGAGGGTCTCGCCACGATGCCGGAGCGAATAGCGGCCCGGCTTGAAAGCAACGGGCGGCCCACATGAGCCCGCGGCGGCCCGTCATTCCGGTCAAGCTTGGTTTCGAGGAAACCAGCGTTCGGGTTCCGCTCGCCGCTATCAAGCCGCTGCGGGAGGTGTCTGCGATCGTGCGCAAATCGATCAAGTATGGGCAGATCGCTGCATCAATTGCTGAGGTGGGGATCATCGAGCCACCAGCGGTCGTGCGCGACGCCAGCGATCACGAAACTTTCCATTTGCTCGATGGTCACCTGCGGGTCGAGATCCTACGCGAGCGGGGAGAAACCGAGGTTGTCTGCCTCATCGCCGTGGATGATGAGGCTTATACCTACAACAAGCGCATCAGCCGGATGGCGACGATTCAGGAACATAGGATGATCCTGAATGCGGTAAAAAAGGGCGCTTCCGAGGAACGGCTGGCACGCGCGCTCAACGTCAACATCTCCAATATCCGCGCCAAGCGGAACCTTTTGATTGGGATATGCCCGGAGGTGGCGAATCTGCTGCGCGACAAGCACGTCCCGCTCAACTCATTTACTGAACTGCGCTTCCTCAAGCCGATCCGCCAGATCGAAGCTGCGCAAGCGATGATCACGATGAACCGCTACTCGGTTGCCTATGCTAAGTCGCTTGTCGCGGCGACGCCTGCAGACCAGCTTGTGGAGGGGCGGCAACGCCGGCCACGTGGCCTGTCGGATGAGCAGGTTGCGACGATGCGGCGAGAAGCGGAGAACCTGGATCGCGAAGTGAGGATTGTCGAGCAGAGCTATGGCTCTGATCACCTCGATCTCGTCCTGGCCCATGGGTATGTTTCGCGCCTTTTAGGAAATGCCCGCGTCGTCCGACACCTCGCGCAGAGCCATTCGGATGTGCTCGCTGAGTTTCAAAAAATTGCCGATTTGCCGCAGGCGGCCTGATTTCCTGATCTTGACCGCGCTAAAACGAGAATTAGCCATCGATAGCATCAGGACGGAGAACGCTTCCGCTGTGTACACGCGGGTCCATGATCTGGAGGATATTTTAAGGGCGGCGTTGATCGTTGGTCCTTACGAGAAGTGGTATAGGACGCTCAGCGTCGGTGCCCTCGACGCGGCGCAGCTATCAAATTTCGCTGCTTGGCGTTATGAGGCTAGCCTTGTGCCATTCTCTAGATACCTCCGAAATAATAAATTTCTCCGGTAAACAGCAAAGGCAATAAGTGTGGCGGAAGAAAATATTGGTGACCTAAGTACTTCCGACATGGGTAATGAACGAATCCGACACGGAAAGCGCGTCGAGAATCTGCTGAGCGGGCTAAACATCACGGCAGCAATTGCGACCATTCTTGGCGTATTTTTTTACTTGGCAGACGCACCAGATCGCGAGCGGGAACGACAGGTTCAGCGATCGGAGCTATATAGTCGATCAAAGTCGGACCTTAAAGAATTTAGAGATATATATAAGAATGAGCTTCCGAAGAATGACGAAGAAAAGTGGGATCATGATCAAGGATGCGCTGCGCGTCTTGGACTTTTAACAAATATGGAATCTTGCCACGAACAAGATGGTCGCGATGGAAATTTTATTAGTAATAGTATAATCTACGGACTAATGAGCGACAAACGCGTTATAGAGAGCGAGGATTTAAGTAACATTCAAATCCTTGGTGTTGATCTCTCTGAATCGCAAATCAATCAAAGTAATTTAACTGACATATCTATTGAGTTAGGCACGTTGAAGAATGTGTCCATTACGGACAGTAATCTTTCTATAGGTAACATTGATGATACGAACTCTGACGGTATATGTATTTCAAATAGTTGGCTAAATAGAACGATCTTTTCGGGATCTTCTATTAGAAATAGTAAATTCATAAATGACTATTTAGAGGGTGGCAGATTTGCCGACAGCGATTTAAGGAAATCGGAGTTTTTTTTAAACCCGTTTCAACTAAATCATGCTTTATTTGCGTTTAGCGATTTGCGCGGAGCAAAGTTTCGGCTACCTGAGCGAGGTCCTGGTACATGCCATCGTCCGGGCGGCTCTATCAGGCCCTCGACTAAGATTAAGGGCTGGTCAAGTACCAGTTCTACGCACCATGATGACTGGCAAAGGATGTCATCTCAGGCAATAAATCAAACTAAGGCCGCAACTATAATAAAAAATCCGACTAAATCTACCGAATTTTCCGCTTACGCACGCTGGCTTTTAAAGCCAAAAATCAACATAGCGGAAGTCCATTACATAACATTTGCATTTGTAGATTTGCGCGGTTCCGAGATAGATTTCACAAATGCGAGATTCGGGGCACGTGATTCTGATATATCCTACAAAATTATATATGCAAATATCTGCACAGACAAAACCACGAAGCTGATTCCAGCGGCTCCACCGGAAGCAAGCGATTGCAGCTGGTTAACCACTGATCGTGACGGTCGCACTGTGGAGAAATCTGATTCTGAGTTAAATATCCACACAGCGCCGGAAAACAGGAATAATTTTCTTATCTTCCGAGATAGATCTGTTGCAATAGTACTCGCGGAGAGAAGAAATAATATTCTCTATAGTTTACTCCGCAGGGGAAACACTAGACAGGTGTCAGAATTTATTGAGCGACGCCGCACTCCTCACCCACCTTTAGGAAATTGAGATAAAAACCATTTATATGAATAGGTTAATCTAGGCGCTAGCTATGTTAACATCTCGTGTATGCTATTAGAGCGTAAAAATAATTATTAAAAATTTCATTTTGGCATATCAACCGTCGCAAGATTGGCAAAAAATTGCCAGCTCTACTATGGAGATATAGATCGACTTGGTGAACTGTAATGTCTATTATGATGATTATATTGTGTGGCATCAACGGATCGATTACGAGATTGTACATGCTTTAGGAATCCATATCTCCAAGAGTTGTCCTAAATTGGATCTCGCGGCTCGCTGGCGGCGATCGGGGTTCGCCATCGGCCGAACTGAGGAAGTCCGCGATTGCCAGTGAGTCCATCGTCGGGTTAGATAGCAAACTTGCATTGGCTCGGTGGTCGCGAAGCCTGGCGCTCTATGAAGTCGGATCCTAGTTGGGTCGGGTCGAAAGCCCGCAGCCACTGGGAGATTCGGACTCCGGAATGCCGAGATGACCGCCACCTTCCGAGGGGACGGGTTTTGAAATTTATCGCTGACCAGACGGCTCAGAAGCTGAGAGGGGGGTACTACACGCCACTTGATCTCGCTGCCTTCATCGCGTCGTGGGTCAAGGAGATTGGCCCCAAGCGCGTTCTGGAGCCTAGCTGCGGCGATGGCGCGTTCTTCCACGCCATGGCCGAGGTGAAGGGCTTCGCGAAAGCCGATGTGGTTGGCTTTGAACTCGATGATGAGGAGGCGGCAAAGGCTACAGGGCGTGCTCGCGACCTCGGCTTGAAAAAAGTCGATGTCCGCAGCGAGGATTTTCTGGGTTGGGCCCTTGATAACCTGGAGGAAGGCCGAGAGCGCTTCGACGCTGTCGTCGGCAATCCGCCCTTTGTTCGATATCAATTTCTTCCGCCAACCTTTCAGACCCGTTCAGAAGCAATCTTCAGCGAGCTGGATCTGAAGTTTACCAAGCACACAAATGCCTGGGTTCCATTTATCCTCGCGTCGATGGCATTGCTTCGTCCGGGCGGCCGGCTTGCCATGGTCGTACCGGCGGAGATTATCCACGTCACCCACGCCCAGTCGCTTCGTAGTTATCTTGGTCGCCAATGTCGCCGTCTGGTAATTATCGATCCCGAGGAACTGTGGTTCGATGGCACGCTGCAGGGCGCTGTGATCCTGATGGCGGAGAAGCGCTCGAGTGGGACGCAGAAGGAAGAAGGGCTGGGTATATATCCTGTCCGCGGCCGAGAATTTCTCCGTACTTCCCCGTCGAAGATCTTTGAATCACCCAAGTCTATCAACGGCAAGACGGTAGAGGGCAAGTGGACGAGAGCATTATTGGATCTCGAGGCACGATCGTTGTTTGACGAAATTGAGGGCCATAAAGACGTGCATAAGTTCGATGACATCGCTCGCGTCGATGTCGGAATCGTAACGGGCGCTAATTCCTTCTTCTTGGTGTCGGATGAGACGGTAGAGAAATACGGGCTACACAAGTATGCTCATCCAATGTTCGGTCGAAGCGGGCATTGCCCGGGGGTCATTTATGATAAACGACAGCATGTAGCGAATTCAGATAACGGCACGCCTACGAACTTCTTGTGGTTTGATGATGAACCTGGCAAAATGGCGAAAGGCCCAAAGCGCTACATCGAGCTTGGCGAGGAGCAGCTGCTGCAGACCCGCTATAAATGCCGAATTCGGACACCCTGGTTCAAGGTGCCTTCAGTCTACTCGACTGAGGTCGGTATGCTCAAAAGGTCGCACGACACGCCGCGATTGATACTAAACAAGCTCGGCGCTTACACGACCGACACGGCCTACCGAATCCGAACAAACGGTATCGTGGGCGAGCATCTAGTCGGCTGCTTCCTTAATCCGCTTACCGCGCTGAGTGCAGAGCTTGAAGGTCGCCATTACGGTGGTGGCGTGCTCGAACTCATCCCCTCGGAGATAGAGCGTCTTATCATCCCTTTGCCCAACGTGAAGCTCGACCTGGTCGACCTAGACAAGTCAATTCGCAGCTTGCCGACGCATATGACTCTCGAAAACCAAGGGCGGAAGGTTCTTGGCGGCCTAGGCCTGTCAAAGGCCAAGCAGGACGCTACGTTGGAGGGATGGCGGAAGTTGCGAGATCGACGCCACCGCACTTCCAGCGACGGTGACGCTGCCGCTTAATCGATCTCAATCATGAATAATGCGGGATTCTTGATGTCGCGATAAAGTGCCATGGAGCGGCCGACGAGAGTCGGTTGCTTTACATAGGAAGCCATTTCTCCCCATGATAGTCGGGTCATCGCATTATTCTGAAGATAGGACTTTGAGGTCGTGCTATTCGTGTGTCGGATCTTGAGATCAAACGCACCTTGGTAGACTCCTTTAAGAATGAGTTCGAATATTGCGTTTGTCTCATCTACAGTTGCTGATCGTGAAGTCCAATTGAGCGCAGAGAAGACTTTGTTTCGAAAATAGTGGCGATGGTCAACACTTGGCGCCAGCAAGCCCTTGTCAAGATTAATTGATCCTGTGGTGTTTGTGTTGCTCCCCGTGGGCACGTTGAGATCTCGCTCCGTCAATTCTTTGCTCATCCACACTAGCTCGAAACCGACGCCGGGTGCCGGGAGCGCGGGATTTGTCGGTAATGCGGCCGGCGCAGCTGGAGGGGTTGCGCCAAGCGTGGCGGGTGGGACTGCAGGCGGCGCGACGCCAGGCGCTGCAACTACCGGGCCGACGGGCACTGTAACGACGGATGGCGTTGCATTGCTTGGAATCCTGCGAATTCGCGGGATAGCCAACCTGATAAGAGGCGTGGTATCGGAGGTGCCGGGCTTCGCCGAAGTGGTTACGCGCGGAGGTGGGACCGCCGTCTCGTCGACCAGGAGTCCAGCTCTTAGTATTGCGTCCAGCCGAGCCAAGTCTGCGATCCTGAAAATGTTATCAGGATGTGCGCCGGTCAGACCATCAAATAATGCTTCCAGTTCTAACAGAAATTTTGCGTCAGCGTTATCTTGCGGATCGAAATCCAGAACCACGCCGGCCTCAATATTGTTATTGAGCCCACCTAGCGTTAGGTTGGCGCTGCCTATTGATAACCGCGCGACCTCTTTGCCGCGGACGTAATAAAGCTTCGGGTGAAAAAGAAGATGCCTGGTACCCGTATCGACCGCATGTAATGATACGCCGGCTTCTAATAAGCGCCTCATGCCCTGGTAGGATGTTATGTCGTTACGGATGCCACCAAAGACCGTCGCAGTGGCCACATGCGGCTCGAACTTCGGCGCAATGTGGTCGACGCCCGACTCGGTCAGGAAAGCTACGCTGATGATGGACCGCTGGATATCGGCGACGTCATAGAGCTCCTGAATGACCATTCCATGCGACCGGGCCGTGAGCCCCTGCAAAACGAATTCTCTCGCCCCCAACGTTCTCTCTCCCATTCGCTGTACGACAGCTATCGAATTCGTACCGGGAGCGCTACGAAGATTAGGTCCAGACTGAAGAGTCCGCGGACGAGCGATCTACGCTGATCATTCGACACCACACGAATTCATTCGCTGCAAATCGTTGGATTAGGTACCTTGGCTCCATCCAGCCGGCCAGCGCATCGGTGAGGATCGCAGTCTCTGTAGTACCCGGCTTGTCGGAAAATTGCTCGAGCTTCTTCGAAGGGGCATCGCACAAACTGAATGGTGACGGATTCTGTCTGCGGTTAGGGAAACGAGAAGGCCGCCAAAATTAGGATGGGGCCTATCAATTCGGAGCTAACCGCGTGACGAGGCGTCGCAAGCTGTCCATGCTAACCAACGTCGCGGCACCGATCTTCACCGTCTGGATTTCGCCCGTCTTGATTAGCTCATAGAGCTTTGACCGTCCGATCCCTGTAATCCGGCATGCCTCGGGAATGCGAACAGTGAGCGGGGCTATCGTTGGGATCGTCTCCGCCGTTATCCTCCGGGTAGTCATTGCTTAGTCTCCGGTTCGAGCTTCCTTGCCAGCCTGCGTCCGACCAGATCGATCAGCGCATCATAGCGCGAGCGACCCAATCGCGCCGTCTCCGGATCGAACGGTGGCTGATGTGCTACCAGCGTCAGTTGATGCTGGATGAACACGCCGAGCGTCTCGCCGAGCAACCGGTTCTGCTGCTCGATCCGGTCGAGGACGCGTGTCAGCCGATCGAGTCTCGAACCAAAGCGCTGATCCAGCTCATTGGCCCCCTGCCGCTCCAGCCACGCGGCCAGCGCATCGGTGAGGATCGCGGTCTTCGATGTGCCCGGTTTGCCGGATAGCTGCTCGAGCTTCTGCGACAGCGCGTCGGGCAGATAGAATTGGTGGCGGATCTTCTCGGTTTTCATGGCGTGAAGAATGCCGCGATGGAGACACGGTCGACAGTGCGCTTATGACGCAGTCCGACGCACCTCGCGCCTCAGGATATGCCGAGCCCGCGTCCCCGCCCGATCGTCCAACTGACATCGTCACCGCGCATGATGCCGCCGACTTCCTTCCCGAGCTGTCGTTCGAGGACCGGCTTCCACGGCAGCAGCGAGAACTCCCGGCTCTTCTCGATCAGCGCGAAGCGGCCGTCGCCGATCTGGACCGCCCGCGCCAGCCGGCCTTCGACGCGCTCGCCCTTGCCGACCTCGGCGAAGTCGAGCCCGAGTTCCTGGGTGAGTTGCCCGGCGACGCGCAGCAGTTCGCGCCGCTGCAGCGTCGACACCAGATTGGCTGGATAGCGCACTCGATCGCCATCCTGCTCGGCAAGCTGCTGATCGATCAGCCATTGCCGCCTGAGCGAGAGCGCGGCGCGGGTTTCCGCGCCGAAGCCGCGCTCGAGCGGCGCCGGCGTGGCACTGGTCAGCTCCCGGTCCAGCCAAGTCGCGCCGTCATGTGTTGCGAGCCGGCCGAGCGGCTGATGGCTCAACGTCTCGATGACGACCGGCGCCCGCTCGGCGAGACCGCGTTCATGCGCCAGCGCCTTGGCGAGATGGTCCGGGGCTATGATCCAGGTCCCATCGGGCTCACGGGTCAGGCCCCCGGTTTCCTTGCGGATCGCTTCAAGCCGACGGACATGCGCCCGGGCGAAGTCCTCGCTCGCCGATGGATCATGGTCGAGGTGGATATCGACGCTGTAGCGTCCACCGTGGACGGCGGCGATCTCGGCGGCGGTGCGGTCGGCCTCGCGGACCGCGATTGGCCGCGGTGTGAGGCTGACGATCATGCCCTCGCGGATCGGTTCGGCGGGTGCCAGTCCGATCTCGGCATAATGGCTGCGGCCATCGACCCCATCGACGATCAGGTAATGACGATCGCGATGCTCGTCGGACAGCCCATGCGCTGCGACCCGGCCGACGATCGGCGCGGCAATGCCGCCGGCCGGATCGAACACCGCATAGTCGGCCGGCGACACGTCGCGCCCGCGGGTGCGCATCTGCTCGTGCAAGGTGGCAATGATGTCTCCGCGTTTGCCCATCGCCCTGAGCGTGGGTTCGAGCTGCGGATCGAGCCGCCAGCACCCCTTCCTTTCCTCGACCGCGAGTTGCATCCGTCCGAGCGCCTGAAGGCGGCCGGCGCGCAACGACTGCTCGATGCCGTCGAGATTGGCAGGCGACACCAGCCCTTCGGCGTCGATCGCCGCGATCAGCCGGCGATCGATCGAGGTGAAGCGCTCCTGGGTCATCTCGCGATTCTGGGCGGTCATAATCTCGAGGTCGGTGCGTGGTCCGAGGTCGAGGTTGACGATCTCAGTCGCGCGCATGCGAAAGCCCTGGGTCATATATTCGCGGGCGATGATCAGATCCTTGCCCCGGTCATCGACACCGCGGAGCAGGATGTGGGTGTGGGGATGGCCGGTGTTGAAATGGTCGATCGCGACCCAGTCGAGCCTGGTGCCGAGATCCTGCTCGGCCTGTGCCATCAGCCGGCGGACCATCGGCTTGAGATCCTCATATTCGGCACCATCCTCGGCGGCGACGATGAAGCGGAACTGGTGGGGGTCGCCCTGGCCGCGTTCGAGGAACGCCTTGCCGTCGGCGATGTCGGCATCACGACCGTAGAGCGTGCCGCGCCCGCCGTCGCGGGTGGTGCCGTCGCGCCGCAGATAGCGCAGATGCGCGACCGCCCCCCGGGCGCCGGTGCCGGCGAGCTTGACGATCCGCGCCTTGACCACGACCCGGCGGGCGCGCCGGCCGGCGAAGCGATCGGACGATCCCAGCACCCGCCCGAGCCCGGCGCCGCGGCCGATGCGGCTGCCGTCGAAACGGCGGGTGCGCGACCGGCCGGCGCCACCCGCCAGGTTTGTCGCCTTGCGCACCCGACCGACGAACGACTGCCCGCCGCCCTTGTCGCCGACGAACCCCAGCCACAGCTCGAAATCATCATCGCCTGCCATCGCATGATCCTCGTCATCGCCCGCAAGGCCGGCAATGAGGGAAGCGACGGATCGGCCTTCAAGGGCCTCCATCCAAAGGCCCGGAATCCGGGCCTTTGCTCATCTCATGGAGGCGTGGCCTCAGCCATGCCTCCACAAAAGAAGACGTGCAGACAGCGTTTCCGGGCCTTGTGGAGGCACGGCTTTATCTTGCCTTACCTGCCCCTCCCTCGCTTCACCGCAGCCCAAACAGCCATGGACGGATATGGACGCCATCCGCCCGTCGCCACATTCTGCCGCTTATCCGCACGATGACGCGAAAATCCCGCCAATTTCTGCCAACGGGACGCCGAGAAATGCCGGTGAGAAATGCGGAGGGCCGCGCAAAGCACGGCCGAAATTCATCGATCGAATCTAAGATTGGATGTTGGAGCGGGCAGCCGGGCGGCGAAATAATACGGTTCAGGCGGCCTTGGCGAGGGTCTCGATCCGCTCCAAGCACAGCTCGCGGATGATGGTCGTGAGCAGCTCGACCCGCCCACCGAGCCACGCCAATTCGTCGTCAGTGATGCGATATTGGCGGGAATATCGCGCCTTCACATAGGCCGCGCGAAGCAGGTCGTAGCAGCGGCGCTCGAACTTGTTTTCGCTCGGCCACACCGTCTTCAACCTAGGTTCAAGCTGCTCGGTTTGGGACCTCAGTCGGTTCAGATTATGGGTTTTCGGGCTATACAAAGTGCGGACCAGAAGCAGGCAATGATAGAGCCGCTCGGTCGCTTGATGAAGATCAAATGCGGCTATCTTGGGCGCACCATCGACGACCGCATGTTGGAACTGCCGGTAAAATTGACCGGCTACTTCGATCCAATCTTCGTAATAATCTCGCGTCTCTTTCAGCGCCTGCTCGGGCGAAAGCGGCTCAGGTTTTGCGAACGTATGCCCCGGCTCGGAGAACAGAGAAATGCCGTCTCGAACGATGTCGATGAAAAAATAACGACCGAGCCTGAGTTTATCGTTCACGTCTCCGAGCGTGTGATAGATCAGGCTGACCGGGGTACGCAGCGCGGTACCATCAGACAGCGCATCGAGTAACCGATCCTCGGTCTTCAGCCAGAATTCGGGGACGTCGGTGAGGTCCTCATGATCGACGACAACGAGGATGTCATAGTCGGAGAAATAGCGCCCGACCGGGTCCTCGACCCAGTCGCCGCGTGCATAGGACCCGAACAAGATGATCTTGAGGATGTGGCCATTTGCGAAGCGCTCGGCTTTCCGACCCTTGATCGCCTCGGCGAAACCGTCGCGGATGAGCTGCACCACGAAATCGAGTTCGCGGCGCTTGCCTTCGGGTAGTTCAATATCCTTGGCGGTGATCGGCCTCATGGGCTAAGAATCGCCCGATAGCGTCGAGTTGCCAAGGAAATTCGACGAACCGACCGCAAACCGGATGGCGTTGTAATCTGGCGCACGGCTATGTGAAGCAGCGTGGGAATCCGGCGGACTACGCGTCCGCCGGTCCCTTATTCCCGCACCTTCTAACTGCCGTCCCCGCTTAGCCAACCAACGACACGACGCAGCCAGTTCGGCCTCGCCACGGCCTCGGCGACCGGTAAGCTGGGCTTTGCCTCGGGCGCTTCAGCCTGCGGCGCGATCTGAGCATGCAACGCAACCTGCGCCACCGGCTCAGTGCCGAAGTAGTGCGCCTTCGCTTGCCGGTCGCGCTTCCGCTCGGCATCAACCTGCCTATCCGACCAGGGAGGCGCCACGATGACCTTGTTCTCGCGGATAACGTAATGAGACCGGCACGGCAGTGTCCAGCTCCCGACTGACGGATGAAGGGAAATCGTCTCGCCGTTGTATTTGATGTTCCAGTCGGTGGGTGTGAGTGGCGTTACGATCTCCTGACCGCAGCCGCAGCAACAACTGTGCGCAACGCTACCATATTCCATCGACACGTAGAGGATGCCAGATTCCAGCGGCTCCGGGAACTCGTCTACAAATCGATGCTCGAGGCGATGATGGCGCATCATAACTGATCCTCATTCAACAGCATGTTGCCGTCCAGAGTGTAAGTCGAGTGGTGCTCGCGCTCGAGATCGCAGTAGAAGCCGCAAAGCTTCTTCCACTTGATGACCGCGAGGATAGCATTGAGCGCGTTGAGATCCGCTACCTGGATGTTCGACGCATAAAGGTCTCCAGCGCCCCCGCCCGCAAGCGGAATGCGCTGCGGCGAATCCGCCTTTGCCCGCTCTTCCGAGGTGCTCAAGGTCACCCTGAGGATGCCCGCCAGCCCAGTTTCACCCAACTCTAGACCCATGCCGATGTCGATGAAGGCCGCACCCTGCTGGCTGAGGCGTTCGACAATCGCAGCCTTTGCCTCTCCGGTATCAAGGCTTAGAAACGCAAAGTCTATTCCTTCCAGCAGATCAACGTTGGCGCACGTTACGGCGTGGGGAATCGCCACGATACCACGGTGCATCCGCTCGTAGATGCGCTTGTAATAATTGACCTTGAGCGGGGCATCCCGCAGTTCCTCTAGGCTGGGAGCACCGGGCGCGCGGAATGCGTTGTGCTGCAGGAACTCGTCGGCATCGAACAAGCGGATCTCTGCCACTGGCGTCTTTGCCACCATGTCGAGGATGTAGCTGCCAGAGCCGCCGAGCCCTATGATGGCGATTCTCAGGCCCGAGAAGCGCGCGGTCAGCGCGCCGATCCCAACCCGATCCGATGCGGTTTCCACATAGTTGAAGACGCTATCAGTGTCCTCTTCGTCGTTGAGTGCGCGATAGGTGCGCGCAGTGGCCGTCTCGTCGAGAACAGATGCTGGGCCAGCAACGATCGAAGCATAAGTCGTCATCTTGTGGTGATAGTCGCTGTATCCCTCGTCGGGCTTGCTGGAGAAAGCATGCTTGGCAGTGAGCCCGTTTCCGAACTGAAAATGATGGGTCTGGTGGAAAATCGCCGAGATCGGCGTGCCGTCTGCGTGACACGGATACTCACCGTCAAAGTGCATGACATGAGTATCTGGCTGCCGGGTCTCATCACCGGCCAGCGCTAGGCTTGAGATGAGCGTGCCTCTGCGGACCGAACGGTCCGCAGCGACGTATGGAACTTCGCGCAATACAAGGAAACCGCCAATCACCTGCACGAAGTAGCCTTCCTCGCGCAGGCGCGCGAGGTCGGCGTTACGACTGAACAGTGCGCGTGACATTGAACACTGTCCCCCTCTTGATTTCGATCTTGCCGCCCACTCCGAGTTCACTCGCGTGAGGCTTCGACGCCGCCTTGCGGTAGGTCATGGAGAACACGACGTTTGGATCATATGGGCCCGGAAACGCGAGTTCGACGATCTGCTCGAATGTCACGTTTGCCTGGGACACCAAACGCTTGCGCGTGTTGATGATGATCTCGATCTCTGAAGGCGGCAGCGCTGCGGTGAAGAAGCGCTCGATGCCAGGCTCGTTGAGATTTACGAGGTCGTTCGCCCCGATCAGCCGATCGGTGCCGCCGCGGATCTGCAGATAAACCCCTTCACCCTCGCCGGGCTTGGCGAGCTGCGCGAGGACCTGCCCACTAATACCCGGCTTACCCCAGTTGATCTCGTTTTCATCGACTTCGAGCTTGAAGTCGCGATCCGTAAGAAACGCGACGAACTGCTCAGCGCCCTTGCCCCGCAGGTCGAACTGCTCACCGAGACGAACGTCTTCGAAGTCGCCCGAAGCGAGTATCGCGAAGAGGCTGTATCCGCGACCGGGTTCGAGCCCCGCGGCCTCCAAGATCTGGCTGCCGACAGGGATGGGGTCAGGGATCAGCAGAGGCTGGAAGTCGAGATTGTCCTGTGCGAACAGGATGCGGTAGGCGGCTGCGCGGCGGAGAGGCCGGTCGCTCCGGATGGCGTCGCCGACGTCATCGACGTCGTGATAGTCGTTAGCAGTCATTGTTGGAAATCCTTTCGTCCGGCCGGTTCAACCGGCTACGAAAGGTCAATCGGTGTCGGATTGGCGAACCGGAAAGGCAGCGTCAAAAAACTTTCAACAGGCTACCAGCAGGCACCTCTCCGCATACGAAGAACGCTGGGCATCGCGGACAAACACGTTGCGCGGGCTTAGATGGGAACTGTCCTGAGCGGATGTCCGACATCGCGGCTGCCAGGGCGATCCGCCGACTGCCAAGCACCTTTGACGACAGCGAAAGGGAACTGATGGTGCCGCTGGAGAGATGCACTACCTCAACTACGGACGAGGGATGATTGTCCGCAACCGCAAGCAGCACGATTGCAGCGCCGAGATCATCAGTATCAGCTTTGCGGTACACGCCGGTGCGCACCCGCTGAAATTTTTTAATGCCCCTAGCATCCGTCAGAACGTCGTCCGGCGTAAATACGATCTGATCGGAACCAACGGCCAATACCATAGCGGAGGGAGTCTCGGCGGAATGGGCGGCGCGCAAAGTCCTGAAGCTCTGCACTAGGTCCATTGCTACCTCGCGGAGCTCAACGAAGCTGCCGACCGTGTCGAGGCCTTGGTCGTCGCAGGCCTGGTTGATGAGCGATCGGAGTTCGGCCTCGTTGGCGAAAGCCAGCCTGTCCCGCACGATCGCGCGGATTACGAAACGCGCCGCCTCATGCATCCGCATGAAGTGCGTTTCTGAGCGCCGCCCCCCGATTCCCAGCACGTGGGTATAGAAGAAGCGTCGCTTGCATTTATCTTTCTCCAGCATCGCGATCTGCGATGCCCGGAGGCGCATCGGACCCCTGATCTCCAGCGCAATCGGCAGGCTTTCGGGGGCGGGGGCCAAACGGTTGCGCAGCATCGGTTCGGAGCGCGTGACGTTCGAGCCGAGGCGGTCCAGGAACGCGGAAAGCGGTCTTCTGGCACCGTCGCTCCTCGCCTTAGCCGCATAAAGGATCAGGCGGTCACGGGCTCTCGATGTCGCGACGTAGAAGAGGCACTCTCTCTCCTCGGCATCGCCGGCGCGTAGTGCTTCCCTGATATCGCCTGAGATAGCCCCAATCACGCCTTCGGGGGGAAGGCATTGGGGCGCCTTCGCAGCCCCTGGCAACGTATCGCCGTTCAACCCTGGCAGGTGAACGCAATCGAACTCAAGACCCTTCGATCCATGGATCGTCATTAGCCGGACAGCATCCAGCCCTTGCGCTGCTGCTGGAAGCTGTCGAAGATCCCGGTCGTCGCCGATAGCCACAAGGCGACGGATGCGATCGAGGAAGCGCGGCACGGGTTGACCAGGCCCCTTCGGCTGAACGCGAACAAAGTTCATCAGCTGCCAAAGCGCAATACCCTTCGCCCGCTCGGCGATGGACGAGGCCACTCCGATGTGTGCGGCGATCCTCGTTCGATCGAGGAGCAGCGTGCTTAGCACCGTCCATGGCGACGCGTTCGCGTCAAAGTCCCGCAAGGCATCGGCAAGGTGATCGAGAGCGCGTCGACCGCAGTCGGAGATGGGCAGGGCCGCCCGGCGGTGCAACCAGTCGAGTGGCGCACCGTCCGTGGCCCGCAGTTCCTCGATCACCGCGCCGACGTCGGCCAACGACATCTCGAAATCCGGCATCGTTGCCACCCGGACCAAACCCATCGCCCGAGGATCCGATAGCAACGACAATAAGGCCAACAAATCCTTTACCTCGGAGCGCTCAAACAGGCTGCCAAGGAAAAGGACCGGAATGTCCATGCGCTCAAGATCCCGCGCGATTTCGCTCAACCGCTCGTTACCGGTGCAGAGGACCGCCTGCTCGCGGTAGGGGATACCAGCCTTCTTCATGTCCCCGATCGCGTCTGCGATACCGACCGATTGGTCTTCCTTGCTCCCCAGTAGCCGAAGCTCAACCGGATTGCCGCTGCGACCGCGATTAGATTCGAGGAAGGACGCTCCGCTGCTTGCAGTCATCCCGTTCGCGAATGACGAGTAGGCCGAGACCACTTCCTCCCTCGATCGATAGTTTATCTCGAGCCGCCCGGCACGCGCGCCAGGGAAGTCGCTCGATGCAAACCTCGCAGTGCTCTCTGGCGACGCGCCGCGGAATCGATATATCGATTGACGGGCATCGCCGACTACCCAAAGGTTCGCGCCAGACGGACGGAGTGCTTTCAGCAGTCGCACGCTTGCACGATTCACGTCCTGATATTCATCCACTAGAATGTGGTCGTACCTGTTGGCAATGGTCGTCGCGATGTCAGGCCGCCGCTCGAAGAGTTCCACCGGGCGCGCGACCAGATCGCCAAAATCGAGCGCCCGGTGCGAGCGTTTCAGGCGCTCGTAGACCTCAAAAACCTGCGCGACTTCAATGGCCTCCAGCGCCCGTCCATGCCTCGGCTCGATGCCGCCTGCGGCCTCCTTCATCTCCTCCGCAAACTTGGCGTAGCCCTCAGGTCCGACCACCTCGTCCTTCGCGCGTGAGATGGCCGCGAGTATATCCCCGATCAGCTGCGTGGGATTGTACAGGTCACGATATCGTACAAGACCGAGGCGAGGGAATTCCGCCTCAAGCAGCTCCACGGCCTCCAGCCGATCCATCATCCGTGGATTGGGCGGCAGATCGAACTCGTCGCTCAGCCGTCGGATCAGGTCGAGGCCGAAGGCATGGAAGGTGCCAATCCACATGGCAGTCGCCTTGTCCGCCGCCTTCTCGGCGATGCGCTCAGCCATCTCCCCAGCCGCCTTGTTCGAATAGGTCAGCACGAGGATGCGTCGCGGATCCACTTTCTCGTCCAGCAACTGAACGACACGGGCCGTCAGCGTCTGGGTCTTTCCTGTGCCCGGACCGGCTTCGAGCAGATAAGGTTCACCGCGATGCTTGGCCGCATCCGCCTGGGCTTTGTTAAGCGGATGCTCTTTCTTCAGCTTGTTGATGGGAATAATGACTGGGAGAAGCAGAGCATCGAACAGCTGCTGCGCCACTACCTCCGCCGGTGCTCCCATCCGTAACGCGATGTCGGATGCCGACAGCTTATCGTCGACGTGCATCCGCCGAACTAGACTACGGGGAAGTAGGAACTCGCGGGCAAAGAGGTCCATCTGCACTTCGCGGCGCTGCCGTCGGCCGTAGTCGACGACACGGTCGATGCCGGTAGGCGAAGGCTCGGCAGCTCGGCTCATGTCGGAATCGAGGATCGTTGGAGGAATTTCCGCGTCGCCCAGTTCGTGATGACCGATCTCGTGCGCGACGAGGAACGCCTGCTCGAACGCCGTACCAGCGTCCTCATGGATGATCAGGTCATCTTCCGGGATCAGCGTCGCGCGGCCTTTGTCCAAGCTTGCATGACCGGGATTCGCCTTTTCCACATCCAGTCCTCGGTGCGCCGCTTCGCGGACCGCGAAGGTGTAGGGCTGCGTCGGGTCGAGACCGCGCGCTACCGCTGCATCATGCAGCGCGGAGGCCCTGCGCCTGCCGAGTTCGATAGCGTCCATGGCTTAGGTGTCCGCGAGAAGTCTGGCGCAATCCTGTTTGGATACGCCAGCTCCGAGTAGTATCTCCTCGAAGCTGACCTGCTCCACCTCGCCCGGTTTGCCGTCCGATTTGTGCATCCGACCCTGCGAAGCCTGCACTAATCCGGACATCGCAGCGATGACATGCGCGGGTGGAAGATTGAACTCGTCGGCGAACATCCGAACCACGGAACCCGGAACGGTTTGGGGGATCACCCTATGCTCGCGGAAGCACGTGATCACCTGCCGCGGTACGCCGAGCCGGAGAGCCACAGCCTTTCCGCGCTCGCCCGTGAGTGTTTGGAATGGGTCCGCCGACCGCGCCTGCGGGAAGGCTGCGGCGTAGCTGATCCAGGCCGCATCGATGCGCGACAGCGCAGGTCCGCTGAGCGGCGCGTGGGACTGCTCCTCGCAGGTGGCGGCCATTCGCGATAGGTCGATAAGCTGTGTCGAGTACTGAGGGTATTCCCGAAGATAGCGCTGCAGCGTGGGTGACCGTTGGTCGACCTCCATCATGAACCGTTCGAGGACCTCATCAAGGTCCGGTGTGGTGTCGTGGGAATTCATTATTGGTCCCCAGATTTAAACAGCGCCATAAGCGTCGCAACGGCGCGGGCCCTATAGGTTCGAACGGACCGGTCCGAGCATCCCAGCGCCTTGGCGATGGTCATGACCTCGGGGTCCTTGGATTCGGTCGGCAAGCCGAGCAACGATAAGTGCATGGTCCTGCTTTGTTCCAGTGGCAGGTCATCAATCGCCTCGTACAGGCGATCCCGGAAGAGTGGGTCCGAAAAAATATTGTCCTTGATCTGATCGGCTCCGAATTCAGCCGCTGTCAATTGGCCTCCAGCACCGTTGTCGTCCAGTGAGGTTGTCCGGCTGTCGTCCCGCCAAGCCTGATCCTGAGCGTCGAGCCGCATGCGCTTAACCGCCAAGTCGAACCGGATCTCGAAGAAATCCAGCTTCTCGCCGGGCGTCTGCTTGTCCTCGATGAGCATCTCGGCGAAGCGGTCGAAGACCAAATTCCGGATCTTTTCCTTCACGTGTTCTATCGTGCCGTTGGCCCCTTCTGCGCGCGGGAGGGATCGCCAGAGCCGCTCCATCAGCACCTTGTACAGCCGTTCGAACCATGCGTCGGAGTTGTCCCTCCTGCTAGCCCGAACGTGGTGGAGGAGGCATTCGCTGGATACGAATTCGGGGTCGCTGCGGTCCTTTATCGCGGCTCTACGAAGCAACTCGTCACGTGAGACAAACGCCAGGCGTTCCAAGGCTACTGTCACCTCGGGAGGGCGCTCGTATAACTCTCCTGCCTTCGTTCGTTTTATGAGCGGAGTTATCAACTTGCTCTCCATTGCCCACGCTCAAAACGAGCATGGTACAACTCAATCGGGCTGGCAGCAGGAAACCGGAAACGTCCGACTGCGTTCTAGAACGTTCTGCAAGCTCGATGATGCGTGCGCAATCCATGAGTGGATCATTGCCCTTAATAATGGGCGAAGCTGAGTTTTAGCTGGAGATTGTGGTGCGTTCGTTGGCGCAGGCGCGCCGCCCTACCCCGATCACCATGTGTCGCCTTGCGGCCGCGGTCGGCTATCGCGACAGAGGCTTGGGACAGGCTCCAGAACAGGCTCCAAACATCGGCCGTCCGGAACGACTGTCTCTCGACGAGGATACCGCACGCATCTTCCAGCCGCCTCGTTCTGATCGCCTCGACCAACCTGCTGCGCGCAGCGGGGCGGAGCGTGTCATGCTGCCACAGCAGCCCGAACAGCCGGGTGAAGATATGGCCGTGAGGGAGAGCGGCGCCGATCCCGCGTTTCTCGATCTGGGCCATCTGCAGGATCCAAAGAGGAGTCACAGCTTACGATAGCGCTGATGATTCTTTGCGTCCCGCCCGAGGGGCTGGAGGCAGGGCATGGCGTCGGCGCACTCCTTGAAGATCTCGCCAGCCGCGATGCGGGCACCCTTGGGAAAGCTCTCCCAAAGTTCTTCGGGAAACAGGGCGCGCAGCTTGAACTCCTCGCCAGCGGGCAGGCTGTCGATGGTCTCGATAGCAGCGGCAACTACCTGCTCAGCAAATTGATCGTCCGTCACAGCGAGAGCACTACCGTCGCTGCGCCGCAAGTCCAATCGCCGCCCCACTTCTCGCAGTCACGGGCGGCACGAACGATTCCCTTGCGGATCGCGGCGGCGGTCTCCTCGAATTTGAGGATGCGGCGTGACCTAACCGCAGGCGCGCGTAGAGAGGGCTGCGAGCTTGTCGAATTTTCCCTGCTAAGTTCCATGTGCTCGATAATGCCGGGTAGATCGTCGGCCGCAAGTGCCTTTGCGTTCAGCGTGCCGAGTGAATTGTGGCTGCTGCTGGCTCATATATAGAAAGCCGTTTAGCGCTTGCTCGGGAGGTAAGGGCGGGTTTGACATCCGGCGGATGTCGACCAAGTGCCGACCGTCTTGCGTCTGCTTCTGAACCCAATCCGAGAGATGCGGTCCGCAACGTCCGAGAGACCGTCGTTCACACGCCCCCGCAACCTTGCGTTGTATCGTAGGTTCGAATACGATGTACGCAGTCGAACTGAGCCGACAAGTTACGGTTTTCAGGTGGAAAAGTTTTTAGAGGTCGTTGAGGTACATCCCGAGGTATCGAACTCAAATTGAGCGGTGATTTTGGCCGTAGATCAGCCGATTATCGCCTAGGTTCGAATCCCTCCCGCTCCGCCATCCTGTCCCGCTTGGCTGCGGGGATCATCGCGGGATTGGCCCCCGTGCCGCGGCGTGGTGCCGTCGAGTTTGCTGACGGCACGACGCAAATGATTAGCGACGAACGATTATTTGGCCTGATGTGATGGCAAATGGGTCGGGATGCCAACCTGACGCACCCTGCCCACCAGAAGCCGGGGTGGCGCCCGAGCCGATCGATCTCCGCTATTCGGGATTGCGTACCGGGCGCGCCGAAGATGCCGCTCGCGGCTCGATACGGTGCGGTGGAATAGTGCCTACAGGAAATAGTCCTGCATGACGCTGTGATCCGGCGCATATAGCGTGACGTGCCGGTCCCAGGACTGGGTGTTCGCCTGGTCGAGTTCGACGACGGTGCGCGTGCCGTCGTCATTGTTGATATCGTAAAAGTCGATCCGCCCTTGCGCGTCGTAATAGCTTAGCTGGGACGTCCAGGGCTGATCGCCGCCCTGATCGATATCGACGACGACGCGGGTGCCGTCGTCCCTGTTGACGTCGTAGAAATCGACCCGGCCCTGGATGTCGAAATAGGTCAGTTGGGACGTCCAGGTTTGGCTTGCATCCTGATCGACATCGACGATCACCCGCGTTCCGTCGTCATTGTTGCTGTCGTAGAAATCGACGCGTCCCTGCGAGTCGAAATAGATCAGCTGGGATGTGAACGCCTGATTGCCTGCCTGATCGACATCGACGATCACGCGCAAGCCACCATCCTTGTTGATGTCGTAGAAATCGACCCGACCCTGGGCATCGAAATAGGACAGCTGCGACGTGAAGGACTGATCGCCGCCTTGGTCGAGATCGACGATCGTGCGCAAGCCATCGTCATTATTGATGTCGTAGAAGTCGATCCGTCCCTGGGCGTCGAAATAGGTGAGCTGCGATGTCCATGGCTGGTTGCTGGCTTGATCGAAGTCGATGATCACGCGGGTGCCGTCATCCTTGTTCTGGTCGATCAGATCGAGTCGCCCCACACTATCGTAATAGCTCAATTCCGAACTGTAGGTGGTGATGTTGGCGATATCGAGATTCGCGATCACGCGCGAATGATCATCATTTACGGTGGTTTGGCGCGACAATTGCCAGTCGGCGGAATAGATCGACTGGATGGTCGACCAGGGGTTTGCCCCCGTGTCCGTCATATTCTGTTCCGCACCTTCGAAACCGTGGGCGGAGAGGTTGAACGCCGTCGGCAGGGCGCTTCCGATGACGACAAGCGTGTCGTTTCCGTCGCCCCCCAGGATGAAATCGGACGTGTCGGCACTGTCGAAGGTGATGCGATCGTCGCCGGCCCCTCCGGACAGCTTGTCATTGCCCGCGCCACCGACGAGATTGTCGTCGCCCTGGCCGCCGGAAAGCGAGTCATCGCCGATATTGCCGATGATCGTTTGATTGCCTTCTTCGGTCGATAGCGAGACGCCGATCGCGCCGATCGCCTCGATCATCGCAAAGCCGGAGATCGTCGCGGATGCCGAAATCCGCAGCTTGGTGCCGTCGACGACGTCGAATTTCACATTCTGGCTGAGCGACAGAAAGTTTATCGTCGCGCTGCCCGCTATGCCGCCGCCCTGGACCGTCACCGGGCCCGAGGTCGCCGCCGATATGTCGAGCGTGTAGCCCCCGCTCGTCGTGCTCGATGTAGACAGGCTGCCCATCGACAGTAGGAGGTCGCTGCGTCCCTCGCCCTGCGAGTAAAAAGCGTTGCCGTCGGTGTCGGTATAGGCGACGCCCAAGATGAAATGATGACCGCGCGTTCCGAAATCCTCGGTCACGAGCTGGGGGCCGACGCTCGTCGCACTGTTCGACTCGGTGGTAACGCCCAGCCCGATTTCGGTGTAGTTCGGGTCCATGATGTTGACGCGGTGGCCGGCGCCTGCCTGCATGCCGTCGGGGCCCGGCCCCCAATCCACCATGAAGCCCGCATGCCCGTAGAGCGGGCTTTGCGAATAGGCGTAGATGTTTTCGCCGACACGTGACCAGTTGACATAACCTGCTGCGGTTATCCGGTCTCCCAGGCCTTGTTCGCCCGGAGTTTGATGGGACTGCGCGTCTGCCGCGATCATGGCGGCGTTGTGGTCGGTGGCGGCTTTCGTCAGTTGTGCGTTCCATGCGACCGGGGCTACCGGCTGCAATGCCTGGAAAGCGCTGAGCAATGCGCTGCCCGACACGTTGAACGACCGGAATGCCGATTGAATCGCCGCGTTGGGCGAATGCAGCGGCGAATAGGAGTCGATATAGCGCTGGGCATTGGCCAGCGGGTTGAGCCGGGCTTCGTTGATGAGCTCGAGATAAAGCTGCTCCGCGTCGCTCGGTCCGGCCATTTCAACGCAATCCTACCAAGGGGCGATCATTCAAAAATCTGGCATGCGAAAATCTGGGCGCTGGATGTACAGGCGATGTCCCATCGTCCCGGTATAGAGGAAGGCGTCAGGCAGACATGTGACCGAACGCACTCGCTCATCGCGATTCCAAATCATCGGCAAATCATCGGGCCGAAGTCGCTTTCGGCTGAACCGTCGGTGGGCAATATTCGTTCCGCGCGCGGCGATCGTTTCGCATGCGACATCGCGGGCCGCGATTCGAAAAGACGATCGAACATGTTGCCGGGATGGGATCTGCTGAGCTACCCCGGGGCGCTCGCGCGGCAACAAGCACGATAGTTAGGACAGCCCATGGCCAATGAAATCACAGGCACCGGTAGCGGCGATACGCTCCGCGGAACGTCAGGCGATGATTTGATCCAGGGGCTGGATGGTCCGGACCAGCTTTTCGGAGATGCCGGAAACGACATGTTGGACGGCGGCGCCGGCAACGATTTGCTCGATGGGGGCACCGGCGATGACACCGCCGTCTTCGCCGGCAATTTCGCCGATTATACGATCCGCTATGACAATGACGCGCGGGTTACCATCGTGACCGGGATCGGCACCCGGGCGACCGACGGGGCCGACCAACTTCAGCGGGTCGAGAATGCGCGCTTCGCGGATCGCACGGTGCAATTGGGGATCAGCCCCAATAATGCGCCGATCCTCGGTGAACCCAGAATGGCCGACCAGGTCACCGAAGACGGCAAGCCTTTTTCCTATCAGATCCCTTTTACATCGTTCATCGACCTCGATCAGCCCGGCACCAGCGATCCGCGCGATGTCGCTTCGCTGTCCGCTCGTCTCGCGGACGGAAGCGCCTTGCCCGGCTGGCTGGCGTTCGACCCCGTGACAAGAACCTTCTCCGGTGTCTCACCCCTGTCGGCAGCCGGTACGACGATCGACATCCGCGTTACCGCGACCGATTATGATTATGCGATCTCCGACGATTTTCTCGTCACGATCAATCTCGCCCCAGGACCTGACATCGTCGGTACCGCCGGAGGCGGCAACATTGCCGGCACCTTCCGCTCGGAAACGATGATCGGCACCGACGGTCCCGATACCTTCCTTGGTTCGCCGGGTGCCGACCGCATCTCCGGCGGTGCTGGCCTCGACCGTGTCGACTATTCCGCATCCGACGCCGGTGTCACCGTGAATCTGGCGACCGGCGTGGGGGCGGGCGGTTACGCCGAAGGCGATCTTCTCCTTTCGATCGAACAGCTCGTCGGCTCGGCCTATGCGGACCGGCTTACCGGAACGGCGGGGAACGACGTCCTGCTCGGCGGCGCCGGCAACGACATCATCGACGGCGGCCGCGGCGAAGATATCATCGATGGCGGCGATGGCGACGACAGGATTTTCTACGAAGCTGACGATATTCCCGATAATGTGACGGGCGGCGCGGGGATCGACACCCTCGTCTTCATGAATATCGATCGCGGCAGCAGTGGTAATGCCGAGGCGAGGGGATTCGAATATATCGAGCGAATCACCACCGATACCGACAACAGCAAAAATTATGTCTCGATCGATCGCCTGACCGATCTCCAGGGCCGGCAGCTGCAGACAGAGACGATTTTCGACAATGGCACGCGGACCGTCGCGGTTTACGATCCGTTCAACAAAAACACGAACTATGACACGCAGACGACCTATTATGATGCCCAGGGCCGGGTCGATTTCACCGATACCGCCACGGATCAGGGCAACCGGCTCATCGTCGATTTCGACCAGGCTGACAGCTCGCCTCTGAAGGTGCAGTTCACCTATTTTTCTGGCCTGAGCATAATCGATTTCTACGACTCTTATTATGACGATGGTTCGCGCGTGGTCGTCGATCGGGATAATTCGTCGAACAAGCCCTGGACGACGCAGCTCACCTATTTCGATACGCTCGGCCGCATCGATTTCTATGATGTGAATAACGACAACGGCACCCGCACGATCGTCGATATCGATCAGGCGGGCAATCAGGCCTGGACGTCGCAGCTGACCTATTATGAACTGCAGGGCCGGGTCGATTTCTATGACATCAACAACGATGATGGAACGCGCACGATCGTCGACCTCGATCAGGCGGGCAACCAGGCCTGGACGACCCAGCTGACCTATTTCGATACCCAGGGCCGCATCGACTTCTACGACGTCAACAAGGACGATGGAACGCGCACGATCGTCGACCTCGATCAGACGAACAACCAGCCCTGGACGTCGCAGCTGACCTATTTCGATACCCAGGGTCGTGTCGATTTTTATGATTATAACAATGACGATGGCACGCGGACAATCGTCGATGTCGACCAGGCGAACACCGAAAGCTGGACGCAGCATGTTACGCTCTATGGCGCCAATGGATCGGTGGTTCAGGATTATTATCTGTTCTGAGCGACGGTGAGAGGACCCGACCGACCTTGCGCGTCGTGATTGCGGTGGAAGGCTCGTTTACCGGGGCGTAGGCGCAGTGCGGGTCGACATGCTCCGCGATTCCTGCACCCCTCCTTCTCGCACCGAGCGAAATTCGCGCCACCAAATCCTGGCGCGCGCTTGAGGCCTGCGGTCGGCGCGAGCTTCGCGAGCATCGCGGTCATGTCCGAAGACGGCGGTCTCCCGCACGGGACGAATATTCCGACGCCATCGCGCGGCGGTCTTCCTCGCAATCCCCCCGCGATATGCCAGCGCGGACGCGGTGACCCGCCGCCGGTCGCGCGATTGCCGGTCACATCGATCGCGGTTATGCCCCGGGACTCACCGGATCGATCAGGACTCCTCCCGTGCCGCCGCCGCTCCGCGCTCTCCACGAACCGCCGCCGCATCGTCGGGTGCAGAATTTCCTGGGCGATGCATGGGTCGAACGGCTGCTGGCGCATGCCGTCGCGCACGAGGACGATTTCGAAACCGCGCGCCTTATCGAGCAACGCGTAGATCGTGCGATCCGCGCCTCCCGGCTGATGCGCGATTTCGGCGCACTGCGCGGGGAACTCGAGGCATATTTCGGCGCCGTCCTTGACGATGCCACCCGGGCGCTCGGTCTGCCGCCGATCCGGCTGGCCGCGTTGGAACTGGAACTCGTCGCCCATGGCGACGGCGCCTTCTATCGCGAGCATATCGACACCGCCACCGATGCCCCCGGGTCGACGACGACACGTGCGCTGGCGGGCGTCTATTATTTCCATCGCAGGCCGAAGGGCTTCACCGGCGGCGAACTGCGGCTGTACGCCATCGCCCCGGCCCCGGACGGCCGGCGGTCGTTCGTCGACGTCGCCCCCGATCGCGACATACTGCTGCTGTTTCCGGCCTGGGCGCCGCATGAGGTGCGGCCGGTGTCCTGTCCGTCCGGCGCCTTCCTCGACAGCCGCTTCGCGATCAATTGCTGGTATCGCCACCGATGGGACGCCGCGACAGGCGGGGCGCCAGCATAGCCGGAAGGATTTGCCCGACGGCCGCCAGCGGGGCAAGAGCCATCCATTGCACGACAGATGCCCCGACATCAGCGAGGTCCGACACCGATCATGCCCGACGCTCTCAAACTCACCGATCGGGTCGCGCAGGGCCGCAAGCAGCTCGCCGCCGAGGCCGGCGACACCGTCGTCATGCTCAGCGTCGATCACGCCGTCTATTGCGGGCTCGACGATATCGGCAGCGACATCTGGCGCCGCCTCGCGCAGCCCATGACGATCGCCGAACTGTGCGACGCGCTGGCGGTGGACTATCGCGGCGATCGCGACGCGATCACCACCGACGTCCTTGAGCTTCTGTCGTCGTTGCACGCGCGCGGGCTGGTCGATGTCGTCTGAGCCCGGCGTTGCGGTGGGCGATCTGTTCCTGTGCGGCTGGCGTCTGCGAACGCCCATCGCGATGCCCGAACTCGCCGCCTGGACGGGGGACGATCGCGAACCCGATCTGACGATCCGCACCGGTGCGATACCGGCGCGGCTGACCGATGCCGAGCATGTCTCGCCGTTGCTGCAGGTCAATCGCAACCGGCAGGCGCGCCTCGCGATCGACGGCGTCGCCACCTATTGGCTGCGGTCGGACCATGAGATCCTGATCGATCCCTCGATCGATGTCGACAGCCCCGATGTGCGGACCTTCCTGTTCGGTACGATCCTCGGTCTGCTCTGCCACCGGCGGCATCTGCTCCCGCTGCACGCATCCTGCGTGGTCGTCGGCGGCACCGCGATCGCGATCGCCGGCGTGTCGGGCGCCGGCAAGTCGACGCTGGCCGCGGCGCTGGTCCGGCGCGGGCACCGGCTGGTCTGCGACGATGTCTGCGCGATCGATGCCGATGCGGCGGACGGGCCGGTCGTGCGCCCCGCCTTTCCGCGGGTGAAACTGTGGCGGGACTCGCTCGATGCGATGGGCGTCGCCACCACCGGGCTTCGCGCCAACCGGGTCGGCCAGGACAAATATTATCTGCGGTTCGGCGATCCGGCGCAGTTCCAGGCGGAGCCGGTGCCGCTGAAAAAGGTCTATCTGCTCGATCAGCTCGCCGCACCGCTGGCCGGGCGGGATGCGATCGAGCGGCTGGCAGTCACCCACGCGGCGATGGGGCTGCACGGTCAGGTCTACCGCAAGCGGACGGCGCTCCGCTGGGGGCGTGCGGCGGATCTGTTCGCCGCGGTCGCGCGGCTCGCAGGCGGGGCCGGTATCTTTCGCCTGACACGCGGCCCCGATCTGGCCGGGCTCGACGATATGGTCCGGCGGGTCGAGGCGCACGCCGCGGCATGACCGGCTTCGCCCTGCTCGCTTCCTATCCGCGGTCGGGCAACACCTGGGTGCGCGCGGTGCTCACCGCGCTCGTCCGCGGCGACGGTGCGCTCGATATCAACGCGCTCGAAGGCCCGATCATCTCCGACCGCGCTTCCATCGACGACATGCTCGAGATCGACACCTCCGATCTTCTTCCCGACGAGGAACGTCGCCTGCGGCCGGCCGCCTATCGGACCGGCCGGCCGGACGGGCGTGGCTTTCCGCTCAAGACCCATGACGCCTGGCTGGTCGCCCAAGGGGCTACGGAGCCACCCTTTCCCCGCGAGCGGATCGATGCGGTCGTGCTGATCGTGCGCGACCCCCGCGACGTGACGCTGTCGCTTGCCCATCATTATGGCCTCACCCTCGACGAAGCGATCGCGGCGATGGCGCATCCGCGCTTTTCGCTGGGGACGAGCAGGACGGGATTGCGTCCGCAGGTCTCGCAACTCGTCTCGGGCTGGAGCGCGCACACGGCCAGCTGGCTCGATTCAGGGCTGCCGCTCACCCTCGTCCGCTATGAGGATCTGGTCGCCGCACCCACGGCGGGTTTCGCGACCATCGCCGCCACGTTCGGCTATGCGGCCGACCCGGATCCTCTGGCGGCGGCGATCGACGCGGCGCGACTCGACCGGCTCAGCGCGGCGGAGGCGCACACCGGGTTTCGCGAATCCTCCCCCTTCGCACCGCACCGCTTCTTCGGCCCCGGAACCCCGGGAGGATGGCGCGACAAGCTGACCGTCGCGCAGTCTGCGCGGATTTGCGACGATCATGGCCCGATCATGCGTTTGCTGCGTTACGACGATTGATCGCCATGCGGTTTCGCAATGCCGGTGCGCAGCAAACGGGCTGTACAGCATGCGGCGCGGCGATTATTTCAGCATCGAGAGTGAAGCGAGGTGCGTCGTGCAAGAACCAGAAAACACAGCGGATATCGCCGCGAACGAGGTGCCGTCCCGGGACTGGCACAAGCCGGTCGCGACCTTCCTCCCGACCAGCAGCACCGAAAACGGCCCCGGCTCTACGCCCGATTCGGGTGTCGATTTCTCCTGATCCGCGACGTCAGTCATTGCCGCCTTCGAAGCGGCGAATGAACCGGCCGGTCGCCACGCCGCGCATGAGCGCCAGGCGGTAGCCGCGCACGATCTCGGGGCGATGCCAGCTGGCCTCGGGCCAGTCGTCGAGCAGCCCGCGCAGCCGCGGCAGATCGAGACAGTCGCGCGCCAGCGGGCTGCGCTCCAGCCGGCCGATTTCCGCGGCGATCGCCTGGCGCTCGGCCTGCGCCGATCGCGACCAGTCGGCGCCCTGCAGCCCGCGACGGTTTTCGAGCCGGACCGCATCGGGCACGATCCCCTGCATCGCGCGGCGCACCAGCGACCGGCTCTCGCCGTGCAGCAGATATTGTTCGGACGGAATGGCGAGGCAGAATTCGACGAGCCGCCGATCGGCGGTCGGGTCGCAGGTGCGGAACCCGAATCGCCGCTGCTCCGCCCGCCGCGCCATCCCGACATCGACCCGGCCGATGACGGCGAGCCGTAGATCCAGGTCCGGCCGGCCATGGCCGACATCGCCGGCCAGCGCCGTGGCTTCGTCGAGCACGCCCAGCCGTTCGGCGAACCCGGCGCGCAATGCCGAGAATTGGTGCAGCCGCTGTTCCGGCCGGCCGAACAGGCGCCGGATCCCGCGACGCATCCGGGGCGGCAGCGCCGGCACGATCACGCGGTTGGCGAGCGACGGCCAACCATGGCCTCGGTGATGCAGCGACAACATCATCCGGCCCAACGCGATCCACCGGCCCTGCCGCGCCCATGCGGTGAGCGATGCGAAGCCGTCATAGCTGAGCGACATGTTGCCCTTGCCGGCGCTCAGCATCAGCGTGATCCCGCGCCGCTTCGCTTCTTCGCCGATGGCGTCGACCCAGATCTGGTTGATCGGGTTCATCGGCGGCATCCCCGACGTCGCGGCGACGCGATCGACCATATCGAACAGCGGCGGCCCCGCATGGGGCACCAGCACATGGTCGATATTGGGATAGGCTTGGGCCACGCTGGCCGCCAGCGGACCCTCGTCCCAGATTTGATCGGGATAAAAGCTGCCGTCGAATCCCGCGACCGGCACCGCGGTGAAGCTCGTCAGCCCGGATCCGCGCCCGGCCAACTGGCGCGCGGCGAGCGCGGTGACGCTCGAACTGTCGAGCCCGGCGCTCAGATGGCTGCCCACCGCGGTCGCCCCGGCGATCCGGCAGCGTATCGCCTCGTCCAGCAAGGCGCGGATCGCCTCGGCATAGTCCGCGTCGCGCGCCAGCCGGACCGGCGGCAATGCCTCGGGCTTCCAGATTCGCACCTGCCGGCGTTCGCTGGCGTCGAAGATCGCGACATGGCCGGGCAGCACACGGTCGATTCCGCGATAGGCGGTGCCCGCGTCGTTCTGCGGCAGCAACGCAAGCCAGCGCGCGACCCAGCGCTGGTCGATCTCGCGCGGGACATCCGGCAGCGCGAGCAATCCTTGCGGCTCGGTCGCGAAGCGGATCGCGCGACCGTCACACCGAAAATGCAGCGGCTCGCCGCCGAACGGGTCGCGCGCGAGCAGCAGGCGCTGCGCCGCGCCGTCCCAGATCGCGCAGGCGAAGTCGCCGGTCAGCGAAGCGGAAAAGTCGGTGCCCGACCGCCGATAGGCCTCGATCGCGGAACCCGCGGCCGAGCGGCCCCGGCCTTCGGCGGGGGCGTCGAGCCGGCCCTGGAACAGCGCGACGACCGGCCCCTCGACCGCGATCTCGCCATCGTCGCATAACCCGAACATGAAACCGTCGCCGCGGTGCAGACGCGGTCCGGCGGGCCCAAGCGCCATTGCGCGCAGCATGCGCGCGACATCCGGCATCTCGCCACCGAAAGGAAATGCGCCGGCTATGGTCACGAAACGCCCCTCGCAAGAGCTGCCGCCGCTACCATGGCGGCGATGGCCCGGTCACTAGAACGATATGGAATCAGGTGGAATCGCCCGATGACTCGCATATCGCAGTAAATCGGAGACGCAGAGCAGATGATCTGAGGTAGGCAGGTTTGTTCGAGCGATCACCTGTCCGCGCGGGATCGGCGTGACGTCGCCAGCGCCACCCAGGCCGACAGGCAGGCGAGCTTCTGTTCCTTGCGCCAGGGCTTGCCCGCGCTGCTGCCCAGCGCTTTCAGTCGCGCGGCGATCTCGGCCGCCGACAGGCCGAGCGCATCGGCCGCACGATCGCCCAGCGACTTCTCGTCGAGTTCGATCGCCTCGACATGGCATCGGCCGAATGCCGCCCGCAACGCGTCGCGCACCGCGAGACCTTCGGCGACCGGCACATGTTCGGACCAGCCCAGGCTATAGTCGAGCAGGTCGGTCACCCAGCCGGCGCGGTTGACGAGCAGCACGGCGATCATCGGCTCGCCCGACATTCCTTCCAATGCGCGGACGATCTGCCGCAGTCCGTCGGTCGCGAGCCGGTCCTGGCGCGCACGCCCTTCGGCGACGGCGGCAACCGCCTCGGGCGAGGCCTGGCCCGCCGGATCGCGCGGCATCTCGGTCGCCACCCGATAGGGCTCGCGCGACAGCCGGTCGCCCTCGGCACAGGTCGCGAGTATCGTCGAGAGCAGCACCCGCGGCACCCCGGCTTCGACGGTGACCGCGACCACCACCGCGCCGCCCTTGGCCGCGCGCAGTCCCAGTGCGACGCATCCGCGATCGCCGCTCATCGGCTCGACCTGCCGTCGGCCCGATCCGCTGCGGGCGGGATTGTCGTCCTTTTCCGGTCTCGCATCATGCGGCTCTCGGGATCGATGGTTGAGCGGTTCGCCACGAGCCGATCATGCCTTGCGCTTAAAAAATGACAGACTCAGATTTTTTATGGGCATCATCCCACCAATCGGTTAGTCTGGCTCCGCCCGGTCATCGATGGACGTGCCGCAAGCGCGCGGCCGGGCAAGGAGAGGATGATCATGGTACAGGTGATGAAGGGGTTCCGGATTCTCGAGGTGGCGCAGTTCACCTTCGTTCCGGCGGCGGGCGCGATCCTGGCGGATTGGGGCGCGGACGTGATCAAGGTCGAGCATCCGGTGCGCGGCGACACCCAGCGCGGCTTCATCAACATGGGCGGGGTCGAGGTCGATCCCGATCGCCATCCGCTGATCGAACATCCCAATCGCGGCAAGCGCAGCGTCGGCATCGACATCTCGACCGCCGAGGGCCAGGCGCTGCTCTATGAGCTGGCGAAGAGCGCCGACGTCTTCCTGACCAATTATCTGCCGTCGGCGCGGCAGAAGAACAAATTCGACGTCGAGCATATCCGCGCCGCCAACCCGGACATCATCTATGCCCGCGGCAGCGCCTATGGCGACAAGGGCCCCGAACGCGACGTCGGCGGCTTCGACGGCACCGCCTTCTGGACCCGCAGCGGGGTCGGCCATTCGGTCACCCCCGAGGGGACCGATGGAGTGATCGCGCAGGGCAGCCCCGCCTTCGGCGATTCGATCGGCGGCATGAACATCGCCGGCGGCATCTCGGCGGCCTTGCTCCATCGCGAGCGCACCGGCGAGGCAATCGAGGTCGACGTTTCGCTGCTCAGCTCGGCCTGGTGGGCGGCCGGCGCCAACCTCACCCAGGGCATGGAGAAGGGGGTGATCAGCCGGTCGCCGCAGCCCGGATCGGGCGGGTCGGCGAAGAACCCGCTGATGGGCAATTTCCGCACGTCGGACGGCGGCTTCATCAATCTGTGCATGCCGAGCCCGACCGGGCTGATCCGCGACACATTCGAGCATCTGGGACTGGCCGAGGCTGCCGACGATCCGCGGTTCGCCGACGTCTACAAGCTGATCGAGAATGCCGGTGCCGCCAGCGACCTGATGGTCGCCGCCTTCGCCGAAAAGCCGTTCGCCTATTGGCGCCAGCATCTCAAGACGATGAAGGGGCAATGGGCGCCGCTCCAGAGCCTGCTCGATCTCGTCACCGACGAACAGGCGCTCGCCAACGATATGATCGCCGAGGTCGAGGCGGGCGATGGCGGCGCGCCGTTCCGGGTCGTGCGCGGGCCGGTCCAGTTCAACCATGCCCCGCTGGTGACCACCCGCGCCCCGCAGGCATCCGAGCATACCGAGACCGTGCTCGTCGAGCTCGGCCTCGAATGGGATCGCATCGAGCAGTTGAAGGCGAGCGGCGCGATCGCCTGATAGCCGATCCCGGTGGACATGACTCACCGGGATCCCGATAATGCCGTCGACGCATCGCTCGGCTGGCCCGCATCGGGCGACCATCTCTTCGTCCGGCTGTGGGGGAAGAATCTGATCGATGCCTTCTATCGGACCGGGATCGGCACCTCGAACCACGGCGACGATGGCATGCCGCCGCCGCCGCGGACATATGGGATGAGCATGGGCTTCGATTACTGACACCGGGCGCATTTTGCCGGGGGCGATCCGAAAAGATCGGTCCGGCGTAGGAATCGCCTCCAATCGCCGCTAACTGCCGAAATTGCTGCATATATTGCGCGATCTCGCTAGACTTATCGCCAGCCTTCCATATCCCATTGGAGGCGGTCGGCGCGATCGCCGATGCGAGCCTGAGGAGGAGGCCGCAGCGGTTTCGCGCAGGACGTCCGGTCTTCCGGACGGCCGACGGCAGAGGCGGGGTCATCGATCCCGTCTCGATTCCAACCGGGCGAGCGGTTCGCGATCGACGCGTCGCTCATCCGATCTGAGGCGGTGGAAAGGATAGTGAATGGGTAGTGAGGGCGACCTGATCGTGAGCGACACGACGCGGGAGGAGGCCACGGCCTTTGCGGGGCCGGGGCGGCATCGTGCCCTCGGCCAGTGGGTCGACGAGATCGCCGCGCTGACCAAGCCCGATTCGATCGTGTGGTGCGACGGATCGGAAGCCGAGTGGGAGCGCCTGACCGCGCAGCTCGTCGACGCCGGCACGCTGACCCGGCTCGATCCCGCCAAGCGCCCGAACAGCTTCTACGCCCGCTCGGACCCCAAGGACGTCGCCCGGGTCGAGAGCCGCACTTTCATCTGCTCGGCCGAGAAGGCCGATGCCGGCCCGACCAACAACTGGCGCGATCCGGCCGATACCCGCGCGACGATGCAGGGGCTGTTCGACGGCTGCATGGCCGGCCGCACCATGTATGTGATCCCCTATTGCATGGGCCCGCTCGGTTCGCCGAACAGCGCGATCGGCGTCGAGATCAGCGACAGCCCCTATGTCGTGCTGTCGATGCGGATCATGACGCGGATGGGCACGCCCGCGCTCGAGATGCTCGGCGAGGACGGCTTCTTCGTGCGCTGCATCCATTCGGTCGGCATGCCGCTCGCCGACGGCCAGGCCGATGTGCCATGGCCCTGCGCCGACGAGAAATGGATCGTCCATTTCCCCGAGACCCGCGAAATCTGGTCCTATGGTTCGGGCTATGGCGGCAACGCGCTGCTCGGCAAGAAATGCTTCGCGCTGCGGATCGCCAGCGTGATGGCGCGCGACGAGGGCTGGCTCGCCGAGCATATGCTGATCCTCAAGCTCACCGGGCCGCAGGACAATGTCCATTATATCGCCGCCGCCTTTCCGTCGGCGTGCGGCAAGACCAACATGGCGATGCTCGAGCCGACCATCCCCGGCTGGAAGGCCGAGACGGTCGGCGACGACATCGCCTGGATGCGCTTCGGCAAGGACGGCCGGCTCTATGCGGTCAATCCCGAGGCCGGCTTCTTCGGGGTCGCGCCGGGCACCGGGCCGTCGACCAACCGCAATGCGGTCGACACGCTCTATGCCAATGCGATCTACACCAACACCGCGCTGACCGCCGACGGCGACGTCTGGTGGGAGGGGCTGACCGACACCGCGCCCGCCAACCTCATCGACTGGCAGGGCAAGCCCTATGACCCGTCGAGCGGCAAGCCCGCGGCGCACCCCAATGCGCGCTTCGCGGTGCCGGCCTCGCAATGCCCGGCGATCGCCGACGAATGGGACGATCCCGCCGGGGTGCCGATCTCGGCGATCCTGTTCGGCGGGCGCCGCGCGAGCGCGGTGCCGCTCGTCACCGAGGCGTTCGACTGGGATCATGGCGTCTATCTCGGCGCCAATGTCGCGTCGGAAGGTACCGCGGCGGCCGAGAATGCGATCGGCGCGCTGCGCCGCGATCCGTTCGCGATGCTGCCCTTCTGCGGCTACAGCATGGCCGATTATCTGGGCCACTGGATCCGGCTGGGGGCCGCGGCCGGCAGTGATTCCGGGCAGCTGCCGCGCATCTTCCTGGTCAACTGGTTCCGCAAGGACGCCAATGGCCGCTATCTGTGGCCGGGCTTCGGCGACAATGCCCGCGTGCTCAAATGGATCGTCGAACGCTGCGAAGGCACCGCCGACGCGGTCGAAAGCCCGATCGGGCTCCTGCCGACTCCCGACGGTCTCGATCTCGACGGGCTGGGCCTGTCGAGCGCCGCGATCGATTATCTGCTCGAGGTCGATCCGGTGGTGTGGACCGAGGAGGCCCGCGCCAGCGCGACCGATCTCAAGGCGCTCGGCGATGTGCCGTCGGCGCTGTGGCGCCAGCAGCATGCGCTGGAAGAGCGGCTGGGTCTCGAACCGCAGCCGGCGTGACGGTCGGGATCGGCGGCCCTGCTCTTAGCTAGGGCCGCCGGTCGAGATGGTCGAAATTGCGCGCGAGCCGGAGCACCGGAAACCAGCGCGCCCACAATATCGTGACGATGATCGCGCCGACGCCGCCGGCGACCACCGCCGCGGTCGGGCCGATCGCGGCGGCGAGGAAGCCCGATTCGGCCTCGCCGAGCTCGTTCGAGGCCGAGACGAACAACGACGATACCGCGCCGACCCGCCCGCGCATCTCGTTCGGGGTCGACAGCTGGATCAGCGACTGGCGGACATAGACCGACAGCATGTCGGCGGCACCGAGCGTCGCGAGAGCGGCGAGCGACAATGGCATCCACCGCGACAGACCGAAGACGATGGTCGCCGCGCCGAACACCGCGACCGACACCAGCATCTTGATCCCGACATTATGGCGCAGCGGCCGATGCGAGAACCAGAAGGCGGTGACGGTGGCGCCGACCGCCGAGGCCGCGCGCAGATGCCCGAGCCCCGACGGGCCGACCCGCAATATGTCATAGGCGAAGATCGGCAGCATCGCGGTCGCGCCGCCGAGCAGCACGGCGAACAGGTCGAGCGACACCGCGCCGAGCACCAGCCGGTTCTGGCGGACATAATGGAGACCGTCGACCATCTGCCGCCACGGGTTGCGCGAGCCTTCGATCACGGTGCGGGTGATCGGCTTGATCAGCAGCGCGCACAGCAGCGAGATCGCATAGAGGCCGGCGCTCACCGCATAGGGCATCGCCGGTGCCCAGGTGTAGAGATAGCCGCCCGCCGCCGGCCCCGCGATCGCGCCGAAGCGCGAGGCGAGCTGGCTCATCGCGATCGCGCGCGGCAGCACCGGGGTGGGCACCAGGTTCGAGGCGAGCGCGCCGAGCGCCGGCATCGCGAAGGCGCGGGCGACGCCGAGCAGGCTGGCGACCGCGAACAGCGCATGCAGCGTCGCCCGCTCGCTGGCGCTGAGCCAGCAGAGCAGCCCCGCGCAGACGAGTTGCAGCGCGATCGCCAGGCGCGCGATCAGGCGCCGGTCGACCCGGTCGGCGGTCCAGCCGGTGACGAGGGTCAGCAGGAACAGCGGCAGGAACTGGACGATGCCGACGATGCCGAGCTGGAGCGCCGCCTCGCGCGGGGCCATCGTCGAGCGGGCGAGGTCATAGACCTGCCAGCCGATGATGATGACCATGCAGTTCTGCGCGAGGGTCGAACAGAAGCGGGCGATCCAGAAGTTACGGAAGTCCGGGAAGGCGAGGGGGTGCTTGTCGGCCAATCCGAACCATCTCCTGTCCAGGCGCCGGCGGACGCGACGCAACTTGTGGTCCGTCGAACGACGGCTGGAGCGGCCTTAGCCGCATTCCGACGCGGCCCTCATATGAAAATCGATCATAGTGCGATCGCTTCTGCACAAGCGACGATCAGGCACCGCCGGCGTTCGCCTTGGTCGCCATCGCGAAGCTGTAGCGGATATGGTCGACATGGCCGTGGAGCCCGAAGATCAAGGGTTCGTCGGCGTTGCGGATCGCGCCGATCTCGTCGTTGACCTCGTCGATCGTCCAGTTCGGACGATAGACGCCCGGGGTCTCGCCGATGAAGGCGCGGGCGATGCGACCGGCGATCGACACCAGCATCTCGCCGCTGATCGAGCAGGCCTCATGGGCGAGCCAGCCGACTGCGGGGGCGACCAAGTCGGGATCCATCGGCGGATAGGCGCTGATGTCGATTCCCTCGGCCATCCGGGTCACCGCACTCGGCACGATGACGTTGCATTTGACGTCGTGGGCCTCGCCTTCGAGCGCGGCGACGTTCGACAGGCCGATCATGCCGGCCTTCGACACGCCATAATTGACCACCCGGTTGTTGCCGTAGATTCCGCCGATCGACGAGGTCAGCACGATGCGGCCATAGCCGGCGTCGCACATCAGCGGGAAGGCGGCGCGCACGACATGGAAGGCGCCGCGCAGATGAACGTCGAGCACCGCCTCGAAATCCTCGACGCTGAGCTCGCGCAGCGATCCGTAGCGGACGTTGCCGGCATTGTGGATCAGGATGTCGATCCGGCCATAAGTGTCGATCGCCGTCCGGACGATCGCGGCGCCACCCTCGGGGGTGGCGACCGAATCGGTCGAGGCGACGGCTTCGCCGCCGGCGGCGCGGATCTCGTCGACGACCTGCTGGGCCGGGCCGACATCGACGCCGTCGCCGTTCAGGCTGCCGCCGAGATCGTTGACGACGACCTTGGCTCCCTTCGACGCCAGCAGCAGCGCATAAGCGCGGCCGAGGCCGCGGCCGGCGCCGGTGATCACCGCGACGCGATCGTCGAACCTCAGCTCGGTCATGGGCAGTCCTCTCGATATCGGGCGCGAAGGCGGGCGCCGCTGGTTGGCGCGACCTTGCCCGAAAACAGGGCTTGGCGAAAACCCGCTTCGGCCGGTGCGACTTGATCTATGCCGACAAAATGCTGCGCCCGGGCGACGGTCCGTCGGCGGGGTCGGCGAGCTTGCCCTGACGCAGCTGACGGGGCGAGGCGCCGAACCAGCGATGGCAGCTGCGGGTCAGCACCGACGCATCCGAATAGCCGAGCAGTTCGGCGACGCGGATCAGCGGCAGGTCCGAATGCTGCAGATAGCGCAGCGCGATGTCGCGCCGGACCGCGTTGCGGATGTCCTCGAACGACTTGCCCTCGGCCTTGAGCCGCCGCTGGAAGGTGCGCGCACCCATGCCGAGCATCGCCGCGACGTCGTCGGGGGTGCAGCGTCCTTCCTCGAGCAGCTGCTCGACGAGCGCCCCGGCGCGCGCGCTCAGATCGTCGTCGTCGGGCGGATAATGGACCTCGATGAAATAGGTCGCGAGCTCGAGCAGCTGGGTGTCGGCGCCCGGCACCGGGCAATCGAGATCGGGGCTGGTCAGCAGCGCGCCATTGGCCTTCTGGCCGAACCGCACCGGCGATCCGAAATAGGCCTCATAGGTCGTCGGCGGCGACACCGGGGCTCCGGTGAACCAGATTTCGCGCGCTCGCACCCGGCCGCCGGTGAGTTCGGCGAAGCTGTGCTGCATCAGCAGCAGCGCATGTTCGACCGACTGCGGATTGAGCAGCGACGCGGGGAGGTGGATCTGGAGCTGCAGGAAGGCCGCCCCGTCGGGGCGTTCGGTCAGCGCGATGCTGGTGCTGGTGCTGTAGACCTGGATATGGGCGGCGCAATAAGCGAGCGCGGCGCGCAGGCTGGTCGAGTGGCGCATCGCGACCTCGAGCGGACCCAGCACCTTGGCGCCCTCCTGGACCGCGGCGAGTCTCATGCCGAAATCGGGGCAGTCGAGATCGATCGCCGCCTGCTTGAGCAGCTTGACCAGCGAGAGATAGGGGACGACCGCATGCGGCCGCGACAATATGGCGGGGTCGATCCAGTATCGGGCCAGCAGCGCGTGCGGGTCGCCGCCGAGCGCGGTCACCACCTCGGCGAATTTGCGCAGCGCGTCGACCCGTACCATCGCGGGTGCGCCCGATGCCCTGCGGGAAATCTGGTTCGCGACCGACATCAGCCACCGCTCCGGAAGCGACCGCGCTTAATCGACCAGTTCCAGCTCGCGCGGCTGTTCGCCGCGGACCTGCGCCCGCATCTCGCGCGGGCAGGCACCGAACCAGCGCAGGCAGGTGCGCGACAGCACCGACGTCTCCGAATAGCCGAGCTTCTCCGAGATCTGGCTGAACGCGATATCGGTCTGCTCGATATAATAGCGGGCCATGTCGCGGCGGACCTCGTTCTTGATGTCCTCGAACGACTTGTTCTCATATTTCAGCCGGCGGTGGAGCGTGCGCGGATGGAGGCACAGCTCGTCGGCGATGCGGTCGATCTTGCAGTCGGAGACGCCGAGATGCTTCATCACCAGCCCGCGCACCCGGGCATGCATCGGCGCGACCGCCGCCGGGAAATTGGCGTCGATGAAGAAGGTCGCCATCTCGTGGAGCTGCAGGTCGGGATCGATCACCGGGGCGTCGAGATCCTTCTGGTCGAAGATCATGCCCTCGGTCGACTGGCCGAAGCGCACGTCGCAGCCGAAATAGTCGCGATAGACCCGCAGCGGCGACACCGGCTGATGACGGAAGCGCACCTCGCGCACCCGGGCCCGGCCCTCGGTGATCTCGAGCGCGTTGAGATGGGCGAGCAGCAACAACTGCTCGATCGTCTGGCTCTTGTTCGGCAGATTTTCGAGCAGGATGTCGAACCCGACCAGCACCCGGCCGGTCATCCGGTCCTGTTCGATCCGCAGGCTGGCGGCGAGGCTGTAGGCGTGGATATGGTCGGCGACATAAGCGAGCGCGTCGCCGAACGTCCCCGAATTGCGCATCACCACCCCGATCGGGCCGAACACACTGCCGCCGCCCTGGCGCGCGGCGAGGCGCATGCCGAAATCGGGCCGCTGCAGCCGCGCCGCGCTCTGTTCGAGCAGTTCGATCATCGACCGGTAGCTGACCCGCGCGGCGTTGCGGGCGAGGATCGACCGATCGAGCCCGGCGAGGCGCATATAGGCATCGGGATCGCCGCCCAGTTCGGCGACGAGTTCGGGAAACAGCCGCAGCGTATCGGCGTGGACCAGCTCGAAACCGGTCTCGGCGTCGAGGCTCGACGGGGGCTGCCCCTGGGACCTGAACCTCCCTTCCACGCGCTGTTTCTCCGGATGATCCTGCTGCAAAAAAGATAGCTGTGCGCACAGTGTGTCACAAGCCGAAGCGCCGCTTAGGCGTCGTCAATCGCCGGGTCGATGTCGGCAGGCATCAAGACGGCGGCCGGCATCGCGTCTAGCAGGGGAAGCATCCGGGATTCGGACGCGTGCGCCGACCGGACGCAATGACGATCGTCGGTCCAAGACGAAAAGCGGGAGAGCGGGATGACAAGGCTGAGTTTCGGCTATCTCTACGACTTCAGGAACCCGGCCATATGGCACCGGCCGTGGCCGGAGCTCTATGCGGAGACGCTCGATCTGATCGCGTGGAGCGAAACGGTCGGGTTCGAGGGCGCCTGGGTGCCCGAACATCACCGCGCCGAGGACGGCTATATGCCGTCGCCGCTGGTGACGCTGGGGGCGATCGCGGCGCGGACGAAGACGATCCGGCTCGGCTCGGCGGTGGCGCTCGCCCCGCTCTACCACCCGGTGCGCTTCGCCGAGGATTGTGCGGTGCTCGATATCCTGTCGAACGGGCGGATCGAGATGGCGCTGGCGATCGGCTATCGTCGGCGCGAGACCGAGGCCTATGGCGTCGATTTCACCAAGCGCGGCCGCCGGTTCGACGAGTTCCTCGAGATCGTCCGCCGGCTCTGGGCGGGCGAGACCGTCAGCTTCGACGGCAGCTTCTATTCGGTCAAGGATGCGTCGATCAGCCCGGCATCGCCGCGCGGCCAGATCCCGCTCTATATCGGCGGCTTCGCCGAAAAGGCGCTCGAACGGGTCGCGAAATATGCCGACGGCTATTTCGGCAACGAGGATGTCTGCGGGCAATATATCGACAAGCTGCGCGACCAGGGCAAGGATCCCGCCTCGGCACGGATCCGCATCCAGGGGCTGTTCTTCGCCGTCGCTGCCGATCCGAAGGCGGCGATGGAGGAACTGGCGCCTTATTATCATCATGTGAACAACAGCTATGGCGTGTGGCTCAACGAGGACAAGGCGTCGGGGGTCGACGGGGTGCTCGCGCCGATGTCGCTCGAGGCGTTCAAGACGAGCGGCATATTGCAGATCCTGACCCCGGGGCAGGCGATCGACATGTTCCGGGCGATGCAGGCGCGGATGCCGATCGAGCATTATATGATGATGCGCCCGCCGGGCCTTCCGTCGGCCCGGTTCGTCGAATATGCAGAGCTGTTCGCGCGGGAGGTCATTCCGGCCTTTCGCTGAGAGGCCGGACGGGCGGGCCCATGATGTTCGGCAACCGCGCGCCAGCAATGGAGAGTGACAGACGATGCCCGTCGACGATCGGCGCGTGAATTCCCCGCAGTCGGTCACTCGAGTGATCCGGATCCTCGACGCGCTGTGCGCGAGCCCCGCGCCGATCAGCCTGGCCGATCTCAGCCGCATCCTCGGCACCCCGAAGAGCAGCATGGCAGCCTTGCTGCGCGGGCTCGCCGAGGAGGATTTCGTCGTCGCCGCCGACAATGCCTATCGGCTGGGGCCGGGCGCGTTCGGGCTGGGCAGCGCGCTGATGGAGGCGCGGCGGCGCTTCCAGTCGTCGGACCTGGTCCGCGACGGCATGCGCCGGCTGGCCGACCGGTCGGGCGAAACCGTGCTGTTCGGGGTGCGCGACGAGGAGGCCGAGACGCTGACCTATGTCGACGTGATCGAAAGCCGCAACACGGTGCGCTTCGCGGTGTCGGTCGGCGACCGCCGGCCGCTCTATTGCACCGCCGGCGGACGGGTGCTGCTCGCGCAGGACGGCGTCGAGGATCTGACCGCCTATCTCAACCGCCTGCGTCCCGACCGGTTGACCGGGGAGACCGAGATCGACCGGGCGCGGCTGGCCGAAGCGATCGTCACCGCCCGCGAGACCGGGGTCGCGCAGACGATCGACCAGGCGGCCGACGGGGTCACCGGCACCGCCGCGGTGATCCACGACGCCGCCGGGATCGTGATCGGCGCGCTGATCGTCGCCGCACCGAGTTCGCGGCTCCAGGACCGTCTCGCCGAACTGGCACGGCTGGTGGCGGCGGAGGCGACCGCGATCTCGCGCAGCCTGGGGCACCGGGTGACGAGCCGGCGGGTGGGCGTCGGGGGCTAGCTTATTTGGTCGCCCCGGCCTCCGTGTATGGACCGGGTACAAGGTGAACAGCGTTCGGAGACATGGTGAACACATTGGCATGGGC
>NZ_JBXANN010000013.1:0-190844 GCF_058801765.1 Rhizorhabdus sp. GW822-FHT03C02
GCAACTTGAATCACTACACGCCCAAACAGGCCAGCACTGTTTCACCTACGCAATGAGATGTGTGCATCCCCTAGGGCCTCCGCCGGGATGACGTTATGTTTCAACGTCACTCAAGCCGCTTTCGGCGGATCCCTGTGCAGATGCACCCGATCGCGGGTCGCGTAATAATGTTCGAGCTTTTCCCAGGCTTCCTCGGCGGTCTCGACGAAGCGGAACAGGTTGAGGTCATGTTCGGCGATGACGCCTTCCTCGACCAGCCCGTCGAAGTTGACGACCTTCTCCCAGAATTCGCGGCCGAACAGGAAGATCGGCAGCTGCGCCATCTTGCCGGTCTGGATCAGGGTCAGCAGCTCGAACAGTTCGTCGAAGGTGCCGAAGCCGCCCGGGAAGGCCGCGACCGCGCGGGCGCGCAGCAGGAAGTGCATCTTGCGCAGTGCGAAATAGTGGAAGTGGAAGCTCAGCGACGGGGTCACATAGGCGTTCGGCGTCTGCTCGAACGGCAGCACGATGTTGAGGCCGATCGATTCCTTGCCGACATCGGCGGCGCCGCGATTGGCCGCTTCCATGATCGACGGACCGCCGCCCGAGCAGACCACGAACTGGCGCTTGCCGTTCGCGTCGTCCGGATATTGGCTCGACATCTGGGCGAGCTTGCGCGCCTCGTCATAATATTTGCTCTTCGCGAGCAGCTTTTCGGCGATCAGCTTCTGCTTGTCGGTGGTCGCCGCGCGGAGCATCGCCTCGGCCTTCTCGCGCTCGGGGATGCGCGCCGAGCCGTACATGACGAAAGTGGAGCCTATGTTCGCCTCCTCGAGCATCATCTCGACTTTCATCAGCTCGAGCTGGAAGCGGACCGGGCGCAGTTCGTCGCGGAGCAGGAAGTCGGTGTCCTGGAAGGCGAGCTTGTAGCTCTCGTTCGCGGTCTGCGGGGTCTGGGTCGCGGTCTTGGCGACCGCCGCGTCCTCCTTCGCACGGGGGAAGACGCGGGTTGGGATCTTGCGGTCGGCCATTGAAACTCACTTACCTCGACAGTCTTGCAGGCGCGCTACAGCGCCGCGCAAAAACCAATATATTAGCGACAATATGGGCCACTGCCCATGTCGAAATGCAGATGATCGGCGTGGAGCGCGTTCGCCTCGGGCCCCAACACCACCGAGAAACGCCGGCAGGCCGCCTTGTGGAGCGCGCGCAGGAAATCGCGGACGCGCGGGTCGTCGCCGTTCCAGCCCTGCTTGACGGTGATCCGCCGGCCGTCCCCGAGGTTGAACGCGGCGATGTCGACCGCGTTGGCGCGGCCATGTTCGGACAGGCGGTTGCCGGCCTGGTTGTTGACCGGGCGGCAGGCGAAGGTGCCGAAGCTCTCGATCTTCGTCACGCTCGTATCGAGATAGCGCAAAGCCGCCGCGGGCACGTCGTCGCGGACCCAGCGCGCGAAGGGTTCGGCGAGGCCGCATTTGACCGCGCCGAGATTGGTGACCGGGATACCGATCGTCACGAACTTGACCGACGAGGTCGCCGAACAGCCATTGTCGAAACGGCGGTCGGGTAGCGGATCGACCTTCGATCCTTCGGCGCGCAGCACCGTCACGCATTGGCGAAAGCGCTCGGCGGTCTCGGCCGGGGGGACGTAACGCGGGCGCCGGCCCTTGTTCGAAGGCCCGACGCATGCCCCGAGCGCCAGGCAAAGCAGCATGAACAGGACCCGCGACCGCATGACGCCTGTGTGGGCGAGCGCGAGTCGCGGGTCAATCGCGGCGATCGATCGACACGCGAGCGGCTCCGGCATCTCTGCCGGAGCCACATAGGGCGACGTTGCTCCCGATCAGGCGCCCGGGGTGCTCGCCTCGACGTCGGTCTGCGCGCCGGCGCTGGCGGCGGGGACGGTCGACGTCGTGCTCTTGACGGTCGAGCGCGTGTTGCGGCCGGTCGTGCGCGCGGCATCGCGGCTGTCGCGGGCGGCCTGGCGGGCATTGTCGCGGGTCTCGCGCGCCGCCTCGCGAGTGGTCGCCACCGTGTCGCGGGCGGTGCGATTCGCGGTACCCGCGGCATCGCCGGCCGCCTGGCGCGTCGTACCGGCGGCACTGCGTGCCGTGTCGCGCGCCATGTCGGTGCCCGGCGTGTCGGCGGCGAGCGATCCCGCCGCATTAGCGGTCGTACCGTTGAGGGTGCCGGTCACCCCGCCATTGCTGGCGACACCGCCACGGGCGGTATCGACCGTGGTCGAGCCCGCACTGCCGAGGGTTCCGCCGACGCTGCCTGCCGGCGAACCAAGCGTGCCGCCGGTGGAGCCGGCGCCGCCGAGCGTGCCGCCCGCGCCACCGACCGCACCGCCCACGGCCCCGCCGGCCGCTCCACTACCGCCGAGCAATTGCGCCGAAACCGGCATCGCAACGATAGCCAGCGCGATCGACGCGCCTCCGATCAAAAATGTCTTCTTGGGGTCATCCTTCCTTTTGAACTTGTCCGAACCGGCAGTTCTGAAGACATCAACGAACGATCGGAGAAATTTATCCGGACTGCCAAATCGCCCCGGAAAGCCGGGACGAATCGTCGACCGCCATGGCCGGATCGGGGCCACCGGGCCGCCGGGCGACCGCCAAGCCGATTGACAGGCGAATCCGCGCCTCTAGAAGCGCCGACGGGCCACGCTGTCCCAACGCAGCGCGTGCTCTCTGTGAGGAGAGTCTTAAATGACTGATTTTGAACGCCCGGCCTCCAAGCCGGTACGACCCCATTTCTCTTCCGGCCCCTGCGCAAAGCCGCCCGGCTGGGATCCCGACAAGCTCGCCATAGGATCGCTCGGCCGCTCGCACCGGTCGAAGCTCGGCAAGGCGCGCATCGTCCATGCGATCGACCTGACCCGCGATATCCTCGGCATCCCCGCCACCCACCGCATCGGCATCGTCCCCGGTTCCGACACCGGCGCGGTCGAAATGGCCTTGTGGTCGATGCTCGGCGCCCGCAAGGCGACGATGGTCGCCTGGGAGAGCTTCGGCGAAGGCTGGGTCACCGACGTCGTCAAGCAGCTCAAGATCGAGGCCGACGTGGTCAAGGCGCCCTATGGCGTGCTGCCCGACCTCGGCGCGCTCGACCAGTCGACCGACATCGTCTTCACCTGGAACGGCACCACCAGCGGCGTGCGCGTGCCGAACGGCGACTGGATCCGCGACGACCGCGAGGGCCTGACGATCGCCGATGCGACCTCGGCCTGCTTCGCGATGGACCTGCCCTGGGACAAGCTCGATGTCGTCACCTTCTCGTGGCAGAAGGTGCTCGGCGGCGAAGGCGCGCACGGCATCCTGGTGCTCGGCCCCCGCGCGGTCGAGCGGCTCGAAAGCTACAGCCCGGCGTGGCCGCTGCCCAAGATCTTCCGCATGACCAAGGGCGGCAAGCTGATCGAGGGCATCTTCAAGGGCGAGACGATCAACACGCCATCGATGCTCGCGGTCGAGGATTATATCTACAGCCTCGAATGGGCCAAGCAGATCGGCGGCCTCGAAGCGCTGATCGCGCGCGCCGACGCCAATGCCGCAACGCTCGACGCCTGGGTCCAGACGACCGACTGGGTCGACCACCTCGCGATCGATCCGGCGAGCCGGTCGAACACCTCGGTGTGCCTGAAGTTCGCGCCCGCCGCGGTCGAGGGGCTCGACGACGAGGCGCAGCTCGCGCTGGTCAAGAAGATCGCGTCGCTGCTCGAGATCGAGGAAGCCGCCTATGACGTCGCCGGCTATCGCGACGCCCCTCCGGGTCTGCGGATCTGGTGTGGCGGCACGATCGAGACCGCCGATGTCGAGGCGCTCGGCCCCTGGCTCGACTGGGCCTGGTCGCAAGCGCGCGGCTGACCTTCTCCCGTCTATTTCAATCATGTCGCCCCAGCGAAGGCTGGGGCCCATGGCTCTCTCCACCCGGATCACCGCTTGTCGAGAGAGACTTGGATGCCAGCCTGCGCTGGCACGACGACCAGTTTAGGAAAATACCATGCCCAAAGTCCTGATTTCCGACGCCATGGATCCGCTCGCCGCCCAGATCTTCCGCAACCGCGGGGTCGAGGTCGACGAGATCACCGGCAAGACCAAGGACGAGTTGATCGCGATCATCGGCCAATATGACGGTCTGGCGATCCGCTCCTCGACCAAGGTCACCAAGGAAGTGCTCGAGGCCGCGACCAATTTGAAGGTCGTCGGCCGCGCCGGCATCGGCGTCGACAATGTCGACATCCCCTCGGCCTCGGCCAAGGGCGTGGTCGTCATGAACACCCCCTTCGGCAACTCGATCACCACCGCCGAACACGCGATCGCGCTGATGTTCGCGCTCGCCCGCGACCTGCCCGAGGCCGACAAGTCGACCCAGGCCGGCAAGTGGGAGAAGAACCGCTTCATGGGCGTCGAGGTCACCAACAAGACCCTCGGCCTGATCGGCGCCGGCAATATCGGTTCGATCGTCGCCGACCGCGCGATCGGCCTCAAGATGAAGGTCGTCGCCTTCGACCCGTTCCTGACCACCGAGCGCGCGATCGAGATGGGGGTCGAGAAAGTCACGCTCGACGAGTTGCTGGCGCGCGCCGACTTCATCACGCTGCACACCCCGCTGACCGATTCGACCCGCAACATCCTGTCGAAGGAAAATCTCGCCAAGACCAAGAAGGGTGTGCGGATCATCAACTGCGCGCGCGGCGGGCTGATCGACGAGGCCGCGCTCAAGGAAGCGCTCGACAACGGCCATGTCGCCGGTGCCGCGCTCGACGTGTTCGTGACCGAGCCCGCCAAGGAATCGCCTTTGTTCGGCACCCCGGGCTTCATCTCGACCCCGCATCTCGGCGCGTCGACCAACGAAGCCCAGGTCAATGTCGCGATCCAGGTCGCCGAGCAGATGGCCGACTTCCTGCTGTCGGGCGGGGTTACCAACGCGCTCAACATGCCGTCGCTGTCGGCCGAGGAAGCGCCGAAGATCAAGCCGTACATGGCGCTTGCCGAGCGGCTTGGCGCGCTGATCGGCCAGCTCGAGGGCGATGCGGTCCAGGCGATCTCGATCGAGGTCGAGGGCGCCGCCGCCGAGCTCAACATCAAGCCGATCACCGGCGCGGTGCTGGCCGGGCTGATGCGGGTCTATTCGGACACGGTGAACATGGTCAACGCGCCGTTCCTGGCGAAGGAGCGCGGGCTCGACGTTCGCGAGGTGCGCCATGACCGCGAGGGCGATTATTCGACGCTGGTGCGGGTGACGGTGAAGACCGCCGCCGGACAGCGCTCGGTCGCCGGCACGCTGTTCGCCAACGCCCAGCCGCGCCTCGTCGAGATCTACGGGATCAAGGTCGAGGCCGATCTCGACGGCAACATGCTCTACATCGTCAACGAAGACGCCCCCGGCTTCATCGGCCGGCTGGGGTCGACCCTCGGCGAGGCCGGCGTCAACATCGGCACCTTCCACCTCGGCCGCCGCTCGGCCGGCGGCGAGGCGGTGCTGCTGCTGTCGGTCGACGAGCCGGTCGATGTCGCGCTCAAGCCGAAGATCTTCGCGCTGCCCGGCGTGAAGAGCGCCAAGGCGCTGAAGTTCTGACCTGACCAAAATGGTCCGGGGCGATGTTCGAGTTGAACATGGCCCCGGACCCGTTATGAGCCGCAGCCGATGAACATCGCACCCGGACTCCTCCCCGAAGGCCTGCACGACCGCCTGCCCCCGCAGGCCGAAGCCGGGTCGCGCCTGCTCCACCGGGTGATCGTCGCGATCGGCAAGCATGGCTATGCGCGGGTGTCGCCGCCGCTCGCCGAATATGAGGACGGGCTGATCGGCCGGCTCAAGTCGGCGCGCGCGACCGACCTGCTGCGCTTCGTCGATCCGGTGTCGCGCCGGACGCTGGCGCTGCGCCCCGACATCACCGCGCAGGTCGGCCGGATCGCCACCACCCGGATGAGCCATCGCCCGCGCCCGCTGCGGCTCGCTTATGGCGGCCCGGTGCTCAAGCTGCGCGCGACCCAGCTGCGCCCCGAGCGCGAACTGACCCAGGCTGGCGCCGAGCTGATCGGCACCGACAGCCTCGCCGCGGTCATCGAGATCCTGCAGGTCGCGATCGAGGCGCTGAAGGTCGCGGGGGTCGAGCGGATCACCGTCGACCTCACTTTGCCCGACCTGGTCGAGACGCTCGCCACCGACGCGATCCCGCTGCCCGCCGAGCGGATCGACGCGGTCCGCAAGCTGCTCGACGTCAAGGATGCGGGCGGGCTCGCCGCGCAGGGCGCGCAGGCCTATCTGCCGTTCGTCGAGGCCGCCGGCCCGATTGCGACCGCGCTCACCAAGCTGCGCGCGATCCCGGCGATTCCCGCGCTAGACGACCGGCTCGCGGCGATCGACGCGATCCGCGCGGCGATCGGCGACGAGGTCATCCTGACCCTCGATCCGACCGAGCGCCACGGCTTCGAATATCAGACCTGGATCGGCTTCTCGCTGTTCGGCCATGGCCTGTCGGGCGAGATCGGCCGTGGCGGCAGCTACACCATCCTCCACACCGACGGGCGTGAGGAAAAGGCGATCGGCTTCTCGCTCTATATCGACCCGCTGGTCGACACCGGCCTGGGCGTGGTCGAGCGCCGCACCATCTTCCTGCCGATCGGCACCGATCCCGCCGCCGCCGCCCGGCTGCGCGGCGAGGACTGGACGACGATCGCGGCGCTGTCCGATGCCGACGACGCCGCGACGCTGGGCTGCACCCACATATTGGCGGACGGAGAAATCCGGCCGATCTGACTTGACCTCGCGTCCCGCTGAAGGCAGGGGGACGCCCGAACCGGGCAACCGCCCGACCCCGAAAAATCCGGTCGTCGAGTCCTGTCGAAGGGCGCCCGGATCCGCGTGGCAGGCGGAGACTCGCATCCATGGCAAATGTGACGGTGATCGGCGCCCAATGGGGTGACGAAGGCAAAGGCAAGATCGTCGACTGGCTCGCCGAGCGCGCCGACGTCGTCGTCCGATTCCAGGGCGGCCATAATGCCGGCCACACGCTGGTGGTCGGCGACCAAGTCTACAAGCTGAGCCTGCTGCCCTCGGGCATCGTCCGCGGCACGCTGTCGGTGATCGGCAACGGCGTGGTGTTCGATCCCTGGCATTTCCGCGACGAGGTCGCCAAGCTGAAGGCGCAGGGGGTGACGATCACGCCCGAGAACCTCCAGCTCGCCGAGACCTGCCCGCTGATCCTGCCGATCCACCGCGACCTCGACGGGCTGCGCGAGGATGCCAGCGGCGCCGGCAAGATCGGCACCACCCGCCGCGGCATCGGCCCGGCCTATGAGGACAAGGTCGGCCGCCGCGCGATCCGGGTGTGCGACCTCGCCCATCTCGACGATCTCGAGCTTCAGCTCGACCGGCTCTGCGCGCATCATGACGCGCTGCGCGCCGGCTTCGGTGAGGCGCCGGTCGATCGCGAGGCGCTCAAGGCCGAACTGGCCGAGATCGCCGACTTCATCCTGCCCTTCGCCAAGCCGGTGTGGCTGACGCTCAACGAAGCGCGCAAGCGCGGGCGCAGAATCCTGTTCGAAGGCGCGCAGGGCGTGCTGCTCGACGTCGATCATGGGACCTATCCGTTCGTGACCTCGTCGAACACGATCGCCGGCACCGCGTCCAGCGGATCGGGGCTCGGCCCGTCGGCGGCGGGCTTCGTGCTCGGCATCGTCAAGGCCTACACCACCCGGGTCGGCTCGGGCCCGTTCCCCTCGGAGCTCGAGGACGAGACCGGCCAGCGGCTCGGCGAGCGCGGCCATGAGTTCGGGACCGTCACGGGCCGCAAGCGCCGCTGCGGCTGGTTCGACGCGGTGCTGGTGCGCCAGTCGGCGGCGGTGTCGGGCATCACCGGCATCGCGCTGACCAAGATCGACGTGCTCGACGGCTTCGACGAGATCAAGATCTGCGTCGGCTATCGGATCGGTGAGCAGGTCTACGACTATCTGCCGCCGCATCCGCAGGACCAGGCCCGGGTCGAACCGATCTACGAGACGATCCCCGGCTGGAGCGAGTCGACCGGCGGCGCACGCAGCTGGGCCGAACTGCCCGCGCAGGCGATCAAATATATCCGCCGCATCGAAGAACTGATCCAGTGCCCGGTGGCGCTGGTGTCGACCAGCCCCGAGCGCGAGGACACGATCCTGGTTCGCGACCCGTTCGCGGACTGACCAACCCCAATCCTCCCCATCGCAGATGGGGAGGGGGGTGTAGTGCGACGTCATGCCGGGGGCATGACGAAAGCGCGGAACCGGCTGCGAAGCAGCCGCGGGCGTAGCTGGTGGAGGGGTTTGCCGACCTCCGACGTCGCGATCCTTCAGATATTGTGCATTACCCCTCCACCGCCTTTGGCGGTCCCCCTCCCCGCGCTTCGCGCAGGGAGGACCGGAGGGAATTAGACCGTCGGCTTCTGAGTGAAGCCCTCGGCGACGATGCCGGGGGTTTCCTCGACCTCGACCCGGTCGACGCGGGCGGCGGCCGGCCCCTGGTGACAGCGCGCGATCAGATCCTCGACCTGTGCCGCCGGCCCCGCCGCGACCGCCTCGACGCTGCCGTCCTCGCGGTTGCGGACCCAGCCGTCGAGCCCGAGCGCCCGCGCCTGCTCGACCGTCCAGCCGCGATACCAGACGCCCTGGACGCGGCCATGGATCCGCAGCCGCCGGGCGATCCGGTCGTCAGCCACCAATCTGGGCCCGGTGGAGCAGCTTCTGGTCGACGAGCACCAGCGCCATCATCGCCTCGACCACCGGTGCCGCACGGATGCCGACGCACGGATCGTGGCGGCCCTTGGTGCGGATTTCGGCGGCGGCGCCGTCGCGATCGATCGTCTCGACATGGGTCAGGATCGACGAGGTCGGCTTGAGCGCGACGCGGACGATCACCGGCTGGCCGGTGGCGATGCCGCCGGCGATGCCGCCGGCGTGGTTGGCGAGGAACACCGGCTTGCCGTCGTTGCCGGGCCGCATCGGATCGGCGTTGGTCTCGCCGGTCAGCCGCGCCGCCTCGAAGCCGTCGCCGATCTCGACTCCCTTGACCGCATTGATCGACATCATCGCGCTCGCCAGCTCGCTGTCGAGCTTGGCGTAGAGCGGCGCCCCCCAGCCGGCGGGCACGCCCTCGGCGATGCATTCGACGATCGCACCGACCGACGAGCCCGCCTTGCGCGCATCGTCGACGATCGCCTCCCAGCGCAGCGCGGCGGCACGGTCCGGGCAGAAGAAGGGATTCTCGTCGATCGCACCATCGTCGAACGCGGCCCGATCGATCGCGTCGCCACCGAGTTCGACCAGATAGGCGCGGATCCGCACCTCGGGGATCACCGCACGTGCCACCGCCCCCGCCGCGACCCGCGACGCGGTTTCTCGCGCCGAAGACCGGCCGCCGCCGCGATAGTCGCGAAAGCCATATTTGGCGTCATAGGCATAATCGGCATGGCCCGGCCGATAGGCGAGCGCGACCTCCGAATAATCCTTCGAACGCTGGTCGACATTGTCGATCATCAGGCTGATCGGAGTACCGGTGGTGCGACCTTCGAACACCCCCGACAGGATCCGAACCTGATCGGGCTCCTGCCGCTGGGTGGTGAAGCGCGAGGTGCCGGGACGACGCTTATCGAGCCAGGGCTGGATGTCGGTTTCCGACAGCGGAAGGCCGGGCGGGCAGCCGTCGACGACGGCGCCGATCGCCGGGCCGTGGCTCTCGCCCCAGGTGGTGAAGCGGAAGACGCGGCCGAAGGCATTGAAACTCATTATTCCCTCTCCCTGCAGGGGAGAGGGAGGGGCCCATGCGTAGCATGGGAGGGTGAGGGCCTGTCCCCCACCAACATCCCTCTGATCACGTCCACAACCCCTTCCAGATTCGTCATCACGTCATTGTTCCAGAAGCGAACGACACGAAAGCCCTCGCCTTCGAGAAATGCGGTGCGGCGATCGTCATATTCCGACTGATCGGCATGTTGCCCGCCATCGGCTTCAACGATCAGCTTGCGCTCCAGGCAAACGAAATCGGCGATATAGCTGCCCAGCCAGACTTGGCGTCGAAACTTGCAACCCTCCAACCTCCTGCCGCAGAGACAGCCCCAGAGACGCTTTTCGGCTTCCGTGCCGAAGGCGCGCAATGAACGCTGGCGTTCCAAGGCTTCGAGACCAGGTGGTCGTTTCAACCGCCCTCACCCTCCCATGCTGCGCATGGGCCCCTCCCTCTCCCTGCAGGGAGAGGGATAATTCAAGCCAGCGCGATGTCCGGGGCGTCCTCCGCCTTCATGCCGATGACGTTGTAGCCGGCGTCGACATGGTGGATCTCGCCGGTCACGCCCGACGACAGGTCGGAGAGCATGTACACGCCGGCGCCGCCGACATCCTCGATGGTGACGTTGCGACGGAGCGGCGAGTTCAGCTGGTTCCATTTGAGGATATAGTTGAAGTCGCCGATGCCGCGCGCCGCCAGCGTCTGGATCGGCCCGGCCGAGATCGCGTTGACGCGGATCTTCTCAGGGCCGAGGTCCATCGCCAGATATTTGACGCTGGTCTCGAGCGCGGCCTTGGCGACGCCCATGACGTTATAATGCGGCACGACCTTCTCGGCGCCATAATAGCTGAGCGTCAGGATCGCCCCGCCATCGGGCATCATCGGCCGCGCGCGGTTGGTGACCGCGACCAGCGAATAGGCCGAGATGTTCATCGTCATCAGGAAATTGTCGAGGCTGGTGTCGGCATAGAGGCCGCGCAGCTCGTTCTTGTCCGAAAAGCCGATGGCGTGGACCAGGAAATCGATCGTCGGCCAGCGCGCGGCCAGCGTCTCGAACGTCGTGTCGAGCGCCCCCATGTCGCTGACGTCGCATTCCATCAGGAAATCCGAACCCAGCTCGGTCGCCAGCGGCGCGACGCGCTTCTTCTGCGCTTCGCCCTGATAGCTGAACGCCAGTTCGGCCCCATGCGCATGCAGCGCCTTCGCGATTCCCCAAGCCAACGACTTGTCGTTCGCAAGGCCCATGATGAGCCCGCGCTTACCTTCCATCAGGCCGGCCACGACACCTCCTTAAATCCCATTACGGCGCCTCCTTTACAGAAGGTTCGGGGGGCTCGGCTAGAGCCGCATTGAGATGGGCACCGAAAACCAGTCCGAGACCGACCAGCCAGAAGAACAACAGGGTCACGATCACCCCCGCCAGGCTGCCATAGGTGCGGCCATAACCGCCGACCAGCGACAGGAACAGCGGCAGCGCCATCGTCACCCCGATCCACCAGACCGCGGTAAACAGCGCGCCCGGCCATTTGGGACAATCGGACATGCGATATTTGGACGGGGTCAACGACAGGAACAGGCCGTAGAGCCCCAGCATCAGCATCCCCAGCGGGGCGAGCCGCGACAGGTTGATCGCGGTCTGGATCTTGGTCGACACCGGCAGCAGCCGCCACACGAACTGCTCGACCCCGGTCAGCACCACCTGCGCGCTGAACGCCGACATGGCGAGCACCACCGACATGATGATGATCAGGATCGATCCCGCGCGATAATGCCAGAAACCCTTGCTCGGCTTGGTGCCATAAGCGCGGTAGAGGATGTCGCGGATCGTCTCGACGAAGCTGCCGGTGGTCCACAGACCGACCAGCGCGCCGAGCCAGAGCAGGGTCCCGTTCTCGGACGCGACGAGCACATCGCTGATCGGTTTCGATACCAGTTCGCCGACCGATGGCGGCAGGGTGTGGAGGAAGCCCGCCAGCGCCTGCTGGACGTCGGGCTGGCGGCCGAACATCTGCGCCAGCGCCGCCATCACGATGAAGAAGGGGAACATCGTCAACAGCGCCAGATAGGCGATGTTGCCGGCATGGATCGAGCCGTCGGTGTAGACGCCGATCGCCGCGCGCCTGACCACGGTGTAGATGCGCCCGCCCGGGCGCATCTGGTTCAGATGGCGATCGAACGGGCGCTTGCGACGGGCCTCGGGATGTTCGTCCTGCACGCCCAGCCGTCCTCCTTATCGCCGCTCCGCGCCGCGACCGGTCAAACGCCCAGATTCGCGCGCGGGTTGCGCTGGCCCTTCGCCGACCAGCTATCGACGAACGCTTTCAGTTCGGCGTCATCGGCGGGAAGATCGATCATCACGGTGACGAGCTGGTCGCCGCGCGACCCGTCCTTGCGGTGGAAGCCCTTGCCCTTGAGGCGCAGCGTCTTGCCCGAGGTCGTCCCCGCCGGAATCGACAGCATCACCGCACCATCGACGGTCGGCACCTTGACCTTGGCGCCGGCGACCGCCTCGTCGATGCCGACCGGCAGATCGAGCCGGACGTCATCCTCGTCGCGCTTGAAGAAGCGGTGCGGACGCACCTCGATCGTGACGATCGCATCGCCCTTGCCGCCCTGCCCCTCGTCGCCCTGGCCGCTCAGCCGCATCTGCAGCCCGGTGTCGACACCGTTGGGCAGCTTGACGTCGATCGTCTTGCCGCTCGACAGCGTCACCCGCTGCGCCTTGAGCGCGGCGGCGTCCTCGAACGGCACTGCGAGCCGGTACGAGACGTCGGCGCCCTTCAGCGGGCGTCCGCCGCCCTGGGTGCCGAAGCCGCCGAAACCGCCGGGCCGCGCACCGCCACCGCCACCGCCGCGGGAGCGGCCGAAAATGCCTTCGAAGATGTCGCCGAAATCGCCACCGTCGCCGCCAAATTCGAAATTGGCGCCGCCGGGGCCGCCGCCGGGGTGAAAGCCCCCGCCGCCGCCGCGCCCGCCGAAGCCGAACGGCCCGCGCGGATTGCCCTGCTCGTCGATCTCGCCGCGATCATATTGGGCGCGCTTGTCGCGATCGGACAGCAGGTCATAGGCCTGGGTCACCTCGGCAAAGCGCTCGGTGGCATCGGGCTTGTCCTTGTTGCGGTCGGGATGAAGCTCCTTGGCCAGCTTGCGATAGGCCTTCTTGATCTCGGCCTCATCCGCCCCGCGCGCGATGCCCAGCTTCGCATAAAGATCAGCCATTCTGTCCGTCATCGTCCTGATGTTACGCCCTGTTGCAAAAATGCAACAGATGAGATGTGCATTGGGTCAGCGCCGCGCAAGTGGTAATTTCACGCCCACGCCTGGCAACCGCCGGTTCATGCCTGCGTTCTGCGTCGGAATTTCCCCGATCACAAGCGAGTTAGCCCTATGGCGCCCTATGAGTGCCCCAACTGCAAGCGTCTCAACCATTTCGAAGTGCGGGTGTGCCCCGCCTGCGCGTTCACGCTCGGCTATGATCCGGCATCGGATCGCTTCCTGTTCCTGGGCGATGGCGCGACCGTCTGGCGCGACCGCGAGGGACATCCGCACGAGGTCGTCGTCTGCGCGAACAACAATGCCTATGAGGTCTGCAACTGGCTGGTGTCGACGACCGACGACACACCCTATTGCCGGGCGTGCCGCCACAACCGGACGATCCCCGACCTGACGGTGCCGACGGTTCCCGAACGCTGGGGCAGGATCGAAGCCGCCAAGCGGCGGATGTTCCACACGCTGATCAAGCTCGGGCTGCCGCTCGAGACCAAGGCCGAGGAGCATCTCAACGTCCAGGGCCTCGCCTTCGACTTCCTCTATGATCCGTCCGCCGAGGACAGCGGCCAGGCGCAGGTTCTCACCGGCCATGACGGCGGGGTGGTCACGCTCAACCTGATCGAGGCCGACGATGTCGAGCGCGAGCGGATCCGCCGGACGATGGGCGAGCCCTACCGCACCCTGCTCGGCCATTTCCGCCACGAGGTCGGCCATCATTACTGGTCGCGGCTGATCGAGCACGACCCGCAGGAGTTGCAGGCGTTCCGCGCGGTGTTCGGCGACGAGACGATCGATTACGCCCAGGCGCTCCAGCAGCATTACGGGCCGAACAGCGACGCGGTGTGGACCGACGATTATGTGAGCTTCTACGCGACCTCGCACCCATGGGAGGATTTCGCCGAGACCTTCGCCCATTATCTCCACATTACCGACCTGCTCGCGGCGATCGGCGGCTTCGGGATCACGATGGCGCCGCTGCCCGGCCCCGAGAGCCACCCCGCGGCAAGCGTCGGCTTCGACGCCTATCGCGCGACGACCGACCAGCTGACCGGGCAGATGATGCCCTTCTCGTTCGCGCTCAACGCGATCAACCGGAGCATGGGCCAGCTCGACCTCTATCCCTTCCACCTGTCGCCGGCGATCATGGGCAAGATCGACTATGTGAACCGGTTGGTGGCGAAGGCGGCGGGGCGGGGGTAGGCCGCCACTCTCCTTGCGCCGTCACGTTCAACGAGGCTGGCGAATTCGTTCTTTGCACAACTCGATCTCTCCAGGTAGAATGGTAGAAACTGGGATGATTTTCTAGAACGGAGAGATATGTGAGTCTCAACATCAAAGACCCGGAGGCCCACCAGCTCGCGCAGGCAATCTCCCGCGCCACGGGCGAGAGCATGACCAGCGTCGTCAAAAAAGCCCTCAGGGAACGATATGCACGCCTTGAGCACGCGAAGGTAAGGGCTGGCGTCGAAGAGCTGTTGGCGATAGCCGATCGCGCTGCCGCCCACGTCAAGCATCCCTATGTCGACCATGCCGAGCTGCTTTACGATGAGAACGGCTTGCCAAAATGATTCTCGACACTTCGGCGATGGTGGCCATTCTCTACCGACAGCCCGAAGCCGCCGATTTCGCACAACTCATCCATGACGCGGAAATTTGCCGCATGAGCGTGGCCAACTGTGTCGAGCTGGCGATGGTGATCGAAAGCCAGCTCGGCCCCGAAGCCATGCGCCAAGCGGAGACCTTCTTCCGTCGCGCAGGGATCGTTATCGAACCGGTGACGGTCGATCATGGCGAACTGGCGCGCCAGGCCTTCCTCGATTTCGGCAAAGGCCGGCACAAGGCGAGCCTGAATTACGGCGATTGCTTCTCCTATGCGCTGGCGAAAGCCACGAGCGAACCGCTTCTGTTCAAGGGCAATGATTTTGCGCAGACCGACATCAAGTCGGCGGCGTGATGCGGTTGCGACGGGCTATGTGAACCATCCGATCCCAAAGGCAGCGGTGCGCGGTTTTCTCCCGACCGACCTCGACTATTCTCCGACCGGCGCGACATCGACCGAGACGTCGATCTTCTGGCCGTCCTGGCCGGTGAAGACCCCGTCGATCGGGGCGACGTCGGAATAGTCGCGGCCCATCGCGGTGATGATATGGTCGCTGCCGACCATGCAGGCATTGGTCGGGTCGAAGCCGAGCCAGCCGCGCAAGGGACCGCACCAGATCGCAACCCAGGCATGGGTGGCGTCGGCGCCGATCAGCCGCGCCTTGCCTGGGGGCGGGATGGTGCGCAGATAGCCCGAGACATAGGCCGCCGGGATGCCGCGCCCGCGCAGGCCGGCGATCATGATCTGGGCGAAATCCTGGCAGACGCCGTGGCGCTTGGCGAAGGCCTCGGCGGGCGGGGTGTCGGCGGCGGTGGCGCTGCCGTCATATTTGAACTCGGCATGGATGCGGGTCGCCAGCGCCAGCCCGGCCTCGACGATCGGCCGTTCGGGGGCGAGATCGGCGGCGCACCAGTCGACGATCTCGGGCACCGTGGCGATGCTCGGCGAGGGATAGAGATAATTGGCCGGGCTTTCGGGGCCGCTGTCGAGGGTCGCGCGCGCCAGCGCGGCGATCTCGTCGATCAGCGGATCGTCGGGCAGCGGCACCGGCATCTCGCGGCTGACCCGGATGCGGAAGCGGCTTTCGATCACCAGTTCGCGCACCGGCTTTTCCATCACCAGCCGGGTGACATTGCCGAGATAGCCGATCTCCCTGGTGCCGATCACCTTGCCCGATGGCGGATTGACCTCGAGGCCGTACGCCTCGAGCGTCTGGCCAGCCCATTCGACCGGCTTGAGCCGCAGGTTGCAGCGCGCGAAGTTGACCGGATAGGCGTAGCGGAACCGGGTCCGGTGGTGGATTTCGTAGAGCATCATGCGGTTCCCGGCGGTCTCAGGCCAGCGTCATGCCGGCGGCGCGCAGCGATTCGCTGCCCTGCAGGAAGAAGCGGACCGAGATCGCGTTGGACAGTTCGGCGAGCATATTCTCGATGCCGAGCACCGACTTGGTGTCGAGCGCCTCGGCCTGCGCCATGCGGATCGCCGCCTCGATCCGGATCGAGATCGAGACCTGCGCCTCGGCCATGCCGTCGTCGCGCAGGGTCGGCAGCTTTTCGAGATGCTCGCGGATCCGTTCGACCTGATAGGCGATCGAGCGCGGATTATAGGGGTCGAGCGCGATCAGATCGCGCACCGGCACCAGCGCCAGCCCGGCAAGATAGCGGGCACGATAGCTGATCTGGCTGTCGCACAGGTCGAGCAGCGTGGTCAGATCGTCGGCCGAAGCCTCGTTGCCGGCGAAGCTGCGCATCCAGCGGCACACCGTCATCGCGCGCTCGATCCGGCGGCCCATGTCGTGGAAGCGCCAGCCGGCGGTGCGGCCCATATTCTCGGCGGCGAGGCCGGCCAGCGCCGAGAAACGCTCCTGCATGTCGATCGCGCGGGCGAGCGTCGCCTCGGCATCGTCCGAGGTCGCGGCGGGCAGCGGCATGTCGACCAGCCGCCAGACATCGGCCGACAGCCGGTCGCGGGTGCCGCCGGCGATCGCCCGGGCATGGCTCATCAGGCATTTGACGCTGGCCGGACCGTCGCCGTCGAGCGCAAGCTGTGCGAGTTCGCGCAGGTCATGGGTCTCGCCGCCATGATAATCCTCGTCGTCCTCATCCTCTTCGGCCTCGAGCGAGGCAGCACCCGACGAGAGCAGCAGGCTGCCCAGCCGGTCGAGGGTGAGCGGGAACAAAGCGGCGCCGCCATCGGCGACGATGCTGCCGCCCAGCGTCGCGCGCACCAGCCGCAGCGTGGTCTCGCCGCGTTCGAGATAGCGGCCGAGCCAGTAGAGATTATCGGCGGCGCGGCTCGGCAAAGTGCCGGGGTTGCGGCGGATCGGCACCTCGATCGGCAGCAGGCTGACGCTTTCGACCGGCTTGCGGCCGACGATGCAGACGTCGGCCGAAAAGGCGCCGTCGCCCATCACCGTCGCGCGGACGTCCGAATCGTCGCCGACCCGGGCAAAGCCGCCCGGCATCACCGTCCACTGCCCCTGCCCGTCGCGCGCCGCGAACACCCGGATCGTGAACGGCCGCGGCACCAGCACGCCGTTCTGGACGGTCGGGGTGGTCGACAGGCGGATGACCTCCTGCCCGACATAATCCATCGGCCGGAGCGCCATGTCGGCGAGTAGCCGCGCGCGCTGTTCGGACGACAGCGACGCCCCCATCACCGCGCGTCCGCGGGGCAGCCCGGCGGGCCGTTCGCCGAACGCCGGAGCGATCAGCATCTCGTCGAGCCCGGCCTCGACCTCGGCGCGGGGCTTGTCCTGTCCGCACCACCAGGTGGCGATATTGGGCAGCAGCAGCGTCCGGCCGAGCAGCCGGCGCGACAGCGCCGGCAGGAAGGCCGCCATCGCATTGGCCTCGACCACGCCGGCGCCCGGCGCGTTGGCGATCACCGCCTGCCCCGCCGCCATCGCGTCCATCAGCCCGGGCACGCCGATCGCCGAGCCGGCGTCGAAGGTCAGCGGGTCGAGAAAGCGCGAGTCGATCCGGCGCCACAGCGCGTCGATCCGCTTCAATCCCTCGATCGTGCGCACGAACAGCCCGTCGTCGCGCACCGCGAGATCGCTGCCCTCGACCAGCAACAGGCCGAGATAGCGGGCGAGATGCGCCTGTTCGGGATAGCTCTGGTTGAAGCGTCCCGGGGTGAGCAGGCCGATGCGCGGTTCGGCGCGGCGGCAGACCGCCGACAAGCCTTCGCGGAACGACGAGAAGAAGGGCGCGAGCCGCTCGACGTGGAGCCGGGTCTGGAGCGAGCCCATGACGCGCGCCGAAGCGAGCCGGTTTTCGAGCGCATAGCCGGCGCCGACGGGGGCGCGGGCATGATCGTCGATCACCCGCCATTCGCCGCTGGGATCGCGGGCCAGATCGACCGCATAGATGTGGAGCCGGTAGCCGCCGGGCGGCTTGACCCCGATCTGCGAGCGCCAATAAGCGCGGCTGCCGGTGATCAGCGCGGCCGGGATCGCGCCCGCGGCGATCAGCTTTTGCTCGCCGAAGACATCGTCGAGCACACGTTCGAGCAGGTCGGCGCGTTGGGCGACCCCCTCGGCGATCCCGGTCCATTCGTCCTCGCCGATCAGCAGCGGCAGCGCCGACAGCGGCCAGGGCCGTTCCTGGCTTTCGCCCGGATAGCGGAAGGCGGTACCGAGTTCGCGGACCTGGCGCGCGACCCGCTGCTGCAGCATGTCGAGCCGGCCATCGGCGAGCTGGCCGATCCCGTCGAACAGATTGTGCCACCATTTCGCGCCGCGGCCGACATCGCCGCGCAGCGTGTCCGCCGTCCCCGCCTTGGCAATATAGGATTGCAGCCAGCCCTCGCCGAGGCTCGGCAATCCGGGCAGCATTTGCGCCATCATGTCCCCCTGCATGGCAGCTACAGATTCGGCGGCGCGCGAAGATCGAGAGTCATCGGGAATTCGCCTGGCCTCTCCATGATCGGCATGTCGACCTGCCCCGGCGTGTGTCCATGGTCCTGGAAACGCGCGCGGCGCCGTGCCTCTGCCTCGAGATCGTTTATCGGTACGTTATCATAGTTGCGACCGCCCGGATGCGCGACATGATAGACGCAGCCGCCGAGCGACCGCCCGTTCCATCGGTCGAGCAGGTCGAAGGTCAGCGGCGCGTCGGGATCGAGCAGCGGATGCATGCTGTTGGCGGGCTTCCACGCCTTGTAGCGGACCCCGCCGACCGCCTCGCCCGGGACCCCGGTCGGGGTCATCGGCACCGCGCGACCATTGACCGCGACGATGTGGCGGCCGGGCACCAGCCCCGACGCCTTGACCTGCAGCCGCTCGGTCGAGCTGTCGACATAGCGCACGGTGCCGCCGATCGCCCCGGTCTCACCGAGCACGTTCCAGGGTTCGAGCGCATGCGCGATCTCGAGGGTCACTCCGCCCGCCTCGACGGTGCCGTGGATCGGGAAGCGGAACTGGCGCTGCGCCTCGAACCAGGCTGGGTCGAAGGCATAGCCGGCATGGCGCAGGTCGTTCAGCACCTCCATGAAGTCGGCCCACACGAAATGCGGCAGCAGGAAGCGGTCGTGGAGGGTCGTGCCCCAGCGGACGAAGCCGCCCTTTTGCGGCTCGCGCCAGAACCAGGCGGTGAGCGCGCGGATCAGCAATTGCTGGGCGAGGCTCATCTTCGCCTCGGGCGGCATTTCGAACCCGCGAAATTCGAGCAGGCCGAGACGCCCGGTCGGCCCATCCGGCGAGAACATCTTGTCGATGCAGATCTCGGTGCGGTGGGTGTTGCCGGTGACGTCGACGAGCAGGTTGCGGAACAGCCGGTCGACCACCCAGGGCGCGGGCTGCGGCCCCTCACCGGGCGCCGGCACCTGCGCAAGCGCGATCTCGAGCTCGTACAACCCGTCATGGCGCGCTTCGTCGATGCGCGGCGCCTGGCTGGTCGGGCCGATCGTGAGACCCGAGAAGAGATAGCTCAGCGCCGGATGACGCTGCCAGTAGAGCACGAAGCTCTTGAGCATGTCGGGCCGGCGGATGAACGGCGAGTCGTTCACCGATTCGCCACCGAGCACGATATGGTTGCCGCCGCCGGTGCCGATCGCACGACCGTCGACCATGAACTTGTCGGCGGTGAGCCCGCATTCGCGGGCGAGGTCGTAGAGGCCGGTGGTGATGTCGACGGTTTCGGCCCAGCTCGACGCCGGGTGGACATTGACCTCGATCACGCCCGGATCGGGGGTGACCTTGAGCACCTGCAGCCGCGGATCGGGCGGCGGGCCATAGCCTTCGATGCGGACCGGGGTACGGGTGCGCTCGGCGGTCGCCTCGATCTCGGCGACCAGTTCGAGATAATCCTCGAGCCGTTCGGTCGGCGGCAGGAACACCGCGATATGGTCGCCGCGCGCCTCGGCAGTCATCGCGGTGCGCACCGCGCCCTCGATGATCTTCTGTTCCTGGCGCTCCTCGGGTGCGGCCGAGCCCGCCGCCATCGCCACCGCCTCCGAACGCTGCGGCGCGTCGGCCGCAATCGCTTCGGCGAAATCGGGCAGCGGACCGCGCGGTTCGGTGGTGTCCTGGACGTGGAGATAGGGATAGGCCGACGGCGGCACATAAGGCAGCGACCCGAGCGGCAGGCGATAGCCGATTGCGGCATCGCCCGGAGTCACGAACAGCTTGCCGCGCCGCACCTGCCAGCGCTCGGACCGCCAGCGTCGCCCGACCGGCGCCTGCCGGGTCTGCCAGCGCTGGATCGGCAGCACGAAACCGACCGGCTTGCTCAGTCCGCGCTCGAACGCGGTGACCATCCGGCTGCGCTGTTCGGGATCGTCGATCTTGGGATCGGTCGGGTCGACATTTTCGGGGAGCTGGGCTTCCTTGACCGCCCATTCGATCCCGTCCTCATAGGCCTCCTGGACCATGCCCTCGCCGACGCCGAGCCGATCGGCGATCCGATCGAGGAAAACCCCCGCCTCGGCATTGGTCACGGGCTCGCCGGTGTTCGCACCCGCGATCAGGCTGGCGTCGCGCCACACCGGCACGCCGTCGCGGCGCCAGTAGATAGAATAGCCCCAGCGCGGCAGGCTTTCGCCGGGATACCATTTGCCCTGGCCATGGTGGAGCATGCCGCCGGGCGCATAGCGATCGCGCAGCTTGCGGATCAACTTGTCGGCGAACAGCGCCTTGGTCGGGCCGACCGCATCGCCATTCCATTCGGGCGCCTCGGCATCCTCGAGCGCGACGAAGGTCGGCTCGCCGCCGGTGGTCAGCCGCACGTCCTGCGCGACCAGATCGGCATCGACCTTCTCGCCGAGCCGGTCGAGCGCTTCCCAGCGCGCGTCGGTGAACGGCTTGGTGATACGCACCGCCTCGGCGATCCGCTGGACGTCCATTTCAAAATGGAAATCGACATGGGCGGGTTCGAGCAGCGCGCCCTCGATCGGGGTCGCCGAGCGGAAATGCGGGGTCGCGGCGAGCGGGATATGCCCCTCGCCCGCGAACATCCCCGAGGTCGCGTCCATCGCGATCCAGCCGGCGCCGGGCACATAGACCTCGGCCCAGGCGTGGAGATCGCAGACGTCCTGCGAAACCCCCTTCGGTCCTTCGATCGGAATGATGTCGGGGGTGAGCTGGATCGAATAGCCCGACACGAAGCGCGCGGCGAAGCCGAGCCGGCGCGCGGCCTGGACCAGCAGCCAGGCCGAATCGCGGCAGCTGCCGGTACCGACCGCAAGCGTCTCCTCGGGCGTCTGGACGCCCGGCTCCATGCGGATGACATAGCCGACCCGCTGGTTGATCGCCACGTTGAGGTCGACGAGGAAATCGATCGTGCGCTTGCTGACCCCGCGGAACTGGTCGACGAACGCCTCGAACAGATCGCCCTGCGGCTCGATGTCGAAATAGGCGGCGAGGTCGGTACGCAGGTCGGGGGTATAGTCGAACGGCCGGGTCTCGGCATAATCCTCGACGAAGAAGTCGAACGGATTGACCACCACCATGTCGGCGATCAGGTCGACCGTGATCGAGAATTCGTTGGTCCGCTCGGGAAAGACGATCCGCGCCAGCCAGTTGCCGTGCGGATCCTGCTGCCAGTTGATGAAATGATTCTCGGGGGTGATCTTGAGCGAGTAATTCTCGACCTCGGTGCGGCTGTGCGCGGCTGGGCGCAGCCGGATGATCTGCGGCCCGAGCTGGACCGGACGGTCATAGCTATAGGCGGTCTTGTGGTGGAGCGCGGCCTGAATCATGCACAAACTGATGCAGCAAGGGGTTGTGCGGTGCAATAACGATTACCCGCACGACCGATCAATCATGCCCGCGCATGGACCAACTCGATCAGCCCGGGGAGCAGCGAACCCACCAGCAACGCCGCCATCACCAGGTTGAACGCGCGGAGCGCGCCGGGATCGTCGAGCTTGTGGCGCACCGCGACGCCGCCGCCGGCCCACAGCATGATGCACGGCAGGCCGCACAGAGCGAGCATCAGCGCGACGATCGAGACGTCGGCGGTGAGGGTCTCTGGCCGCGAGAAGCTGGTCGCGGCGCCGAGGCACATCGCCCAGGCCTTGGGATTGACCCACTGGAACGCCGCCGCGCCGAGGAACGACAAGGGTTTCGCGCGCGGGGTCGCCTCGCCGATCCGGGTCGAGGTCGCGATCCGCCAGGCAAGATAGAGGAGATAGGCGGTCGAGACGATGTGGAGCAGCGTGTAGAGCCAGGGCAGGCTGGCGATCAACCCCGACAGGCCGAAGCCGAGCAGCAGCACCATCACCACGCAGCCGATGCTGATCCCGAACAGATGCGGCAGCGTCCGGCGGAAACCGAAGGTCGCCCCCGACGACAGCAGCATCATGTTGTTCGGCCCCGGGGTCACCGTCGAGACGATGCAGAAGGAGGCGAGCGCGACGAGAACCTCGGCCTTCATCGCCCGAGCGCCCCCGCAAGCCGATATTCGGCACTGACGATGTCGCGCGACCGCGCCGCATATTCGCTGATCGCCGAGGCGGCCGTGACGATGGCGATGCCGCCCAGCACGAAGGTCGCGATCGCGGTCGTTTCGAATTTGCGCATGGCCGTTCTCCTTGAGGCCCGATGATATCGTCATGTGCCGACCGGTGTTGAAACCATCCGATTGACAGGCGCCGAATGTCCCGCCATTTGTCACAAGTCAAAATCAATATTGTCACAGTGACAATTAAGGAGACAATCGCGCATGTGGTCCCCCGAACCGATCGACGATGCCGATACGGTTTCGGGACGCCTGCTCAATGCGCTGCGCCGCGACATCGCCGAGGGGCGGCTGGCGCCGGGCGCGAAGCTGCCGCCGCACCGCGAGCTCGCGCACAAGCTCAAGATCGGGGTCGGCACCGTCACCACCGTCTATGCCGAGGCCGCGCGCCAGGGGCTGGTCACGGCGCAGGTCGGGCGCGGCAGTTTCGTCGCCGACGCCCCCGCCGCCCGGGACAGGAGCGGGCCGATCCTGCTCGGCCAGAATGTCCCGCCGCTGATCTTCGCGCAGCGCCGCTTCGCCGCCGCGCTCGCCAAGCTGCGCACCCGCGCCGACCTGCTCGACCAGCTCGATTATGCGCCGCCGGCCGGCCATGACCTCGACCGCCGGCTCGGCGCGCGCTGGATCGAGCGGACCAGCGCGATCGGGCGCGCCGATCCGGCGCGGCTGGTCGTCACCACCGGCGCGCAGCAGGCGATGACGCTGGCGTTCGACACGCTGTGCCGGCGCGGCGACACCATACTGACCGAGGCGGCGAGCTATTTCGGGGTGAAGTCGATCGCCGAGATCGGCGGCTATCGGGTCCGCGGGGTGGCGATGGACGAACAAGGGCTCCTGCCCGAGGCGCTCGACCGCGCCGCCGACGACGGCGCACGGGTGCTCTACACGCTGCCGACGCTGCAGAACCCGACCGGCCGGATCATGGGCGACCGGCGCCGCGCCGCCATCGCCGAGGTCGCGCGCCGCCGCGGGCTGTGGGTCGTCGAGGACGATCTCTATTCGGCGTTCGCGCTCGGCACCGCACCGCCGCCGCTCGCCGCCTACGCCCCCGAGCGGGTCTTCTACATCAACGGCACCTCCAAGGCGCTCGCCCCGGGCCTGCGCACCGGCTATCTGATCGTCCCCGACGCCGAGCGTCTCGACCATGTGCTGCGGCTGATCCGGGCGCGCATCTATGCGCCCGCGTCGATGGGGGCGCGGATCGCCAGCCAGTGGATCGAGGACGGATCGGCCGACGAGATCGTCGCCGAAGTGCTGGCCGAGATGGCGGCACGCAACGCGCTGGCGATGGCGCAGATCGGCCATGCGGTCGAACCGCCGCAGGATCCGCGCTGCCCGCATTTGTGGATGCCGATGGCCGAACTCGATGCCGAGCGCTTCGCGGCGCGGGCGATGCGCGCCGGGGTCGAACTGACCGTGCCGTCGGCGCCGCTGGTCGACGCCGGGCTGATCTCGGGGGTGCGGATCTGCCTGGGCACCCCGGCCGACCGGGCGACGCTGGCCCAGGCGATCGACCGAATCGCCGCGGTGTTCGACGAACGCTCCGCGCATGTCGCGGCCGTGGTATAGGCGCGCGCATGAGCAACGATCCCCTCCCCATCTTCGAAGCCTGGTTCGCCGAAGCGCGCGCCAGCGAAATCAACGATTCCAATGCGATGGCACTGGCCACCGTCGGCGCGGACGGCCAGCCGTCGCTGCGCATGGTGCTGCTGAAGGGCCATGATGCGCGCGGCTTCGTCTTCTATACCAATCTCGAGGGTCGCAAGGCGGGCGAGCTGTTCGGCCAGCCCAGGGCGGCACTGCTGTTCCACTGGAAATCGCTGCGCCGGCAGGTACGGATCGAAGGCCCGGTGAGCCAGGTCAGCGACGCCGAGGGCGACGCCTATTTCGCGACCCGCAGCCGCGATTCGCAGCTCGGCGCCTGGGCATCGGACCAGTCGCGCCCGCTCGACAGTCGCGCGACCTTCGAGGCGCGCTTCCATGCGATGGAGGCTCGCTTCGCCGGCGGCGAGGTGCCGCGGCCGCCGCACTGGTCGGGCTTCCGCGTCGCCCCCGAGCGGATCGAGCTGTGGCAGGACCGCGAACATCGTCTGCACGAGCGCCGGCTGTTCACCCGCACCGCCGACGGCTGGACCGAAGGCCTGCTCTACCCGTGACGCCCGCAGCGCCCCCGACGAGTCTCAACGTCCGCGCGGGGCTTGCCTCGGTCATGGTCGCGACGACCCTGATCGCGCTCAAGCTCTACGCGCTTTGGGACACCGGTTCGGTGGCGATGCTCGGGTCGCTCGCCGACAGCGCGCTCGACCTCGTCGCGTCGCTGGCGACCTTGTGGGGGGTGCATATCGCCAGCCAGCCCGCCGATCGCCAGCACCGCTTCGGCCATGGCAAGGCCGAAGCGATCGCGGCGCTGTTCCAGATCGTGCTGATCAGCCTGTCGGCGTTCGGGATCGCCGAGCAGGCGATCGAGCAATATGTTTCGCGAACGCCCATCGCCGCTGCCGAATCGGGGATCATCGTCTCGATCGTGGCGCTGGCGCTGACCTTCGCACTGATCGTCTATCAGCGCCGGATCATCGCCCGGACCGGATCGGTCGCGATCCGCACCGACCATGTCCATTATCAGAGCGACCTGCTGGTCAACGCCGCGGTGATCGCGGCGCTGCTGCTCGATCATGTGATGGGGCTGACCGGCGCCGATCCGCTGTTCGGGATCGGCATCGCGCTGTGGCTGCTGTTCGGCGCCTGGCGCGCGTCGGGCGACGCGATCGACCAGTTGATGGACAAGGAATGGCCCGAGGAGCGGCGCCGCGCCTTCCTGCAGGCGGCGAGCCAGCATCCCGAACTCAGCGGCATCCATGAGCTGCGGACCCGCACCTCGGGCGGGACCGATTTCGTCCAGTTCCATGTCTGGGTCGATCCGACGATGACGGTCGGCGAGGCCCACCGCGCGATGGACGAGCTCGAGGAGCGGCTGATGGCCGAATTCCCCGGCACCGAGATCATCATCCACCCCGAACCGACCGGACAATTCGATCCGGCCAAGGAAATGCGCGCATGATCATCCCATTCACCCAGGTCGACGCCTTCGCCAGCGGCCCGTTCGCGGGCAATCCGGCGGCGGTGATGCCGCTTGACGCGTGGCTCGACGATGCGACGCTGCAGGCGATCGCCGCCGAGAACAACCTGGCCGAGACCGCGTTCATCGTGCCCTGGGCGGGCGAAGACGCCGATCATGAGCTGCGCTGGTTCACCCCTACCGTCGAGGTCAAGCTGTGCGGCCATGCGACGCTGGCGTCGGGCCATGTCCTGCTGTCGGCCGATCCGGCGCGCGAGCGGGTGCGCTTCATGACCCGCCACGCGGGCGTGCTCGAGGTCGCGCGCGATGCGGGTGGCTATAAGCTGGCGCTCCCAGCCTGGCGGACCGAGCCGGCGACGCTTCCCGACGGCCTTGTCGCCGGGATGGGCGGCGCGCCGGTCGAGACGCGCTGGCGCGACGGCGGCTATGCGGTACTGGTCTATGCCGATGCCGCGGCGATCCGCGCGCTCGATCCCGATTTCCGGGCGCTGAAGGCGCTGGGCGACCTGCTGCTGATCGCGACCGCCCCCGGTGGTGGTGAAGGGGGCGACGAGACCGACATCATCAGCCGCTGCTTCGTGCCGGGCGGCGGCATCGACGAGGATCCGGTGACCGGATCGGCGCATTGCCTGCTGACGACCTATTGGGCCGAGCGGCTGGGCCGCGACAGCTTCACCGCCTACCAGGCGTCGGCGCGCGGGGGTTATCTGAACTGTACGCTGGCCGGCGACCGGGCGGTGCTCGGCGGCGCCTGCGTGACGGTGATCGAGGGCGGGTTCAGACTGGGGTGATCGACAGGATCTCGGCGCCCTGCCCGCCGATCCGCACAGCGAGCGAAAATTCGATCCCGGCCGGGACGATGTCGATCGAGTGAAGCGGCGCCGGCTTGACCGCGAACGGCATCTCCTGGTCGAACAGGCCCGGGAAATCGTCGCGGAAGCTGGTGTTGCTCATCACCGCCTTGCGCAGTTCGGCCTGCGACAGCGGTTCGACGAAGCGGCAGCCGATCCGGCCGAATCCGATCCAGATCACCTCGGCCTCACGCCACCCGACCAGCGGGACCTCGACCGTCACCTGCTCGCCGACCTGAAGAACCCCCGAAGAGCTCGCCGCCATGCCGGTGTCGGACAGGTCGTGGACGGTGACATGGTTGATCATGTCGCCGACCGAGGTCGTGCTGTCGAAGGTGAAGCTGATGTCCGCCTTGAGTCGCGTCGAGAAACGGACCGCGGCCCGGGTGCCCTCACGCCTGTCGATACCACCATAGGGCATTTGCTACGGATCCCAATCGAGTCAGAGCCAATCACGCCAACATGAGGACGCCAACAACCATCGCCGTAACGAGTTCCGTAGTAATACCTATTTTTCGGCAGATTTCCAACGATTTTACAATGTTATAACAATGCAAACCTATGCGGCGACCTCAGCCGCCTGCTCGGAGGCGACGGTTTCGGCGATCCAGCCGCCGCCGAGCACCCGGTCCCCGGCATAGAGCACCGCCGCCTGCCCCGGCGCGACGCCATATTCGGGCGCGTCGAAATGGACCGCGCGCCCGTCGAAATGCGCGGGCACCGGCTTGGCCAGCGAGCGGACCTTGGCGGTCACCGGCCCGCGATGGTCGCCGCCGATCCAGTTGAGATCGTCGAGCACCGCCGCCTGCACCGCGAGCGCGCGGCGCGGGCCGACGACCAGCCGCTTGTCCGCCGGATCGAGCCGGACGACATAGAGCGGCTCGGGGCTGCCACCGATCTCGATGCCGCGGCGCTGGCCGACGGTGAAGTGGATCAGCCCCTTGTGGCGGCCGAGCACCCGGCCCTCGAGGTCGACGATGTCGCCTTCGTCGGCGGCCTCGGGGCGCAACTTGCGGACGATCTTGGCATAATCGCCGTCGGGCACGAAGCAGATGTCCTGGCTGTCGGGCTTGGCGGCGACGCCGAGCGCGACCTCGGCGGCGATCTCGCGCACCCGCGGCTTGGGCATGCCGCCGAGCGGGAAGCGCAGATAATCGAGCTGATCCTGGGTGGTCGCGAACAGGAAATAGCTCTGGTCGCGCGCCGGATCGGCGGCGCGGTGGAGCTGGGCGCGGCCATCGTCGCCGATCACCCGGCGGACATAATGGCCGGTGGCGAGGCAATCGGCGCCGAGATCGCGCGCGATCCCGAACAGGTCGGTGAACTTGACCCCCTGGTTGCAGCGCACGCACGGGATCGGGGTGCGGCCGGCGGCATATTCGTCGGCGAAATTCTGGATCACCGAGTCGCGGAAGCGGCTTTCATAGTCGAACACATAATGGGCGATGCCGAGCCGATCGGCGACCGCGCGGGCATCGCGGATGTCCTGGCCGGCGCAGCAGCTGCCGGTGCGACCGACCGCGGCGCCATGATCGTAGAGTTGCAGGGTGACGCCGATCGTCTCGGCGCCGCTGCGCGCGGCGAGCGCCGCCACCACCGAGCTGTCGACCCCGCCCGACATCGCGACGACGATACGCTTGCCCCGCAGATCGCTTTCGGGGGCGTTTCCCAGCTGAAAATCGGCTTCCATGCGCGGCCCCATAGCAGGCTGAGCGCCGATCGGCCAAATTCGCCGTCATCCTTTTGTCGCATCACGCTAAAGTTTCGCCGTCACCGCCCGTTCCTTGGCTTGGGTCGCCAACGGAGTCGCAGCCGGCATGAAAGAGAATTTTTCCAGCTTCGACCTCGCCGGCGCCACGCCGGTCGCGGTCCCGCTGGATTTTTCGCTTTTGTGCATGCTGCTCGCCCGTGCCCAGGCACAGTCGCCAACCGCCCGCATCGCGGCGGAGCCTGAGGCACGATCCGCGGGCGACAATCCGCGGGTCGAAAACGCCATCATCGTCTTCCGCAACGAAGACGGGCGCGATCGGGCGACCAGTGCGATGGGTGGCAGCTTTCACGCCGGCGCCGCCGGCCATGTTTCCGAATGAACGGCCGTAAACGATTATGACACACGCATTTACCTTGGATTTTGAACCTTCCTTGAGGGGCACGCCGCCAATGTCGGGTCAGGGGAACACTAAGGTCTTCGGACCGCGTAGAGGTTGCGTATGATTGAGAACCAGAAGATCCGTCCGGCCCAGGTCATCGGCCCGTTGGGAGAACCGCTCACCATCGCTTCGCTGCCGCCCGCCGGCACCACCCGCTGGGTGGTCCGCCGCAAGGCGGAGGTGGTCGCAGCCGTCAGCGGCGGTCTGCTCACCATCGACGAAGTCTGCGATCGCTATGCGCTGACGATGGAGGAGTTCGCCTCGTGGCAGCGCGCGGTCGAACGTTCGGGCATGCCCGGCCTGCGCGTCACCCGGATCCAGCATTATAAATCGCTGTACGAGCGCCAGCAGAAATATTGATCGCACGGGCGCCCGAAACGCCAGAAATTTGCCGGCCCGCCTTCCCCCACGAAGGCGGGCCGGTTGCGTTTCAAGGCTTTCGAAGCCGCCGGCCGAGGCCGTAACGAACCGCGGCAAAAGGGGCCATAAGAGGAACGAAGCGGTCGCCTGCGCGTATTTGCCGCTGTAGGTTCCTGAGCGAGCCTGAGCAGATAGAGTTGCAGGAGGATTTTATGGACTTGATCATTTTCCTGATCGTCGGCGGCATCATCGGCTGGCTCGCCAGCATCGTCATGCGCACCGACGCGCAGCAGGGCATCATCCTGAACGTGGTCGTCGGCATCGTCGGGTCGTTCATCGGCGGCGTGTTGTTCGGCCGGAGCCTCGGCACCGGCGGCATCGGCGGCTGGGTCGCGGCCTTCCTGGGCGCGGTGATCCTGCTGGCGATCGTCAATCTGGTTCGTCGCGGCGCGATGCGTTAAGTTTCGAGGCTGGTTCGGCCACGCCCGAACCAGCGCGGCACCAGCGAAACGAAAAAGGGCCGCCGGAGTAATTTCCGGGGGCCCTTTTGTTTACTGCAGTTCGAACGTCACCGAGACGCTCACCGACAATTTCTGCTCGCCGGCCTCGACCGAGCTGTCGGCGGCTTCCTTCGACCGGACCATCATCGCCATCGGCCGCACGATCGGCCCCTCGTTGCTGCCCTCGCTGATCGCGACGATCCGCTTGACCTGCATGCCCGTAGCCTTCGCATAGAGCGCCGCACGCGCCTGCGCGATCGCGATCGCCTTGTTGCGCGCCTCGTCGAGCAGCGCGTCGGGGCGGTCGACCGTCAGGGTCGGGCCGTCGATCTGGTTGGCGCCCGCCGCGACCAGCGCGTCGAGGATCGCGCCGGCGCGCTTCACGTCGCGAAAGCGGATCGAGACCCGGTTCGCCGCCTGATAGCCGGTGATCACCGGCGGCTGGTTGTCGGCATAGCGATATTGCGGGCTGAGCCCGATCGAGCTGGTCTGGATGTCGCGGTCGGCGACCCCGGCCTTGCGCAGCGCGGCGACGGTCGCCGCCATCCGCCGGGCATTTTCGGCCATCGCATCGGCCGCGGCGGGCGCCTGGGTGACGACCCCGGCGCCGATCAGCGCGACGTCGGGCACCGTGCTCGCCTCGCCGGTCGCGACGATATCGAGCCGGGTGCCGGCGAGCACCGGGGCGGCCGGCTCCTGGGCCATCGCGATCGCCGGGACGACCGCGCCGGCCAGGACCGGGGCCAGCAAGACCGGGGTGATTCGGCGCATGATCGACTGTTTCAAAATCCGCTCCATGATGGTTCTACTGCGTTGCCGCACCGGCAGCGCAGGCGTATAGCCCTGCCGCGCTGCGCCTGCACGGGGCCTGAACGCCCGTCCCTGCGCCCGCCCCACCATCGGCCCGCCCGGGATGACGGCGCAAATCCCGGCTTGAGCGAGGTGACATATTGATATAATACAGTGGCAATCGTGGGCGCCTTTTCAGGGCCAGCTGGTAGAGAGTTGATGGGGATGAACGTCGAATCCGGCATCCGTCAGGGTGCACCCGAATATGCCGATTATGATTATGACGAGCAGCAGGCCGCCAAGAAGCGCCGGCTGATCGTCATCAGCGGCGTCGTTCTGCTGGTGCTGCTCGCCGCCGCTTGGTTCATGCTGCGCGGCGGCGACAAGCCCGCCGCCAAGCCGGCGGCGCTGCCGACGGTCACCGTCATCACCCCCGGCAGCACCACCGTGCAGGGCACGATCTCGGCCACCGGATCGCTCGCCGCCAAGCGCGAGATGCCGGTCGGCGTCGCCGGCGAGGGCGGCATGGTCCGTTCGGTGCTGGTCGAGCCCGGCACCTGGGTGAAGGCCGGCCAGACGCTGGCGATCATCGACCGTTCGGTCCAGGCCGAGCAGGCCAATTCGCAGGCGGCCTCGGTCAAGGTCGCGCAGGCCGACGCCGCGATCGCCCAGTCCGATTTCGAACGCGCCCGCGCGCTGGTCGCACGCGGCTTCATCTCGAAGGCCGACCTCGACCGCAAGGGCGCGACCCGCGACGCCGCGGTCGCCCGCGTCGCCGTGGCCCGCGCCCAGTTCGGCCAGATGCAGGCGCAGATCGGCCGGCTCGACATCCGCTCGCCGGCTGCCGGCCTGGTGCTGACCCGCACCATCGAGCCCGGCCAGATCGTCGGCCCGAGCAGCGGCGCGCTGTTCCGGGTCGCCAAGGACGGCGAGCTCGAGATGAAGGCGCTGCTCGCCGAGCAGGACCTCGCCCGGCTCAAGATCGGCGACAGCGCGCAGGTCACCCCGATCGGCGGCACCCAGGCGTTCACCGGCAGGATCTGGCAGATCTCCCCGGTCATCGATCCGCAGACCCGCCAGGGCACCGCGCGCATCCAGCTGAGCTACAATCCCGCGCTGCGCCCGGGCGGCTTCGCCTCGGCCGACCTGCAGAGCGGCAATGTGCTGGCGCCGCGGGTGCCGGAATCGGCGGTGCTGAGCGACGACAAGGGATCCTATGTCTATATCGTCAACGCCGACGGTTCGGTGGCACGCCGCGACGTCAAGATCGGCGACGTGTCCGATGCCGGGGTGGTGATCCTGTCGGGCATCAACGGCAGCGAGAAGATCGTGCTCGCCGCCGGCGCCTTCCTGAACCCGGGCGACAAGGTGAAGCCCGAACTGGCCAAACCGACCGCCGTCACCCGCTGACGCACCGGAGCACAGATCATGCGTAACATCTCCGCCTGGGCGATCAAGAATCCGATCCCGCCGATCGTGCTGTTCGTCGCGCTGACCCTGGCCGGGTTCATCAGCTTCACGCGGATGGACATCAACCAGATGCCCGACATCAGCTTCCCGGGCGCGTCGGTGACGATCACCCAGCCGGGTGCGGCCCCGACCGAGATGGAGACGCAGATCACCCGCAAGGTCGAGGCGGCGGTCGCCTCGGTCGGCAACGTCAAGTCGATCACCTCCTGGGCGACCGAGGGCACCAGCGGCACCAATGTCGAGTTCCAGCTCGGCACCCCGGTCGACCGCGCGGTCAACGACGTCCGCGACGCGGTCGCCAAGATCCGGTCGGACCTGCCCGAGGGCATTCTCGAGCCGCAGGTTCAGCGCATCGACGCCGATGGCGGGCCGATCGCCTATTATTCGGTGTCGGGCGTCAACATGACGCTCGAACAGCTGAGCTGGTTCGTCGACAACACCGTGATCAAGCGGATGCTGTCGATCAACGGCGTCGCCGGGGTGTTCCGCGGCGGCGGCGTCAGCCGCGAGATCCGCGTCATCCTGAACCCCGCCAAGATGCAGGCGCAGGGGGTGACCGCGAGCCAGGTCAACGACGTGCTGCGCCGCGTGAATCTCAACGCCGCCGGCGGCCGTGCCGAAGTGGCCGGCGCCGAACAGTCGGTGCGCGTGCTCGGCAATGCCCGCACCGCCTATCAGCTCGGCGAGACCCAGATCTCGATGGGGATGGGCCGGTCGGTCCGCCTGTCGGACATCGCCGAGGTCCGCGACGCCTATGGCGAGCAGCGCAACATCTCGAAGATGAACGGCCGCCAGGTGCTCTCCTTCGCCGTGCAGAAGGCGAAGGGCGCGTCGGAGGTCGAGGTCTACGACAAGATGATCAAGATCATGGACGATCTCCGCAAGGAGAATCCGGGGATCGAGTTCAAGGAACTGTACACCAGCGTCACCTTCACCAAGAGCCAATATCATTCGGCGATCGACGCGATGGTCGAGGGATCGGTGCTGGCGGTGCTGGTGGTGTTCTTCTTCCTGCGCGACTGGCGCGCGACCGCGATCTCGGCGCTCGCCATCCCGTTGTCGGCGATCCCGGCCTTCTGGTTCATGGACCTGATGGGCTTCACACTGAACATGATCAGCCTGCTGGCGTTGAGCCTGGTCGCGGGCATCCTGGTCGACGACGCGATCGTCGAGATCGAGAATATCGTCCGCCACATGAAGATGGGCAAGACCGCCTATCAGGCGTCGATGGACGCCGCCGACGAGATCGGCCTGGCGGTGGTCGCCACCACCATGGCGATCGTCGCGGTGTTCGCGCCGGTGTCGTTCATGCCCGGCATCGCCGGCCAGTTCTTCAAGCAGTTCGGCCTGACGGTCGCGGTCGCGGTGCTGATGAGCCTGCTGGTCGCGCGACTGATCACGCCGATGATCGCGGCTTATTTCCTGAAGGCCGACGGCATCAAGGAACATGGCGGCGGGCCGGTGATGGAGCGCTATATCGGCCTGCTCAAATGGTCGCTGCGCCATCGCTGGAAGACGATCTCGGTCGGGGTCGCCTGCTTCGTCGCGACCTTCCTGCTGTTCGCGACGATGCCGCAGGAATTCCAGCCGCCGCAGAATCTCGACAGCTCGATGGTCAAGATCGAGCTGACCCCGGGCGCCCGCGTCCGCGAGGACACCGAGCGGGTGACCGACCAGGCGGTGGCGATCCTCAACCGCCAGCCCGAGGTCAAGGACGCCTTTTCCGACATCGGCGACAATGGCGACACCCGCTATGCGACGATCTACATCACGCTGAAGCCCGGCAAGGAGCGCAAGCGCACCAGCATCGAGTTCGAGCGCGAGGTCGCCCCCGAGCTGGCGGCGATCCCCGACGCGCGGGTCAATTTCCAGTCGCAGTCGGGCGGTTTCGGCCGCGACCTGACGGTGATGCTGGCGGGCGACGATCCCGACAAGCTGCAGCAGACCGCCAATGCCCTGATCGCGGCGATGGGCAAGATCCCGACGATCCGCGCCCCGCGCATCGACGGCGACCTGCAGCGTCCCGAGCTGCTGATCAAGCCGCGGCTCGACATCGCCGCCGACCTGGGGGTGACCACCGCGGCGCTCAGCCAGGCGATCCGGATCGCGACGCTCGGCGACATCGAACAGAATATGGCGAAATTCTCGCTGTCCGACCGCCAGATCCCGATCCGGGTGTCGCTGAGCGAGGAATCGCGCCGCGATCTCGGCACGATCCAGAACATGCCGGTGCAGACGGTCAATGGCGGTTCGGTGCCGCTCAAGGTCGTCGCCGACATCCATTTCGGCGCGGGCCCGTCGAAGATCCGCCGCTACAACCAGGTCCGCCGGCTGGTGATCGGCGCCGACCTGGCGCCGGGCGCGGTCAGCGGCGACGCCTATAAGGCGATCTATGCGACCGCGGCGTTCAAGAACATGCCGGCCGGGGTGCGCCAGATCAAGGTCGGCGACCAGGAGATGCAGGAGGATCTGGTCTCGGGCTTCATCATCGCGATCCTGTCGGGCGTGCTGCTGGTGTTCGCGGTGCTGGTGCTGCTCTACAAGCGGGTGCTGCCGCCCTTCGTGAACATGGCGTCGCTGCTGCTGGCGCCGCTCGGCGGCATCATCGCGCTCAAGCTCGCCGGCATGTCGATCTCGCTGCCGGTCTATATCGGCCTGCTGATGCTGTTCGGCATCGTCGCCAAGAACTCGATCCTGCTGGTCGACTTCGCGATCGAGGAGATGCGCCACGGTGCCAATCGCTTCGACGCGATCCTCGAGGCGGCGCACAAGCGCGCCCAGCCGATCGTGATGACCTCGATCGCGATGATCGCCGGCATGCTGCCGATCGCGATCGGGCTGGGGGGCGACGGCAGCTGGCGCGCGCCGATGGCGGTGTGCGTGATCGGCGGCATCGCGCTGTCGACCCTGCTCACCCTGGTGATCGTCCCCGCGGGCTTCACCCTGGCCGACGATCTCGAGAAATGGCTCGGGCCCAAGCTCGGCCGGATATTGGTCAACGACGAACCCCACCAGCCCGAGCCGAAGACGCCGCCGCTGCCCGCCGAATGAGGTCTCGCCCGGCCGCGATCGCCGAGAAGATCGCGGCCGGGCTTGAACCTTGGCCCGGGCGGAACATTATAAGTCCATGAACATCCTTGCCCGCACCGGCCTCGACCGCTTCAATCCCGCCCAGGGCGGGGTCCGGGGCATGCGGATCGTCGCCACCGGACTGCTGATCGCGATGGCGGCGATCTATCTCGTCGCCCGCGCCCATGAGAGCGCTCACCCCGGCTGGGGCTATCTGCGATCCTTCGCGGAGGCGGCGATGGTCGGCGGGCTCGCCGACTGGTTCGCGGTCACCGCCCTGTTCCGCCATCCGCTCGGCCTGCCGATCCCGCACACCGCGATCATCCCGCGCAACAAGGACCGGATCGGCACCAGTCTCGCCGCCTTCCTGCGCACCAATTTCCTGACCGCATCGGTGGTGGCGCGGCGAATGCACAAGGTCGACGTCGCCGGCGCGATCGGGCGGCTGCTCGCCAACCCTCCGCAAAGCGGGCCGATGCGCGACGGCATCGGCAAGCTGATCGCGGCGATCCTCGAATCGCTCGACGACGACCGCTTCGGCGGAATGATCAAGTCGGCGCTGTCGACCCGGCTGCGCAATTTCGACATCTCGCCGCTGCTCGGCCAGACGCTCAAGGCGGCGATCGTCGAGAATCGCCATGCCGAGATGCTCGACGGCATCATCGGCTGGGCGAGCCGCATCCTGCTCCACAACGAGGCGATGATCCACGAGATGGTCGAGTCGCGCGCGGGCAAGCTGATGCGCTGGACCGGGCTCGACGCGAAGCTGTCGACCGCGATCGTCGAGGGGCTGCACAAGCTGCTCGACGACATGTCGACCGATCCGCAGCATCCGCTTCGCCTCAAGGCGCAGGAGGGGATGGAGATGCTCGCCGACAAGCTCGAGCAGGATCCCGACACCCGCGCCAAGGTCGCCCAGCTGAAGAGCGACCTGCTCGACAGCCCGGCGTTCGTCGCGTGGATGGACACTCTGTGGCAGAGCGCGCGGCGCGGCATGATCGCGATCGCGCGCAACCCCAACGCCGCGCTCGGCGGCCAGATCGGCGATGCGATCAAGCAGCTCGGCGCCACGTTGCAGAACGATGCCGGGCTACGCCGCACGATCAACCGCTTCGCGCGCCGGGCGATCGTCGGCGTGGTCGCCGACTATGGCGACGGCATCGTCAAGCTGGTATCCGAGACGATCCGTGGCTGGGATGCGCGCACGGTGACCAGCCAGCTCGAAAATGCGGTCGGGCGCGATCTCCAATATATCCGGGTCAACGGCACGATCGTCGGCGGGCTGGTCGGCCTGGGGCTGCACGCGCTATCGAGCCTGCTGTAGGAGAGCGCCCATGGCCGAACGATTCGAACGACATAAGCAGCCCTGGACCCAGGACGAGATCCAGAAGCTCCACACCCTCGCCAAGAAGGGCATGGCGCTGCGCGCGATCGCCAAGGCGCTCAAGCGCAGTGAGGAATCGGTCAAGGACCGGGCTAAGCACGACAGCCTGCCGATCGCCAAGCTGCATTAACCAGCCGAACTTGACAGAAGAGGCGCCCTGCCCGCTTCTGGCGCGATGAAGCGCATCATCATGGCCGAACGCTGGCGCGAGGATCTGCGCCTGTTCTGCGTCGCCTATATGTGTTTTTTCCTGATGATCGTGATGCTGTTCGGTTGGGGGTAATGGCCGCAAACACGCGATCTCGAGGATGCTGACGCATCCTCGATCGTTATGCTCAAGCGCCGCACGGGCTGATACCCAATCCCGACGAGTCAAACTCACCGTGATTGGGTATAACGCCCCTCAGTCGCACGCCTTGTGCAGCTTCCACCCCAGCCAGGCCGAGACCAGGCAGAAGAGCGGGATCACCAGCAGCGCCTGAGCGACCGTGACGCCGAGCGCGAGGATGCCCATGATCACCGCAGCGCCAGCGACCATCGCGCCCGAGTTGACGATGTTGTTGGCGGCGACGGTGCGCGCGGTCTTGTCCTCGGTGACGGTGGTGGTGAGGAAGGCGTAGAGCGGCACCACGAACATGCCGCCGGTGATCGCGACCCCGAGCAGTGCGACCGCGACGAGCAGCGCGCGCGGATGATGGATGAATTCGGCGAGGGTGAAGAGATGGCCGTCGGCGCTGCCGGTCCAGCCGATCGTCACGACATACATGAACAGCACGAAGCAGCCCATGCCGATCACCGAGGCCGGCGAGTAACGCGCCGAGACATGGGCGCCGAGCATCCGGTTGATCGCGACCGAGCCGATCGCGACCCCGACCGAGAAGATCGCGAGGAACAGGCTGGCGACCTTCTCGTCGGCGAGGAAGACATTCTTCACCAGCGGCGGGAATTCGATGATCAGCATCGATCCGATCGCCCAGAAGAAGCTGATCGCGCAGATCGCGAGGAACAGCCGCGGGATGTGCATCGTGTCCGACACCAGCTTGATCGACGAGCGCACGACATGGAAATCGAGCGGCGCCGCGCCGAGCGAGGCCGGTGCCGGCGGCACCTGGCGCCCGGCGAACCAGCCGAGCACGGCGACGCAGATCACGACGATCGCGGTGGTCTGAGCGCTGATGAAGCCGGCAGCGATGGTGCCGGCGAGAATCGCGATATAGGTTCCCGCCTCGACCAGGCCGGTGCCGCCGAGCACCTCGTCGGCCTCGAGATGCTGGGGCAGCAGCGCATATTTGATCGGCCCGAAGAAGGTCGAATGCACCCCCATCGCCAGCACCGCGGCGAGCATTACCGGGATCGACGGGATCATCAGCCCGACCGCGCCGACGGTCATGATGCCGATCTCGGCGGTCTTCACCAGCCGGATGATCTTCGCCTTGTCGCGGGTGTCGGCGAGTTGCCCCGACAGCGCCGACAGCAGGAAGAAGGGCAGGATGAACAAGGCGGTCGCCAGCGCATTGAACTTCGCCTCGACCGCCGGATCCGAATAGACCTCGAACGTGACGAACAGCACCAGCGACGTCTTGAACAGATTGTCGTTGAAGGCCCCCAGGAACTGGGTGACGAAAAGCGGCAGGAACCGGCGCTTGGCGAGAAGCCGGAAAGACGGTGTCATGCGGAGGTTCTACGCCTTTTCCATTATCGCCGCAGCGACGTCCGGCGCAGGACATAGCCGAAGCAGATGACAGGTCAAAGCAAGATAGGAGCCTGACCGGATCACAACGCGGCGCCCGGCACACGGACATGCCGTAAATTACGCATGGCGGCGGCCGGGTTTCGGCCTTCCTGCCGGCCCTCAACCGCGCTAGACGGACCGGGATGTTGACACTGCCCAACATATTGACCCTGTCGCGGATTTTCGCGGTGCCGATCTTGGTGTTCCTGCTGTGGATGCCGACGCCGTTCGAATATGCGCTGGCGTTCGCGCTCTATGCGCTGATGGCGATCACCGATTATTTCGACGGCTATCTGGCGCGCGCGCAGGGGGCGGTGTCGCGGCTCGGCGCGTTCCTCGATCCGATCGCCGACAAGATCATGGTCGCGGCGGTGATCGTGATGCTGATCTTCACCCGCGACGTCGACGGCTATCATGCGATCGCCGCGCTGGTGATCCTGCTGCGCGAGATCACCGTGTCGGGCCTGCGCGAATTCCTCGCCGGGCTGCAGATCTCGATGCCGGTCAGCCAGCTCGCCAAATGGAAGACGACCTTCCAGCTCTTGTCGCTGGGGTCGATCATCCTCGGCGGCGCGCTGCCCGGATGGCCCTGGGTCCGCGACGTCGGGCTGGTCAGCCTGTGGGCCGCGGCGGGCCTGACGCTGATCACCGGCTGGGATTATCTGCGCGTCGGCATGAAACATATGGATTGAAGAATATTGGCGATCGAACTGCTCTATTTTGCGGGGGTGCGTGAGGCGATCGGCAAGAATGGCGAGCGGGTCGAGCCACCGGCCGATATCGTCAGCCTCGCCGATCTGGTCGACTGGCTCGCGGCGCGCGGCGGCGGCTATGCGCAGGCCTTTGCCGACCGCGCGCGGTTGCGGGCCGCGATCGACCAGGCGTTCGTCGATCCGCAGGCGCCGATCGCCGGCGCACGCGAGATCGCGCTGTTTCCGCCGGTGACCGGGGGATGAGCAGTCTCGTCCGCGTCCAGCCGGAAGATTTCGACGTCGGCGCCGAGCTGGCGCGGATCGAGGCACTGGGCGGCGGCGCGGTCGCGAGCTTCACCGGGGTCGTCCGCGGCACCGGCGGGCTGACCGCGCTCGAGCTCGAACATCATCCCGGCATGACCGAACAGGCGCTCGCCGACATCGCCGCACAGGCGGCGGCGCGCTGGCCGCTGACCGCGATCACCATCATCCACCGCGTCGGCCTGCTGCGACCGGGCGAACGGATCGTGCTGACCGCGGCCGGATCGGCGCACCGCGCGGCCGCGCTCGAGGCCTGCGCCTTCCTGATCGACTGGCTGAAAACCGCGGCGCCTTTCTGGAAGAAGGAGCATTTCGAGGGTGGCCGAAGCGCCTGGGTCGAGGCTAGACAATCGGACGACGACGCCGCCGCGAGATGGGGAAACCGATAGACATGGCCGAGCCCGATCTCGCCGACCTGCTGCTGGCCATGGCCGACGGCGACCGCGCCTCGTTCGAGCAGCTCTATCGCCGGACCTCGGCGAAACTTTTCGGAATCGTGCTGCGTATCTTGCCTGAATGGTCGCTCGCAGAAGACGCAATGCAAGATGCTTATGCAAAGATATGGCGCAACGCCGCAGGTTATGACGCATCGCGCGGCAGGCCGATCACATGGCTGGCGACGATCGCCCGCAATGTCGCGATCGACATGCGCCGCCGCGAGATCCCGGCCGGCCGCGAGCGCGACGAGTCGATCGATCTCGACATGCTGACCGCCGACCGCCACGCCCCATCGGCCGAGGCGCTGGCAGCGCTGCGCGCATGCCTCGACCGGCTCGACGCCGACCAGCGCGCGCTGATCCTGTCGGCCTATCTGCGCGGCGAGAGCCGCGAGGAGCTCGCCGAGCGGCTGGGCCATCCGATGGGCACGATCAAATCGTGGCTCCATCGCGGCCTCGCCCGGCTGAAGGGCTGCCTCGATGGCTGACGATCCCGACATGCTCGCCGCCGAATATGTGCTCGGCACGCTCGACGCCGCCGAACGGCGCGCGGTCGGCCGCCGGCTGCTGACCGATGCGGCGATGGTCGCGCAGGTCGCCGACTGGCAGGCGAAACTCGCCCCGCTCGGCCTGATCGCCGCCGAAGTCGCGCCGCCGCCGGGGCTGTGGCAGCGGATCGAGGCGGCGACCGCGCTGCCGCGCGCAGCCAACGACAATCGATCGGTGCGCTGGTGGCAGACCGCGACCGCTGCGGCGGTGCTCGCCGCGGTCGGCATCGCCGGACTCGCGATCCGCCCGGTCGCGCCGACGCCCGCGCCGATCGTGGCCCAGGCCCCCGCGCCGTCGCCGCTGATGCGGTCGGTCGCGGCGCTGAGCGCGCAGGGCGGCAGCCCGGCGCTGCTGGTGACCTATGACAGTGCCGGGCGGATGCGGGTGCTGCCGGTCAATGTCAGCGCGCAGGCGGGCAAGAGCCTCGAACTGTGGATGATCGCGGGCAAGGCCGCGCCGAAATCGATCGGGCTGATGCCCGAGCGCGGCGCCGCCGACATCGCGATGCGGATCGATCCGGCCAAGGACATGACGATCGCGGTCTCGCTCGAGCCCGCGGGCGGATCGCCGACCGGTGCGCCGACCGGCCCCGTGCTCTATTCGGGCCAGATGGTGAACGTGCCCGTCAGCTGAAGGTCCGGCGGACCGGACCGCCAACCGACGGACACGCCCGATGCAACGCAACTCGCACCGGTCGCCCGCACCCCCGAAGGGGTTCGAGTGGGGGGGCAATGCGAGTTACGGCGGCGAGCCCGATCCGGTTGCGGAGCCGTATCAAAAAAAACCCACTTTTCCGCGGAGGCGGCCTCAGTGGGCGTCGGTGTCGGATATGCGCAAGGCATCGGCAAGCAAGCGGAATTCCTTGTCGCGCGGGCTGCCCTTGCGCCAGGCGAGCGCGATCCGGCGCGAGGGATGTTCGGCGTCGAGCGGGCGAGCGATGACATGGGTGTTGTCGAGGATGCCGGCGTCGAGCGCCATCGCCGGCAGCAGCGTGACCCCAAGGCCATTGTCGACCATCTGCACCAGCGTGTGGAGCGAGGTCCCGAGCATCGCCGCCTCGGCGCGCATCTCGGGGCGGTTGCACGCCGACAGGACATGATCCTTGAGGCAATGCCCATCCTCGAGCAGCAGCAGCCGGGTCTCGTCGATGCCGTCGGCGCTGATCATCGCCGGTGGGTTGGCGATCTCGCCATCGGGGAAGGCGACGAACAGCTTGTCGAGGAACAGATCGACCGATTCGACGTCGCCGCAATGATAAGGCAGCGCCAGCAGCACGCAGTCGACATGGCCGCGGTGGAGCGAATCGCAGGCGGCGCTGGTGGTCTCCTCGCGCAGATAGAGCTTCAGATCAGGCCAGGCCTGGCGCAGCTTGGGCAGGATCCGCGGCAGCAGGAAGGGCGCGATCGTCGGGATCACCCCCATGCGCAGATCCCCCGACAGCGGCTTGCCCGCCGCGCGGGCGAGGTCGCCGAGTTCCTCGGCCTCGCGCAGTACGCGCTGCGCCTTTTCGGCGATGCGCAGCCCGAGCGGGGTGAAGCGCACCACCCGCCGGGTCCGCTCGACCAGGGTGATGCCGATCAGCGATTCGAGTTCGCGCAAGCCCGCCGACAGGGTCGACTGGGTGACGAAACAGGCGTCGGCGGCCCGGCCGAAATGGCCGTGATCCTTGAGCGCCACCAGATATTGGAGCTGTTTGAGGGTCGGTAGATAGGTCGCCATTCATCGCCTCTATCGATTAATATCGCCAAAATAATCAATTTGCTCGACAATAGCCAGCCTGTCACAGGGGGCTTGCAAGATTTTTGGCAGCACCCATTTGGAACTGGACGCTATGACGCCCCCCGCCTTGGCCGGAACCCGGCCACAGCGATCCGCGTTATCGATATACTTCGGACCCATGCGGTCCCGAAGCTGGCTGCCCGCCCCCAGGGCAGCCCGGCCCCGCCGTTTCCCCCGACGGCGCGGCCCGAATGGGGCGCGGAGGTTTCCCCCACCTCCGCGCCCTTTTTCACCCCGAAATCGGCCCTATATCCACACTGTCAGATCGAAAATGCCCCCTCGTAAGGAGCCCTGCCATGTCGCTCGAGAGCTTTGCCGAAGCGCTTCCCGATTATGCCAAGGATATCCGGCTGAACGTCGGCGCGCTGCTGGGCGACCAGATGCTCGGCGACCAGCGTAAATACGGGCTGTTGCTCGCCTGCGCGCATGGCAGCGGCTACCGGCCGATCGTCGAGGCCGCCGAGGCCGAGGCCGCGGGCAAACTGAGCCCCGAGGCCGCCGATGCCGCACGCGCATCGGCGGCGGTGATGGCGATGACCAATGTCTATTATCGCTTCGTCCACCTCGCCTCGAACAAGGACTATGGCCAGCTTCCCGCCAAGCTGCGGATGAACGTGATCGGCAAACCCGGCATCAACAAGGCCGATTTCGAGCTGTTCAGCCTGGCGGTGTCGGCGATGAACGGCTGCGGCCTGTGTATCGACAGCCACGAAAAGGTGCTGCGCCAGCATGGCGTCGCCACCGAGGTGATCCAGAGCGCCGCGCGCATCGGCGCGGTGATCAAGGCGGCCGCGACGGTCCACGCGACCGCGGTCTGATCGGGGGCGTCGGGCGGAACCCTTTCAACCCCGGGCGTTTGTGCCTATATTGTTCCACGAACGATAAGCGCGCCTGGAATTTGCCTATGCTGGACGGCCTGATCTCCTACCTCGATTCGATCAAGGCCCGCGATCCGGCGCCGCGCTCGCGCTGGGAAATCCTGCTTTATCCGGGGGTGCTCGCGCTCGGGCTCCACCGGGTCGCGCACTGGCTGTTCCAGGCCGAACTCTATTTCCTGGCGCGGCTGGTCAACCATATCGCCCGGGCGCTGACCGCGATCGACATCCATCCGGGCGCCCAGATCGGCCGCAACTTCTTCATCGACCATGGCTTCGTGGTGATCGGCGAGACCGCGATCATCGGCCATGACGTGACGATGTACCAGGGATCGACGCTGGGCGGCACCAACCCCACCAACGGCCATGGCGGCAAGCGCCATCCGACGATCGGCGACGGCGCGATCATCAGCCTGGGCGCGGCGGTGCTCGGCCCGATCATGATCGGCGCGCGGGCGCGGGTCGGCGCGAATGCGGTGGTGACCAAGGACGTCGCCGAGGGCCAGGTCGTGGTCGGGATCCCGGCCAAGCCGATGCTGGTCGACGTCAAGGAATATCAGCGCGACTTCGTCCCCTATGGCACCCAGTGCAGCGAGCGGTTCGATCCCCAGACCCAGCAGCTCGAAATCTTGCGCTGCGAGATCGAGACGATGCGCGCCCGGCTGACCACGCTCATGGAAGAACGCGACGCGGCGATGGCCGCGAAGGAGCGCGACCGGGCCTGATGGGGGTCGTATCGCCCTTCCCCGGCCGCCCGCTCCAGGTCGGTTTCGACCGCGCCGAGCTGGGCCGCATCCTCGATCTCTACGGCCGCATGGTCGCAAACGGGATGTGGCGCGACTATGCGATCGACCTCGGCCGCGACGCCGCGGTGTTCGCCTGCTTCCGGCGCGCCGCCGAACGCCCCGAATATCGGATCGAGAAGCGTCCGGCGCTGCGCAGCCGCCAGGGGATGTGGGCACTGATCGGCGAAGGCGGCGCTGTGCTCAAGCGCGGCCATGAACTCGGCCCGGTGCTGGCCCCGCTCGAGCGCAAGCTGGTCAAGCTGGTCGACGATTGAGCCACGTCCCCACCGGGCATAAAGATTAACCTATGTGCGCAACCTTCGGCCGGACCGGGGGTTGTCGCGGTGCGCGCGGATGCCAGGGGGCATGAGCGGCGGGTAGGAAAACGGGGCGCAAGACCAGATGGACGGTGAACATGTGCAGGACCGCGAGCGCCGTCGTCTCGAGGCCCTGCATCGTTACGATATCCTCGACACCCCGCGCGAGGCGGTGTTCGACGACGTCGCGCGGCTCGCCGCCGACATTTGCGGCGCGCCGATCGGGGTGGTCAACCTGATCGACGCAGGCCGGCAATTCTTCAAGGCCGAGGTCGGGCTCGGCGTGCGCGAGACCCCGCTCGACACATCCTTCTGCGCCTGGGCGATCCTCGAGGATGATGTCCTGCTCATCCCCGACGCCACCACCGATCCGCGCTTCGCCGGCAACCCGCTGGTGACCGGCGATCCGCATCTGCGCTTCTACGCCGGCGCGCTGCTCAAGACCGAGGACGGCCTGCCGATCGGCACGCTGTGCGTGCTCGACACCGAGCCGAAGCAGTTAAGCGAGATGCAGCAGCGCACGCTCAAGGTGCTCGCCTGCCAGATCATGAGCCAGCTCGACCTGCGGCTGGCGCTGAAACAGCGCGACGAGAAGGAGGATCGCTACCAGACGCTGTTCGGTTCGATGGACGAAGGCTTCTGCATCATCGAATTTTTCGACGGCCCGCACGGGCCGCTGAGCGACTATGTCCATGTCGAGGCCAATGCCGCCTATGAGCGCCATGCCGGCATCCCCAATGTCGTCGGGCAGAAGGTCCGCGAGATGGTGCCCGACGAGGCCGGCGACTGGGTCGCGCGCTATGGATCGGTGCTGCGCACCGGGGTGCCGATCCGCTTCGAGCGCGAACTCGAGGCGACCGGGCGCTTCCTGTCGCTGTCCGCGTTCCGGATCGAGCCGGCGAGCCGCCGCCAGGTCGCGGTGCTGTTCCAGGACATCACCGAGCGGCGCCGCGCCGAACTGGAGCTGATCGAGCTCAATGCGACGCTCGAAGCAAGGGTCGCGGATGCGCTGGCCGAGCGCCGGATCCTCGCCGACCTGGTCGAGGGCACCAACGCCTTCGTCCAGGTCGTCGATCGCGATTATCGCTGGCTGGCGATCAATAGCGCAGCGGCCGGCGAGTTCGAGCGGATCTTCGGCATCGTGCCCAGGGTCGGCGATCGCATGCTCGACCTGCTGGCCGATCAGCCCGAGAATCGGCAGGCCGTGCAGGCGGTCTGGGACCGTGCGCTGAGCGGCGAGGAATTCGTCGAGATCGGCGAGTTCGGCGACCCGTCGCGCGATCGCCGCCATTACGAGATGCGGTTCAACATGCTGCGCGACCATGAGGGCCGCCAGATCGGCGCCTATCAGTTCGTCCATGACGTGACCGAACGGCTGCACGAGCAGCAGCGGCTGATCGCCGCCGAGGATGCGCTGCGCCAGGCGCAGAAGATGGAGGCGGTCGGCCAGCTGACCGGCGGGCTGGCGCATGATTTCAACAATCTGCTCGCCGGCATCTCGGGCGCGTTCGAGATGATCGGCATGCGGCTGTCGCAGGGCCGCGCGCGCGACGTCGAGAAATATCTCGCCGCCGGTCAGGGCGCGACCCGCCGCGCCGCGGCGCTCACCCACCGCCTGCTCGCCTTTTCGCGCCGCCAGACGCTGTCGCCCAAGCCCGTGGTGATCAACCGGCTGATGAGCGAACTGGTCGACCTGGTCCAGCGCACGGTCGGCCCGTCGATCGGGGTCGAGACGATCGCGGCGAGCGGACTGTGGCCGACGCTGGTCGATGCCAACCAGCTCGAAAATGCGATCCTCAACCTGTGTATCAACGCCCGCGACGCGATGCCCGACGGCGGCAGCATCACGATCGAGACCGGCAACAAATGGCTCGACCAGCGCACCGGCGCCGAGCGCGGGCTCGAGCCCGGCCAATATGTCACGGTCTGCGTCAGCGATACCGGCACCGGCATCGACAAGGCGACGCTCGCCCGGGTGTTCGACCCCTTCTTCACGACCAAGCCGATCGGCCAGGGGACGGGCCTGGGCCTGTCGATGGTCTATGGTTTCGCGCGCCAGTCGAACGGCCATGTCCGCATCTATTCGGAGGTCGGCCAGGGAACGATGGTGTGCATCTACCTGCCCCGCCATCTCGGCGCCGAGGAGGCCGAACCGGTGCCCGAAGCCGAGATCCCGGCCGGGACCGCGACCGGCGAGACGATATTGATCGTCGACGACGAACCGACGGTGCGGATGCTGATCGCCGATGCGCTGGGCGAGCTCGGCTATGCCTGCGCCGAGGCGGTCGACGGCCCGTCGGGGCTGAGCATCCTCCAGTCGAGCAACCGCATCGACCTGCTGATCACCGATGTCGGGCTGCCCGGCGGGCTCAACGGCCGCCAGGTCGCCGATGCCGCCCGCGCGCTACGACCCGAGCTCAAGGTGCTGTTCATCACCGGCTATGCCGAGAATGCGGTGCTCAACCATGGCCATATCGAACGCGGCATGGAGGTGCTGACCAAGCCGTTCGCGGTCGACGACCTGACGATGCGGGTCGACCGGATGCTGCGGACCGACTGATGCCCGCGCCGCGGATCAGGCCAGGCTGGCCCGGTTCGCATGGGGCAGCCTGCCCGCCATGTCGTACGGGAGCAGCCCGACCACGAACCGCCGCGCCGACTGCCAGAAGGCCGAGAGCAGCAGCAGCGCCGAGCCGATGATCAGCGCGGTGAAGCCGAACGACAGGTTCATCGCCCCCGCCTGCTCCATCAGGCTCGACAGCGCGAACAGCACATAAGCGAGCGCCGAGACCATCAGCGCGCGACGGTCGATCGCCAGCGCGACCATGCCGAGCCCGATATAGAGCAGGATGACGATGCTCGCCTTGACCGGATCGGCGGTGCCATGGAGCATGCCCATCATGTCGAAGACCGGATGGACGATCATCGGCGCGGCGAGCAGATGCAGCCAGAAGGCGACATCCGAGCGGCGGGTGAGCCGCTTCGGATCGCTCACGTCCCACCACATCGCGAAGGCGAACACCGCCAGGCCGCAGGCGAGCAGGATCGGGCTGACATGGTCCTGGAGCGCCGGCGCCGAGCCGATCAGCAGCAGGACGATCAGGCCCGCCAGTGCCGCCGCCCCGGCGGCAACGGTGATCGGCACCTGGAAACGCCGCCAGTGGAACCATACCCCGCCCGCGGTCAGCGCAGCCGCCACCGCCAGCAGCAGGATCGAGCCGCTGTCATGCTCGAAATCGGCACGGCCGACGAAGCTGGCGCCGAAACCGACGAACAGCCCGCCGGCGAAGGCGAGCAGCAGGATGATGCTGGGCAGCGCCATCCGGCGGATCCGGGTGAAATATTCGGCGAGCACCCAGGCGGTGCCGGCGACCGCGAAGCCGAGCAGCGGCGACGGCCCCTCGACCTCGGCGCCGATCCGGATCGAATTGCCGATCCAGCCCATCGCCACCAGCAGCAGCACCGCCGCGATCGAGACGAAGATGTCGTTGAAGCCGGTCAGGAGGCGAAAGCTCTCCTCGTCGACGAGCGGGGTCGCGCGCTGTCCCGCGACATGCACCCGCAGCGCCTCCGCCGCGTCGGGGCTCAGCACCCCGGCCTGGACCGCTCCGTCGATATCGGTTTCGCTGTACATGGCGCCTCTCCGCAATTCCGTGTGCGGAGGCTTTTAGCACGACTGTATTATCGTATCAATACAGCGATACGGTGCTGTGCGGAGGTCCGTAAGCACCACATTCGCACCCAAATCCATTTCGTCATCCCGGCCACCGGATCGGGGCTTTGCCCCGTCCGAGGAAGGGCATCGCCCGGGATCTCGTGCGGTTAGGGCGCGCCCTTGCCTCCTGAGATCCCGGCCTCCGCCGGGATGACGGGTGAAAGTCAGCCGGTCAGGCGACGCCTTCGCTGTCGAGGGCATAGCCCGCCGAGCGCACCGTGCGGATGATGTCGGGGGCGTCGGACAGGTTGATCGCCTTGCGCAGCCGCCGGATATGGACGTCGACCGTGCGCGGCTCGATGTCGGCCTCGCGACCCCACACCGAGTCGAGCAGCCGCTCGCGCGAGAAGACGCGGCCGGGATGTTCGAGGAAATGCTTGAGCAGCCGGAATTCGGTCGGCCCGAGCATCACCGGACTGCCGCCGCGGCGGACGCGGTGGCTGGCGGTGTCCATCTCGATATCGGCATAGGCCAGCCGCTCGCCGGCGAGCGCCGGACGGACGCGGCGCAGCACCGCCCCGACCCGCGCGACCAGTTCGCGCGGCGAGAAGGGCTTGGTGACATAGTCGTCGGCACCGGTTTCGAGGCCGCGAACGCGGTCCTCCTCCTCGCCGCGCGCGGTCAGCATGATGATCGGGACATTGGCGGTGTCGGCCATGCGGCGCAGGCGCCGGCAGACCTCGATCCCCGAAATCCCCTCGATCATCCAGTCGAGCAGCACCAGGTCCGGCGGGGTCTCGCGCGCGAGCAGCAGCGCTTCCTCACCGTCCGCGGTCCGTTCGACCTCGAACTCCTCGCGCTCGAGATGCCAGCTCACCAGCTCGGCGAGCGCGGCATCGTCCTCGACCAGCAGGATCCTTCCACGTGCCATCAGTCGGCCCCCGCCAGCAGGTCTTCGCCACGGGCGCGCTCGGCCATCTGGTCGCCGGTGGCGGCATAATAGACCATCTCGGCGACGTTGGTCGCATGGTCGCCGATCCGTTCGAGATTCTTGGCGATGAACAGCAGGTGGGTCGACGCGGTGATGTTCTGCGGATTTTCCATCATATGGGTCAGCAGGGTGCGGAAGATGCTGTTGTAGAAATCGTCGACCGCCTTGTCGCGCGCCGCCACCGCCACCGCGCCCGCGGCATCGCGGGTGACGAAGGCGTCGAGCACGTTCCTGACCATCTCGGTCACGACCTTGCCCATCGACGGCAGCACCGACAGCGCCTCGAGACCGCGCGCGTCCTGAAGCGTCGCCACCCGCTTGGCGATGTTCTTGGCATAGTCGCCCATGCGCTCGACCACGCCGGCGATCTTGAGCGCGGCGAGCACCTCGCGCAGATCGTCGGCCATCGGCGCGCGCAGCGCGATCAGGCGGATGACCTGGCGTTCGATCTCGGCCTCGAGCTGGTCGATCTTGCGGTCACCCTCGACGATCCGGGCCGCGCCCTGCAGGTCGCGGTTGGCGAGCGCGTCGATCGCGCCGGTGATCGCCGCTTCGGCGCGACCGCCCATTTCGGAGACGAGCGCACGCAGCTGGCCGAGATCTTCGTCGAATGCTTTTACGGTATGTCCGGTGGTAGCCATTGGTACCCTCTCCTCAGCCGTAACGGCCGGTGATGTAATCCTTGGTCCGCGTCTCGCGGGGATTGGTGAAGATGTCGGACGTGTCGCCATATTCGACGAGATGGCCGAGATGGAAGAAGGCGGTCCGCTGCGAGACGCGGGCGGCCTGCTGCATATTGTGGGTGACGATCACGATCGCATAGCGGCCGCGCAGCTCGTGGATCAGTTCCTCGATCTTGGCGGTGGCGATCGGATCGAGCGCCGAGCAGGGCTCGTCCATCAGGATCACTTCCGGATCGACCGCGATCGCGCGGGCGATACACAGGCGCTGCTGCTGGCCGCCCGACAGGGCGGTGCCGCTTTCGGCGAGCCGGTCCTTGACCTCGTCCCACAGACCCGCGCGCTTGAGCGACTGCTCGACGATCCGGTCCATGTCGGCCTTGCCATGGCCCAGGCCATGGATGCGCGGGCCATAAGCGATATTCTCGTAGATCGACTTGGGGAACGGGTTGGGCTTCTGGAAGACCATGCCGACCCGCGCGCGCAGCTGCACCACGTCCATGTCGGCGCCGTAGATATCGTCGCCGTCGAGGGTGATCTTGCCTTCGACCCGGGCGCCGGCGACGGTGTCGTTCATCCGGTTGAGGGTGCGCAGGAAGGTCGACTTGCCGCAGCCCGACGGGCCGATGAAGGCGGTGACATTCTCCATCGACACGTCGATCGACACGTCGCGGATCGCCTGCTTGGCGCCGTAGAAGACGTTGACGTTCTTCGCCTGCATCTTGAGTTCGGCGTCGACCGTCGCGGTCTGATCCGCCGCGAGGTCGTTGAGGGTTTGCGTGTTCATTACCAGCGCCTCTCGAAGCGGTTACGTAGGTAGATGGCGATTCCGTTCATCGCCATCAGGAAGGCCAGCAGGACGATGATGGCCGCGGAGGTCTTCTCGACGAAGCCCTTGCTGACCTCGTCCGACCACAGGAAGATCTGCACCGGCAGCACGGTCGCCGGATCGGTGAGCCCGGTGGGCGGCGCCGAGATGAAGGCGCGCATGCCGATCATCAGCAGCGGCGCGGTCTCGCCCAGCGCACGCGCCATGCCGATGATCGTGCCGGTCAGGATACCGGGCAGCGCCAGCGGCAGGACATGGTGGAACACCACCTGCACCCGGCTGGCGCCGATCCCGAGCGCGGCGTCGCGGATCGAGGGCGGCACCGACTTGATCGCGTTGCGGCCGGCGATGACGATGACCGGCATCGTCATCAGCGCGAGGGTGAGACCACCGACCAGCGGCGCCGAGCGCGGCAGGTTCATCGTGTTGAGGAACACCGCGAGCCCGAGCAGGCCGAAGATGATCGAGGGCACCGCCGCCAGATTGTTGATCGAGACCTCGATCAGGTCGGTCCAGCGGTTCCGCGGGGCATATTCCTCGAGATAGAGCGCCGACAGCACCCCGACCGGGAAGGCGAGGCCGAGCGTGACCAGCATCGTCAGCAGCGATCCCTTGAACGCACCCCAGATGCCGACCATCGTCGGATCGGTCGAGTCCGCACGGGTCATGAAGCCGATGCTGAACTTGGTGTCGATCGCGTTCGCCTTTTCGAGCCTGGCGACCTCGGCCTCGCTCGCGGCGTCGCCGGTTCCCTTGGCGGCGGTGTCGAGCGCCGAGGCGACCGGCACCCAGATCTCCGCCTTGCCCTTCAGGATGTCGGGATTCTCGGCGATCTTGTCCTTCACCACCAGCCAGGCGCCGTCGGACAGGAGATGCGGGCCGTTCTCGCCATAGGCCGCGGTCGCGGCCAAAGCGGTGGCGCCCTCGATATCGGCCGCGCCGAGCGCCGCTTCCTTGTCCGACTTGAGCAATGCCGGATCGATCATCAGCGTCGAGGCGGCGAAGTCGATCGGCAGCTTGAGTTCGGTCTGGCGGAAACCGCCGGCGCCGCCGCCGATCATCGTGATCAGCAGATAGGCGAGGAAGCCCGCCGAGAGCAGGACCGCGCCCAGGCCGATCGCGCGGAAGCGGCGCTCGGACGCATAGCGACGGGCGATGCGCTTCTGCATCTCGCTGCCCTTCCAGTCGGTGGGCAGACGCTTGGGCGCCTCGCCGGGCGCCTTCGTCATCAGGGCGTCACTCATAGGATTCCCGATATTTCTTCACCACGGCGAGCGCGATGACGTTGAGGAACAGGGTGACCAGGAACAGCACCAGGCCGAGCGCGAAGGCGGCGAGCGTCTTGGCGCTGTCGAATTCCTGGTCGCCGGTCAGCAACTGGACGATCTGGGTGGTCACGGTAGTGACGCTGGCGAACGGGTTGGCGGTCAGGTTCGCCGAGAGACCGGCGGCCATCACCACGATCATCGTCTCGCCGATCGCGCGGCTGACCGCGAGCAGCACCCCGCCGACGACGCCGGGCAGCGCCGCGGGCACCAGCACCCGCTTGATCGTCTCGGAGGTGGTCGCGCCCATCGCCAGGCTGCCGTCGCGCATCGACTGCGGCACCGCGGCGATCGAATCGTCGGCCATCGACGACACGAACGGGATGATCATGATGCCCATCACCAGGCCGGCCGCGAGCGCGCTTTCGGACGAGGCGCTGGTGATCCCGATCGACACCGCGAAGTTGCGCAGCGCCGGCGCCACAGTGAGCGCGGCGAAATAGCCATAGACCACCGTCGGCACGCCGGCGAGGATCTCGAGGATCGGCTTCATCCAGGTCCGCACCTTGGGCTTGGCATATTGGGTCAGGTAGATCGCGCTCATCAGCCCCAACGGGATCGCGACGATCATCGCGATGATCGCGCCGATGAACACCGTGCCCCAGAACAAGGGCACCGCGCCGAAGGCACCCGAGGAGCCGACCTGGTCGGCGCGGATCGCGGTCTGCGGGCTCCAGATCAGGCCGAACAGGAACTCGATCGGCGAGACCTTCGAGAAGAAGCGCAGCGATTCGAACAGCAGCGAGGCGACGATGCCGATCGTGGTCAGGATCGCGATCAGCGACGCGCCCAGCAAGGTGAGCATCACCACCCGCTCGACCCGGGTGCGGGCGCGGAAATCGGGGGTCAGCCGGAAGAAGGCGAAGGCGCCGCCGGCGACCGCGAGCAGCGCCGCGAGGCCGAGCCCGATCCACGAATAACGCTGCGCCGAAGCGCGATAGACCGGGGCCAGTTCCTCGGCGGCGGGGTTGAAGCCCGCCTCCATCGTGCCGTCGGCGATGCCGCGCATCTCGCCGATCACGGCGCCGCGCTCCATCGGATCGGCCGGCAGCTGTGACGCCGCCGGCGCCGACAGCACGTCCTGCATCACCAGCGATGGTGCTGCGAACGACCAGATGATCAGGAACAGGAAAGCGGGCAGCAGCACCCAGAGCGCCACGTACCAGCCATGATAATTGGGCCGGCTGTGCGGGCGCAGGGCGGCGGACGACCCCGCCGCCCCCGGCGTCGCGCCGGGTGCAGCAAAGGCCACCGCCTTGGCGCGTGCGGTGAACCAGGCGATCGCGCCCAGCCCCAGCACCACCAGCAGGATTGCCGTGGAAGACATCAGTTTATCGAACCCCCGTCTTGGCCGCCGCTGCCCCGCACCATCACTTGACCGTCGCGGGGTCGAGCAGCGTCATGTTCTTCGCGATTTCCGCATTCTTCGCCTGGACGTCGTCGGGCGCCGCGATCAGCCCGCGGCGGGCGAGATAGCCGCCCTTGCCCCACGCGCCGGCATATTCGGCGACGAATTCCTTCAGGCCCGGGATCACCTTGAGATGCGCCGCCTTCACATAGATGAAGAGCGGGCGGGCGCCCGGATAGCTGTAGTCGGCGATGGTGTCATAGGTCGGTGCGATGCCGCTCAGCGGAATGCCGCGGATCTTGTCGGCATTCTCTTCGAGGAAGCTGTAACCGAAGATGCCGACCGCGTTGGGGTTGGCGCCGAGCTTCTGGACGATCAGATTGTCGTTTTCGCCGGCCTCGACATAGGCACCGTCCTCGCGGATCGCAGTGCAGATCGCCTTGTACTTGTCCTCGTCGGTCTTCTTGAGCGCCTTGGTCGCCTCGTCGGCGTTGCAGCCCTTGTCGAGGATCAGCTCGGCGAAGGCATCGCGGGTGCCCGACGTCGGCGGCGGCCCATAGACCACGATCTTGATCGCCGGCAGCGACGGATCGACATCCTTCCAGGTCTGCGCGGTCTGCGGCTTGCCATAAGGGGTCTTGGCGAGCGCCTTGTAGATCTGCTCGGGGGTGAGCTTCATCTCGGGCCCGGCCTTGCTTTCGGCCATCATGATACCGTCGATACCGATCTGGATTTCGACGATGTCCTTGACGCCGGCCTTCTCGCACGCCTCGAGTTCGGATTTCTTGATCTGGCGCGAGGCGTTCGCAACGTCGGGATATTGCGATCCGACGCCGCCGCAGAACAGCTTCATGCCAGCGCCGGTGCCGGTCGATTCGACGATCGGCGATTTGAAATTGGGGTTCTTGCGGCCGAACTGCTCGGCGACCGCGGTGGTGAAGGGATAGACGGTCGACGAACCGACTGCGCGGATCTGATCGCGCGAGCCGCCGGTCCCCGAGCCGCCGCCGTTGTTGCTGCCGCAGGCCGCAAGGCCGGTGCAGAGGGCGAGCGCAAGCGCTGCAGAACCGATTCGCATCCGTAATCTCCGTCGTTGAGTTCAGCTACCGGTCACGGGGGTCAGCGCCGTGACACTTCGGCGCTGCCTATGTTTCATTTGTGTGACACTATGATGACAGAGCTTCCGGAGTCGCCGGCGGGAAGGTGATGCTGACGGTGGTGCCGACCCCGAGCCGGCTGTCGATCGCCAGCTTGGCGCGGTGGCGCTCGGCGATATGCTTGACGATGGCGAGGCCGAGACCGGTGCCGCCGACCGCGCGGCTGCGGCCGGGATCGACCCGGTAGAAGCGCTCGGTCAGGCGCGGCAGATGTTCGGGAGCGATGCCGTCGCCCTCGTCGGTGACGCTCAGCCGCACCCCCGCCTCGGTCTCGCGCACCGCGACCCGGATCGGGGTTTCGGGCTTGCCATATTTGACCGCGTTGCCGATCAGATTGTGGAGCAATTGCCCGACCTGGACACGGTCGGCGCGGACCTCGTTGGTGCGCTCGAGTTCGAGCACCAGCCGGTCGGCCGAATCGCGCAGGCCCGAGCGGATCACCCCGGCAACCTCCTCGACCACCGGCGCCAGCGCCAGCGGGGTCTGCGGTGGCGAGAAGCGATCGGCCTCGATCCGCGACAGCGAGATCAGGTCGTCGACGAGCTGTTGCATCCGGCGGGCCTCGCCGAACATGATCTTGAGGAAGCGATCGCGGGTCGCGGCGTCGCCGCCGGCGCCATGATCGCTCAGCGTCTCGATGAAGCCGAGCAGGGTCGCGAGCGGGGTGCGCAGCTCGTGGCTGGCATTGGCGACGAAATCGACCCGCATGCGTTCGGCGACCCAGCTTTCGGTGCGGTCGCGCAGCCGCACCAGCCGGGCATCGCCGTCGAGCCGGCGCACGCTCATGATCCAGCGCCGGTCGGGGCGGCCGATGCCGACCAGTTCGATCGACGCCGACGGGCTCGACGGCGCGTCCTCGGCGAGCAGTTCGGCGGCGAGCGGATGGCGCAGCGCGAGGCGGAAATCGCCGTCGAGCCGGTCGGCCCCGAACAGGTCGACCGCGGCGCCGTTGGCGTGGGTGATCCGCCGCCCCTCGACGATCAGCAGGGGGTCGTCGATCGCATCGATCAGGGTGCCGGTAATGTCGGGCGGAGGAGCGGTCGGGACCGGCACGGCGACCGGCACGGGTGCGAACGACGTCGCCCCCCACACCACCACCACCGCGGCCAACCCCGCCCCCAGACAGGCGATCGACGGCGCGCCGAGCACCGAGGCGATCGCCGCTGCGGCCAGAAATGCTGCCAGCGCCCATGTCAGGCGGCGATCGCTCACGCTATGTTGCTCCCGCCTCTGTTCGTCATGTTGCGCGGCCATCGGCCGAGCCTAGACACCAATTGTGAATTCTATCTGACATAGCCGCTTGCGATGAAAGCCCCCCTCGCTTCGGAGGTCGAAGCGCGATATTGGTCCGGCGAAGTATATGGCGTTGGGGAATCTTGTGCAGGATCAGAGCGAGCAATATCGGGACGGCACACCGGAAGGCGGAATCCCGGACGGTCCGACGGCCGCGTCCTTCGACGCCCAACTGACGTCGCGGCGTAACATGCTGCGGATGAGCGCCCTCGGCGGCGCCGCGCTCGCGACGATCAAGCCCGGCATGGCCCAGGCCGCGGCATCGCTGCTCAAATGTTCGGTGCCGGTACCCGATTCGGCCAATTCGACCAAATGGATCAAGTCCGACGGCACGCTGGTCGCGGCCAACACCAGCGGCGCCTATGCGCCGCCGTCGAAGGCGCTGCCGGGCGAAGAGGTCAAGAATGCGGTGAAATTCGGTACCAACTATACCGGGTACAACACCAATCAGAGCACCGCCTACACCAACTATATCAAGAAGCTGACCCAGGGTAAGCAGGGGTTCACCTGCTATTACTCGATCCAGAGTCAGACCTGACCGCCCGCGCGGATCGCGCATGACGGTGCCCGTCTTCCATGCCGAGGCGCAGCGCGCGAACCCGGTCGCCGAGATCGACGGGATCGTCCTGCTGTTCCACCGCCGGTCGGGCGAAACCCATTTCCTGGCCAGTCCGCTGCCCGAGATGCTGGCGTTGCTCGCCGAGCACCCCTGCGATGCCGACGCCCTCGCCGAGCGACTTGCCCGCCAGCTCGACGTGCCGTGCGACGACGAGGCGCGGATCGTGGTCGCGGCCCGCCTCGACGAACTGCGCGGCGCCGGGCTGGTGTGGACCGCATGAACGAACTGCGCGTCCGGGTCGGGCCAATGGGGTTCCGGGTGGGATCGGCCTGGGACGCCCCGATGGCGGCGCTGCGCTATCTCTATGCGGGCTATCCCGAACCCGACGACGGCATCGCGACGCTGACCGCGCGGATCGAACCGACCCGGCCCTGGCGGCGCTGGATCAGGCCGCAGGTCGCGATCGAGGGCGATCACACCCTGCCCGACGCGGTGCCGATGGCGCTGCGGCACGGATTGCTCGCCGCCGAGATGGCGATGAACCTGCAGGTGGCGATGGGCCAGCGCCGCTTTCTGCTGCTCCACGCCGCGGCGGTCGAGAAGGACGGCCGCGCGCTGATCCTGACCGGCGAATCCGGATCGGGCAAATCGACGCTCGCAGCTTTGCTCGGCGAGCATGGCTGGCGGCTGATGGCCGACGAGTTCGTGCTGATCGACCCCGACACCGGGCTGGTCCATGCCTTTCCGCGGGCGATCAGCCTCAAGAACGCCTCGGTCGCCGAAATGGCGAAGCATGTCGCCGATCCGGCGCGGTTCGGGCCGCTGCTCACCGCCACGCCCAAGGGCGACATCCGGCATCTTCGGCCGAACGCCGACGCCATCGGCCGGATGGATGAGCCGGCAATCCCCGCGCTGGTGCTGTTTCCGCTGTTTGGCGTCGCCACCGATCCGACCGGGATCGGCCGGGCCGAGCTGTTCGCACGGCTGACCCAGGGATCGCCCAATTATATCGCGCTGGGCGAGCGCGGTTTCGCCACGCTGGTGCGGCTGGTCCAGACCGTGCCGGGCGCGATGTTCGGCTATGGCGACACCGCGGCCGCGCTCGACCTGGTCGGGCGCTTCTGGGCCGAGACATGAGCACCGCCCTGCCCCTGGTCCGCGCGCTCACCCATCCACAGTCGACGCGCGATCTGCGCGGCGGTGCCTGGACCGAATTGCTGGCGATCGCGCATGGCGAACGGCTGATCGGCAGCCTCGCGGCGCGCCTCGCGGGGGTCGCGCTGCCGCCGGCGGTCGCCGCCGCGCTCGACGAGACCAAGACCCAGACCGCGTTCGGCCATGTCCAGGCGCTGTGGGAGGTCGAGATGGTCCGCCGCGCCTTCGCGCCGCATGGCCTGCCGCTGATCCTGCTCAAGGGCAGCGCCTTCGCCTTCGCCGCGCTGCCGCCGGCGATCGGCCGGCAGGTCGGCGACCTCGACATCCTCGTCCCCGGCGATCGCATGGCCGAGGCCGAGGCGGTGCTGGCGGAGGCCGGCTATGAGTGGCTCAAGCCCGACGCCTATACCGATCTTTATTATCGTCGGTGGATGCACGAGCTGCCGCCGCTGGTCCACCGCGAGCGCGGCAGCATGATCGACGTCCACCACACGATCCTGCCGCTGACCGCGAGGCGCACCCCCGACGCCGCCGCGCTGGTCGCCGACAGCGTCGAGGTCGCGCCGGGCATCTTCACCCTCTCGCCCGCCGACATCATCGTTCATGCCGCCACCCATATGCTCGCCGATGGCGACCTCGCCGGCGGCCTGCGCAACCTGTGGGACATCGACCGGCTGCTGCGGCTCTATGCGGTCGACCCGGGTTTCTGGGACGCGCTCGAGGCGCGTGCCGCGCGCCACCAGATGGTCGAGCCGGTGGCGCGCGCGCTGCGTCTGGCGCACCGGCTCTACGAAACCCCGGTCGACCCGCGCGTCGCCGGCCATGACCGGATGAGCGACGGCGCGTTCATCCGCCGGCTGCTCGCGCGCAACGGCTGGGGCGCCGAGACCCGCCCCGCGACCCGGCTCGCTTTCTATATCCGGTCGCACTGGATGCGGATGCCGCCGCTGATGCTGGCGCGGCATTTGTGGACCAAGGCGCGGGGGCGGTTTTAGGCCAGCTTGCCGAGCCGTTCGAGGGTCGGGATCAGCTCGTCGAAATGGTCGATCAGCGCGGTTGCGCCGAGCTGTTCGGGCGGGCGGTCGGAGAAGCCGAAGGTGACCGCGACGGTCGGGATGCCGGCGTTGCGGCCGGTGTCGGTGTCGGTGATCGAGTCGCCGACATAAGCCGGCCTGCCACCGCCGGCGCGGGCGATCGCCTCGAACAGAGGAGCCGGATCGGGCTTGCGCACCGGCAGCGTATCGCCGCCGACGATCGCGGCGAAGCGGTCGCCCCAGCCGAGCGCATCGACGAGCTGGCGGGCGAGCCCTTCGAGCTTGTTGGTGCAGACCGCCAGCTTGACCCCGCGCGCGGCAAGCGCGTCGAGCGCCGCCTCGATCCCCGGAAAGGCGCGGCTATGGTCGGCGATATGCGCGACATAATGGTCCATGAAGATCGGAAAGCCCTGATCGACCAGCGCCTCGGTCATCTCGCCGGTCGCGGCGAGCCCCTTCTGCAGCAGCGCGCGCGCGCCATGCCCGACCATGTGGCGGACATCCTCGGCGGGCACCGCCGGCCGTCCCATCGCGCCGAGCGCATGGTTGAGCGCGGCGGTGAGATCGGGGGCGGTGTCGGCGAGGGTGCCGTCGAGATCGAAGGCGACGACGTCGAAGGGAAAGCTGGTCATGCGTGCCGCCATGGCGTGCGCGATATGGCATTGGCAAGCGCTTCGTGGCAGAGAAACGCGCCATGACGACACGCCCCTTCGCCGCCCTGATCCTTGCCGCCGGCAAGGGTACGAGGATGAAATCCGATCTGCACAAGGTGCTCCACCCGATCGCCGGGCGGCCGATGCTCGGCCATCTGCTCGCCGCGGTCGAGCAATTGGGCGCGGCGCGCAAGGTGGTGGTGACCGGCGCCGGCCGCGAACAGGTCGAGGCGTTCGTGGCGCCGCACGGCGCCGATGTCGTCACCCAGGAACCCCAGCTCGGTACCGCCCATGCCGTCCAGCAGGGCGAGCGCGCGCTCGAAGGCTTCGACGGCGATGTGCTGATCCTCTATGGCGACGTGCCGCTGGTCCGGCCCGAGACGATGCGCGGCATGCTGACCCGGCTGAACGCCCCCGACGCCCCGGCCGCGGTGGTGCTCGGCTTCACCCCCGACGATCCGCTGGCCTATGGCCGCATCCTCGCCGACGGCGATGGGCTGATCGACCGGATGGTCGAATATAAGGACGCCACCGAGGCCGAGCGCGCGGTACGGCTGTGCAATTCGGGGCTGATGGCGGTACGCGCCGCCGATCTGTGGCCGCTGCTCGCACGGGTCGGCAACGCCAATGCCGCGCAGGAATATTATCTGCCCGACATCGTCATGATCGCCGCCGCCGACGGCCGGCGATCGGCGGTGATCGCCGCCGAGGCCTGGGAGGTCGCCGGGGTCAACAGCCGCGCCGAGCTGGCGACGGTCGAGGGCGCATGGCAGCACCGCCGGCGGCAGGCGGCGATGGCCGACGGCGCCACCCTGATCGCGCCCGACACGGTCTGGTTCAGCCATGACACGGTCGTCGGCCGCGATGTCGTGATCGAACCGAACGTCTTCTTCGGCCCGAAGGCGGCGATCGAGGACAAGGTCGTCATCCATGGCTTCAGCCATATCGAGGGCGCGGTCGTGCGCAGCGGCGCCGAGATCGGGCCCTATGCGCGGCTGCGGCCCGGCGCCGACATCGGCGAAGATGCCAAGATCGGCAATTTCGTCGAGGTCAAGAACGGCAAGTTCGGCAAGGGCGCCAAGGCCAATCACCTGTCCTATATCGGCGACGCCGAGATTGGCGCGAAGGCCAATATCGGCGCGGGCACGATCACCTGCAATTATGACGGCTTCCTCAAATATAAGACGGTGATCGGCGAAGGCGCGTTCATCGGTTCGAACAGCGCGCTGGTGGCGCCGGTCACCATCGGCAAGGGCGCGATCGTCGCCGCCGGATCGGTGATGACCCGCGACGTCGAGCCCGACGCGCTCGCCCTCGGTCGCGGCCGGCAGGAGGCGAAGGCAGGCTGGGCGGCGAGTTTCCGGGCGACGATGGCGGCGAAGAAGGCCGAAGCGAAGAAGGGTTAGAAGCTCCCCCGTCCTTCTCGGTCATGCTGAACGTGTTTCAGCATGACGAAGTAACAGGTTACGCCCCCCTCAACTGCTCGGGCTGGCCTTCGCCCGCGTACGCTGCTGCTGGATATAAGCGAGTTCCGCGCGCGCGCCGCGGTCGTTCGGGTCGCGTTCGAGGCAGCGTTTGAAGATCGCCTCGGCTTCGTCGAGTTTGCCCATCTCGATCATCACGAAGCCCATGCCGCGCCAGGCGCGCGCCAGCGGCACCAACCGATGGTCCTCGGCGACGAATTCGGCGGCAGCCGCCGCCTGCTGGAACAGGTCGAGCGCCCCCTGCCAGTCGCGATCGCCCTTTTTATATTCGGCGAACTCGGCCAGATATTGGCTGTTCTGCGGGGCCATCGCGATCGCCCGCTCGATCAGCGGCTTCGCCTCCTCACGGCGCCCCAGATCGATCAGCGCGAACGCCTTGAAGAAGATCGCGTCGGACCAGGTCGAATCGAGCGCGATCGCACTTTTCTTCGCGGCCGCCGCCTCCAGCATGTAGATCAGCACCTCCTGGGGCTCGCGCGCGCAATAGATTCGCCTTTTCTCGTCGGCATAATGGTCGTCGTACCAAGCGATCACCTGGTCGAACCGCTCGATCGCCTGCGCGGGCTGATGGGCCTGGACCAGCGCCAGCCCCTCGCGGTACAGCGCGCGCTGCGCGGCATCGGCCGGCACAGCCTCGGCGCTGGCCGCCTTGTCCGCCGCCGCCGCGGGCGTGGCCACAGCCGCCGTGATCGCCCAGGCCAGGCCGATCGTCTTCATCGCCCGATATCGCATGCACCCTCCCCCGAAGATCGATACAGCCTCCGTGAAATATTCGCGGGCGGCAAGATGGGAAAGTTGCGAAGATATCATGATATGATATCATGGCATCATGCGCATCCTCGCCGATCTTCCCGACGACGATATCGACTGGCTCGACCGGCGTGCGCGCGAGACCGGGATGTCGCGCGCGGCGCTGCTGCGCGAGGCGGTGGCGGCGTTCCGCGCCGAGAAGCAGAGCGACGCGATCGAACGCTATTTCGGGCTGTGGGCGGCGCATGGCTTCGCCGAGGACGGGGTCGAGCATCAGCACCGGATCCGCACCGAATGGGATGGCGGCGCGCGGTGAGCGGCTATTTCTTCGACAGCAACATCCTGATCGATGCGCTCGGCACGGTCGCGCAGGCGCGCCACGAACTGTCGCGGGCGCGCGGCGGATCGATCAGCCGGCTGAGCTGGATCGAGATCATGGCCGCCGCCCCCGCCGCCGTCCGCACCGAGACCGAATTGTTCCTGCGCCGCTTCCAGACGATCGAGATCAGCGAGGACATTGCGCGCCGCGCGGCGCTGCTGTGCGGGCAGCATCGCCGGCTGCGGCTGCCCGACGCGATCGTCTGGGCAAGCGCGCAGGCGACGAATATGATTCTGGTCACTCGCAACACCCGCGACTTCCCGGCTAACATGCTGGGCATCCGCGTGCCCTACACGCTTTGAGAGGAAAGACAGTCCATGTGCGGCATCATCGGCATATTGGGTAAGCATGACGTCGCCGACCGGCTGGTCGACGGCCTGCGGCGCCTCGAATATCGCGGCTACGACTCGGCCGGGGTCTGCACGATCCACGACGGCGTGCTCGATCGCCGCCGCGCCGAGGGCAAGCTCGACAATCTGGCGAAGAAGCTCGCCACCGATCCGCTGCCGGGCGTCATCGGTATCGCCCATACACGCTGGGCGACCCATGGCGCGCCGACCCAGGACAATGCCCATCCGCACGCGACCGGCGAGGTCGCGCTGGTCCACAACGGCATCATCGAGAATTTCAAGACGCTGCGCGACGAACTGATCGCCAAGGGCCGCACCTTCGAGAGCCAGACCGACACCGAGGTGGTCGCGCATCTGATCTCGCAGGATGTCGAACAGGGCATGGACCCGATCGAGGCGGTCCGCACCAACCTCAAGCGGCTCCACGGCGCCTTCGCGCTGGCGATCCTGTTCCGCCAGCATCCCGACATGCTGATCGGCGCGCGGCTCGGCTCGCCGCTGGTGGTCGGCTATGGCGAGGACGACGAGGTCTATCTGGGATCGGACGCGCTGGCGCTCGCCCCGCTGACCCAGAAGATCGCCTATCTCGAGGAGGGCGACTGGGTCGTCATCACCCGCGACGGCGCGCAGATCTTCGACAAGGAAGATCGCAAGGTCGAGCGTCCGATCGTCCTGTCGGGGGTGTCGAGCCTGACGATCGACAAGGGCAATCACCGCCACTTCATGCTCAAGGAGATCTACGAGCAGCCGATCGTCGTCGCCCAGACGCTCAAATCCTATCTGCGCCGGCTCGACGACCAGGTATCGCTGCCGATTCCCGATTTCGACCTGTCGAGCATCAAGCGCGTGACGATCGTCGCCTGCGGCACCAGCTTCTATGCCGGCATGGTCGCCAAATATTGGTTCGAGCAGTTCGCGCGGGTGCCGGTCGACCTCGATGTCGCGTCCGAGTTCCGCTATCGTGCGCCGGTGATGGAGGAAGGCGGGCTCGCGCTCTTCATCAGCCAGTCGGGCGAGACGGCCGACACGCTGGCGGCGCTGCGCCATGCGCGCGGCGAGGGCCAGAAGATCGCGGTGGTGGTCAATGTGCCGACCAGCACGATGGCTCGCGAGGCCGACCTGCTGCTACCGACCCATGCCGGCCCCGAGATCGGCGTCGCCTCGACCAAGGCGTTCACCTGCCAGCTCGCGGTGCTCGCCGCGCTCGCCGCCAATCTGGCCCGCGCCAAGGGCCGGCTGTCGCCGCGCGAGGAGAAGGAACTGGTCCGCCACCTCGCCGAGGCGCCCGCCGCGATCAACGGCGCGCTCGCCTATGACGAGGCGATCCAGGCGATGGCGAACATCGTCGCGGTCGCGCGCGACGTGCTCTATCTGGGCCGCGGCACCGATTATCCGCTGGCGCTCGAAGGCGCGCTCAAGCTCAAGGAGATCAGCTATATCCACGCCGAGGGCTATGCCGCCGGCGAGATGAAGCATGGTCCGATCGCGCTGATCGACGAGAATGTCCCGGTGATCGTGATCGCGCCAACGGGTCCGCTGTTCGACAAGACCGTGTCGAACATGCAGGAGGTCCAGGCGCGCGGCGGCAAGGTGATCCTGATCTCCGACTATGACGGGATCGCGGCGGCCGGCGACAGCTGCGTCGCGACGATCACCATGCCCAAGGTCCACCCGCTGATCGCGCCGATCGTCTATGCGGTGCCGGTGCAGCTGCTCGCTTATCATGTCGCGGTCGCCAAGGGCACCGACGTCGACCAGCCGCGCAACCTGGCGAAGTCGGTGACGGTGGAATGAAGCGATCGGGCTACCGAGGCTATTCGTGCTCGCGATCCGGCGGGATATCGTCCAGCCACATGCGCGCGCCATGTATGACGCGAAGAATGCGCACAACATCCCCATCGACCTGATAGGCCGCGATGTAGGATGTGAGGGCGATCACGAGTTCATATGTGCCCTCGATCCGACCGGGGCGACCGCTCTTTGGGAAATCGACGAGCCGATGGGTGGCGCGCTCGATGCGTTCGTCGTTGCGCGCCGCCGCATCCGGATTGTCAGCGGCGATCCAGTCGAAAATGGCCAGGCGGTCGTCGATCGAATGTGCCGACCAGACCAACCTCATGTCGGCGCAATGCCCTTCCGCGCTTCGGAGCGTAGCGCGGCAAAGCGCGCGCTGACGTCATCGTCGGCAACATCGGGGCGCTGGTCGTCCAGCGCCTCGCGGACCCGCTCTCGAAACCACTGGTCGTAGATCTGCTGATCGACCAGCAGTTCGGGCGGCACCCTTCCCTCGCGTGCAGCGCGGGTCAGGAGGATCCGCACCGCATCGGACAGGGTCAAACCCATCTGCTCGAAGACGGCCGCAGCACGTTCCTTCACATCGGCATCGATACGGGTCTGGATCAGGGCGTTGGCGGTCACGTCGATCTCCTTTCCGCTTTATGTAATGCAAATGAATGACGCAATCCACTCCAAGCCCGCAGGCCAAGTAACCTGGCGAAGCCGGTGACGGTGGAATAGCGGACTTTCTTGCCTCTCCGGCGGAGGCCTACTCCGCCGCCTGCGGCACCTGCCCCGTCACGATCGACACCCCATCGCCACCGCTGGCGACATGGCGGCGGATGCCGATCCGCTTGAGGAACAGCCACAGCGCCTCGACATGGATGCCGGCGACCACCTTCAGGCTGAGCAGCGGGTGGCGCAGGAAGGCGCCGAGCAGCGCACGGTCGCTGAGTTCCTGCCGGGCGCCGCAAAAGGCGGCGACGATCAGCGGGCCACCGGCGTCGCCGCCTTCGACCACCACCTCGGTCCGTTCGCCGGGCGCCTCGACGGTGAAGTCGTAGCGCATGTCGAGATCCATGAACGGCGAAACGTAGAAGCATTTGTCGCACGACTGGCGGATGGTGCCTTCGGCGCCGTCCTCGACCGGGATCACATAGGAGTGGCGTTCCTTGAAGGTGTTGGTCACCTCATAGACGATCGTCGACAGCGATCCGTCGCGGCGGTGGCAGAACCACACCGACAGCGGATTGAAGACATGGCCGAGCATGCGCGGCATCGTCAGCAGCCGGATCGGGCCGCCATCGGGCAACCGCCCCGCCGCCGTCATCAGCGCCTCGATCTGCGGGCGCAGCGGCGCCCCCGAGCGATCGCCATAGTCGCGGTCGTGGAAGGAGAAGAGGTTCCAGCGGTTGCGCGAGAACAGCCGGTGCGCGCCCGCGATCGCATCGATCTCGTCGAGGTCGAACAGGCACTGGAAGATGCGGTAGCGTAGCGTATGGGCACGCGGGCGGAAGCGCCGGTGGAAGACCTTGCCCGCGTAGATCGCCGATTTCACGCCGCGACCCCGTACGGGCGGGCCAGCTCCATCGCCAGCCGGCCGTTGGGGTCGGCGACGGTCCAGGGCCGCCTGGCGCCGAGCATCTCGGCGATGGCGAGCCCGGCCTGGAGCCCGTCCTCGTGGAAGCCCGCGCCGAGATGGGCGCCGCCGTAGAAGGTGTTGCGCTGGCCCTGGATCGCCCAGATCGCGCGCTGCGCCTCGAGCGCGGCATGATCGAAGATCGGATGTTCGAAGCTGGTGCGGTTGATCTCGCGCCCCGGCGCGATCGCGCGGTTGGGGTTGAGGGTGACCACCAGCGGCCGCTTCGTCTGCAGCCCCTGCAGCCGGTTCATCCAGTAGCTGACGCACAGGTCGCCGGTCGCGTCGTTGGCGTGGCGTCGCCCGAAATAATTCCATGCCCCCCACAGCGCGCGGCGTTTCGGCATCAGCGCGGGATCGTCGTGGAGCACGGTGATGTTGGTCGAATAGCGGAAGGCGCCGAGCAGGTCGCGTTCCTGCGGGCTGGGATCGGCGAGCATGGCGAGCGCCTGGTTGCCGTGCGCGGCGATCACCACCTCGTCGAAGCGATCGACCTGACCGTGGCGATCGGTGATCGTCACCTGCCCATTTTGGCGATCGACCTTCGCGACGGGGGTCGACAGCCGCAGCTCACCAGAAAAATCGCCGAGCAGCCGGTCGACATAGGTCCGGCTGCCGCCGATGACGGTGCGCCATTTGGGCCGCGCGCCGAGATTGAGCAGACCATGATTGTCGCAGAAGCGCACGAACGCCTCGGCCGGATAGTCGAGCAGCAGCTGCGCGGGCGCCGACCAGATCGCCGCCGCCATCGGCAGCAGATGATCGTCGCGGAACGCCTCGCCATAGCGGCCCTGTTCGAGCATCTGGCCGAGCGTCATGTCGCCGAAGCCGCCGATCCCGGCCGCTGCCTCGCGGTAGAAGCGGACGAGGTTGCGCAGCATCGACCAGAAGCGCGCCGAGAACAGGTTCGACGGCTGCGCGAACAGCTGCCAGATCCGGTCGCCGGCGGCATATTCGAGCTTGCCGTCGTCGAGCGACACCGCGAAGCTCATGTCGGTCGCGCGCACCGCGACGCCCAGATGATCGAACATCGCGATCAGGTTCGGATAGGTGCGGTCGTTGAAGACGATGAAGCCGGTATCGACCCCGAGCGTGTCGGCGTCGCCGTCATGGCCGCGCATGTCGACGTCGATCGTCCGGCTGTGCCCGCCGGGCCGGCCCTCGGCCTCGTAGAGCACGACATCGTTGGTCTGCGACAGCAGCCAGGCCGCCGAAAGCCCGGTGATCCCGCTGCCGATTATGGCGATCCGCTGCCCAGCGCGGCCGTTCGTCATCCGATCATCCTCACATACGCCCCCCGGACCGTACGCCACGCGGCCCGACACCTTTCCGCAGATACGGCGGCTTCGGCGATCGGGTTGCATGCGGCCCCGTCCCGACTGCTACGCCTGGCGACCGAAAGCGCAAGACCGGCGCCGAACGCAGGAGGCGAATTTCGATCGGGCGCGTTGCCGACGCAACGGATTTGCCTCGGCCTGCGTATTGGGTAGGAAAGCACGGGGGGTTCGGGGCGACTATGGCGGCATCGATCAGCATCATCATCGCGGCGGTCGTCCTGTCGGCGATGATGGCGGCCGCCTGGGGCGTGCAGCGGATCACCGGCCAATCGGGCTGGGCCGACGTGTTCTGGTCGTTCGCGATCGGGGTCGGCGGGCTGATCGTCATCCTGACGACCGCGGGTGACGCGCCCGATGCGCGGCGCTGGCTGGTGGCGGCGATGGTCGGCTTCTGGTCGATCCGGCTCGGCTGGCATATCCTGACCCGGACCTGGTCGGCGCGGACCGAGGATCCGCGCTATGCCGATCTGCGCCGGACCTGGGGGGCGAATTTCCAGGCACAGCTGTTCCTGTTCCTGCAGATCCAGGCGCTGTGCGGGCTCGGACTGGTGGTGTCGGCCTATGCCGCGGCGCTGCGTCCCGGCCCGGCGCTCTCGATCGCCGACTATGCCGGACTGGCGCTGCTGATCCTGTCGGTGATCGGCGAAGGCGTCGCCGATGCCCAGTTGCGCGCCTTCGCCAAGGCCCGTCATGGCCAGGTCTGCGACGTCGGGCTGTGGCGCTGGTCGCGCCATCCCAATTATTTCTTCGAGTGGCTCGGCTGGGTCGCCTATGCGGTGATCGCGATCGATCCGGCGGGCGGCTGGTGGCAGGGCTGGCTGGCGCTGATCGGTCCGGCGATGATGTACTGGCTGCTCGTATATGCCTCGGGCATCCCACCGCTCGAGGCGCATATGCTGCGGTCGCGCGGCGACGCCTTCCGCCGCTACATGGCGCGCACCAGCGCCTTCTTTCCCCTTCCTCCCAGAAAGTAAGCCCTGATGGACCTGATTGCTGCCGCGACGTCCGCCGTCGAGCGCCTGCCGCTACCCGATAATATCACCCTGGCCGGCGTCGAGTTTCTGGTCGGGCGCACCGGCCGCAAACTCGCCAAGGCCCCCGACACCGAAGCCGCGTTCGCGGCGACGATGCGCGACTATCCGATCGCGATCCACACCGACGACGCCAATGCCCAGCATTATGAGGTGCCCGCGGCCTTTTTCGACATGTGCCTGGGGCCGCGCCGCAAATATAGCTGCTGCCTCTACGCCGACGACGGCACGACGATCGCCGAGGCCGAGGAAGCCGCGCTCGCCGCGACCGCCGACCATGCCGGGCTTGCCGACGGGCTCGACATTCTCGAACTCGGCTGCGGCTGGGGCTCGCTCAGCCTTTATATGGCAGCGCGCTATCCGGGCGCGCGGATCACCGCGGTCTCCAACTCGAACTCGCAGCGCGCGCATATCGAGAAGCTGGCGGCGGCGCAGGGATCGACCAACCTGACCGTGATCACCTGCGACATGAACGATTTCCGGACCGAACAGCGCTTCGACCGGGTCGTCTCGGTCGAGATGTTCGAGCATATGTCGAACTGGGAGGAATTGCTGACCCGGGTGAAGGGCTGGCTGAAGCCCGACGGCCATCTGTTCATCCACATCTTCACCCACGACAAGGCAAGCTACCGCTTCGATCATGCCGACAAGGCCGACTGGATCGCCCAGCATTTCTTCACCGGCGGGATCATGCCGAGCCACGGCCTGATCCGGCACTTCCCCGACCTGTTCACGGTCGAGGCGGAATGGCGCTGGAACGGCAAGAATTATGCCCGCACCGCGTTCGACTGGCTCGCCCGCTTCGACGCCAACCAGCCGGCGATCGCCCGGCTGTTCCGCCAGACCTATGGCGCCGACGCGAAATTGTGGGAGCGGCGCTGGCGGCTGTTCTTCCTCGCGACCGCGGGGCTGTTCGGCCATAAGGACGGGGTGCCCTGGGCGGTGAGCCATTATCGGCTGAAGCCGGCGGGGTAGCGGCCTGCTCGGCGTGCCGGACCTCGCAAGCCACTCACCAATGAAGCCCCTTAACGGGCGGGCAAACACTCCGACAGCCAGCCTGGCTCGGCCGCAACCGGCTTCGCACAAACCGGGCATTCGATGGTCTCGCCCTGTTTGCGATAGTCGGGGCTGTGCGGATGGCGCAGCCGTGCGAAGACGATGAAACCCGGGGCGTAGCAGCCGGCATTGTCGATCAGGTCGCGCCAGCCACGCTCGTCGGCGCGATGCTGGAGATGGAAGATCAGCGTGTCATGCCAGCCGGCGAGCATCCGGCGATGCATCGCGGCCCGGCGCGACTGCAGTGGAAAAGTACGGAAACGCTGGCTGTCGACCCAGGTCCAGATCTCTTCCAGCACCCACATCTTGTAGCTGAACAGCGATCGCCAGGCATCGCTCTCGCGCGGTTTGGGCTGATCGCTGTTGAAGAAGTCGAACTCCAGCCGCAAAAAATCGCGAAACAGCGCGTTCATGTGACTCGCCTTGTCCCCCTCGACACCATGACGGTAGGACAACCAGGCCAGCCCGATGCCGGCGACCCCGGCGATCGTGGCGATATTGGCGGCGTCCCCCAGTCCAAACGACATGCATATCTCCCATCGCGCGGCCGGTTCCGCCATCATGCGTCACCGGTTCCGACCCACGATCGCAGCATCGCAAATCGATATTCGCGTTGTCGACAGAGGATTTGCGCCGACGCAGGTCGATGCCACCAAGGTTCACGCCTCACCTTCCAGACAAGCGCCCTTACTGCAGCGCCAGAATCCGCGGCAGCGCCTCGTCCACGAACAGCCGCAGACTGCGCCATCCGATCTCGGGCGCCAGCCCCGCGATCAGCGGGGTCAGTGCCAACGGCCGCGCCCCCGCCATTTCGACGCACTGGTCGGGCGTCAGCACCTGGACCACCCCCGACCGGCGCACCGCATCGAGGCTGTCGAGCCCGTGCAGCGGCGAGTTGGACTGGGCATAATCGCCGCTGATCTCGGCATAGCTGCGCGCCAGATGGAGCGCATGCGGCCCGATCTCGCGCCAGCCCTGCTCGATATCATGCGCGACATGGACCCCGATCGCCGTGCGCATCACCGGGCCCGGCGCCCGACCCGCCGCCGCGCACGCCGCCTCATAGTCGGCGATCAGCTCGTCGTGCATCGGCCAGAAACCGATCCCATGGCGCGCCGCCCGCCGCGCCGCCGCCGGCACCCCGCCCCCGACATAGAGAAGCGGCCGCCCCTCCCCCGCCAGCGGCCGCACGAACACCGCGCGGTCGCCGTCGCGGAACCGCTCGCCGGCCAGCGCCCGGACGATGATCGCCAGCCCCTGGTCCATCAGCCGGCCGCGGTCGGCGAGCGAGCGGCGAAAGGCGGCGAAGTCCTGCGCCGAATAGCCGGCGACGAACACCGTATGCAGTCGGCCGCCGCAGATCAGGTCGGTGACCGCGATCTGCTCGGCGACCTTCACCGGATCGTGCAGCGGGAGCACGATCGCCCCCAGGGTGATCGCGATCCGCCGGGTCCGCGCGCCAGCGGCGGCGGCCAGCAGGGCGGGAACCGGGATATAGCCGTCCTCGGACGCATGATGCTCGGAGACGATGACATTCTCGATGCCGCCCTCGTCGGCGAAGGCGATCATGTCGAGCGCGGCGGCGTAAAGTTCGGGCTGCGGCGTGCCGCCCGCCATCGACCGCATATCGAAGCTCAGATTGGTCCGGAACATCGCCCTCTCCCTGCTGCCGGCCTGTCGCTATCCGACACCGGCAGGCACGGCGAGCCCGGCTTGCTTGAGCCCTTAAGCTTCAGCCGCGCGGGCTGATCACCGTATGGCGATGGAGCATGTCGTGCAGCCGCGCGAGCATCGCCACCATCTCCGCCCGCTCGTCCTCGCCCAGCCGCCGATGCGCCTGCGCGAACGCCCCGCGCTCGGCGATATCGGCGATCGCCGCATCGGCGGTCGTCTCGCCCGCGCCGGTCAGGGTGATCAGCGACGCCCGGCGGTCCGATGGACTGCGCTCGCGCCGCACCAGCCCAGCCCGCTCCAGCCGGACGACCCGGGTCGAGAACACCGCCATCGACACATGCATCTTTTCCGCCAGATCGGTCACCCGCATCGGCGCGCCGCCCGCGACCCGCAACGCCCCGAGCAGCAGCAGATCGGCCCCCGATAGCGCATGCTCCGCCGCGATCCGCCCGAAATCGAGTTCCACCAAATGGGCGAGCCCCAGGATGTGCCACATGCTCGCAAAGTGGCCGACCTCCATCGCGGGTACGCGCGTGGCGAAGAAGGAGGTGGCGGTGGCGGCGTCTTCGGCAGGGCGGGTTGGTCGAGGCATGGCGCGCATATTTTCACAGCTTCGGCGATCTTCAATGATAAGCGCCCGACATCGAACGGCATCAACCATTGCGCAGCAAGCACCGGTGTGGACATCGGAATCTGCCTATGTGCCGCGCGAAAGCAATTGCAGGACCATATTTTACGGCACCGGCAGGGCGCGAACATCGCCGTGCACCAGCGAAGCTGCCGATGGCAGCCCGCTCATATATGGCAACGCCCAACAAATATATCTCGCCGCCCTATCCGTGGGCGACGGGCGGGCAGTCACGACCGATCGTGACTGCCCGGCGCGCTCACAGGGGCTTCACGGCGATGGATTTGCGCGCGTTGTTGGCATATTCCTCGAAATTCTTGTTGAATACCGACACGAGTTCATTGAGCGCGGCGATCGCATCCTCTCCCTCCTTGGCCGGAAACAGCTTCAGGCCGTTGCCACCCCAAGCTTTATACTCATAGTCGATTGTCTGATCGTTTCCGAATTCACGCAGCATGAAGAGCGTGCGCAGCGACCGGCCATAGATTGCGGCCTTCTGGTAAAATACGTCCGCGACGATCAGCTCCGAATAGCATTCGGCCTTGGAATCCGATCTGCGCGTCTTGATCTTGTTCATCGTCTTGCGCTCGAGCGGCTGCTCGTGCCGGACGATGATGGTGCCTGGCTTGCGCGAAAGAAGTTCGACCAGGTTCAAAGACTGTAGCGCATCCAATTGCGACGGGCTGTCGAGCGCGCTTGCCATCTGCGCCTTGTTGCTTGCGTCCTTGCCGCTATGCAGCGCAGCGTCGAGCAGACCGCCGCCGAGCAGCCCTGTGGTCATCGAGTTCATCCGTTCCGCCGGCCAGACATGCAGCTCGCACGGCGCAGCCTGCGCCATCGCCTGACCGGATGATGAAATCGCGACCATCGAAGCGACCAGCCCCGCGACGCGCAAAATCGATAATTTCATTGCCTATAGTCCCTTCCTGCCCTTTGCCCCGGGGCATTCCCACATAGAAGATGATTCTAAAGCGCCACTGAGGCGATCAATGCGCCGGCCGCGACTTGAGCACCGCAGTGGCGAAGAGTTTGACGTCGTTCGAAAAGGCTGCGCGCAATTCGTCGCCTGCCGCGGCCATGTCGGTGCCGGGCTGCGGCGGCAGCAGCTTGAGCCTCGTCTTGACCCACGTCCCGAACACGCGCTGCGGCGCCATATCCGCGCCGAAATCACGATAGCGGAACAGAATTTTCAGGAAGCTGCCATCGACGATATCCTGTTGGAAGAACACGTCATCGACAATCAGCTCGGTATAGCAGGCCGCCTTGGATTCATCGATCCGTGTGACACTGGTCCGAATTGTGCGGCTGGGGAGAGCTTCGTCATGGACGACCAGCCGATAATCGGGCCGTCCCAGGAGATGCTGCGGCGCGGACCCGGCAAGAAGCTCGACCTGATTTCGCGTGTCGATCGGTTCGCTGGGCACGACCGGATATCCGTCGCGCCCCGTCACGGCTCCGTTGACCAGCCCGCCATGGAACCAGCCGCTATAAACCGAATTGAGTCCGGAACCAGGCCAGACGTGGAGCTCACACCCCGCCTCGGCAATGGGCGCCTCGACAACGGGCGCCGCGCCATCGGCAGCCGGCGCGGCGAGCAAAGCTGCCGCCGCCGCTAAATCAACCCAAATCACGTGTCCCCCCGGAAACTTGATACGCATAGGCTACGAAAGAATATCGGGCTTTGCAACGTGAACCATTGCGGACCCGCCGCGCGCATAGTCTCGAATTCTGGCCAGAATTTCGGCGGCGTCAGGAAATTGCGATGTCAGCTTACCGAACACGCCAGATGTAAACGCGACTCCCCCTCACCGCCCCGCATATGCCACCACCCTTACCTCCAGCGCCTCCCAGTCATCGACGCACTTCAGGTTGATGCTCACCCCGTCGGGGTGCGATTTCGGACGGTAGAAGCTCTTGATCCCGCACTGGCCGCAGAAGATGTGGCGGGCCTTGCCGCTGCCGAAGCGGTAGGTCACCGTCTCGCGCTGGCCGTCGGTCAGCCGGAACTTCGTATCGGGCACGATCAGGTGCAGATAGCCCGACATCGTGCAGATCGAGCAGTCGCAGTCGAGGATCTCGATCGGCTGTTCGGGTATCTCCGCCTCGAACCGCACCAGCCCGCAATGGCAGCCGCCCTCGACCTTCATTTGTCGCCCCTCATCTGGCGACCAGCCGGGTCAGGAAGAAGGCGATCGTCGCCGACGTGCCGGTGACGAACGTGCCCCAGCCCATGTCGAGCAGGGTGATCTTCGTCGACCAGACGCTGAGCGTCGCCTGGTTGGTGAGGTCATAGGTCGCATAAGCGAAGAAGCCGAACAGCGCGCCCTTGACCAGCGCGACCTGCCAGTCGGCGGCGGCGAGCGCGGGGCCGACCGCGAAGGTGACGATGCCGGCGATGTAGAGCAGATAGAAGATCACCGCGGGGGTCATCCGCGGTTCGGGCGCGAGGATCGCGCCGATGATCGGCCGGTAGAGCGACGGGCCGACCTGCGTCAGCCAGATCGCGTCGATCGCGGCGAAGACGATGAGCGTCGCCACATAGGCGATGATGATACGGGTCATGCGCGTCCCCTTGCTGTTCGACCGCCTTCATGGACGAGCCCGGCCGGTTCGTCACGATCTGCTTGCTCGGCTCTTGTGTTCGCGCACGCGCCGGACGATGAAGCCTGCGCGGGAGGGGGATTCTCCGCGAAGCAGCGTTGCGGGGACCATGACGTCGACCAATCCATCCGGCCGGAAGAAGATCCTGCTGTTCATTGTCGGCACCATCCTGATCGATGCGATCGGCTTCGGCATCATCATTCCGGTGCTGCCGCGGCTGGTGATGGAGCTGGGCCATGTCGACCTGGCCGAGGCGACCCGGATCGGCGGCTGGCTCGCCACCGTCTATGCGCTGATGCAGTTCCTGTGCGGGCCGCTCGCCGGCAATCTTGGCGACCGCTTCGGCCGGCGGCCGGTGCTGCTGCTCGCGCTCGGCGGCTTCGCGATCGACTATCTGATCCTCGGCTTCGCTCCCACCCTCGCCTGGCTGTTCGCCGGCCGCGCGATCGCGGGGGTGTTCGGAGCGTCGTTCGGCCCGGCCACCGCCGCGCTCGCCGACGTCACCCCGCCCGCCGACCGCGCCAAGACCTTCGGCCTGGTCGGCGCCGCGTTCGGCATCGGCTTCATCATCGGCCCGGCGATCGGCGGGCTGCTCGGCGAGATCAGCCCGCGCGCGCCATTCTATGCCGCCGCCGCCACCGCGGCGATCAACTTCCTGTTCGGCATCTTCGTGTTCCCCGAGACGCTGCCCAGGGAAAAGCGCCGGCGCTTCGAGTGGCGCCGCGCCAATCCGGTCGGTGCGCTGCTGGCGGCGCGCAAGCTGCAGGGCGTGCTCGGCCTGGCCGGGATCCTGTTGCTGTGGGGGATCGCGTCGATGGTCTATCCGGCGACTTGGTCCTATTTCGCGATCGCCCAATATGGCTGGTCGACCGGCACGATCGGCGCGTCGCTGGCGCTGGCGGGCGTATCGATGGCGCTGGTCCAGACGATGGTGCTAGGCCGGGTGATCGCGCGCTTCCGCGAACGGCGCACCGCGATGATCGGGGTCAGCGTCGCGATGGTCGGTTTCGCGATCCTCGCCGTCAACACGTCGCCGCTGATCGGCTTCGCGATCGTCGCGCTCACCGCGCTGCAGGCGCTGGTCCAGCCCTCGATCACCGCGCTGATGTCGCAGCGCGCCCCCGCCGACGCGCAGGGCGAGATGCAGGGTTTCATCGGCAGCCTCAATTCGGTCGCCGCGATCGCCGGGCCGATGCTGCTCAATCCGGCGCTCGCCTATTTCACCGGGCCGCACGCGCCGGTCCATTTCCCGGGCGCGGCGTTCGTGATCGCGTCGAGCTTTGCCTTCCTCGCGCTGGTCTCGCTGGCGCTGACGCGCAGGGTCAGGGATCACAGCATTTCCTAGAGCACTGAACGATTAGGTTTAATCGCTCAGTGCTCTAGATTTCCTTTGTTTTGCGCATTCTCCGAGTCGTCAGGTGATTCCAGCTGACTAGAGAATGCTCCGGTCGGCCAGGCCGACGGCTCGGGAAATGCGATAAAATGGTCGATCTGATCGTCGGCGTGGCCGGTGATCAGATCCCTTCGGGCACCGGTTCGTAACCGAGCGCGACCAGCCCGGCCGAGATCGCGTTAATACAGGCATCGACGATCGCGATGTCGACCGATCGCACCACGAAATTGGCGCCAGTCTTTCCTTCGCGGAAGAAGGGATAGCTGCCGATCTGGGCACCGTCATGCGCGGCCTCGGTCGAACGCAGCAGATCGGCGATCTCGCTCTCGGCGACCCAGCAGCCGACCACCCGCGACACGACGGGCCGGCCGCCCTGCAGCTTGCCGGTCAGCGCGTCGAGCATCATCGCCGCGATCGCCGGCACCCCGGCGAGGATGAAGATGTCGCCGATGCGGATGCCGGGCGCGCCCGAGGCGCGGTTCTCGATCAAGGTGGCGCCGTCGGGGACCCGCGCCATTCTGAGCCGGGCGTCGGTCAGCCCGCCGCGCGTTTCATAATGGCGTTCGAGGATCGCGCGCGCCGCCGGATGGACGACGATGTCGAGCCCGAGCGCGGTCGCGATCGCATCGACGGTGATGTCGTCATGGGTCGGGCCGATGCCGCCGGTGGTGAACAGATAATCGTTGCGCGCCTTGAGCGCGGTCACCGCCTCACCGATCGCGCCCATGTCGTCGGCCACCACCCGCACTTCGGCGAGGCGGATGCCCTGAACGTTGAGCCAGGTCGCGACCTGGGCGATATTCCTGTCCTGGGTGCGGCCGGAGAGGATTTCGTCGCCGATCACGAGCAGCGCGGCGGTCCAGATGCGTTCCGAGTCCATGACGTCGGCCATAGCGCGCCGCCCCGCGCTCGCAAAGCGCGACGAATGTCGCTATATTATGAAGATGACCAACTATGTGATCGCAGACGAGGCCGGCGCGGCCTCCCGCACCGGCGCCATCAAGCTCCACGGACCCGACGGCTTTGCCGGCATGCGCGCGGCCGGACGCCTCGCCGCCGATATCCTCGATGCGCTGGTGCCGCATGTCGTCCCCGGGGTCGAGACCCAGGAGCTCGACCGGATCGTCTACGACATGACGATCGCCGGTGGCGCGGTTCCCGCGACGATGAACTATCGCGGATATACCCATAGCTGCTGCATCAGCATCAACCATGTCGTCTGCCACGGAATCCCGTCGTCGCGCACGCTCAAGGACGGCGACATCGTCAATATCGACGTCACCCCGCTGCTCGACGGCTGGCATGGCGACAGCAGCCGCATGTATCTGGTCGGCGACGTCGCGATCAAGCCGCGCAAGCTGGTCGACGTCACCTATGAATGCCTGATGCTGGGGATCGAGCAGGCGAAGCCCGGCAACCGGCTCGGCGATATCAGCCACGCGATCCAGAGCCATGCCGAACGCCACCGCTATGGCGTGGTCCGCGATTTCTGCGGCCATGGCCTCGGCCGGATGTTCCACGACGCCCCCGAGGTCGTCCATGTCGGCCGCCCGGGCACCGGCCCCGAACTGCGCCCCGGCATGTTCTTCACGATCGAGCCGATGATCAATATCGGCCGGCCCGACGTGAAGATGCTCGACGACGGCTGGACCGCCGTCACCCGCGACCGTTCGCTGTCGGCGCAGTTCGAGCATTCGATCGGGATCACCGAGACCGGCTGCGAGATCTTCACCCAGTCGAGCCGCGGGCTGCACAATCCGCCTTACGCCTGATCGGCCCAGAGCAAGCCGGGTGGTCGATGTCGGCGTGAAGGGCAGCCATTGCCCAAAAAACGGGCAATGCGCAACTTTCTGCAAAGTTTTGCGGCATCGCAGCGAATTTCCGTACAGCGCGGGACGCCTATCCTTGCGACTCGCGCGGTGGCACGCTTATTGAAGGTCCCCAAGCGCGGCCGGGGAGGGCCAAGGTGAAAAAGATCGAAGCCATCATCAAGCCCTTCAAACTCGACGAGGTGAAGGAAGCGCTGCACGAGGTCGGCGTGTCCGGAATCACCGTGACCGAGGCCAAGGGTTTTGGGCGCCAGAAGGGCCATACCGAGCTCTATCGCGGCGCGGAATATGTCGTCGACTTCCTCCCCAAGGTGAAGCTCGAGGTCGTCGTCGACGACTCTCTGGCCGACCGCGTGGTCGAAGCGATCGCAGCAGCGGCCCAGACGGGTCGCATCGGGGACGGCAAGATCTTCATCTTGCCGGTCGAAGGGGCCGTCCGGATCCGGACGGGGGAGAGGGACGCGGACGCTATCTGACGCGCGCCCACAGGCACAGCCGACAGGCATAGGGCGGCAACGACCGCCCGCATCTTTCAGGGTTCTTTCACGGGGAAGGCACTACCATGGCGAACAAGGCCGCAGACGTTCTGAAACTGATCAAGGACCAGGAGATCGAATGGGTCGATCTTCGCTTCACCGACCCCAAGGGCAAGTGGCAGCACCTGACCATGGTCGCCGGCGTCGTGGGCGAGGATGAGCTCAACGAAGGCTTCATGTTCGACGGCTCGTCGATCGAAGGCTGGAAGGCCATCAACGAGTCCGACATGGTGCTCAAGCCCGATCTGGACGCGGTCTGGACCGATCCCTTCTCGGCGACGCCGATGCTGATCCTGGTCTGCGACATCGTCGAGCCTTCGACCGGCGAACTCTACTCGCGCGACCCGCGCTCGACCGCCAAGCGCGCCGAGGCCTATGTGAAGACGCTCGGTATCGGCGACACCGTCTATGTCGGTCCCGAAGCCGAATTCTTCATGTTCGACAATGTCCAGTTCGACACCCAGTATAACGAATCCTATTTCAAGATCGACGATGTCGAGCTGCCGACCAACACCGGCAAGGAATATGAAGGCGGCAATCTGGGCCACCGTCCGCGCGCCAAGGGCGGTTATTTCCCGGTCGCTCCGGTCGATCCCGCGACCGACATCCGCGGCGAGATGGTCTCGACCATGCTCGAAATGGGTCTGCCCTGCGACAAGCATCACCATGAGGTCGCCGCCGCGCAGCACGAGCTGGGCCTGACCTTCGGCACGCTCGTCACCACCGCCGACCGCATGCAGATCTACAAATATGTCTGCTGGAACGTGGCGCAGGCCTACGGCAAGACCGTGACCTTCATGCCGAAGCCGATCGCCAAGGACAACGGCTCGGGCATGCACACCCACATCTCGATCTGGGACGGCAAGACCCCGCTGTTCGCCGGCAACGGCTATGCCGGCCTCAGCGACATGTGCCTGTATTTCATCGGCGGCGTGATCAAGCACGCCAAGGCGCTCAACGCCTTCACCAACCCGACCACTAACAGCTACAAGCGGCTGGTGCCGGGCTATGAAGCGCCGGTGCTGCTCGCCTATTCGGCGCGCAACCGTTCGGCGTCGTGCCGCATTCCTTATGGCTCGGGCGCCAAGGCGAAGCGCGTCGAGTTCCGTTTCCCCGACGCGATGGCCAATCCGTATCTGTGCTACGCATCGCTGCTGATGGCCGGCCTCGACGGGATCGAGAACAAGATCCATCCGGGCGAAGCCATGGACAAGAATCTGTACGACCTTCCCCCGGAAGAACTCGCGCTGGTTCCGACCGTCGCCGGCTCGCTGCGCGAAGCGCTCGACAGCCTCGCGGCCGACCATGCCTTCCTCACCAAGGGCGGTGTGTTCACCGAAGACCAGATCGAGTCCTATATGGAACTGCTGTGGCCGGACGTCGCGCGTTGGGAAATGACCCCGTCGCCGGTCGAATTCGACATGTACTACTCCTACTGATCTTTCGACCAGTTGGGCCAGAAGGGGCTCCGGGGCGAAAGCTCCGGGGCCCTTTTCCGTTTGGGGTCGGCGGAAAATGCGGAGAAGAGCGGGATCCTGGAAGCATCGCCAGGCGCATCAGCAACCACATCCCGCGTTGCCACCAGGCGTAACCGCGATTATCGCGGCGCAACAAAGCAGATTGGAATTCGACGTGCACGGCCCCGCCTCCGACCCCGCCCTCTCCCGGACGCCGCATCCCGGCATGCGGTTCGGCGAGTTCGTCGCGCTGATGGCGGCGCTGATGGCGGTCAACGCGCTCGGCATCGACACGATGCTGCCCGCGCTGCCGGCGATCGGCAGCGAATTCGGGGTGACGATCGAAAATCACCGCCAGCTGATCATCGTCGTCTATATCGTCGGCTTCGGCATCGGCCAGCTCTTCTACGGCCCGCTCGCCGACCGCTATGGCCGGCGCAATGTGCTGATCGCGGCGATGGCGGTCTATGCGGCGATGAGCGCGCTTGCCGCGCATGCGACGAGCTTCGACCTGCTGCTGGTGTCGCGGGCGACCCAGGGCATATCCGCCGCGGCGACCCGCGTCCTGTCGGTATCGATCATCCGCGACTGCTATTCGGGGCGCAAGATGGCGCGGGTGATGTCGCTGTGCTTCATGACCTTCCTCGCCGTCCCGGTGATGGCGCCGAGCCTGGGCCAGGCGATCCTGCTGGTCGCGCCCTGGCAGTGGATCTTCTACATATTGTCGATCTTCAGCCTGTTCGTGATGATCTGGGCCTGGTTTCGCCTGCCCGAGACGCTGCACATCGAGGATCGCCGCCCGATCAGCGCGATGACGCTGTGGCGCGCCGGCAAGGCGATCACCGGCAACCGTTATTCGATCGGTTATACCGTCGCCAGCGCCTGCATATTCGGCGGGCTGATGGGCTTCATCAACAGCTCGCAGCAGGTGTTCAGCGACATCTTCCATGCGCCGAAGATCTTTCCGATCATGTTCGCCTGCGTCGCCGGGATGATGGCCTGCGCGGCGCTGATCAACGCGAGGATCGTCGAGCGTTACGGCATGCGTCGGGTATCGCATGTCGCGATGCTGTCGCTGATCGCCGCGAGCCTGGTCCATGTTGCGATCGCCGCCGCCGGCCGCGAGACGATCGTCAGCTTCGCGATCCTCCAGGCGATCACGATGTTCTTCTTCGGCATGACCGGATCGAACTTCAACACGATGGCGATGGAACCGATGGGCCATATCGCCGGGTCGGCGTCATCGGTGCAGGGCTTCGTCTCGACGCTGATCGGCGCCGCGATCGGGCTGGCAGTCGGCCAGAATTTCTCGGGGTCGACCCTGCCGCTCGCGCTCGGCTTTGCCGGCGGCGGCCTTGCCGCGCTTATGATCGTGCTCGTCGTCGAGCATGGCCGCCTGTTCGATCGATCCGCCGATGCCGATACGGTGGTGCATTTCGAATAAGCGGGCACCCGCTATCAATAGTCCTTCGACACCTTCACGCTGCCGCTCTGGCGCCCGATCGTCGAGATGCTCGACAGCAGCGACAGCCAGCGGGTGATCTGGAACTCGACATTGGTCGCCGAATAGCCCTGCCCGTCGCTGACCACCTCGACGAAGGTCTTGCGGCCGATATATTTACCGACCGCGACCGCGGTCCCCGTCCCCTTGGTCGGATCGGCCGGGATGATCCGCAACCGATCGAGCCCGGTCGCGCGGCGCACCGCGTTGATCGGATCGAGCCCGCCGCCGCTGTTGCGCAGCGAGGCGACCGCCGCCGCCAGTTGCAAGGCTTCGGGCGCCGACAGGTTGGTGATCGAGGTGCCGAACAGCAACCGCGACAGGAGTTCGTCCTCGGGCAACGCCGGGGTGCTGGTGAAGCTGATCTGCGGCTTGAGCCCGGTTCCGCTGACCTGGATCGCCGCGCTGACCCCGTTGATATTGGCCTTGGCGAGGATATCGAGCACCGGATCGGGCGGTGCCTCGCCGAGGAAGCGGATGATCCCGCGTTCGAGATCGAAGCGGCGCCCGGCAAATTCATAGCCACCGCGCACCAGATCGGCGCGGCCGGTGATCGCCGGATTGTCGATCGCGCCGCCGATATCGAGATCGGCGCGCCATTCGCTGTCTAGCCCGAGCCCGTTGACCATCAGCTGGTTGCGGGCATTGGCCTTGATCGCGAGCTTCCACGGCGCGCGCGGGGCATCGTCCTCGTCGGAGTCGGCGGGCCGGTTGAGTTCGACCGTCTCGAATTTCGGGATCCCCTGCGCGGCGACCGCGCGGCCGAGCCGGAAGCGGCTCTTCACCAGCTTCACATCACCGGCGATCGTTCCGCCATTGCCGTCGGATTTGATCGTGAGCGGTCCGGTGACGGTTGCGCCGATATCGTCGCGGTTGAGCAGCTGGGCATTTTGCGCATCGATCGCCACGTCCATCCCGAAACCGCGGCCGGCGGCGAAGTCGAAGGCCGCGCGCCCGCTGACCTGGCCATTGCCGCGGGTCTGGCCCGACAATCGGTCGATGATCAACCGCGAGCCATCGAACCGGCCGCTCGCGGCGATGTTGCTGATCACGGTGCCGGTCACCGCGCTTTCGAGCCGCGCCTGGCTGGTGCGCAGCGAACCCTTGATCAGCGGCGCCGCGGCGGTGCCGCCGATGTCGGCGCCGATCGCGACCGGACCGGTCAGGTCGATCGTCTCGACCCCCACCAGCCGCCACAGCGTGTCGGCAGGCCCGTTATAGCGCAGCTGCGCGAACAGACTGCCCGCCGCCAGCCGATCGCCGATCTCGCCATCGGCCGCCAGACCGGTGATCCGCGCCTGCGCCCGGCCGATCACCTTGCCCTCGCTCGACACAACCGCGCGCGCGGCCGCGCCGGTCTCGCTGAGCACCGCGGCGATGGCGAGGTCGGCGGGCCGCGACGACAGAACCAGCCCCGAGCGCGACATCCCCTTGATCGTCAGATTGGCGCGGCCGGTCGGCAAGCGGCGCCCGGCGAGCACATGATAATCGAGATCGCCGGTGGCGGTGCCGCTCAGCCCTAGTTCGGGATAGAAGAGGTCGAGCACCGACAACGGCATCGCCTTGACCCCCGCGCGCACGACATTGGCATCGCCGCCGAACCGGCCCGATATCGTCGCGCTGCCCTGACCGAAGGTGAGGCTCACCGGTTCGAGCCGCCAGGCATCGCCGTCGCGGACCAGGACAGCCTGGTCGTCAAGCTTGATCGGCCGGCGATCGATCGCCCCGTCGGCACCGACCGCGATCCGATCGGGTCCGAAGCTGATCGCGGTCTTGAGCTGGAAACCGCGACCGCGCTGCCCCGAAACGCTGGCGTTGATCGTACCGCGGTCACCCGCGGTGCGGATATCGGCCCGGCCGCGCGCGAGTACCAGACCACCGCGCCGCACCCCGAACGCCGTCGCGCTGCCGTTGACCGCGGTACCGGCGGGATCGAGCAGCACTGTGCCGCGGAAACGACCGCGGCCGACGCTGATCGGGGTCGCCGCCGCGAAGGTCGCGCGCCGGGCGAGCAGGTCCATGTCGATCGCCTGGATGCCGTTCCGCACCGCAAAGCCCATCGAACCGGTGACGGTGCCGCCGGCCAGATCGATCTGGCCAGTAAAGCCGCCCGGATCCGAACGCAGGCTGCCCGCACCGCGCGCACCCGATACCTCGACCGCGGCGACCGCAATCGTCGCCGGCTGACTGGCTGGCAGCAGGATCGCACCATGGCTCTTGAACGACCCGAGCAGCGACCCGCCGGCGGCGCTATAGGCGAAGCCCTCGGCGGTCGGATCGAGGTGCAGCGCGACATCCTTCAACCCCAGCCCATCGAGCGGCGCCGCGAACAGCAGATCGATCTTCGGCCGCGAGATATTGCCGTCGAGCGCGATGTCGAAGGCGCCATATTGTGCCTGGGTGCCGCTGCCCTTGAAGGCGAAGCTGCCGTCGCGACGGCGCAAGCCGCTCCCCATGATCCGGATCGAGGGCGCGGTGAGCAGCAGCCGTTCGAAATGCAATATCCCGTCGGGGCCGCGGCGCAGCCGGGTGTCGATCTGGGGCAGACCGCCGGCGAGATAGCGCAGGAAACTGTTGTCGAAGCGCCGCACCCAGGCCCGGCCGCGTCCGGCCACCGTGGTGCCATGGCCGCCCGCGCCCGGCACCACGCTCAGTTCGGAATTGACGTCGACGATGCCGACCCCGGGGATGAAATAGCGCAGCAGCTTGCCCGAGAGCGCCACATCATAGTCGCCGGTCCGCAGGTCGAGCCTGAGATCGAGTTTGCCGCCGAGCTTGTCCGACGACAGCGACAGCCCCTTGCCGATCACCTCGGTCGCGGTGACGGCGAGCAGCCCATCGATCTTGAGATTGCCGAGGATCCCGCCGGCGACGTCGCCGACTCCGGTCACCCGCCGCGCGGTCAGCCGCACCGGCAGTTTGACCGGCGGCTTCGACAGCATCCCCTTGCCGTCGGCTCGCACCATATCGAAGCCGGTCTCGTCGAAGGCGACATGATCGGCGGTCAGCGCATAGCTATAGGCCGCGGTCGCGAAAGGTCCGTCGAACCCGACATGCAGCTTGATGTTGCGGCCGGTCATGTTCGGGAACAGCGCCTTGGGCACGACCAGCCGCCCGTCGATCACCACCCCGTTGAAGGTGCTGGCGGCCAGGTCGAGCGTCCCCGAACCGGCAAATTCGATCTCGGGAGTCCGCACCGCGAAATTGCCGTCGAGCCGGCGATCGGCAAGCGTCGCTGCTCCCGACAATTCGATCCGCGGCGCCGTCAGTCGCTGGAGCTTGCCGCTGAGCAGGCTCGACGGCGCGAGCATGCCGCCGAAGCTATATTTGCCGTGATCGGCGGTCAGTTGCAGGTCCGCCAGCTTGAGCGCGCCGAGATCGAGCCCGGCATGGCCCTTCCATGCGCTCCAGCGGCCCTTGCCGGCGATGATGCCGTCGATCGGCCGCCGAACCTTGATGAGCCCGGCGATGACGCCTTCGGCCGGTCCGGTCACCCGAGCATCGATGTCGAAGCGGTCGCGATCGGGTTCGGCATCGACCGAGAGCCGGAAGCGGTCATGGGCGTTGCTGTCCGCGGTCAGCCGGATCATCGCCCGGCCCTTGCGAATATCGGCGCTGCCATCGATCCGCGCCACACGCTGCTGCCCCGACACCGCCGGCGCCAGCCGCAGATGGCCGATATGGAGCCTGCCGAGATGGATGTCGAAACCCGGCAGCAGCGGCCCCTTGCTCGGCGATGGCTTCAATCGCGGCAGGCGATCGAGCATCACCAGGTCGGACTCGACGCGGTTGATCGACAATCGGTTGGCGACCCACGCCGCCGGCCGCCAGTCGAGCTTGATAGTGGGCGCCTCGAGAAACAGGCCCTGGCTGTCGTAGAGCCGCAGGTCGCGGATCGTCGCCCGGTTCCAGATCGACCCCTCGATCCTTCCGACCTTGATACGGAGCCCCGAGGACGGCGCGATCCTGGCGATCCGGTCGATGATCAGCCGGTGCCCGGGTGCGGTGTCGAGCATCCACACCGCCGCCGCCGCGAGCAGCGCCACCCCGAGCAGCAGCATGCCGACCGCGCGCAGCGCCATGCGCCACCAGGACCGTGCCCGGACCAGCGGAGCCGGGTCCTCGATCGCCAGCGGTGTCTCGTCGGCCATCAGAAGGCCTGCCCCAGCGAGACATAGACCGCGACCCGGCTGTCGCCCGATCGCGGATTCAGCGGGGTGCCGACATCGACCCGGATCGGCCCGAAGCTGGTATAATAGCGCACGCCAAGACCAGCGCCGTAGCGCAGATTGGCGAAGCTCGGCGCCGCCCCCGCATAGAGATTGCCGCCGTCGAGGAACGGCACCACGCCGAAATCGCCGAACCGGACCCGCGCCTCGACCGAGAATTCGGCGAGGCTGCGCCCGCCGGCCGGATCGCCATTGACGTCGACCGGCCCGATCTTCTGGTAGCCATAGCCGCGAACCGATCCGCCGCCGCCCGCATAAAAGCGACGGGTCGGCGCGATCCGTTCGGCGCTGGCGCCGATGATCGAACCGAGCCGGATGCGCCCGGCGATCGTCGCACGATCGCTGACCGGCTGATAATAGCTGCCGTCGATCTGCACCTTGCCATAGCCGAAGGCGCCGCCCTGAAGCGACAGTTCGGGCGAGATCCGGCCGGCCAGCCGATAGCCGCGGGTCGGATTGAGCAGGTCGTCGGACCCGTCATAGGAGAGGCCCGACGGCAGCGCCCCGATCAGATATTGGCGGCTGCGCGGCGCGCCGGTCGCCTTGACGGTGTCGTCTTCCTTCGAGAAGACCAGTTCGCCGCCATAGAACCAGGTCCATTTCTTCTGCCAGATGATGTTGGTCTGGCGTTCGAGCCCGGCCGCCAGCGTCAGCGACCGCGCCTCATAGGCATTTTCGTTGAGATGGCTCAGCAACACCTGCCCGGTGAGAACCCGGTCGCGTGCCTTGTAATTGTTGCGGCGCAGGACCGCTCCGAGCGACTGTTCCTGGGTGCCGAGCACGCCGCGGAAGGTGACCGCGCCTTCGGGCCGGATCAGGTTGCGATGCTGCCAGCTCGTCTCGACGCGATAGCCTTCGCCGGTACCATAGCCGAGCGATCCCGAAACGGTGCGCGGCGGCGCCGGTTCGAGCTTCACCTGGATATCGACCAGTTCGGGATCGGCCGACTGCACCGGCTTGATGACGACCGAGGAGACCAGGCCGGTCTGGATCAGCGCACGGCGAAAGTCCTCGAGGCGGGCGGCATCATAGGGATCGCCGCTATGGAACCGCGCGATCCGGCCGAGATGTTTCGCGCTGAACAGCCGATCGCCCTCGATCGTCACCGTGCCGAATTTGCGCGAGCCCGCGGGATCGATTGACATCGTCAGCGTCGCCTGATGGGCATCGTGATCGATGCTCAGCTTCGGCTCGCCGACCTTGCCGAACACGAAGCCGTCATGGCCCAATGCGGTTTTCACCGCCGCCTGGCCGGTGGCGATCCGGTCCGAATCCACCGGATCGCCGACGGCGAGCCCGAAGCTCTTGCGGATCGCCACCTCATGCGATCCGGCCGCACCGACCCCGGGCAGATCGATCGCCGAAAAGCTGTAGAGGTCGCCGGGTTCGACCACCAGGGTGACCCGCAACCGCCCCGCTGCGGCGCCTTCGATCCGCGCGGTGACGTTGGCGTCATAATAGCCCGCCGCGCGCATCAGGTCCCGCACCAGCCCCTCGTCCGATCGGGCGCGGCGATCGACCTGGGCGACGTTACCGACGCCCTTGCCTTCCTCGAGCGCGGACAGCGATTTGAAGCGCAGGCGGAGCGCGGTCTCGGTCTCGGGGGCGATCCCCCCGGAACCGCTCAGCCCGTCGATGACCACGCTGTAATGCTGCTCGGCCTGCTTGTCGCCGGCCCCGCTGTCGGTGATCGCCACCGCCGAGGGGACCGACTGGCCAGCGGCCGGCGCGGTCGCGGCAGGGCCGGGTTGGGCACCCTCGCGGGTGGGATCGGGCCAGTCGACCCCGAGATCGGGCAGCGGCGCCATGTCGGACGAAGGATCGAGCGCGGGCAGTTCGACCGGCTGGGGATCGGCGGTCTGCGCCATGAGCGGCGCAGCAACGCACAGCATCGCGACCACCGCGAAGGACTGGCCGCAAAACGGCGCTCGACCGGCATACATGCCGACTCTCTACCGCTGGTGATGCGCCCCCGCCAGTACCCAGTTGTAACACAGGTCGAGCGGAGTCGCGGTTGCGACGAATTGACGCCAATATGGGACAGCAGCGCCCCTAGCCGCCGATCAGTGGACGGTGCCGATCGAACATTCCTGGCTGAGCACCGAGATCACCCGCTCGATCTGGCGCCATTGGCAAAAGCGGATCGCGTTTCCGAGGCCACGATAGCGATCGGCACGCTGGGCGGCTTCGATCACCGCATGGTCGCCGAATTGGCTGATCAGCCTGGTAGCGTCGTCGATGCTGGCGCGATCGGCGATGTAAAACAGTTCTTCCAACTATCCTGCCCTTCCCAGCTTCCTGGCAAGAAGCGGTCTAGCCGTCAGACATGCCGCTTTTGTGAAGGCTGGTGGTGCATGAGTCGTTCACCATTTTGCGGGCCGTCCGATCGACGGCCAATCGGGCGGGATCGACGGGCCGCACGCTTATCCTATCAAATCAAAGCGCTGGAGCGTGCGCACTCCACCAGGCTCGCATGATCACCGCCAAGCGGCTGGCGTCCGCATGCGCTGCATGGCAAGGGAGGCCGATGTCGAGCGAACCCCAAAAAGCCTCCCGCGCCGGCGGCGCGATCATCGCCTTCTCGATCATCGCCGGCGCGCTGATCGGTGTCCGCTATGGCCAGCCGTCGATCGGTTTCGTGGCCGGCCTCGCGGCCGGTCTGGCGATCAGCTTGGGGCTCTATCTCTACGACCGGCGGTGATGCGGCCGGTCAGCCTTTGATCAGCCCACGCAATCTTTCGAGCGCGATGTAAAGCGGCTGGTCGAGCAGATCGTCGCCATCGATCGCGGCCGCCGGTATACCGGCCGGGATCGGCGCGACGACATCGGTCGGTGCCGGCTCGGTCACCGCAGGCTCGGGAGCCGGCGGCGGAAATTCGACCAACCGCGTCGAAGCAAAGCCCGGGGGCAGCGGTCGGCGCACGGATTCGGCCTCGGGCGGCGGCGCGGCGACCACATCGGCGGCGACGGCCGGGTTTGCAGGGGGCGCTTCGGGCGAAGGTGCTGCAAGCGCCGCACGAACCGGTGTGCGGCGCTGCCGAATCCGCCCCTCGAGGCGGTTGAGCAGATCCTCGATCGGTGCCCGATCGAAAATATCAGGGGTGAAATCCGATGCGACGGCAACGGCCGGGGTTTCAATCGCAGCCGCCTGGGGGGGCGAAATGACGGGAGACGGCGCGACGGGAGACGGCGCGGCAGGAGGCGGGGCAGCCGGGGCCGGTGGGGCCGCGATAGCTGCCGGTGGCGCGAATATCGGAGCCGGGGCGACGGGCGGAACAGCCGCTTGCGAAACGGGCGCCTGCGGAGCGGGCGATGGCTGCGCCACAGGGGTTTCGGCCGGCGAGACCGCGGGTCCGACATCCGTCGGCATGATCAGCGAAGCATCATGCCGCGGCAGTTCCGGCGGGAATGACGCGAAAATATCCGCTGCCGTAATCGATGGCCGGGCAGCGACCGGCGGGGCCGCAGGCGGCCAGGACGGCGCGGCGGGCTCGGGCGCCGGAACGGCAGCCGGCGGACCAGCGAGAATAGATGCGGCAGGCGGCGTCACCGGCGCCTGTGGCGGTACCGGCGGCCAAGCCGAGATCGGCGGAATGGGGGCCGTCGACGCCGGCGTCACGGGGGGCGCGATCTGGGGTGCTGCCGGGGGCTGCGGATCCGCCGGCGCCGGGACGGACATCGCCTGAAGATCGAGCAGCGTCGGACGGCTCGCCATGTCCCGGCCCAGATCGAGGTCGAGCAGCGTCGGATTGCCCGACGGCGCCAGACCGAGCAGGGAAACCGGATCGACCAGGCTGGGCGCGGCGGCGGGCTCGGCGGTCGCAGCCAGCCTGTCGAGCGGCGGCAGCAGATCGTCGAGGCTGGGCGGGGCGGCGAAGGGCGACAGCGGCGGCGGGGCCGCCGGCTGCGGTTGGGGCATCGCAGGCTGCGCCGGCATCGGCTGCGAAAGCGGCGGATCGCCGATATCGGTGCGCGCCGAAAGCGGACGGCGCGCATCACCGCCACGCGGTGCGGCGGCGGCGCCGTCGATCGGGCTCGGCAGCACCAGATCGAGCGGATCGCTCGGCCGATAGGCGCCACCATCCTCGATATCGTCATACAGGTCGCCGCGCGATCGGACGAAGACCGACAGCCCCGCGCGCCCGAAGAACAGCCAGTCGATCAGCACCCAGCCGATCCCGGTCGTTCCCACCCCGGCCAGGATCGCCAGCAGGATGCGATCATCCCCCGAAATCGGCGGTTCGGCCTGCACCATCAGCTTGGCCAGCCGGGTGGCGACGGTGATCTTTTCGAGCGTATATTGCGGCAGCGCGAAGATCAGGAAAGCCGCGGCGCTGCCCAGCAGCAGCGCGAGCGATATGCCCATCAACAGGCTCGTACGCCGCCTGACCTGTTTCACGCCCATCTTTTCGCCTATGCTACACCCGGTTGATGGCCGTTAGCACGAAGCGGCTTGCGATTGATTTAACCGCACGGGCTAACGCGAACGCCCTCCGGCGATCCGTTCATATATAGGCCGATAACGCGCTACGTTCACAGCCCAATTGCGCTCGCGTTCGACAAAGTTGCGCGCGACCCCGCGCCGCTCGTCCCAGCCCGCCCGGTCGGCGAGCAGGCCGGCCACAGCCGCAGCCAATGCCGCGGGATCGTCGGCCGGAAACAGGGTGCCGGTGACGCCGTCCTCGATCAGTTCGCGATGGCCGCCGACATCGGACGCCGCCACCAGCCGGCGCTGCGCCATCGCCTCGAGCGGCTTGAGCGGGGTCACCAGATCGGTCAATCGCATCGACTTGCGCGGGTAGGCGAGGACGTCGATCAGGCTGTAATAGCGCTCGACCTCGTGATGCGGCACCCGGCCGATGAAATGGATGCGCGCGGCGACCGGCGAGCTTTCGGCCTGCTTGCGCAGCGCCTCTTCCATCGGGCCGCCACCGACCATCAGCAGCGCGGCGTTCGGCCGCGCCGCGACGATCGCCGGCATGGCCGCGATCAGATCGTCGAGCCCTTCATAATCGTAGAAGGAACCGATGAAGCCGATCACGTCGCCGGGCTCGACGCCGATCCGGGCGGCGAGTTCGAGATCGGGCGGCGGCGGATCGCCGAACAGTTCAAGGTCGACGCCGTTGGGCGACACCATGATCTTCGCCGGATCGACTCCGCGCGCGACCAGGTCGCCGCGCAGCCCTTCGCAGATCACCGCGACCGCATCGGCGCGCTTGACCACGTGATTTTCCAGCGCACGGGTGATCCGGTACATCGGCGAACCTTCCCTACCGGTCCCGTTGCCGACCGCGGCATCTTCCCAGAAGGCGCGAATCTCGTAGATCAGGGGCAGCCGCAACTGCTTCGCGACGCGCAAGGCGGCAAGACCGTTGAGCGCCGGCGAATGGGCGTGAAGCAGGTCGGGTTTCCATTCGGCCGCGACCTGCGCGGCCCGTCTTGCAAGCGCCGCGACTTCGCGCAGCTCACCGACGGGCGCGCGCGCGGCCTTCACCGGCGGTGTCCGGCGGAAGACCAGCCCATCCTCCTCATAGGGATCGGGGTCGGCGCTGTTGTAGCGCGGGCCGGTCACCCCCATCACTTGCCAGCCCATTTCGACCTGGGCTTTCAGGATGGCGCGGGTACGAAATGTGTATCCGCTATGGATCGGCAGGCTATGATCGAGGATATGAAGGATCTTCATCGGCCGGAAGGCGCACGATAGTGATTTGCTTGTCAACCTGTTTCGGGGCCGGAGCCTGTCCATGATCGACTTCGCATCGCTCCTGCTGGCGCACGGCCTTCTGTTTCTGATCGCGCTCAGGATCTTCAACAACCCCGATCTCAATGTCGAGCCGGTCGCGACCGGCCGCCGCTTCAAGACGGTCGGCCCGCGTGCGTGATCTCCTCCTCGTAACCTTCATCACGGCGATCGCCCTGATGGGGCTGCGACGCCCGTTCCTGCTCATGCTCGGCTATATCTATATCGATATCGTCTCGCCGCAGCGGCTATCCTATTATCTGCTCAATTCGATTCCGATCTCGCTGATCTTCTTCATCGGCGCTTTCGCCGGATGGGCGCTCAACGACGACAAGACGACGTTCCGTTTTTCGAAGCGCCAGATCCTGATCCTGCTGCTGCTGATGCTGGCCGGCTACACGACCTTCACCGCCGACTTCCCGGTCCAGGCGCTCGACAAGTGGGACTGGGTCTGGAAGGCGCTGCTGTTCGCGATGTTCATGCCGATGGTGCTCTACACCCGGCTGCGCATCGAATCGACACTCGCCTTCATGCTGGTGTCGCTGGGCGCGATCGTCATCGTCGGCGGCGGCAAGACGCTGATGGGCGGCGGCGGCTATGGCACGCTCAACCTGATGGTGAGCAACAATAGCGGCCTCTACGAGGGCAGCATCATCTCGGCGGTCGCGGTCTGCGTGATCCCGCTATGCCTGTACATGGCCAAGCACAGCACGATCTTTCCGAAGAACATCTTCACCAAGATCTATTTCTTCGGCCTCGCCTTCGCCTGCATGCTGATCCCGGTCGGCACCCAGGCGCGCACCGGGCTGCTCTGCCTCGCGCTGATGGTGCTGCTCGAGCTGCGCGCGACCAAGCGGCGCTTCACCTATCTGGCGGTGTTCACCGCGATCGCGCTGGCGGCGATCCCGCTGCTGCCCAAGAGCTATTTCAGCCGGATGGACACGATCGCCGGCTATAAGGGCGATTCATCGGCGAGCACGCGCATCGCGGTGTGGAAATGGACGCTCAACTATGTCCAGGATCATCCGCTCGGCGGCGGCTTCAACTGTTTCCTGCAGAACAAGCTGACGATCGACCTGTCCTACAAGACCGCCGACGGCGTCATCGTCCACGCGACCGGCTATGATGCCGGCCGCGCCTTCCACAACAGCTATTTCGAAATGCTCGGCGAGCAGGGCTATCCGGGCCTGCTCATGTTCCTGATCCTCCATCTCGGCAGCATCTTCCGCATGGAGGTGATCCGGCGGCGCTATCGCGACAATGTCGACGAGCATGACTGGGTCTCGCCGCTCGCGGCGGCGCTGCAGCACGGCCATTTGATCTATCTGCTCGGCGCGTCGTTCGTCGGCATCGCCTTCCAGCCGTTCATCTATCTGCTGGTCGCGGTCGAGATCGGTTTCGATCGCTATGTCCAGACCTATGTCAACAAGCGCGTCTGGAACCCGTTCCGGAAACGCGGCGGACGCGGCGGCGAGGCCGAACCGGAGGAAGAGGAACAGGTCGACGCATCTGCGGAACGTTTGCCCCCGAAACCCCGTTGGGGCCGGGAACAGCTGGGACGGTCGTAAACTGACGCGAATATGAGCAAAACCGGCAATAGCGGCGTGATCGACGTCGCCCCCCTGATCGATTCCCCGCAGGGCCTGGCCCGGCTGTGGGACCAGACGATCCACTGGATCCTGATCCATTATCTCAGCATCGCGATCGCGCTGGGCGCGGGCGCGATCATCGTCGCGCTGCTCTACGGCCTGCGCGCGCTCGGCATGCGGCTGTGCCGGCTCGACGGCCGCGGTCACTGGCCGATGATCGTCGGCCGGGCGGTGTCGAAGACCAACCTCTTCTTCATCGTCATGCTCGCCTCGCGACTGGTCGGGGGCTATGCCTCGCCGCCGCCGACGCTCGACACCACGATCCGCTTCCTGTTCATCGTCGCCACCGCGATCCAGGCCGCATTGTGGATCCGCGAACTGGTCATCGGCATCGTCGAGAAGCGCGCGGGCGAGGACGACAATCTGTCGACGCTCGGCAGCGCGGTCGGGATCATCCGGCTGCTGGTCACGGTGGTCTGCTTCGCGATCGCGATCCTGCTGATCCTCGACAATCTCGGGGTCAACACCACCGGCCTGATCGCCTCGCTGGGGGTCGGCGGCATCGCGATCGGCCTGGCCGCCCAGGGCATCTTCTCGGATCTGTTCGCGGCGCTGTCGATCATCTTCGACCGCCCGTTCCGCCGCGGCGACACGGTCAAATGGGACCAGACGGTCGGCACGGTCGAGGCGATCGGGCTCAAGACCACCCGGGTCCGCGCGACCACCGGCGAGGAGGTGGTGATCTCCAACACCAACCTGCTCAATAAGGAATTGCGCAACCTCGCCCACACGCTGCGCCGCCGCGCGACGGTCAACCTGGGGATCATCTACCAGACTCCGCCCGAGGTCTGCCGACGCATCCCCGAGATGGTCAAGGCGATCGTCGTCGCCGCCGACAAGAGCAGCTTCGGCCATTGCTGGCTGGTCAATTTCGGCGCGTCGAGCATCGATTACGAGTTGGTGTTCGACGTGATCGACGAGGATGGCGAGATCTTCAACCAGGTTCGCCACGAAATCTATGTGACGATCCTCGAGACCTTCGCGCGCGAAGGGATCGAATTCGCCTATCCGACCCAGACCAGCTTCACCGCCGCGCCCGACGGGCGAGCGATCATGCCCTATCCCGAGCCTGCGGAACGCTGATCGTTCCTATGCGATCTCGAAGATGCTGAGGCATCCTCGATCGATATGCTCAACCCCAGAGCAGCGGCGAAGGCGGCTGGGCGATACCGTTCGCGAAAGCGATACCATGGTTGCGGTCGGCGGCGAGTAGCAGCGGGCCGTCGATATCGACCCAGCGCGCGCCCTGCCCGACCAGCATGGCGGGCGCGATGCCGAGCGAGGTGCACAACATGCAGCCGACCATGATCTCGAGCCCGGCTGCACGCGCCTCGACAGCAAGCGCCAGCGCCTCGGTCAGGCCGCCGGCCTTGTCGAGCTTGATGTTGATCGCCGCATAACGGCCGACGCACGCGGCGAGATCGGCGCGGTCCTGGCAGCTCTCGTCGGCGGCGAGCGGGATCGGCGAGACGACCCCGTCGAGCAGATGATCCTGCCCCGCCTTGACCGGCTGCTCGATCAGTTCGACCCCGAACGGCAGCAGCGACGCCGCTTCCGCCGCAACGTCGCGGTCGGTCCAGCTTTCATTGGCGTCGACGATCAGCCGCGCGCCAGGGGCGCCGCGGCGCACCGCCGCGACCCGGGCGATATCGCCCTCCCCCGCCAGCTTGAGCTTGAGCAGCGGATAGACCGGCGCCGCCGCGCGGGCACGCTGCTCCATGACGTCGGGATCGGCGAGCGAGATGGTGAAGGCGGTTTCAAGCGGCTGGAGCGGGGACAGGCCGGCGATGAGCGCCGCCGGACGCCCCGACCGCTTCGCCTCGAGGTCCCACAGCGCGCAATCGACCGCGTTGCGCGCGGCGCCGCGGGGCATCAGCCAGCCGATGTCGGCCCGGCCGGCGCCGGCGGCGATCGTATCGGCAACCGCCTCCGCTTGCCCCGCAACACCATCGGCGGTCTCGCCATGATAATAGATCGCGGTCGCCTCGCCGCGCCCGATATGCCCGCCATCGGCGATCTCGACGAGCACGACATCGACATGCGTCTTTGCGCCGCGGGCGATGTTGAAGACCCCGGCCACCGGCCAGCGATCGACCCGAACCGACAATGACGGCATCAGCGAACTCGCATCAGGTCAGGTTGGAACCGCCACGACGCGGCACCGCACGGGGGGTCGGCGAAGGCCACAGCTTGCGCGGCAGCACCCGTCCCTTGCGCTCGAACGCCGCCTTGACCTCGGGCCGGGTGAGAAACGCTTCCCACAACAGCCGGAGGCGCGACGGCGACGGCGCCCAGAGCGATGCCTGCGGCTGGAACTGCATCACCAGATTGCCGGCGACATCCTCATCGTCGAAGCCCTTGACCGCCATTTTCGCGGCCTCGGCATCGCGCTTCACGCACAGCAAGGCCTCGATCGTCGCCGGCTCGTTCTGCGCCGAGAGCTTGAGCAGTCGCTCCATCGCCTCGCCCGCTTCCGCGGTTCGGCCCAGCGCCGCCAGCGCGCAGACCTCGGTGCGGTCGAGCCAGCGCTTGCCGAAATCGGTGAGGTAGGCGGCCGAACCGGCCTGGGCAGCCTGGGCGACGTCGAGCGCCTTCTGCTCCTGCCCCTGTTCGTCGAGAAATTCGGAATAGCTGATCAGGGCGGGCGACGCCTCGGGGGTCTTGCGGACGTCGAGTGCGGCGAACTGGGCGAGCAGCACCGTCGCCTCGTCGATACGGCCGAGCACCGCCAGCGCACGCACCCGGGCCAGGACGATCCGGACCTCGTCGCGGTCCATCCCCTCATGCACCGCGACATCACGGGCGATCGCATCGGCATCGTCATAACGGCCGAGCATCAGCATCGCGACCACCGCATCGCGCCGTGCAGCGATCGAATCGGGGGCGTTGGCGAAGATATTGAGCCGGTCCTTGGCGAAGCGATCGGCCTGGGCGGCGCCATTGGTACCGAGCCGGGTCTCGATCGCCGGCCATAGCGAGACATATTGGCGCTCGATCGCCATGCCGCTCAACAATTCGGGTTGGTCGATCCGGTCGAGCAGTTCGGCGGCCTCGTCGGTCTGCCCCGACTTGACCAGCGACTCGATCGCACCTTGCGCGAAGCTCACCCGCAATTCGGGGATGTCGGTCGGCTGAAAATCGGCGCGGGCGAGCGCGACCAGCATCCGGCCGCGCTCGCCATAAGCGCGCTGCTCGCTCAGCCGGACGACGATCGCCCGGATCGAGGCCCCGGTCAGTATCTCGAGATTGCGCGGCGAATTGGCGGCGAGCGCCTCGATCTGGCTGGCGGCATCGGTGAAGCGGCTCTCGTCGGCCGCCACCAGCACCCCGAATGCCTGGACGACGCCGTCGCGGGGCATCGACTTGGCGAGCTCGCGCTGGACCGCGGGGATATCGCCAGCACGCCCCTCGACTCCCAGGCAGACCAGCCGCATCCGCTGGACCACCGCACGCTGCGGTCCCTCGTCGAGCCGCGGCACCAGCGGGTCGAGCGCTCTGAGCGCGCCGCCGCAATCCTGCTGGCCGACCGCGGCCTGCGCAGCCTGCACCGCCTGCTGCATTTCGGCATCGGGAACCGCGGCATCGACACGAGCAGGGGCCAGGGTGAAGGCAAGCGTCGACGCGCTTGCCAGCGCGATCGCGAGGGTCAGCCAGGGCCTAGCGGCCATGGGCGGCGATCCACTGCTCGAGCACCGGCGCGATCGTCTCACGCCAGCGGCGGCCATTGAAGATGCCATAATGGCCCGCGCCCTCCGCCATCATATAGTGCTTCTTGTCGTCCGCGAGCCCGGTGGCGAGAGACAGCGCCGCCCGGGTCTGCCCCAGACCGGAAATATCGTCGCGCTCGCCCTCGATCGCCAGCAGCGCGACGTCGGTGATGTGCGCCGGATCGACCTTGCGGCCGCGATGGGTCAGCTCGCCCTTGGGCAGCAGGTGCCGCTGGAACACGCTGTCGATCGTCTGGAGGTAGAATTCGGCCGACATGTCGCAGACCGCGCGATATTCGTCGTAGAAGCTCTTGGTCGCCTGAACGCTTTCCTGGTCGCCTTCGACGAGATGGCGGAACATATCCCAATGGCTGGTCATGTGGTTGCCGAGGTTCATCGCCATGAAACCGGTCAACTGCAGGAAACCCGGATAGACCTGCCGGCCGCTGCCCGGATAGAGCATCGGCACGGTCTGGATGACATTCTGTTCGAACCAGGCGAGCGGGCGCTGGGTCGCGACGGTGTTGACCTGGGTCGGCGCCTCGCGCGTGTCGATCGGGCCGCCCATCATCGTCAGCGATGCCGGCAGGCAGGGATGTTTGTCCTCGGACATCAGCGCGACCGCGGCATAAGCGGGTACCGAAGGCTGGCACACCGCCAGCAAATGGCTGTTCGGGCCGAGCGCGGCGATGAACTCGATCAGATAATCGACATAGTCGTCGAGATCGAAATGTCCGGCCTCGACCGGCACCAGCTTGGCATCGGCCCAGTCGGTGATGTGGACGTCGTAACTGGGCAGCATCCGCTCGACGGTGCCGCGCAACAGCGTGGCGTAATGGCCCGACATCGGCGCGACGATCATCAGCTTGGGCTGGCCCTCGACGCCGTCGCGCACGAAACGCTTGAGACTGCCGAACGGCTTTTCGACGACGATCTCTTCGATGACCGGAACGGTCCGGCCATCGACGATCGTGCTGTCGAGCCCGAAGTCGGGCTTGCCGCGCGACGCCGAGGCATGGGCGAAAACGTCGAGCCCCGATGCGAGCACCGGGGTCATGCCGTTATAGGCGAAGGGGTTGAGCGGGCTTTGCAGCCATTCGGCGCCGATCCCGGCCCAGGTGCTGGCGGCGGACAGAAGCGAACGCTGGAACTCATAGGCATTGTACAACATCGATGTCTCCGCCCCCGGGTTCTTTCAGGGGTTTACGTCCAAAACGCGCCGACACGCAATGCGAAGGGCAATAGGCCGCATGTGAAGATTGCATGTAGGTATTACGAATAACTCTCCAAGCCGCGATTGAGCATCTTTCGGCCAGATGCTAGGCGCCAAGCCATGGCCGATACCGATAACGACAGCCCGCTGAACGACATCGCGGCAAGCGAGAAGCCGCCCCGGCGCAAGCTCGGCGAACTGTTGATGATCTGGCGGTTCGCGCTCGCTTATCCGTGGCGGATATTGACCGCCGGTATCGCGCTGCTGGTCGCCGCGGGATCGACCCTGGCGATCCCCTATGGCGTCAAGCTGGTGATCGACAAAGGCTTCCTGGCATCGGGCGGCGATGTCGGTAGCTATTTCGGGCTGCTGCTCGGCATCGTCGTGATGCTCGCGCTGGCGACCGCGGTGCGCTTCTATTTCGTCTCGTGGATCGGCGAACGGGTCGTCGCCGACATCCGCATCGCGGTCCAGGCCAATCTGCTGCGGCTCGCGCCGGGGTTCTTCGAAGAGAATCGGCCGTCGGAGATCGCGTCGCGACTGACCGCCGACACTTCGGTGATCGAGCAGGTGGTCGGTACGACGGTGTCGATCGCGCTGCGCAACGTCGTGCTGGTGATCGGCGGGGTCATCACCCTGTTCACGATCGCGCCCAAGCTCGCGGCGATGCTGCTGATCGGCATTCCGGTGGTGCTCGCCCCGATCCTGATCATGGGCCGGCGGCTGCGCAACCTGTCCAAGCACAGCCAGGACCGGATCGCCGACGTCGGATCGATGGTCGCCGAGGTGCTCGGCGCGATGAAGATCGTCCAGGCGTTCGGCCAGCAGCAGCGCGAGGCCGACCGCTTCGCCAACGCCGCGACCCAGGCGTTCGCGACCTCGCGGCGGCGCATCCGCACCCGCGCAATCATGACCGCGGTGGTGATCGGGCTGATCTTCGGATCGATCACGCTGGTGATGTGGCAGGGGGCGATCGACGTCCAGGCCGGACGCCTGTCGGGCGGCTCGATCGCCGCGTTCATGGTGACCGGCGGGGTCGTCGCCGGCGCGTTCGGCGCACTCGCCGAAGTGTTCGGCGACCTGATCCGCGGCGCCGGTGCGGCGGCGCGGCTTGGCGAACTGCTCCACACCGAACCCGGGATCAAGGCCCCCGCCCGTCCCGCCACGCTCCCCGAGCCCGCGCTGGGCCGGATCGCGTTCGAGAATGTCACCTTCCGCTATCCGACCCGACCCGAGATCAATGCGCTCGACGATTTCACGCTGCGCGTCGAACCCGGCGAGACCGTCGCGGTGGTGGGCCCGTCGGGTGCGGGCAAGTCGACCCTGTTCCAGCTCGCGCAGCGTTTCTACGATCCGCAAGCCGGGGTGATCCGGATCGACGGCGTCGCCCTGCCCCAGGCCGATCCCGCCGAGGTGCGGCTGCGGATGGCGCTGGTGCCGCAGGAAAATGTGATCTTCGCGGCGTCGGCACGCGACAATCTGCGCTATGGCCGCTGGGATGCCGATGATGACGCGATCTGGCAGGCCTGCGAGGCCGCCAACGCCGCGACCTTCCTGCGCGCGTTGCCGCAGGGGCTCGACACCTTCCTCGGCGAGAGCGGCGCGCGACTGTCGGGCGGCCAGCGCCAGCGGATCACGATCGCGCGGGCGCTGCTGCGGGACTCGCCGCTGCTGCTGCTCGACGAGGCCACGTCGGCGCTCGACGCCGAATCCGAAAAGCTGGTGCAGGACGCACTCGACCGGCTGATGGCGACCCGCACCACGATCGTCATCGCCCATCGCCTGGCGACGGTGCGCGCCGCCGACCGAATCATCGTGATGGACGAGGGCCGGATCGTCGAGGAAGGCACCCATGCCAGCCTGAGCGCGCGCGACGGGCTCTACGCCCGGCTCGCGCGGCTCCAGTTCAGCGACATGGTAGCATAGCGCTTCCTTCTCAGAACGCCGCCTTGCCGTAGCTGCCATCGAGCAGCTGGATGATCGCCGAGAAATCCTTGCCACCGGCGCCCATATTGGCGAACGCCTGGTAGAAGCTTTCGGCACTGGCCCCCATCGGCACGCTCGCACCGACATCCTGCGCGGCGCCCATCGCCAGCTTGAGGTCCTTGAGCATCAAGGCGGTCGCGAAACCGCCCTCATAGTCGCGGTCGGCGGGGGTTTCCGGGCCGACGCCGGGCACCGGGCAATAGGTGGTCATCGACCAGCTCTGCCCCGAGGCCTTCGACGAGATGTCGAAGAAGGTCTGCGGGTCGAGCCCGAGCTTCTGCGCGAGCAGGAACGCCTCGCAGGTCGCGACCATCGTCGCGCCGAGCAGCATGTTGTTGGCGATCTTGGCGGCCTGGCCCGATCCGATCGCACCGGCATGGATCACCGCCTTGCCCATCGCCGCGAGGATCGGTTCGGCGCGGTCGAAATGCTCGACCGAACCGCCGACCATGAAGGTCAGCGTACCGCCCTCGGCGGCGGCGATGCCGCCCGATACCGGCGCGTCGACCATCGCGAGGCCTTTGGCCCCCGCCGCCGCCCCGACCGCCTTGGCGGTCGCGACGTCGATCGTCGAACAGTCGAGCAGCAGGGCATGCGCTGGCACCGCCTCGAAAATCTCGCCTTCATAGACCGCGCGGACATGCTTGCCCGCAGGCAGCATCGTCACGACGAACTCGGCCTCGGCGACCGCTTCGGCCGCCGAACCGACCGCGAGGCATCCGCCCGCGGTCGCGCGCTCGAGCGCATCGGCCGACAGGTCGAACGCGCGCACGTCATGGCCGGCCTTGGCGAGGTTGCGGGCCATGCCGCCGCCCATATTGCCGAGGCCGATGAATCCGATCCGGGCCATCCGATTATTCCCCCTTCCAGACGCCGGGGCGCTTCTCGACGAAGGCGGTCATCCCCTCGGCCTTGTCGGCGGTCGCGGTCAGCCCGTTGAACAGCCGGCGTTCGAACAATATGCCCTGGGCCAGCCCGGTCTCGAACGCGACGTTGACCATTTCCTTGTTGGCGATCGCGGCAAGCGGCGGCATCGCGGCAATCGTCTCGGCCATCTTGAGCGTCTCGGCGAGGAGATCGGCGAGCGGCACGATCTTCGAGCAGAGGCTGGCCTTCTCGGCCTCGACCGCGTCCATCATCCGGCCGGTCAGCACCATGTCCATCGCCTTCGACTTGCCGACCGCGCGGGTCAGCCGCTGCGAACCGCCCATGCCCGGGGCGACGCCGAGCTTGATCTCGGGCTGGCCGAACTTGGCATTGTCGGCGACGATCATGATGTCGGCCATCATCGCCAGCTCGCAGCCGCCGCCGAGCGCGAAGCCCGACACCGCCGCGATCCACGGCTTGCGGGTGCGGGTGAGCAGTTCGAAATCGGCGAAGAAATTCTCGCCATACATCGCCGCGAAGCCCTTCGACTGCATCTCCTTGATGTCGGCACCGGCGGCGAACGCCTTGTCGCTGCCGATCAGGATCGCGCAGCGCTGGCTCGGATCGGCATCATAGGCGCGGAAGGCGGCGACCAGATCGGCGAGCACCGTCGTGTTGAGCGCATTGAGCGCCTGCGGACGATTGAGGCGAACGATCGTGACCGCGCCCTGGGTTTCGACGAGAAGGGTTTCGTAGCTCATGTCGTTCCTCACTTGATCGGCAGCAGGGGAGTCCAGGCCGCGTCGGGCGGCAGCGGTGCGAAAATGGCGTCGAGGGCGGCGGCGTCGACCTCCTCGGGGGTCGCGGGCGACCAGCGCGGCGCATTGTCCTTGTCGACGATCAGCGCCCGCACCCCTTCGATGAAATCGGGATGGTCGAACATCCGGACCGCAATCGCATATTCGAGCGCCATCTCGTCGGCGAAATCGTCGAGCCGTTCGGACTCGGCGAGCAGGCGCAGGACGGTCTTGCACGAGCGCGGCGATTTCGTTTCGAGCGTCTTGAGGGTGGCCGCAGCCCAGTCGGACGGATCGGTGGCGAGCGCGACCCGGATATCCTCGAGCCGGTCCGAGGCGAACAGCCGGTCGATCGCGGCGACATGATCGAGGATCGGCGCGGGCGGGACCATCGAGACGAGGCTGCGCAGCGCGGCGTCGAGCCCGGCCGGATTGGCAAGGATCTGGGCCTTCAGCGTCTCGACATCCTCGCCGGCGACATAATGGGTGCCGAGACCGAGCGCGAGGCATTCGGCGCCGCCCAGCCGCGCGCCGGTGAGGCCGACATAGCGTCCGGTGCGACCCGGCATGCGCGACAGATACCAGCCGCCGCCGACGTCGGTGAACAGGCCGATCCCGGTCTCGGGCATGGCATAAGCGGTGCGATCGGTGACGACGCGGACGTCGCAGGGTTGCGAGATGCCGACCCCGCCGCCCATCGTGATCCCGTCCATGAAGGCGATCGTCGGCTTGGAATAGGCGAACAGCAGATGGTTGAGGCGATATTCGTCGAAGAAGAAGGCGCGCCCCTCCTCGCCGCCGCGCGATACGCTGTCGGCGAGCGTGCGGATGTCGCCGCCAGCGCAGAAGCCGCGCCCCTCGGCATGGTCGATCATCACCAGGTCGATTTCGGGGTCGGTGCGCCAGGCGGTCAGCGCCGCGATCATCGCGTTGCACATCTTATGGGTCAGCGCATGGATCGGCTTGGGGCGGTTGAGGCGGATGCGTCCCACCCGGCCTTCGACGAAGGTCAGGACATCTTCGGTCATTTGACCATCTCGCGGCCGACGATCATCCGCATCACCTCATTGGTTCCTTCGAGGATGCGATGCACGCGCAGGTCGCGCAACAGCCGTTCGATCGGGAAATCCTGCAAATAGCCATAGCCGCCATGGAGCTGGAGCGCGCGGTCGACCACCGACCAGCCGGCGTCGGTCGCGAAACGCTTGGCCATCGCCGCGAAGCGGGTCCGATCGGCCGCGCCCTCGGTCACCTTGACCGCGGCGAGATAGAGCAGCGCGCGCGCCGCCTGGAGTTCGGTCTCCATGTCGGCGAGGGTGAACTGGGTCGCCTGGAAATCGGCGATCGCCTGACCGAACTGGCGCCGGTCCTTGACATAGGCGACCGCCTCGTCGAGCGCGCGCTGGGCACCGCCGAGCGAGCAGGCGCCGATGTTGAGCCGCCCGCCGTCGAGCCCGGCCATCGCGATGCGGAAGCCCTGCCCCTCATCGCCGATCCGGTTGGCGACCGGTACCCGCACCGCGTCGAAATTGACCTGCGCGGTCGGTTGCGACCGCCAGCCGAGCTTGCGCTCCTGCGCGCCGAAGCTGACCCCGGGCATGTCCTTCTCGATCACCAGGCAGGAAATGCCTTTAGCCCCCTCCTCGCCGGTACGGACCATCGTCACATAAAGATCGTTGGCGCCCCCGCCCGAGATGAACGCCTTCGATCCGGTCACGACATAATCGTCGCCGTCGCGCACCGCGCGGGTCTTGAGGCTCGCCGCGTCCGAACCCGCGCTCGGTTCGGTCAGGCAATAGGAGGCGATCAGGTCGCACGAGACCAGCGACGCCAGATATTTGGCCTTCACCGCCTCGTTGCCGTAGCGGTCGACCATCCAGGCGGCCATGTTGTGGATCGAGATGAAGGCGCTGGTCGACGGGCAGCCATAGGCCATCGCCTCCATGATCAGCGCCGCCTCGAGCCGGCCGAGGCCGATGCCGCCGCCTTCCTCCGACACATAGATGCCGCCGAAGCCGAGATCGGCGGCGGCCTTCACCGTGTCGCGCGGGAAGATATGCCGATCGTCCCATTCGGCGGCGAACGGGGTGATCGCATCGGCGGTGAAGCGGCGCGCCATCTCCTGGATCGCCTGCTGTTCCTCGGTGAGATCGAACTGACTCATCGCGCTATGATCCTCACCTGAGCCACGGGTCCGCCGGTTCGGATCCGGCCTGATTCCCGACCTCGCTCCTGTCGCGCCTAACCTTTTTAACCGGGATCAGGCAATCGGCTTCGCCCCGTTCCGGACGGTATCGCCCCGGCGGCCTGGACCGCCGGGGCTGAACATTCACGCCCCCAGGCTCACCCCATGGTGGGGATGATGAAGGCGCTGTCGCCGGCGCCGCCGTCGGGCCAGCGCTGGGTGACGGTCTTGACCTTGGTCCAGAAGCGCACGCCTTCCATGCCGTACTGGTTGTGGTCGCCGAAGCCCGAGCGCTTCCAGCCGCCGAAGCTGTGATAGGCGACCGGCACCGGGATCGGCACGTTGATGCCGACCATGCCGACATTGACCCGCGAGGCGAATTCGCGCGCGGCGTGGCCGTTGCGGGTGAAGATCGCGACGCCATTGCCATATTGGTGCTGGCTCGGCAGCGCGATCGCCTCCTCGAACGTGTCGGCGCGGACCATCTGCAGGACGGGACCGAAAATCTCTTCCTGATAGGCCGACATGCCGGGCTTCACATGGTCGAACAGCGACGGGCCGACGAAGAAGCCTTCCTCATGCCCCTGCAGCTTGAAGCCGCGGCCGTCGATGACGAGCTCGGCGCCTTCGTCGACCCCGGTCTGGATCCAGCCTTCGATCTTCGCCTTGTGGATCGCGGTGACGACCGGGCCATAATGGGCGTCCTTGTCGGTCGACACGCCGACCTTGAGCGCCTCGATCGCCGGGATCAGCTTGGCGCGCAGCCGCTCGGCGGTGTCCTGGCCGACCGGGACCACCACCGGCAGCGCCATGCAGCGCTCGCCCGCGGACCCGAACGCCGCGCCGCACAGTTCCTCGACCGCCTGGTCGAGATCGGCGTCGGGCATGACGATGCCATGGTTCTTGGCGCCGCCCATCGCCTGGACGCGCTTGCCGGCGGCGACGCCGCGGCTGTAGACATATTGGGCGATGTCGGACGAGCCGACGAAGCTGACCGCGCCGATCGCCGGATGATCGAGGATCGCGTCGACCATCTCCTTGTCGCCGTGGACGACCTGGAACACGCCCTCGGGAAGCCCCGCCTCGAGGAACAGCTCGGCAAGCCGGTTCGGCACCGACGGGTCACGCTCGGAGGGCTTGAGGATGAAGGCGTTGCCGACCGCGAGCGCGACCCCCGACATCCACAGCGGGATCATGCCCGGAAAATTGAACGGGGTGATGCCGGCGCCGATGCCGAGCGGCTGGCGCATCGAATAGACGTCGATGCCCGGCCCTGCGCCCTGGGTATATTCGCCCTTCAGGGCATGGGGGATGCCGCAGGCGAACTCGACCACTTCGAGCCCGCGCTGGATGTCGCCCTTCGAATCCGCGATCACCTTGCCATGTTCGGCGCTCAGCATCGCCGCCAGCTCGTCCATGTTCTTCTCGATCAGTTCCTTGAAGCGGAACATCACGCGGGCGCGCCGCTGCGGATTGGTCGCCGCCCAGGCCGGCTGCGCCTTTTGCGCTGCCGCCACCGCCGCGTCGAGCACCGCCTGGCCGCCCAGTTCGAGCCGCGCCTGGACCTGACCGGTGTTCGGATCGAACACGTCCGAGTAGCGCAATGCCTCGAACGTCGGCGATCCCGCGATCTTGTGCGACAATTCCCTTATGCCGGCCATGAAACTCTCCTGTGCAACTGCCGGCTGTCTCGTCCGGCGGACCTGCAAAATCAACCACTATACCTGCATGTCAAACCTGCAATAATGCAGCCATGATATGGGATGATCTGAGATATTTTCTGGCGGTCGCCCGGACCGGGCAGATCGGCCGCGCGGCGCAGTCGATCGGCGCCGACGCGACCACCGTCGGCCGCAGGCTCCGGCGGCTCGAAACCACGCTCGGCACGACCCTGTTCGAACAGCAACGCGACGGCCAGCGGCTCACCGAGGCCGGCGAACGGCTTCTGGCGCAGGTCGAGCCGATCGACGGGGCGATGGCGGGGATCGCCCGGCACGACGGCACCGGCCTCGGGCCCGAGGGGCTGGTCCGGGTCAGCGCATCCGAAGGCTTTGGCAGCCGGATGATCGCGCCGCGGCTCGGCGATTTTTCGGATATCTACCCGCAGGTGCAGGTCGACCTGGTCGCCAACAGCGGCTTCCTCAACCCGTCGCGGCGCGAGACCGATGTCGCGATCGTCCTCACCCGGCCGCGCAAGGGTCCGCTGGTGATCCGCAAACTCACCGATTACGGGCTGCGGCTGTTCGCGTCGCACGCCTATCTGGAAAAGCGCCCGCCGATCGCGACCCCCGCGCAACTGGGACAGCACCGGCTGATCGGCTACATTCCCGACTTCGTCTATGCGCCCGAACTCGACTATCTCGAAGAGATCGCCGCGCATCTGAAGCCGAGTCTCAGATCGTCGAGCATCAACGCCCAGCATGCGATGGCGTCGGCCGGCTATGGCATCGCCGTCCTCCCCTGCTTCATCGGCGATGCCGATCCCGCGCTACAGCGGATCCTGCCGGCGATCCGTATCCAGCGCAGCTTCTGGCTGGTCACCCACAAGGACGTGCTGATGCAGCCGCGCATCCGGGCCTTTGTCGACTGGCTGGTCGAGATCGCGAACGCCGATCGCGAGCGCCTGCTGGGTCATTGACCACCGCTTGTGAAAAATCGCCACGGAGGCGGGAACCGTGCGCCACGATCGACGTTCTGTCCGCCCATAAGGGGCGTGTTCTGTGGTGTGTGAATGTCGCGAATATTGATTGTCGAAGACGAGATTTTCGTCGCGCTCGATCTCGAGAATATCCTGCTGTCCGCCGGACATGACGTGATCGGCATCGCCGCCGACCGCAACTCCGCGCTCGACATGGCCCCCGATTGCGATGTCGCGCTGGTCGACATCAACCTGCGCGACGGCGCGACCGGCCCGTCGGTGGCGGTCGACCTCGATCGCCGCTACGGCGCCAAGGTGGTGTTCGTGACCGCCAACCCCTCGCAGATCGGCGACGCCGAAAGTGCGGCGATGGGGGTGATCAGCAAGCCTTTCCAGGCCGACACCGTGCTTCAGGCGGTGGCCTTCGCCAGCGGCGAGAGCGATATCGATCCCGGCTCGATCAAGGGCCTCACCGCGTTCAACGCTATGCTGACGACCGGGACATTGCGGTCGGCGGGACGATGATCCGCGCCTGAAGCCCATCGGGCTTCCAGTCGCGAACGATCCGCCCGCCCAATTGCCGTTCGAGACTCAGTTCGATGAGCCGCGTGCCGAAACCGCGGCGCACCGGCGCGGAAATCGCCGGACCGCCGCTTTCGATCCAGTCGATCGACCAGTCGTCGCCATCATGGCCGATGGTGATCGCGACCCGGCCGTCATCGGCGAACAGCGCCCCATATTTGGCGGCATTGGTCAGCAATTCATGGAAGATCAGCGCCAGCGGAGTCGCCGACCGGTCGTCGACATCGGCATCCTCCCCCGCGATCGCGATGCGGCCTCCTGCCTGGTCCTGATAGGGGGCGACCAGTTCGGCCAGCAGCCCCTTGAGACTCGACAGCTGCCGGCCGGCACGCGATTCCTCGCTGTGCGGCCGGACGAAGTCATGGGCGCGGCCGAGCGCGAGCACCCGATCGCGCAGATCGTTGGCGACCTCGCGGATTTCGGGGTGCGAGCGCGCCGAAAGACCGATCAGCCCCGAGATCACCGAAAAGATATTCTTGATCCTGTGGCTGAGCTCATGCGCGATCACCTCGCGCTCCTCGCTGGTCCGCTTCTGCTCGTCGATGTCGGTGCAGGTGCCGAACCAGCGCACGATCGCGCCGTCGTCGTCGCGGATCGGCAGCGCGCGGCCCAGCGTCCAACGATAGACGCCGCTATGGTGGCGCAGCCGATATTCGATCTCATAGGGCTCGCCGGTCGCGAGCGAATGGCGCCAGCGCTTCCACGCCTTGGGCTGGTCGTCGGGATGGAACATTCCGTTCCATGCCTCACCGTCGGTCGATCCGCGCGGGACCCCGGTGAACTCGTACCAGCGGGCATTATAATAATCGTGCATGCCGTCGGGCAGCGTCGACCAGACCATCTGCGGCATGGTGTCGGCGAGCACGGTGAAGCGCTGGTCGCTCGCCGCCAGCGCGGCTTCGCTGGCCGAAGCGCCCGCGTCGCGATCGGCTGCTGCGCGGCGCAGTTCGGCCTGGCACGACAGTTGGTCGGCCAGAAGCTTCAATCCGCGGCGCTGCAGCGCATCGAGGCCGGCGGGCCGAAGCGCGGTGTCGACGACGGCCAGGAAACCGATCGTCGCTCCCGTCGCCGATCGCAAGGCCGCCACCGCACCGAAACGCGCGAAGGTCGCACCGCCGGCAGCGGCAAGATCGGCGACTTCGACCACTTCGCCATCGGCGGCAACAAGCGGGGCAATCCGCCCGATCGCGGCATCCGACGACTCGATGCCGTAAACCGATCCGAGTCGCATATGACCATCGTCGGCATAGCCGATCAGCGCAAACGGCGTTGCACAGAGATCGGCGGCGAAACGGACGAGATCGTCCTGGCCGGCCGGGAAGGTCAACGCGTTCATCCTGATCGAGTATAGAGCATCGCGGGCCGACGAAAACCCAAAGCGACCGCGATAGTTCCGGCACGAAATCGCTACGCCGCCGTATCGTTCCGAGACAGGAAAGTTGCACGCCAAACTGTGTCGGCGTGAACAGAAGCCGGCAACGAGCGTTCCGACCCCGTATCAACATGGAGTCAGGAATGATCGATTCCGCCACTGCCTGCCGTAACCGTCTGCTTGCCGCGCTCAGACCTTCGGATCTCGACCTGCTGCTGCCGATCCTTTCGCTGCACGACTATCCGACCGGCCGCATCCTCCAGGAGTCGGGGGCGCAGGTGACCCACGCCTGGTTTCCGCTCGATGCCGCCGCTGCGGCCTTCGTCGTCGCGGCCGATCTCAACCATCTGGTCGATACCGCACTGGTCGGCAATGAAGGTGCGGTCGGCGGGATCGTCTCGACCGGCCGCCTGCCCGCTTATGCGCGTGCCCATGTCCAGTTCGGCGGCCCGTTCCTGCGCGCCGGGCTCGATCCGTTCAACGCGATCCGCCATCAATCGCCGGCGGTCGCCAACTGGATGGCACGTTATTCGGACTGCCTGGTCGCGCAGCTGTTCCAGTCGGCGGCCTGCAACGCCTCGCACACGATCGTCCAGCGGCTCGCGCGCTGGCTGCTCGCGACCCGCGACCGGATCGGCAGCAACGAGATCGTGATCACCCAGGAACAGCTCGGCGAAATGCTCGGCGTCGGCCGCAGCTTCATCAACCGTTCGCTGCGCCAGCTGACCCAGAAGAACATCCTCGCCTCGCGCCGTCGCCGGATCATCATCGTCGATCCCGACCGGCTGCGCTCGACCGCGTGCGAATGCAACGACCGGATCCGCGAGCATTTCGACGTGGTGCTGACCGGGGTCTATCCGACCGAACAGGAGGCATTCGCGCGATAGTCGCGCGAATGCCGGCCGCATGGCAACTTCCCGGCCGGCGCAGCGTTTGACCGCCAACCCTCTTCGAACATCGGAACCATCGTGTCACTAGGCCAGGACCTCGCCCCGCACCTTCCCTTCCTACGCCGTTATGCGCGCGCGCTCACCGGGGCGCAGGCCGATGGCGATGCCGCGGTGCGCGCGACCCTCGAGGCGATCGTCGCCGATCCGCGATCCTTTCCGCGCGACGTCGATACCCGCCTGGGCCTCTACGCGGCGTTCCTCGACATCTGGGACGAGCATAGCGCCGAGCTGCCGACCGACGGCAGCCCCGAGAGCCTCGCCCGGCGGCGGCTGGCGCAATTGTCGGCCCGTCCCCGCCAGGCACTGCTGCTCACCGCGATGGAAGGATTCACCGAGGAAGATGCCGGCTATCTGATGGGGTGCGACCGCGCCGACATCGCCGAACTGGTGTCCGAGGCGCTGACCGAGATCGAACGCCAGACCCATGCCCGGGTGCTGATCATCGAAGACGAACCGATGATCGCAATGGATATCGAGGCGCTGGTCACCGACCTGGGCCATGAGGTCACCGCGATCGCGACGACCCATCAGGAGGCGGTCGCGGCCGCGCGCCGCAACCGGCCGTCGCTGATCCTCGCCGACGTCCAGCTGGCCGACGCCAGTTCGGGGGTCGACGCGGTCAACGAGATGCTCGAGCAGTTCCGGGTACCGGTCATCTTCATCACGGCCTTCCCCGAACGGCTGCTCACCGGCGAGCGGCCCGAACCGGCGTTCCTGATCACCAAGCCGTTCCAGCGATCGACCGTGAAGGCGGCGATCGCGCAAGCCCTATTTTTCGACGACGCGACCGTACCAGCGTAGATTCCGAGGCAACCAACGCTTTTCCAACGCGTTCTATATTATGAGCCGGACATCTTCCGGCGTGTGAAGAGGAGTTTCGATATGGGTGAGATGCTCGACAAGGCGAAGGGCCATGCCAACGAAGCGATCGGCAAGGCCAAGCGCGCGATCGGTGAGGCGACCGACCGCCCCGACATCACCGCCGAGGGCGATGCCCAGGAAGCCAAGGGCGACCTGCAGAAGGCCAAGGGCGACGTGAAGGGCGTGATCAACAAGATCTGACCCCGTCGCACGACGACCGAAACCTAACGGTCAAACAGGGGCTGGCGCGAAAGCGCCGGCCCTTTTCTTTTGCCTATGATTTCTGGCGCAACTCGCCGAGCGCCTTGACGATCTCATCCCGGCCATAGGGCTTGGACACCACGATCGCCCCCGGGAAACGCTCGCTCAGCTGCGCCTGTTCGCCATAGCCGCTGGCGAAGATGAACGGGGTGCCTGCACGCTCGAGTTCGTCGGCGATCGGGAGGCTGGTCTCCGAACCGAGATTGATGTCGAGGATCGCGAAATCGAGCTGATTTTCGGCGACGATCTCCCGCGCCTGGCGGATGTTCGAGGCGGTCAGCACGGTGTCCGCGCCGAGCTTGCGCAGCGTCTCCTCGACGTCGAGCGCGATCAACATGCTGTCCTCGACGAGCATCACCCGCTTCGGGAAATCCTCGGCCGGCACCGCCGATAGCACCTCATTCTCGCCGAGGCTGGCGACGGTGCCGCTGCCGATCGTCACATATTTGCCGGGGATCGTGAATTCGGCCTCGAGCCCGGTCAGCCGGTAATTGACCCGCGCCCGCCCGCCCAGCTCATAGGGCACCGAGCGCTCGATGATCGTCGTGCCGAAGCCCTTGCGCGAGGGCGCCTGGACCGCCGGACCGCCGTCTTCGCGCCAGAGGATCAGCAGGTCGCCTCCGACTTCGACGCCCCAACGCAGCTCGACGGTGCCATTGTCGCTCAGCGCGCCATATTTGGCGGCATTGGTGATCAGTTCGTGGAGCACGAGTGCGAGCGTGTTGAACGCCACCGGATCGAGCGCGGCCTTCGGACCCGAGACCCGGATCCGGTTTTCCTTGCCCGCCAGATAGGCGCTCGCCTCGGCGCGCACCAACGGTTCGATCTCGGCCGCCGCCCAGCGCTTGACGGTCAGCTGGTCATGCGCGCGCGCGAGCGCCTGGATGCGCCCCTCGAGCGTCTCGACGAACTCCTCATAGGTCAGCGCGGTCGCCCGCGTGCGCGACACCAGGCTGCGCACCAGGCTCAATATGTTGCGGACCCGGTGATTGAGCTCGGCGATCAGCAGGTCCTGGCGCTCATGCGCGCGGTTGCGATCGTCATCGCGCCCCTCGGCGAGCAACAGCACGACCTCGAGCAGCGAAGTCCGCACCGCCTCGGCGACGCGCTGTTCGGCGGCACTGAAGGGCTCGCTGACACCCTGGACGAGCTGGCGCCATTGCTCGAAGCTCTTGCGCGGCGACAGGCGAACGCCGCCGGCCTCCTCCTCCATCGCCTTCTGCGGATCGCCGGCCCAGCGGACGGTGCGCACCTTCTCGGCCCGGAACAGGATGACGAAATCGCGCGGGGAGCGCGAGATCGGGATGGCGAGCAGACCCGAGGCACGGTCGGCATAGGCCGTCGCCGGCGGATGGAGCCCCTCGAGCCGGTCGGTGGTGATGATCTGCGAGGCGGCGCCGCGACACAGATCGCGGACCAGCGCGCGGAACTGGGTCTCGTCGGGGGTCAGTCCCGACAGCGACACCTTGCCGTCGAGATAGACCCCGACCCCGTCATTGGGGATGGCCGCGCCGATCGTATCGCCGACCCATTCGGGATTGTGGAGCAGGTCGGCGTCCTGCGCGACCACCGCCATCAGCCGATCGGCGATGCCGCGCGAGCGCTGCTCATAGGCCGCACTCTCCTCGCGCTCGCGCGATTCGAGCATCATCGAGAACATCCGCCCGAACAGTTCGGCGGCGGTACGCTGTTCGAGGGTCGGCCTGAGCGGGCTGTAATGGTGGCAGGCGATCAGCCCCCATAGCCGGCCTTCGCACACCACCGAGATCGACAGCGACGCCTTGACCCCCATGTTGAGCAGATATTCGATATGGACCCGCGACACCGACCGCAGCACCGACATCGACAGGTCGATCGGCTGGCCGGCGAGATCGCGCTCGGGCATCACCCGCACGCCGGGATCGACCAGGTCGGCGATCAGCCGCAGATTGTTGCGGACGTAGAGCGCACGGGCCTGGCGCGGAATGTCGCTGGCCGGATAGCGCAGGCCGAGAAAGCTCTCGCGCTTCGACACCACCGATTCCGCCACCACCTCGCCGGCCCCGTCGCCGTCGAAGCGATACAGCATCACCCGGTCATAGCCGGTGATCGCCCGAATCTGCCGCACCGCGTGGAGGCGGAAATTCTGCATCGACATCGCCTGGCTCTGCCGCATCAGCATCGACCGCACGGTGATGCCGATATCCTCATGGCCCGCGGCGCCGCTCGGCTCGCCTTCGATCACGATCATGCTCTGGCTGAAATGGATCGCGACGTCATATTCGGGCAGATCGGGCTTCAGCCGGATCCGCAGCAGCCGCTCGACGCTGTCCTCGCCCTGCAGATAGGCGATGCGGTTGCGCAGGTCGTGGACGGCCTGCTGCGACACCACGGTTTCGAGCGACTGGCCGATCGCGGCGTCCCAGGCGATGCCGAGATGATCGGCGAGATTCTCCGATGCGCGGCTGACGATCCAGTCGGCGGACACCGACAGGAGGAAACCGAAGCTCTGAATGGCCCCCAGGAGGTGGATCGGCTCCCGGTCGCAGATCGTCAGGTCGGGTTGATCGGTCAGGATATCGGCCAAAGGGCCCGTCTCACTTTCGTCGGTCGGATCGCGCGGCCTCGAAGGCGCGCTCGAATATGCCGAAGGTCGTTCGGGCATCGTTCAGGGCTGCGGCGTCGCTAGCATCATTACGGGGTCGCATCTGTAGCCAAGTGGACGTTGCCTTCCAGCTCGCCGGATCGGCCGAGGCGGTCAGATAGGCGCTGGCGCGGTCGGCGAGCCCGGGCGACCGTGTCCGCAATTCGCGCAGCAGCACCGTCGATCCGAGCCGCGAGCCCTCGAGCACATAGCGCATGCCCGCCGATTCCGCGTCGGGCACGGCGGGGGCGTCGATCCGATCGGGCACCGGCTCGCCGAGTGCGGCAAGGTCCTCGACCAGCGCGCCGAACCGCGCCTTCGATCCCGCGTCGAGCACCGGCTCGAGCGTCAGCCAGGCCACCGCCTGCGCGCGCAGGAAATCGATATAATCCCCCTCGCGCCCGAAATCGCAGCTGCCGAACAGGCGATCGACGCGCTCATGGGCATCACGGGTTTCGCGCCGCAAAAGGCCGCGCAACGAATTATCGGCTTCGCCGGAAGAAGAAGGCATTATGGCATTCATGCTGACCCACCCCGAAAACTCAACCGATTTATCACGGAAACGAAACCATCGACGACGCGTTGGACGGCTGCAAAGCTGGAAAAATCGCGCGATATAGCGGGGGTAAATGACGAACGAGCTGTTTGTTCCGGGCTCCAATTGCTGGAGGATCGAACGCGCCGACAGGGTCGCGGTGATCGTCGACGCCGCCGATTATTTCCGGATCGTGCGCGACGCGATGCTCGAAGCGCGCGAGCAGATCATCATCGTCGGCTGGGACGTCGATCCGCGCATCCTGCTGGATCCCGAGGACGACGACAGCGAGGACGAAAACGGACCCAACAGCCTGGCGCGCTTCATCCCCTGGCTGGCGCGGCGGCGGCCCGAACTGCGGATCCAGCTGCTGATCTGGAACATGGGCGCGCTCAAGATGCTGACCCGCGGGCGGGCGATCTTCACGCTGATCCACTGGCGGCTGTCGCGCCATGTCGACATACGCTTCGACAGCAGCCAGCCGATCGGCGCCACCCATCACCAGAAGATCGTCGTGATCGACGACAGCATCGCCTTTTGCGGCGGCATCGACATGACCTCGGACCGCTGGGACACCCCCGAGCATGAGGATGGCGATCCACGGCGGCGGCTGCCCGGCGGGCGCCCCTATATGCCGTGGCACGACACGATCGGCGCGGTCGACGGCGATGCCGCGGCCGCGCTCGGCGAGCTCGCCCGCGACCGCTGGGAAAAGGCGACCGGTCGATCGCTGCCGGTGCCCGCCCGCCACAAGGCGCCCTGGCCCGCCCGGCTGGGGGTTCTCACCGCGAATCGCCGGGTCGCGATCAGCCGCACGGTGCCGCGCACCGCGAAATGCGAGGAGGTGCGCGAGATCGAGGCGCTCTATATCGACATGATAGAACGGGCGAAGCGCTTCATCTACGCCGACAACCAATATTTCGCCTCGCGCGCGGTCGCCGAGGCGCTGGCGAAGCGGCTGCAGGAACCCGATGGGCCCGAAATCGTCATCGTCCTCCCTCGCAGCGCCGACGGCTGGCTGCAGGAGGCGGTGATGGGCAGCGCCCGATCCGAGCTCACCGCGGCGCTTTACCATCTCGACCAGCACGACCGGCTGCAATTCTACACGCCGGTGACGAAGCAAGGCGCCGACATCTACGTCCATTCGAAGCTGATGATCGTCGACGACCGCATCCTGCGGGTCGGGTCCTCGAACATGAACAACCGCTCGATGGGGCTCGACAGCGAATGCGACATCGCGATCGCGCCCGAGGATGACGACGACCTTCCCGATCCCGCGATCCGCCACCTGCGCGAGACGCTGCTCGCCGAGCATCTCGGCACCACCCCCGAACGGGTGCGCGCCGCCTTCGACAGCTGCGGCCGGCTGAGCGACATGATCGACGGGCTCAGCGACGATCATCCGGGCGGCAGCAAGACGCTGGTGCCGTTCGAGCCGGCACCGGTCAGCGAAGCGACGCTAGCGCTCGGCGCCACCGAGATGCTCGATCCCGAATCGGTCGACGAACGCTTCGAGCCGCTGTCGAACCGCGGCCTGTTCCGCGGCTTCCTGCGGCGCGGCACCCGCGGCCTGTTCGAACAGATGCGCGAGCGCCGCCGGCTGCGCCGCGAGCGCAATCGCGGGCGCTGGCGCCGGCGTTTCCGCAAGCTAATGCATCGCGATTGACGGCATCGGTGCGGCGCAGCAATCTGAGGTAAATCGCTCCAGCCGAAGGATTGCCCATGCGCCGCGCCCTCCCCCTGTTCGTCGCGGCGCTGCTGGGATCGACGCCGCTGGCCGCCGCCGGCCCGGCAAAGGTCGATCCGGCCCAGCACGACCAGGCGCTCCAGCTGTGGAAGGACTTCATCGCCATCCCGACGGTGCAGGGGCGCGGCAACATGCCGCAGATGGCGAACCATATCGCCGACCTGCTGCGCAAGGGCGGGTTCGCCGCCGAGGATGTGATCGTCGAGGGCGATGGCGACACCACCACCCTGGTCGCACGCTATCGCGGAACCGCCAAAAATAGGGGACCGATCCTGCTGTCGGGCCATATGGACGTGGTCGAGGCGAAGGCGTCCGACTGGACCCGCGATCCGTTCGTTCCGGTCGAGGAGAAGGGCTTCGTCTATGGCCGCGGCTCGCTCGACATGAAGTTCGGCGACGCGATCCTGGTATCGACCCTGCTCAAGCTGAAGGCCGATGGCTACAAACCCGGCCGCGACATCCTGCTGCTGCTGTCGGCCGACGAGGAAACCGACATGGCGACCACCGCCACCCTCGCCGCCAAATATGGCAAGGGCGCCGAGCTGTTGCTCAACGCCGATGCCGGCGGCGGGCTGCTCGGCGCCGACGGCAAGCCGATCGCCTTCATGATGCAGGCCGCCGAGAAGACCTATGCCGATTTCGAGATCACGGTCACCGACCCCGGCGGCCATTCGAGCCGGCCGGGTGCGACCAATGCGATCTATACGCTGGCGCAGGCGATCGACCGGATCGGCGCTTACCGCTTCGCGGTGCAATCGAGCGAGCTGACCCGCGCCTATTTCGCCGCGACCGGCGCGCGCACCCCCGGGGCGCTGGGTGCGGCGATGACCAAGTTCGCCGCCGACCCGACCGACAAGGCCGCGATCGCGACGCTTCGGGCCGACCCCGAATATGTCGGACAGGTCGGCACCACCTGCGTCGCGACGATGCTGGCCGGCGGCCATGCGCTCAACGCGCTGCCGCAGCGCGCCAGCGTCTATGTCAATTGCCGGATCTTCCCGGGGGTGAAGGTCGAGGATGTGAAGGCGAATCTCGCCGAGGCGATCGCCAATCCGCAGGTGACGATCACCACCCTCGCCCACCCGCTGATGAGCAACACCTCGCCGCTGCGTCCCGACGTGATGAAGGCGGTCCGCAAGGGGCTCGACCTCAGCCATCCCGGATTGCCGATCGTGCCGCAAATGTCGGTCGGCGCGACCGATTCGATGTTCTTCAGGACGATCGGCATACCGAGCTACGGCGTCGGCGCGATCTTCCTCAATCCCGACGACGATTTCAGCCACGGCCTCAACGAGCGCGCGCCGACCGCCTCGATCGACGGCGCGCTGCTGATGTGGCGCAGCATGATCGTCGACCTGGCGCGTTGATTTGTTTTAGCCCTCAGACGCCGGGCGGCGGGCATCTGCCCGCCTTGGCTTCGCGCCAATAAGGCGCGGCGCGCGGTCGCGCTCGCGGACCCTGCGGGTCCGGTTCGCTTATTTCAAGCTCCTCCCTTTCCAGGGAGGGGCGATCAGCCCTTCGGCGCGATCAGGAAAACCACCAGCAGGCCGACCAGCGCGCTGGCGATCGTGCCGACCTTGAGCAGGGTCAGGAAGCCCGAATAGGTGTTGTTGTGGGCCTTATAGTCCATCGGAGCGCCGCCATCGGCCATAGATCTTCCCCTGCTTGAGCGTTTTGCCTGACCAACGGGCTTCTAGACGGCCGCCGCTTTGCCCTCAAGCCCTTCGGCACAGGTGTCGATAATCCGTCGGCCGGTCAGCCCATACGGCGCCTGAGCATATCGATCGATGACGCGTCAGCATCTTCGAGATCGCATATAATGCGAAATTGTCAGAGAAATGAGCAGTTGTGCTCCCTTGTGCATATTACAATTTGTTTTCAGCCTCTAAACCGATCCGCAAGGGATCGCTGCTAGGTGGGTGAGCAGCGATCTGTGGGGGATCTTTGGGGAATGCACCGCAATTTGCCGCGGGGCCTGCTGCTGATCGACGACGCGACCGCGCATGGCGGGCTGGTTTCAGCCTTTGCCACGCGCGCCGGTTGGAAGGTGTTGCGCGCGGCCGATATCATCAATGCGATCGCCGTCATCGAACAGCGCAGTGACCGTATCGACGCGGTGCTGCTGTGCTGCGAAACGGGCACGGCCGACTTCGGCGAAGCATTGGGCCAGTTGCGCAAGCGGCTGCCCCATCTGCCGATCATCCTGTCGATCGCGGCGGAGGCGACCGACCGGATCGCCCCCGCGCTGCGCGCCGGCGCCAGCGATTTCGTCACGACCCCGATCGCCTATGACCGGCTGATCGCTGCCCTCGACCATGCCACCACATCCGAGGCCGAGGGCGAGCTGCGGCCCCTCGCCGAAAAACCGCTGGCGGCGATCGGCTTCGACCGGCTGGTGGGCGCTGCCCCGAGTTTCCGTGCGGCCATCGAGCAGGCACAGCTCGCCGCCGACACCGCCGCGCCGCTGATGATCGAAGGCGAGACCGGCGTCGGCAAGGAAGCGGTCGCCCGCGCCGTCCATCTCGCCGGCGAGCGGATGGACCGCCCGTTCGTCGCGGTCGACTGCGGCGCCATACCCGCCAACCTCGCCGAGTCCGAATTGTTCGGCCACGAACGCGGCGCCTTCCCCGGCGCCTTCGATCGCCGTGCGGGCCATCTCGCAGCGGCGGATGGCGGCACGATCTTCCTCGATCGGATCGACCGGCTACCGGCGGACCTGCAGGCGCGCCTGGCCTGGACGCTCCAGTCGGGCGAGATCCTGCCGCTCGGCGCGCGGGTTCCGCGCAGCGTATCGGTCCGGCTGATCGCCGCGATCGACCATGATCCGGCCGATAGCGGCGGTGAAGCCCGCCTCCATCCCGACCTCGCCGCACGCCTGTCCCCCAGCCGCATCACCGTCCCGGCATTGCGCGAGCGTATCGACGATCTCGCGGAGTTGAGCCGCAGCATCCTCGCGCGGATCGCGACCGAACTGGCGGTCGCCGCGCCGATGATCGATCCGGCGGCGATCCGCCTGCTGGCCCGCTATCCCTGGCCCGGCAATGTCCGCCAGCTCCACGACGTTCTGCTGCGCGCCGCGATCGGATGTTCGGACGAGTTTCTGACACCGGCGCAATTCCGTCAGCTCGCCGCGGCAGTCGCAAGCGGGCGTCCGGCGAACATGGTGCCCGATGCGGCCGAGGCCGGGTTCGAGGTGTTCCAGCCCGATGGCCATGTCCGCTCGCTCGAAGCGGTCGAGGCCGACATGATCCGTCTCGCGATCCGCCGCTATGGCGGGCGGATGACCGAGGTCGCCCGCCGGCTGGGGATCGGCCGGTCGACGCTCTATCGCAAGCTCGCCGAACTCGGCCTCGAAGACGCCTGAGGGATCATGGGGCCGGCGGGGTCAGCGCCTCGTCGCGCAAGCCGCGCCAGGTCCGCAGCGCCTGGACCGTTTCGGCCACGTCGTGGACGCGCAGGATCTGCGCCCCAAGCTGCGCGCCGTGGAGCGCCAGCGCGACCGATCCGCCGAGCCGCCGGTCGGCGGGCGCCTCGTTCGAGAGCGCCCCGATCAGCCGCTTGCGGCTCACGCCGAGCAGCAGCGGGCAGCCCAGGCCGTGGAACAGCGCGAGCCCGTTCAAAAGCTGGAGATTGTGGCGCAGCGTCTTGCCGAAACCAATCCCCGGATCGACGATGATCCGCGCCCGCGCGATGCCCGCCGCCTCGGCCGTGGCGATGCGATCGGCGAGCCAGTCATAGACCTCGATCAGCGCATCGTCATAATGTGGATGATGCTGCATCGTCTGCGGATCGCCCTGATGGTGCATCAGCACGACCGGGCAGGCGCTGCGCGCCAGCAGCGGCAGCGCGAGCGGATCCCAGCCTAGCGCCGAGACATCGTTGACGATATGCGCACCGGCACCGAGCGCGGCCTGCATCACCGCCGCCTTGCGGGTGTCGCTCGACACGATCGCCCCGCCCGCTGCGAGGCGCCGGATCACCGGTTCGACCCGCGCGATCTCGTCGCCTTCCCACACCGTCGCGGCGCCCGGCCGGGTCGATTCGCCACCGACATCGACGATCGCGGCCCCATCGGCCGCCATCGCGAAACCGTCGGCGACCGGATCGGCATGGCTGCCGCCGTCGGAGAAGCTGTCGGGGGTGACGTTGAGGATCGCCATCACCTGCGGCTGGTCGAGCCGCAGCACGCGATCACCCAGCCGGATCGGCAGCCGCGGGGCGACGATCCGCGCGGCGGTGGCGCGCAGCGCATCGGCCTGGTGCGCGGCAAGCCCGGCGCAGAGCCTATCGAAGTCGGCGACGGGCACCAGCCGCTCGGCGACACGCCGGCCGCCCTCGACCGCGATTAGCTCATAAGCCGAGAACCAGACCAGCCCGCCGGCGAGCCGCGCGACCTGGCCGTCGCGACCGAACGGCGCGTCGACGAAGGCGGCGGGGCGAAGATAGAGGCGGGCGGCGGGCGAGATCGGCATGCCGTTCCATTACGGCCTTGGTCGACATTCGGGAATGGATGCGGCCATTGAAAATCCACGACCCGATCGTAGCGACGAGCGACTACAAGGCCGGTAGCTGCCGATTCACCCTTATCCGCACGCGCACCCAAGCGTCGGGTTCGATTTTTCCCGCGCGCCGAACCGCGACCTTGAGCGGCAGCAAATAGCCGCCGTCCTTCGGAAAGAGCGATGTGGAAAAGCTCACGCCGGCCGCCATCGCGTCGACCGGCACCACGCCCCACCCATAGCTTGCCTGCCGGGCGGCGTAGCGCAATTCGCCGACATGCTCGGATGGAACCGCGACGAAGTAGAATGGCGCGGGACCGCGCCAATATATCACCCTCCCTTCGAAGGCGATGTCGGCGAGAGGTTCGGCATCGGCAGCCATCGCATCAGGATAGGCGACGCGCGATCCATGCGAAAGAGCGGAGCGGGCGCCGTGCAGGACCGCCGGCGGTCGCCCGCCGTCGAATCAGATCTCGACCTGGCTGCCCAGTTCGACGACACGGTTGGTCGGCAGCTTGAAGAATTCCATCGCGCTTTCGGCGTTGCGCAGCATCCAGGCGAACAGCTTTTCGCGCCAGATCGCCATGCCCGGCCGCGACGAGGGCAGCAACGTCTGCCGGGCGAGGAAGAAGCTGGTGTCCATCATCTTGAATTCGGCGCCGCACTGCCGGTTGGTGGCGAGCACCGCAGGCACGTCGGGATCTTCCATGAAGCCATAGTTAATGATCATCCGGTAGAAGCCCTGGCCGAGATCGGAGAAGTTCATCCGACGATCGGGATTCACATAGGGGACGTCGGCGATCTTGACGGTCAGCAGGATCACCCGCTCGTGCAGCACCTTGTTGTGCTTGAGATTGTGGAGCAGCGCGTGCGGCACCCCGTCGGGCGACGAGGTCATGAACACCGCGGTGCCCGAAACCCGCGCCGCCGAGCTGACCGCCGACTGGACGAACACCTTCACCGGCATCGCGACCTCGCGCATCCGGTCGATCATCAATTGGCGTCCCCGCGCCCAGGTGGTGAGCAGGGTGAAGGCGATGAACCCGATCAGCAGCGGGAACCAGCCGCCATCGGGCACCTTGGTGAGGTTCGCGCTGAAATAAGCGAGGTCGACCAGCCCGAACGCGGCGATCAATATGCCGGCGCCGATCCGGTTCCAGCGCCACAGATGGAACAACACGACCGCGAGCAGGCAGGTGTCGATCGCCATCGCCCCGGTGACGGCGATGCCATAGGCCGCGGCGAGGTTGGACGAGCTGCGGAACGAGATCACCAGCAGGATCACCATCACCATCAGCGCCCAGTTCATCGCCGGGATGTAGATCTGGCCGATCGCGCCCGCCGAGGTGTGGGTGATGCGCAGGCGCGGGATGAAGCCGAGCTGGATCGCCTGCTGGGTGACCGAGAAGGCGCCCGAGATCACCGCCTGCGACGCGATCACCGTCGCCAGCGTCGCCAGGATCACCAGCGGCAGACGAAAGGCTTCGGGCGCGAGCAGGAAGAAGGGGTTGTGGATCGTGCGCAGCGCGGTGGGCATATCCTGCCCGAGGATCATCGCGCCTTGGCCGAGATAGTTCAGCATCAGCGCGGGCAGCACGAACACCAGCCACGACACGCCGATCGGCTTGCGCCCGAAATGGCCCATATCGGCATAGAGCGCCTCGGCCCCGGTCACCGCGAGCACCACCGACCCCATGGCGAGAAACGCCAGACGGAAATCGGCGAGGAAGAACTGGACCGCATACCAGGGATTGAGCGAGATCAGCACATAGGGATTGGCGAGGAGATGGTTGATCCCTAGCACCGCGAGCACGGTGAAATAGATCAGCATGATCGGGCCGAACAACATGCCGACCTTGGCGGTGCCGCGCGACTGGATCATGAACAGCGCGATCAGGATGATCACCGCGACCGGGAGCACCAGCGGCTGGAAGCCTGCCTGGACGGTGGTCAGCCCCTCGACCGCCGACAACACCGAGATCGCCGGGGTGATCATGCTGTCGCCATAGAAGAGCGCGGTCGCGAACACCCCGAGCAGGACGATGCCGCGGGTCCAGCGCTTGCCCTCGGACTTGCGGTTGATCAGCGCGAGCAGCGCCAGGCTGCCGCCCTCGCCCTTATTGTCGGCACGCATGATGATCATCACATATTTGATCGTCACGACGAGCATCATCGACCAGAAGATCAGGCTGAGCACTCCCAGCACATGCAACTCGTCGGGGACCAGCGGATGATGGCCGGCGAAGGTCTCGCGAAACGCATAGAGCGGGCTGGTGCCGATATCGCCGAAGACGATGCCGACCGCGCCGACGACCAATTTTGGGAAGCTGCCATGACCATGGCCGGCCGAACCATAAGCATGGGAATCGGGGCTCGCCCCGTCCACTGCCATGTGCGGGTCGCCCGTCATGCCGTCACCGACTCTGCCCAATATATCAATCGACTGTTCCCGGCGCCGTCGTTTCCCCCCGGCGCATAGCGGCGGGCAACTAGCATTTGTTCCGTGGCCCCGCAAACGGAACCGCGCGAAAATCCGTCGTTAGCCCGCAATCGTCGGTCGCGAGAGTGCGAATGGTGAACTGGGTGACGAGCCGGTGAACCCCGGGCAGCACCGACAATATCTCACGGTGGACGCGCTCGTAACTGTCCTCGGCCGGCACCAATACCTTGATCAGATAATCGGAATCGCCGCTCATCAGATGCGCCTCGGCGATCTGCGCGGTGCGGCCGAGCGCGGCCTCGAACGCCATCATCGTCTGCTGGCGCTGGTCGACCAGCGTCACCGACACGAACACGGTCGAGGGATTGCCGCGCGCCGCGCGCGACAGCCGCGCCCGGTAGCCGAGGATCATCCCCGCATCTTCGAGCGCCTTGACCCGGCGATGCGCCGCCGATGGCGACAGCCCGACGGCGGCGCCCAGCCGTTCGCTGGTCAGTCCCGAATCATGGCCGAGTTGAGCGATGATTTTGCGATCGATCTGGTCCATCGGGAAAATATCGCATGATAGGGCGATAACACGCAATCATATGGCGATCGTATCGATTGTAACGACCATCTTCGCAAACTTCTGCCACGGCTTTTGCGTTATCCTTCCGGGCACAGCAGAGATCAGCGGGAGAATGAACATGCGCGTCGGTGTCCCCAAGGAAATCAAGAACCACGAATATCGCGTGGGCCTGACCCCCGCCTCGGTCGCCGAACTGACCGCCGCCGGTCATCAGGTGCTGATCGAGACCAAGGCCGGATCGGGAATCGATTTCGACGACCAGGATTATATCGACGCCGGCGCTTCGATCCTGCCCGATGCCAAGGCGGTGTTCGCCGGCGCCGACATGATCGTGAAGGTCAAGGAGCCGCAGCCGCAGGAAATCGCGATGCTCGAGCCGCGGCACCTGCTGTTCACCTATCTCCACCTCGCCGCCGACAAGCCGCAGGCCGAAGGGCTGATGAAATCGGGCGCGACCTGCATCGCCTATGAGACGGTCACCTCGCGTTCGGGGGCGCTGCCGCTGCTCAAGCCGATGTCCGAGGTCGCTGGCCGCATGTCGATCCAGGTCGGCGCCCATTATCTGGAGAAGGAACAGGGCGGCCGCGGCGTGCTGCTCGGCGGCGTGCCGGGGGTGACCCCGGCGCAGGTCGCGATCCTCGGCGGCGGCGTCGCCGGGATCAACGCCGCGCAGATGGCCGTCGGCCAGCGCGCCGACGTCACCATCTACGACATCAACAACGACCGGCTCGCCGAGCTCGACATGCATTTCGGCAGCCAGATCAAGACGGTCTACGCCTCGAAGGCGGCGATCGCCGCCGCCGTCGCCAAGGCGCATCTGGTGATCGGCGCGGTGCTGGTGCCGGGCGCCGCCGCCCCCAAGCTGGTGACCCGCGAGATGATCCGCACGATGAAGCGCGGATCGGTGCTGGTCGACATCGCGATCGACCAGGGCGGCTGCTTCGAGACCAGCCATGCCACCACCCATGACGACCCCGTCTTCGAGGTCGACGGGGTGATCCATTATTGCGTGGCGAACATGCCGGGCGCGGTTGCGCGCACCTCCGCCTTCGCGCTCAACAACGCGACCCTGCCGTTCGCGCTCAAGCTCGCCAATCTCGGCGCCGAGGCGGCGATGGCCGCCGATCCGCATCTCGCGGCGGGGCTCAACGTGTCGGGCGGCAAGATCCGGCACCAGGCGGTGGCGGACGCGCTGGGCCTGCCGATGAACTGATCGGGGTGGCGCCGCCGTCAGCGCCGAAGCCCATAAAGACGGGGCCGGACGGCAAAGCCGTCCGGCCCCAGTTGTACCTCCGGGAAGGGAGGGTAGGAATGTTCGGGGGGCGCCAAAAGCGGTAGCGCGCCGATATCGTCAGCCCGACCAATATTCGCGGAACGGCCGCTCCGGATCACCGACGACATGGCTGTTCCGCGCGAAGATCATCGTCTTGCGCGCATCCGGCTCGTAGCGCGCCCAGGCCAGCTTGCCGGTCGACGGGTCGCCGGTCCGCGCGAATGCGGTCCAGGCGTCGACCATCGCCTCGGACACGATGACGGGATCGGGTCCGGAGCCCAGCATGCTCGCGAATTGCTTCGCATGGTTGAACACCATCGGCGTGTCGAGACCATGCGGCGCCCGCAGCATCCCGTCGAACAGCGGGGTCTCATAATCGAGCCGATACATGAAGACCGGCGCCCCGCCCTGCGCCGCCTTGCGTTCGGCGATGCGGATCGCGTTGATCCAGGCGACGCTCTCGGTGACCATCGAGGTGTAGAGCCAGGTTCCGGCCTCGGCGGGCCGGTTTCGACGATAGAAGGCGAAGGCGTCGTCGCCCTTGTCCTTCAGATTCGAGCGGAAGCGGGCCTGTGCGTCGTCGAGCGTCATCTTGCCGAATTTCGGGTCGACGATGTTGAACAGCGTGGCCTCGTCCTTGTTGGTGCCGACGATCAGCGGGATGCCCGGCGCGACGGTCGGCGCCGCCACCGGATCGAACGGATCGGCGGGCAAGGCGACACCATCGGTGACCGGTGCGAGCACCCGCACCCCCTGCCCCAGTTGCGCCTGCACCGTCGCGGCGGCCTTCATCAGCGTGGCGAGCGGGACATCCTGCGCCTTGCGAACCTCGCCCGGCGCGATCTCGAGCGTCTTGAGGATGCGGCTCCCGAAATCGGCGGCGTCGCCTTTCGGAATGCCGCGGATCTGCGCCGAGCCGCTCTGGATGATCGCCTTGTGGAACAGGCCCTGGGCGGCCGGCATCGCCAGCAGCGTCTGCACCTTGGCGCCGCCGCCGCTTTCGCCGAAGATCGTCACATTGTGCGGGTCACCGCCAAAGGCGGCGATATTGTCGCGGACCCATTCCAGCGCGAGGATCTGGTCGAGCTGGCCGCTGTTGCCCGACAGGGCGAAATCGGGATCGAGCGCGCCCAGATAGAGATAGCCGGGGGCGGCGAGCCGGTGGTTGATCGTCACCACCACGACGTCGCCGCGCTGCGCCAGCGCCCCGCCTTCATAGACCGCTTCGTTGGCCGATCCGATCGCGAAGCCGCCGCCATGCAGCCAGAACATCACCGGGCGCTTGCGCCGGGACGAGGCATCGGGGGTGTAGACGTTGAGGACCAGACAATCCTCGCCCTCATAGCCGCTGCCCATCTGACCGGTCATGAACTTCTGCACCGCCGCGAGCGCGGCCGGATCGGCGCCGGGCGGGATCCTGCCGGCCCCGAGGCTCCCTTGCGGCGCGCGATGGCCGAAGCCGACGCAATCGCGCACTCCGGTCCAGCCGGCGGCCTTGACCGGCGGCAGAAAGCGCCGCGCGCCCTGCGTGTCGGCGCCATAGGGAATGCCGCGAAAGGCGCTGATCGGGCCCTCGCGCAGGCCGCGGACCTTGCCGGCACTGGTGTCGACGATCGCGCTCGGGGAATTCGATTGCGCCCACGCCCGCGGCGCCAGCAGGCTCGTCAGTGCCGCGGCGCCGAACAGCTGGCCCGCACGACGGCGCGTCATCCCCATATCTTCCATATCGGCTCCTCATGACGAGCGGTCGGGCGCCGCTTCTGTCTGCCCGGAAACTGAGCCGCAGGGGAAAATTCGTCAAGTTTTTTAATTAAATTATTTTCAAATTACGGGCGCGCTGTGGCCGGCGCTGTGCGATAGGACGCCGCACGATGGCAAAGGGGAGCAGAGGTTGATGACGCCGACGGGCCAGCATGGTGGGGATGACGACGGCAGCCGGCCCGAAGACGATGCCGACTGGGCCGAGATCGGCCCGCTCCTCGACGGCCTCGCCCGTGCCGACGCCGCCATCAGGATCGCCGCCCGCGGCGTGATCCGCCACCATGATCTCGGGCGGCGCGGCGCATGGATCCTGAGCAGGATCCTCGGCGGGGTTCGGTTGCCCGCCGATCTCGCCGACGCGTTCGGGATCAGCCGCAGCCTGATGACGATCGAGCTCAATCGGATCATCAAGGCGGGCCTGGTCGAGGCGACCCCCAGCCTCGCCGACGGCCGCCGCACCGAGCTTCAGCTCACCCCGCTCGGCATCGCCGCATGCGGACAGGTCCGCCGGGAAGCGGCACGGCTCATTCGGCGCAATCTCGCGGGATATTCGCCGGACGAGATCGCGCTGATGACCCGGTTTCTCACCGACGTCCGGCGCGTCGAAGCCAATGACGGCCTATGGCCCGAGGACGGCTGATCCAGGTCGGCTCGGCGGCGAAGGCGTACCGCGAGGATATAGCCTGGCTTACCGCCCCATGCCCTTCATCTGCGCGATCTCGCCGAGCCGCTGCTCGACATCGGCGCGCCACGGCGCATCGGCGGGCGCGCGCGCCAGCAGATCGCGCCAGATCGTCTCGGCGCGGTCGAACTGGCCGGCCTGGGCATAGGCCAGCCCCATGAAGAAGGGCGGGCCCGGATGATCGGGGGCGATTTTCGCGGCGCGCTCGAAGGCGAGCTGGGCCGCCGGCGACATCATCCCCTGGCTATGGACCACCATCGCATTGCCGAGGCCGACCCAGAGATCGGCGCTCTTCGGCCGTTTCTCGAGCCCGCCCTTGATGATCCCGATCGCATAGAGGTTGAGCCCCTGGCGGTGGAAGGCATCGGCGGTCCCCAGCACATCGGCGTCGTTGCCGAACTTGCTCATCAGCTTCTCGCGCTCGACCGCGAATTCACTGTCGGGAACCTTGGCGTCCTGCGGCGGCGGGGTCGGCTTGCCGGGCAGCGCCGGGCTGCCCTGCCAGGCATAGCCGGCGACCGCCATGAACAGCGCCGCGCCGAGCAGTTCGAGCCCGCCCTTGGGCAGGCGGCCCCAGCGCCACAGCACCCCGCCGACGACGACCGCCAGCCCGAGGAAGATCAGCCAGCCCATCAGCTTTTCCCTCTACGCTTGAACCGTCCGCGCACCAGCCAGCCACCGAGCAGCAGAAAAACCAGCGGCATCACCCAGAGCGGCCAGGTCAGCCCGTCGAGCGGCGGTTTATAGCTGACCCAGTCGCCATAGCGCTCGATCAGCCATTTGCGGATCGCCTCGGGCTGCTCCCCCGCCTGGATCCGGGTGCGGACCAGCGCGCGCATGTCGCCCGCCATCTCGGCATCCGAATCGGCGATCGACTGGCCCTGACAGACGAGGCAGCGCAGCGTCGCCATCAGCGCCTTGGCCTGCGCCTCCTGACCGGGATCGGGAAGCTGTTCATTGGCGTAGCGCGCCGCCGGCATCAGCGAATCGGCGAGCACCGGCGTCGCCAGCGCCAGCGCGGCGAGAATAAGCAGCCGCCTCACTTAGCGTCTCCAAGGGCCGACATGATGCCGGGCACGTCCTCGGGGCGGATATCGCCGATATGCTGGTGGCGGATGATGCCCTTGCCGTCGACGATGAAGGTCTCCGGAACCCCCGACGATCCGAGCGCGATCTGGACGCTGCTGTTCGTGTCGGCGCCGATCGCGCGATAGGGATCGCCGTTGCGCGCCAGGAAGCGCGTCAGATCCTCCTGCCGGTCGCGGATCGCGACGCCGTAGACCGGCACTCCGGCCTCGGCGAGCTGCTGGAGCTGCGGCGCCTCGGCCGCACAGGGGATGCACCAGCTCGCGAAGATGTTGACGAGATGCGGCTTGCCGTCGGCGAGCGCCTGGCTGGCGAGCCCCGGCTTGCCGTCGACCGCGGGCAGCAGCGCGAAGGCGGGCATCGGCTTGCCGACCAGTTGCGACCGGATCGTCTTGCTCTCGGGCCGGATCAGGCCGCCCGCGAACACGACCAGGAAGATCAGGAACAGTGCGAGCGGCAGCCAGATGATCAGGCGCTTCATGCGAGCGGCCCCCTCATATATACTCTCGCGGCGGGGCATGTCGCATCTCGCGACGGACGCGGCCGACCAGCGACAGGAAACCGCCGAACGCGACCAGCGCACCGCCGAGCCAGATCAGGGTGACGAACGGCTTCCACCACAGGCGAAGCTGCCAGCGGCCCTGGTCGTCGGGCTTGCCGACGACGACATAGAGCTGGCCGTCCCACACCGTCTTGATCGCCGCCTCGTTGGTCTCGGTCTGCGGCGACGGGAACATCCGGGTCTGCGGTTTCATCGTGAACGGCGCGCCCTCGCCGCGCCGCGCGATCACCGTCGCCTCGACCGCGGTATAATTCGGCCCGGCGATCGGCTCCATATCGGTCAGGCGGATCGCATAGGGGCCGACACGATAGGTCTCGCCTTCGCGGGCGGCGACCAGCGTCTCCTTGATGAAGGCGCTTTCCGACGCCATCCCGGCCAGCGCGACGGCGATGCCGAGATGGGCGACGACCATGCCCCAGATATAGAGCGGGGTGCGGCGCAGATTGCGCTTCCACAGCGGCGCGAGGCTGGCGATGCCGACCCCGACCGAGACCACCAGCCCGAGCAGCGGCAGGATGTGGATGCCCGGCGCCAGCGCGATCACCGCCAGCAGCATCAGCGCCGACAGCAGGATCGGGATCGCCAGCCGGGTGGCGAGCGGCTTCAGCTGGTCGCGCCGCCAGCGCAGCAACGGGCCGGCGGCCATGATCACGACGAGGATCAGCGCGAGCGGCCCGGCCGCGGCGTTGAAATAGGGCGGACCGACCGACAGCTTCGCCCCGGTCACCGCCTCGGCGATCAGCGGATAGAGGGTGCCGACCAGGACGATGCCGAGGATCGCCGACAGCAGCAGATTGTTGACGACGAGCGCGCCCTCGCGGCTCACCGCGTTGAACTGCGACCCTTCGCGCACCGTGCCGACCCGCAGCCCGAACAGCGCCAGCGCGCCGCCGATATAGATGGCGAGCAGCGCGAGGATGAAGGTGCCGCGGCGCGGATCGACCGCGAAGGCATGGACGCTGGTGAGGATGCCCGAACGCACCAGGAAGGTGCCGACCATCGACATCGAGAAGGCGACCACCGCCAGCATCACCGTCCAGGCGCGCAGGCCCTCGCGGGTCGCCAGCACCGTCACCGAATGGAGCAGTGCGGTCGCCGCGAGCCAGGGCATCAGCGAGGCATTTTCGACCGGGTCCCAGAACCACCAGCCGCCCCAGCCGAGCTCATAATAGGCCCAGTAGCTGCCCGCGGTGATGCCGAGCGTCAGCAGGATCCAGGCGCCGAGCACCCAGGGCCGCATCGCGCGGGCGAAAGCCGCGCCGACGTCGCGGGTGACGAGCGCGCCGACCGCGAAGGAGAAGGCGACCGACAGGCCGACATAGCCGAGATAGAGGGTCGGCGGATGGAAGGCGAGGCCGGGATCCTGGAGCAGCGGGTTGAGCCCCTGCCCCTCGACCGGCGCCGGGTTCAGCCGGGCGAACGGGTTCGAGGCGAACAGCAGGAAGGCGTAGAAGCCCAGGCCGATCGCCGCCTGCGCGGCGAGCGTCGCGATCAGCGTGCGCTCGTTGAGCCGCCGTTCGAAGATCGCGACCGCACCGCCGGCGACGGCGAGGATCGTCACCCACATCAGCATCGAGCCTTCGTGGTTTCCCCAGGTGCCGGCGAACTTATAGAGCAGCGGCTTGGTCGAGGCGTCGTTGGCGGCGACCAGCGCCACCGACAGGTCGACCGTCACGAACAGATAGATCAGCGCGACGAAGGCGAGCACGGTCAGCACCGCCTGGACGATCGCCACCGGCCGCACCGCGGCAAGCAGATCGGTCCGCCCGCTCGATACCGCGCTGATCCCCAGCAGCAGCTGCAACGCCGCCAGCGCCGCCGCCAGCCACAATACTGCCAGCCCCCCCTCGGCTATCATCTATCGTCCTTTGCTTTCTCGCCGGCTTTTGTCTTCGCGCCCGCCCCGGGTTCGAGACTCTCGCTCTTGTGCATCTCGCCCGCGACCTGCGGCGGCATATAGCGCTCGTCATGCTTGGCGAGGATATTGTCGGCGACGAAACGGCCGTCGGCGAGGAACTTGCCCTCGGCGACCACCCCCGAATTTTCCTTGAAGAGATCGGGAACGATGCCCTTGAAGCGCACCGGCACGGTTTCGGCATTGTCGGTGACGACGAAGTCGATCGTCACCCCGTCGGGCTGCCGCTTGATCGATCCGCCCTGGACCATGCCGCCGAGCCGCACCGAGCGCCCCGGCTCGACATGGTCGCGCTTCGCGTCCGACGGCGTGTAGAAATAGGCGGCCTGGTCCTTGAGCGCCGACATCGCCAGCAACGCCGCGCCGACGATCGCCACCACCGCCAGCAGCGCCAGGATGAGCCGTTGATTCTTGGCCTTCACGCCTGGTCCCGTTTCCTTGTGAGCGCTTCGGCGCGCGCCTCGGCGCGGCGCATCGCGGCAAAGCTGATCGCGACGATCGCGACCGTCGCGACGATGGTGACGCCATAGGCGCCGATGATGAAAGGCCAGTGGTTCATTCGGCGCTCATCCGCCTGAGCCGCGCCTCGACCTTGGCGTCGGCGAGCAGCGCGCGCATCCGCATCAGCACGATCGCGCCGAACAACAGGGTGAAGCCCAGCATCGAGATCGGCAGCGGCCACAGGATCGATCCGTCGATCGTCGAACCCTTCAGGGTGATGCTCTGCACCTGATGGAGCGTGCGCCACCACAGCACCGAATAATGGATGACCGGCACGTTGACCGCACCGACCACCCCGAAGATCGCCGAGATGCGGTCGCCGGCGCCGCGTTCGGCGCCCGCCGACGACAGCGCGATATAGGCGAGATAAAGGAAGAACAGCACCAGCATCGAGGTGAGCCGCCCGTCCCATTCCCACCAGGTGCCCCAGGTCGGTCGGCCCCAGATCGATCCGGTGATCAGACAGATCGCCGCGAACAGCGCGCCCGGCACCGCGACCGCGCGCGCGGCAACCGCGGCGAGCGGATGCCGCCAGATCAGCTGCATCAGGCTGGCGACCGCGATCCCGGTCCACCCCGCCATGCCCAGCCAGGCGGCGGGCACATGAATATACATGATGCGGACGCTCTCGCCCTGAAGATAGTCGGGCGGAGTCAGAAAAAGACCGGACAGGATCGCACCCGCGACCAACAAACCGCCGCTCCAGCCAAGCCAGGGCGTCAGCGGCCGCGCGATCGACAGAAACCGGTTGGGATTGGCGAAGATATGCACGGGGGACGGCAATAGAGCAGCTTTCGGCCAGTGGGAAGCGGCCACGGCTTGCGGCATATCGCAAAGCGGCCCATGGCGATGACTTCCCATTGCGTGCTTTTTTGCCGGACATCCGATGCCCCCCGCCGCGCCCGCCGAACTGTCCAACCATGCCTTGCGCGGAATCCTGTTCCGGTGCGGCGCGGTGGCCTGTTTCGCGACGATGAGCGCGGTGATGAAATGGGCAAGCGAGGATGGCGTCAACGCGATCGAGCTGCTCTTCTACCGGTCGATCCTTGGGCTGCCGGTGGTGATCGGCTGGATGGCGATCGGCCCCGGCCTGGCCATGGTCCGGACCCGGCGCCCGCGCGCGCACCTCACCCGCAGCGCGATCGGCATCAGCGGGATATTGATGGGCTTCCAGGCGCTGATCCTGCTGCCGCTGGCCGATGCGGTGACGATCGGTTTCACCGCGCCGATCTTCGCGACGATCCTGTCGGCGATCATCCTGCGCGAGAAGGTCGGGCCGCACCGCTGGACGGCGGTCGCGATCGGCTTCATCGGCGTGGCGATCGTGGTGCGGCCGGGCGGCCAGATCATCTCGCATCTCGGCATGGCATGCGCGCTGTTCGGCGCGGTCGGCACCGCCGGCGTCGCGATCACGATTCGCCAGATCGGCGGCACCGAATATCCCGCGACGATCGTGTTCTGGTTCTTCATCGCCTCGGGGGTGGTCAGCGGCGCCGGCATGATCTTTCTCGGTCAGGCGCACGCGCCGGCGACCTTCGCGCTGCTGCTGGCGGGCGCCGTCGCCGGCGCCTTCGCCCAGATCCTGATGACATTGTCGCTCAGCGCCGCCCCGGTCTCGGTGGTCGCACCGTTCGACTATAGCCAGATCATCTGGGCGACCCTGCTCGGCTGGGCGATCTGGGCAACGGTGCCGACCGTCGCGACGCTGGCGGGCGCGGCGCTGATCAGCGGCAGCGGGCTTTACACCGCATGGCGCGAGCATCGGCTGCGGCGCGAACAGATCGCCGCGACGCCACCGCTCGAGTGAGGTCGGTCAAATTCGGTGGGCGAGCCTGAGCCCGAACCTCAGCCGCGCCCGATCAGCCGCATCGCCATCCGGTCGGCGACCACCGCCGCCGGCACGTCGCTCGCCTTGCTCTCGGCCCAGATCTCGTCGAGTCGCGCGGGGATGAGCGCGACCCGTGCCTCGACCTCGGCACGATCGCCCTGGCCAAGATATTCGAGCGCGACATTGATGATGCCGCCGGCGTTGATCACATAATCGGGCGCATAGAGAATGCCGCGCGCATGGATGCGGGCGGCATCGTCCGGGGTTGCGAGCTGGTTGTTGGCGCCGCCCGCCACGATCGGCGCGCGCAGCGCGGCGATGCTGTCGGCGGTCAGGATCGCGCCGAGCGCGCAGGGGCTGATCACATCGGCTTCGATGCCGAGAATCTGCGACGCCGGGACATGGACGGCGCCGAGCTCCGCGGCGAGCTTCGCCGCGCGCGCCTCGTCGGCATCGGCGATCGTCAGCTTCGCACCGTCGGCGGCGAGCCGGCGGGCGAGACCGCCGCCGACGCTGCCGACGCCCTGGATCGCGACATGGACGCCCTGTGCGCTGTCCTTGCCGATCGCGCGCGCGATCGCCGCGCGAACCCCGAGATAGACGCCGAACGCCGTCGTCGGTCCCGGATCGCCGCCGGCGCTGCCGGCCGCGACCGGCAGGCCCGAGACATGCTTGGTCTGGGTCGCGATGCTGACCATGTCGGCGTCGTTCATGCCGACATCCTCGGCGGTGACGTAGCGACCGCCCAGCGAATCGATCGCCCGGCCGAAGGCGTGGAGCATGTCCTGGGTCTTGGTGCGCGCCGCATCGGCGACGACGACCGCCTTGCCGCCGCCCATCGGCAGCCCGGCCATCGCGTTCTTGAAGCTCATCCCGCGCGACAGGCGCAGCGCGTCGGTGATCGCGGCGTTGGGATCGGCATAATGCCAGAAGCGGGTGCCGCCCGCCGCCGGCCCGAGATGGGTCGAATGGATCGCGATGATCGCGGTCAGCCCCGAAGCCGCATCGCGGAACAGGTGAACGCCTTCATGGTCGTCGAAATCGGGAAGAGCCCAGGCAGCGGTCATGGCGATGTCCAAGAAATTTGATTACGCGATCGCGCAATAATCTTCTTCTCTGGAAATTTCCACCCCGTTAAGTGCCGGCCGCACGCGCAGAGGGATGATGGGGCGATCGACGGGGATTGAACCCGCAACCTCCGGTACCACAAACCGGCGCTCTAACCAATTGAGCTACGATCGCCACAAGCGGCTCGGGAGCCGCTGAGGCGCGCTCCATAGGCAAAGCCACGGGCCAGCGCAAGCGCGCATCATATTCTCTACCACAGCAGTACGAGTTTGCTTGCCAGCACGATCGGGACGCGACATGAGGCGATATGCTGTCCCAACGTACCCGTTATGCCATCAGGGCGCTTCTTCATCTCGGCGATCGTTACGGCCAGGGCCCGATCCAGCTCAGCGAGATCGCCGAGAAGCAGAATATTCCGTCGAAATTCCTGACCGTCATCCTGTCGGAAATGAAACGCGCCGGCTTCGTCGAAACGATGCGCGGCAAGGAAGGCGGCTACTGGCTGGCACGCCCGCCCGAACAGATCACCTATGGCGATATCGTGCGCGCGACCCGCGGCTCGCTGGCGCTGGTGCCCTGCGCGGCGCGACTCGCCTATGCCCCTTGCGAGAATTGCGTCGACGAGGCCGGTTGCCGGCTGCGATCGGTGATGCTGTCGGTGCGCGACGAAACCGCGAATATCCTCGACAAGGTCGCCTTGTCGGAGAATGTCGTCCTCTGAAGCGTCCGCTGGCGCGGCGACCATCCCCGCCCGCCGCCCGCCCGCAAAGTCGACGTCCGGCGCATCGATCGCGCTGCGGCAATAGCGATAGGGCCTTGGCGAAAGCCTTGCCGGCGCCGGATTTCCGCCGATGGGATCGACGGGATCGGATGCTCATCCAAAAAATTTCACGCCTCTCGCTGCACCGCGGGAACTTGTTACGCCTTCATATCGTTTCACTTTCACGTTGACGGCCAATCGGGGCACGTTATGTCAACGGCTAGGTCGGCGTTCGAGCCGTACCTTAAAATAAAGCTATGGGAGCTGCTCGAATGAAGAAGCTTAGCCTTGTGCTCGTCGCCGCCGGCCTGATGTCGGTCGCCGCCTGCAACAAGCCGACGCCGGCCGAGAACGCCGCGGAGAATACCGCCGCTGCGCTCGACAACGCCGCCGACACGCTTGACGCCGCTGCGGACCAGACCGCGAACGACGCGACCGCGGACAACTACGCGAACGCCGCCGACGCGCTGCACGAAGCTGCGGACAACGTCGTCGACGCCGCGAAGAAGTAATCGGCCGCCTTCGGGCTGACGAATTTCAGGCGGGCGCTCCGGCAACGGGGCGCCCGTTCTGATTCTGACGAAGCTTCGCTTCGTCACCCCAGCGAAGGCTGGGGCCCATGTCTCTATCCGCGGGCATGGCCGGCTGAAGCCGGGTGGATGAGCGGTATCGCCGGAAGCGCAACGGCAGTTCTCGTGGCGCCAGCCATGGACCCCAGCCTACGCTGGGGTGACGTGGATTTCAGAAAGAAGCGCAACGCAAGCCGCGCGGGGCGCGGCGCCGCCTGCTCAAGCCGCGCGAGCGCGGCGGGCCTTTTCGAGCTTCTTCAGCATCATGTCGCGCTTCAATCGCGACAGATGGTCGATGAAGAGAATGCCTTCGAGATGATCCATCTCATGCTGCAGGCAGGTGGCGATCATGCCCTCGAGCCGCTCTTCGTGCCGCTGGCCGGTCTCGTCGATCCAGCGCGCATGGATCACCGCCGGGCGCTCGACCTCGGCGAAGAGGTCGGGCACCGACAGGCAGCCTTCGTTGTAGACCGAATAGTCCTCGGACGGATCGAACAGCTCGGGATTGATGAAGACGCGGGGGTTGCGCACCGGCTTGCCCTCCTCGTCATCCTCTTCCTGCAGGTCGATCACCAGCACCCGCTTCGGCACACCGATCTGGATCGCGGCGAGGCCGATGCCGGGGGCATCGTACATCGTGTCGAACATGTCGGCGATCAGGACGCGCAGATCCTCATCGACGCCCCCTTCGACGGGAACGGATTTCGCGCGCAACCGTGGATCGGGCGCCTCGAGGATCGGACGAATGGCCATGTCGTCCAGCTAGGTAGTACGGGCCTTTTCGTCAAGCTTGGCGGAGCATGGCTGAACTAGCTTACCGGCCGCCGCGCTCGCAATGCCTGCGCCAGCGTTCCCTCGTCGAGATAGTCGAGTTCGCCGCCGACCGGCAGGCCATGGGCGAGCTGGGTGAGCCGGACCGGAAAGGATTCGAGCCGGTCGGCGACATAATGCGCGGTGGTCTGCCCCTCGAGCGTCGCATTGGTGGCGAGGACGACCTCGTCGATCCCGCCCTCGGCGACCCGGCGCACGAGGCTGTCGATCGCCAGATCCTCGGGCCGTACCCCCTCGAGCGCCGACAGCCGTCCGCCGAGCACATGATAGCGCCCCGGAAACAGCCGCGCGCGATCGAGCGCCCAGAGGTCGGCGACATCCTCGACCACGCACAGCGAGCGGGCGTCGCGGCGCGGGTCGCTGCAGATCGCGCACGGGTCGCTGGTGTCGACATTGCCGCAGGTCGAACAGGCGGTCAGCCGCTCGTTGACCAGTTCGAGCGCGCGCAGCAGTGGCGCCATCGCGCTTTCGCGTTTCTTCAACAGGTGGAGCACCGCGCGACGGGCGGAGCGGGGGCCGAAACCCGGCAGTCGGGCGAGCGCCTGGGTCAATGCCTCGATTTCGGGAGAAGCCATCGTCCATCGATATGGGCTTGCATCCCGACCGCGCAAGCGTTTCAGAAGACGCCATGCGCATTGCCTTCATGGGAACCCCCGATTTCGCCGTTCCGACGCTCGACGCCCTGGTCGCCGCCGGCCATGACGTCGTCGCCGTCTATTGCCAGCCGCCACGGCGCGCCGGGCGCGGCAAGACGCTCACCCCCTCCCCGGTCCAGGCGCGGGCCGAGGCGATCGGCATCGCGGTGCGAACTCCGCTCACCCTGCGCGATCCGCAGGCCCAGGCCGAATTCGCCGCGCTCGACCTCGATGCCGCCGTGGTCGCCGCTTATGGGCTGATCCTGCCGCAAGCGATCCTCGACGCGCCGCGGCGCGGTTGCCTCAACGTCCATGGATCGCTGCTGCCGCGCTGGCGCGGCGCGGCACCGGTCCAGCGTGCGATCCTCGCCGGCGACGCCGAGACCGGGGTAATGGTGATGCAGATGGAGCGCGGGCTCGACACCGGGCCGATGCTGGCGACCTTCCGCACCCCGATCGACCGCAAGACCGCGGGCGAACTGACCGCCGAACTCGCCCAAGCGGGGGCTTCGCTGATGGTCGAGGTGCTCGGCGATCCGGATGCCTATCCGCCGGTCGCACAGCCCGAAGAGGGTACGACCTATGCCTCGAAGATCGACAAGGCCGAATCGCGGATCGATTTCAGCCAGCCCGCCAGCCAGGTCGAACGCCATGTCCGCGCCTTCAATCCGGCGCCCGGTGCCTGGTTCGAACATGGCGGCGAGCGGATCCGAATCCATGGCTGCGAACCGGTCGATGGCAAGGGCGAACCCGGCGAACTGATCGACGACGCGCTGACGATCGCCTGCGGCGAAGGCGCGATTCGTCCGACCAGCGTCCAGCGCGCGGGCCGGGCGACGATGACGCCCGGCGAATTGCTCCGCGGATTCGCCCTGCCGCGCGGCACCCGTCTCGCATGACCCGTTTCCGCCTGACCGTCGAATTTGACGGCCGGCCGTTCATGGGGTGGCAGCGCCAGGCGCATGGGCCGAGCGTCCAGCAGGCGATCGAGCAGGCGATCGCGGCGGTGACCGGCGAGACCGTGACCGTCCATGCCGCGGGCCGTACCGATGCCGGCGTCCATGCCCGGGCGATGACCGCGCATGTCGAGGTCGCCCGGACGATCGCACCGTTCCGGCTGATGGAGGCGATCAATGCGAAGGTCCGCCCGGCCCCGGTAGCGATCCTCGCCTGTTCGGCGGTCGCCGACGACTGGCATGCGCGCTTTTCCTGCCTCGGCCGGCGCTATGTCTACCGCATCGCCAACCGGCGCGCGCCGCTCACCTTCGATGCCGGGCTCGCCTGGCGGGTCGCCGATCCGCTCGATGCCGAGGCGATGCACGACGCCGCGCAGTTGCTCGCCGGGCTTCACGACTTCACCACCTTCCGCTCGGCGCATTGCCAGAGCGCGAGCCCGGTCAAGACGCTCGACCGGATCGCGGTGCGGCGGACCGGCGACCTGATCGAGATCGAGGCGGCGGCACGATCCTTCCTCCACCACCAGGTCCGGTCGATGGTCGGCTGCCTCGCGCTGGTCGGGCGCGGGCGCTGGACCGCCGACGATCTCGAGGCCGCGCTCGACGCCGCCGACCGGTCGCGGCTGGGACTCAACGCGCCTCCCGACGGGCTGTTCTTCGTCGAAGCCAGCTACCCGGAATAATCGCCTGTGCATCCGCCATCCGCCACGCTAGCCTGCCGCGCCGACAAGGGGGACGCATGAAAGCATCGACGACGCGCGCGCGCCTGGCGGTCGCGGCCCTGCTCATCCTCGTGCTGGCGGTGCGCGCGGCGGCGATGATGCTGTTCCACAATCCGGTGACCGGCGACAGCGCGGCTTATTATGCGATGGCCGAGTCGCTTTCGCACGGCCAGCCGATGCGCGACATGTTCGGCCAGGCCGCCTTCTACAGCCCCGGCTATCCGATCCTGCTCGCCTTGCCGTTCGCGCTCTTCGGCGCGTCGGCCCAGGCGGCGCTCGCGCTCAATCTGGTGCTGGCGCTGGTCACCGCGCTGCTGGTCGTGCTGCTGGCCCGCCGCATCACGGGAAGCCCCGCCGCCGGGCTGATCGCCGGGATCGGCTATGCGCTGTGGGTGCCGTCGGTCTATTCGACGACCTTCATCTTCAAGGAAAATCTGACCACCCCGCTGCTGCTCGGCTTCGTGCTGACCGTGCTGAGGGCCGGTGACAGCGCCAGGCCGATGGCGCTGTGCGGGCTCGCCGGCCTGCTGTTCGGGCTGGGGCTGCTCGGCGGCACCTCGTCGCTGCTGACGATCATGGCCTTTCTGTTGATCCTGGTCCGGCTCGGCAGGCGGATCGGCTTCGGCGAATTGCTGGGGCCCGTTATCGGCTTCGGCATCGGCGCGAGCGCGGTCCTCACCCCATGGTTCATGCACAGCGAGAAGCTGCTCGGATCGCCGGTGCTCACCACCAACAGCGGCTTCAACCTCTATCTCGGCAATAATCCGGCGGCGACCGGCCGCTTCATCAGCATCGCCGATACCCCGATGGGCCCGCGCTGGAACGCGATGCGCGCCGAACTGGGCGAGATCGGCGCATCCGACGCGCTCGGTGCCGCAGCCAGGACCTATATCCTCGCCCATCCCGGCCGCACCGCAGAGCTCGCCGCGACCAAGCTCGGGCTGTTCTGGGCGCCGAATATCCCCGACGCCGCCGACGATCAGCATGGCGTGCAGCTGGCGGTACGCTGGATCGACGTCGCCGAGCATGTCGTCATCGTCATCCTCGGCCTGTACGGCGCCATCGGCTGGTGGCGCCGGTCGCCCGATGTCGCGCCGGTCGTGCTGGCGATCCTCGGCTTCTGGGCGATCCATGCCGCCGCCTATATGATCATCCGCTATCGCGAGCCGGTGATGCCGCTGATGATCGCTCTGGGCGCGCTGCCGATCGGCGCAGGGCTGAGCCGCTGGGGGAACAGGCGATGAGTGTGGACGGTGGCGTGGCGCTGGTGATCGATGTCGACGGGTCGCTGACTCCCGCCGACCTGTCGCTCGAATCCTTCGTCCGGTTCGGCCGGACCAGCGTCGTCAATTTCCTGCTGCTGCTGTTCTGGCTGACCAAGGGGCGCGGCTATGCCAAGGCGATGGTCGCGCGGCGCATGCCGATCGACGCCGCCACGCTGCCGCTGCGTCCCGAAGTGCTCGCCCTGATCGAGGCCGCGCGCGCCGAAGGCCGGCCGGTGATCCTCGCCAGCGCCAGCCATGCCCGCAACATCCGCCGGATCGGCGCGCTCCATCAGCATTTCGATCGCACGATCGGATCGAGCGCGCGGTCGAATATCAAGGGACGTCAAAAGGTCGCCGCGCTGCGCCGCCATATCGGCGACGGCGCTTTCGACTATGTCGGCGACAGCCGCGCCGATGCCGCGGTGTGGCGCGAGGCGCGGCACGGCTATTCGCTGCGCCACGTCCCGCGCGGCAGCGCCAACGTCACCCGGATCGGCGCGGCCGCGAAGCCCCTGTGGCGCGGGCTGGTCAAGTCGATGCGCCCGCAGCAATGGGCGAAGAATGCGCTGGTGTTCCTGCCGCTGCTGACATCGGGGCTGCTGTTCAACGCCACCGACGCCGCGCGCGCGCTGCTCACCGCGATCCTGTTCTCGTTCGGCGCATCGGGCATCTACCAGATCAACGATGTGCTCGACATCGATGCCGACCGCGCCCACGCGACCAAGCGCAACCGGCCGCTACCGGCCGGCGACCTCTCGATCCCGCAGGCGATCCTGCTTTCCGCCGCCTTGATGGTCGGATCGGCGCTGATCGGACTGGTCGTGCTCGGCCCGGCGGTCGCGGCGGTGCTGGTCGGCTATATGGCGCTGTCGGCAGCCTACAGCTTCCGGCTCAAGGCGGCGATGACGCTCGACGTGATCACCCTCGCCTGCCTCTACACGATCCGGATCTTCGCCGGCGCGGTCGCGATCGCGGTCGCGCTCAGCTCGTGGCTGCTGCTGTTCTCGATCTTCTTCTTCCTCAGCCTCGCCTATCTCAAGCGCTATACCGAGCTCGCCCAGACCGAACCGGGCAAGAAGGTCCGCGGCCGCGGCTATCTCGAATCGGATATCCAGATCGTGTCGGTCTCGGGGATCGCGGCGGGCATGGTGTCGATCCTGGTGCTCGCTCTGTTCATCGACGACATGTCGAAGGCCAGCGTCTACGCGACCCCGGCGCTGCTCGGGGTACTGCCGCTCTGCCTGCTCTACTGGATCAACCGGATCTGGATGATGGCGCGGCGTGGCGAGGTCGATGGCGACCCGGTCGCCTTCGCGATGAAGGATCGGCGCAGCGTCGTGGTCGCGGTGGCGATGGCGGCCGCGATGATCGTCGCGCGCTTCATCCCGCTCTGAACGGTCGCGCCAGGAGGGATCGGCGTCACGTCGCGTAACCGTCACACACAGGCGGCCGATACTTGCGCGACCATCGGCGCACCGCTTTGTGAACCCATCTGCCAATATCGACATGGATGCCGCCGCTCATGCGCTTTCGCACCTCGCTGACCCTCGCTCTGTGCCTGCTCGCCGCAGCGCCCGCCACCGCCCAGAAGGCCGACCCCGGCAAGGGCGCCGCCGAGGAACATGACAGGAAGGTCGCCAGCGAGATTGCCGGCAATTGGGCGACCGCGCCGGTCGAGGAGGTCACCAAGAGCCGGCAGCAGTCGATCGCGGTCGCCGGCAAGTCGATCGCCTATACCGCCACCGCGGGCACCCTCACCATCCGCGATCCAGCCGGCAAGCCGATCGCGAGCGTCTTCTACACCGCCTATACGGTCCCGCAGGCCGGCGCCCGGCGGCGGCCGCTGACCTTCTTCTACAATGGCGGCCCGGGATCGGCCTCGCTGTGGCTGCGGATGGGCAGCTTCGGCCCGGTCCATGTCCGAACCACCGATCCCAAGGCGGTCGCACCCGCGCCGTTCGACGTCGGCCCCAACGCCGACACACTGCTCGGCAGCACCGACATGGTGTTCCTCGACGCGGTCGGCGCGGGCTATTCGCGACCGCTCGGCGATGCCAGGCCGTCGGACTTCTACGGCGTCGACCAGGATGTCGACGCCTTCGCCAAGGCGATCACCCGCTACATCAGCAAGAACAAGCGCTGGGGCGACCCCAAATATATCTTCGGCGAAAGCTATGGCACCACCCGCTCGGGGGCGCTCGCCTACAGGCTCGAGGACCAGGGAGTCGCGCTCAACGGGGTGATCCTGCTGTCGTCGATCATGAACTACGGCATCCGCCAGCCGGGCTTCGACACGATCCATATCGGCTATCTGCCGAGCTATGCCGCTGCCGCCTGGTATCACAACCGGGTCGCCGATCGCCCCGCCGACGTCGCAACCTTCGTCGAACAGGCCCGCCAGTTCGCCAACGGCCCCTATGCCGCGGCGCTCGCCAAGGGATCGGACCTGTCCGCCGAGGAAGAAGACGCGGTCGCCCGGCAGATGAGCCATTTCACCGGCCTGTCGGTCGACTATCTCAAGCGCGCCAATCTGCGGGTCGATCTCAGCCGCTTCCGCAAGGAGCTGCTGCGCGATAGCCGCGCGACCCTCGGCCGCTTCGATTCGCGCTATACCGGGATCGACGCCGACGCCGCCGGCGAGGATCCCGAATATGATCCGTCGAGCACCGGCATCACCGGCCTCTATGTCAGCAGCTTCCTCGACGACGTCTCGCGCAACCTGGGTTACGAGACCGACCTGACCTATCGCCAGAGCGCGCGCGAGGGCGGCGAGTTCAAATGGGACTGGACCCACAAGGACCCCAACGGTCGCAACCAGAATGTCGCCGACGTCACCGCCGACCTGTCGGCGGCGATGCGCACCAATCCGCACCTCAAGCTGCTGTCGCTCAACGGCTGGTACGACATGGCGACGCCGTTCTTCTCCACCGAGCGCGACCTCAAGCATATGATGCTCGAGCCGGCGCTGCGGCCCAACCTGCAGTTCCGTTATTATCCGGCCGGCCATATGGTCTATCTGAACCCGGACGCGCTCCACCAGATGCGCCTCGATCTCGAGCGCTTCTATGCGGAGAATGCGCGATAACGGCCGCCGCCCCTCACCCTGATCGGGGTGCGGGGCGCCCGGTGCTCAGCGGAGAGGGAATGGTGGTCCCGGAGGGACTCGAACCCCCGACGCCCACTTTAGGAAAGTGGCGCTCTGTCCAGCTGAGCTACGGAACCACGTGGCCCCCTTATCGCGCCGATGCCCGCCAAGGCAAGCAAGACCGCAAAGCGGTTATTCCCCCGGCATCGGCTGGACGATCCTTTGCGCCCATGCCGCCGATCGCTTTTGGAAAGCGCCGCTCTGTCCGTAAAGACGGATGACGACTCGATGGAGAGGGCTGGATGACCGAGAAGACGCCCGATGGCGGCAAGGATGCGATCGCGGCGCGCGAGGCGCTGATCAACGGCCAGCCGCCCCGAATCCCGCCGCTGGCCGAACTCAACGAAGAGGCGCTCGCGCTGACCGGCCGGCTGCGCCAGATCGGATCCGGCCGCCCGCCCCCCACATCGATGGCCGAGGTGCCCGAGCTGCTGGGCATCATGCTGCGCCATCCCCAGCTCTACGAGCGCACGATCGACATGGGCATCCAGCTCGGCCTGCGCGGCGCGCTGAGCGCGCATGACCGCGAACTCGTGGTGCTGCGGATAGGCTGGCTCTGCCTGGCGCCGTTCGAATGGGGCGAGCATGTCAAGAAGGCCAAGGCGCTGGGCTTCACCTCCGAGGATATCGAGCGGATCACGATCGGCTCGTCGGCTCCCGGCTGGGGCGAACTCGACGGGGCGATCCTGCGCGCGGTCGAGGAGCTGCGTGCCGACGCGATGATCTCGGACGCGACCTGGGCGATCCTCGCCAAGCATTATGACGACAAACAGCTGATCGAGCTGCCGATCCTCGTCGGCCAATATCAGATGATCGCCTATTCGCAGAATTCGCTGCGGATCCGGCTGACCGAGGGCAATCACGGCCTGACCGCGCGCTGATCGACGAGACCGGCCGGGCAAGGAAGCCCGGCCGAGTCCCGCCTCATTCCACCGCCGCGAGCCTCAGCGTACAGCGCGTACCGGCCCTCGAGACGATCTCCAGCCGGGCCGGGATCGACCTGGCCAGCGTCGCGGTCAGCCGCGATCCGCTGCCGCTCTGGCGGCCGTCGTCGATGCCCGGGCCGTTGTCGGCGACGGTCACGATCAGGTCGGGTCCTTCGCGGACGACGCCGACCACGATCTCGCCGCTGCCGCCCGGAAAGGCATGTTTGGCGGCGTTGGTGATCCATTCGTTGACGATCAGCCCGATCGCCACCGCCGCCTCGGCGGTAACGGTCGCCGGCGCCGCGTCGAAGCGCAGCGCCACCGCTTCGGGCAGCATGCCGCCTCGAAGCTGGTCGCAGATCTCGCGCAGATGCTCGTGGAGCAGGACATTCGACAGGTTGGCGCTGCTGAGCGCGAGATTCTTGTAGGTGCCGGCGATCGACATCAGCCGCGACGCCGCCAGCCGCAGTTCGGCGGCGGCGCCGTCGTCGGCAGTGGTCGCCGCCTGTGCGGTCAGCAGCGATGCGGCAATGTGGAAATTATTCTTGGTGCGATGATCGATCTCGCGCAACGCCAGTTGCAGCATGTCGACCCGGCGCGCCTGTTCGGCGCGCAGCGTGATCGCGGCGCGGCGATAGCCGGTGACCGCCCAGACCGCGACCAGTTCGGCGATCGTGGTGAGCAACAGGCTCGCCGCCTGGCCGGGATCGAGTTCGAAGGTGCGTGCCGGCGGCATCACGAAATACCAGACGAGCAGCTGGCAGACCGCGACCGTGGCCAGGCCGGCGCGAAAACCGGCGATCAGTCCCGCGCCGATCGCACAGGGAAAGACGAGCGCGAACGGCACCGCTCCGCTGACGAAGCTGTCGAGGAGCAGCCGTCCGCCGACCGCGAGCACGACCGCCGCCAGCGCCACCGCGGCCTCGACGAGGGCCGGAGGCCAGCGGCGCAGCCAGCGCCCCAACGGATCGATCCCATCGCCGCGCATCGGCCTCCCCCACAGGCCGAAACATTATATCATTGTAAATTTTTTGCCAGCGGCAATGCGGCCAAGCCGCCGGCAAGATGATGAGAAAACTTGGAAAATAAACGGGAATAGACCGAGCCGTCGCGCACGTCGCGATGCCGTCAGTTGCGCCGCTCCGGCGGCACGACGGGGAACGGCAGCGGCGCCACCGCCACCCCCTCGTCGATCAGCGCCTTGGCCTCGGCCGGGCTGGCCTGGCCGTGGATCGACCGCATCTCGGTTTCGCCGAGATGCATCGCACGGGCTTCGTCGACGAAGCGATCGCCGACATGTTCGGAATGTTCGAGCGCCTTGCTCTGCGCCGCGGCGAGCGCGCGCATCGCCTCCTTGAAGCCTTCGGGCAGCACCGGGGCGGACAGCACCGGTACGTTCGCGCCGGCGGCCGGCGCCACCTCCTTGCGATTGCCCTTGGCCGCGACCCGTGGCGCCATCACCGCCTTGTCGACGTCAGTCGCCCCGCAATAGGGGCAGGCGATCAGCCGACGCGCCTTCTGGCTGGCATAATCGTCGCTCGATCCGAACCAGATTTCGAAGACATGGCCATCCTTGCAGGCGAGATCGAAGACGATCATGCGATCGTCTCGACCGCGCCGATCGGCCGGCGGTTCGCCAGCGACGGCACGCTCGCCCGGACCTGCGCGAGCCGCGCCATGTCGAGATCGGCAAAGCCGATGCCGGGCGCCTCGCCCATGTCGAGCAGCACCTCGCCCCATGGATCGACCACCAGCGAATGGCCGTAGGTCGAGCGGCCATCCTCATGCTGCCCGGTCTGCGCGGCGGCGATCAGGAAGGCGGTCGCCTCGATCGCGCGCGCACGCAGCAATATATGCCAGTGGGCGCGGCCGGTCGGCACGGTGAACGCCGCCGGAACCGCGAGAATCGTCGCCCCGGCATTGCTGAGCGCTCGGTAGAGATCGGGAAAGCGCATGTCGTAGCAGATCGAGAAGCCGAGCTCGCCCCACGGCAGATGCGCGACCACCGCGCGATCGCCGGGCGCATAGCTGCGCGATTCGCGCCAGCTCTCGCCGGTCGGCAGGTCGACGTCGAACAGGTGGATCTTGTCGTAGCGTGCGCGGATCGCGCCGGTGTCGTCGATCAGGAAGGCCCGGTTGACCAGGCGGCCATCGGCGCCGCCCTTGAGCGCGAGCGATCCCAGATGCAGCCACAGCCCCGCCTCGGCGGCCGCCGCGCGCACGTCGCGGAGCAGCGGATCGTCGGCCTCATCGTGCAGATGCGCCGCGGCCCGTTTGCGGTCCTGGTCGAGCAGCCCCGACATTTCCGGGGTGAACAGCATGTCGGCGCCGCCCGCGCGCGCCTCGGCGATCGCCGCGACCAGCGCCCTGGCGTTCGCCGCCGGATCGATGCCGGTGCTGCTCTGGAAAAGCGCGACCCGCATCAGGCGGCGAGCAACGCGTCCAGCCGGCCCGCGCGTTCGAGCGCGGCCAGGTCGTCCGAACCGCCGACATGCCGGCCGTCGATGAAGATCTGCGGCACCGTCGTGCCGCCGTTCGAACGCGACAGCATCTCGGTGCGCTTCTCGCCGCCCATCGAGATGTCGAACTCCTCGTAATCGACGCCCTTCTGCCCCAGCAGCGCCTTGGCGCGGGTGCAGTAGGGGCAATATTGCTTGGTGTAGATCTCGACCTTGGCCATCGCTGAAATTCCTCAATCTTGCCCCGAATTGTGGTCGGAACGATCGAATGTCAACGGCGGGTCCTTGGCGTCCCGCACCACCCGCGCCCAGCACAGCGCCGAGACCCGCGCCGCCCCGGCCCGCTTGAGCAGGCGCGCACAGCTGTCGAGGGTCGCGCCGGTGGTGTAGACATCGTCGACCAGGACGATGTGGCGTCCCTTCACCTGCGCGCCGACCCTGAGCGCGAAGGCGCCGCGCACGGTCTTCGCCCGCGCCTTCGGTCCCATGCCGCGCAGCGCCGGGGTCGCCTTGCGGCGCTCGATCAGGTCGATCGCCACGCCGCGTCCGTCCCCCTGCGCGAGCGCCTGCGCCATCAGCGCCGCCTGATTGTAGCCGCGCCGCCAGATCCGCCAGCGATGGAGCGGCACCGGCACCAGCAGCAGGTCATTATCCTGCCCGGCGAGGCCGCCGGGGCCGACCAATGGCAGATGGCGGCGCATATGGCGCGCCATGGTGCGGGCAAGCCCGGGGCGGCGGCCATATTTGAGGCGCAGCGCCAGCCGCCGTGCGATCGGCCCGTAAGCGACCGCGGCGCGCAGCGCGTCGAGCGCCGGCGGATCGGCATGGCAGGCGCCGCACAGCGCGCCGGGACCCGGATCGATCTCGAACGGCTCGGCACATCGCGCGCATTGCGGTCCGTCGAGAAAATCGAGTTCGGACCAGCAGCCCAGGCAGAAATCATGGTCCTGCGGGGTGATCACCCCGCAACCGGGGCAACGCGGCGGCAGCGCATAGTCGACGACCGCGCGCACCGTCCGCAAACCCGCCATCCGCAGCGCCCCGATCACCATCGCCGCACCGACCTCCCGCAAGGCTTGTCACCCGGGGCGGCGCGCTGCACAAGCGCCGCCATGGACGCCCCCGAGATTTTCGACCGAAGGCTGCGCCGGTTGCGCCGCGACCGTGCGGCACGCGATTTCGATGCCCATGCCTTCCTGATCGACCATCTTGCCGACGAGATCGCCGAGCGGCTCACCGACGTCAGCCGTCCCTTCGAATCGGTGCTGGTGATCGGCAGCCATGACGGACGGATCGGCGCCCGGCTGGCGGCCCCCGGTCGGCTGATCGTCAGCGCCGATGCCGGCTTCGCCTTCGCCCGGGCGAGCGGTGGAATCCAGTGCGACGAGGATTGCCTGCCGTTCGCCGATGGCAGCTTCGATCTGGTCGTGTCGGTCGGCGTGCTCGACAGCGTCAACGACCTCCCCGGCGCGCTCGCGCTGATCCGCCGGGTGCTTCGTCCCGACGGGCTGTTCCTCGGCGCCTTTGCCGGTGCCGGTAGCCTCGCCTGGCTGCGCGCCGCAACGCTCCACGCCGACAGCGAGACCAGCGCGGGCGTCGCGCCGCATATCCATCCGCAGATCGACGTGCGATCGGCGGGCGACCTGCTGTCGCGCGCGGGCTTCGCGCTGCAGGTCGCCGACAGCGACAGCATCGACGTCGGCTATGGCGATCCGCTGCGGCTGATCGCCGATCTGCGCGGCATGGGGCAGACCAACATTCTCGACGGGCGCAGCCGCGCGCCGCTCGGTCGCGCCTGGCTCGCCGCGCTGTTCGAGCGCTTCCTGGCCGACGCCGGCGAATCGGGCCGGATCCGCGAGCATTTCGAGATCGTCCATCTGACCGGCTGGGCCCCCGATCCCGGCCAGCCCAAACCGGCCCGGCGCGGCAGCGCCACCGCCTCGATGATCGCGGCGCTGAAACCGAAGGATTAGATCAGCGCGTCGAGCAGGCCGATCAGCGGCTTGTCGGCGGGCGGCATCGGCAGGCTGTGGAGTTCGACCGGGCGCACCCACTTGATCGCCGGCGCCTCGAGCGGCTGAGGGATTCCGCGCCATTTGCGGCACAGATAGAGCAGCAGGATCAGATGCTTGTCGCCGAGCGCTTCGCTGGCGAAGGCGGCAGGCGCCAGGCAGGCGGTCTGGGTCTCGATCCCCAGTTCCTCGCGAAGCTCGCGGATCAGCGCGGCCTCGGGGGTCTCGCCGGGCTCGACCTTGCCGCCGGGAAATTCCCACAGGCCGCCCATCGACTTGTCGTGCGGCCGTTGCTGCACCAGCACCCGGCCATCGGCATCGACCAGCGCCGCGGCGACGACGAACAGGGTTTTGACTATTTCCACGCGAAACCGGCCTCTTCGGATATTCTTAACAAGTGACACCTACGAAACGAACCTGATGATCTTATAGAAGCATTGGACCTGTCGTGAAGCACCGACGCCTCCCCTTCCCGATCCGGCGCCTGTTCGGCGACGAGCGCGGCGCGACCGCGATCGAATATGGGCTGGTGGTGGCGCTGATCGCGATCGGGGCGATGGCGGCGCTGATGAACCTGGCCGACGGCGTCGTCGGCACCTGGACCCAGATCGCGGCGAAGGTCACCGGAATCTGAGTGCCCGCGAGGACAGTTTAACCAATTGGCAGGGACTCGTCGGATAAGACGCAATCGTTGGCCGCATTGCTGGCCTTCCGGGCCGGATACCCGAACCAGGAAGCGGGAGTTAGAGTTATGAAGTTTGTTGCGAAGCTGCTGAAGAACAACAAGGGTGCGACCGCGATCGAATATGGTCTGATCGCCGCCCTCATCGCCGTCGCCGCGATCACCGCGATGACCAGCGTCGGCAATCAGCTCCAGAAGACGTTCAACAACGTCTCCAACTCGATGAAGGCCAGCTAAGCCGCCATCCGGCTTGAGCTAAGCTCTTCATACAGAATCAGCGAAGGGGTGTCGGCCAGGGCCGGCGCCCCTTTTGCATATCCGGAGCCGTCGATCAGCGGACGATCAGCTTGACCCGCTGGCCGGGCTCCAGCCTGGCGTCGGACGCGAGTCCGTTGAGCGTCAGGAAGCGTTCGGTCCGATAGTCGGAAAATGCCATTCGCGCCGCGAGCGAGGCGACGCTGTCGCCGGCACCGACCTTGACCACCCTGATCCGCATCGGCCGGACATTGGCGGCCTCGGCGGGCGACAGCCGCCGCAGCCCCTCGACGAGCGCCTGGAACGGCCCCACTCCCTGACCGTCGGGGGTCAGAGTGACGATGCTGTAGCTGTCGGTGCCGATCCGATAGACGAACACCCCGACATCGAGCACCCCGGCATTGCTGTTGGCGCGTCCGAAGGCGAAGGCCCGCGCGACGCCGCCGACCTGATCGGTGCGGGCCTGCTCATGGCGCACCCCGGCGCTGCTCAGCCCCGCGAACACCCGGTCGACCTGTTCGGCCAGGTCGCGGCCGGCGGGCGCCGCCGCAAAGATCGCCCGGCCGCCCGATCCCGCGATCGTCACCGCCCGGTCGCCATTGTCGACGGTGAAGCCGCGGGGAACCGGGAAGGCGATCCGCTGGACCGGCAGCAGGAAATCCTGCCCCTGGACATAGCCCTTCTGCGGATCGTCGCCATAGACCAGCCCATCGATCGCATCGAGAAAGGCGTCGCGGTTGCGGGGCCGATCGGTGCCGCCGAGTTCGCGCGCCTCCTTGCGCGCCCGGGCAACCCGATCGAGGGAGTTGGGATGGGTACTCGCCCAGGTCGGGATATTATTGTCGCGGCCGGTGGTCCGCGCATCGAGTGATTCCTGCGCGGCGAGCAGCCCGAGCATGTCGGCGGACGCGCCGGTGTCGTAGCCCGCCCGCGACAGATAGAGCACGCCGAGATCGTCGGCCTGATATTCCTGGGTGCGCGAGAAGCCGCGGGTGATCAGTTCGGCGCCGGCGCCCGCGCCACGGCCGACGAGGCTGCCGAGCCCCGAATTGCCCGCCACCGCCCCAACCAGCCCGGCGAGGACCGAGGTGATCTGCGAGGTCTGCTGGCGCTTGGCGGCGTGACGGGCGGCGACATGGCCGACCTCATGCCCCAGCACCGATGCGAGTTCGGCCTCGTCGTTGATCAGCGCGAGCAGGCCGCGGGTGACATAGACATAGCCGCCGGGCACCGCGAAGGCGTTGTTGACCGGCGAATCGAGCAGGGTGACCGTGAAATCGCGCTCGGACCCCGACAGACCCGATTGTACCGCGATTCGCCGACCGACCCTTTCGACATAGTCCGCGACCGGCCCCCGCATCTGCCCGCCGAATTCCTGGACGAATTGCGGGTGCGCCTTCGCCCCGGTCGCCTTGTCGCTTGCCGAGATGCTCTGCGCGGCCTGGGCGACGACCGGGCCGGCGGGGGCTGCGACGAGCACCGCCGCAGCGGCCAGCGGAAGACAATAGCGGTGGGTCATGCGTGGCAGGACGCCGAACCGCACCGAGCGGTTCCGGCGATCAGCCGATCGCGAGGAACTTGTCACGACGCGCATTGCGCAGCGCGGCCGGCTTCTTGCCCGCCAGCTTGTCGAGTTCCTCTCCGATCGCATCGCCCAGCGCCCTGATCGCCGCGGCGGGATCGCGATGCGCCCCGCCGACGGGCTCGGGGATGATCCGGTCGGCGACGCCCAGCCGTTCGAGATCGGCGGCGGTCACCTTCATCGCCTCGGCGGCCTCGGGGGCCTTGTCGCCGGTGCGCCACAGGATCGAGGCGCAGCCCTCGGGCGAGATCACCGAATAGATCGCATGCTCGAACATCAGCACCCGGTTCGCCGCGGCCAGCGCGATCGCCCCGCCCGATCCGCCTTCGCCGACGATCGCGGCGATCATCGGCACGCCCAGCGCGAGGCATTGCTCGGTCGAGCGCGCGATCGCCTCGGCCTGGCCGCGCTCTTCGGCCTGGACCCCGGGAAAGGCGCCCGAGGTGTCGACGAGGCTGACGACGGGGATGCCGAAACGGTCGGCGAGCTGCATCAGCCGGATCGCCTTGCGATAGCCCTCGGGCTTGGCCATGCCGAAATTGTGCCGGAGCCGCGACGCGGTATCGTCGCCCTTCTCATGGCCGATAATCATGACCCGGCGCCCGCCGAGCCGGCCGAGGCCGCCGATGATCGCGAGATCGTCGGCAAAGGCGCGATCGCCCGCCAGCGGCACGAAATCGGTGATGAAGCCGGCGACATAATCCTTGAAATGCGGCCGCTCGGGATGGCGCGCGACCTGGGTCTTCTGCCAGGGCGTCAGCTTCGCATAAGTGTCGTGAAGAAGTTTCTCGGACTTGGCCTCGAGCTTCGAGACCTCGCCCTCGATGTCGATCGATCCCGCATCCGCCGTCTCACGAAGCTCCGCGATACGCGCCTCGAGTTCAGCGATCGGCTTCTCGAATTCCAGATAGACTGCCATCGGCTCCGGTTAGGCGGCTGCGAGGGCGACGTCAACGAAGACGCTGCTGTGCGCCACCGGCAGCCCCAAGATCATTTCGCGCTCGCCGATATGATGGCCGAACCGCCCTTGGTCATCGCCTGTGCCCGCATCAGCGCCTCCGAAACCATCTTGTCGGGCCGCTGCAACAGCACGTCGGCGCGGTTATAATAGCCATAGGCCTTTGCCGGCTCATCGGGAGAGAGCGCCTCGGCGCAAACCCCGAGATCGTAGAGAAGATTGACGCTGTTCGAGGTCGAGGGCGTTTCGAGAAGCGTCAGCATCGCGCAGGCGCGGTCGAGCCGGCCGGCGTCGGCGAAGGCGATCGCATTCTTGAAGTCGGTCTGCATGGTCTTGGGCAGATCGGGCGCCGCCTTCTTGAAGAACACCATGACCGTCCGGTTGAAGGGCGCGACCGCCCGGCGAATCTTGGCCGCCGCCTCGCCGCGCACCTGCACGAACAAGGCCGCGGGAGTCGTCGGCTTCTGGATGACCTGGCCGTTCTCGTCCTTCTTCTTGACGCCGAATATTTCGCCCAGGGTCAGGGAAGGATCGCTGTCATCGTCGCACCGGGAAAATTCGCCATGCCCGGAGATCGTCTCCGAATAGACGATCGCGCCGTCCCGGACCCGAACCGCCTTGGGGACGACCGAGAATTCGAGACTGGTCGTCGCGCAATTGATCGTGACGTTCTGCGATTCCTCGCATTTGAACAATTTCTTCGATTTGGTGCAGACCGAATTGGTCTTGCTCGTCTTGCGCTCGTTGAGACTCTGCACCACGACCCGGCCGATATAGACGACGTCGACGTTCAGCCGATGCCCCTGCGCGACCGCATAGGCATAATAGCCCTGGTCGACCTTTTCCGCGCTCATCGCGATCGGCTTGCCCTTCTTGTCCCGCGCGGGCTTCTGCATCGTGGGCGGTACGATCAGGCCGTCGAGCGAACGAAGCTTGAAATACGGCACGCCATCGAGAGTGGCCGAGCGAAATTCAGCGGAGAGCGCCTCGGCGAAATCGCCACCGTCCGTGCCGGTGAACGGCAATACCGCCACCGACTGAAGCCGGGCAGCTTCCGGAAATTTCGCTGGAAAGCGGCCGCTATAAGGGGTGCCCTTGCCCCCCGACAAGCCTTGCGCCGCCCCGGGCGAGGCCGCCAGCAGCGGGATCAACAACAGCGCCGCAATCCACGACAGCGATTTATTCGGCATCATTCCCCCCATTTCGCCCTTTATGGATCGCTCGCCAACGCGGGCCTGATGACCGCCATCACCGTCGAGCCACCCCGCTCGACGAGAAGTTCGACCCTGCGGCCATGATTCTGCGCGAGCCCGCGGCGAAGCGCCTCGTCGGGTTCGATCGACAGGTCGACCGTCCACCCGTTGACGCGCGTGATGATATCGCCCTGCAGCAATTGCCCGAGCGCGGGCGAGCCGTCGAAGACCTCGGCGACATAGATGCTGCCATCGTCGCGCGGAGCATTGCGCACCCGAATACCGATCTCGGCGACGCGCTCGTCCGTGTCTGCCGATCGCCGGACCTTGAGCGCGTTTATCTTGTCGAGATCTGCGATATGCTCATAGGCGGATCGTGCGTAACGGCCGTTTGGATAGGCGCGCAGGTAACGATCGCACGGGTCGCGCAAAGGCGCGAGCGAGCAGACCTGCCATTTGGCGAACTCCTGATCGTTCACCGTACTGCGTCCGCCGCCCGTCCTGACATTTTCGGGTGCCGGAGCCGCGGCCAGGCGGAATTGGGCGATATCGGGCGCCAGACTCAATTCGGGACTTGCCCGCACTGCCTTCACGACGTCGGCGGCGATCAGCCCGAACAGCGATTCCAAGGTCAGATCGGGTTCGAGCAGATGGTGGGCGAAGGAGAGTGCGAACGGACTGTTGATCGTCGATCCGTCCGCGGCCTGGTTGCCGAGTTGCACGCTGTACATCGTTGCCGTCCGCGGCGCCGCGCGCGGGACCTCGCCCCAGTTTCCGCCGAGTTGGTCCCGACAGGCGTCGAGCACGACGATACGAAGCTGGCGAGCGCCGGCGACGCTCCTTTCCGCGAACGACCCCGGAATCGCCTGGGCCGTGCCGCTCGCCTTGGCGTAGTCGGTGGGGACGAGATAGCTCATGCCGCCGCTGGCGAAGCCATGCCCGCTATAATAGATCAGCGCGACATCGGCATTGGCGGCCTGCTGGGCGAATTTGCCGAGCATTGAAACCATTTCCGCGCGCGTCAGATCGCTTCCTGCCACGACATCGAACCCGGCGAGGCGCAACGCACCTGCAACCATGCCAATATCGCTGGTCGGATTTTCCAGCTCCGGAAGACCGGTATAGCGGGAGTTTCCGATCAGCAGCGCAACTCGCGACGGCGCCTGCGCCACCGCGACAGACGATAGCATCAAAAATGCCAACGCGATCACCGAAGACCGAATCGATACCAGCATGTGAACCGCCCCCACGGGCGACCTTATTCATATCAGGTACATCATATCCAGCATCTTCTGGAGATTTTGATCATGGCAAAATCTCCATTCTGGATAATTCAGAACGAAAATCGTGCGATACGACTTTCATCGGTGAATATTCCAATTGCCGTCCAGATATTTACTGCATTTCCGGCCAACGGATCATCGATCATTTCCGGTCCATCAGCGGATGACGACTATTGACCAGTTCGACCAGATGCGCGCTGTTCACATGGGTATAGATCTGGGTGGTCCCGATATCGGCATGGCCGAGCATCGTCTGGAGCGCGCGCAGATCGGCGCCGCCTTCGAGCAGATGGGTCGCGAAGGCATGGCGCAGGACGTGCGGGCTGATCCGCTCGGGTGAAATCCCCGCTTCGGCGGCGACCTCGCGCAGCATCTGGAACAGTCGCACCCGGCTCAGATAGCTTTTCCCCGACGGGAACAGCCAGGGCTGGTCGCCGGGCACATGGCGTGTCCAGTCGGCGACCGCGGCGCGCGCGCGGTCGGAGATCGGCACCAGCCGCTCGCGCCCGCCCTTGCCGCGCAGGATCAGGAAGGGCTGGTCGCCGCGCAGCGCATGTCGCGGCAGCGACACCAGTTCGGTCGCGCGCAGCCCCGATCCGTAGAGCAGTTCGACCAGCGCGATCAGCCGCAGCGTCAGCATATCGCCGTGCCGGTCGACGCGGCGCGCCTCGAGCGCCGCGAACAGCCGGTCGATATCGTCATGGCCCAGGGTCCGCGGCAGCGCGCGCTGGGTCGCCGGCCGCGGCAGCGCGTCCGACGGATCGTCGCCGCGCAGCCCCTCGCCTTCGAGAAAACCGTAGAAGCGCCGCAACACCGACGCCTTGCGCGCGACGCTGGTGCGGCTGAGGCTCATCCATTCGCCGCCCAGCCGCTGCAGCGCCGGGGTGTCGGCCCCGGCAAGCCCGCCGCCCAGAAACTCCGAGGCGCCGCGCAGGTCCGATCCGTAGGCGAGCAGCGTGTTCTTCGCCGCCCCGCCCTCGACCGCGAGCATTTCCAGGAACTGCTGGATCGCCTCGCGGTCGGGAAGCGACGTCATCGCTTCGCCCCTGCTCGCACCGGCGCAATCGGTCGGATCATCTCGTCGAGGTCGATCGTCATTCGAATCAGGCCGCGGCGAAAATGGTGCTGATCAAGACCCGGAGCGCAGCGTACTTCATGTACGTGAGCACCGGAAGCGCAGAGCGGCGCCATTTGCAGCCCGGCCTGATCGAATGACGATCGACCTCACAATCGCGACATCGCCTCGGCGGCGATCATCCTCGCCTCACCGTCGAGCCCGACCTGCCGCAGCGCGTTGATCATCGTGTAGAACATCGCCGGGCGGACCCCGCGCCAGCTGCGGTTCTGCATGCCGACCGCCACCAGCAGCGCGACCGTGCCCGGCTGCCGACGGGCCGCCGCGGTCGTGATCAGCCGTGCCCAGACCGAGTTCATGTCGAAGCCGACCTTATAGTCGGTGGCGAGCTTGATCTCGTCCGGCCCCGACAGCCGGCCGAGCCCGGCGAGCGCCGCGATCAGCATCTGCGCCTTGTACGGATCGCTGTCGGCCAGCCGCGCGGCGAAGCCGTCGATCCGGTCGACCGCGAGATCGACCACCGGGCGCGGCGTGCCGACCGCGAGGATCGCCCAGGCCGGGTCGGCCTTCTCGGGCGACATGCCCTGCACCACCCCGGCCCAGCGCGCCGCGCGGCGATCGAGCCCGGCGCTCATCATCGCCGCGATCAGGTCGACGGCATCGCCGGCATGGTCCGAGGCGGGCTGGATCGACGCCGCGGCACGCGCGGTCAGGATCTGCGCCGCGAACCGGTCCTTCGGCTGCCCCTGCTGCTTGCCTTCGCCGGTCCAGAACCAGCGCATCGCCGCGACCCTGGCCGCGTCGTCGTCGCCGACATAGCAGGCGCGCAGATGGCCGGCAGCACTGTCGCGGTCGAGATCCTGCGCCTCCTCGCCCGCCGCGCCGTAGAGATCGACGAGTGCGGCATTGGAGAAAACGCCCAGCCGCGCCGCGACCATCGCCGCGTCGAGCCGTTCGGACGCGGGCAGCATCGGGCTGCGCGCGGCCCAGGCCGACACCTGCGGGCCGACCGTCCCCATCAGGTCGGCGGGGATGACGAGGCCCAGCGCGTTGGCCATGCCGAATCGCCACGTGGTCAGCTGGTTGACCCCGGTCCATTCGACATTGACCCCGCGGGCACCGCCGCCATTCACCCCCATCATCTTTTCGGCGAGCTGGATGTCGATCCCGCGCCCGTCGCGGGTGCGGCGCCGCGCCTGGTCCATCAGCACGTCGGCGATCGCGGTATCGCCCGACAGCGACGCGCAGATCGCCCGCGCCATCGGCCAGATCGGTTCCTTGCTGCGGATCGCGCCGCCATCGGCGAGCGGACACAGTCCCGCGGTGTCCGCATTGGCCAGCGCGGTCTGGCCGGCGACGGCATACATTTTCGCGTTGAAATTGCCGACGTCGACCGCCTGGACCAGCATCCGCGCGCCATCGGCTTCGCCCATGCGCAGCAGCAGCCAGGCGCGCTCGGCGATCCAGTCGGGGGCCGAGACGCGTGCCGGGGTCGGCACCCGCGACAGCAGCGCGCGGCGCAGGCTGATCGACGCCCAGCGCGAGGCGATCGGCACGTCGAGGCGGCGCATCAGCACCGAGAGGAAACGGCCGTCGGCCGAACCGAAGGCGTTCTCGCCGAAGCCGGCAAAGGCGCCGACCACCGCGGTCGACCGGCGCGCCTCGTCGGGCAGTTCGAGCTTCTCGACGACCGGTGCCGGTTCGGACAGGCCGAGGATCGCCGGATCGAGCGTCAGGCTGGGCGCCGGCCCCGACGGGGCCTGGCCCGGGGCCTGCGGCGCCGATCCGGGCGCGGGTTCGGCCGGGCGCGGCGCGGCGGGCTGCGGCGCCTGCCCGAATCCGGGCGGCAGCAGCGATTCGGGCGCGCCCTGGGCGAGCACCGCCCCCGACGCGAGTGCGAGCGCGCCGAGCCCGGCGAGCAGGACCGCCTTATTGCGCGGCAGTGCCATTCAGCATCGCCTTTTCGACCTTCACCGGCTGGACTTCGGTATGGGTGAAGCCAAGCCCGACCAGGGCCACGACGATGACGAGAATGACGACCACCACGATGATGCTGAGACGCGACATGAGTTTCCTTCGGCCATGAACGGCATGGTTGCAACGCAGGCGCTTTTGCCCGAGGGGGCGGCTATGTGTATAGCCCTCGACGACATGCCGCCAAGCCTGCCGAACAATCAGCCCATCTTCGATCGACCGCTGGTGCTGGTCGGGCTGATGGGCACGGGCAAGTCGACCGTCGGCAAGCGCCTCGCCGCGCGCCTCCATCTGCCGTTCGTCGACGCCGACAACGAGATCGAACGCGCCGCTGGCCTCAGCATTCCCGAGATTTTCGAGCGGTTCGGCGAAAGCGAATTCCGCGACGGCGAGCGCCGGGTGATCGCCCGGCTGATCGACGGCCGGCCCAAGGTGATCGCGACCGGCGGCGGCGCCTTCATGCAAGACGATACCCGCGCGCTGATCCTCGAGCGGACGACCGCGATCTGGCTCGATGCCGATCTCGACGTCCTCGCCGAACGGGTCGGACGGCGCGACGGCAGCCGTCCGCTGCTGCGCAACCGCGACCCGCGCCAGGCGCTCGCGGAACTTGCTGCTATTCGCAACCCGATCTACGCGCTCGCGCCGGTCCATGTCCGCAGCCAGCCGCTGCCGCACGAGGCGACCGTCGACAATATCCTGAAGGCGCTGAGCTCGAAGGCCACTGATTCGAAGGCGCTGGACGCATGACCGATGTGCCGGTCGCGCTCGGCGAGCGCAGCTACACGATCCGGATCGAGGCGGGCGCGCTCGACCGCGCGGGCGAACTGCTCAGCCCCTTCGCCCGGCGCGGCCGGCTGGTGATCGTCACCGACCGCAACATCGTCCCCAACCAGCTCCAGCGGCTCCAGACCGCGCTCGATGCGGCGGGGATCGCCAACCCGGTCACCGTGCTGCCCGCCGGCGAATCGACCAAGAGCTGGCCGATGCTCGAACAGCTCACCGACTGGCTGCTCGACCAGGGGGTCGAGCGCACCGACACGATCGTCGCACTCGGCGGCGGGGTGATCGGCGACCTCGTCGGCTTCGCCGCGTCCATCCTCAAGCGCGGCTGCCAGTTCGTCCAGGTGCCGACGACCCTGCTCAGCCAGGTCGACAGTTCGGTCGGCGGCAAGACCGCGATCAACAGCCGCGCCGGCAAGAATATGGTCGGCGCCTTCTACCAGCCGGTCCATGTGCTGATCGATCCGACCACGCTCGACAGCCTGCCGCCGCGCGAACTCCGGGCCGGCTATGCCGAGGTCGTCAAATATGGGCTGATCGACGATTTCGCCTTTTTCGAATGGTGCGAGGCGAATGTCGTGCGGCTGTTCGCCGGTGATGCCGATGCCCGCGCTTATGCGATCGAGCGCAGCGTCGCGGCCAAGGCGCGGATCGTCGGCGAGGACGAGCGCGAGACCAGCGGCCGACGCGCCCTGCTCAACCTCGGCCATACGTTCGGCCATGCGCTCGAGGCCGAGACCGGCTTTTCCGACAAGCTGCTGCATGGCGAGGCGGTCGCCGCGGGCATGGCGCTCGCCTTCCGATTCTCGGCCGCGCAGGGGCTGTGTCCGGGACAGGACGCGGCGCGGGTCAGCGCGCATCTCGCGGCCGCGGGGCTTCCCGCGACCTTGAAGGCCGCCGGAGTCGATGCCGGCGGCCAGGCGCTGGTCGCGCACATGCTCCACGACAAGAAGATGGAGGGCGGCCGCCTGCCCTTCCTGCTCGCACATGGGATCGGCCGGACCTTCCTCGAGAAGCAGGTCGACCTGGGCGACGTCGCTTCGTTTCTCGACGCGGAGCGCGCTCTCTAACCCCGCGCCTGCTCAGCGATTGCGCAGGCAATCCACCGCGAGCCACATCCAGGCGAGGATCAGCCCCAGTCCGCCGAGCGGAGTGACCGCGCCGAGCCAGCGCGGCGCGCCGAACGCCATCGCGAACAATGTGCCGGAAAACAGCAGCGCGCCGAACAGGAACAGCGCGGCGATCGCGCGGTTACGGCCGAGCGCGACGAAGCCGGCGACCGCGTGGATCATCTGATATTCGGCGCCGGTCGCCAGCCACGCCGCCGCCTTGCCCGAGGCGCCATGCGCGCCATAGGCACCCGCCATCACCGCGACCGCACCCGACAGCGCGATCAATGCCGCCAGCGGATCGCCCCCGCCCGATGCCCCCTTGCGCCGTGCCATCAATCGTCATCCTCCGCTTTCAGCTCGAGCCGGCGTTCGGGGGTGAACATCAGCTCGCGCTCGCTGGCGAGATCGCCGCTCGCCATCTGCGCCTCGAGCCGGCTCCCGTCGCGCCGCCGATATTCGGCCTCGATCTTGTCGACATGGCCACCGGATACTCCGACCGCATCGAGCGCCTCGCGCCCCAGCAGCACCGCCGATTCGAACAGTTCGCGCACTGCGCCGGTCAGGTCGAGCCGGGCCAGCGCCATCATGTGCCGCCGGTCGAAGGCGCGCACCAGCACCGATGCCTTGGGAAAGGCGTTCAACACCGGCTGAAGCTCGGCCTTGCCAAGGCCATCGCCATCGACACAGAAAATGATCGCGCGCGCCTGATCGGCGCCGGCCTGGCGGAGCAGGTCGACCCGGGTGCCATCGCCGTAGAAGACCTTGGTGCCGAATTTCTGCGAAATATCGATTTGCGACGCATTGTTGTCGATCAGCGTGACCTGCGTACCCGATGCCATCAGCATTTGCGCAACGGTCTGCCCGAAACGGCCATAGCCGACCACGATCGCCGCCGATTCCTCGGTGCCGTCGGGTCCGGGCCGTTCTTCGGCAGCTACCTTCGGCTGGATGAAACGCTGCGCGAACATCATCAGGAACGGCGTCGACGCCATCGACAGGGTGACGATCGCGCTGAACAGGCTCGCCGCCTCGGGCTTGATCAGCAGCGCGTTCTGCGCCTGCGCGAACAGCACGAAGCCGAATTCGCCGCCCTGGCTGAGCAGCAGGCAGAAGGCGAGCGCCGACCGGTTGCTCACCCCGAACGCCTTGGCGACCCCGAACATCACCACCGCCTTGGTCGCGACCACCGCGAGCGCCATCGCCAGCACGAACAGCGGGCGTTCGGCGATGACATGGAGGTCGAGCAGCATGCCGACCGCGATGAAGAACAGGCCGAGCAGGATCGTGCGGAACGGCTCGACGTCGGTTTCGAGCTCGTGCCGATAAGGCGAATCGGCGAGCATCACCCCGGCGACGAACGCGCCGAGCGCGGTCGACAGATGCAGTGCCTCCATCACCGCGGCGCTGCCGATCACGGTGAACAGGCCGGCGGCGACGAACAGTTCGCGCTCGCCGAGATTGCCGATCAGCCGGAACAGCGGGTTGATCACGAACCGCCCGAGCAGCACCAGACCGACCACCGCCCCGACCGTGTAGAGCGCGAGCTGCCAGCCGGGCGGCGTACCCGGTGCCGGCGGCGTGCGCGACAGCGCGGCGATGATCGTGATCAGCGGCACGATCGACAGATCCTGGAACAGCAGCACCGAGAAGGCGCGCTCGCCCGACGGGGTGTTGAGCCGGCCGACCGACTGGAGCATCGGCAGCACCTGCGCGGTCGACGACAGCGCCAGCGGCAGGCCGAGCGCGAGCGATGCCGGCATGCTGAAGCCGGTGGTCACATAGATCACGCCACTCAGCGCAAGCCCGCACAGCGTGACCTGCGCCAGGCCCAGGCCGAAAATGTCGCGCCGCAGCCGCCACAGCCGATTGGGATGGAGCTCGAGCCCGACCAGGAACAGCAGCAGGACGATGCCGAGTTCGGCGATGCCGAGCTTCGATTCGGCGTCGCCGATGAGCCCCAGCCCCTGCGGCCCGATCGTCGCCCCCGCGACCAGATAACCCAGCGTCGCACCGAGGCCGAGGCGGCGGAAGATCAGGACGAAGACGAGCGCCGCGCCGAGCAGCAGCACGCCGTCGCCGAGCAGCAATGTCCCACTATGGCTTTCGTTCATTGCGCCGAAGCCGCGGCAACCGGCTCATCCCCGGCCGCGACCTGCGCCGCCGCCTCGGCCACCGCCTCGAACGCCAGCCGGATCGACGGATGGCGCGCGGCATAATCGCGCGCGGGCAGGAATATGTCGATGCCGGGCCAGTCGCCGGGCGAATCGGCCTGGCCGGCCAGGAACGCCGTGAGCCGGTCGCGCGCCTCGGCGAGCTCGGCGGCGGTCCGCCCGATCGCATGCGCGCCCATCAGCGAGGCCGAGGCCTGGCCCAGCGCGCAGGCGCGCACCTCCTGCCCCAGTTCGGCGACCCGGCCTTGGGCATCGAGCACGACATCGACGGTCACCCGGCTGCCGCAGATCGGCGAGCGCTTCGAGACGCTCGCCTGCGGCGCGGCGAGACGGCTGTGGTGCGGGATGCTCGTCGCGAGACGGAGGATGGTGGGATTGTAGAGCGCGGCCGACATGATCCCCATGTAGGGTGAATATTCCCGCCGCGCGACCCCCGCCGGACAGCAAAAACCCTCCCGCATCGCTGCGGGAGGGTTTTGAATTCGAACCGCAAAAAGGTCGGGCTCAGCCCTCGAGCTGGCGGATCAGCAACCGGACGTCGGCGTCGAGTTCGGCGTCGGTCTGGCGCAGCTTCTCGATCTGGCGGACCGCATGGATCACCGTGGTATGGTCGCGCCCGCCGAAGCGGCGGCCGATCTCGGGCAGCGAACGCGGGGTCAGCTGCTTGGCGAGATACATCGCGACCTGACGGGGGCGGGCGACCTCGCGGGCACGGCGCGCCGACGACATCTCGGCCTGGCGGATCCGGTAATGGTCGGAGACCTTGCGCTGGATCTCGTCGATCGTCACCCGGCGCTGGTTGGCGCGCAGGATATCGGCGAGCGTCGTCTGGGTGAAGTCGATGTCGATCGGCTTGCCCGACAGCGCGGCATAGGCGACGACGCGGTTGAGCGCGCCTTCGAGCTCGCGGACGTTGGCACTGATCCGCTTGGCGAGGAACATCACCACATCGGCCGGGACATTGGCCTGCGGCATCGATTCGAGCTTGCGGGTGAGGATGTTCAGCCGCAGCTCGAAATCGGCCGGGTTGACGTCGGCGACGAGGCCCCACGACAGGCGCGACAGGATCCGGCTTTCGATGCCGTCGAGATCCTGCGGGCTGCGATCGGCGCTGATCACCAGGCGGCGGCCTGCCGAGATCAGCTCGTTCATCGTGTGGAAGAATTCTTCCTGGGTCGATTCCTTGCCGGCGATGAACTGGACATCGTCGATCATCAGCACGTCGGCCGCACGCAGCCAATGCTTGAAGCTGTGGGTGTCCTTGGCGCGCATCGCCGAGACGAACTCGAACATGAACTTCTCGGCCGACATGTAGACGACCTTCGCGCCCGGATGGCGCGCCAGATAGTCATGGCCGATCGCGTGCATCAGATGGGTCTTGCCCAGCCCGGTGCCGCCATGGAGGAAGAGCGGGTTGAAGTTGAGCTTGCCGCCCTCCGCCAGCGTGCGGGCCGCGTTATAGGCGACCTCGTTCGCCTTGCCGACGACGAAGCTCTCGAAGGTGTAGCGCGCCTCGAGCGGGGTGCCGACCCGCCCGACGGGCGCAGCCTCGACCGGCTTGGCGGCTTCGACGACCGTCGCGACCGGCGCGGGCTCGGCCGAGAACATCGCCGTGCGCTCGGCGGCGGGCGCCGCGGCGATCGAGACATGGTCGATCTGCGGCAGCAGCGCGCGCCAGCCATGGCGCAGATGGTCGATGAAATGGGTGTTGACCCAATTGGCCATGAACTCGCTCGGCGCGTTGAGCACGACGGCCCCGCCGGCGAGATCGCATTCGCCCAGAGTCAGCGGGCGCAACCATCCGTCGAACGTGCGCGCACCGATGCTGCGGCGCAGATTCGCGCGAATCGATTCCCATGCCGCCGACAGCGGATCTTCCATTGCTACGTCCATCAGTCCCCTGTTCTTGCCGTCGATGTGCGAAGATTCGGTATCACGTGCGTGGGGCGCATCGACGGCCGCGGCCAGGGGCGCCTGCGCCCCTGCGATCCGGCTGTCGACATCTGGCACACCCACGCGATCGGACACGCAAATCCTCTCCGGCTGCAGCGCCCTGCGGCAGCTCGTTGCACAAAAAAATGGAGACAAAACCCCTCACGCGCCCCGGCACAGTCTGCACCCGGGTTACCGTTTCGAAACTCGTCATTGGACCCGCCGGAGAGAATCTCCGTTCGGGGCTGAGGGCACCTTTGGCCATCGCAGCGGTGCGATCAAGTCCATCAATTTTCACATAAGTGAAATAATGACGCTTGACTCAACAAAGCCGGGGCCTCGCCTCCGGAGAGATATTTTTTGTTACGATTTCAAGACATTAGCAGCCCGAGCGCGCTACGAATCAAACAGTTTCCGGGGCTTAGCCGGTCGATACTGGCGTGTAACAAAAAGCCCGCCTGCATCGCTGCAAGCGGGCTTTTGTGACAGCAAAGGTTTGCGATCAGCCGAGGGCGGCGACTCGCTTGGTCAGGCGCGAGAACTTGCGCGAGACGGTGTTCTTGTGCAGCACGCCCTTCGAAACACCGCGGGCCATCTCCGGCTGCGCGGCGGCGAGCGCCGCGGCGGCGGCGGTCTGGTCGCCAGCGGCGAGCGCCGACTCGACCTTCTTCACGAAGGTGCGGATCCGGCTGACCCGTGCACCGTTGATTTCGGCGCGACGGTCATTGCGACGGATGCGCTTCTTTGCCTGCGGCGTGTTCGCCATGCTGTTCCTCAAAACCTATAAATGACAGAAACGGCGCAGGACAAACCCTCGCCGGGAAGGCCGCGCCAATACACAGAGAGGCCCCTTCGGTCAACTCTAACGCTGGCATTTGGGGCAAAAGAAGGTCGATCGCCCCCCGTCGACGCGCCGTGCGATCACCGTACCACAGTCGCACGCCTCGCCTTCGCGGCCATAGACCCGCCATTGCTTCTGGAAATAGCCGAGTTCGCCGTCCGGCCGGGCATAATCGCGCAGCGAGGAACCACCCGCGGCGATCGCCGATTCGAGCACCGTACGCACCGAATCGACGAGCAGCCCGAGTCGCTTGGTCGGCACCTGCCCGCCCGGCTTCGTCGGATCGATGCCGGCCATGTTGAGCGCCTCGCACACATAGATATTGCCCAGTCCGGCGACGATTCGCTGGTCGAGCAGCAGCGCCTTGATCGGCGCGAACCGCCCCTCGATCGCCTTCGCCAGATAAGATGCGCCGAAATCGGGGCCGAGCGGCTCGGGACCGAGCGCCACGAAGGCCGGGAAATCGGCGAGCGCATCCTTGCGCACCAGGTCGACCGAACCGAATCGGCGCGGGTCGCACAAAGCGAGGATGCGCCCCTCGTCGGTCTCGAGCAGCAGATGGTCATGCTTGCCGATCTCCGACGGATCGATTCGCCAGCGCCCCGACATGCCGAGATGGAAGATCATGACGTCGTCGCGATCGGTCTCGATCAGCCCATATTTGGCGCGCCGCCCGAATCCGGTGACGGTCGCGCCGGTCAGGCGCTGGCGCAGGTCGACCGGGAACGGCCGGCGCAGATCGCTACGGCGGGTTTCCACCCGGACGAGGCGGCGGCCGCCCAGCACGGGCTCGAGCCCGCGGACGGTGGTTTCGACTTCAGGAAGTTCGGGCATGCGGACAATAGCTAGAGGGATTTCCCGCCGGATGAAATATCCGACGGGATCCCATCGCTGCCCACGCAGCGTTCATCGCGCGCCCCGGGCTCGCGATCAGAAGGCCATGCGCAGTCCCACGCTTCCGTTGACGCCCTTGCCGTCGGCGCCGAAGTCGCCATTGCCGCTCGCCCAGAGCTGGAGCCTGGCACCGACATCGGCCACCACACCGGCGCCTGCGGTCCCGAGCGTCGACCCACGCGCCGCGCCCGGTGTCGCGAAACCGATCGTCGTGCCCGTGAAGGAGGCGAAGGCCTGGCCCTTCTCTCCGGTCAGCTGGTGGCGCAGGCCGATCGTCCCCCAGGGCCGAATTGCGCCCTGACGAGCCTCGAGGCGCAGGGCACCGCTGGCGAAGGTCGCCTTGGTGGTGCGTCCTGCGACATCGAGCGCATAGGCGCCGCCGCCGGTCTCGCGGGCGGCGGCGCGATGCGACGACACGAAGGTCAGCCCCGCCTCGGGCCGCAACAGCCAGCGATCCGACAGCGCGACCGGATAGGAGACGTTGCCGTCGAGCGTCCATCCGCGCAGATCGTAGCGATCGGCGGCGGTGGCGCCGCCGGGCAGCGCGCGCTTGGTCCGCGCCCGGCTGCCGTCCCACGCGGCAAGGCCCGCGAACTCGACGCCGGACAGGCCGTAGCGGGTGGCGAGGCCGATGATCACGCCCTCGGCATTGGTCGAGGCACCCAGGCCGCCGAGCGACTGATGTGCATCGACATAGCCGACGAACAGGCCCGCCGAGGCGGCGCCCCGGCCATAGCCGATGCCGCCGACGACGCCCGAGCTGCGTATATTGGCCCGCACCGTGCCGTCGGTCGCATTCCCCGCCAGCTTGCGCCAGCTGCCGAATCCCTGGCCGAAACCGAACAGCCCGTCGTCGGCCGGCCGCAGCGATGCCGCGCGCATCGCCCCGGCCAGGGCGAGGCCGTTCTCGACACCGATCTGTCCGGCCGACGCATAGGCTTCGGGGCCGAGCCGGGCGATCGCCGTCGGGTTGCCGAATCCCGAACCCGACAACAGACCAGGCAGGCCGTCGACGAGCGCCGTCGAGGCCTGGCCGCCGATCAGCAGCGCATTGACATAGTCGGCGGCGCGGCTGGCCTGGGCGGAGCTGCCGTCGGGCAGCACGATCGTACCGAGCAGCTGGATCGCGTTGCCAGACTGGCGGACGAAACCGAGCACGGTCGCCGCCTTGTCGATCGTCGTGAAGCTGCCGCTGATCCCGCCGCTGGCGGTGATCAGGTCATAGGTCCGCCCCGGCGTCAGCGGGCGCGTGCCGGTCAGCTGCAGGGCGGTGCCCGTGGCGATCGTCAGGCGGCCGTTGACGACGAGTGCGTCGCTGACCGTCGGCGTCATCTCGAACAGGGTCGTCGAGCCGGCGGCCAGTGCCAGATTGCCGTTGATCGTCATCGTCCCCGGCGAAGCGCCGGGCGAGAGCGTCCCCGCCACCGCGACATTGCCGTTGACGGTTCCGGCGCTGCCGAACGTCGCGCCCGCGGCAACGTCGACCGCGCCGTTGAGGACCGAGCCGCTGCGGCCGATCAGGCGCCCGCCGCCGACCAGGATCGCACCGTCGAAGCGACCCGACACGGCATTGACGCCGGTACCGTTGACGAGCTGCTCGAAGCCGCCGAACGACGCCGCCATGAACTCGGCGGGGGCCGCGGCGGTGCCGGCGGTGCGGAATTCGACCGCATCGGTGCCTGCCCCGCCCGCATAGCCGGTCGCCGCCGCCCCCGAACCGAGAATGAGCCGGTCGTCGCCGTCGCCGAGGTCGACCATGCCGTCCACCCGGCCTGCATTGGTGAAGCGATCATTGCCGCCACCCAGCATCACCGCCCCGGCGATGACGCCGTTGTTGGTGAAGCTCTCGGCGACAGCGCTGCCGGTCACTGCGACCGGCCCCTGCGTCCGCAGCGTGGCGCCCGCATCGACGGTCAGATCCCCGCCCGCCAGCGCCAGCGTCGCCATCGGCAGGAGCCCGCTGCCGATCCGCCCGGTGCCGGTGAACGCCATCGTCTCGAAATTGACGAAGCGCTGCAGCAGCGTGCCGTCGAGGGTCGTGCCGTTGAGATCGAGCAGCAGATCGTCGATGCCCTCGCCACCGTCGACGGTGCCGGTCAGCTGCGCGCCGGCGGCGTTCACCAGCCGGTCGTTGCCGCTGCCGAGATGGATATCACCGCGGATCGTGCCGAAATTGGTCAGCACGTCGTCGCCATCGCCGAGATCGATCGAGCCGATGATCGTGCCCGACGCCATGTTGGTGACGGTGTCGGTGGAACCATAGGTCTGGATCGCGCCCGCCATGAAGCGCTCGGCCGGGGGTTCGAAGGCGGTCTCCGACACGACATATAGACCGTCGGGAACGATACCGCCCGCGCCGCCGCGGATCGTACCGGCATTGGTCAGCGTCAGACTGTCGGCATAGACGATGACCGCGGTCGACCCGACCCCGGCAAGTCCTTCGGGAAGCGGCGACGGGGACGCCGGCGAATTGACCGTCGCGCCGTTCGCGGACAGGATCGCACCGGCCTGGTTGGTGATCGTCACGCTGCCGACGCCCGAACTGACGGTCGAAACGCTCAACGCCGACGCCGCGTTCAGGATCGGCGGAACGTCGGGATAATAGGGATAGAGGCTGTAGCCGGGCTGATAATAAGCGCCGCCATCGGCCTGCAGCACGCCCGAGTTCGTCACCGAGATCGACGCCGTTGCCCCGCCCGCGACCGGCGGGCCCATGATAGCGGCAAGATCGCTTCGCCCCTCCTGCGACACGGCAAATGAGGAAATGGCGAGCGCGGTGGTGCCCGCGACACGCGCCTCGACCGTCCCGCTGTTGCGCACGGTCGTGACCTGGTCGACGTCGCTGTCGCTGCTCAGCGCGAGCGCCGCCTCGCCGACCGCGGAGAGATCGTCCGGCCCGGCCTGCGCCAGCATGATCGTGCCGCCGTTCACCGCATCGACCGACCTGGCGATAGCCGACAGCGAGACCGCGCCGTTGATCGTGCCGCTGTTCGACAGGCTCGCTTTGTCCTGCGCCGCATCGAACATGTAGTCCGATCCCGGGATATCGACCTGCCGCCCGGTCTGGGTCAGCGACACCGCCTCCCCGGACGCCAGCGACGATCCGATCGTGCCGCTGTTGGTGAAGCTCAACGTGCGGGCGGCGATCGTGGCGTCGATACCGCCGGTCAGCATCCCGCTGTTGACGATGTTCGCCGAGTCCGCGTCGACCGGGTTCGTCAGGCTGAATCCCGATTGTCCCACCGACAGCAACACCGAGGATGCATAGTCGCCGGGTGCCGAAATGGTCCCGCTGTTGGTGAAGACGAATTGCCTGGTGCTGACGTCGGCGGACAGCCCCCGTTCGATCGTGCCGCTATTGCCGATATCGATGCTGTCGACTGGCGTCGCGATCGCGGCATTGCCGATCGTCACACCGCGCGCGCCTTCATAATTGGTGGCGACGGCGGCCGGCTGGCCGATGGTCCCGCTGTTGCGGAAGCTGAATCCCGCCTGCGCGCTCGCGATGAGCGACACCGCCACGACATTGGCGGCGGCCGTACCGATCGTCGCCTCGTTGACGAAGCTGCGGGCATAGCCGCTCACCCCGTCCGCCAGCGTCCCGCGATTAACGAAGGCCAGGGTCGAGCTCGACCCGGGCAGATTGCCGCCCCCCAGCGTCACGACGTTGCGCACGGTCGACCCGGCGTTGATCGTCGCCATGTTCACGACCGTGCCGTCGCCGATCAACAACAGCGGCTGACCGAAGCCGCCGGACGTCCCGGTCAGGGTAACGCTGGTGCCCGCCCCCTGCGCGCCGACGCCCTGCCGTTCGAAACCGGCGGGCAGCGTATAGGGCGCCGAAAGATCGACGCCGGCGTTGGTGCTGAAGCTGCGCACGAGCGTGTCGATACCGGCTCCGGCATCGATCGTGCCCGACACCCCGCTGCGCCCGTCGAGCAGGACCATGATGTCGTTGCCGCTGCCGAAGCTCAGATTACCGGCAATGGTGCCGCCGCGATTGATATAGACACTGCCCGGGGCGCTGAAGCCATTGGGATTATAGGCCAGCGCGACGTCCCCGGTGATGGTTCCGGCGTTGGTCAGGAGGCTGCCCCCGGTCAGCGCGACCGCGATCGCGCCGGGACCGCCGACGATCGTGCCGCCCGCCTCGTTGACGAGTTGCACGGTCGAATAATAGCCACTGGCGAGCACCGCCTGCTCGGCGCTGCTGGCGATCGTCCCGCTGTTGGTGATCCTGCCGACACTGGTCATGAGGATGGCAGGGCCCGCCGTCGATATCCGGCCGCTGTTGGTGATGTCGGTCGCGCCGACGATAGCCGACGATCGCGCGCCACCGTCGATCTGCGCGATCGTGCCGCTGTTGACGACCTTCAGAGCCCCGCTGCCGTCATAATAATAGCCGCCGTTGATGCCGATCGCGCCGTCCAGGCTGATCATACCTGAATTGGTGACGGTCCCCCCGCCCCCGCCGATCGCGCTCAGGCTTCCCGAATAGCCTCCGTTGGTGCGTTCGCGGGCGATGATCGTGCCCGCATTGGTGAAACTGCTGCCGGTACCGACCGACACCGCCGGCAACGCATAGCTCGCAGCCTGATCATGGACGATGGTGAGCGTACCGCGGCTGGTGACGTCGAGCGCATTGGCCGGGACCGAAGCGCCGGACGCCGCCTGGAGCGAGGTCTGACGCAGATCGAGGATCGGGAAATCGGCACTCCCCGAAAGATCCGCCCGCAGATCGACGGTGCCGACCCCGGAAAAGCCGATGCTCAGCGACTGCGCCGCGGCGGACTGGATATCGAGCCTGGCCCCGTTGGCGAGATCATAGGCGAGCGCACTGAAGATGCCGCGCAACTGCGGCGTCACGCTGGCATTGCCGTCGACGATGTAGCGCAACGTCTCGCGCCCCTCGCCGGTGACGGCTCCGTCGACCCCGGCGAACAGGCCGGGCCCGTCATTGGCCAGCGTCGTGACGAAAATATCGCGGCCGGTGCCGAGATGGACATCGCCATGGACGACGCCGCCGGGCTGGGCGACGAAGATGTTGGCGGTGCCGAACGACGATGTCGTGCTGCCCAGATCGACATTGCCCTGGATCGTGCCGGCGTTGCGGACCGTCGCCCCCTGCACCGACGCATATTGGGTGGAGGGTCCGATCGCCGCGACACCGCCGCTGATCAGGCCGCCGGCAAGATTGTCGATCCGGCCCGAGGTGCCGATCTCGACGGCGGTGCGCGCCGAGGAGATCGTGCCGCTGTTGATCAGCGTCGCATAGGTGATGCGCGCACCGATCAGGGCGCCTTCGATCAGACCACTGTTGCGCGCGTCTCCATGCAGGCTGTTCGACAGATCGAGGCCGGTGCCCGCCGTCGACCGGATCGTGCCGCTGTTGACGATCGCCTGCGAGGCCGTGACGGCGGTCCCGTCGGCAATGATCGTCCCGCTGTTCGACCAGTCGTTGGCGCCGATGGTGCGTACGCCGTTGCCGCCGACGGCACGGATCGTGCCGCTGTTTTCGAACGCGCTGATCTGACCGAGGTCGACGGCAAAATCGGTCGAGGATGTAAGGGTGGCCGTGATCCTGCCCGCGTTGGACACGCCCATACCGCCAACCGCACTCGCGTCATAAACCAGAGCCGCGCCCTGCGCGGTGATCGTCCCATTGTTGAGGAAACGGTTTGCCGGATTATAGAAACTCGGATCGCCGCCGCCGATGGCGATACCCGCGCTGCTGACGAAGCTGTCGGCGAGCGTCAGGGTCGAACTGCCGCCGACCCACAATGCCAGTTGCTCGATCGACTGCGGCAAGGCGATCGCAGTGGTCAGGGTCGTGTCGTCGGTGAAGGTGAAGCGCAGCGTATCGATACCGCCACCGGCGTCGAGCCGGCCCGTGATCGTGCCGATCGGCCTGGTGAAATCGCTCGCATCACCGATGAACACGTCGTTGCCGCCGCCGAGGATGAGATCGCCGTCGATGACCCCGCCGACATTGTCGATGATGCTGATCGCGAACGGATTGGTGTTGGTGGTCACGACATTGCCGTCGATCGTTCCGCGGTTGGTCAGCCGGATCGTCCCGCCCGATGCGATCGCCGCGGTCGTGCCGGTGATCAGGCCCGCATTGACCAGTTCGACATAGGCGGGCGCGAAGATCGTGGTCCCGTTGCTGCGGATCGTCCCGCCCGCGGCGTTGGACAATCGCAGGATCGACTGTCCGGCGATCGCCGGCCCGGTGCCGCTGTTGGCGATCAGGCCGGCATTCGCGACATAGTCCCCCGGGTTGCTCAGGCGATTGAAGAACAGTGTCGCCGCCGAACCCGACGAGCGGATCGTGCCGCTGTTGCTGACGGTGCCCTGTCCGTAATAGAGCAGCGGACCTGCCGCGTCGACGACAGCGCTTCCCGTTCCACCCTCGATCAGACCGAGATTGGTCAGGCTGCCCACCTGGCCGCTGATTCCGTTGATGACGCCGGTGCTGTTGTTGACGATCGATTCGAAGCGGCCGGTCGCATCGGCCGATCCACGCAGGGCATAGCCGCCCGCGACCGAACTGGTGATGGTGCCGCTGTTGACCACGATCGCATCGGCGCGGGCATTATAGCCGCTGGCGCTGCTGGTGGTGACGGCGATCGCCGCGGTGCCCGAGACGACGCCGCCTTCCCCGACGACGATCGTCGCAAGCGGCCTCGACGTCGCATAGTCATTGGGATTACCGGCACCACTGGTCACGAGAATGGCCTGGCCCGATGCGTTGGTGACGGTCCCGTCGATCCTGATCTGCGTCTCGGTGGCGGTATATTGACCCGGCGGTGGCGGCGTCGAACTGGCAATGATCGCGGGCGCTCCCGACGCGGACAGCACGGCGTTCGCCTCGACCACGGCCTTCGCGCCGTTGACTGCCGCCACCAGTTGCGTGGTCGTGGTACCCGAACAGATCGTCGTCCCGGTGGACTGAGCCGGATTGGGGCTGCAATTGGCCCAGGCCGGCGCCAACGGCATTGCCGTCAGCACAAGCAGGCTGGCTCCGCGCAGCAGCCGCTGCCGCTGCCGCGAATATCCCGATACCATCATCATTGCCCCCTCTTCGGCCGCCTTCCTCCCCGCGGAAGCACGGCCCAACCAACATCATCGGAAAATGTAGGTGGCGACATGCGACGCTGTAAATCGCTGACCTACAATCGTTTAGTCCATTTTGGCGCAATCAGCCTGCGGCGTTGCTCGGGAGGGAACGGGATCGAAGCCACCCGCATGGGCTTCCCCATATCTCGCGCCCGCCGGCCGCCGCCATCGGACGCGCCCGGTTGCACGGCGCCGCGCAAAGCGCTTCCACCACCGGCGATCAGGCTTTAGAGCGACGCCATGACCGACCCAACGACCGACACCGTCTCCTTCGGCTATACCGAGGTCTCCCCCACCGAAAAGACCGCGAAGGTCGGCGAAGTCTTCCGCAGCGTCGCCCAGCGCTACGACATCATGAACGACGCGATGTCGGCGGGCATGCACCGCCTGTGGAAGGACCGCTTCGTCCGGCGGGTCAAACCGCGCGTGGGCGAGCAGATCCTCGACATGGCCGGTGGCACCGGCGACATCGCCTTCCGGATGGCCAGGGCCGGCGCGCAGGTCACTGTGTCGGACATCAACGGCGCGATGCTGGCGGTCGGCATGGAACGCGCCGAAAAGCGCGGGATCGACGGGCTGATCTGGTCCGAGCAGAATGCCGAGACGCTCGCCTTCGACAGCAAGGCGTTCGACGCCTATACGATCGCGTTCGGCATCCGCAACGTCACCCATCGCGACCAGGCGCTGGCCGAGGCTTACCGCGTGCTCAAGCGCGGCGGGCGCTTCTTCTGCCTCGAATTCTCGACGACCTTGTGGCCGGGTTTCAAGGAAGTCTACGACGCCTATTCGCACCGGCTGGTCCCCAAGGTCGGCAAGATGATCGCGGGCGACGAGGAGAGCTATCGCTATCTGATCGAATCGATCCGCCGTTTCCCGCCGATGGACGCGTTCCGCGCCGAGATCGCCGCCGCCGGCTTCGTCCAGACCAAGGTCGAGCCGATGCTCGGCGGCCTCGTCGCCATCCATAGCGGCTGGAAGATTTGACCTCGTCGCTCACCCATGGCTGGCGGTTGCTGAAATGGGGCCGCACGCTCGCCAAGCATGGTGCGCTGCGCGGGATCGAGCGCGACCCGCTGGCGCCGCCCCAAGTGCGCCGGCTCGTTCGCATCCTTCGCCTCGGCGCCAACCTGCCCGAACAGCCCCGCTATGCCGCCGCCTTCGAAACATTGGGCCCGGCGGCGATCAAGCTCGGCCAGGCGCTGGCGACCCGCCCCGATCTGGTCGGCGACGCGGCCGCCACCGACCTGTTCCGGCTGCAGGACGCCCTGCCCCCCGCCCCTTTCGCGGCGATCCGCGCCGCGGTCGAGCAGGGCCTCGGCAAGCCGATCGAGGCGGTCTTCCGCAGCTTCGACGAGAAGCCGGTCGGCGCTGCCTCGATCGCCCAGGTCCACAAGGCGGTGACGACCGAGGGCCGCACCGTCGCGGTCAAGGTGCTGCGCCCCGGGGTCGAAGAGGACTTCGCCCGCGCGATCGAGACTTATGAATGGGCCGCCGCCCAGGCCGAACAGATGGGCGGCGAGATCGCGCGTCTGCGCCCGCGGCTGGTGATCGCGACTTTCCGCCAATGGACCGCGCGCGAGCTCGACCTGCGCCGCGAGGCCGCCTCGGCTTCCGAACTCGCCGAGAATATGGCCGCGGTCCCCGGCTTCGTCGTGCCCGAGATCGACTGGGGCCGGTCGTCGCGCCGGGTGATGACGATGGGCTGGATGGACGGCATCAAGCTCAGCGACCGCGAGGGGCTGATCGCCGCCGGCCATGATCTGCCCGCGCTCGCCGCGCGGCTTGTCCAGGCCTTTCTGCGCCAGGCGATCTCCGACGGCTTCTTCCACGCCGATCTCCACCAGGGCAATCTCTTCGCGCTGTCCGACGGCCGGATCGGGGTGATCGACTTCGGGATCATGGGCCGGATCGACCGCCGCGCGCGGCGCTGGCTCGCCGAGATCATCCATGGGCTGATCACCGGCAATTACCGCCGCGTCGCCGAGATCCATTTCGAGGCGGGCTATGTCCCGCCGCATCATAATGTCGCCGAGTTCACCACCGCGTTGCGCGCGGTCGGCGAGCCGATCCGCGGGCTCGCCGCCAAGGACATCTCGATCGGCCAGATGCTCGATGGGCTGTTCGGCATCACCCGCGATTTCGACATGCAGACCCAGCCGCATCTGCTGCTGCTCCAGAAGACGATGGTGATGGTCGAAGGCGTCGCGACCAGCCTCGATCCCGACCTCAACATGTGGGACACGTCGGGCCCGTTCGTGAAGGAATGGATGCGCTCCGAACTCGGCCCCGAATCCTGGCTCGCCGACCGCATCGTCGAGGATGTCCGCACGCTGGCGGCGCTGCCCGAGCTGGTCCGCCGGATCGAGGCCAAATTCCCCGCCCCCGGCGGTGCGCCCCCGGCACCACCGCTGCGCGACGTCCAGGTGATCCGGATCGGCGGCGGCTGGCGTTATGCCGTGGTGGCGATCCTGGCCGCGGCCGCTGGCATCGCCGGCACATTGCTCCTAGTTTGACGCGATGAACGGCCCGCGCATCCTGCTGATCGTCGGCGGCGGCATCGCCGCCTACAAGGCGTGCGAGCTGGTGCGGCTGATCCGCAAGGGCGGCGGATCGGTGCGCTGCGTGCTGACCGAGGCGGGATCGCATTTCGTCACCCCGATGACGCTCGCCGCGCTCAGCGAGCAGGAGGTCCACACCAGCCTGTGGGACCTCAAGAACGAGACCGAGATGGGCCATATCCAGCTCAGCCGCGAGGCCGATCTGGTGGTGGTCGCGCCCGCGACCGCCGACCTGCTCGCGAAGATGGCCGCGGGCCTCGCGAGCGACATGGCGACCACGCTGCTGCTCGCCACCGACAAGCCGGTGCTCGCGGTGCCGGCGATGAACGTGCGGATGTGGCTCCATGCCGCGACCCAGCGCAACGTCGCGCAGCTGCGCGCCGACGGCGTGACGGTGATGGCCCCCGACGAAGGGGCGATGGCCTGCGGCGAATATGGTCCGGGCCGGCTGCCCGAGCTGGCGGCGATCTGGGACCGCATCCGCGAGATGACCGCCAGCCCGACGGCGACGCCCGCCCGCCCGCTCGTCGGCAGGCATGTCCTGGTCACCGCGGGCCCGACCCATGAGCCGATCGATCCGGTCCGCTACATCGCCAACCGGTCCTCGGGGAAACAGGGCTATGCGATCGCCGGCGCGCTGGCCGCGCTCGGTGCCCGAGTCACGCTGGTGTCGGGCCCGGTTGCGCTCGCGACCCCGCCTGGGGTCGACCGGGTCGACGTCGAGACCGCGCGCGAAATGGCGGCGGCGGTCGACTCCGCCCTGCCCGCCGATGCCGCGGTGATGGTCGCCGCGGTCGCCGACTGGCGCGTCGATCGCGCCGCCGGCGAGAAGATCAAGAAGGACGGATCGGGCGCGCCGCCCGCGCTGGCGCTCACCGAGAATCCCGACATCCTCGCCACGCTCGCCAAAAGCGATCGCCGGCCCGGATTGCTGATCGGCTTTGCCGCCGAGACCGAGAAGGTCGTCGACCATGCGATCGCCAAGCTGGCGCGCAAGGGCTGCGACTGGATCGTCGCCAACGACGTGTCGGGCGACGTGATGGGCGGCGACGCCAACAGCGTCCATATCGTCACCGCCGACGGCGTCGAGCATTGGGAACAGCTTCCCAAGGACGTCGTCGCCTTTCGCCTCGCTTCCAGGATTTCCGATGCACTTGCCCAATGACCTCACCATCCGTCTGAAGCGCTTGCCGCACGGCGCCGATCTCCCCGTGCCGGCCTATGCGACGACGCATGCCGCGGGCATGGACATCGTCGCCGCCGAGGACGTCACCCTGGCGCCCGGCGCGCGTCACGCGGTCGCGACCGGCTTCGCGATGGCGATCCCCGCCGGCTATGAGGTGCAGGTTCGGCCGCGGTCGGGGCTCGCGCTCAAAAACGGCATCACCTGCCTCAACACGCCGGGCACGATCGATGCCGATTATCGCGGCGAGGTGAAGGTCATCCTCGCCAATCTCGGCAGCGATCCGTTCGAGGTGAAGCGCGGCGAGCGCATCGCCCAGCTGGTGCCGGCCAAGGTCTCGCAGGCGATCTTCGACGAGGTCGACGAACTCGACGACACCGCACGCGGCGCGGGCGGCTTCGGTTCGACCGGGCGCTGAGCGGTTTGGCCGGACGCACAGGATTCCGTTCGTGTCGAGCGTAGTCGAGACATGCATCGGTACCGTAACGTGTCTCGACCTCGGCCTGTCCCGAGCGCCTGCCTTGGCAGGCCGTCGCGGGGCTCGACACGAACGGAGGTCGGCACTGTGATGCTGACCGACGAGCAGCTCGATCGCTATGCCCGCCACATCATCCTCAAGGAGATCGGCGGCGCGGGACAGCAGGCGCTGCTCGGCGCGACCGTCGCGATCGTCGGCGCGGGCGGCATCGGATCGCCGGCGATCCAGTATCTCGCCGCCGCCGGAGTCGGCCGGCTTCGGCTGATCGACGACGATATCGTCTCGCTGTCGAACCTGCAGCGGCAGACCCTGTTCGCGACCGCCGATATCGGACGCCGCAAGGTCGACGTCGCCCGCGAGCGGATCGCCGCCGCCAATCCCGATGTCGCGGTCGAGGCGGTCGCCGACCGCCTCGATGCCGGCAATGCCGCCGGGCTGCTGGCCGGGGCCGACATCATCCTCGACGGCTGCGACAATTTCGGGACCCGGCTGATCGTCTCGGACGCGGCCACCGCGCTCGCCATCCCGCTGGTGTCGGCGGCAGTCGGCCAGTTCGACGGGCAGGTCGCGACATGGCGCGGCTGGATGGCCGACCAGCCCTGCTATCGCTGCCTCGTCGGCGACGATCCCGACCGGCCCGACATCAGCTGCGCCGATCAGGGGGTGCTCGGCGCGCTGACCGGAATCGTCGGCAGCATCGCCGCGATGGAGGCGATCCGCGCGATCACCGGCTTCGGCGACGACAGCGCGGGCAAGCTGCTGCTGATCGACGCGCTCGCCTTTCGCTTCCGTACGATCGGCGTGCCCAAGGATCCGGGATGCCGCTGCCACCGCTGACGATCATCGTCGCGGGGAGCGATCCCGAGCGGCTGCACGCGGCGCTGAGTTTCGCCGCGGCGGCGCAGGCGATGGGAGGCATGACGCGAATCCACCTCCACGCCCCGGCGGTCGCGCTGCTGCGGGGGCCGACGGCGATCGACGCCCTCTATGCCGCGAAGGGGCTGCCGACACTCGCCGAACTGCTCGACGACATGCTCGAACTGGGGGTGGCGATGACCGTCTGCCAGAGCGGGCTGGCGCTGGCCGACATGAACGCCGACAGGCTCGACGTCCGTATCGGCGTCGATGGTCCGATCGGTGCGCTGGCAGGGGCCGGCACCGATCGGATTCTCGTCTTTTAAGGGCATGAACCGCCCGTCCCGAAAACAACCGGGATACGCTTACGCAACTCTCACAAGAACTCGGGAATGACCGTCCCCGTGAGAAGCGTTCTAGCGCAATGAGGTTTTGATAAGGTTAAACTACAGCTTCGACTTTGGTCTGATAATAATCCGACCGAAAATCATTGGCGAATTTCGTTAACCTTGTTTCGGCGATCGCGCCGCGCAGTCCGGCCATCAACTGCTGATAGAAAGCGAGATTATGCTCGGTCATCAGCATCGCGCCCAATATCTCGCCCGACCGGTTGAGGTGATGGAGATAGGCGCGGCTGAATTGCCCGCAGACCGGGCAGGCGCAATCGGGATCGATCGGCCCCTGGTCCTCGGCATGTTTGGCGTTGCGGATGTTGATCGGCCCGAATCGGGTGAAGGCCTGGCCGTTGCGGCCCGAGCGGGTCGGCAGCACGCAGTCGAACATGTCGATGCCACGCTCGACCGCGCCGACGATGTCGTCGGGCTTGCCGACCCCCATCAGATAGCGCGGCTTGGCCGGATCGAGCTGGCCCGGCGCATAGTCGAGCACCGCGAACATCGCCTCCTGCCCCTCGCCGACCGCGAGCCCGCCGACCGCATAGCCGTCGAAGCCGATATCGAGCAGCGCGTCGGCCGAACTCTTGCGAAAGCTCTCGTCGAGCGCTCCCTGCTGGATGCCGAACAGCGCCGCGCCCTCGGCATGAGCGCCGCCGGCGTCGAAGCCCGCGCGCGAGCGCTTCGCCCAGCGCATCGAACGCTCCATCGCCGCCGCCTGGACCTCGCGGGTCGAGGTCGTCGGCACCAGCTCGTCGAACGCCATGACGATGTCCGAGCCGAGCAGCCGCTGGATCTCCATCGAACGCTCGGGCGACAGCATGTGGCGCGAACCGTCGAGATGGCTGGCGAAGGCGACCCCTTCCTCGCTACGCTTGGTCAGCGCCGACAGGCTCATCACCTGATAGCCGCCGCTGTCGGTGAGGATCGGCCGGTCCCAGCGCATGAAAGCGTGGAGACCGCCGAGCCGGGCGACGCGTTCGGCGCCGGGGCGCAGCATCAGATGATAGGTGTTGCCGAGGATGATGTCGGCGCCGGTCGCGCGGACATCGGCGGGCTTCATCGCCTTGACGGTGGCGGCGGTGCCGACCGGCATGAAAGCGGGGGTGCGGATCTCGCCGCGACGCATCGCGATCGTGCCGGTGCGCGCCTTGCCGTCGGTGGCGGCGATGGTGAAGTCGAAACGGGGAGAGGACATGGCGCGGGCCTATAGAGCTTATTCCCGCCAAGAGGAAATATAAGCGAAAGCCCCGGAAAATGGCGGTGGGCGGCTTGCGTGGTTCGGGTCGCTCGGGCAGGCAGCGGCGATGCCCCATCTCGGCCCCGACACCTATGCGATCCTGACCGCGGTCGCCTTCATCGCCGGCTTCATCGACGCGATCGCGGGCGGTGGCGGGCTGCTGACGGTGCCGGCGATGCTGTGGGCGGGGCTGCCGCCGATCACGATGCTCGCGACCAACAAGCTGCAGTCGAGCTTCAGCGCGGCGACCGCCTGCTGGAACTTCAGCCGCAAGGGGCTGATCGAATGGCGGACCTGGTGGCCGACGGTGCTGCTGATCGCGCTGCTCGCGGGCATCGGCGCCTGGGTCGTGCAGACGATCAAGTCCGACACGCTCAACCTGATCGTGCCCTTCCTGCTGGTCGCGGTCGCCGCCTATGTGCTGCTGTCGCCGCGGATGACCGACGAGGATGCGCATCACCGGCTGAGCGTCGGCGGCTACACGCCGGTCGGCGGTGCGATCGGCTTCTACGACGGCTTCTTCGGCCCCGGCACCGGCAGCTTCTTCGCAACCTCGCTCGTCTCGCTGCGCGGCATGGGGCTGCGCCGCGCGACCGCGCACACCAAGGCGTTCAACTTCGCGAGCAATATCGGCGCGCTGGGCGTGTTCGCGTTCAGCGGCCATGTCATCGTGCTGCTGGGCCTGTGCATGGCCGGCGGGTCGATCCTCGGCGCCTATTGCGGCTCGCACACCGCGATCCGCTTCGGCGCGAAGGTGATCCGGCCGGTGCTGGTGGTGATCAGCCTGTGCCTGACCGCAAGGCTGGTGTGGAACGCGCTGCATTGAGGAAGATGTCGGGTTTCGGCCCATGCCAGGCCGCGAATGGCGCCGCCAAAGCGAATGGCAGGGCCATGATCGGTGGGAATGAATGACGGTATCGCTCAATCTTCTCGTTCTACGCGCCCCGAAACCCGAGGAGATCCTTCCCTTCTACGAAGCGTTGGGCCTCCGCTTCGAACGCGAGCAGCATGGCACGGGGCCGGTCCATTTCTCCGCCATTTGCGGCTATGCGTTGCTGGAGATCTACCCGGCCACGGATGGCGAGAGCACGATGCCCACCCGCCTGGGTTTCAGCGTCGACGATGTCGTGACGGCCTGTCGCGCAGCCGGCACCTTCGGGAAGATTCTCAAGGAACCGTCCAATACCCCGTGGGGGATCAGGGCCGTTCTCATCGATCCGATCGGGCACAAGGTCGAATTGGTTCAAAGGGGCTGAGCGGGCGCCATTCTACTCGGGGATTTATACCTAATTGATGCCACGCCAGCAGAGCCGACGCCCAGCCCTAGCGGGCGATGATCGTGAAATGGAAGCTGTCGCCTTCACGCGCGATGAGCGCGTTACGGCCATTGTGGCGAATATGGGCGAGCGCCTTTTTGCGGCACTGCTGACGCGTGTTGATCTGCGTCTCGACCCATCTGCGCCGATGGGGACTGGACAGCGCGATGCGTTCGGCCTCGAGGATGCTCGCGTCATGCCGGACGCGAAGCTCCTTGATCAGCAGCAGCCAGCGTCCATAGCCATCGCGTTGCTCGCGGCGCAGCGACTGATAGCGCTCGATCAGTTCTTCGCGGGATAAGGAACCGAAATAAGCCATGCCGCCTAGCCTATGCGAACGGATCGAGGCTTGCCAACGGGGTTGATGGTTCCGATCCAGCGCTTCAAGTGATCTGCCGCGGACCGGGGTTCCCGAATCTTTTAGGCGCGCAGACGCCCCCGACCCTTCCTGCAAGCAGGTAGGGTCTAGAGAAGGGGTCAGCCGTCAAACCGTCAGGTCGAACCGATCGGCCTCCATCACCTTCACCCAGGCCGCGACGAAGTCGTCGACAAAGGCATCGCCGGCATCGGCCGCGGCATAGACCTCGGACAAGGCGCGCAGCTGCGAATTCGAACCGAACACCAGGTCGGTGCGGGTCGCGCGCCACCTGGTCTCGCCAGTCGCGCGGTCGGTGCCGAGGAAGGTCTCGTCGCCGCTGTCGTCGACCTGTTTCCAGGCGGTGCCCATGTCGAGCAGATTGACGAAGAAGTCGTTCGAGAGGACGCCGGGACGGTCGGTGAAGACACCCTCGGCCCCGCCGCCATGATGGACGCCGAGCACCCGCAGCCCGCCGACCAGCACGGTCATCTCGGGCGCGCTCAGCGTCAGCAACTGGGCGCGGTCGATCAGCAGTTCCTCGGTCGGCACGGTGAAACGGACCTGGAGATAGTTGCGGAAGCCATCGGCGCGCGGCTCGAGCACCGCGAAGCCCTCGACATCGGTCTGCTCCTGGCTGGCGTCGGTGCGACCCGGGGTGAACGGCACCTCGACCAGCTTGCCGTCATCGGCCGCCGCCTTCTCGATCGCGGCGCCGCCGCCCAGCACGATCAGGTCGGCGAGACTGACCTTCTTGCCGCCTGGGGCCGTGCCGTCGAAATCGGCCTTGATCCCCTCGAGCACGCCGAGCACGCGGGCGAGCTGTTCGGGCCGGTTGACCTCCCAGTCCTTCTGCGGGGCGAGGCGGATGCGCGCGCCATTGGCGCCGCCGCGATGATCCGAGCCGCGATAGGTCGAGGCCGACGCCCAGGCGGTCGCGACCAGTTCGGCGACGCTGAGCCCCGAACCGAGGATGCGCGCCTTGAGATGGGCGATATCGGCGGCATCGACCAGCGCATGACCGCGCGCCGGGATCGGATCCTGCCAGAGCAGATCCTCGGCGGGGACATCGGGGCCGAGATAGCGCGCCTTCGGCCCCATGTCGCGGTGGCACAGCTTGAACCAGGCGCGGGCGAAGGCGTCGGCGAAAGCGGCCGGATCGGCGCGGAAACGCTCGGAGATCGCGCGATAGGCGGGGTCGACCTTGAGCGCCATGTCGGCGGTGGTCATCATCGTCGGCAGCCGCCGCTCGGGGCTGTGCGCCCCCGGCGCCAGATCCTCGGGCTTCTGGCCGACCGGCTGCCACTGGTGCGCGCCCGCCGGGCTCTTCACCAGTTCATAATCATAGTCGAGCAGCATGTGGAAGAAGCTGTCGTCCCACGTGATCGGCGTCGGCGTCCAGGCCCCCTCGATGCCGCTGGTGATCGTGTGGTCGCCGATCCCGCTCTCATGGCCGCTCATCCAGCCGAGCCCCTGCTGGGCGATGTCGGCGCCCTCGGGTTCGGCGCCGACCTTCGAGGCGTCGCCGGCGCCATGCGCCTTGCCGAAGGTGTGGCCGCCGGCGGTGAGCGCGACGGTTTCCTCGTCGTTCATCCCCATCCGTGCGAAGGTCTCGCGGATGTCGCGGCCCGACTGGACCGGGTCGGGAACGCCGCCGGGCCCTTCCGGATTGACGTAGATCAGCCCCATCTGGATCGCCGCGAGCGGGCTTTCGAGCACCATCTCCTTGTCCGGGTCGATCCGGGTCTGGCCGAGCCATTCCGCCTCGGTGCCCCAGTAGATGTCCTTTTCGGGCTCGAACACATCGACGCGGCCGCCGCCGAAGCCGAACACCGGCCCGCCCATCGATTCGATCGCGACATTGCCGGCGAGGATCAGCAGGTCGGCCCAGCTCAGCCTGCGGCCATATTTCTGCTTCACCGGCCAGAGCAGCCGGCGCGCCTTGTCGAGATTGGCATTGTCGGGCCAGCTGTTGAGCGGGGCGAAGCGCTGCGAGCCCGACGAGGCCCCGCCGCGGCCGTCGGCGCTGCGGTAGGTGCCCGCGCTGTGCCACGCCATGCGGATGAAGAAGGGGCCATAATGGCCATAGTCGGCCGGCCACCAGGGCTGGCTGTCGGTCATCAGCGCGGTGAGATCGGCCTTCACCGCTGCGAGATCGAGCGACGCGAAAGCGCTGGCATAGTCGAAATCGTCGCCGAGCGGGCTACCCGAGGCGCCCTGCTGCGGCAGGATCTCGAGCGACAGCCGGTTGGGCCACCAATCCCGGTTGGTGCGGCCGAGCAGCGAGCGCAACGCGGCGGGCTGCTTCATCGGGCAACCCAAAGGGTCGTTGGTCGTCTTGGCGTCCATGGGAGCTCGTCCTCTTATCCGGGTTCGACGCGCGCATTCTAGAACTGGCGCATGACCGATTGAAGCAAGCAAAATCGATCAGGGAAACTCATCTCATCGTATGATCGACACGCGCCCCGACCGAACGATCCGTGCGCTTTCCTCGCGATGAACCGCGACGCTTGCCAAATGCGCCACCCTGTGTCATAGATTGAGAACAACGTTCTCGTCGGCATATGATCATGCGGCCGGGGCAAGCGGAGGATAGTCGGATATGGGCGTGGGGCTTCTGGCCGAACTGGCGGCGAACTATCAGTGGCAACTGGCGCTCTATGCCGGGGTGGGGATAGGGCTGGTCACGCTGATCGGCGGGCAACTCGCGAAGCTGGTGCCGACCTTCCGCGAGGCCGCCCGGGTCAACAAGGCGACCTATGCCAGGAAGATGGAACGCCCCAACTATGCCGCCAACCAGCTGTGGAACCGCAAATGGGGCGTCTTCTTCATCGCGCTGATCTTCGCCGGCATCCTGCCCTTCTGCCTGACCGCCGAGGCCCAGCCCTTGTGGCGGATGGCGCTCGACATCGTCGTGATCCTGATGGTCTACGACTTCGTCTATTATCTGGTGCACCGCTTCCTGTTCCACGATGGTGGTGTCCTCGGCGGCCCGCTGATGTGGGTCCACGCGGTCCATCACCGGCAGCATAATCCCTGCCGCAACGATTCGAGCTATATCCACCCGCTCGAAGTCGCGATCGGACTGGGCATGTATGTCGGCACGATCTTCCTGCTGTCGCGGGTCATGGGCAATTTCCATGTCGCGACGATCGTCATCACCTGGGTCGCCTTCTCGCAGATCAACCTGCACAATCACGACCTGTGGGAGAGCGATCGCTTCCCGTTCAAATATCTGAACACGATGTCGGTGATGCACCACAACCACCACGCCAACTTCACCGGCGGCAATTATGCGACGATCACCCTGCTCTACGACTGGATGTTCGGGACGCTCGACTATCGGCAGGGGCGCAAGGGCAAGGCCAAGGTGGCGGTCCAGCCGGCGGAGTGACGGTGACCTCCGGCCGGCATGGTGCCTGCCAACCGGAGGTGCCCGATGGCGAAGGTCGAGAAGGTCGGTGTGGCCCTGACGGCGGACATGGCGGCGATGCTGCGCCTCGCTGTCGATAGCGGCGAATATGCGTCGTCGAGCGAGGTGGTTCGCGACGCGCTTCGTGACTGGAAGCATAAACGCGAAACGACGCAGCTCGAGTTGGAGCAATTCCGGCGGCTCGTCGCCGAGGGGCTGGCCAGCGGGTCCGCGCCCTGGGAGGGCGCCGAGGCGGCCCTGGCAGAAATCAGACAGCGAGCACGCGCCCGTCAGTGAATTGGTGGCCAAATCGTACCGCTATTTCCAACCCATCAAGGCTATCCCAGCACCCGCACCTGCAGCCACAGGATCGACGGATAGGCGCAGATCCAGATCCAGAAAAAGCGGTTCAACCCGAACAGGCAGGCATTGGCGGCGTGGAACAGCGCGGCAACCGCCAGTCCCAGCAACAGGGTCGGACGGGTGAGGAAGGCCAGCGGGAAGGCGAGCTCGAACCCGATCACCGCCCAGCCCATGACACGGAGCAAGCCGGGATGCCGGCTCCAGCCGCGGATATCGTCGGCGACCGGATAGGCCGAGAACAGGAAGACGTCGCGCAAAGCCCGGCCACTGCGCCAGTCGGGGTTCACGACCTTGACCCAGCCCGAGATCAGATAGGACAGCAGCAACTGCAGGCCCAGATAACCGAAGGCGATCTCGCGCTGCGCCGGCTCCGGCAGGACATGCGCCAGGGTCAGGCAGACGAGGATCAGCAGCCCCATGCGATCGGCGCCGCCATTATAGGGGCCGTTGAAGAAGGTCAGGATCGCGAGGTGATTCACCACCAGCGCGAGCAGCAGGAGTTGCGGCACGATGCCCGCGAACGGGCCGGCGATCGCGACCGCGGCCAACAGCACCGACAGGCCGAGCTTGGGCACGAACAGCAGCCGCTCGTCGTGCCGGGCCGAGCGACGAAGATGCTCGAGGCTCTGCTGGACGAAGGCGAGCGCCATCAGCAGGCTCGTTAGGCGCAGCGCCGTCTCGAACGAGAGCGTCGCCGTCATCGGGTCACGAGGTCGGTCAGGGCGCGCGGCTGCGAGAGATAGGCGACCTCGCTTTCTACAGCCTCGCCATCGCCCCGCGCCTGCAGGCATATGCGAAGCTGCAACTGCATCGTCGCGTCGGCCAGCCCGCGCCGATGAAGGTCGCCCGCGACCCGCAGGAAAAGTTCGCGCTGGCTGTGGTGCACCGTCGCCGGATCGGTCGAGATCAACAGCCGCTCGGACAGGCTGACGAGATAGAGGCTCTCATTCCATGCCGGGTTCCAGAACATCCGGCACAGCATCGCGGGCCAGGACAGCGAAGGCGGACGCGGGCGCGCCTCGCGCCATTCGCCGATCGGCTCGCCCGACGGAGTCGACAGCAGATACTCCACCCGGGGACTGGCGGAGACCGCGTCGAAAAAGCGCCATGACGGGATGACTGCGGGCAGCAGCAGGCGCAGGCCAGTGACGAGGAACATGATGCGCTGATGTGCCCGCACCGGCCGGCCGGATCAACCGCTCAGGGCAGAAGCAGCGACGAATCCCCATAGCTGTAGAAGCGATAGCCCGCGGCGATCGCATGGGCATAGGCCGCCTGCATCCGCTCGCGCCCCATCAGGGCGGAGACCAGCATGAACAGGGTCGACTTGGGCAGATGGAAATTGGTCATCAGCCCGTCGATGCCGCGGAAGACATAGCCCGGGGTGATGAAGATCGCGGTATCGCCCTCGAACGGCCGGATCACGCCGTCCTCGCCGCTCGCGCTCTCGATCAGGCGCAGGCTGGTGGTACCGACCGCGATCACCCGGCCGCCCGCCGCGCGGACCGCGTTGAGGCGATCGGCGGTGGCGGGGTCGATCCGGCCCCATTCGGCGTGCATCTTGTGCGCGTCGGTATCGTCGACCTTGACCGGCAGGAAGGTGCCCGCGCCGACATGGAGGGTCAGCGTCTCGGTGGCGATGCCGGCGGCGGCCAGCCCCGCCATCAGGTCGGGGGTGAAGTGGAGTGCTGCGGTGGGTGCCGCGACCGCGCCCTTCTCACGCGCGAACATCGTCTGATAGTCGGCGAGATCCTGGGCGTCGGCCGCGCGCTTCGAAGCGATATAGGGCGGCAGCGGCATGCGGCCGGCGCGTTCGAGCAGCAGTTCGACCGGCTCCTCGCCTTCGAAATGGAGCAGGATCGATCCGTCGTCGCCGCGATCGGCGGCGATCGCGGTCACAGCGGCGCCGAAATCGATCCGATCGCCGATCCGCACCCGCTTGGCGTTGCGGACGAAGGCGCGCCACTGCCGCAGTCCCTCTCGCTTGTGGAGGGTCGCGCCGATCCGCGCATCGCCGCGCATCCCCTCGAGCTGGGCGGGGATGACGCGGGTATCGTTGAAGACCAGGCAATCCCCCGCGCACAGCAGCCGCGGCAGATCGGCGACGGCGTGATCGGCGAGCGCCGTCGCGCCCTCGACCAGCAGCATCCGCGCGCTATCGCGCGGGCTGGCGGGCCTGAGCGCGATATTCTCGGCCGACAGGTCGAAATCGAACAGATCGACACGCATCGTGCGTGCCCCGCCTTATTGCTGCGGCGACTTCGACATCGCGGCAACGGCAGCGTCGGTCGCCTTGTTGGTTTCGACCTGGCGCTTCATCTCGCGCTGCATCTGCTCACGCTCTTTCTTGCTCATCTGCGGCGCAGCAGGAGCCGCCGCGACCACCGGAGCCTCGGGCGGAAGGCCCTTGTCGTCCGATTCGATCGAAGCGTGGACGATCTTCGAAGGATTGGCCGGCGGCTCGCCCTTTTCGAGCGCGTCGACAAAAGACATGCCCGAGATCACCCGGCCGATGACGGTATAGTTGCCGTCGAGATTCAGGTTGGGCTGGAGCATGAGGTAGAATTGGCTGTTGGCGCTATCGAGCCCTTCGGCGCGCGCCATCGCCATCGTCCCGCGGACATGCGGCATGTCGTTGAACTCGGCCTTGAGGTCGGGCAGGTCCGATCCGCCCTCGCCGGTGCCCTTGGGGTCGCCGCCCTGCGCCATGAAACCCTCGATCACCCGGTGGAAGGTCAGGCCATCGTAGAAATGGCGACGGGTGAGTATCTTGATCCGCTCGACCGAGAGCGGCGCCTTGTCGGGGCGCAGCAATATCTGGATGCGGCCGCCGGTCGAGACGTCGAGATTGAGGATATTCTGCGGTGCCGCCGGCGGCGGCGGGGCGATCACCGGATCGGCAACGGTCTGCGCCGAAGCACCGGCGGCAAACGCCAGACCGGCAAGGGCGGCAAGAACGAACTTCGAACGCATCTGATCATTTTCTCCAGCGGCCACGCAACGGCCGATTATCCTGTCTCGGCTTGCCAGCGGCTGAACCGTTCAGCTGCCCTTCTTACCGAGTTTTTCGATCCGCGCGACGACTTCCTGCGCCACTGCGGCCGGCACGAACTTGTGGATCTCGCCGCCATAGCTGGCGATTTCCTTGACCAGCTTCGACGCGATCGGCTGCAGCGCGACATCGGCCATCAGGAAGACGGTCTCGATCCGGTTGTTGAGCTGCTGGTTCATCCCCGCCATCTGATATTCATATTCGAAATCGGCGACCGCGCGCAGCCCACGCACGATCATCGACGCCCCCATATCCTCGGCGAACTTCATCAGCAACGAGTCGAACGACACCACCTCGATCACCGCGTCGAGACCCGCGGTCTCGCGGCGGACCATCGCCATGCGTTCGTCGACCGAGAACATCGGCGACTTCGACGCGTTGGTGGTCACCCCGACGACAAGCTTGTCGACGAGTTTCGCACCACGGCGAATGATATCCATATGACCCAGAGTGATCGGGTCGAACGTGCCCGGATAGACACCGATGCGCATCGTCAAAATTCCCCCCGGTGGCGCGGCAATCGCTGGTTCAACGGTCGCGATCGATCGCATAGGCCGCGATATCGCGTAGCAGATCGGCCTCGCTGCCGAAATTGCCAAGATGGCCGACCGCCTGGTCGACCAGCGAACGTGCCTGGGCGCGCGCGCGATCGACCCCGAGCAGCGAGACGAAGGTCGCCTTCCCCGCCTCGGCATCCTTGCGCACCGCCTTGCCGGCGATCGCCGGATCGCCTTCGGCATCGAGCAGGTCGTCGGCGATCTGGAAGGCGAGCCCCAGGTCGCGCGCATAGTTTTTCAGCCGCGAACGGCCATCGGGCCCGGCCCGGCCGAGGATCGCCCCGGCTTCGACCGCGAACCCGATCAGCGCACCGGTCTTGAGCTGCTGGAGCCGGGTGATGGTGCCGAGATCGAGCATCAGCTTTTCGGCGGCGACATCCATCGCCTGCCCACCGACCATGCCGCCCAGCCCCGCCGCCTTGGCGAGTGCGGCGAGCAGTTCGACCCGGACGAAGGGTTCGGGATGGGTCTGTTCGTCGGCCAATATGTCGAACGCCAACGCCTGGAAGGCGTCGCCGGCGAGGATCGCGGTCGCCTCGTCGAACGCGCGGTGGACGGTCGGCTTGCCGCGCCGCATATCATCGTCGTCCATCGCCGGCAGATCGTCGTGGATCAGGCTGTAGACATGGATCGCCTCGACCGCGAGCCCGGCCCTGAGCGCGCATTCGCGGTCGACCGCGAACAGATCGGCTGCGGCGCAGACCAGCAGCGGGCGCAGGCGTTTGCCACCGCCGATCGCGGCATGGCGCATCGCCTGGATCAGTGAATTGCGGCTGTCGTCGGAGGGCACCAGCAGGCCATCGAAGCGCGCGTCGATATCGCGCGCGATCCAGTCGAGTTCGGTCGCGAGATCGCCGGCCATCGCGTCAGCCCACGTCGAAAGACGTGGTGCCCCCGGGCTGGCCGTCCTGGCCGATCACGATCTTCTCGATCCGGGCCTGGGCGGCCCGCAGCCGCTCCTCGCACTGGCGGCGGAGCGCGTCGCCCTCGGCATAGAGTTCGATCGAACGGTCGAGCGGAACGTCGCCCGATTCGAGCTGGCGCACGATCGCCTCGAGCTTCTTGAGCGCATCCTCGAACGAGAGTTCGGCGAAGGGAGCGGGTTCGTCTGCCATGGCCCGGCTTGTGGTCCCAAGGGTGCGCAGGGTCAAGACTGCGTCATCGCCTCCCCCACCGCCGGAGCGGCCGGAGAGGCGTCGCATCGCTTATTTCTTGAACGGATCCTTGAACGCCGGGCCGCCGAACAGCGCGGCTTCCTCTTCGGCCAGGGTCATTTCGGCGCCCTTGGCGGCGGCGTCGCGCTGCGCGCGCAGTTCCTCGATCAGCGCCTCGCGGTCGCCCTCGAGCCGGGTGTCGGTCGGCGCTTCGAGCCCTGCCGCCTTCGCTGCCTTGGCGACCAGCGCGTCGAGTTCGCGCTGCGAGCACAGGCCGAGCGTCACCGGATCCTTCGGCACGATATTGGCCATGTTCCAGTGGGTGCGGTCGCGCAGCGCGGCAATCGTCGTGCGGGTGGTGCCGATCAGCTTGGAAATCTGGCCGTCCGAAACCTCGGGATGGTTGCGCAGGATCCAGGCGATGCCGTCGGGCTTGTCCTGGCGCTTCGACACCGGCGTGTAGCGCGGCCCCTTGGTGCGGCGGACTTGGTCGGGGCCCTTGATCATCACCAGCCGATAGGCGGGATTGGCCTGGCCCTTGTCGATCTCGGCCTGGGTCAGTTCGCCGGCGCGCACCGGATCGCGGCCCGCCAGCTTGGTCGCCGCCATGTCGTCGGCGATCGCCTGGATCTCGAGGATGTGGAGACCGCAAAAGGCAGCGATCTGCTCGAAGCTGAGCGCGGTGTTGTCGACCAGCCACGAAGCGGTCGCATGGGGCATGAGCGGCTGGGCCATGACGGTCCTTTCCAGAAAATAAAAGGGCCGCCCCTCACGGAGCGGCCGAACATTGCCCGATGATGTAGTAAAGCCGGACGATCAGGGCAAGTCGGGAGTTATTGGGAGTCTTTTGTTTCAGCCCTCAAACGCCGGGCGGGGCACAACCAACGGACCCGGAGGGTCCGCAAGGCCGAACGGCCGCCCGAGCTTATTGCGAGGAAGCCAAGGCGGGCGGATGCCCGCCGCCCGGCGTTTGAGGGCTTAACAGATTACGCGGCGCGGCGCTGGCGGCGGAGCGCCTCGCCGATCGGGGCGAGCGCGGAGAGGAACTGCTCGGCGCTGTGCCGCCAGCCGAAGCTCGCACCGAACCGGGCCGCCGTCTCGCGGTCGCGGGTTAGTGCCGCGGCGATCGCCGTCGCCAGGTCCTCGTCCATCGCCGAAGACGCCGGATCGAGCACGTCGAGCGGCCCGGTCACAGGATAGGCCGCGACCGGGGTGCCGCAGGCGAGCGCCTCGATCATCACCAGCCCGAACGTGTCGGTGCGGCTAGGGAAGACGAAGACATCGGCACCGGCATAGGCGCTCGCCAGTTCGTCGCCCGACAGCGCGCCGAGGAAGACCGTCCCGGGATGAAGCTGGGCGAGCGCGGCGCGCGCCGGGCCGTCGCCGACGACGACCTTCGTCCCCGGCCCGTCGACCGCCAGGAACGCGCCGATATTCTTCTCGATCGCGACCCGGCCGACATAGAGCTGGATCGGCCGCGGCAGGCCTTCGAACGCCGGATGGCCTTCGCGCGGGCGGAACAGCGTCAGGTCGACGCCGCGGCCCCAGCGACGCACGGGCCCCAGCCCCTGCCCGGTCAGCTCGGCCTCGATCGACGGGGTCGATGCCAGGATCGCCGCGGCGGGGGCGTGGAACCAGCGTATATAGGTCCAGAACCACGACGCCGGCATGCGGGTGCGCTGCGCGACATATTCGGGAAAGCGGGTGTGATAGGCAGTGGTGAAATCGAGCCCGCGGTCGAGGCAATAACGCCGCGCGGCAAGCCCGATCGGTCCCTCGGTCGCGACATGGATCGCATCGGCGCCGAACGCCTCGATCCGGCGGCCGACGGTCCGGTGGCTCGCCATCGCCAGCCTGATCTCGCCATAGCTCGGGCACGGCACCGACCGAAACTGGTCGGGCGCGATCACGCAGACCTCATGCCCCATCGCCTCGAGCTCGCGGCGGACCGACTGGAGGGTGCGGACGACCCCGTTGATCTGCGGCGACCAGGCGTCGGTGGCGATGACGATCCGCACCGCGCTCAGGCCGCGATCGCGTCGGCGGCCCGGGCCGGCGTCGCCGCGGCTTCCGCCTTGCGCCGGTTCATCTCCTCGGCCCAGTGGAGGATCTCCATCCGGCCGTCCATATGCTCGACCAGCGCGGTGCAGCCCTCGACCCAGTCGCCGTCGTTATAATAGACGACATCGCCGAACTGGCGGACCTCGGCGGTGTGGATATGGCCGCAGACGACGCCGTCGACCCCGCGCGCCGCGGCCTCGTGCGCGACCGCTTCCTCGAAGCGCGAGATGAACTCGACCGCGTTCTTGACCTTGTTCTTGGCGTGCTTCGACAGCGACCAGTAAGGCAAATCGAGGCGCTGGCGAACGGCGTTGATCACCACGTTCATCCGCATCAGCAATTCATAGGCCGCGTCGCCGGCGAAGGCGAGCCAGCGGTGGCACATCACCACCGTGTCGAACTCGTCGCCATGGGTGACCAGCAGCCGCCGGCCGTCGGCGGTCTGGTGGACCGCGCTGCGGCGGATTTCGATGCCGCCGAAGGTCATGCCGGTGAACTGGCGGAACATCTCGTCATGATTGCCGGGGATGAACACCACCCGGGTGCCGCGCTTGGCGCGCTTCATCACCCGCCAGACGATGTCGTTGTGCGCCGACGGCCAGTACCAGGACCGCTTGAGCCGCCAGCCGTCGATGATGTCGCCGACCAGATACATGGTCTCGCTGTCGCAATTGTCGAGAAAGTCGATCAGCAGATTGGCGTTGCAGCCGCGCGTGCCGAGATGGATGTCGGAGATCCAGATCGTGCGGTAACGCCGACGCGCGCCCTCGGGTTCGGGGATGGTCGGATCAGCGTCATGAAGCGCCGCAAGCCTGGCGATACCCTTCATCGGCGTGATGGCATTCATGGTCCGTCCCATCGCAGCGGTTGACGGAACATGCGTTTGCCCGAGTTTTGTTACAGGCGGCCCGGCGGTTTTCTTACGGCTTGATGACGGGAATCGGGCGGTTTTTGCCGCGCCATGATGAGAATCCGTCATAAGCCGCTTTTATATGCTGTGCGCCTGCCTTTGTTTTTCCCGCGGCCGCGCATCGGCTAGGACCCGGTAATCGCAGACAGGGGGACGGTGATGAAGGTCTATGGAGATTCGATTTCGGGCAATTGCCTCAAGATCAAATGGACCGCCGACCTGCTCGGCATCGCCTATCGCTGGATCGAAACCGGTGTGCTCACGGGCGAGACGCGGACGCCCGCCTATCTGGCGATGAATCCGGCCGGCCAGGTGCCGCTCGTCCTGCTCGACGACGGCCGTACCCTCGCCCAGTCGAACGCGATCATCACCTGGCTCGCCGAGGATTCGCAGCTGATCCCGGTCGACGCCTATGACCGCGCCAAGATGAACGAGTGGCTGTTCTGGGAGCAATATAGCCACGAACCCTATGTCGCGGTGGCGCGTTTCCAGGTCCATTATCTGGGCAAGGCGGTCGCCGATCTCGAACCCAGGATCGTCGAGCGCGGCCGGGGCGCGCTGAGGCTGCTCGACGATGCGCTGGCCAGGGCCGACTATCTGGTCGGCGGCCGCCTCACTCTCGCCGACATCGCGTTGGTCGCCTACACCCGGGTCGCGCATGAGGGCGGCTTCGTGCTCGCCGACTATCCGGCGGTCCAGCGCTGGATCGCCCGGGTCGAGAAAGACCTCGGGATCTGATATCTCGGTTTTATTTCAGATATTTACATCCGTCATACTGAACTTGTTTCAGCATCCACCGTGCGACGGGGGAGCGTTGCCGAGAGGAAGAGTGGATGCTGAAACAAGTTCAGCATTGTCTGTTGAGGGTTGTGTAGATCGGGCGTGTCCCGCGTA